>NZ_KZ454941.1:1842806-1881422 GCF_002797375.1 Bacillus sp. FJAT-42315
TGCCAATCATCTAATTCTCGCTAGAAGAAAGTGAGAAATAAAATATAGATTAATAATTTGTCTTGACAGGAGAAGACGATATGTATCTCCTGTTTTTATTTTGTTATACCTTCTTGGTTACCTCTAATGAAATGTTTCACGCCTAATCAGAGGATGTTAGATGTTCAAAAGTTGACAAGATATATCCCATATGGTATTCCTTAAGTAGGTTAAATATTCAGAAAATATAGAAAATATCAGAAATTTAAAAAAGGAGATGGTGAAGATTATGATGGGACAAGCAGTCATGAATGATCTCAAGAATTCTCTTGACAATGTTTTGCAGAATGCTGTAGGGAGGGCTGGAGGGATACCAGGAGTTGTTGCAATGGTAACTGATCGTGAAGGGAATATTTACGAAGGTGCAGCTGGAGTACGTGAACTTGGTAAGGAAACACCAATGACAACTAACACGATGTTTACCCTATTTTCGACTACAAAAGCTATTACTGGTGCAGCATTAATGCAATTGGTTGATGAAGGAAAGGTGAATCTGGACGATCCAGCTAAGAAATATGTTCCAGAGATTTCTGAGATTAAAGTTCTTGAAGGGTTCGATAGTAATGGGAATCCAAAACTTAGGGAACCAAAGACCGACATTACAATTAATATGCTAATGCTCCATACGGCGGGCTTCGGTTATGATTTCTTCAGTCATGAAGATCAAAAATATCGTGTGGCCAAGGAAACACCTTCAATTCTCACAAATACCTTCGATTCAATTAAAAGTGTGCTTCTATTTGATCCAGGAGAACGCTGGAACTATGGCGTCAACCTAGACTGGGTCGGTAAAATTGTCGAAGCTGTACGGGGTAAACGACTGAGCGAAGTGATGGCTGAGCATATTTTTACGCCTCTTGGTATGACGGACATCGGCTTCACTTTGACTCCATCAATGAAAGAGCGTCTTGCAACTATTCACATGCGCTTCCAGGATGGCAGTATCACAGCACAACCGGATCTTGTTTTTCCGAACCCTCCTGAAATGGACATGGGTGGACATGGATTGTATGCTAGCATTGGCGAATACATGAAGTTTATCCGGATGATCCTAAATGACGGTGCCGGTATTCTAAAACCAGAAATAGTTGCAAAAATGTCTCAGAACGGGCTTGGAAATAAACAGAGCGGTGGCTGGATTACATCTGACCCTTCACTAACTAACGCGGGTGAGTTTTATCCTAGTGTTCGAAAATCATGGGCTTACACTTTTCAAGTAAATGAGGACCCAACTCCAACAGGACGTCCTGCAGGCCAATTAATGTGGGCGGGACTTGGTAACCTATACTATTGGATTGACCGTGAAAATGGAATAGGTGGTTTTTTCGCTTCTCAATTATTACCGTTTCATGATGTGGCTTCTTACTTAGGTTTCATGGAGTTTGAGTCTACCATCTATCAAATATTAAAACGATTAGGTTAGATGGGGACATCGAAAGCATTTTGGGAATTTTTAAGGTAAGCAAATTAAAATAGCAAAACTGATTGATCAAAAAATGGTTGTCCCATAAGATAATGGGGCAACCGTTTTCTTAGTGGAGTGGCTGTGAAGCGATTCGGAAAAATTGTGTTATTTTATTTCATTGTTTTGTATTAACTGTGCCCAATAACATGGACCTTTAAGCCGAAAGAAGGATCGAGTTCATAGACAAATCCAGAATTCATCATTCAATCCCCAGCCTTAAGATCAATCTCTATCTATTTTTTAAACCGATTTCCCGTATTAGCGTACACTAGGGCAAACACGATAAGGCTGACAAATAAAATCAGGCCGATGATAAACAGAAATGGGCGATTGAATAATTCGCTGAATGCCCATAGTAATAGACTAAGGCAAATGCCGTACATAATTTTACTCATAAACTGGCAAAGTTCTGCTTCATTATATTTTTCTTTTTCGTTTTCTGACATGGTGTTATATCCAGCGAGCAGAAAGGCACCTTTTCCTTTAGACAATGCGATTGCAAATATTAAAAATGGAATTAAAATCACTAAATGTACAATGGCGCCACTCAATTTCAATCACTCCTTTTTATCATCCTTTCGACAAATATTGCGAAATACCTTTCCAATTGGGAAAAAGATCCTTCAATCAGCACTCTTTTCACACAGCTATTCAATCCACCCGACTTAAAAATTTCTTCATTAGTAATCGAAAAAGAAAACCATGATACAGCATACCAATTAGCCACAGCAGAAGAAACGTTGGCAAATGGTCAACGCCAATTAAGTATAGCTTCGCTGGCCAGAAGGTGGGAATGAGACTGCCGATCAGCTGCCACGGAAGCACTAGAAAATAAGCAATAAAGGGAGCGAAGACGATTAAACCAATTCCTTTTGACAAAGCTAGCCCTTCAATTTTATTCGCAGCAAAAGCGGCTTGAAATAACGTGATGATCGCCGCTTCTAAAGCGAGCATCGGAATGAGAAACAAAATAACGGTGATGTTCGGTGCATCTAGTGATGAAAAGAAAAGAAAAAGTGTACTAAATAGAATTGTTAAAGCGATAGGGATGGCTAAACGGTATTGAAAATAACCCGTTTTCGTAAGTGGAGTGACGGCAAAATAATGAATGATCGATTCATCTCGTTCATCGAGCATCATAAAGCCTGTTATGACTCCAATCATAAGTGGAATGAGCAGCATCGTAAAGCTCACAATCAATGGGTAGAAATTTGTTAGCTCCCAATTGAACTGCCGTTCCAATGCTTCATTGATGAAAGGTACACCAAATCGTGTAAACATAATAAGTAAGCAGGGGGCAAAGAAAATCAACATAAACATCGGATCGCGGTACATTTGTTTCGCGTCCATTCGCAATAATGATTTAATGGCGGTCATCATGTTCGCCCCTTTCCGGTTTTTAGAATAATTGATTGATAAAAAGATCGTTGGGCTAACCAAAACGAGAAGGCAAGCCACCCCGATAAGGTGACGCTACAGTATAAAATGGTAGAAACGCTAATCGGTTCAAAGACCGAACGCAATAATAGAAGGGAGGCATAGGTAGGTAGCCATATCATCCAGTTAGCATCCCATATTCCTATGTAAGAAAGAAGTGGCAAACAGAACACGACTGTGTAGAGAACAGATCGTAAGAAAAATTGATTGACTGTTTCACACCGTATAGCTACTGCTAATCCGAGTAAAGTAAAGATCATAGAAGTCAACAGGACACCGAGCGTAAATAAAAATAATGAACTCGAAAATCCAAAGGTAACGATGTGAATATACAAAGAAGAAACGACTGATAGTATCATCAACGACATCGTTTTTGACAGAATATACTCCTCTGGTTTATATGGTGTGACAAACAATGGATCATGAATATGCTGTCCTTTTTCTAATAGCACAAGCCCGCCAATAAAGAAAAAGCCGAGCATGCTAGGGTCCGAGAATGTCAGTAACACGTTAGCTGTTTCTCGATAAGAGGCAGGCAATTGAAATAATAAAAGAATGTAGAAATGGCTAATAAGAAAATAAGCGATATACAACCCGTGGCGGAATTGTAATTTCACATCATAAAATAAGGCTGAAGCGAGCCTCACGATAACTCCCTCCCAGTCACTTGAATGAAAATCTCCTCTAAAGACGGTTCAATCGTATGCATCGTTTCGATCGTGTTTCCCTTCAATAGCTGTAAAAATAATTGGTTTTGATCGAGGCCATGCATCGGGAATTCGCTTGTTTTTCGTTCATTTTTTTCTCTATATCCAACACGAACACTCTTTTTCCCATACTGTATTTTCAACGCCTGCGGTGAGTCGATGAGACGAATTTGCCCATCGACAATAAAGGCTGTGCGATCGCAAAGTTCTTCGGCAGCGCTCATATTATGGGTCGTCAAAATCACTGTTTTATTAGCGGCTTTCCATTGAAATAGAATGTCTTTTACTACTTTGGAATTTACTGGATCAAGACCCGATGTCGGTTCATCTAGAAATAAAATGTCCGGGTGATTCAGTAAAGCACGGCATAAATTTAAGCGCATTTTCACCCCTTTAGAAAAATCACTCACCTTAGTGTGCGCGTCTTGTAATAAACCGACTTGATCCAATAGTTCAAGCGGATCGGCTGTTTTCTTTCTATATAAAGAAGCAAACAGAGACAGGTTTTCAAGGGCTGTTAATCGACTATAGAAGTTAGGAAATTCAAAAGCGACACCAATCTGTTCGTAATAATCATTTTTTGTTTCTCGCAATTCCTTTCCTAAAACGGTTACCTTCCCTTGATAATTCTTCAATAGTCCAATCAATATCTTTTGAATCGTGCTTTTTCCAGCACCAGAAGGTCCTAAAAATCCAAAGATTTCTCCTTTTCCAATTTGAAAATCAATCCCCTTAATCGTCGGCTGCTTTTTACCTGGATACGTAAATGTTAATTGTTGAACGTGAATCATGGGTTCATCAGTCCATTCGTCACGAGTTCGATCAGTAATTCAATCGTTTCTTCATAGTGATTGGCCCCGATTTTTTCTTTTTGCAATGAAAGCAACACGATGGAACGAATCAGACTGACAATCGTTTCAGGCTCTTTTTGTACGATCACGCCTTTTGCTTGTGCTTCTTGAATAAACGGCAATAAAAATGCGGAGTCATCAGCAAAGTGCTGTTCTAGCTTGTCAGCAGGAAGCTTACGGAATAAGGTTTCTAGTAAGCCATCTTGATGGAGTTGCTGGATAAAAGGATTTTTCTCCATAATCGCAAATGATTCCCGTAAAAATTCTCGAAATTGTTCTTTGCTGAACGCTCCAGTAGAAAAATATTTTTCTACCAAATACGTGCGAATCGTTTCTTCTTCCTGCTCTAACACAGCGAAATAAAGCTCCTCTTTCGATTGAAAAAATAAATAATAAGATCCTTGAGCAATTCCGACGGCTTTCGTTAAATCACCAATGCTCGTTTTCTTCAAACCGTGGGTAGAAAATAACTGTCTGCCCTGTTCTAACAATGAACGGTAGATCTTTTCTTTTTCCTCGTTTGTAAACTTCGCCAACGTTTAACATCTCCTTTTTATGAACTTATGAATAAATTTATCATTTATTCATGAAAATAGCAAAGAAATATGGAAAAATAATAGAAACTTTTATCAATATTTTCCGTATATAAGAGGAAAGAGTAGGGAGTAAAGGTGGAGTAAGCATGTCGTTATTATCAATACATATTAAACGAGCAGGTTATGAACCGAATGAAACGAAGGTTGCAGATATTCAGTTCTCAATTGGTCAAGGGGAATTAGTTGGCTTGATTGGTGCGAATGGGGCGGGAAAAAGTACGACGATTAAAAGTATACTTGGGTTAATGCCCTTTTTTGAAGGAGAGATCGTCAAAGAGGAAAAGATGAGTCTATCTTATTTGCCGGAGCAGCCAGTCTTTTATGATGAGTGTACGTTGCAGGAGCATATTGATTTTGTTGCGGCGATGGAGCAGTTGACCGATGAAGTGGTGACGGAGAGGGTGACGCCATTATTAGAGTTGTTTCATATGAGCCCGCATCTTCATGAGCTACCGAATACTTATTCAAAAGGGATGCAGCAAAAAGCGATGATTATCCTAGCATTTATGACGAAGCCAGACTTTTTGATTATTGACGAACCTTTCATCGGATTAGATCCGATCGCGACGAAAATATTATTGGAGCTCATTCGGCAAGAAAAAGAGCGAGGGGCAGGAATTTTGATGTGTACCCATGTCCTAGATACAGCGGAAAAAGTGTGTGACCGCTTTTTATTCATTAATTCAGGGGAGCTTTTAGCGGATGGAACATTAGGACAGCTGCAAGCGACGAGCAAACAGCCAGAAGCATCTTTATTTGAGTGTTACCACCAGCTAATTGCAGGTGAGCGGCATGCATAGTTGGCAACTGTTGCTCGATCGGATCAAAAGAAATGGTAGATCTAAGTATAAAATGTGGAAATCGATTTTGGATTGGACAGTGCTACTTTATATCGCCATTCCAGCTATGGTCGCAGGGGGGATCATTTATCGTTCGTGGTGGATGGAAATACCTGAATGGAGTGATCAGTTTACCCTTTTTTTCTTAAATTTTCTCGCTTATACCTTTTGCTGGTTTGGGCAAAATCGTACATATGTGCAAGAAGCCGATGGACTCTTCTTGTTGAAGCATCGGCCGAAGTTTATTCGGATGAAGCAGTGGGCGTTAGCTTATTCAGTTGGTCAAGCGGTGTTGAAAAGCTTGCTGTTGACGCTCGTTTTATTGCCTTTTTTATTGTTTCATTTCTCATTAGCGACAAGTGAAATCGTTGGCTTTTTGCTTTTATTAATTGGTGGGACTGCCTTCATCATGGCGATTCAGACGGTGTTCTTTTTGAAAGACGGGGGCTGGAAGCAAAAGGTTTATCAAGTGATTGTTTTTATCGTGCTGCTGTTTGGGCATTTATCGATTTTTCCTGTGATTATCTATCAACCGATTTATTCGATTGCCGTAGCGATTTTGTTGATCAGCGTGGCGTTGGCGCTTTTGTTGCCAAGAGCGAGGACAACAACCTATTTTCACGAGGAAGTTAGAAAAGAGAATGAATTACGCTCGAAAATGATGAATTCTATTTTTCAACTATCACCTGATATGGAGAAGCCGAAAGTAGTCAAACGAAAAAAGCCGTTTCTATTCCGACAGTCTAAGCGAATTTTTAAACGGCGAACGGAAGAGCATGGACTTATGGAACTTTTCATTAAAATACTCATTCGCAATTTTACCTATTTAAGTGGTTATTTTCGTTTAGTTTCTGTAACGGGAGCGGCGATCGTCGTTGTCCCACCGATCTTATTTAAGGTACTGATCCTTATTGGGTTTAGCTTCTTTATTCGCGGTTGGATGATTAGTCTATGGGATCAAGTCATTTTATCTCATCCTATTAGCAAGAAGTATGAAACGAACCCTGCTTTTTATCACGGACGTAAAAAAATGAGCTTGTATAGTTCTTTTCCTGCTGTTTTCTTTTTAGTGATTTTGTTGATTGTCAACATCATATAAGTAATAAGAACCGCAATTAAAGTCATGTGTTCTTTCTTAAATTTATCTTTTTTTAATATATAATGATTGAAGTTTTATTGTTCTTTTAAGGAAATTTGCACCTCAATGGTTTCCATGGTGAGTGCTAAAGCGCCAGAACACGCAAAACCGCAAGTAGAAAAGAAGAAGGAACAAAAGAAAAAAGCCATCATCAAGTCAAAACAAGGCAAAGTAATTGAAAAACGTTTAAACACTTCAGAAGCAACAATTAACAATATCACAAAAGCAATCGATGCTACTTTCAAGGTCAATGAAGAGGGAAAAGCCGAAGCTCAGTTCGACAAACGAGTGGTTAATAAAAAATACAGTAGCTATGCTGGAAAGTTAAAAGCAGAAATCAATAAATTACGCGCGATTGATAAGCAAATTGCAGTTTCTAAGAAAAAAGATAAAAAGAATGCAACAGACTACAAAGCGTTGGAAGAAAAATCAAAACAATTGCAGCAACTAGCTAAAGATGAAATCAAACGTTTAAAGTCACTTGTTGAACAAGCAACAGCACCAAAAGTAGAGGAGATAGATCCTACGCCAGAAGTAGAGACTCCAGAGGTAGAAGATAAAACACCTACGCCAGAAGTAGAAACTCCGGAAGAAACAAAAGTTTCATAAGCTAGAATAATAGGTAATAAGAGACTGTTTTGCGCAGTCTCTTTTTGTGTTAAAAAATTGTGAATATATTTAATTAAGAGACTTCCAGGCATTATATTGTCAACCTGGGTTACCTCCATTAGTATCAAATTATGGATGATTATACTTAGGAGGAATGGCATCATGAATCGATTGACGATTCGCAAGAAATTAATTATATTTGCAGTCATTATTTTATTCATTCCAAGCTGTAGTATTGGGATATTTTCTTTTATGTCTGCAAAAAAAGAAATAGATTCGCAAATGAAGGAGCAAGCTCAATCGCAAGTTCATCTGTCGAATCAATTGTTAGATCAAACTTTTTTACAAGAAAAAGAGAAAGCGAAATTTCTAAGTGAAATTGTCCAGAAGTCGATGGGAAGTGAAAAAGGGGCGGCGAAACTGCAGACGAGCTTGCAAAAGTTTAAAGCATCTAATCCTGATATTTTAGCAGTGTTTGTCGGGTTTGATACCGGCTTTTATCGAAATGCACCTAGGCAGACAACTCCTGCTGGATTTATTCCTAAAGAACGTCCCTGGTACAAAGAAGCGGTAGAGAATAAAGGAAAAAGTATTATTACACCACCGTATGTTGACGCGGTTACTCAGTCGACAGTGGTGACCGTTGCTCATATGCTAGCGGATGGCAGTGGAGTTATTGCTTTTGACTATCAAGTTGAGCATTTGAAAGAGGAAATTCTAAAAAATACGATTGGTAAAAAAGGTTATTTATTTGTTGTTAATAAGAACAATGAAGTATTGTTTCATCCTCAGTTAGGAGAAAAGGGATATATATTAAATGAAGGGTTACAAAGTAAGGTAGCAAAGTATTGGAAAGGGTCGTTTGTTGCTACCGAAAAAGGAGAAGAAAAAAGATTTATTCTCGAAACGAATCCAGCGACAGGTTGGAAAGTCGTAGGTACATATGCGTTATCAGAAGTGGATGAACAAGCAAAGCCGATTTTTAATATGACGTTACTCGTCGTTGTTATTTCGGTCATTATTGGTGGAATAATCGTATTCTTCCTCGTTAGAAGTATTATCACTCCGTTGCAAAAGCTGATGCAGGCTGCGCAAAGAGTGAGTGAAGGTGATTTGACAGAGTCTGTTACGATCAAGTCTAAAGATGAAATTGCGGATTTAGCCAATAGTTTTAATTCGATGACCGATTCCTTGCGAACGCTATTGCGTCATATTGGCGAAAGCTCCGATCACTTAGCGTCAGCTAGCGAACAAATGGCTGCTCATTCCGAGCAAGCAGAACAATCGACGATGGAAGTGACGCGCCGAATGGGGCATGTCGCCAGTGGTTCCGATCGACAAATGCAAAGCTCAGAAGAAACGGCACGAGCGATGGAAGAGATTTCGATCGGCGTTCAACGTGTCGCGGAAAGTTCAGCAGATGTATCGCAAATGTCCGTCGAAGCGACGAAAGAAGCAAAAAAAGGACGAGAAATGCTTGACGATGTGATTGAACAAATGCATTTGATTCGAACGTCTGTTCAAGAGGGCGTTAGTGAAATTAAAAATTTAAACAAGCATTCTGTTGAAATCGGTCAAATTATTTCGGTCATTACTCAAATTTCTGAGCAAACGAATTTATTGGCATTAAATGCCGCGATTGAAGCGGCAAGAGCAGGAGAGCACGGAAAAGGCTTTGCTGTTGTAGCTGACGAGGTGCGCCAGCTAGCGGAGGAATCGAAACGATCAGCGGACCAAATCACAAGTTTGATTACAACGATGCAGCAGGCAACAACTCTTTCTACTTCCATTATTGAAAAGAGTGAAAATGAAGTAGAGAGTGGCATCGAGCTGACAGCGGATGCGGGAGAAACGTTTATTCATATCCTTGATTCCATTGAACAGGTAGCGGCGCAAATTCAAGAAGTTTCAGCGACGGCAGAAGAGATGTCAGCTAGCTCAGAGGAAGTGACCGCTTCCGTAGGAGAAATGGCGGATATTTCAAAAGAAGCAGCGCAAACTACAGATGAAGTAGTCCGATTATCTGAACAGCAGTTGCAATCCTCGAAAGACAATACGAAAGCGATTGAACAATTAAGTGAATTAGCACTAGAACTACAACACTCTGTGCATCGTTTTAAAGTGTAAGATAAGGGGGCTGTCTAAAAAGTCTAATTTCGACTGATATACACCAAAATTAAAAACCCAAGAATGTTGATTTAGCAGCATTCTTGGGTTTTAGCTTTTTCACTTTTTGAGCTGAATCCTCCCTTTTCGGACAGCTCCTTTTGTTTGGTTAAAAATAGGATATGGTGATGGGGAGAGAATATAAATATGACGATTGCATACTGGACAGCACCATAAATTGAAGGTAGATTTATAACTTTTTAAACGATGTTTATTTTACTGTTCAACTAATTCAAATGGTTCAGTAAGATAAAAAAGCTTATTATCTTTATAAAATGGAAGTATAATTCGGTAATGACCTGAATCAAGCTTTTCTTCTAAATGATCAAGTGAAAAGGTCTCTTTTGTTGTTTTTTGTGCCAGAAGGACCTTTTGTGCAGCCTCTTCTCGTTTATTCTCTTTCTTTGGTATCTGATACCATACGTCATTTATGTTCTTTTCAATCGAAGCTTCGCTTGGAATATTGATATCTTTATCCGTTGAATTTTTTATGGTAACGACTAATTCATCGACTGAGACTGGATACTGTTCTTTGTCTATACGAATAGAAATTCCATTTTGCGAGTGGGTTAATTTTTGAGTCTCTGCTTTTTCTGTTAATTTTTCATCCAGTGATTGGCAAGCAGCTAATAAAAAAGACAGCATCAAGATTAGAAGAAACAGGCTTTTCCGTCTATTCATTTAATTCTCTCCTTTTCATAAAACTTTAGGTAAAAAAACGCCAAGTCACCACTAGTTGTAGCGTCTCGGCGTTTTCTATTTGGATGTTACTGTCCAGATTCATAAATCTTCGATAAAGAGAATCCACGCCCTAAAATTTCCGAAGCGTTGAGGAACACGACAAAGGAGGTTGGTTCTTGCTCCTGCAGTAATTTTTTTAAGTAAATGGCTTCTTGCTGTTCCATGACGGAGAGGATTAACGTTTTCTCTTTGTTGGAATACCCTCCAAATGAATGAACTTTCGTAAAGCCTCGATCCACTTCATCTTTAATCATCGATTGAATCACTTCTTCTTGCTCGGTAATGATGAGAACGAGCTTAGAGGAAGAAGATTGTAGCTGAACAAAATCAATCACTTTACTTGTCACATAAATCGACATCATTGCATATAAGGCTAGCTCTAAGTTAAAGACGATCGCAGAGGCAGCCACGACGAAGCCGTCGACAATGAGCTGTGAGTAGCCGCTTGATAGACCAGTGTATTTTTTTAATAGCTGGGCAAGTGTCGCTGTCCCTCCGGTGGACCCTTTTCCACGATAGACAATCCCAAGCCCAACGCCCAACATCATCCCGCCGTATATAGCCGCTAGCAAAGGATTGTCAATTTTAAACGGAATATCGGCGCTGATCCAAATTGTGAAAGGTACGAAAAATATCCCGACTAACGTTTTAAAACTGAAATCCTTTCCTAATAGGAGAATACCTAACACAAATAGGGGGAGGTTAATGATCCATTGGACATAGGCAGGATTAAATTGGTAGACCTCGTATAAAATCGTACTAATACCGGAGACGCCACCAGCTGCTAATTTAGCCGGCAACAAAAACATATTATACGACAAACCGACTAAAACGGAACCGATCACAATGTATGCATATTCGATAAAAAGCTTTTTCTTTGGTGTTTGATTAGTCATATGTTTTCCCTATCCTTTTATGTATTCGTTTACGCTTCATTTTACCATAAAATCAGGCGATGAAAACGCCGTTACTCCTAACAAAACAACGCATAAACTATGTTAGGAGGTGAGAAATATTGGATATATATAATATGGTCATTATTCCGCTAATTTTAGGTGTGGTAGAATTATTCAAAAAAATTGGATTGCCAACGAAATATAGCCCGATCGTTGCTGTGTTTTTCGGAATGTTGTTTGGCGTGTTTTATCTTGATCAAGGAGTGAAACAAGGAATTTTAGTTGGATTGATACTAGGACTGTCAGCTTCTGGTTTGTACAGCGGCTCTAAAAATATGCTCGAAAAAAGAAAAGAAAAGTAATTGAATAGATTCTACTTTTATAAAAAATAGAATAATTAGAAAAATAAAAATAAATATTTTCCCATTTTTTAATATTGTAAGCTCGGGTTATCTTCAGTACTATTTATTAGTAGATATTTACTAATAGGAGGAGTGTTTGGATGACCCGGTTGTCTATTCGGAAAAAATTGATTATTTTTGCAGTTGTTATTTTATTCATACCAAGTATTAGTATTGGTGTTTTTTCATTTTTGTCTGCTAAAAATCAAATTGAAGCTCAAATGAGTAAGCAAGCCAATTCGCAAGTGCAATTGTCGAACGAACTGATTAATCAAGTGTTCTCAAAAGAAAAAGAGAAAGTGAGCTTTTTAAGTAAAACCGTTTCTAAGTCAATGGGAACTACAAAAGCTACGCCACAATTGCAAGCACAATTAAAAAGGTTCAAGAAATCAAATCCTAATATTATGTCAGCTTTTGTTGGGTTTGAGACGGGAGTTTATCACGGAGAGCCGAAGGAAGAGATTCCAGCTGATTATGTAGCAACGGAACGACCATGGTATAAAGAAGCGATGAAACATAAGGGAGAAACGATTGTCACTTCGCCTTATGAGGATGCAATGTCTAAAGTGACGGTCGTCTCGATAGCTCACTCTTTAGAAGATGGCAGTGGAGTCATTGCCTTTGATTATAAGGTAGATCACTTAAAAGAAGAAGTATTAAACCAGCAGATCGGTGAGAAAGGCTATTTATTTATAACAGATGCTAATAACGAAGTGTTATTTCACCCAGAGCAAAAAGAGGATAGCTATTCATTAAATGAGCAAATAACTAGCCAGCTAACGGACGTGAAGGGAAGCTTTATCGCAACGGAAAAAAGAGGGGATCAACGGTTTGTTTTTGAATCGAATGAAGCAACAGGCTGGAAAGTGGTAGGTACATATGCGTTATCTGAAGTCGATGAACAAGCAAAGCCAATTTTCAATATTACATTACTCGTAGTTGTCACCTCTATCTTCGTTGGTGGAATCATCGTGTTCTTTATTATTAGAAGTATCACCGTTCCACTGAAAAAGCTAATACACGCTGCACAAAAAGTAAGTGAAGGTGATTTGACGGAGTCTGTGGAGGTCACTTCAAAAGATGAAATTGCAGATTTAGCGAGCAGCTTTAATAAGATGACCGATTCCTTGAAAAACTTATTACGTCATATTAGCGAAGGCTCCAGTCATTTGGCTTCCGCAAGTGAACAAATGGCGGCTCATTCTGAACAAGCAGAACACTCGACGACAGAAGTGACGCGTCGAATGGCTCATGTCGCTAATGGTTCAGATAGACAGATGCAAAGCTCGGAAGAAACGGCACGAGCGATGGAGGAAATTTCGCTAGGGGTGCAACGTGTGGCTGAAAGTTCAGCCGATGTATCGGAAATGTCCGTCCAAGCAACGAAAGAAGCGCAACAAGGACGAGAGATGTTAGAGAACGTCATTTCACAAATGAATTCAATTCGAGCATCCGTTCAAGATGGTGTCAGTGAAATTAAAAATTTAAACGAGCATTCCGCTGAAATTGGTCAAATTATTTCGGTCATCACTCAAATTTCCGAGCAAACGAATTTATTGGCGTTAAATGCAGCGATTGAAGCAGCAAGAGCAGGAGAACATGGAAAAGGGTTTGCGGTTGTGGCGGAAGAGGTACGAAAACTCGCGGAGGAATCGAAACAATCATCTGATCAAATTGCTAGTCTAATTACAACAATGCAACAGGCGACTACTCGCTCAGCTTCAGTTATTGAGAAAAGTGAAACCGAAGTTGAAAGCGGCATTCAATTGACAGTTGAAGCAGGGGAAGCATTCATGCATATTCTTCATTCAGTTGAACAGGTAGCGGCGCAAATTCAAGAAGTTTCAGCGACGGCAGAAGAGATGTCAGCTAGTTCTGAAGAGGTGACGGCTTCCGTAGGAGAAATGGCGGATATTTCAAGAGAAGCAGCTAACGCGACAAGCGAAGTCGTTCGACTATCTGAACAGCAATTACAATCATCAAAAGACAATACGAAAGCGATTGAGCAATTAAGTAAACTGGCGTTAGAGCTACAACAGTCTGTCCATCGCTTTAAAATGTAAAACAAAGTCCTAGGTTTCCCTAGGGCTTTTTTTAGGGAATAAATCTATTTTTAAAAATGATTGTTGAAAATGGGATAAATATTATATTTATAGCAAACAAGTCGTGAATATACTATTTTAGGAGGGGAAATGATGGTTCATATTTGGCTAGATGCTGGTCATGGAGGGCAGGATGCTGGGGCTATTGGGAATGGGGTATTAGAAAAGGAGATTGCTTTAACTCTCGCATTACAGACAGGCAAACATTTGATTGATCATTATATATGTGAGGTGAGTTATACCCGAATGACGGATACATTCGTAGAGCTTTCAGATCGAGCAACAATGGCAAACAAGGCGGGTGCTGATTTTTTCATTTCATTTCATGTGAATAGTAGTACAAATTCGTCTGCGAATGGTTTTGAGTCGTATAGATATCCAGGTACACAAGGGAAAACATTACAATTTCAAGTCGATGTTCATGAAGCCGTCATGTCATTTATGAAGTCTTACGGTAGCAAAGATCGTCAAATGAAAGAGTCTAACTTTGCTGTATTACGAGAAACGAACATGCCGGCTGTTCTAGGAGAAAATCTATTCATTAGTAATCTGGAAGAAGCTAAGTTGCTGAAAAATCAACAGTTTTTATTAGGGGTAGCACAAGCGTATGCAGAAGGGATTGCGAAAGGAGCGAGTTTAGAACGAAAAGGACAAGAACTATATGAGAAAACTGTCCTTGCTAGTCCACAATTTCAAGCGGCTCAACAATGGGTGAAGCAACAGGGAATAAGTGATGGCACGTACCCACTTCGACCAGCTACAAGGGAAGAAGTGTGGGAAATGATTTATCGAGCGAATAATGTAATGAAACAAAAGTAAGAAAAACATTAGAGCATCAATCTGTTCAACACTTTAAAATGTTAAACAAGAGAAAGGGATGACACCTATAAAGATATCTACATATAGAGAGCTTTATACTCTTTACATGTAGATATTACTTTTTCGGTGATCAGCTCTCACTTGCAAGACTCACCTGGCTCTCTTGCAACTTCACTTAAAATGATAATTAGCAAAATGAATAAAATTCGTATAAGCCGGTCCTCTGTTACTATTTTTAAAAGCGCCACTAAAACGATCCCCAGAACTGGATTATCTTCAATGAGAATAATAACAAAAATATCCAATAAAACAATGGCGGAATCAATTATATGATCTTCATTCATTTCGATTATCCCTTCTTTCTTGTATTAGCGTATTAGTTTTTTTGGATAAGTGTGATTTATTTCAATACAAATGGTTGCTTTCTGTAAATTTATAAGCGCATACTCTTTGTTATTAAGGTAAAATATGGTATAATTCACCCTGAACTTTTGGTGAAAAGGGGGAGTTTAGATGAATGCTACTGATTTAATAATTTTAAATTTTGAAGAAATTAGACGTAGAAGTATAAAAGTATGGAAAGCTATACCCGAAGAAATGTTATATTGGAAACCGGATGAAGATGCTCTTACTTGTGCTGAAATGATTAGACATTTATTACAAGGGGAGTTTCTTTTTCACCAAGTTCTTATAGGGAGAGGCGGTAAAGCACTAGCTAATTTGTTTAATCCCTTTGAAGGAAAAGAATTTGTCTCAGTAGATGATGAACTTGAATTTGCACAGCCTTATCGTGAGGAATTCTTGAAATACATTAAAACAATTAGTATAAACGATTTAGACAATATAGAAATAGATCTTCTTGATGCGGGTGGATATGTTAAAAAACTTGGAGATATGTTATTGCGCATTGCCTATCACGAATCTGTTCACACAGGTCAGTTGTTAAACTATATGAGAATAATGGGAATTGATCGTCCTAAAATATGGGATTAATAATTTAGAATAAGAGGTTGTATAATAAGTCTTTTTTTGAAGCAAAATTAAATAAAATTAAAAAGCCGAAAACGTTGTTAAATCAACATTCTCGGCTTTCATTCGGTATTTGTACGAGTTTATTTCTGCATCGGGACTATTTTTTACATTGCTCGGTGGGACCAATAATTACTCCACTCGTTCCATCAAGTGGCTTTAATGCTTTTTTCATCACTTTTGGATCGATCGTATAGCTTTGTTCATAGATCGAAAGAGGAATGTTAGTTAAAGTGGTCGACATCTCTTGAGATTGGAACTGATCATTATTAAAAAATAAGATAAGCCGTGTCTCATCTGAATCTGCAGCAATCCAGTGCAAATACCCCATTGGAATAAATACGGTTTCACCTGTTTTTGTCAACTTAAATGTTTGTAAATGATTTGTTGTCGGGTCGAGCACACCTACAGTAGCTGATCCTGATATGAGAAAATCTAATTCCCAAGCATTTGGGTGCCAGTGAGGTTCACGAATAAATCCTTTTGAGAATCGAATGTCAGCTACTGACCCACCAATCATGGCTGGCATCTGGGTTGAAGTTAATTGATAGGCAATATTCTCTGCATTTCTCTCAAATAAAAGACTATTTTCAATATCATAGAATAGATTAGGAGTTCCTTTTCCTGTAAGATTACGATTATCCGTCACATAACCAGACGTTGGATTCGTCATTTAATGAGTGCCTCCTTTCATACGTGATTACTATTAGCATATGACAAATTCTTGAGAACGATTGGACGGGTTTTCGCTGAAAGTGCATCATGAAAATGAATGTATTATATTCATAGTGTAAATGTTTAGTTTTTGTAAAGATGGACCTGTTATCCTTAAAGACAATAGAGTCGTCATATTTAAGGGGAGGGGTATCCATGGCAGTCATGGATAGGGTATGTAGTGAAGTGAATAAAGTATATAGGAAAGCACTTACTCTGAAAGAAATGGATGAGTATTTGCACGCGATTTCGGATTCTCCTAGTATATTTAGCTTTACAGAAAAGCAATGGAGGAAATGGCGTCAAGGAGAATATCTTTACTTCTTTTATATTATTAATGAAAAATCAATTATGTTTAAAATGGATATCATGTTAGATCACGGCATATCTCCAAGCACGATCGTAAAAGTCGTTGACTGGAACACCGTTTGATTTTAATAAACGCTTTCTCTGTTTTGTGCTACTATTGAAATAAAGTAGAATAAAAGGGGGAGAAAGATGTTTACGAAAGAAGAAAAGGAAGCTATTTATAAAGTAATTTATAAACGAAGAGACATTAGAAGTTTTTTACCAACACCGATTCCAACTGAACTGATTAATAACATATTAGAAGCAGCTCATCACGCGCCATCAGTCGGGTTTATGCAGCCGTGGAACTTTATTATTATTTCTTCTCAAGAGGTAAAGGAACGACTAGCATGGGCGGCTGATAAAGAGAGAAGGGCACTTGCCGTTCATTATGAAGGTGAAAAGGAAAATAAATTTCTAAGCCTAAAAGTAGAAGGGTTAAAAGAAGCCCCGATTACCATTTGTGTGACATGTGATCCGACAAGAGGAGGCTCGCATGTGTTGGGGCGTAATTCCATTCCAGAAACGGATGTTTTGTCAACTGCTTGCGCCATTCAAAATATGTGGCTAGCTGCCTGTGCAGAAGGATTAGCGATGGGATGGGTCAGTTTTTACAAGAAAAACGACATTCGCGATATTTTAGACATTCCTCCTCATATTGATCCAGTAGCTTTAATGTCCATCGGCTATACCGATCACTATCCCGATCAACCTATTCTTGAGACCGCCCAATGGGAAAAAAGACGCTCGATGGATGATTTGATTTTTAAAGAGCGATGGGGCGGAAAGTAAATATAAGTTGAATAGAGCATGATTTGATTATAGACAGAGCCGCAGTTTAAGATTGCTGGCTCTTTTTTGTATGCGTATTCATTAACTAGATGAAAGAAGATTTTTAAAGAGCCTCATTATTTTTCTTGAAAATACTGGCATGAATATTGCTTATATTTTAGTCAGTCATTACATAAGGAGGGAGAATAATGAGGGAACAATTTATTGAAAACCATCATTTTTAGCAAGGGTGGTTGAAAAGAAATTGGAATGGTAAGCCAGAAGCGACAAGAACGGGAGGAAAAATTATGAATCCATCTATTCACGCAATTGAAAAAAGAACCATCGGTAAAACGATGAAGCGTATTCTTCCATTTATCTTGGTTTTGTATGTTGTTGCTTACTTAGACCGAGTGAATTTAGGATATGCGGCTTTAGAAATGAATGCTGATTTAGCCTTATCTGCTGAAGCATTTGGTTTACTATCTGGGATTTTCTTTATTGGCTACTTCTTTTTTGAAGTTCCTAGCAACATGATTATGCATAAAGTGGGCGCACGCATATGGATTGCTCGTATTATGATCACATGGGGAATCATCGTGATTCTAACGGGCTTTGCTCAGTCGGAGACCCATTTATACATTTTACGATTTTTATTAGGTGTTGCTGAAGCAGGCTTTTTTCCAGGGGTGATTTTATATTTAACGTATTGGTTTAGAGCAAGTGAACGAGGACGAGCAACCGCTGCCCTTATTCTAGCTTTACCAATTGGTGGATTAATTGGTGCACCGCTCTCCACATGGATGATTGATCATATAGTTTGGTTCGATATGGAAGGGTGGAGGTGGATGTTTATTCTACAGGGAATTCCAGCGGTGCTCTTAGGGATAGTTGTCGTTTTTTTCTTAACAAATAAGCCTGAGGATGCGAAATGGTTATCTCAAGAAGAGAAGGATTGGCTTGAGGGAGAATTGAAGGCGGAAAGACAACTAAGCTCACGAATCAATAAGGCCTCAAAAAGTGAGATGTTAAAGGATTTGAAAGTGTGGAAGTTAACGCTTATTTATTTCACTGGCTATACAGCGCTTTATGGATTGTCATTTTGGATGCCGACGATTATTAAGTCTTTATCAGAAAATGCAACAACTAACTTAGAGATCGGCTGGTTGGCGATGATCCCTTCCTTGATGGGTATCCCAGCTCTTTTATTTGTTGGGTGGAATGCAGATCGAACGAATGCACATAAAGCCCATTTAATTGTTTGTTTTATCATAGCTGTTATCGGGTTTATTGGATGTGGATTTTCAGAAAGTACCTTTATGATGGTGTTAATGTTGACAATTGTTTCGATGGGATTATATGGATTTACTGGATCTTTCTTCGCCTACATGACCTTTTTCTTCACCGAATCTACAGCCCCTGTTGGGATCGCTTTAGTGAATTCATTTGCAGCATTAGGCGGATTCGTCGGCCCGATGATTTTTGGGTTGGTGACTTTTACTCAAGGAATGTTTATTTTATCTGCCCTACTAGCCATCGGGATTATGACGATACTGACGTTAAATTTAACTAGTAATAAGGAAATCAATCATTCTAAAGAAACACCTGTCAATATTAGTGAATGATCACTCATGAAAAAGTATCTTTTAAAAGGAGCTGGATGATATGAAAGCTATGGTAGAGGGAGAAATCATTTGGGAACCATCCATGCAGCGTAAGGAAAGTACGGTGCTCAGTCAATATGTTAAATGGTTAAATGAAACAAAAGGTCTTAATTTTTCAGAATATACTGAATTATGGAGGTGGTCTGTCGATGAGCTCGAGAATTTCTGGCAATCTATTTGGGAATTTTGTGAAGTGAAAGGGGGCCAAACCGCTCATCAAGTCTTAAATACGAGAAGGATGCCGGGGAATAAGTGGTTTGAAGGTGCCAATCTTAGTTATACGGAAAATGTATTTTCAAACGATCAAGAAGATAAAACAGCGATTTATTTCCGATCGGAGCATATACCTCCGGTGCAAATTAGTTGGAAAGAACTTCGAAACAAAGTGGCGGCTGTCGCTCATTCTTTAAAGAAAATGGGGGTGAAACGAG
Source organism: Bacillus sp. FJAT-42315 (assembly GCF_002797375.1). GTDB lineage: Bacteria > Bacillota > Bacilli > Bacillales > Domibacillaceae > Bacillus_CE. The sequence continues at coordinate 1,862,570 of NZ_KZ454941.1, forward strand.
GCGATCGTATCGTTTCTTACATGCCCAATATCCCTGAAACAGTCATTGCTTTTTTAGCCACTGCTAGTATTGGAGCCATTTGGTCTAGCTGCTCACCGGACTTTGGTGCAAGAAGTGTAATTGATCGATTTCAGCAAATTGAACCCGTTGTTTTATTTGCTGTTGACGGCTATCAATATAACGGAAAAGTGTTTGATAAAACGTCCGTTGTCTCCCAATTACAAAAAGAAATAGTGTCTTTAAAGCACACAATAGTAGTTCCTTATGTACAAAAAATGGACATGGAAGGTGTGACTCTCTGGTCAGAACTGTTCACAGAGGAGCCTGAACTATCTTTTGAAAAAGTTTCTTTTGATCATCCATTATGGATTGTTTATTCTTCTGGAACGACAGGTATCCCAAAACCGATCGTACAAGGACATGGTGGAATCGTATTAGAGCATATGAAATTGATGAAGCTGCAGTATGATCTTACGGATGAAGACATTGTTTTTTGGTTTACAACGACAGGATGGGTTATGTGGAATTTACTTGTAGCTTCATTGCTTGCTGGTTCATCGATCGCTATTTATGACGGAAGTCCGTCTTATCCCAGTTTAGATGTTTTGTGGGAAATGACTGATGAGATCGGTATTAGCTTCTTTGGAACAAGCGCTCCTTTTATAAATAACTCAATGAAAGCGGGAGTTAAACCGAAGGAAAAGTTTAAATTATCCAAACTAAAATCGATTGCTTCTACAGGAGCGCCTTTAACAGGTGATGGCTATCAATGGGTATATGAGCAAGTGAAAAACGATGTGTGGCTATCATCCTCTAGCGGTGGAACAGATGTATGTACAGGATTTGTCGGCGGCGTATCGACTTCACCTGTTAGAGTGGGGGAAATACAAGGGCCGTCATTAGGTGTGCACGTTGAGGCCTATGATGATGAAGGTCGTTCATTAATCAATCAAGTTGGAGAGTTAGTGATTTCTAAACCGATGCCTTCGATGCCCCTCTATTTTTGGAATGATTTAGAGAATAAACGTTATTTTGAAAGTTATTTTGATACGTATCCGGGAATTTGGAAACATGGCGATTGGATCAAAATAGACGACAAAGGAAGTAGCATTATTTATGGGCGTTCCGATTCAACGATTAATCGATCAGGAGTAAGAGCAGGAACGAGTGATATTTATCGAGTCGTTGAAAGGCTAGATGAGGTCATGGACAGTTTAGTCATTGACTTAGAAGTCATCAACAGAACCGCTTCCTTGCTTTTGTTTGTTGCCTTAAAACCAAATATCGAGCTAGATTCGGTCTTAACTAAAAAAATAAAAGAACAAGTCAAGTTGCACGTATCTCCTCGATTCATACCAGACCATATTTATAAAGTAGATAAGATACCTAAAACATTAAACGGAAAAAAATTAGAGGTCCCCATTCGCAAAATGCTACTAGGGTTTGATTTTGACAAAGTAATCAACCCTGATTCCATGAGTAACCCAGAATCCTTGCCGTTCTTTAAAGAACTTGCCCAAGCATTAAATAGTCACTCAAGCAAAGGGGATTTATTTTAAAAATTCAAACAATCGCTCCTGGTGCTAAATCAGGAGCGATTGTGATGCGGTAAAATGGATTTGTTTTAATGAAGAATTGGCTTAGGGGATTAAGAAGAAATGACTTTTTTGATCACGCGAATATCTGTTTCTAAGTCGTTCACTCTAATAATGACACTATCTAAAGTACAAGTCTGTTCACTGTTGTGAGTGGTTTGTGTTCTAATAGTGTCCATATCTTGCTTGATCTGTCCTAGCTGAGTATTCATATTTTCGGTTAATTGATCAACGCGTAAATTGGTTTGATGCAACTCTTCTTTTACTCCTTGCATGTCAGACTTTAGCTCGGACACGTCACTTTTTAACATAAACACATCGTTCTTCAGCTCGGACACATCGCCTTTTAATGTAAGCACATCGTTTTTTAAGTCTGACACATCATTTTTTACATAAGTCATTTCATCTCTAATATCAGAAACATCACTTTGCACCTTAGTCACGGCATCTAGAATTTGATTCAGCAGCTTTTCGCTCATCGTTTCCTCTCCTTTTTCAGTAAATGATAAACACTCGATAAGGCTCGTCCGAAAGATCGCGCGGAAAATGACTAGATGATCATTTACCCCGTATTAATGGGCTGTAAGGCTCCCACCTCAACACGGCAGAAGAAGCGCAGACCTGTAGGTGGGAGATCAACAGCCCGTAAACACCCGATCAGTTTAACTAACAATCCATGGGGGGAAGAAAACCCCCCCATGGATTGAAGTTTCACTTTACATTTTACACTATATTTCAGTCGGGTTGTATAAAAAGAAAGCTACACCACAATATTTTACACTTCATCCTATCATTTGAAAAATCTAACTCTAAAAAGGTTGAATCAGGGAATATTTGGTTTATCATTAGACATAGAAATATTATTGACTGATTAATCAATCAAAAAGGGGATTTGCGTAATGCCAAGACAGGATCAACAAAATAAACAAATTAGAGACGCTAGAAGTGAACAAATTTTACAAGCGGCGGCTCAAGTGTTTGCACGCAGAGGGATGGCCGCAACAAAAATTAGTGATATTGCCAAAGAAGCTGGCTTAAGTCATGGGCTTGTTTATCATTATTTTAAATCAAAAGAAGAAATCTTTACGACTTTAGTCAAAAAAGCATCGGAAAGTTCAATGGATATCATTCAGCAAGCGAATCAACACCAAGGGACGCCTTTACAAAAGTTACAATGGATGACTGAACGAATGATAGAAAGTATTGGGAGCGGTGAGGAAGTTCTTCTTTTCCTAATTATGATTCAAGCTAGTACGTCAGATGTGGTTCCGGAAGAAGTGAAAGAAATACTAAAGGTATCCTCTCCAGTGGAAGTAACCGCTCCTTTAATTATTGCGGGACAGAAAGAGGGAGAAATTGTTCAAGCTGATCCAATACAATTGACGGTCACTTATTATGCCTTGATCCAAGGGTTAGCGATTAATAAAATTCAATGGCAGGAATGTCCCATGCCTGATCCAATGATGATTATCAACATTTTTCGAAAAAGGGGAGAGGAAAAGTGACTTTAAACATTACAAATAGGAAGAGGAACTTCATTCTAGTCTCACCGATTGTAATCATTTTACTAGGCTTCATCACAGCAACAATATGGTCAAAGGTAATCGATGAGTGGGCGTGGGTTCCGCTTGCTATCGTTTACTGGAGTTTGCTTGGTATATGTATAAAATATTTTAAAGGCAATAAACAAATTAAAGATTGGCTAAAAAAACCGAAATCATCCAGATTTATTGTGTTTTTCACCCTTATCCTAGGCTTGTTCCCGATATCTGTGATCATGATGAATTATGAAATATTTAACTCTATCTGGCTAGTTGTTCTTTGGCTATTATTTGCCATCATCAATCCATTTTTTGAAGAATTGTATTGGAGAGGTCTACTATTAGATGCTGCTATGAAACTGTTTCCGAAATGGATCGCTGTGGCGTATTCAACGATTTTCTTTGTACTTAGTCATCCGTTGATGTGGGGTGTATTTTCCATTGCCAATGCCCATTACCATGTGTTTATTTATTTAACGATATTGGGTGTGGTTTGGTCTTATACCTATTTTCAAACGCAAAGTTTAAGATGGGTGATGCTTTCGCATTTTTTTGTCGATATAGGAATAATGACTGTACCCGTCTTTTTAAACTTGTACGTACCTCCTAATGCATAATCTAAAATAAAAAGCTTTTAATTAAAATTGTTTCTTGAAACTTTTTCCTCCTTGATCCGTATAATTTTATAAATACAGCAAGGAGGAGTGCTACATGTACGATATTGAAGGAGGCGGAGATTGGCTATTTACGACTGTTCCAATATTAATAGGCATTATTTTTGTTATCGTTTTCATAGCTATCATAGCTAATTCAATTAAAGGTATTAGCCAATGGAATAAAAATGAAAACTCTCCTCGTTTATCTACTCCTGCCGTGGTAAAAACGAAACGAACAAACGTGACGAGGCATGGCCAGAATCACTCTACTACCACTTATTTTGTTACATTTCAGTTCGAAAGCGGCGATCGATCAGAGTTTCGTGTTTCAGGCAAGGAGTATGGCATGCTCGCAGAAGAGGATATTGGCACGTTAACTTTTCAAGGAACAAGGTATATTGATTTTGTGAGGGGATGACATGAATAAAAACTTATTTTTAATAAAAATATTTTTATTGTAAGTAAATATCAGAATTAACGAAAAATTATTCTTTTAAAGCAGGTTTTTGCATTTTTTGTAAGAATAAATATAATAAAACAAAAATAAAGGAGGGCTACTGTGGCAGATTTAAAAAATGTGAAAACATTAGAGCAATTGGAGAAGCTGCTTTCTAGCAATTCTTTTGAGTTCAAGTGTAAACAGACTGATCAAATAGTGGTAGACATGCAGCCGCATCCTTTTGATATTGTTTCCTATTTTTTTGAAGATAACAAATTACGAATGTCACCAGTTGAGTATTTACATGAGAACTTAGTAATTATTAAGAAGGACGTTCAACATCATGCATCTTAAATTAAAGTAGGCTGCTCAAAAGTTTATCCTTTTGGAGCAGCCTATTTACAATTTATTCTCGTTTAAAATCACATTGGATAAGAGGAATGATTTTTGTTTTCTTCGTGAATTTATAGCCAAGCCACACGATTAAGAATAACGGGAGACCGATGTAGGAAATAAGGGCTCCGTTCCAATCGATGGCTCCATTAGTGAAGGCACTATAATTTTGCCCGAGAATGACAATGAAACAGAGGCCGAAAGCAAAGATGGGGCCAAATGGGAACCATTTTGCTTTGTAAGGAAGTTCACTAAGGTCACGCCCTTGGACCATATAAGCTTTACGGAAGCGGTAATGACTAATGGAAATACCAAGCCAGGCGATGAAGCCAGACATGCCGGATGCGTTTAATAACCAGATGTAAACGGCCCCATCTCCGAAGAAAGACGCGAGAAAAGCCAATGTTCCAACAAGAGCAGTGATGACCAAGGCACGCACAGGGACACCGCGATGATCGAGCTTCGCTAAAAATTTCGGCGCTTTGCCTTCCTTTGCTAAGTCCCGTAGCATCCTTGCAGAGGCATACAAGCCAGAGCTTCCAGCTGAAAGAACGGATGTTAAAATAATCGCATTCATGACAGAAGCAGCAAAGGCAATTCCTGCTTGCTCAAACACAAGTGTGAAAGGACTCATCGTCACATCGTCATTAGCAAGGCTTGGTGTCGTATATGGAATGAGCAAATTAGCGTAAAACATAAATGGATTTCATTGTGTCATCAGAAGGACTTTGGAAATAGGCCCCCATTTCTTTTAACTGGCTAATCGTCTCTACATGAGTAGCGGTAATTCGTTCCCCAGGTGTAAGCAACGGAATACCTGGAGGGTAGGGGAGAACCATTTCTCCACAAAGAGCGCCGACCGCCTCTTGTAACGCTACTTTTTTACGAGGCATATGGAAGGCGTCTCGCAATGAAATTTCCGGCTTGTAAAGCGTACCTTCTTCCGCAAACAACACCGTTTCACCTTTTTCTGGTTGCTCAGTCAGTGAGTATTGCTGTAGCTTGTCATCAATCACTTGAATGGCCGTGACGACTTTCTCAATATCTTCCTCCGTTTCACTTAAAGAAAATAAGAAGACGATATTGCGTGGATCACTAATTTCTGCTGTACAGCCTTGTTCATAAAATAAGTCGAGCAGCTGATAACCAGAGATCGCTTCATGATGACTAGAAATAATCCACTTGAGCGGATCGCGATAATCGACTTCATCACTGCCTCCCCAAATAGAAAGCGTTTTCAATTTGGGGTTGAGCTCTATCCGTCTTTTTTCTAAGCGATCGATCGTTTCTTTTAACTCTGTACGACCAGTAGTAACTAAATAACGTCTAGCTAAATCTAAAGAAGCTAAAAGCGGGTAGGAGGGACTCGTCGATTGAATCATGCCTAGTACTTGTGCCAATCGTTCGCGGGACACTAAATTGCCTTTTACATGAAGCATCGAGGCCATCGTCATTGCTGTTAACATTTTGTGAGTGGATTGCACGACGATATCGGCTCCTTTGGAAAGAGCGGAAGGCGGGACTAAATCCGCTTGGCCGAAATGAGCACCATGAGCTTCGTCGACAACTAATGGCACCCCTGCTTGATGACAAGTATCGACTAAACGAGAAATGTCTTGGCTCATTCCATAATAATTAGGGTTGGTCACCCATACACCCTTTACATCTGGGTTATCCTGCAATGCTTTTTCAATAAAATCAAGCTCAGATACTTTAGCGACTTTTGTTGTTGATTCAATGGCTGGAGCGATAAAAATCGGTTGAGCACCTGCTAGCATCAGCCCGTGAAAGACAGATTTATGCATATTACGCTGCACAAGGATTTTATCACCAGGGCTACATAAAGTAAGAGCGACACCAATATTGCCAATCGTACTGCCTCCTACAAGAAAAAAGGTGTGATCTGCTCCAAAGGCATCGGCAGCTAATATTTGTGCATCTTTAATGAAATCAGTTGGGTGATGAAGGTCATCAATACCTTTTGATTCCGTTGCATCAATTTTTAAAATGCTTGCAAAACGCTCTAGCGCTTCTTCATCAAATACACGACCATCCTTGTGACCTGGTACGTGTAAAGAGGTACGTTTACTTTTCTCATATAAACAAAGTGCGTCATAAAGTGGTGCTGTCGTATGGTCTAATGTCGAACGAGTGGATTGATCTAATAGAGTTAATGTACTATTCATCATTTTTTTCCTCCTGTATCTTTCTTGAATAATTTTTGGAATAAGTGCTTTCGCATTTTTCAATAGCAAGTTGTATGCCATCATTTAGACACAAATGGAGAAAAGCTTGTCCTGACGCGGAAAAAAACCGAAAGAGATGTAGTGATCATGTCAAACGAGAGGAGATTTCAACAAAATGTAGGGAGAAAAATAAACAAACCGCCGGATTTTCGGCGGTTTGTTAAGATGATTTGAATTTGGCTAGTTTATATTGCAACGTTTGCCGAGGGATTTCTAACAGTTTAGCGGCTTGCTGAATGTTTCCATTCGTCTCGTCTAACGCCAGCTGAATTAACTGTTCCTCGGTTTCGGCTAAAGCTTGCCGTAAAGGTTGTACAGAGGAGGTTCCTATATTGATTCTAGTGGAATCGCTTTCAACTATGTGATAGGGAAGATGCTCTTTCCGTATGGTGTCACCATCCACTAAGTTCATCGCTGATTCAATCGCATGCTCTAGTTCACGAACATTGCCAGGCCAGTGATAATGGGTTAGTATCGCCCTTACTTCCTCCGTTGTCTTCGTCACAAGTTTACCGAAGCGGAAATTATACTTTTGAATGAAATGATCCATCAGTAAACGAATATCGCCTTTTCGGTTTTTCAGTGGTGGAAGATGAAGGTGAATGACGTTTAGGCGATAATAAAGGTCTGAACGCAACGTTTTTTCGTGTACGCATTGTTCTGCCGGTTCGTTTAACGCCGCGATAATCCGTACATTCACTGCAAATTCCTTCGTTCCGCCGACTCTGCGGATGACACCATTTTGCAACACTCGTAGCAGCTTTGCTTGAATATCAAGCGGCATTGAATTTAACTCATCTAAAAATAACGTTCCACTGTCTGCTAGCTCGAACAAACCAGGTCGATCCATCGCTCCTGTGTAACTTCCTTTCGCTGTTCCAAATAAAATACTTTCGAGCAGAGAAGAAGGGATAGCTGCACAGTTTTGAGCAATAAAGGGTTGAGTTTGACGGGGAGAGGCATTATGAATGGATTGGACAAGCAACTCCTTTCCCGTACCTGTTTCGCCATAAATCAAAATAGGCGAGGTTGTAGCAGCTACCTTTAACGCTTTTTCTTTTAAGTGATTAAAAGCTGCGTCATTCGTAATGATATCCGTCATTTGAAAGCTTGCTCCGGTACTGTCACTAATAGGCTTTTTTTGATGTTTTGTCGTTTCGACCTTTGCCTGCAAATCTAGTAGTTTTTCCGACAACTGCTTAATTTTCGTAAAATCTTTAGCTATTTCGACAGCGCCGACTAGTTCGTCGTCCACTTTGATTGGTAGCGTCGTATTCACCGTATCGATTAATAAGCCACGGATGTTGCGGTATGATTGATGCTGATTATAAATCGGTTCGCCTGTTTGGCATACCTTCATCAACGTACTCGTTTCAATAGATAAAGAGGGAAACACCTCTAACAAATGTTTACCGAGTATTTCTTCGCCCTCTAATCCATCATGTTTGGCCGCAATGTGATTATAGAAAATTGTCATACCATTCGCATCAACCGCATGAATCCCTTCATCGATCGTGCTTAAAATCGCCTCAAGCATTTCTTTCGCATCCGTTACATTGAGGAGCATATTTGACCTTCTCCTTTCTACACTGAGTATTCTAATAAGTGCTGAATTTCTGTCATTTAGGTGCCGATTTTTCGGCGAATAGTCTGATAGGGAAAGGTAATGAATAGGTAAACTATTCAGAAGGCTTCAAATATTATCATGAGGGAGGTGAGAGAAGTTTTCAACCCTTTTATTGAAAAGTTTTCCTTTTGAAAGAAAAATCAATGAAACGATTGAAGCATTCGGGGGGATTTTTGGATCTGTTCGTTTCGATGCCATAATAAAACCCCCATTCTTAACAAAAGAAAAGGGGGGAATGAATCTGCTTATTATTAGAGGAGTCAGGCATTTCCTAGACGTTGTCTGGAGCGCCATTCTCCATTTTTATTGAAATTACTTTCAACTTTGCATAATCTTTATTAATCATTTCTTCTGTTGCTACAAAGAATATCCCCATAAGAAAGACAAACACAGCCCCAACAACTGCCCCGATACCAATTGGAGTTAAAACACTGAAACCGCTTACAAAAAAGCCGATTGAAAAATTCATGATTCCAATCAAAAGAACTATCCCACTAACATATTTCACCGCATTGAGTATGTTCACTTTAGATTTCATTTCGCTCATCCTCCTTTAATTATATTATTCACTAAATTCACAAAATTGTCAAATTTAAAATTATTATTGTGCAATTTTCTTGACATTTTTATTAGGATCTCTATTTTTGCTTTATTTTATTCATTCTTCTCTTATTTTGCGTGGACATATGGAATGCTTCTTCATTTGTCTGTGTGATGACAATGCGTAAAAAGATGAATACTAAAGGTAAAATTAAAAGAGGTGATCCGAATGAGCATGTGTCCTTTATGTAATGCATTTAAGGAATTAGAATTGAATTGTCCCAAATGTCGCTCCCGATTAGGCGACTCAGGCAAAGTATCCGATTTTTTAGATCCGTATGGTCATTATAATGATGAAGAAACAGTGAAAATGGGGGATGGCTATCCTAATACCGCGAAAGATCAAATCTGTCCCCATTTAATGTACTGTAACCATTGCGGATATAATGAGGTGAAATTTGTTCAAGAGGAATAGCAAAAAATAACGGACCCGCGGAAGATGATCTTCTTCGGGTCCCTTCAAATTAATAAATATGATCATTTACCCCATGACCCACTTCGAGAAAATGAGAAACATAAAAATAATCGGCACCATCCCGATTACGCTTATCCCAACATATAAACCCATCGTCTTTAATTGAATACGATTCGTTTTCAGTGAAAGATACAATACGAAAGACATATAGGGAATTAACAACAAAACTGCAGATATTAATCCAGGCACATAGCTTTGAAAAATGATCGATTGAACGATGTGAGTGAATCCATTGATAAGTAATAAACAGGTGCTTAGCATTGTTAAAGTGAAGGTCAGCTTATTTCTAAATTGATATTCGAGAATGATCACTACCGTCACAACTACTGTTAATAAGATCATCGCAAATGTTAACGAGTGAAAAGAATATAACTCTCGCAAAAATGAGAAAGAGTCACCTGTTACATGTTCATTCGCCCAGCTTCCTAACTGGGGAAGTTCTTCGACATTATGTATCGCAAAAATAATTGGGAGTGCCCATAGTATTTGATAAAACCGATCTTTGTTCATAGGGAAGCCTCCATTGTGATAGAAAAACTAGGTCATTTACTGATATCTCGATGATCCTAATTATACCAGTTGTTTCAATATCGGACTATTTGGATTTACCATCAGAAGAAAATTTAAACAACTTAATGGCTTGATGAAATTTGATTATAAAAGAAAATATTGAAAAACGACTATTTTTTATTGTAAAACGATAAATATTTATTTATAATAAATAAAAAAAGAAATGAGGTTGAACGATGAAAAAATTAACGAGTCCTGCTGCTTTAAAGCTCATATTAATGTTTGGGATAATCATTACGTTGATTTTATTGATTGGAACACCAATGATTGTTACAGCGTTTTTTAAAAGTCAGTATAGTCTTTTGGATCGTGCCTTAGTGTTAAGTGTTTCGGCTTGTATTTATATATGTGCCGTTCCATACGTGATTTCATTATTTAAATTAAAAAAACTTGCTAATTTAGTAGTTGAAAACACCCCTTTTTCTAGTGAAAGTGTCAAATCATTAAAAGTGATTGCGGTTTGTTCTTTTAGTGAAGTGATTCTTTTTATTACTTGTGTCAGTTCTTTAAAGTATTCGGTAGAGTTTTTTCAATATAGCGTTTTTGGAGGACCTATCATCGTAGTCACATTTATTTGTATAACGATAGGTCTACTATGTTCTGTTTTAGCGAGATTATTTGAAGTAGCGATCGAAATTAAAACAGAAAATGATCAAACCATTTAATAATCTAGAGGGGGTGTCGGGGTGCCGATTATCGTCAACCTTGATGTTGTCATGGCTAAAAGGAAAATGAGCCTAACAGAGTTATCTGAGAGAATAGGAATTACCATGGCTAATGTATCAATATTAAAAACGGGAAAAGCAAAAGCTATTAAGTTTTCCACGTTAGAAAAAATATGTGAGGTTCTAGAATGTGAACCAGGTGACATTTTAGAATATAAAAAATATCAGTCCCAAGCATCTGAATTAGAGGAGAATGTATGATGAAAAAGAATAAATATCTACCAGCTTTTACACTAATATTATTAGGGGTTATTTTCCTAATTGCTTATAACATGATTGGTTCAAGAGTGGAGCCAGATGGTACTTTAATAGAACCTTTCTTCTTAATCCCATTAAGTTATCTATTTATTTTCAGTGGTATGATTTCAGTATTGTTTGTAAGTGTGATGTCAATGGTTAGAAAAAATCAACAGAATTAATCACAATAACAAGAAACGAAAAATAAGGGACCCGAGGAATATCATATTCCTCGGGTCCCTTCAAATTAATGAGTATAGTTATCGAAATAACCTTGGATAAAGATCATTGGTGTTCCTTTATCGCCGCTTCCTGAAGTTAAATCAGATAAAGAGCCGATTAGGTCTGTCAATCTTCTCGGTGTTGTTCCTTGTGCTTCCATCGATCCGACAAGGTCTTCGTTTTTATTGTTAATAAATTCAGAGATCGCTGATTTTAGCTCTTCACCTTCTAAGTCAGCGAAGTTATTATCAGCTAAATATTTTAATTTCACTTCATTTGGCGTGCCGTTAAGCCCAGCTGTGTAAGCAGGAGAGACGACTGGATCAGCAAGCTCCCAAATCTTTCCGACCGGATCTTTGAACGCGCCATCGCCATAAATCATGACTTCTACTGTTTTCCCTGTTTTTTCTTTCAGCATTTGCTGGATTTTATCGACGATCGGCTGGCAAGTATGTGGGAATAACTTCACGCTGTCTTCTGTTGCTTTATTAGAGCCAAGCAGACCGTAGTCTTCATTATAGCCGCTGCCATCAATAGACTCAGATAAAATGTCGTCGAGATTATAAATTTTCTCGCCGCCATGTTCCTTCAAGATTCGTTTCGTGCGGAATCTTGAATGGATATCACAAGTGAGCACACTCTTTGTGTAGTCTAAAATCGTTTTCGCATTGTTTGAGAAGATCACTTCGCATTCAACGCCATGCTCCGCAATAATGGATTTGTAGTATTCAACGTAGTCAACACCTGTAAAGGTATGCTTGTTCTCGCCGAAATGCTCACGGAATTCTTGTTCGGTTAACACATCGACCCAAGGGTTCACACCTTTTTCATCTAGTCTGTCAATGTCCACTAAATGGTTGCCGACTTCATCAGAAGGATAACTAAGCATTAACACGATTTTTTTCGCGCCTTTAGCAATCCCGTGAAGACAGTTCGCAAAACGGTTACGACTTAAAATCGGGAAGATCACGCCAATCGTATCGTCTCCGAATTTAGAACGAACGTCTGTCGCAATATGATCGATCGTTGCATAGTTCCCTTGAGCGCGTGCCACGATGGATTCTGTGATCGTTACGATGTCTTTATCATTGATTTGAAAACCTTCTACTTCAGAAGCTTTTAATACGCTGTCTACCACGATTTGTTCAATGTTATCTCCTTGATTGATGATCGGACCACGCAGACCTCTTACAACCGTTCCTACTACTCTTTCCAATTAAATCGCTCCTTACTAACTATGTAAATGAATTGATACTTTTACTATACATTGGAAATATGATATAAGTAAAATTAATATATCTAATAATGGGTATAAGGAGTGGTTATGTGATAAGTAAATTAGATTTATATAAAGTGTTTTGTGTCGTAGGGAAAAGTACAAGCTTCTCCAAGGCGGCCAAAGAGTTATACATGACGCAGCCCGCTGTTAGTCAAGCAATCATGCAATTAGAGCGGGAACTAGACACCCGTCTTTTTAATCGCACACCTAAAGGCGTCTCCTTTACAAATGAAGGTAGTCTTCTATTTGAATATGTTCAATCCGCCATTCATTTAATTGATGCCGGAGAAGAGAAGATGTTAGAGTTTAAAAATTTAACGACGGGTGAATTAAAGATCGGAGTAGGGGACACGATCTCTAAACATTTTTTACTGCCTTATTTAGAGACTTTTCATAATAAATATCCAAATATTAAATTGACAATAGTGAACGGAACAACCGATGAACTCATTGCGGTTTTAAAATCAGGAGGAGTAGATATCGTGTTTTGTAACTTTCCCATTGACGACTCCACGTTGGAATTACGACCTTGTTTCGAAATTCAAGACATCTTCGTGTACGGTGAAAAATTTAAGAAGCTATTATCTAAGCGAGTCAGCATCGAGGCATTATTAAAATTACCGCTCATTTTTCTTGAACAAAAATCCAATTCCAGAAAGTATGTCGAGGATTATTTATTATCAAAAGGCTTCAAGCTTTCACCAGAATTCGAACTAGGCTCCCATGATTTATTACTCGAATTCGCTAAAATTAATTTAGGTATTGCCTGTGTCACGAGAGAATTCTCTAAGGACTATTTAAGGAAAGGCTTATTATATGAAGTGAAATTAACAGAAGACATTCCGAAGAGAGACGTAGGCGTATGCTTTTTGAAAAGCGTACCACTCTCGCCAGCTTCCACTAAATTTGTGGAGTTGATTGGGAGTGAGCAGCTTCTGCTTTAAGAGCGGTTGCAGGAACAAGCCAGAGAAATCAGAGATCTTGTGTGAGGGATGAAAAGGCTTAGTCAATCGATGTTCGGTTGGGGATAAAATCCGTAATCAATTACTCTATTAAGGATTGACCAAAAGAGAAAGAACCTAATGTGGTTCTTTCTCACTTTACAATTTCAAATGGGGCAGCGAGAGTAGTACCGTTTGGTATTTCTCCTTCTTTTTCGAGAGTAAGATAGTAATCTTCTGGACTATAAAAATTTTTAACGAGTCGGTATGTGCCTGAAGACAGACTATTTTTTAAGCGATCTAGTGAAAATGTTTGTGACGTTGATGTTTTTGGACGGAGTACAATACCTATGTCTTCAAAAGCTTCATCTTTAAACGGGACGGAATACCATACACCATTAACATTCTTTTCAATTGCAAAATATTTATCATAATTGAACTCAGTATCACTTTCATTTTGAATATTAACTGTGATTTCGTTGTCAGATGTTTTGTACACTTCTTTTTCAGTTGATAATTTAATTCCACTATTTGAACTAGAACGTTTTTGAATGGGGGCTTCTTCTTTAAGATATGAGTCACCTGCTTTGCATCCAGTAAAGAAAAGAAGTAAAATCGCAAAACCAAAAGCGATTAATGGCTGTTTTTTAAGCACTAAAACACCTCCTATTTTTATTGTACCAAAAATTGTATAGAGGAACAGTGAAAAAAGTTAAATGAATAGAACGTTGAAAACACGAAAACACCTGGATCTGTAAAGCATAGAATTTAAAGAGTATTTTTGTTAAATGTAAGGTGAATAAGTTATAGCTTTGTAGCTAAAATCCAGATAGGGAATCAGATCAACAGCCTGTAAACGCCTGATCGGTTCGGGCCTGCACGATGCAGGTTACAAAGGTGTTGCAACAGGACGTTGCGATGTTAGCCTTTATTCTTCTTTTCATCAGTGGGGGATGAAGAAAACCCCCACTGATTGAAGTTTCATTTTATTTTTTTACAGCATGAAGATAATGAATGGTTTCAAAAGCGGATAGGTAATCGCTTCGATTTTCAAAATAAAGTTCATGAATTTGAGCCGATGATAAATGTTCATAAATCAGTAAACCTGATGGCTCTAACATTTTTTCCATTTCAAAATAAGAAAAACATGATTTCATTGGTTCTCCGCTTGCTGAAGCCATTTTCACCATGTTTTCAACTCGATTAGAGATCCCTTTTTCTTTAAACAAGTTTTCGTCGGCATAATCAAAAACTATGGAACTGCCTGATGGCACTTTGGTAAATAAATGATCAATCAAGCTTGACATTTCTTCTTTCGTTAAATAATAAGAAACACCTAAAAGGCTAAAGAAAGTTTTTTTGTTATCAAACCCTTCATCTATGAGACTTTGGTAGGTAAACTTTTGAGCGAAGTCCATAGGAACAAAATGAAGATTACTCGGGATTGTTAAATTAGCTTCATCTAGTTTTTTCTTTTTGAATTTCTGTGTAGCAGGATGATCAATTTCAAATATTTCTAGGGTGTTTTTTAATTCTGGATGTCGGAAACAAAAAGTATCTAACCCGGCTCCGAGTATGACATATTGTTTTAGTCCTAACGTCATTTCATGAAGTAATATTTTTTCACAATACGCAGCACGGGCCAAGGGCGTCGGAGAAAGTTGAATCTGTGTGATCCATTTTAAAATTTCCTCTGTATCTTCTTTGAATTTTTGCGCTATATCTTTGTTGAAGAACTGAATGCCTTGAACCATATTCTCTTTGATGTCATTAAATTCTTTCTTTGAAATCAACTCTTTAGCTATATAGTCATCAAAGATTTTAGGTGAATCGAATTGACTATGATAAGCTCTTCCAAAAGCAGATATTAATGAAGTGATACTGGACTGATCTTTTTTCATGCAAATGCACTACCTCATTTTTAGAGCAAAAAAATAGGATTCCCCTGGCCAGAGAATCCTATTATACAATCAAACAATTTAATTGTAAAATATAGCATAAATAAAATATTTTGTAAATTTTTATGATTGTGGTTGTTTTCGTACAAAGATTGACGCCTAGCAAGCTTTAGAGAAGAATTTAAGTAAGTTGATTAATAGAATCGGAGAAAGAGTAAGAATTTGGATACAGGTGACTTGAATTTGTTGGTGGCAGATGTGAAGCGACGTATTAGACGCAAAATGCGCCATAAACGAGAAAACACGAACATCGAAAAAGATGTTCGTGTTGATTAACTATTCTTCCGTTACTGTATTTCCCATTGCGATAGAAATTCTATTCCAGCTGTTGATTTGATTAATAATAAGAACAAGGTCAACATATTGTTTCTCGTTATAATGTTCACGCACTCGCTGATATAGGTCGTCTGGAACTCTTTTGGTAGGAATTAGAGTAATGTGTTCGGACAGTTCGAGAGCAACTTTTTCTTCAGAAGAATAAAAATCACATTCATTCCAAGCACTTAAACAGTAAATACGTTTTTCAGTTTCACCCATTTTCCGAGCATCGCTTGTATGCATATTTAAGCAGTATGCACAACCATTTATTTGAGAGACCCTTATTTTTATAAGCTCTCTTAGCTTTCTGTTGATGGAAGATTTCTTGGTGTATTTCTCCATTTGCATCATAATATCCATACCTTCTGAACCTACATTGTAATAGTCTAATCTTTTCAAGTTTATTCACTCCTTTACATTAATAAATTAACTATAAGTGATTTCGAACGTATGTGCTAATAGTAAGGCTTGGAATTAGTAGATTGTATCTCGTAAATAGGATCTTTTAGAAAGCTATGTCGTAGTTCGTTGAAAATGAGAAGTATGACGAAAGTAAAGAATAGGAAGTTTGGCGAAGATACGATTATTTGGAAGGGCGGCAAGGCTCTTGATCTGATCAGTAGTGAGCGACATTGTCTGAAAGAGCAGGATGTTATTTGAAGCGTAATGTACAATAAGATGAGACAAAAATCCAAATTTTAGTTAAAATGTTTATAAATAAAATAGAGGGAAGGTTATGTGATGTTGGAGCTGAATGGAAAATACAATACAGCGAAAGTATTTACTAATAATGTAGAACAAACAGCCATGTCTCAAATCATTGAGCTTTGTAACCAAGAATTTGTACAAGACTCTAAGATTCGGATTATGCCTGATACTCATGCGGGAGCTGGTTGTACGATCGGAACAACTATGACCATTCAAGATAAGATTGTTCCAAACTTAGTTGGAGTGGACATTGGCTGCGGCATGGAAGTGGCCATCATTGATAAAAATAAAACGGAAGTGAATTTTGATCAGCTCGATGATACGATACGAAAATATGTACCGAGCGGTTTTAGTGTTCGTTCAAATAGTCAGCGTCACCCACTTTCTAAGCGTGTAAACTTTAGAGATGTTCGCGCTCCATTTAATTTGGATCGGGCAAAGGATTCTATTGGTACGCTTGGTGGCGGCAATCACTTTGTTGAGCTGAATGAAATGGATGACAAAGTAGTATTGGTTATCCATTCCGGATCACGGAACCTTGGCAAACAAATTGCTGAGCATTATCAAAAGCGCGCTTATGACGAGCTGACTGACATCAATCAAAAAAGGAAAGAAATGATTGAACGTCTTACAAAAGAAGGGAGACAAGCAGAAATCCAAGAGGCTTTGCAAACAATTAGTAGACCAAAAGTTTCAAAGGACCTAGCTTATCTTGAAGGTCAAGGCTTTGATGATTATATGAACGATATGAAGATAGCTCAAGAGTATGCGATGTTAAACCGCAAAGCAATGGTAGACGAAATTGTGACACGTATGAGGTGGGCTATCGTTGATAACTTCACTACTATCCATAACTACATTGATATGGAGAATATGATTTTACGTAAAGGGGCCATCTCTGCCCAACAAGATGAGCGAGTCATCGTTCCAATTAATATGAGAGATGGTTCTATCATCGCTATTGGAAAGGGAAATCCAGAGTGGAATTTCTCCGGACCACATGGAGCTGGGCGAATCATGTCGCGATCTAAGGCTAAACAAATGTTATCATTACATGATTTCGAGGATTCTATGAATGGTATATGGACAACATCTGTTGGAGCAAGCACGCTTGATGAAGCACCGATGGTTTATAAGCCTATAAATGAAATTATGGGTAATATTAAGGAATCCTTAACGATTGAACAAGTAATTAAGCCTTTGTATAACTTTAAAGCTAATTAATATATAATGATGCATTCTATTAATAAAGAAAAATTACTAGTAGAGTCAAAATATTGGCCATTAAATAAAATGAGTGTGGTAAATCAAAATGAGAGAGTGTTGTTTTAAAATAAATTTGTCATTGGAAGAAGCTAAAAAACGTTATCGTGATTGGACGAATGAATACAGGGATCGTATAGATCAATCAGTGCACATTTCTGAAACTGAAGATGGATGGACATATTTTGTGAACTTTGAAGGAGAAGCGTTCTTTGGTCTATCAAATGAAACCTGGATGAAACTTGCAAAGGACGGTTCTGTTACCTATGCTTACTATGATGAAGACTTCAATGCAGAGATGATAGTCATAGAAAATGGTACGCTAATACGAGAATTTTCTCTTTATGAAGATGAGCGAGATGCTAATGTGAATGTTGGTATATTAGAATATGAAGAAAATTCACCAATAGAAGATTGGAATGATGTAGCCATTTTTCTTGAAAAGGAATTAATGGTTTATTAAAGAGTGCTTTTGTGAACATCCATGTAGCTTAGGAGATCCGAGGTCAAATCGAGCTTTATTAGAGTTAATTTAGATTAAATAGGTTGATTCCCTTAAAAGTGAGCATATTAATGTTAGGCCACTTGAAAGGGGAATGTCATGTTGAAAAAGCAAGATCAGCATAATGAAAAGCCTAAAAGTAACCTGACAGAGGAACAGCAGCTCATCAATGAGTTTGCCAAGCATGGGGAAGGACAGCCAACTCCGCAGCCTAAAGATTACGAAGAGATTGAGTATTAAGGTGAATTTAAAGCAGGGAAAACCCTGCTTTCAGTTTGTAGACAAAAGGGATTCGGAATGCTCTCATTCCGAATCCCTTTTGAATTTTTATTAGATTTGAAGCCCATAGAGAGAAGAACAGACCTCTTCGAGACCGTTTCTTAGGCTGTTTCTGGACCTTGCCAAGTCCAGCTTGCCAGCTTCTTCAAATTCATGGAAGCGAAAGTAAGCATCGCTTGCATCGACAATTTTTTAAGTCCCCTTAACGTTGTCCAACGCATGCCATGCTTTTCTTTTGCATCTGCGAATACACGCTCAACGGTTTCTTTGCGTTTTCGT
>NZ_KZ454941.1:1882276-1903332 GCF_002797375.1 Bacillus sp. FJAT-42315
GTGTGATGTCATTTTTCAATAAGTAACTTGTAATCGCTGGTGTTTTGTATGCGGCATCTGCGGCCACAGCTTCAGGCTTCCCTACTTTTTCAATCACTTTCTCTACCAATGGCTCTAACATCTGACTGTCGTGTGTATTTCCAGGCGTCACCATCGTGCCGAGTACAAAACCTTTGCGATCCGTAGCTGCGTGAAAGGAGTAGGCGAACTGTTTCGTACGTTCGTCTTTCACATAGTAGCCACTCTCTGGATCAGTCGTGCTTTCTTTGATTTCTTTGGATTCTTCTTTATCAAACTTGTCCGGTGGAAACGGCTTTTTTCCATGGTCTTCACGATCTTGATTAATCTCTTCTTGGAGGCGTTCTTGATACGCTCTTGTTTCTTTGCGAACCACTTTCTTTTCGAATTTGCGCTTATTCGCACTCGCCTTCACATGAGTAGAATCCACAAAAACGTGTTCGGCACTGATTAACTTCTTCTCCGCAGCTACCTTTAATATACGATAGAAAATTTGTTCAAACAGGTCGGTATCTTTAAAACGACGCTCATAATTTTTCCCGAACGTAGAGAAGTGTGGCACTTTATCATGAAAGCCGTAACCTAAGAACCAGCGATAAGCCATGTTCGTTTCCACTTCTTCAATTGTTTTACGCATCGAGCGAATCCCGAAGGTGTATTGAATGAATGTCAGCTTCACCAAAATCACTGGATCAATGCTCGGACGACCTACTTCTGAATACATATCCTTCACTAAGTCATAAATAAAAGAGAAATCAATCGCGGCCTCAATTTTACGAACTAAATGATTTTCCGGCACTAATTGATCGAGAGCGATCATTTCTATTTGATCTCGTTGAATAGGATTATGTTTCGAAAGCATGGTCCTCACCTCAAAATTTATATTACTTCCATTTTATATTAAAAAAGACTGTAGGCAAACTCCATAAAATCGAGTTTGTCTACAGTCTGAAAGCAGGGAAAACCCTGCTTTTTTGTTTGTCTAAAATTCAAACCTTAGTATTTTTAATGCTGAGGTACTTTAAATTCTCCTTAATTTTAATCTAAACTGGAGATAAGACTAACATATAAGGAGGCGCAATATGGACGGAAACCCAGATGATATTCAACTTATCAGTCAGCTAGACAGGACGAAAACAGATGCTTGGCAGGAATTACGCGCTGTCGCGAAAGAGATGACGGCTAAGGGGCGTGATGTGAAATGGGTAGGCGGAGTGCTTCAGCCTGATGGAACATACAGTTTAAGCCATCCTGCTTATAGTGAACGAGTGAGTAAAACCATTGGACTACTATATACTGTTGGCGCAGTGACTCCTTTGTACTCTTGGATGGATTATGGGCTGTCAGACTACTTGTCAGATGGCGATTTGAGCGTTGCGGATGCGATTCGGGCGGCTACTTTTGTAGTGCGTGGTGAGCGGTTTACGAATGGAGCAATTGCTGATGCAATTCAGAAAGGCTTGCTAGATGCAATTTTGGATGCCCTGATCGAATGGTACGACAAGGAATGAAAATTGCATTGGAGTAGTTTCTTGGGAAGAACAACAAAACTTAAAATTAATATTAGTGCAATGGTTCTATAATTAGGTATAATGGAATTAAATAGCAAGATAATTGTCACGTGTGATGGCAAAGTAAAGATTTCTGATTTACTCTAGCATGTAGAAACTACATACTAGAGGGAAGTGCGGCGGATGAGATTGGAGGAAGGAGAAGAGTTTTGAGGAATTTATCTTTTTAGTAGTTACAATAGATGTAAAATTTGTTCTTTATGATCGGTTGAATTTTCAATATTTCAACAGATGTTTTTGAAAGATGAGTAAGAACATAACATAGATTTTATTTATAGAAAGAGATTGTAAATCTGTTGAACATAGTTTGAAAGTGCATGAAACTAGAATTCAAGTGAGGAGGAAGTTAGTTGGAAATATTAAAACACGTAATGAAAGAAGAATTGCTAAAAATTAAAGAATTAGATCCTAAGACTGAACTTAGCAATTTAGATTTTAAAGAGGTATTTTCTATTAAAGGTACACACGGAATTGAGGTTGCTAAGGATATAGCAGCATTTGCTAATACTAAAGGTGGACACATTATATTTGGTGTTACAAATGATTTTGTTTGGATTGGTCTAGATGATAAAAGTGATGCTAAGATTGACGAATCTCAAATTGGACAATTATGTGAAAAATATATAGATGGTTATGTAGAAATAACTTATTCTATTCATGAAATAGATGAAAAGGAATTTTTAATGCTCTATATAGCTCCATCAAATGCTATCCATCCTTTTAAAATTGTCGGACAATATGAACGGAAGCTTCGCAATGGGCGTACGCGTTCAGAAGTAGTTTTTAGAGAAGGAGATGTATACTGTAGGAGAGGAAGTAGAAGTGTTAAAGCCGATCATCTTTTTTACAAGCAAAAAAAGCAAAATTTTAGTGTGGTACACAACCTTCCTTCTCCCCCATTTCACGATTTTATAGGTCGGAGGGATCAACTAGAAAAAACTCATGAATTATTGATTCATGAAAATACCCGTTTATTGCAAGTGAATGGCATAGGTGGTATAGGAAAAACTTCTCTTGTATATCATTACTGTGATTTACTGACTAAAAACGAATTAGAACACGAATTTGAATTTGTGATTTGGATGAGTGGTAAGCGTACTATATTTACTCCAGATGGTGAGAAAAAAGTTAAGAGTTTCATTGCTTCGTATAGAGATGTTATTTCTGAAGTATCGTACTTCCTAGGAGATGAAAAGAAAGAGATTGAAGAAATTACTGAGTTAGCTGGCTATGTTGATGAGTTAATTCAAAATCATAAGATTCTTTTAGTTGTCGATAATATGGAAACGCTTATCGAGGAGAACCTTATTACATTCCTATTTAATTTACCTAGAAATGTAAAAGCTATTCTTACTACAAGAGAGTCTATAAGTAATTTTCAAATGAGTACGATTACTCTCAATGGATTTAAAAATGATGATGAATTTGAAGAATTTATTGAACGGGAATATAAACGCAGAAAAGATGAATCATTTTTCACAAAGTACAAAGATCATTTACCCGCAATTTATGAATACACTCAAGGAATGCCTTTGGCAATTCAATTAATAACAAATCAACTTGCGCTAGATGTAGATGTTAACTATATCATGGAGAAATTAGAATCGGGAAAAACTTACGAATCTTTATTGAGTTTTTGTTTTCGAGGTTCTATAGAAAAGCTTGACTATATACAAAAGAGTATTATTTATATCTTATCTATTCCTGAAACAGATGAATTTTTTAGTATTGAGGAACTTAAATATATTAGTAGTTTTTCAGATGATGAAATTGCTCAAGGGTTGCAGAGATTGTCCGTTCTTTCTCTATGCTATAAAGAAAGAACGTTTGATGATAAAGCTGGATATGCCTCACCGCATTTAACTAAAATTTATGTTAGGCAGTTTGATTTTGAAAATAAACATGAAATTATTTTACAATATGAAAAATACCTAAAAGAACGTTCTCAAATTGCACTAACAGATGAACAATACATAATAAAAAGTAGAGCTAATAATCATGAACAGAGAATAGCAGCTTTAAAAGTAAAAGATATTATGTCTATTCACTATTTTGACGGTTATGATACAGCAATTAAGCTACTGGATGAGAAAATTAGTGAAGTACCAGATTTTGCGTATTTACATTATCTCAAAGGAATTATTGAAAAACAGTCTTCTTTCTATCAGTCACCAGATGAGGCTCGAAAGTCATTTAGTAGAGCAACAGAGTTAGACCCATTATTAATTGAAGCGTGGATTGAATGGGGATATTTAGAACAGGGAGTAAAGCAATGGCAACGTAGCTATCAATATTTTGAGCAAGCTCTTAATATTGATAAAAATAGTCCGCGTGCTAACCATGGTTATGCTCGAACATTATCAATGTTATCTTTCCGTAAGAATGACCAAAAATCAGCTAAACAAGCAATTGAGCATTTTAAAAAAGGGTATTATATAAACCCGACAGAAAATCAACAGAAACATGCAAATGCTATTAATGCCCATGCTTATGCAAAGCATCTACAAAATAACTTAGCTGATTTGGAAAATGCTTTCAAAGTATGTGAACAAGGCTTGACATATCAGCCTAAAAATGACCGTTTAAGTACTTTAAGAGGCGAACTGAGGAAATTACTTGCAGAGGGCCAAACAAAGGAAACAATTAGAACTTCTAACAAAACTTCAAGTTCCTTCAAAACTAGTAAAACACATGAAAAATCAAGAAGGTTTGATCAAAAGAATGATTATAAGATAAGAGAAGAAAAAAATAGACAGAAACAAGCAACGGTTTTTGAATCCGTACCAGAAGATATATTAAAAAAACTAAAAGAAATAACTAAACAATAACTTTTTTAACAAGCGTGTTGATTAACCAAATTTAGACAGGTTTCTCCTGTCACGATCAAAATAGTAATATAGAAATGAGATCATCTGATCCTACCACGAGAAGGGGAATGTGCCTGTCAAAAGCATGCACTGAAAAGCCACGGACGACAAGTTCGGCTTAGAAATAGAAGATTTTGTTTGCCTATATAACCAATGAAGCAGCACATAAGCAATTAAGGCGGCAACAAGCTGGTTGAATATCGCATTTTCGGTCGTGCCAAATAAAATTGACACATTCAAACTTTGCTTGATCCAGCGAAAAAAGGTTTCGATGACCAAGCGTGCTTTGTATATTTTGGCAACTTCTTCAGCCGAAATTATGAAGCAAGCTGGTCACGACGCGAATTTTTCGTCCTTCGTTAACCTTAAAAATCACCACCCGATGCCGTTTTTGGGAACGATATTGGACAGATCCAAGTAGACAAGTCATATCACGCGTCACGTTTGAGTACTTTTGTGGCAGGCGTTGTAAGGGTTTTACACGAGGTAACTCCACATTTCCCTTCATTCGTATGACGAAATCTTGCCCTTCTTCAAGAAAGCGATCGATTCGTTGAATTTTAAAATAAGCACGTTCTTCTACTAAAATGAATCGAGAGTTGGCGAGGTGTTCACCAATCGGTCCATGGTGTGTCAGACCAGTGGATTCAACGACTTTCAAAGGCATTTGTATCTCTAATGAAAAACTCACATGAAGCTTGATGCTTGATCGTTCGCTGTGACAAACTGCCCAAAGAAGTTGAGTTTTTCCGACAGTGATTGTAGTATAATCCACGAGAAGTAAGTGCTTAGGCATCTCTAACGTTCGCAGAATGGCTCGGTTACATTTGCGAACTACTAAATCAAATACGTTCTTCATTAACTCGTAATCAAGCTGGCCCATTTTTTTAGACAGAGTGGAATAGTTAACATCGCCAAGACCAGCCGGTGAGCCAACGTCCGCATAGTAGCGCAAGTTTTTCCACTTGCAAGCAGCTGCCATGACAAGGTACTGGATCAATGTTTTGACATTCAGTTTTCGCGTGGTATCTTCATAACCAATCAGTTCCATTAATGGTTTTAGCTCTTCATCTGAATCAAATTCGGGAACCTGGTATTCTATTTTATGGGGACACCTCTTCTCGTTTATGTTTGGTCGTACTTACATTTTTCAAAAAAGATTCGAGTGTGTAAAAAACTCATTAGTATATAAATTGCACAAAGATGGTAGGGAAATGAAACAATACTATCTTATTGAACGCAGAGATATTTTACGTTTATCTCAGCAAAAAGTCGTTGATAGAGCTGGTATCGCTCATGCTTACTACTAGTTTATCTGGCTTAAAGAGCTATTAGTTTCACAAATATCTCAGACTAGAAGTTGTTGATAAACAACCATCATTTTTAACCCAAATTAATCAGACAGCAAACACCTAAACCCTTGACACCATAGCATGTTAAGAGTAATAATAAGAATTAACTTGAATAGTATATCCTTCGGGGCAGGGTGAAATTCCCTACCGGCGGTGATGAGCTAATGCTCTTAGTCCGTGAACTGCATACGGTTTCGTTTGTGGTTGATTCGGTGAAATTCCGAAGCCGACAGTGATAGTCTGGATGGGAGAAGGATGAGGCGTTTTTAAAAATTGGATTTTTAGACGCTTATTTGGTTATGCCATTTATGCCCCTTGTTTTTTATAAATAAGGGGCTTTTGTCGATTGATGGGCTGTCAATTGATGTGTTTCATTGGACGAGTTGGAAAGAGAGGAGCGAGGGCTAGGGACGATGTTACGAGAACATTATATGAAGATCGCGTTGTCGCTCGCTGAAGGAGTTCGAGGTCAGACGTCGCCGAATCCACCGGTGGGAGCTGTTGTGGTGAAGGATGGTCGTGTGATTGGCATGGGTGCCCATATGAAAGCGGGAGAGGGCCATGCGGAGGTTCATGCATTGGCCGCTGCTGGTGAGGAAGCAAGGGGAGCGGAGTTGTATGTGACGCTTGAGCCTTGTTCTCATTATGGGAAGACGCCACCTTGTGCGGATTTGACGATTGCGAGAGGGATTAAGAAAGTGTATATCGCTGTTAAGGACCCGAATCCGGCGGTGGCTGGAAGAGGGATTGACAGGTTGCGAGCGGCCGGGATTGAAGTGGAGACCGGCATTTGCGAGCAGGAAGCTTCGGAATTATTAGCACCATTTTTTCATTTTATTCAAACGAAAACACCATACGTCACGATGAAAACAGCCATAACAGCCGATGGCAAAACAGCTGCGTATACCGGACATAGTCGCTGGATTACGAGTGAAAAGGCAAGAGAGGATGTGCACTATATTCGCCATCAGCAAGATGCGATTTTAGTTGGCATCAATACCGTTTTACAAGATAACCCCATCTTAACCACCCGTCTGCCCCAGGGAGGTAAACACCCCATTCGAGTTGTATTAGATACGCATTTGCGGATTCCGCTTACCGCCAATGTTGTGAAAAATAAACAAGCGGAAACGATCGTTGTTTGTGGACAAGAGGCGCCGCAGGCAAAAGAGCTGCAATTAATCGAACAAGAGGTGAAAGTGATTCGCTTACAAACGCGTGAGATTGATATTCCACTTTTACTGAAAAAGCTCGGCGACATTGGCATTATGACGATGCTCGTAGAAGGCGGAAGCGAGGTCAATGCGTCTTTTATCGAAAAACGAGCGTTTCAAAAGATGTTGATTTATGTTGCACCGAAAGTGATCGGCGGGAAGCTGGCGCCAACTGCGGTTGGTGGTCAAGGGTTTGCGATCATGGATGAAGCCGTTCCATTAACGTTCGAAAAAGTTGAAATTATTGGACAAGATATAAAAATAACCGCTTCGCCGAAAGAAGGATGTGAAACGAATTGTTCACAGGAATTATAGAAGAAATCGGCACAGTGGAAAGCGTGAAAGCGGGTGCTCAATCATTAGAGTTAGCGATCCGAGCAGAAACTGTGCTTGAAGATGTGAAGCTCGGCGACAGTATCGCGGTCAACGGTGTTTGTTTGACGGTGACAAGTTTTACCGCTACTCATTTTACCGCTGATGTGATGCCAGAAACGTTTCATGCGACGTCACTACGTGTGTTAACTCGTGGATCGAAAGTGAATGTAGAGCGAGCGATGGCAGCGAATGGTCGCTTCGGTGGACATTTCGTCTCCGGTCATATCGATGGCGTTGGCACGATCGTCAGTAAAAAAAGAGTAGAAAACGCGCTGTATATCGACATTGAATTTTCTGAAGAGTATGCCCACTATTTTTTACACAAAGGTTCAGTCGCGTTGGATGGCACGTCGTTAACGATTTTTGCGGTAGACGATAAGAAGCTAACGATTTCGCTTATTCCCCACACGCAAGAGGAAACGATTTTAGCCGAGAAAAATATCGGTGATCTAGTCAATATTGAATGTGATTTGTTGGCAAAATATATTGAGCGAATGCTTGGTCACAAAAAAGAAGAGGAGACTTCTACGATTACGATGGATTTATTAGAGAAGCACGGATTTGCATAATACAGACAGGGGTGAACGCGCATGTTTGCAACAATCGAAGAAGCATTAGCAGATTTAAAGCAAGGGAAAGTCGTCATCGTTGTCGATGATGAGGATCGGGAAAATGAAGGTGATTTTATCGGTTTAGCTGAATTTGCCGATGCGGAAATGGTCAATTTCATGGCGAAAATGGGACGTGGCTTGATTTGCGTGCCTGTCGAGGAAGAGGTCGCTGAGAAGCTCGGCTTGAAAATGATGGTGACGAATAATACGGACAGTCACGGCACGGCGTTTACGGTCAGTATTGACCACCAAACAACGCATACCGGCATTAGTGCGTTTGAGCGGGCGACGACGATTCAAGAAATGTTAAACGATAAAGCCGTCCCAGAGGATTTCAAGCAGCCTGGTCATATTTTCCCGCTTGTTGCCAAAAAAGGCGGCGTGTTGAAGCGGGCAGGGCATACAGAAGCAGCGGTTGATTTGGCTCATCTGGCGGGAGCGAAAGGCGCGGGCGTTATTTGTGAAATTATGAAAGAGGACGGTTCGATGGCGCGCCTGCCGGATTTAGTGACGATGGCTGAGGAGCTAGGCTTAAAGCTAATTACGATTCAACATTTAATTGAGTATCGCCGTAAAAAGGAAGAGTTAATTACTCGCGAAGTGGAGATTGACTTACCGACGGATTTTGGTCACTTTCAAGCGGTCGGTTTTACCGAAAAGCTGTCTGGCAAAGAGCATGTTGCGCTAGTGAAAGGAAATGTGAATGATGGCGAGCCGGTGCTCGTTCGCGTCCATTCGGAATGTTTAACTGGAGATGTGTTCGGGTCTTGCCGCTGTGATTGCGGTCCTCAACTAGCGGCGGCGTTGCGACAAATTGAAGCCGAGGGACGAGGAATTTTACTGTATATGCGCCAAGAAGGTCGCGGCATTGGGCTGATTAATAAGTTAAAGGCGTATAAACTGCAGGAACAAGGGCTGGATACGGTCGAAGCAAACGAGAAATTAGGATTTGCCGATGATTTGCGAGATTACGGCATTGGTGCCCAAATTTTACGCAATCTCGGGGTGAAGGAGATGCGACTGTTGACGAATAATCCGCGCAAGATTTCTGGCTTAAAAGGTTACGGGCTTGAAGTCGTGGAGCGCGTACCGATCGAGATGCCACCGAAAGCGGAAAATCGGCAATATTTAGAGACGAAAATATCGAAGCTTGGGCATATGCTACATTTATCATAAGGGAGAGATTTGAGATGAGCAGAATATACGAAGGAAATTTAATTGGTACAGGGTTAAAAATTGGGATCGTTGTCGCACGTTTTAATGAATTTATTACGGGCAAGCTGTTAAGCGGAGCGGAAGATGCGTTCCGTCGTCATGGAGTCAATGAAGAGGATGTCGAGATTGCTTGGGTGCCAGGCGCTTTTGAAATTCCGTTAATTGCGAAAAAGATGGCGGATAGCGGCAAGTATGATGCAGTGGTGACATTAGGAACGGTCATTCGTGGTTCTACTGCTCATTTTGAATACGTGAGCAATGAAGCGACAAAAGGAGTGGCTCAAGCGGCGATGCAATCGGGTGTGCCAGTGATCTTTGGTGTATTAACGACTGATACGATTGAGCAAGCGATTGAGCGTGCCGGAACGAAAGCTGGCAACAAAGGCTGGGAAGCGGCGGCTACGGCGATTGAAATGGCGAATCTTGTGAAGTCAATCGAAGGGTAAATGAGAAAGAAGGTGGCGAGGGCCACCTTCTTTTTTATGGACGTAACTGATATGGCTTCATATTCTCATTTAATGCTCGCATCGTATATCCATTGTCTTGTAAGTATTTTAGCAGAGTAGGCAAAGATTGAGCCGTTGTTGGCTTTTCGTGTAATAAGATGATTTCGCCGTTGCCTTGTGCTCTCCCTGGGCTTAAATGATTCATGACATGATTGACATAGGATGGACTACGGAATTTCCAGTCGAGACTATCAACCGTCCAATCCCATAGCTTAAAGCCCGCTTCATTCGACTTTTGCTTATATTCTGGCGTCATATGAGGGAACGATCCGTAAGGTGTCCGAATTAAATGTGTTTCATGCCCGGTAATTTCTTTAATCGCTTTTTGACCAGCTGTCATTTCATCCACAACCGCTTGAGCGTTGCGATACACTTGTTTGACATCATGTGTCACACCATGCATACCGACCGCATGACCTCTTTTGACCATTTCTTTCACTGCTTCTGGATGCTTGCGAATATTTGGCTCCATCATGAAGAATGTGGCTTTGGCGTTATATTGATCAAGAATATCTAGTAGCTTCATCGAGACAGGGAAAGGGCCATCATCAAATGTTAAATAGACGGTTTTTTCTTCAGCTGGAATGGCAGGAACTGGCGCGATTTGTGGGAACTTTTTTTGTTCCTCTTCTTTTTTCTGTTTCTGAGCGGCCGCTACTTCTTGCTTCGCTTGCTCTTTTGCTTCTTCCGCTTTTTGGATTTTCTCTTTTTTCTCGACCTCTTTTTGTTGAGCTAAAGCAACTGTTTGTTTTTTTTGTATTAATTGGTAGGTTGCCAAGCTAAAAGAAACAAATAATAATACAGTAATAATCATCAGTAATCGAATGTTGCCGTTCTTTCTTTTCTCTCTTGCTCTCAATGAAACTCACTCCACTTTCCTTTTTTAATGCTATGTAATGGTAAAATATACCTTGTTGAATAAAAATGACTGAAGCGGCGAAATAACTTTTCTCGTATATATTAACATATTTATTCATATAAAAATAGAAATCTATGGAAGATTACAAAAAAACTATTTTTCTGATAATTGTTTTGGTAGAAAACGTCGTTGTTCTTGACGAATGTCTTTGTTAAAATACGATTTGTGGCTGTTTGTGAAAGCAAATAGCGGGTAGGGAGAGGGCGCTGTACGAGAGGTACATGTAGATGAAGAAGAATGGAGGATTTTTTCAATTAGTTGAGCACGGCACGACGGTCAAAAGAGAGGTGACAGCGGGAGCGATTGGTTTTTTCACGATCATTTATATCGTGGCGGTCAATTCCCTTATTTTGTCGGAGGCGGGGATCCCGTTTGAAGGAGCGGTCGTTGCCACGATTTTAAGCGCCTTTTTTGGCTGTGTGATGATGGCTTTTTGGGCGAATGCACCGATTTTATTAGTGCCGGGCATGGGGATCAATGCGATGTTCGCCTATACGTTCGTTCAGTCGATGGGATTGAGCTGGCAGGAAGCACTCGGAGTAGTTGTGATTTCAGGGCTTATTTTTATGCTTGTGTCCTTGACGAAAATGGCAGATCGGCTAAATGCGGCGATTCCAACGACATTAAAGGAAGCCATTTCAGTCGGACTTGGCTTATTTTTAATGCTGATTGGGTTAGAAAAAGGCGGGTTGATCGTTCGTGGTGAAAATGCGATCGTGGCGTTAGGAGATTTGAGTGACCTGTCTGTCATGATTACGATGGCGACGTTACTGTTTGCCTTGTTTGTATTTATTAAAGGCTTACAAGGTGGCTTCTTGTGGAGCATTCTGTTCGGGACGTTGTTAACAGCCGTGTGTGGCTTGCTTCCGGAAGTGGACGAGACATCTATTTCCTTTACAACCTATAAGGACGTATTCGGCGCTTTTTCGTTTAGTCGTTGGATGGAAATTCCGTTTTGGACGGCCGTCTTTTCACTAACGATGGTGCTTGTGTTTGAAAACATCGGTCTTGTGCACGGACATAATGAGTTTGCTGGTCACCCTGAAAAGTTCAAGCGCGGTCTTCAAGCGACAGCCGCATCCACTTTCACTTCAGGTTTATTCGGAACGAGTCCAACGGTAGCGACGGTGGAGACATCAGCGGCGATTGCGGCTGGGGGGCGAACAGGTTTGACTCCTTTGACGACTGGTATGCTATTTTTATTGTCCATCTTGGCAATTCCTTATATGAAATGGATTCCAGATATGGCGATTGCCCCTGTCCTCATTATTATTGGCGGACTGATGGTGCAAAATATTCGTCATTTGGACTTGTCGGAATTAACCGAAGCCTTCCCGGCAATTTTCATCATCGTGATGATTCCATTTACGTATAGTATTGCGGATGGTATGGCGATCGGCTTTATTCTGTATCCGTTGTTGAAAGTCATCACCGGTAAAGGAAAAGAAGTGTCGTGGCTATTGTATGTCATTGCGACTTTGTTCTTTTTTAATTTCGTGCTGCATTATATATAAGTAGAAAGTGGTGGGGGAAACTCCACCACTTTTTATATTTTTTGCAACATTTGATCTCTTTCATAGACCATCGCCCCCCACATTTGGTATGCTATAAAAAAAGTTTTTGCAAAACGAAGGAGAGAGAGAAATGGAGATTAAAGTAACGAAATGCCACGGATCAAGCAATGATTTTTTATTAATAGATGAGTGGACGCATGGGTATTCTTTTACGGAGGAAGAGAGAAGAGAGTTGTCACTAGCGCTATGTGACCGATCGTCAAGTCTTGGGGCAGACGGGATCTTGTTTGTGATGGAGAGTAAGCAAGCTGATGCGAAGATGCGAATTTTTAATTCAGATGGGTCGGAAGCGTCGATGTGTGGCAATGGGCTTCGTTGTTTA
Source organism: Bacillus sp. FJAT-42315 (assembly GCF_002797375.1). Taxonomy (GTDB): domain Bacteria; phylum Bacillota; class Bacilli; order Bacillales; family Domibacillaceae; genus Bacillus_CE. The sequence goes on from NZ_KZ454941.1 coordinate 1,894,821, forward strand.
GGGCGTTACGTGTGCGATCTGCTTGGGAAAGATGAAATTGTTGTTGAGACGATGAAGGCGGATTTGCAGGTGAATCGTGAAGAAGATCTGTATGAGAACGTTCCGACTTATCGAGTGGAAATTTCGCCTGTGCTGTTTGAACTGGAGCACTTGCCGATGAATGTAGAAGGGAAGACGACGTTATTAAATGAATACGTGAGTGAATTATCTGATTCGCTTCCGTTTTCTGCAGCGGCTGTGCCGAATCCACATTTGATTGCGATGGTCGATCAAGAGGAGTTAGCTTCTGACGTTCAAAAAACGATTAGTGAAAAATTGAATGGCCCGAACGATATTTGCCCGGATGGGGTCAATGTTAGTTTTGTTCATTTTATTGAAGAAGGTCAAATTTACGTTCGTACGTTTGAGCGTGGAGTTGGGTTCACGAATGCATGCGGTACAGCGATGTCGGCTTCTAGCTTAGTGACTTGTTTATTAGGTTTTAACCAATTTGATCAACCGATTGACGTCTATAATAACGGCGGGCAAGTCCGCTGTGTCGCTCATCCAAAAGGCGGGGATGAATTTTATATCGATTTAATCGGCAATGCGACTTATCTTTATGATGTTGATGTCACAGTTGATGTAAACAATCCAACAGCTTTTACGATTGGAGAGAAGCGTGATCGCAATGAACAAGCTCAATATGAAAAGCTTGGACAGTCGGTGAAGGATCTGTTAGTCGAAAAAGGGATCATTTAATGAAAAAGGGGCCGTATAGCCTCTTTTTCATTTTTACATTAGGAAGGAGAAATACGTTTGAATCAAGAAGAGAAACAACGAACGGCGATGTATTATGCGATATTACTTGCTTTATTAGCTTTTTTTACATGGAGTTTTACAGAAATTGTTGAAGCGTTACAAGCAGATAAAGTCGAAACGTTTGATTTAGCGATCATTCATGAAGTGCAGTCGTGGATCAATGAGGGACGGACGAGCAAGATGGTCTTTATTACCAATCTAGGTTCTGTTCAATGGATGACGGCAGGAACCATTCTGGTGGCGGCGATTCTTTTCGTGAAAAAGCGATGGAGCTACGCCTTATTTTTTGTATTAACGGTGTCATTAGGTGGAGCGTTTAATGGGTTTTTAAAAGACGTGTTTAAGCGGCAACGACCAGAGATTTTACGCTTGATCGAGCAAGGTGGGTACAGCTTTCCGAGTGGGCATTCGATGGGCTCGTTTATTTTTTACGGGGCGATCGCGTTTTTATTATTTGAACTGTTGCGTCATCGTTGGGCTAAAATTACGGGGACAATGGCCGCATTTTGCCTCATTCTTTTTATTGGGCTGACACGTATTTACTTAGGCGTCCATTACCCGAGTGATGTTATTGCTGGCTTTACGGCTGGAGCGGCGTGGTTAATTTTCTGTGTTGCCGCTTTTCATTATTATCAAGACCGTATTCATCGGAAGAAAGAATAATCCTTCTTTTGCGTGTTACACTAACATAAATGGAGGTGTACGGTAACGTGGGAGAGTTTCTTGAAATAGTGGGAAAAGCAAGCATCATGCTCTTGGTAGGGATTGTGTTGTTAAGAATTGCTGGTAGAAAGTCGGTCACACATATGACGGTTGCTCAAACGATGATCATGATTTCGATCGGCTCGATTATTATTCAACCATTTATTGAGCATAAAGTGTTTGGTTCGATCATTGCAGCCTGTGTATTTATCGCTATTTTACTATTGATGGAGTGGGTGCAACTTAAATTTAATTTCATGGAATGGCTGTTGACTGGAGTGGCGATTCCTGTTATTCAAGATGGGAAGATTATTGAAAAGAATTTAAAAAAGCTGCGTTATACAGTGGACCAGCTGGAGATGAATTTAAGAGAACGAGGAGTTTCTAGTATTGATCATGTGAAGTGGGCGACGGTGGAAGCGAATGGGAAAATCGGTCATGAATTGAAGGAAGAACATAAGCCGTTAACGAAAAAGGATTTGTATGATATGTTACCTCACTTAGCTCCTCCACCAACCGAGAAGCCGGCTGGACCGCTTTTTCAAGAAACAGACCCACAAGCTTCTCTCCCGCCTGTTCCAGATCGGTTACATTAAAAGCATACATAGATGAAATTAAGTTCAAAAGAAGTAGACTTAATCGTGATGAAAGCGAAGAAAGAGCATCTATTAGCCGACCAAGCAAGAATATGTGTGGCCAATCAAATTAAATGGTCAGCGCCAACCCGTGATCAAGGTAAGCATTAAGAAATGCTTGGCGTTATGACAAATTCCTAGTTCCTTCATATACTATCATGACAGACAATTAGGAAGGGAATGGGATGGATGTATAATTATTATGACTTTGAGGAGGGGCTTCGCCAAAATCAAAGCCTATTTAGAGATATTAATCAGGCGACAAATGATGAATATCAAGCGATTCAATATTATTCGGCTTTAGCGAATATGGCGCCGAATAATCAAATTAAGCAAACAATTTTAGGGATTCGCCAAGATGAAATTCGGCATTTTAATTGGTTTAGTCGCAGTTATCATCGATTAACTAACCACTTTCCAAATTTAACGATTGCTACTCCTCCAAAGAGTTTTCGCGAAGGTGTGAAAGAATCATTGAAAGATGAAGGGAAAACGCCTGCCTTTTATCGAAGCATTGCCGCTCGTACAACGGATGAAGCGACAAGACGACGTTTTTTACGAGCCGCCGATGACGAAGCTCGCCATGAACAGTTATTTAAACAAATTGCTAGGCAGACGGGCATTCGTGAATTATCATGAGAGAAACGACGAGAACCTATAACATAGTAGGGTCTCGTCGTTTGTTTTTGTCATCATTATTTACCGATAAACATTTGTGTCCAGTAAATCCCTTGGCTGCCGCCTTTATGGTAGCCGACGCCGATGTGCGTATAATTTTTGCTTAAGATATTTGCTCGATGGCCGGAGCTATTCATCCATGCATTGACAACAGCTTGCGGAGTTTGTTGACCAGCAGCGATATTCTCTCCGGCTGATCGGTAATTAATCCCGAACGCTTTCATCATATCGAACGGTGAACCGTATGTCGGGCTCGTATGTGAAAAATAGCCCTTGTTTGCCATATCTGCTGACTTGTAGCGGGCGACTCGACACAGCTCCCAATCGGTTGCTAGCGGCGCTAGTCCGTTCTTCTGTCGCTCGACATTTGTTAATTTGATGACCTCTTGCTCGAAATTCTTCACGTCTGTCAAGAGTGGTATTTTCAGTACTTGGTTTGGATAAATCAAACTAGGTGTTTTAACTTGTGGGTTCGCGTTAATGATCTCTTGCAAACCAATCTGGAACTTTACAGCGATGCGCCACATACTGTCACCTGGCTTTACCGTATACGATTGGTAATTACTTTGGGCGTGTGACAAGCTTGGAAAGGCTAGTGAGAAAGCTAAAATCGTTAGCAAGATGATCCTTTTCATACGATCTCTCCTTTCTTTAAATAACGATTTTAGTATGTAAAAAAGCGAGTGAAGCTATACAACCTCTTAATCATTATCCAATAACTTCTATATGAACGAAGCGAAAGTATGCTCATATTTCATATTCAAGAGATATTGACATGTCATCCCAAAATAAATATGATAATAATTAAATCGTAATTATTACGTTTTATATCAATTAAGGTATCTAAGGCAATTAGCCGAAAAATAGTCTCATTTTGCCGAAAAAACGGATGTTTTTGCCGATTTTTCGGCATTGCATTAAAAATAAACATTATATTTTGAATATTTTACGTTTTTTTTCGTTGGCATACTCCTTGCATATAGATAGTGACTACCATTAAGGAGGAATGAACAATGAAAGCAGCTGTTGTCAACGAATTTAATCAACAATTAGAGGTGAAAGAGGTACCGAAACCAACATTAAACGCGGGAGAAGTTCTCGTAAAAATAGAAGCATGTGGCGTTTGTCATACTGATTTACATGCAGCTCACGGTGATTGGCCAGTCAAACCGAAGCTACCATTAATTCCTGGTCATGAAGGTGTTGGGATTGTTGAAGAAGTAGCGAGTGATGTTCATTCGGTTAAAGTAGGGGATCGAGTGGGGATTCCTTGGTTATATTCTGCTTGTGGTGAATGTGAATATTGTTTAAGTGGCAGAGAAACGCTTTGTCCCGATCAATTAAACGGTGGCTACTCTGTTGACGGTGGCTATGCGGAATATTGTAAAGCTCCAGCTGCTTACGTGGCGAAAATTCCCGATGGATTAGATCCGGTTGAAGTTGCCCCAATTCTTTGTGCCGGAGTAACGACATATAAAGCATTAAAGGTATCGGAAGCAAAGCCTGGAGATTGGGTTGCCATTTATGGCATTGGCGGTCTTGGGCATATCGCTCTTCAATATGCTAAAGCGATGGGATTCAATGTAGTTGCTGTCGATATTCAAAAGGAAAAACTAGACTTAGCGACTAAGCTAGGCGCAGATCATACAGTGAACGGTATGGAAACGGACCCGGTAGAAGCGATTCAAAAAGCGGTTGGCGGTGTACAAGCAGCGATCAGTGTAGCTGTTACGAAAAAAGCGTTTGAACAAGCGTATCAATCCGTGAAGCGCGGCGGTAGCTTAGTCGTTGTTGGTTTACCAAATGATGAGCTTCCAATTCCGATTTTTGATACGGTGTTAAATGGTGTAACTGTGAAAGGTTCGATTGTTGGAACGAGAAAAGATATGCAAGAAGCGCTAGATTTTGCTGCTCGTGGAAAAGTTCGTGCGATTATTGAATCAGCCCCATTAGATGCGATCAATGACGTATTTGACCAAATGGAAAAAGGAAAAATTAATGGTCGAATCGTGTTAACTATGTAGGTTTGTGTAGGATTTTGTAAACGCTTTATCAAAATGTATGTAGTGTGGTACGGACAAACAGGGGAGGGAATGACATGATCTATGCTCAACCAGGACAAGCTAATGCAAAAGTAAACTTTAAGAAGAGGTATGACAACTGGATTAATGGCGAGTGGACAGCTCCAGTCAATGGTGAATATTTTTCCAACTTCACACCTGTCACGGGAGAAGCGTTCTGTGAAGTGGCTCGTTCTCAAGAAGAAGATGTTGAAAACGCACTAGACGCTGCTCATGCAGCGAAAGAAGCATGGGGGAAAACTTCTCCAACGGAGCGCGCGATTATATTAAACAAAATCGCTGATCGTATGGAAGAAAATTTAGAAATGCTTGCGGTCGCTGAAACGTGGGATAACGGCAAAGCAGTTCGTGAAACATTGAATGCTGATTTACCACTAGCAATTGATCACTTCCGTTACTTTGCTGGAGCGATTCGCGCTCAAGAAGGCTCTTTAAGCCAAATTGATGAGAAAACAGTCGCTTACCATTTCCAAGAGCCGCTTGGCGTTGTTGGTCAAATCATTCCTTGGAATTTTCCGCTCTTGATGGCGGTTTGGAAACTGGCTCCTGCTTTAGCCGCTGGAAACTGTGTTGTTCTTAAACCGGCCGAGCAAACACCTGCTTCGATCCTAGTGTTAGCTGAGCTGATTGGTGATCTTTTACCTCCAGGAGTCGTTAATATTGTTAACGGTTTCGGCTTAGAATGCGGTAAGCCACTTGCGACTAGCCCGCGAATTGCGAAAGTCGCGTTCACGGGAGAAACAACGACTGGCCGCTTAATTATGCAATATGCGTCACAAAATATTATTCCTGTCACACTTGAGCTTGGTGGAAAATCACCGAATATTTTCTTTGAAGATGTGATGGCTCAAGATGACGCTTACTTAAATAAAGCAGTTGAAGGATTTGTTCTATTCGCTTTGAATCAAGGGGAAGTATGTACATGTCCATCGCGAGCGCTCATTCAAGAATCGATCTATGATCAATTTATGGAGCGAGCATTAGAACGTGTGAAGCAAATTAAAACAGGCAACCCACTAGATACGGAAACAATGATGGGGGCTCAAGCTTCCAATGAGCAAATGGAGAAAATTCTTTCCTATATTGATATCGGTAAACAAGAAGGAGCCGCTTGCTTAACAGGTGGTGAGCGCAATCAATTTGCTGGCTTTGAAAATGGCTATTATATGAAGCCAACGGTCTTTAAAGGCGATAACAGCATGCGTATTTTCCAAGAAGAAATCTTTGGGCCTGTTGTGTCTGTCACTACGTTTAAGGATGAAAAAGAAGCACTGCAAATTGCCAATGATACGTTATATGGACTTGGTGCCGGTGTTTGGTCAAGAAATATGAATCTTGCTTATCAAATGGGGCGCGGTATTCAAGCCGGGCGTGTGTGGACGAACTGTTATCATGCGTACCCAGCTCACGCGGCATTTGGTGGTTATAAAATGTCAGGAATCGGACGTGAAAATCACTTAATGATGCTTTCTCACTACCAACAAACGAAAAACCTTCTCGTCAGCTATAGCGAGGATGCTCTTGGATTCTTCTAAGAAAAGGGGGCGTTTCTAATTGTTGAACGCGTAACTGCAACAGAAGAAGCCTTACAATTAATTGAGAAGTTAAAGGAGAGACATGGTCCTCTTATGTTTCATCAGTCCGGTGGTTGCTGTGATGGTAGCTCGCCAATGTGCTATCCAGAAGGAGAGTTTTTAACTGGACGAAGCGATGTCTTATTGGGGAAAATTGGTGATTGCCCTTTTTATATGAATGCGGCTCAGTTTGACTATTGGAAACATACACAGTTAATCATCGATGTCGTTGATGGTCAAGGAGGGATGTTTTCATTAGAAGGACGAGAAGGCAAGCGTTTTCTCACTAGATCACGTATTTTTACTGAAGAAGAACGAGCGAGTTTAAATTAGTAATGTCACCCCCTGTGGAGAAGTTCTCTGCAGGGGATTTTGACTTGAAAGAAAACGTTGCTACTGCTGGCATTTCACTTTAATATGAAAGTAGTAAACTGTTAAAAAAAAGGAGGGGTTTATCTGTGAAAGGTAAATGGTTACTAGCAAGCATCGTCATATTTCTTTTAACTGTTAACACAGCTTATGCAAACAGCAAAACAAACGTTTCTAAAGTGAGCGGAGAATACACGGTGACAGCCAATCAATTAAACGTTCGCTCCGGGCCGAGTACAAAGCATAAAATGATTGGTAGTTTGCGCAAAGGAAGCACGATTCAAGTGACGGGTAAAACAACGAATAACTGGTATCGTTTTACCTATAATAAAAAAGAAGCATATGTCAGTGGTGCTTATTTAAAAAGAAAAACAAACGAACAAATTTCTCCGGCAATGATTGCGAAAACAAAGACTGCTCAAAAAACCGATCAAATTGTCACCGTTGTTGGAAGCGGAAGTAAGGCTTATGTCGAATATTGGGAGAAAAATAAAGTCGGGCAGTGGACGAGATCGTTTAAAACGACGGGACATGTCGGCAGTAAGGGAGTCGGGCAAGCAAAGGAAGGCTCGAAACGAACACCGAAAGGCGCGTATAAACTAGGCTTTGCTTTTGGTCACTCGAATCCTGGAACAAAAATGCCTTTTAAACAAATCACGAAAAATTCTTATTGGATCTCCAACCCGAAAGATCCTCAATACAATACATGGCAAGAGCGAACGAAATCAAGCAGATTAGATGAGCGTTTAATCAATTATCGCGTGCAATACAAGTATGCCATTGTGATTAACTATAATACATATAAGCCGGTCAAAGGAGCGGGCAGTGCTTTCTTCTTACATGTTGATAGCGGCCGACCGACAGCTGGATGTGTATCGGTTTCGGAATCTCATATGCGTCAGTTGATGAGGCAACTTCATGACAATGCTCATATTATTATTGTGAACAGTCAAAGTGAAATTGCGAAGTATTAAGAGTGTAAAAGGTACGGAGACATTATAGAAATATTAAACTTTCCACTGTTTTTATAGTGGTAGACATCTTTACTGCTAATATAGTAATATTTAGAAAAGTTAATATTTGTTATTAAACAGGTGCTATATTTATTCGACATATTTATAGCTTAAAAGGGAAGTTCGGTGAAAGTCCGGCACGGTTCCCGCCACTGTAAGTCAGAGCAACCTGAAACATGCCACTGTGAATAACGGGAAGGCTCAGGAAGTGTAGAAGACAAGTCAGGAGACCTGCCCGTTTAATGAACACGAAATAACCTACGGGATATAGGGGATGTTGACGGAAAATGTGATCGTTATGCTAGCTTTATGCATAGACAATCTTTTTGTGAGCATTTAAACTCTCCGGGTTTAAATGCTCTTTTTATTTGTCAAAAAAATATATGACATGATGTGAAGGGGGAATCACCGATCAAGCAAGTACAAACAGTTTCCATCGAAAAAAGAAAGAAACCTATCGTCAATTATAAGTTGTCGCTTTTTCTTTTTTTTTTAATTAGTGTTCTTGTTGTTTCTATTACGATCGCGGTTATGGTAGGGCCTGTATCGATTCATCCGCTGACAGTATGGAAGATTGCTCTGTCAAAAACCTTTTCTCTTGAAGGGGTTATTACGAGGGATTGGTCAGCCGCTCAAGAAAATATTATCTGGAATTTAAG
>NZ_KZ454941.1:1903342-1915280 GCF_002797375.1 Bacillus sp. FJAT-42315
CCACTGTAAGTCAGAGCAACCTGAAACATGCCACTGTGAATAACGGGAAGGCTCAGGAAGTGTAGAAGACAAGTCAGGAGACCTGCCCGTTTAATGAACACGAAATAACCTACGGGATATAGGGGATGTTGACGGAAAATGTGATCGTTATGCTAGCTTTATGCATAGACAATCTTTTTGTGAGCATTTAAACTCTCCGGGTTTAAATGCTCTTTTTATTTGTCAAAAAAATATATGACATGATGTGAAGGGGGAATCACCGATCAAGCAAGTACAAACAGTTTCCATCGAAAAAAGAAAGAAACCTATCGTCAATTATAAGTTGTCGCTTTTTCTTTTTTTTTTAATTAGTGTTCTTGTTGTTTCTATTACGATCGCGGTTATGGTAGGGCCTGTATCGATTCATCCGCTGACAGTATGGAAGATTGCTCTGTCAAAAACCTTTTCTCTTGAAGGGGTTATTACGAGGGATTGGTCAGCCGCTCAAGAAAATATTATCTGGAATTTAAGATTTCCGAGAGTACTATTAGGTGTCATTGCCGGTGCCGGCTTAGCGATCATCGGAACAGCCGTTCAAGCGCTTGTGCGCAATTCATTAGCCGACCCGTACATATTAGGTGTATCTTCTGGGGCATCGGTTGGTGCTACGTTAGTGATTATATTTGGAGCCTTTTCTATATTTGGTCAGTATGCGTTAACGATGTCGGCCTTTATCGGCTCCTTACTTTCTATCATTCTCGTTTATTTTCTAGCTCAAGTGGGCGGAAAGATTTCAACAGTGAGGCTGTTATTAGCGGGGATCGCTATTTCTATGGTTCTTTCTGCGATCACTAGCTTTATTGTGATATCAGCGCCCCAAGAAGAAGGAATAAGAAACGCGATGTTTTGGATGATGGGAAGTCTCGCTGGAGCTAAGTGGGAGTATATTCCTATACCCGCACTCGTCATCTGTTTAGGATTTCTTTTTTTATGGTCTCAATATCGGGCGTTGAACATTTTGTTAATGGGGGAAGATGCAGCGGTTACATTAGGAGTGAATGTCGAAACATTTAGAAAAATATTGGTTGTCACTACTGCTTTAATGACAGGTGTGCTCGTATCTGTATGTGGTTCCATTGGCTTTCTTGGCTTAATGGTGCCTCACATTGTTCGCTTAATGGTCGGATCGGATCATCGCAAAGTGTTACCGATCAGCGCTTTAGTCGGGGCGATCTTCTTAGTGTGGGCCGATATATTTGCCAAACAAGTGATTTCTCCTGAAGAAATGCCGATTGGGATTGTGACAGCACTTTGTGGTGGGCCATTCTTTCTATGGATGTTAAGAAGAAGCCACTACGCTTTTGGAGGGGAGAAATAAGGTGAACATCTCTGTACAAAATATAAGCTCAAGTATTGAAAAGAAACCACTACTGAAAAACGTTCATGTGGATATTGCTTCAGGAGAGTTTGTTGGTCTCATTGGGCCGAACGGAAGCGGCAAATCAACCCTTTTGAAAAACATCTACCGCGTGCTCAAGCCTGATGCGGGAATGATCACACTAGATGACGAAAATATTTTCAAGCTTTCCTCGCGAAATGTTGCCCAAAAATTAGCGGTTGTTAGTCAAGAAACACCGTCGTTATTTGATTTTACCGTAGCTGAAATTGTCTCGATGGGCCGCTCTCCACATAAAAAATTTCTGGAAGCGGATTCAAAAAAAGACCATCAAGTGATTGATCATTGTCTTCAAAAGGTGGGAATGACGAATTTCATTCATACACCGTTCACCTCCTTATCAGGGGGAGAGAAACAAAGAGTGATGATCGCTCGTGCACTCGCTCAAGAAGCACAAGTGCTAGTATTAGACGAACCGACGAATCATTTAGATATTCATCATCAACTCCAAATACTAGATCTTGTTCGTAAGCTCAATATGACGGTCTTCGCCGCTTTGCATGATTTGAATTTAGCAGCTGCTTATTGCGATTGCATCTATGTCATTGAGAACGGCGAAATCATTACATCGGGTGCACCATCTGAAGTGCTGACAACAGACATGCTCAAGGAAGTTTTTCGAGTGGAAGCCGATATTATCGTTCATCCGTTGACGAACAAAATCCATATTACTTATTTGTCTGAAGAGATGATCAAGCAGTCGGAAAGAGAGGTGATTTAATGTCAATCACCACTTGTCAAGTATGCGGATTTATTTACGATGAATGGGCGGGAGATACAAAAAATGGCGTTCCTAAAGGGACATCCTTACATGAGTTGGCTGGCAGCTTGTGTAATAGATGCGGGTTGCAAGGGGAAAGACATCTGAAAGAGCCAACTGCTGTTTACGAAAGCATGGAAGCGAATTATTACGATCAATTTGCAGGGAAGTCAGGGATCTCCTTTTATTGCGACTTCCTTGCAAATGGTGACCCTCAGCAACAAGTGTTAGAAATAGGGGTTGGTACAGGGCGAATCGCTGTTGAACTTTGCCGAAAAGGGATACCGGTAACTGGCATCGATCATAGTGGTGACATGTTAAAGATCGCTAACAAAAAAGCGAAAGCTCTTCTTAAACATCAGCCTAATTTACTTAAATTGATCGAAATGGATGTTCAGCAGCTAGAGCTTAATCAAACCTTTCCACATATTATTTTGCCTGATGGGATACTTCAGCATTTTACTATCATGAGTGAGCAAGTGGCTATTTTACAAAGAATACATAGCCATTTAAAGCAAGACGGAAGGATAGCTGTGGACATTATTTTACCGCCCATAAGCAAAGAGTGGACGTTTCGTCACCGAAAAAAATTAATGAATCAGCAAGAAATACACGTAGATGTTCAAGGAGAAACCTCTTTGACGAGACAAATTTATCGCTATGAAGCCACCTTTGAAAAGTTTGTTCAACGTCAAAGCAAAGAGCGATATCGAGTGGATCGCGAGCTAAGCCTTATGCTCCCTAAAGAAGCGGCGCTTTTATTAGAGAGCCAAGGATTTAAGGTGGTGAAGATGGTGAATAATTATCAACTCCATCATATACAAGGATGGCAATCGTCTTATCCTTTATTAAAAACAGATGAAAACTCACAAGAAGATGTTCATGAGTTTAAAGAGAGTGTTTGGAGCAATGGAGGATATCCATTCAGCGGGATAGTCGAAGAAAAACATGCAGCTCCCGTTGAATATTGGACGATTATTGCCAAAAAACAAGGATAAAAGGAGAGAAAAAAATGAAAAAGTTAAAGCAAAGTATATTTACAAGTATGGTCGCTTTATTGTTATTAATCACAACAGCATGTAACCAATCCGCATCACCGACAGAGAAACCGGCTGACAAGAATACCGAAGCAGCCGAGCCAGTTACGATTGAAAATATGTACAGAACGCTGACCTTTGAAGAAGCACCTAAACGAGCTGTAACGTTAAATCAACACACAACGGAAATTATGCTTGCTCTCGGTTTAGAAGATTCGATGGTAGGTACGGCCTATTTAGATGACGAAATTTTGCCAGAGTATAAAGAAGCTTATGAGAACATCAAAGTGCTATCTGATCAATACCCGAGCCAAGAAGTATTTTTAGGGGTAGAACCAGATTTCGCGTATGCTGGTTGGCAAAGCGCCTTTACAGACAAGGCGTTAGGAACAGTAGAACAGCTTGAACAATTCGGCGTCAAATCTTATTCACAACAATCTTCGAGTATGTCAGGTCCGACGATGGACGATGTATTTACAGACATTTTAAACATTGGACGCATTTTTAGAGTAGAAGATCGAGCGGAAACGTTAGTTCAAAACATGAAAGAAGGAATGACTGCCGTTCATGAAAAGGTGAAAGACGTGGAAGATCCTATCAGTGTATTCGTTTATGATGGTGGAGAAAAAGAACCGACTACGGCTGGCCAAAATTTCTTAAATGAGCTGATTACGTTAGCCGGGGGCTCAAATATTTTTAACGATATTGAAAAAGGCTGGGCAACCGCTTCTTGGGAAGAAGTAGTCAACCGCAACCCAGAAATCATTGTCATCATTGACTATGGTGATACAACGGTCGACCAGAAAAAAGAGTTTTTATTAAGACATCCTGCATTAAAGGACGTCGAAGCCATTAAAAACAAACGTTTCGTCACTTTGCCATTATCGGCGGGAGCGGAAGGTGTTAGAGGTCCAACGGCCATTGAAACGCTAGCTAAGGCTTTTTATCCAGAGAAATTTTAACAGAAAAAGATTAGTAAAATAATCTGAAACATTATCCTCTCTCATACGTACATAATAGTAGGTGAAATTATTTTAGTAATAGGAGAGGATAAAAATGGAAGGTTTAAACACGCCATCTAATGATGAAAGACTTTTAGCGGCAGCGATTTATGTCTCAAGCTTATTTACAGTTTTTATCGGTCCGTTAGTGATTTGGCTCATTAAAAAAGACGAGTCATCATTTGTGGACTACCATGGGAAAGAATATTTTAACTTTCTTATTTCATACGGAATTTATGTCTTCATCAGTTCTATTTTAGTGATTATTTTAATTGGTGCCTTGTTTCTATGGATATTAGGTATACTTGTAGTGATTTTCACAATTATTGCGGCTATTCGAGCTTACGAAGGAAAAAGATATCAAATTCCATTTGTCATTAGAATTATTCGTTGATCTTAAGGGGATTGTCTAAAAAGCCCTATGTCGACTAATAAGTATTCAAATTTAAACCCCCAAAATGTTGATTTTACGGCATTCTGGGGGTTTATCTTCTTCATTGTGTATGAAAATAGACTTCCTAATACATAGTTTTTCAGCACCTATTGAAGCAGGTGACCATGACACAATAAATTTTCTGTGAATCTACTTTCAAATCTACTTTGCTCATTTGATTGATTCAATTTAGAATTCATTCCTTTCATCTAGTTTTCAGTCAATAAAGTGCTCAACCTCCATATTTGTTCAATATTTTGAGGGTTTGCCGCGTATTTAGGGTAGCTACTTGAACCAAATAGGTTTGTCAATTGAGCGAAGCCTTTTTCAGTTGTTGATGGTTGAACAATCTCTCTCTTATGGTTGATCAGTTGGCCGGTAATATTGTTAAATTCATCCGAAGTACAAATGTGAAAATAGTTATCGGCTTTGGGTCGAAGAAATGTTTAATGTTTGTCGTGCAAGCATGAAGGATTCTCGGGTCCGATGATTTTGCGAGGTGATCTACCAACAAACGAGTCATCAAAAAAGGACCAAATGTGTTAGTAGCAAAAGACAATTCGATATGCTCAGGACTAAGTTTATACTCTTTTTCTCCATGATTTAAATAGGCGGCATTATGTATCAGGATGTCCAATCCCCGAATTTGCGCCAGTAATTATAACGATTTTATCTTTCATTGCGAACCTCCTGTTTTTCCACAATATTTGGTCCTTTAATCAGTTTGACGATGAAGCATACTTTTCAATTCGACAATTACTATGTAATTTCCTATGGTCCTTTTATCTCTTTTGTTAGTTGAATAAGCAATTAATATGATGCTAGACTAAAAATTAGATACAGATTGTTAGAATGAAAATAAGTGAGAGTGGGCTTCTAATAGTATGGATTCAGTCTCTTTAATTCAAGGTGGGTGAGCAGCAAGCAAAATGAAAAAAATATTAATGAAGTATATGACTCAACTGACAACGCTTAGTGAGGAGGAACAACAGGCAATCGTTAAAGAGCTATGTATAGAAGAATATAAAAAAGGAACAGTGCTCCTTAGACAAGGAGATGTTCCGACTAAATGTTATTTCGTATTGAAGGGCTGTGTTAGGCAGTATTCTGTAGATGAAGCTGGAAAAGAGGTCACATCTAATTTCTACACAGAAGAACAAGCCATTGCCAATTTCAATCACCATAAGCAAGACCAGCCATCGGCGTATTCTTTCACTTGTTTAGAAGACTGTATATTGGTTGTTGGTGACCTTGATGTTGAAAAGGACATGTATAACAAATATACACAATTAGAAACGATGACACGCAAAATGATTGAGGAAAAACTTGGTGAGGTACAAGATGAATTAGCTTCATTTATCGCATCTACACCTGAAGAACGCTATAAATCATTATTGCAGAAACGACCTTATTTAATCGACCGTGTACCTCAACATCAGCTGGCGAGTTATCTTGGTATTACTCCTGAGTCATTAAGTAGAATCAAGAAGCGGATCAATAAAGGGTATCTTTAGAGAGTTTTCCTCCTCTGAACAGTAGCCATATTCCAAAGCCTAGTTCCCCCGCAATCATCGGTACAATAAATACAAGATTAAGTATTGAAATGACCTCATCGTATTGTGGAAGAAACGCTTTGCCCAGGTGAATGACAATATAGCCTATTGAAGCAACTAACAATAAAATGCTGATAACTTTAGGGATGTTTTCTGATTTGAAAGCTAAATAGCCGACAATCATGAGATGCCCACCAAAAATGATCAAACCAATAGACCAAATAGATTCAAATGCTTGTAAAAACAGCATGATAAGTGCTTGGAGTTGATCCGTTTTCAATAATGATAAATAGTCTGTGTTGATCGTGAGAAGCAACACAAAGATCAAGTTCAGTATGGCCATTCCTAATATCGTTGCATAGGTAAGACGGAGCCACGCACCGAGCAATGAAAGGCTTTGGTGAATAGGCTTTATGAAAAGATAGAATGCCCAGGCGACCACAATGTCACTGATCAGGATGATGATCCAACCGATGATTTCGGCTTTGAAAAGGGTAGTTGAGGATGTGATGTTGTGAAATGTGGCCTCGGCATCGCCTGGCACAACGAGGCTTTCATGAGCAAAGCCATAAGAAAAAAAGGCAGCAAGTGTCATAATGACAAGTGATATGCCAGCAGTCAGGGCATATTTTCGCTGGTTCGATCGTTCTTTTGTTGAGCTTTCCATAGTATAACCCCCTATATTTTATTGTTACTTTCATGTTAATAGGAAGGTTATGTCGGGTCATTGACTTAAATCAAGAGTGAAAATTATTTTTCTGCTATTTTTTTAATTCTTTTGCACGATGGATAATAAAATGTCTCATATATTTTTCTAAAAATAGTTTATCCGCTATTTTTCCAAGAACGCCAAGAGGAGATTTATAATTGAAGGTGTCTTTCATGATCGTTCCTGCGTTTTAGCTGTTGTTTCTGTGTGCACCTCTACGTTTCTGGCAAGATCAAAACAAACATTGATGGGTGCTTCAATATAAATCTCATGTTTAATGATCGGCATATTTTTATGAGCTCCTTCATTTGTCATTTCGAGAGGGAAATCTCTTTATTAAGGCTGAAGATTGAATCTGTCATCATCATTCCATTATCAGAAAGGACCTCTCAAAAGTCAGTTTTAATGATTTTTGAGAGGATTCGTCTTCGCACCATTTATTAGCACAAGAACTTAAAATAAGATCGTGATTTATTGATCTCCTTCAGCTAGCATTATTTCTAGCCTTTTTTTCACTAAAGGCCACTCACTGTCAATAATACTGTAAAAAACGGAATCTCGGAATGTTCCATCTTTACGTATCATGTGATTTCTTAATATACCTTCTTTTACTCCTCCTATTCGTTCAATCGCTTTTTGAGAACGGATATTTCGTTCGTCGGTTTTAAATTGAACTCGAATCAAATTCAAGACTTCAAAACAATAGCGCAATAGTTTGTGGCAGGTGATCCCAAATTCCATTACTTGTACAAATATCATATAAACCTCGAATATGCTCTTTGCTCATAGGGATGATGCAAATTTTGTTACCAATTAAATGATCAAGGGCAATATCCATCTTTTAACCTCCTTTCTTTCCATTTATTTCTTCCTCTCATTCAACAAATACCTTAACTGTCTCGTACTGATCCCTAGTCGTTTCGCCGCTTCCTTTCGATTGCCGAGTGTGTCCTTTAGTGATTTCGTAATAAAGGCTTTCATGGCTTCGCTTTCTAACTGCTTAATTTTCTGCTGGATTTCATCAAGCTTCATTTCTTGCGGGCTGTTCCAAGCGTCCAATAGCTGTTGCTGCCAAGTTTCTACATAGTTTTCAAAGCTTGGTGTCGGCAGTGGTATAGAAGTAGAAGCAGCTACCGGGCGGCAAAGTAATTTTTCAGGAAGCAGTTCTGGTGGAATGATCGTCATTTCTCCGTCCGCTAAGGCGATCGTTCGTTTGAGAACATTTACAAGCTCTCGGACATTTCCCGGCCAGTCATAGTCACAAAGGATGGCCATTGCTTCTTTGGAAAAATGGAGGGGGACTTTCGCTTGTGTGAAATAAAAATCAATAAACTTAGGGAGGTCATCGATCCTTTCTCTTAGTGGAGGAATCGTCAATTTAATGACGTCTAGCCGATAGAGCAAGTCTTCTCGGAATCTTTTTTCTTTGACCGCTTCATGTAAATCGACATGTGTTGCCGCAATTAAGCGAGTATGGGTGCGCTCGGTCACTTCGCTTCCGACTTTCATATATTCCCCTGTTTCTAATACACGCAATAACTTCACTTGGACGGAAGAAGAGGCCTCACCAATTTCATCAAGAAATAAAGTCCCTTTGGAGGCGAGTTCAAAATAACCTTTACGATCCTTTAATGCTCCTGTAAAGGCACCTTTCGTATGGCCGAATAATTCGCTTTCTAATAAATGCTCGGAAATGGCTCCACAGTTAATGCCAACAAAGTGTTCCTTCGCTCGCTTGCTAG
Organism: Bacillus sp. FJAT-42315; assembly: GCF_002797375.1. Classification (GTDB taxonomy): domain Bacteria; phylum Bacillota; class Bacilli; order Bacillales; family Domibacillaceae; genus Bacillus_CE. Next base: position 1,912,013 of record NZ_KZ454941.1, read on the forward strand.
CTTCATGGATAAAATGAGCAAGCACTTCTTTCCCAGTGCCGGTTTCTCCTTGAATGAGTACGGTCATATTTTTTTGTGCGAACTTATAAGCGAGCATAAATAACTGTCTCATTTGCGAATTATTTCCGATAAAGCAGTTTAGCTCGTTTGCGATATATAGGGCATCTTGATGAGAGGAGGGAAGCTGAGTGTCGATTAATTGCTCAGCTAGCCGCTCAATGTCCTCGATATCCTCAAACGGCTTCTCAATAAAATCACTCGCCCCAATTTGAATCGCTTCGACCGCCATTTTGACGGTGCTATATCCGGTCATAATGACGGATTGACAATGAGGCTGATTCGCTTTTAATGTACGTAAAATATCCAATCCATTTCGATCGGGCAAACGAACATCAATGAAAGCTAGATCAAAACGTCGATCAGTGATCAATTGATCAAATTCTTTACCGCTCACTCCATGAGTGACTTCATGCCCTTTGTCCTCAAATAAATGAGTGAGAAAGCGGCCTACTTCTATTTCGTCATCAATAATTAAGATTTGTGCCATCGTTTCACCTGCTTTTCTAAAGATGAGAAGGGATTATGTACATGGAAGCAACAGTTGAAAACGACTGCCAACTCCAGGTTCACTAGTGACCGTCAATGTCCCACCATGGGTTTCCGCAATGCCAAGGCTAACAGATAAGCCAAGGCCTGTACCATGGATCGCTGATTTCGTCGTAAAAAAAGGACTGAATATTTCGTTTGTTCGCGCTGGATCTATGCCACAGCCGTTATCGTCGACCATCAATGATATCCACTGTTTTCCTTCGTGTTCCGCTGACTTCGTTTCAATGAGAATCCTTTTTTCGTCTTCTATCTCTGACAATGCATCTTTCGCGTTAATTAAAAGGTTTAAGACGATTTGTCCAATTTGTTGAACACTACCTTCAATGAACGGTAAATCTTGTTGTAGCCCCGTTTGAATATAAATATTTTCTTTTCGAATTTGATTGCCGACAAGACTTAACGCTTGTTCGACCGCTTCATTAACCGAGCATTGTTCAAACAGAAATTCATCCTGCCTTGAAAATGTAAGTAAGCTACGAATAATGTTTCGGCAGCGAATTCCGCATTGATGAATATCCGTTAATAGGTGATACGTTCGATCATTTTCAGATTGCTTTCGCAACAACAACTGAGCATTGCCTAAAATAGCGGTTAACGGATTGTTTAATTCATGAGCCACTCCAGCGGCCATCTCGCCAAGAGCCGCTAGTTTTCCTGAATGGAGTAGTTGCGCTTCAAAGCGCCGTTTTTCGGTAAAATCCTTCAAATAAATGATCACGGCGTAGAGGTCGCCAGAGTCATTGAAAACGGGAAAGCAAGAGCATACCATGACTTTTTCATGTAAAATTAATTCACCATCGATGGGAGTCTCGCTTTCCATACATTGTTTGAAAAAATTATTTTCCGTTAATGGAAACAATAGCTCTTCAATGGAGTGTTGTTTGAACGGTTTTTCTTGAAAGAATTGCTTAGCCGATTGATTGTATTGTAAAATCCGCCCTGTTAAATCAACAACAAAAATGACGTCTGATACTGCGCGGAACGTTTCTTCCCATTGTTGATGACTACTGAGCACTTCATTATAAAGTCGCGCATTTTCAATACAAACCGCAATTTGGTCAGAAAGTTGTTCGAAAAACCTTTGATCTGATGATTCATTCCAGCCTTTTTCTTTTCCTCCCAAAGTTAAAACGCCAATAATATTGCCTTTGCTAATTAAGGGGAATACCCAAACACTACCGACTTGTAACAAAGACAAGGCTTCTTCTTCAAAATAAGTACCGCCTCTGTTGCCTATTTCGTAATAGCAAGGTTGACCGCTTTTTAGTGCTAACCAATAAAGTGAATCGCTTTTTGGTAAAATGCTATTGGGTGATAATACAACGGAATCAGCAGGGTACACGTTAGATAACACTAAGTCATTGCCGTTATATAATGACAGGCTGACTCGTTTGATAGGAAAGATCGTTTGCAGCTTATCCATAATATGCTTTAACATCTCATCCATCGACATATCGATATTAAAGCTCTTCGTCACATCGTTAATAATCTCAAGCTGCATATTTTTCTTTTGTAGTTCATTTACAGTTTTTTTCAGTTCGGTATAATAGCTTTTTTTCGAGGACTGAACGCCTGTCAATAAGTCGATCATTTCTTTTCTGTTCATGTTCAAGGTGTCCTCCCTAAAACCCTTTTCTTAACAATTCCTCGACTTGTTTCGCATGAATGTCCCGAGGGTTCGTAATCATACAAGCATCTTGTAGAGCGACTTCGGCCGTCGTTTCAATGGCTGACTCTTCAAATCCCATATCCGACAAACGTTGAGGGGCGCCAATATCTAAAGAGAGCTGTTTCACATGAGCAATCGCTTTTCTTCCTGCTTCTTCAGGTGACAACCCCCGAGTGTCTTCACCTAATAATTGAGCGATTTCCATAAATTTTTTCGGAGCGGCCAGGAAGTTAAATTCCATCACATATGGAAGTAAGACGGAGTTCACATCGCCATGGAGCATCGGGTATTTCCCGCCAATCGCATGGGACATTGCATGTACCGCTCCTAAAATCGCATTGGAAAAAGCAAGCCCCGCCTGCAAACTAGCCATCGCCATTTTTTCTTTTGCTTCTTTATTGTATTGGGATGCAACAGAAGGGCGTAAATATTCAGCGACAAGCATCATCGCATTTTTTGCTTGTACATCGGTCAATGGCGTCGCCGCTAAACTAACAAATGATTCAATTGCATGTGTCAACACATCAAGTCCAGTAGAGGCAGTTAATTTAGCATTTTTCGTTGTTAATGTTTCAGGGTCGATCAAGGCGATATCCGGCACTAGCGACTTAGAAACGATCGTCATTTTTTTTTCCCTTTTTGAATCAACAATTACAAAAAAATTGAGATACTTCCGAGCCGGACCCTGCAGTCGTTGGCACCATCACAAGCGGTGGAAGGGGAAGTTCGATGCGGTCGACTCCTTCATAATCGGAAATGGTTCCTCCATTTGAAGCTAAGATGGCAACGGCTTTTGCCACATCAATGACACTTCCACCACCGACGCCAATAAGAGCGTCACATTCGTTATTTATATAAACATTTGCTCCTTTTTCTGCTTCAAAGTCTTTCGGATTAATGGTAATATCTTGATAACATGCATAGCTCAAACCAGCATCAACACAGCTTTTGATCACAATTTCTAGCCATCCTGCTTGAATGACACCCTCA
>NZ_KZ454941.1:1915290-2023522 GCF_002797375.1 Bacillus sp. FJAT-42315
AGAAGGGCGTAAATATTCAGCGACAAGCATCATCGCATTTTTTGCTTGTACATCGGTCAATGGCGTCGCCGCTAAACTAACAAATGATTCAATTGCATGTGTCAACACATCAAGTCCAGTAGAGGCAGTTAATTTAGCATTTTTCGTTGTTAATGTTTCAGGGTCGATCAAGGCGATATCCGGCACTAGCGACTTAGAAACGATCGTCATTTTTTTTTCCCTTTTTGAATCAACAATTACAGAAAATTGAGATACTTCCGAGCCGGACCCTGCAGTCGTTGGCACCATCACAAGCGGTGGAAGGGGAAGTTCGATGCGGTCGACTCCTTCATAATCGGAAATGGTTCCTCCATTTGAAGCTAAGATGGCAACGGCTTTTGCCACATCAATGACACTTCCACCACCGACGCCAATAAGAGCGTCACATTCGTTATTTATATAAACATTTGCTCCTTTTTCTGCTTCAAAGTCTTTCGGATTAATGGTAATATCTTGATAACATGCATAGCTCAAACCAGCATCAACACAGCTTTTGATCACAATTTCTAGCCATCCTGCTTGAATGACACCCTCATCAGCGACGATTAACACTTTTTTGGCACCTAAACGAGAGCAACATTCTCCAGCTTGATGAATGGCGCCATTTCCAAAAATGACTTCAGGCATTACAAATTTGTTCATCTTAGTAGCACCTACCTTTTAAACGTTGTTTATTCGCTATAATCACCGAAATTTCCTTTATGTTTTTGATAAAATTCGAGCAATTTTTAGGGGATGATGATATGTGTTTAATTAATTTTCAATTTCAACAGCACCCGAATTATAAATTAATTGTTGCTGCCAACCGTGATGAATTTTTCGCTCGTCCAACGAAACGAGCTCATTTTTGGGAGGATGAGCCTCAAATATTAGCCGGGCGGGACTTAGAAAAAATGGGCACATGGCTTGGTGTGACGACATCAGGGAGATTTGCCGCATTAACCAATTTCCGTGATCCGACAGAATCAACGGAAGGAAAATGGTCACGTGGAGACATTGTTCGTTCGTTTTTAAGCGGACAGATGGAAGCGGAGCTGTTTTTGCAACGGTTAAGCGAGGAAAAAGCTTATTATCCCAGCTTTAATGTGATCGTCGGGACGGCTGATTTGTTATGGTACTATAATAATCGGCAAGATGAGATTACCAAGATGGTTCCAGGCATCCATAGCTTAAGTAACGCTTTTTTAAACACACCTTGGCCAAAAACGGAGCGAGGAAAGCAGAGTTTACAATCGTGTGTACATAATAAAATTGTTGCTGATGCCAATTGTTTATTTGCTTCCTTACAATCCGAAGAACAGATGGCCGACGAAGAGCTTCCGCAAACTGGTGTTTCTTTACAGTGGGAGCGGCTGTTGTCTTCGATGTTTATTAACAGTGAACAGTATGGCACACGCTCTTCTACGGTGCTGACGATTGATCGCAACGACCGCGTGCAGTTTATTGAGCGAACGTATACGAACGGACGATGGACAGCAGAAGAACAATTTCATTTTGTGATCGAAAAAAAATGAGGCCGATCCTTTTGGATGAGCCTCATTTTTGTATTAAATAGATACGTTAGCTGATGATGGTAAAAGGCGAGCTGATTGCAATCGTTTGCGAGCGAGAATACCGATCCAAGCAGCTAAGATCGCTTTGATAATGCCTCCGATGATAAATGGGGCAAATCCGCCGGCAAATGCTTCCGCCCAAGAAAGGCTAGCCATTACTTTGAGCCAAGCGGTTCCAAAGGATAAGTTAATCAACATACCGATGACATTCGCAATAAATGCTTGTGTCACAGTGGCCGCCGTTTTTTCAATATATAAACCGATAATAAAAGCAGAAAAAATGAAGCTAACAATATAACCACCCGTCGGACCGAAAATGACGCCCATTCCAGCGCTCATACCGGAGAATACAGGAACGCCCACCGCCCCAATGAACATATAAACAATCGCTGATAACGCGCCGTATCGTGAGCCTAAAATTGTAGCGGCTAAACCGACAGCTAGCGTTTGCCCTGTGATCGGAACTAATGGCAGTGGAATCGTAATTTGAGCCATAATGCCAATAATCGCTGCGAACAAAGCTGTCGTCAGCATCATTCTTAATTTTTCATGCTGTGTACTCATTTTTCTAACCTCCTATAATAACAAAACGATAAAAAATGTTAACGTTATTTTAATGTATGGTAACATAAGTTGTCAACCAAATATTATTTTGGTTTACTATACTTATTTCATTATGTGCAAAATTCAAAATTAAAATCATTGAAATTCAGTCACTAAGAGACAAAACCACAACCGCTTGGAAGAAAAAAAGAATAGGATTATAATAAATTGTTATAAATATCAGCAAATCGACAGCGTAGAAAAGAGGTTTATACATGCAAATAGGGATAGGAAAATGTTTTGGTACGTTTGGAGAGTTAGCACAAGGAGAAATTGATGGGCAACCATTTTTATTCACCTTTCCAAGCCCTTTATATAGTGAAGCGAGATTTACACCTGCCCGAGTGGGTTCGTTAATCGGAGAGACGAAAGGGAAAAAATTAGCGTTAATGGCAGCAGAACAGACGCTGCGAATGTTGGGGCGCTCGCCAAGCGGATATTTGTCTATTACTTCATCTATTCCAGTAGGAAAGGGAATGGCGAGCAGTTCAGCGGATATCGTTGCTACGATTCGAGCGGTTACTGCAAGTCTTGGCGTCACATTGTCAGCAAAAGAGGAGGCGGTGATCGCAGCAAGTATTGAGCCGACAGATGGGGTGATGTATCGAGGGATTACAGCGGTCAATCAGCAAACAGGCCAGCTTTTTCATGAATTTCCTTACGCACCTGAACTTGTTTGCATCGGTTTTGATAGTGGAGGAAAGGTCAATACAAGGGCTTTTCATCGCGATAAAAAGAATTACAGCAAAGCGGAAAAACAATTATTAGAACAGCTTTTTTCCGAAATGAAGTTGGGGCTTATAGACGGAGATGTTGCACGAATTTTGCAAGCGGCAACAGCTAGCTCGCAAGTGAATGAACGCTTTTTACCGAAGCCAAATATTCGTTTATTTGTAGATTTGGCAACGGAGTTACATGGAGGCGTAATTATTGGGCATAGCGGGACTGTGATCGGTTTACTGCTTGATCGGCAAGATCCTTTTCTTTTAGAAAAGCGACAAGAGGTGATCGCAAAAGTTCACATGCAAACTGGGTGGCATCCATTAATAATTTTCTAAAAATAAAAAAAATTCTTGTCAACATGAGGCATTTACTGATAATCTTAAAGCAGTTGTTCAAATAAATGACATATTTTAATTAAATAATAAGGTAAGAGTGCCCTTTTGTTGATTCAAAAGGGATAATAGGGAAATCGGTGAAAGTCCGATGCAGCCCCCGTTACTGTAAGCGGTGATGAAATTGTCAATAACCACTGGTGCTTGTTGCGCTGGGAAGGGACAAGAGTAAGGAGACCCGTAAGCCAGGAGACCTGCTTTTATCTTTTCTTCATCATTCTTCGGAGGGAAGAGTAGGATGGCTGTATCGAGCGGACTAGCTGCACATGAGCAGCGTACGGATCATTACGCAAAATCCTTAACTTCTTTTGGAAGTTAAGGATTTTTTTATAGAAAAGGAGCGATCATATGACGACTTGGAATTTGAAGGAAATGAATCATCATGTATTGATTTGCAATGGTTCGAGTTGTATGCGTAAAGGCGGAGAAGAAGTGACGCAGGCGATTCGCGAGGAAATTAAAGATCGAGAGCTCGATGTTCGTGTACACACCTCAAGAACAAGATGTAACGGTCGTTGCAAAGATGCTTGCGTCGTCGTTGTTTACCCAGAAGGAGCTTGGTATCACGAGGTGGATGAGTTCATGGCGAAAAAGATTGTCCATCAGCACTTGCAAAACGGTGAACCTGTGCAAGAAGCGTTAACTTATACATATAAAGGCAGTGGAATGGAACTTATGAATGATCGTGTAAAAGGAATTGAAAAAGATCGTGAAGTTAAAAAGACTGTTCAGTGAGGAGGGTGTCTGATGAAAGGGAAATTACTATTAGTCGGTTTCGGTCCGGGCAGTGAAAAGCATATTACCGAGCGAGCGAAAGAAGCGTTGCAAGAAAGCGATTGCATTATCGGTTATAAGACGTATGTTGAATTGATTGCTGCTTTTATTGAGGGAAAAGAAGTGATCAGCACAGGGATGTCCGAGGAAGTGAGTCGCGCACAGGCGGCGGTGAAGTATGCCGAAGAAGGAAAGAAAGTGGCGGTCATTTCGAGCGGAGATGCTGGTGTGTATGGTATGGCAGGTCTTGTGTATGAGGTGCTTGTCGAAAAAGGCTGGAGAGAAGCGGATGGAGTCGAAGTAGAAATTATCCCCGGTATTTCAGCGATTAACTCTTGTGCGTCTTTACTTGGAGCACCTGTTATGCATGATGCTTGTACGATCAGTTTAAGTGACCATTTAACTCCATGGGAAATAATTGAAAAGAGGATTGATGCGGCAGGACAAGCTGATTTCGTTATTGCTCTTTATAATCCGAAAAGCGGAAAGCGCACAAGGCAAATTGTTGAGGCGCAGCGTATTTTATTAAAATATCGTTCTCCTGATACACCTGTTGGCCTTGTGAAAAGTGCATATCGAGATAGAGAACAAGTCATTTTAACGACGTTAGCGGACATGCTCGAGCATGATATTGGGATGCTGACAACGGTCATGATTGGGAATTCTACGACGTTTATTTATGACGATAAAATGATCACGCCACGAGGCTATCAGCGAAAGTATACGTTGACTTCTGAAAAGCAACCATTGAAACCGCACGAACGATTAAAGCGTGAAAACGAGCCGTGGGCGCTTCATGAAGGTAAGGAAGAAGCTCCGCCTTTATTTGAACTCGGCATGAAGGCTTTGCAATTACTCGATCAAAACAAAGAGATGCCGACAAAAGAAGTCGTATTTCCAACACCGATTCAATCAATTTTTGAAGTCGCTGTTAGTCCAGGGGTAGCGAATAAAAAGTTTTCCGCGCAGCAATTGCTTGTACTATCAGCGGTCGCCGGAGAGGAAGGCTCTGTTGAATACACGCCTCACCACCAAATTGTTTTACGTGTAGCAACGGAAGAGCCGCAGCAATTAACGCAGCAATTGCAACAAGCTGGCTTTATCGTTTCTCCAGTTGGAGATGTGTTAGCGATTAAAGCGTGTGACTTTTGTGATGGTGAAAAGAAGGATGCGATTCCATACGCAGAGGAGCTGCAACAAAAACTCGGTGGGATGGAGATGCCTAAATCGTTGAATATTGGTGTCAACGGTTGTGGCATGGCTTGTTATCAAGCGGTCAATGATGATATCGGAATTGTATTCAGAAAAGGAAAGTTTGATTTATTCCTCGGTGCGAAGCCAGTCGGAAGAACGGCTCATGCTGGTCAGCCAGTTGCGGAAGGTATCGAACCGAATCAAATTGTGCCACTAATCGAACGGATTATTGCTGAGTATAAAGCAAAAGGTCATCCGAACGAGCGCTTGTTCAAATTTTTCAAACGCGTGAAAAATATTCAAGGCTTTGAGTATCGCAATATGGAACCGAAAATTATGATTGAACCTGCACCGTGCGGGGACTAAAGGAGACGATCAGATATGAAAGCTGTATTATTTGTTGGTCATGGTAGCCGTGATCCAGAAGGCAATGAGCAAATTAGAATATTTGTTAATCAATTAACGCCTAAATTAGATGATCAATTGATTCTTGAAACTTGTTTTCTAGAATTTGAACGTCCAGATATTGCAAAAGGTATTGATGCTTGTGTCGCAAGAGGAGCGACATCTATCGCTTTAATTCCATTAATGCTCCTTCAAGCAGGGCACTCAAAAATTCATATTCCAGCGGCAATTGATGAAGCGAAAGAAAAGTATCCTACCGTTGAATTCACGTATGGAAAGCCGATTGGCATTCATCATGAAGCGATTGAAATTTGCAAAAGTCGAATTGAAGAAACAGGGGAGAATGTCGCCGAGCCACAAGAAGGGACAGCGGTCATTTTACTCGGACGCGGAGGCAGTGATCCAGATGCGAACAGTGATCTTTATAAGATTGCGAGATTATTATGGGAAAAAGCTTCTTACTCGATTTTGGAGCCCGCTTTTATCGGTGTGACTTCTCCAAGCTTAGAAGAAGCAGTGGAAAAAACGATTCGTCTCGGTGCTAAAAAAGTAATTGTACTGCCATACTTCCTCTTTACGGGCATTTTAATTAAGCGCTTAGAAGGAATGATGACTCAATTTCAATCAGCTTATCCAGGAGTCGAATTTGCATTGGCTGAATATTTCGGCTTCCATCCAAAGCTAGAGCTGGTCGTTCAAGATCGGATTGATGAAGCGCTAGGTGGAGAAGTGTATATGAACTGTGATACGTGTCAATATCGTTTTGAGGCGATGGAGCATATTGATCATCATCACCATCATGACCACGATCACGATCATGATCACGACCATGATCACCACCATCATCACGACCATGACCATGAAGAGGAAGTGACAACGACGAAATGATTTTATTCATTGCCGGAACAAGTGATGCAAGAGAGCTTGCGATCACGCTTCAAGAGCAAGGAAGAGAGTTAATCGCTACCGTGGTGACAGAGAATGCGTTGAAAGAGTTACAGCAAGCGGGGATCAAAGCGGTTGCTGGTCGTATGGATGCCGAGCAAATGCAAGCCTTTATGAAGGAACAGGGTGTGAAGGGAATTGTAGATGCGAGCCATCCGTTTGCCGAAGAAGCCTCGAAAAATGCGATGTTAGCGGCGGATACGGCTAACATCCCTTACATTCGATTTGAAAGAAAAGAACAAAGCTTTGAAGACTCTTCATTGATCACTTATGTATCCACGTATGAGGAAGCAGCGGAAGAAGCGGCGAAAAGAAAAGGCACGGTGATGTTAACGACCGGTAGTAAAACGTTAGCTATTTTTACCGGAAAATTATTGTCTCATCCAGACATTCGCTTAGTCGCAAGAATGCTTCCACGCAAAGATAATATGGAAAAATGTGAGCAGCTTGGCTTGCCGCAAAAAAATATTGTGGCGATCCAAGGGCCATTTACGACCGCCTTTGATCAAGCGTTGTATCAGCAATACGGAGTGACATGTATGGTCACGAAAGCGAGCGGTGCCCGCGGGTCCGTTGACCAAAAGCTAGAGGCCGCTAAAGAATTAGGAATCGAAACGATTGTGATCGAGCGCCCGGAAATGGAGTATCAAAACCGGTGCTCCAGTTTTGACGAAGTCGTTGATTATTTACATACATTTAACCTTTAAAGGAGCGGATCAAACATGGATTTTAAAACAGATTTTAAGCCGGAGACAGTTCAACCGATGGAAATTGAAGGTCGTAGCTTTGAAATGATTACGGAAGAATTTGGTGAGCATGATCTTTCTTATGAAGAATATAAAGTTGTGCAGCGTGTCATTCATGCATCAGCGGATTTTGAACTCGGAAGAAGTATGATACTCCATCCGAAAGCGATTGAGTCCGGCATTCAAGCGATTAAAAATGGCGAACGAGTCATTTGTGATGTACAGATGGTGCAAGTCGGTATTAGTAAAGGCCGCATCGAAAAGCACGGCGGCAGCATCCATGTATATATTTCTGATGCAGATGTGATGGAAGAAGCGAAAAAGCTAAACACAACAAGAGCAATCATTTCGATGCGTAAAGCAGTAGCTGAAGCGGATGGTGGGATTTATTGTATCGGAAACGCTCCAACGGCTTTACTTGAATTGATTCGTCTTGTGAAAGAAGGAATCGCGAAGCCAAGCTTGGTGATCGGTCTGCCTGTTGGATTTGTTTCGGCTGCAGAGTCAAAAGAAGAGTTAGCGAAATTAGACATTCCTTATATTACAAATATCGGCAGAAAAGGTGGAAGTACAGTCACTGTGGCGGCTATAAATGCCCTTTCTCTGCTTGCAGAAAAAGAATAATGATGAAAGCACAGGACACCAAGCAAGAAAAGCCACTTAGAAAAGGATATACAACAGGTGCATGTGCGACGGCCGCTGTTCAAGCGGCCTTGATCTCTTTATTAACGGGAGAAAAACAGGAAGAAGCGACAATTTATCTTCCGGCAAAAGTGTTTGCGACTTTTACTGTGGAGCATTGTGAAATGGATGAGAGACGGGCGATTGCGGCGATCAAAAAGGACGCAGGTGACGATCCGGATGTCACGCATGGAGCGATCATTTATGCAGAGGTTACGTTAAAAGATGAACCAGGGATTGAACTTGATGGCGGCGAAGGAGTCGGTCGAGCGACGAAGCCGGGGTTAGCGGTAGAGGTTGGCCAAGCGGCAATTAATCCTGTTCCTAGGAAGATGATCTTATCAGAAGCAGAGAAAATTTTAACTGATTTTCAGCGGACAACAGGCGTAAAAATCGTTATTTCCGTCCCAGGTGGCGAAGAAATGGCGAAGAAGACGTTAAATGCTCGTCTCGGGATTCTTGGTGGGATTTCGATCTTAGGAACGCGCGGGATTGTGATGCCGTTTTCAACTGCCGCTTATAAAGCGAGTATCATTCAAGCGATTCAAGTAGCGATTGCAGGCGGCTGTGATCATGTCGCTGTCACCACGGGTGGACGCAGTGAAAAATATGCGATGAAGCAGCTCCCTCATTTGAAGGAGGAAGCTTTTATCGAAATGGGTGACTTTGTCGGCTTTACGTTAAAGCATTGCAAACGGCTCGGCATTAAAAAAGTATCGATGGTCGGCATGATGGGCAAATTTTCGAAAGTCGCTCAAGGGGTGATGATGGTTCATTCGAAAAGTGCGCCGGTCGATTTCGGCTTTTTAGCAGAAACGGCCCGTCTTTCAGGGGCTTCAGACGAGCTAGTGGAAGAAATTAAGTCTGCTAATACCGCTTCTCATGCCGCAGATATGATGTTAGCTGCCGGTCATCATCAGTTTTTTGATCGATTATGTGATAGTTGCTGTCAGCACGCAATGGAAGAAGTCAGCGGTGGACTCAGCGTTGATATGACTTTATATACGTTAAAAGGTGAATGTTTAGGAAAGGCGGAGCGTCATGGCTAAAGTGAAAATTATTGGAATTGGCGATGAAGGTCGCAGTGGACTTTTGCCAATCTATCAACAATGGATTCAACAATCACAATTTCTTGCTGGAGGCGAGCGTCAACTCGCTTTCTTCCCCGATTATCAAGGTGAGACATTCACGATTAAAGGGAATTTACGTCAGTTAAAAGAGCGACTAAGTGAGCAGTCAGAAAAAGCGGTCGTGCTCGCTTCGGGAGATCCCCTCTTTTATGGCATCGGTAGTTATCTATCAAAATCGGTGGAGGCGGAGGTTTATCCGCAACCAAGCTCTGTCCAACTGGCGTTTGCTCGAATGGGTGAAGCTTGGCAAAACGCCACGATTATTAGCTTGCATGGTCGGCCGATAAAAGGACTGGCCCAACGAATCGATGGAAAGAAGTTGGTCGCTCTATTAACGGATGATGCGAATACACCAGCTGCTATTGCAACGTATTTAAAAACATTTGGCATGACGGAATATACAGCATTTATCGCTGAAAATCTCGGTGGTGAAAATGAGCGATGTCGCTCGATGTCATTAGACGAGATGGAACAAGCAAAATGCTCTGCTTTAAACGTCGTCATTTTAAAAAGTGAGACAGACATAAAGTCGTGGTCTCTCGGTATTCCAGATGAGGAATTTGTTCAACGCAAGCCGGATAAAGGGCTATTAACGAAAAAGGAAATTCGTGTCCTCACACTAGGGCAAATGAGTCTTCATCAAGAGAGCGTCGTTTGGGATATTGGCACATGCACGGGCTCAATTGCGATTGAAGCGGCGAAAATAGCGACCGATGGAGCCATTTACGCGATTGAAAAAAATGAGGCGGATCTCGAAAATGCTTGTGAAAATTTTATTAAATTTCGTACCGATGTCACGGCGATTCAAGGGAAAGCACCGGATGGCTTAGCGGATTTTCCTGCGCCAGATGCGGTATTTATCGGCGGTACGGCAGGCAATATCGCAGGCATTTTTGATGAATGCTGCTCTCGTTTGAAAGAGAACGGAACGATTGTTATGAATGTCGTTACGATTGAAAATTTATATGAAGCGGTTCAAGCATTGAAGGAGAGAGACTTTGAAACGGAGCTTACGCTAGCTCAAATCGCGAGAAGTAAACCGATTTTACATTTAACGAGAATGGAAGGGTTAAACCCCGTTTATATTATTACAGCGAAGCGAGTGGAGGGAAAAGAATGACAGGGATTTTATACGGTGTGGGCGCTGGCCCAGGAGACCCGGAATTAATTACAGTAAAAGCATTTCGCGCTCTACAAGAATGTCCGATAATTGCTTATCCAAAAAAAAGAAAAGGCAGTAAAAGCTATGCAAGAAAAATTATTGATGCGTATGTCAATCCAGCGGAGAAAGAGATGCTTGGGCTCGTCTTTCCGATGACGAAAGACCCTGTCATTTTAGAGCGGGAATGGTCGAATACAGCTGATTTAGTATGGGAGAAGCTACAAGAAGGCAAGGATGTGGCTTTTATTACAGAAGGCGATCCGCTACTGTACAGCACATTTATACATATGATGAACGTGATGAAGGAGCGTTATGGCGATGTGCCGATGAAGATTATTCCTGGGATTTCTTCGATTAACGGAGCGGCTGCTAGACTGTCTTTACCGTTAGCCGATGGTGATGATATCGTTGCGATTGTTCCAGCCAATGACAATTATGAAGCGATGAAACAAGCGATTGAACAGCATGATTGCGTGATTTTTATTAAAGTCGCCAAAGTGATCGACTTAATGCTTCAAATTTTAAAAGAGTTGAATTTGACAGATAAAGCATCAGTTGTCACTAAGGTCACATCGGAAGAAGAGATTGTTTGGTCGATGGATGAGCTTGAAGGAGCGGAACCGGAATATTTAACGTTAATGGTGGTGAGAAAATGAAGCTATATATCGTCGGAGCAGGTCCAGGTGCACCGGATTTAATTACGGTTAGAGGACATCAACTGTTGCAAGAAGCGGACGTCATTTTATATGCCGATTCGCTAGTGAGTGAAGAACATTTTAACATCGCAAAGCCAGGGGCTGAAATTTTAAAAACAGCAGGTATGCACTTAGAAGAAATGGTTGACATTATGAAGCAACGCCTAGCAGAAGGAAAAAAAGTCGTTCGTCTTCATACAGGAGACCCTGCTGTATACGGAGCGATTATGGAGCAAATAGCGTTATTAAAAGAAGCTGGTGTCGAGATTGAGATCGTGCCGGGTGTAAGCTCTGTCTTTGCCGCTGCAGCTAGTGCACAAGCCGAGTTAACGATTCCTGATTTAACGCAAACGGTCATTTTAACGAGAGCAGAAGGAAGAACACCAGTGCCAGAACGCGAGCAATTAGCGAAGCTAGCTGAGCATCATTGCACGATCGCTTTCTTCCTTAGTGCCACACTAACAAAAAAAGTGATGAAAGAATTAGTCAGTGCTGGCTGGTCACCAGAAACGCCTGTCACAGTCGTCTATAAAGCGACATGGCCCGATGAAAAAATTGTTCGCACAACGATTGAAAAATTGGATGAAGATATGCGCGTGAACGGCATTCGCAAGCAGGCGATGATTTTAGCTGGCTGGGCGTTAGATCCAAACATTCACGAAAAAGACTTTCGCTCGAAATTGTACGATAAAGAGTTCACTCACGGGTTCCGTCGAGGGGTGAAATAATGAGCATTCAGTTACAAGAGCATGTCACACCGGAGATTACCGTTAAGGGCAAATATGCGGTCGTAGCGATTACGAAGCATGGTACGCAGCTGGCGAGGAAAATCGCTAAGCTTTTTCCTGATAGCGACCTATATTATATGAAGAAACACGAACAAGGCGATGAAGAAGAACGTGGCATTACGTTATTTGAAGGCTCCGTTCGCCTGTTGCTTCCAAGCCTGTTTGCTCATTATCAAGGGCTGATTGTCATTATTTCATTAGGAGCGGTTGTTCGGATGATTGCCCCCATTTTAAAGGATAAGAAAACCGATCCAGCTGTCGTGGTTGTTGATGATCGCGGGGAACACGTCATTAGTGTATTATCGGGGCATCTCGGAGGTGCGAACGAACTGACGAGAGAAGTGGCTGCTTTGCTCAATGCCTATCCAGTGGTGACGACCGCTTCCGATGTACAAAAAACGATTCCTGTTGACTTATTTGGTCGCCGCTTCGGCTGGGAATGGGAATCGGATGAAAAGTTAACGCCAGTTAGCGCATCCGTCGTGAATGAAGAAAAAGTGGTCGTTGTGCAAGAGTCAGGCGAGCGCAATTGGTGGATGCATGAGACAGCGATGCCAAAGAATATCCATTTATGCTCCTCCATCGACGAAGCATTTACACTCCAACCGGATGCCGCACTCGTTGTGACCCATCGCCTACTTGAACAACGAGAGGAAACGATTTTAACAAACGGTGTATTATATCGTCCGAAAGTGATCGTGCTTGGGGTCGGCTGTAATCGAGGAACGGCCGCAGAGGAAATTGAACAAGTGATGGAAGAAACGTTAAAAGAGCTGAAGATTAGCAAAAAAAGCGTCAAAACGGTGGCGACGATTGATTTGAAAAAAGATGAAGTCGGTTTGCTTGAAGTCGCCCGTAAATATCAATGGGAATTTATTTATTACCCGCCAGCTGAGCTCAATACGAAATCATTAGTTCAGCCCTCTGATACCGTTTATAAATTCACTGGTGCCTATGGAGTGAGTGAACCAGCGGCGATGCTGGCGAGTGGAAATGATGAGTTGCTGCTTGTGAAGAAGAAATCAGGCAACGTCACGATTTCTGTTGGATTGATTTCATATGAATAAGGAGGGGACTAAATGAGCCAAAGAAGAATCATGATTGCCGGAACTGGAAGCGGCGCAGGAAAAACAACGGTCACGATTGGGCTCATGGCCGCCTTTAAAGAAAGAGGCGCGAGCGTTCAAGGGTTTAAGTGTGGCCCTGACTATATCGATCCGACATATCATACGGCAGTCACCGGCCGGCCGTCGAGAAATTTAGATAGCTGGATGACCGGACGAGAGACGGTGAAGGATATTTACGCCAGAGGAGCGAAGGGTGCCGACCTTTCCATCATTGAAGGCGTCATGGGTTACTTTGATGGTAAAGACCCGTTGAAAAATGACGGTAGTTCGGCTGATTTAAGTGCTATTCTTGATTGTCCTGTATTGCTTGTCGTTAATTGTGCCAGTATGGCTAGAAGTGCCGCTGCTATTGTCAAAGGCTTTCAATCGATGGCGACAAGCGGCAGAATTGTCGGTGTCATCGCCAACCGCGTCGGCAGTGAAAGTCATTTCAATATCGTCAAATCGGCGATTGAACAAGAATGCGGTATTCCGGTTGTTGGCTACTTGAAGAAAGAGAATGATATTTCTATCCCAGAACGCCACTTAGGATTAATTCCTTCCGTTGAAAGAGGCGAGCTCGACGGCTTTTTTGATACACTAGGTCAATTAATTTCCGCTACTGTCGATGTAGAAGCGATTTGGAAGTTAGCGGAGACATCGATGATTCAAGAGTCCGAACATTCGATGTTTATCGAAGCGAAAGAAGCGACCGTAACGATCGCTGTCGCCAAAGATGCGGCATTTAATTTTTACTATGAAGAAAATTTACAGTTACTTCGAGCGAATGGGGCGGAACTGCAATTTTTCTCTCCGCTAAAAAATGAACCGCTACCTGAAGGAGCTTCTGCCCTTTATTTAGGTGGCGGCTTTCCAGAAGAGTTTGCGTCCACATTAGCGATGAATGAACAAGTGAAGCAGTCGATTCGTCAAGCGATTGAAGCTGGTTTACCGACATTAGCAGAATGCGGTGGCTTTATGTACTTAACACAATCGATTGAAGATACAAATGGTGAGGTTTATCCGATGGTTGGGATCATTCCTGGTGTAGCGACGATGCAAAAAAAATTAGCCGCTCTCGGTTATCGTGAATTAACGGGCTTACAGTCTAATTTTCTTTTGCCGAAGGGAGCGAAAGGGCGAGGACATGAATTCCATTATTCTAAGTTTACAGCAAATGAACCAATTGTAGCCGCTTACGAAACAAATGGACGCTTTGGAACGAAGGAACAAGGATTTGTGTTGCCACATGTCGTAGCTGGTTACGCTCATTTTCACTTTGCTTCCGACTTAGCTTTAGCTCATCGTTTTGTGAAAGCGGCCGAGCAATACGAAGCAGAGAGGATTTCTAATCATGCTTTATCCAGCGATGCTTAAATTAGTAGGAAAACGGGTCGTCGTGATCGGTGGCGGAAAAGTCGCGGCTCGTAAAGTCGCTTCTTTAGTTGAAGCAAAAGCGGTCGTTCAAGTGGTGAGCCCTGAAGTAAGTCCTGAAATGGCGGAATTAATCGCACATCACTCGATTGACTGGCAACAGAAACCGTTTCAAAAGCAAGATGTAGAGAGAGCGCTCGTCGTCTTTGCAGCAACGAATGATCGGAAAGTCAATGAATATATTGGACAATGTGCTTCCGATCAACAGCTCGTCAACATTGTCGATGATCCCAATGCTAGTAACTTCTTTGTACCGGCCTCTTTGAAAAAAGGAAAGCTCGCGATTGCGGTGAGTACAAGCGGGGGAAGTCCAGGGCTTAGCAAAAAAATTATTCAAGAACTAGCTCATCAATATGATGATCAATTTATTCACTTTCTTGACTTTTTAGCTGAGTGTCGTGAGCAAATTAAAAGTCGAGTGAATGACCCTATAAAAAGAAAACAATTATTAACAGAGCTGATTCAATCCGATCTATATGAACAAATGAGAGGTGCGGATGATCAAGAACGAATCACTTTGTTTAACAACTTAATAGATTCGAGGGGATAAATGTGAAGAAAGGCAAAGTGTATTTAGTCGGAGCCGGACCTGGTGATCCAAAGCTCATTACAGTCAAAGGACTAGAATGTATTCAGCAGGCCGATGTGATTGCCTATGATCGACTAGTTAATAAAGAGCTACTGCAACACGCCAAACAAGGAGCCGAGCTAATTTTTTGCGGAAAGCTTCCAGGGAAACATGCACTCATTCAAGAGCAAATTAACCAGCTACTAGTCGAAAAAGCAGAGCAAGGTTTGATCGTTACTCGTCTAAAAGGGGGCGACCCTTGCGTATTCGGTCGTGTCGGAGAAGAAGCAGAGCAGTTGGCTAACGCCGATCTCCCATTTGAAATCATTCCCGGTATTACAGCTGGGATTGCCGCTCCTGCCTATGCGGGGATTCCGGTAACTCACCGTGATCATGCGACTACTTTCGCGATTGTGACAGCCCATGGTCGAGCGGAAAAAGGTCAAGACTTTGTGAACTGGCAAGCATTAGCTCAAGGGATAGATACGATTGCTTTTTATATGGGTGTAGGCAATCTTGGGCATATTTGTGGAGAATTGATAGCACACGGTAAGGCTGCCTCCACACCGGTTGCGATCATTGAATGGGGCACGACAAACAATCAGCGTACGATTACAGCGGACCTGGCCTCTATTGAACAACAGGCACGCGATTATCAAATTTCTAATCCAGCGATTGTACTTGTTGGAGAAGTCGTTGGACAACGAGAGAAGATTAGATGGTTTGATCAGGACCCACATATTTCTACATTAATGAAGGGGGAAGAGTGAAATTATGTTCATTTTGAAAAGAACCACAGTCGTTATATTGGCACTGGCTTGTTTTTTCTGGATCAATTCATTTCAACCGGCTGCTGCAATGCATATTATGGAAGGGTTTTTACCACTTAAATGGGCCATTCTTTGGTGGGCGTTAACGATTCCATTTATCGCGGCTGGGATTCGCTCGATTCAAAAAACGATTAAACAGCATCCCGAAACGAAAATGATGCTTGGTTTAGCAGGGGCGTTTGCCTTCGTATTATCCGCTCTCAAAATCCCATCGGTCACAGGAAGTAGCTCTCATCCAACTGGTGTCGGTCTTGGAACGATTTTGTTTGGTCCACTTGTGATGGCGGTGTTAGGAACGATTGTATTGTTGTTTCAAGCGTTGCTGTTAGCTCATGGAGGCTTAACGACGTTAGGCGCGAACGCTTTTTCAATGGCGGTTGTTGGTCCATTTATGACGTATGCAATGTATAAGCTTGGTCGAAAAATGAATCTTTCTTTTATTTTAGCTGTCTTTTTCGCTGCGTTTATCGGTGATTTAGCTACATATACAGTCACTTCTTTTCAATTAGCACTTGCTTTCCCAGCAGAAACAGGTGGCGTGATGGCTTCATTTGCGAAATTTGCTGGTATTTTCTCTGTGACACAGATTTCATTAGCGATTGCAGAAGGGATTTTAACCGTAATCGTCATGAATTGGCTTGTGAAATATAACAAAAATGAATTAAATCAATTAAGTGTAGCTGTGAAGGAGGCGTAAGCGTGAAAAATTTACTATTATTTGCGATTGTCGTGTTGCTTGCAGTTGTGCCGCTTGTCATCAATAAAGACGCCGAATTTCTCGGAGCAGACGGTCAAGCAGAGGAAGCAATTACGGAAATTAGTCCAGATTATCAACCGTGGTTTGATGTCATTTGGGAGCCGCCGAGTGGAGAAGTGGAAAGCTTATTATTTGCTTTACAAGCTGCTGGTGGAGCGCTGTTTATCGGCTACTTTGTTGGAGCAGGTCGTGCGAGAAAAAAATTAGAAGAGAAATATAGCAATAAAAGCTAATGATTATCGATTATTATGCCAACCATAGCCGGCTTTCTCACTTGCATCCAGGTGAAAAAGCCGCTTTTGCTTTTTCGCATTTATTGTTAGTTCTGTTCACAAAAGAAATCGTCTTGTCTGTCTATGTGTTTGTGTTAATGGGGGTTGTTTCCGTATCGTATGCGAAAATTCCCTTTCGAACGTATCGGAAGTTGCTGCTGTTGCCGCTGATTTTTTTGCTGTTCAGTCTGTTTCCGTTATTGCTATCGTTTGTACGTGAAGGAACAGAAGTAGACGCCCTCTTGCAAACGACAAGCATCGCAGGGTGGTTTATGTATGTTTCTTATTCATCGTTGCAGCAGGCTGTTTTATTATGTGTTTCTGCTTATGCTGCTGTTAGTTGCATGTACTTCTTTATTTTAACGACGCCGTTTCACGGGATTGCTACGTTACTTCGGCTACTGCGATTACCAGAAGTGTTTGTTGAGCTAACCGCCGTAACGTATCGCTTTATTTTCGTTTTTATTGAAAAAGCGGCAGAAACGTACAACGCTCAACGGTCACGCGCGGGCTATAGTGGTCTTCGTTCGACCTTTTCCTCTATATCGATGCTTGTCGCCAACTTATTTGTCCAAACGATGCGCGAGGCAAAGCAAGTACAAATGGCGATCGATGCACGAGGGGGGAGTGAGGTTGAAGTGGGACAAATGATTTCTTATCCAACCCGCCGAGATTTATGGGGCGCGATAACTGTTTGCTTTTTGATTTCATGTGTGGTCGTATATGTTTTTTAGGAGGGAGGCGCCGAGTATGTTAGAAGTGAATAATGTGAGTTACGTGTATCCAGATGGAACAAAGGCATTAGATCAGCTGACGTTAACGATTCAATCTGGACGAAAAATTGCGATTCTCGGCAATAATGGTGCAGGAAAATCGTCACTTTTTCTTCATCTCAACGGATTGCTTCAGCCGACAGAGGGGGAGATTCACTTTCAAGGCAAGCCGCTCAGTTATAAACGGAAAGAGCTGAAAGAATTGCGAAGACAAGTGGGAATCGTGTTTCAACATCCAGATGCTCAGCTTTTTTCTCCGACGGTGCTAGAGGACGTGATGTACGGCCCGTTGCAATTAGGCTATTCTAAACAAGAAGCAAAGCAAGCGGCATTAGCCACACTGGAAGAGACGGAACTAATGGAATTGAAAAATAAACCGCCTCATTTTTTAAGTTTAGGGCAAAAAAAACGAGTAGCGATTGCCGGAGTTGCCGTGATGAATCCAAAACTACTCATTTTAGATGAGCCAACCGCGGGGCTCGATCCTTTGTATGCTAAAAAAATGATGGAGTTTGTGTCAGAGCTTCAAGCGGAAGGACAAACGATTCTTTTATCAACTCATGATGTCAATCTTGCCTATGAATGGGCCGATGAAATCATTATTCTTTATAATGGGAGATTGCAAGCAGTTGGACCGCCAGAGGAACTGTTTAGGCAAACAGATCTGTTGAAAAAATGTCACTTAGAGCAGCCGTGGATCGTAGAGGTGTTTGCTGTCTGGCGAGCGTCCCATTCGGGTCAACTAGTCCCTATGCCAAAAACAAAAGAACAATTACTGCAAATCATTCAAAACAGTTGAGCTTTCAACTGTTTTTTTCATTTTATTTTCAGTTTTGTTTTTTATAGTAGAGCTAGAAATCAAAATGGAAGGTGAGAAGAATGAACAGAAACCGTAAGTATTTGGGGATTGTATTGGCTGTCTCATTAGTGACCTTGCCCGTCCATGCGACTTATGCCGATGAAGATGAGTATGAGTATGAGGAGTATGAACATGAAGAGCATGAGTATGAAGAATATGAAGATGATGACGAGTATGATGACGAGTATGATGACGACTGGTATGAACAGGAAGAAAGAAGGCAACCAGTTATTGAAGAGAGCTGGTATTCATGGTCTAGAGCTTCGGTCGTTAACTTAGCGAATGAACCGTTGCCATTAACGAAGCAGCAAGAAGTGAAGCTACAGCAACAAAATGAAACAGAAATATCGATTGATGCGATTCCTTATCAAGGACAATTGCTCGTCCCGTTAAAGCAAGCTGCTCAATATTTGAAGGCTGAAGTATATGAGTATAAGAAAAGCAAGGTGGTCGAAGTAGTAGATGAAGACACTCATTTAATTTTTAAAGAGGGTTCAAGAGCCGTTTATGAAAATATGGCTAAAACACCGATGCCAACTGCAGCCTTTAACTTTAATGGAAAGATGTACGTTCCAGTGAATGTGATTGGCGAGGCGTTAGGATGGGACGTTAGCTGGAGCAATGAAAGAATCTTCATGAAGAAAGGAGAGAGTATCAATGGCGAAAGCTAAATGGTGGAAATGGGCTGTAGGGATTGGCAGCGTGAGTTCTTTAGCGATTTTTTTAAATGCCGTACAAGGAGCAGACGTTCCGAAGGGTGAGGAACAAGATTATTCAGCATCGGAAATCAAGTCCCTTGATTCACAAGAAAAAGAAGCAAGAGAAGAGTGGATTTCCACGTTAGATTGGGAAGATGCCAATTGGGATGTAGACGCCTCCGCTCATTCGGCGACCTTCACACCAAAAGGAGAAGGCGGAAGAGCCCAGGCGGATCAGCGAACAAGGAGGTCTTGATAATGAATAGAGAGTGTTATTCATTTCGAGCGATGAACACAGATGTTCATGTCATCGAAGAATTCTCTTGGCAAGAGGGAAGCAAAGAGAAAATCAAGCGATGGTTTCAAGAGGTAGAGCAAACGTGTTCACGGTTTCTGCCAGCTAATGAATTAGCTCAATTCAATGAAGCGGAAGTGGGGACCGTTGTGAAAGTAAGTCCATTACTATTTGAAGTGATCAAACGAGCGATGCATTATTCAATGATCACGAATGGTTACTTTAATCCTTTAGTTGGTAGGATCATGGAAAAAATCGGCTATGATCGCTCATTTGAACAAATGGTTGAAATAGAGGAAAGTTACGATCCTGTCATCGAGCAAAGAGAAGTCGCTCCTTTTCAGTTTGACGATGCTAGTTGTATGATCTTGAAGCAAACAGAAGAAAAAGTTGATCTTGGTGGATTAGCGAAAGGGTGGGCCGTCGATCGAGGGGCAAGAATTATGAGGCAAGTAGGGGTGGCAGAGGGACAACTCAACGCAGGAGGAGACTTGACGATGTGGGGGGATCAAGAGACACTCATCGGCATTGCTCACCCAGAAAAAGAAGCCGTCGATATTGCTCAATTTTATATGAGGGAAGGCAGTGTAGCGACCTCGAACAAAGTATTTCGATCTTGGAGACAGGGGGCTATTCAAAGGCATCATTTGCTTAACGGTCAGACCGGTTTGCCGGCAAACAGTGACATCGTCCAAGCTACTGTTTTCGCCAAAACAACAGCGGAAGCGGAAGTCATCGCTAAGGTGTTATGCATTTTCACGTTTGACAACGCCCTTTCGTGGATGCTTGATCATTTTCCACACGCCGCTGCGCTCATCATTCATGAAAATGGTCAAGTAAAAGTAAGTCATACAATCAAACATTATACAAAGAAGTTGATGCTGTCATGAACATGATTTACAGTACGTGGGAGTGGATTCGTGCTTCGGGCATGACCGCTTATTTACTATTATTTATTGCTAACGTAGCAGGCCTGATGTTTAAGGGGAATATTTCCTCTAAAAAGGGACGACCGATCTTATTAATAATCCATCAAACAGCTGGTTGGCTCGCGTTACTGCTTTCTGCCTTTCACGCGGTGATGCTGTTGTTTGATCATTATGTTCCCTATACGATGACGGAACTACTGATTCCTTTTACAGCCGCTAATGAACCACTAGCCTCCGCAGCTGGAACGCTCGCTTTCTATATCGTAGTGCTCCTCTTTTTTTCTTCTGATGTGATGAAGAAAATAGGAAGGAAATGGTGGAGGGTGATTCATTTTCTTGCTTTACCAGCTTATGTTTTAGCGCTCATTCATGGGGTGCTGATTGGAACAGATTCGGGGACTATATGGGTGATCGTATTCTATGCGACGACCTTTGCGATCGTTATTGTATTATTTTTTGTTCGATTATTGACGGCGAGATCATAAATCATTTTTTCTTTCTACTTGCTTCTGTGTACAATAATAAGAAAAAGAAAGATGTGAATGATATGTATATATTATTGGCAGAAGATGATAAAAAACTAGGGCGTTTAGTAGCACATATGTTAGGGAAAGAAACGCATACTGTTGATTGGGTAACCGATGGAGCGGCTGCCATTGACTACACATCCTCGATTGATTACGATCTTGTGATTTTGGACTGGATGATGCCTGAAATGAGCGGAATTGATGTGTGTAAGCAGTTAAGAGCTACTAATTTTCAAGGGTTAATTATGATGCTAACGGCGAAAGATGATGTACTTGATCGAGTCGAGGGGTTAGATGCCGGAGCGGATGATTACATCGTCAAGCCATTTGAATTTGACGAACTGTTAGCGAGAGTGCGAGCACTCGGAAGACGATCGAAGCTATCTTTTATGGATAACGTGATCCAAGTAGGAGATCTTACATTAGACCAAACGAATCATAAAGTTTGTCGTCAAGGAAAAGAAATTCAATTAACGCCAAAAGAGTATCAGTTATTACAATTGTTAATGACAAATGAGGAACAAGTGTTACCTCGGGAAGTGCTTCTTGATAAAATCTGGGGCATTGACGCTGATGTGTCCGCTAATAATTTGGATGCTCTCGTGCGACTAGTGAGAAAGAAAGTGGAAGATCCGAACGGTGAACGGTTGATTCATAGCATTCGAGGGATTGGCTATAAATTGGTGAGATTGGATGTTTAATCGGACAAGAAAGCGTTTAACCGTTTTATTTACTGGACTGATGATGATGTTTCTGCTCGTTTTCATTGTGATTACATACACGCTATTATCCTCCTCGATTTTTCAAGATCAACGAGAAGCGGTCATTCGGCTTGTACACGAGGAACGGGCAGAACATGGAAGGGATTTGTTGAGAGGACATGTAGACAAGGACAAGAAAGAAGAAGATGAGCATGAACATGACTATTCTGACGTGCAAACCTTTTATTATATCGTCTCGAAAGATGGTCAACTTTTGGATGCTGAAGAAGGGCTCCCTTATGTCACGTCTATTGTATTGGAAAAGTTGAAAAGATGGCATCCGGATGAGCTAGAAGTTCATCGGGAAACGATTATCGATCAAAATGGAGTCGAGAAAAAGATCTTATTTGCGGCCGAGCCTGTGCTAAGAGAAGGGGAATACGTCGGTACTGTGATTGCTGGTACTAATGTGACAGCACAGCAAAATGTATTGGATAAACTAGTCCTGGTCTTAATGAGTTTAGTCGTTCTATTTCTGCTCTTATCTTTATGGTTAGGCTACTTTATGGCTGGAAAAGCA
The DNA here is from genome assembly GCF_002797375.1 of Bacillus sp. FJAT-42315. Classification (GTDB taxonomy): domain Bacteria; phylum Bacillota; class Bacilli; order Bacillales; family Domibacillaceae; genus Bacillus_CE. The sequence continues at coordinate 1,937,450 of NZ_KZ454941.1, forward strand.
ATGGTGCCGATATCACGTTCGTTTCAACGTCAAAAAGAATTTGTTAGTGATGCTTCTCATGAATTGCGGACGCCACTGGCGATCATGCAATCTTCTTTAGAAGTGATTGAAGCGGAAGATCAACAACATTTATCTACTTTCTCACAACAAATTATGCAAGACATGAAAGAGGAAGTGAAACGAATGACGAGGCTCGTGTCTGATTTATTAACGATGGCCCGTTCGGATTCAGGCAAGAGCGAATTTTATCCTACGGTATTTGATTTAAAGGAAGTACTTGAACAGCTTGTTCGTTCGTTTCTTCCGCTGGCCAATCAAATGGGCATTTCGATAGAATACTCGATTTGTTCCCCCATTTCGATGACGGCAGATAAAGAACGAATCACTCAACTGCTATACATTTTGATCGATAACGCGATTAAATATAATCAACCGGGCGGGAAAGTTTTTCTAACCGTTCGTCGTGAAGGAAAAGATGTTGACATCCTTGTTGAAGATACTGGGATTGGGATTCCTAGTGATCAGCTGTCGCGTATTTTTGATCGCTTTTACCGGGTGGATAAAGCAAGGTCGAGAGAATTGGGCAGCAACGGTATCGGTTTATCGATTGCCAAATGGATTGTGGAATCACACGGGGGAAAAATTGACGTTTCGAGTGCAGTAGGAAAAGGCACGACTTTTCATCTACAAATACCAATCAAAGAATAACGGAGTGAAGATCATGTGGATAAAGAAAATAGTTATAATGATAGCAGCTACCTTAATGTTACTTTTTATTAGTTCTCCGGGCTTCATTAATATTGCTCATGCAGATGAACATGAACATTATGGTGAAAGTCATGAGGATGGAGAAAATGAAGTGCTGAAAGAAGGAGGCGAATTGATTGGATGGGCAGGAATAGCTGGTTTTGGACTAGCAGCCACCCTCTTTCCTTTAAGAAAGCTAATTAAACCAGTGAAAAAACGTTGGCCGGACAAAGCAGCCCATACAGCGAAAGCCGCTCGATTATCTGGGAAATGGCATATGTCGGTCGGGGTTCTGACATTATTAATGGCATCTATTCATGGGATTGTCATGTTTTTGGCTGAACGAGAATTAGAACTGAGGGAATATATGGGGATCGGTGCGACAGCGCTCATGGCGGTTGCCGCCGTCATCGGTTATATTCTATCAGCTAATAAAAGATCAAAAGGCATTCGATTCACTCATATGGGCGTGCTTGGATTAGCCGCTGTTCTGACATTGATCCATCTCGCTCTTTCATAAATATGGGGCCAGCCCAAAAAGTGAAAAAACTAAAACCCAAGAATGCTGTTCAATCAACGCTCTTAGGTTTTAAATTTGGATGCTTATTAGTCAAAATCGGACTTTTGGACAGCTTCATTGTTTATAGTGGGTTTTCGCCAAAACGCTCCCAAAGTTTGGGGAATTTCGGAGCCAAGTCTTCTTCGTCCTCCCAATCAAACGTAATATTAGATGTATGATCACAATTACTGCCTTTTTCTTTCATTTTTGCTAAAAACGCCTCGTAAAGCTCATCATTCCATTCCGCTTCTCCCGTATGATGAATAGAAAAAGCATCAAAGCCAAGCTCTAAAAATTCTTCTAATTGAGGCAGACCTTCTTCGCTAAGGGTCTCCTCATTGATGTAATCACTTAAAAATTCAGGATTTTTTAAAGTCTGAGTGTATGTCTTTTCACCTTGCGAAATGAGCCACCCTAAGAAATAATCAAAGCAATCATCAGAACAGCCGCCCATTATGATATAAGCTGCTCCCCACAAGTCTGATGTGTAAGCTTCTTTCATTAGGTTGGTCAGGTGAATTTCAAAGTCGATACTTTCTTCGAGGTTTTGTTCGGATAGAAACTCTTCTATCCACTCTATTTTTTCCTCTTGATGCTTATTTGCTTCTTCAATCAAATGCCAGAATGCTTCTTTATTCATCCATTGGTCTCCTTATAATAAGATGTGTTTAAATTTCATTATATTCTCTTTTCATTATAGTGGCAAAAGAAGAGAGTATGTAAAAGTTTTAGATGAAGTTGAAAAATAGAATAATTAACCGCTAATAAGAAATAATAAAGTGAAACTTCAATCCGTGGGGGTTTTCTTCATCCCCCACGGATTGTTAGTTGAACGGATCGGGCGTTTACGGGCTGTTGATCTCCCACCTACATGTCTGCGCTTCTTCTGCCGGGTTGAGGTGGGAGTCTTACAGCCCGTTAATGCGGGATAAAAGTTGATTATTCGAAAGGAAGGGATGCAAGATGTCTTTGGAATGGTTTGACCGAGTTAGTGAAGAATTGCAGGAACATTTAGAGGCGATCTGTGAAAAATATGATCAAATTGGCCATATGACAGTAGATCGAGCATCTAAGCATCCTAAAATAGAGTTTTTTGTCGAAACGGATGAAAATGAAGGAGAATATTTCTGTTCTTTATTTTTCGATCCGTACAATGAAGAATTTTATGTAAAAACGTTTGAGTTGGATGTCGATTATATGTCTAAAACGATCTTGCCGGATATGGAAGATATCGTTGATGAGGTACATGAAAGCTTCCATGAATTTATTGAAGGAATCGACGATCACTCTTTTGTGATGGATGATTTCCAACCTGATGATGACGACTATGAGAAAATAGACGTGGAATGGACAACACCAGAAGTGACGGCCTATGCCTATCAGGATGAATTGGAAGTTACCTATCAATTCGGTGTCGTTCAGGAAACTGGAGATGGGGTATTGAGGCGAACGAATCGTATTCAAACGGCTGACGAAGAGTTGCTAGAAGATGTTACGAATTTTGTCTTTAGTAAAGAGGAAGCCAATACGATTATAGCGATGATTGCTAGTCATGTTGACCAATTAAGTGAATTTGATTTTGTAGAATAGGAAGAGAGAGGTCATTGGCTAGTTTTGCAAGGAGGCGAACAAGGATTTATCCCTGTTCGCTTTTTAAATGATTTGATCATTCGTTTTCGTTAAATCCCAAGAGGTGATCATCGCAATGGGAAGTTCTTCTGACGTACCATTTGGGGTAATAAGAATGGCTTCGAGTTTTTTATTACTCTGTTGATAGCCTTCAAATAAGTACTCTACGTCAAAAACATTAGCCTCTTTCTTTATAAAAGCTAATGTAGATGTACTTTGTTCAGGAAGAAGATCTTGAACAGTCACTTCAAATAGGTTGGTGGAGCCATCTATTTGTTGATGGGCCATCCATTTTAGAATGTCTTTTCCAGTAAGAAGCCCTTTGCAGACACCTTTAGTAAATACGGGGTATTCGGAATAGGAGAACTGCTTCATCATTTGCAATACTTCAGCTAAAGGAGTATGGAGTTCTACCATACATACAGGTTTAGAAGCAATGGAAAGCGCGTCTGCTGGTTTGGAGATCAGCGCATCAATTTGTTCTATTCGTTTGACTATTTCCTCATGTGGCTCAGCAATATAAGAATGAGTATCCGTTTTCTGATGGACAATCGCATTCCTTAGCTTAGCAAATTGCTTTAATTCATCTAAATGTGTACGGACGGATGCATGTTGTTGCGCGCAAGTATGAAGTATTTCAATAAAGGAATGTTGGGCCTGTTTGGGAGCAAGTTGTTTTAACTGCTGATGAATCCGGTTAAAAGCTACTTCGAATCGTAAAGACCTCTCATTTTTTTCTATCATTCATCTGTCTCTCCTCTTTTCTTGAATGTGCTTTTGATTAAGTTTGTCCTATTTATTCATTGTTTATTTCAGAAATGAATTAGAAAGTCTCCGAACAGCTCGTTAAAAAACATGTGAATGATAAAAAATGATAAAAAACATAAAGAAAATTGATTTTTTTGTCGAAACAAGGGAAAATAATAAACAATCAAACCTTTAAATATAAATCAGCCAAACTTGAATTACTTGGCATTGTCAAGCTGATTTATACTATGACATCCAAAAGCGAGAATTGGATTGTATATAGGTAGCAAGATGCGTTTACTATCTTAAAAAAAGAGAGGCCTAAGATGAGAGATTGGTTAATACAGTTAAGAAAGAATAAAAGTCTAACACAAGCAAATATAGCGGAGCAAGTGTTTATTGATCGCAGCTACTATGCACAAATTGAACAAGGAAAAAGAGATCCTAGTATCGGTGTAGCGAATCAGATTGCTAAATTATTAAAGTTCCACCCCTCTTTATTTTATTCAGAATTTTTAGAAAATCCTCTTGGAGAGGCCATCCAAGGCTCTCCAGTCGTTGTAGCTCACTGTGATTTACAATTACGGTACACATGGATCTACAACCCTCATTTAAATTTCCATTGGCAAGAATTTATCGGAAAACGAGACGATGAAATCATGATGAATGAAGGATCAGTAAGTTTAATGGATGTCAAAAGGCAAGTGATTGAAAAAGATATGATTATACGAGAAAAAATTTGGTTTCCGATTTCTGGTCGTATTTTACTTTATGATGTGTATGCTCGTTCACTAAAGCGGGAAGGGAGGATCACTGGGGCGATGACGGTGTCAACGTTGCTTAAAAATATAGAAAATAAATAAGTATTTTTGATCCCCTATCCGAAAGTGGCAGATTGTCACAAAACATTTATTTAATATGTATTTTTGTTATAATTTAACTCTAGCGTTTTATAGAAAAAACGACATGAAATGCAGAGGTGAGTAGAATGAAAAGCAAATGGACAGGTTCTGATTTCACGAAATGGATTGAGACACTTGATGAACCATATCGTTCGTACTTGAGAAGTAAGATGACAGAAGTGTTAGCGCTTTTCATGGAAAACCCCGAAAAAGCTGATCTGTATGTTCAGCAATTAAAAGATAGCATGGAGCTTAAAAAAAAGAAATGATAAATATGTTTCCTTTTGCAAAGTTATATGTTATATTAATCAAGCGATGAGCTAATTTGCGTAAGTCGAATCACATGCCGTTAGAGGTTAAACATCTGGATGTGGCCGGATGGTTTTTCGCCGCAAATACGTCAAAAAAGAGGCTGTCACTAAGGAGTATTCCTTAATGACAGCCTCTTTTTGTATTCCACACATAATAAACACTAACTAAACCAATGGTAAGCAGTATGAGCGAAAAGAAAAAGAAAGGGGGAGTATACGTTAATTCAATTTGATTCCTTCCTTGTTGCAAAGAGAGACCTATAAATGCATAATTCGCTTCATAGATCGGCTGTTTTTCTCCGTTGATTCGTAGTTTCCATCCTTTTTCAAAAGGAATCGGTAGGGCCATCCATCGTTCGTCCGTTCGATTGTTGTAATCGATCGTTACTTTATTTCTTTTTATCATGATGTTTGGAGCGTGTTCGTTCTTAGTTGCGACTTCTTTCAATACTTGATAATCTTCTTCAAATAAAGTCATCGATTTCACTACGTAATGTCCTTTTGGCACTCTAATTGATATTTTCTCCTTCTTTGGCACTCGAATCATCAAGTCATTCACGTTTGTTTTGTAGATAGATTCGAATGCTTTACGGCTAGTTTCATAATCATTGACCGTTAACGTAAAAGGTAAGCCATCGATATTTTCGATATGAAAGCCGAAGTAATAATCCGCGGTTTTTTTATTAGATTCTTTAGGTGTGATATCAATTCCTCCGACGTTTTTTTTAATGGCTAGTTTGTCACGTTGATACGTTCCTCCGACTGCTTCAATGGTTGCTCGATTGATTTGATTGTTAACGGGGGTGTCCCAAGATTGATGAGGAATCGTTTCATCCTTTAATACAATGCCTTGAAGCATCGCATGCTCACGGTCTAGCATAGAGCCTTGTTGTAACTCTTTTTCACTAAAGACCTTCTTCGTTGTACGGGCAAAAGGAAGAGGTAATGAATTGTGATAAGCAATATAGTTTTTCGTTTCTAGCGATTTTTTAAAGCCATAAGGAACGTTTGCTTGCTGTTCTTTCGGTCGTACCCAAACATTCGCTTGCAATAAACTATGCAAATTTGTCCGGTTGCCTAACGTCGCATAGCGGCTTACACTTTCTCTCCCCATATCGATTTGCAAATCACGCCAATAAAAAAATAATAATTGCTGATTAAAAATACTAGAATACAAGCTCGTGCCATGAAAACGTTGTACCATAGGAGTATTATTACGAATTGATACCATCCAGTCGATTTTTTCAAACGGTTCGTTCGTTTTTGCTTGAATTTGTTGGATCAGTTGTTGCTGCTCGTTACTATTATAGGAAGCACTTTCGAGAAATTCCTTTGTGACTGTTTTTACGCTAGCATGTTCTGATAAGGTCCATTGATAGAGGTTTACGACTAGTAAGCTAGAAAGGATCAGCCACCCTTGTAAACACCGTAGAAGTACGATCGATGTTTTCCAACGATAAAGCACAAGTAGTAACGCGGTGATCAATAATAACGTAAAACTGATTTTCTTGACGACCGAAACGGCCGTCGTGGAGTCAAGGAAGGCCGAACTGATTGAGTAAATTGTCAGTGAGGCGATTACAGCTAGTGCGATTTCTTTCAAATAGACGTTTTTTATATGTTGCATGCCAACTGCGACACAGCCGGCAATGGTAAATGACAATAAATATTCAAAGCGGTATTGCGGAGCAGAAAAGCCATTGAATGCACTGCCGGCGACCGGGCTATAGTGGAGAAGGGTTAAGCTAAAGCTAAGAAGTGCAAACAGGCGAAACAGGGAGTGTTTATAAAGTGATTTCATCCATATCAATAAAACAAATATAGCTGGAATAATAATGTAACGACTGGCGAACAATGGATGATCAACTGTAGCAAACAGAGGGACCTCTGCTTCAAAAGGTGGACGATGATTATTAAAAAAACCATACGATGCTGGGATAAAAGAGACGGCACTTAGGCAAAAGCTAATCAAACCAGAGGTAATAAATAGCTTGCACTGTTCGATTTTTCCTCGTTCATTGGTCGTTAAAGGGATGAACCAGCGACCAATGATATACACCGCTAAAAACACTAAATTAATGTAGGAAAAATAAAAATTATTAAATAGCATAAGGGCAACAATAATGATGAACGACACAAGCCTACCTTCCCGTATGACTTTTTCCGTAGCCACGACAAGCAGCGGAATCCAGATCATCGCATCTGAAAAAAATTCCCAAAAAACGACATGACGAAAATACATGACGGATAGGCCGTACACGACTGCGCCAGTAAACGCCGCTGTTTTTTCAATGTGTAAATAACGAAACGCCCAAGTTGTGACAAATAAAATCAAACTTAACCGAATGATACTCACCCATATAGCCACATCCGCCCAAAACTTTACATCAGGTGGACCCATAATTTGAACCACTTCAAGCACATACACAATGATGATCGTCAGCAAGAAGATAATGGATGTTGAGAAATAATAAGCAAGCTGACTATAAAATCCTCCCCCTAGGCCAAAGCGAAAAGAATAGAAGAAGTTTCCTTCTGTGTAATGATCATAAATAAATTGCTTAAACGGCAGCATTTGCGACAGGCCATCATTGGGTCCCAGCATGTATCTTCCATTTAACCATTCTTGAAAGAAAAAAAAGTGAGCACTTGCCGACACGAGCAGACTGCTAAAGATAAGAAGCCCTATTGATTTTCTGTTCATGCACGGACCCTCTCTTTTTTTAATATTTTTCCTGTCACGACAAATGTCACTGGCACCGATAAAAATAGAACAATAATCGGTGTAACCGTACTACTAATATGTAAATATTCAATCAACATATACATGAAGAAGGAGGTAAGACAAAAGTTGAACAATTGCGACAAAGGAAAGGTGAAAAACTTCGATAACGTCGGTTTTACTTGAAAGGTAAAGTAACAATTTAAGAAGAAAGAGATGACCAAGCTCATCAGGAAAGCTATTATATGTGACAGCATATAATTCTGGTGCAATAAAGAATGAAGCAGTAAGTAAATAGCATAGTAATGAAGAGTATTAATTCCCCCGATGATGGCGAACTTGATAAACTCTTGGCCGGTTTTTCTCATAAGTAACTCCATTTCGAATATTGGTTTCTTGAATTAAGAAAGGAGGCCGTTTTTTTGTTTCATAGTAAATACGGCCAATGTATTCACCGATCACACCAAGACTTACTAATTGGATTCCTCCAAGAAGTAGAACAGCCGTAATAATCGTGAAATAGCCGGGGACAGCAACTCCATTCTTTACTATTTGAATAAAGGTGATGATACTATATAAAACAGACAGCGAAAGAATCAAGGCACCCGAATAAAAGCATAGGCGGAGCGGTCGGTTGTTAAAGGAGACTAATCCATCTAGACCATAATTCATTAATTTAGTGAAGGACCATTTCGTTTGCCCATTTTTACGCACAATATTTTCGTAGTCAATGATTTTCTGTTCCATGCCAATCCAGGAAAATAGCCCTTTTGAAAAACGTTGTCCTTCATTTAATGATAAAACAGCCGTCACCGCTCGTTCACTAAGTAAACGAAAGTCGCCAACCCCGTCTTCAAGCTTCACATCGACAACTTTATTCATCAGACGGTAGTACATGCAGGAAAGAATCGTTCGAAGGCGCTGCTCTCCTTTTCGATTGCGGCGAGCAATAACTTGGTCATAGCCTTCTTCCCATCCTTGAATGAGTGAAGGGATTAAATGAGGAGGGTGTTGCAAGTCTGCATCCATAATAATGACGGCTTTCCCGCTTACATGTCGCAAACCAGCGAAGATCGCCGCCTCCTTGCCGAAGTTACGCGAGAATGAAATATATTTGATTTTCGCTGATTTAGCAGAAAGGAATTTGATTTGCTGTAACGTTCGATCTGTACTAGCATCGTTGATAAAGATGATTTCCATATCATAGGCGAGATGAGCGAATTCTTTTTTTATACTTTCATAAATTAATGCAATATTTTCTTCTTCATTGAAGGACGGAATGATGATAGAGATTTGATTCATCTTGATGAACACCTTCTTGAGCGTATTTAAAGCATAGCTTTCATTCTATTGTAGTCAGGGAGAGGAGCGAATAAACATTGAAAATCGAATTAAGCGATAAACACAATCCTCAGCAAAATGAGAAGCTAATTGACTCATTTTTCAAACGACCAACCAACGAAGTCGTTGAAGAAACGATGGCTTTGTTCAATGAACATAAGCATCGGTATCCTCGACCGAATAGGAAAGAGAAGCGTCATCCTTGGTCATTCGCTTATTTATTAGAGCAAATGAAATCTTTTTTGATTGGAATATTTATGCCGAAGAAACAAGGAAAGCCACCGAGAGATGTAGGCATTACAGTAGATGAGCAAGGAATGGTATCCCCGGATTGGAAGGGCCGATTGGAGCAACAATTTCGTCAGCTTCAAAAGAACGTTCGCCAAGTACAGGTGACCGAATTTGGTGCTGTAGGAGATGGGAAAACGGACTGCACGAAAGCATTTCAACGAGCGATCGGAAACGGGAAGGTGAAAGTGATCATCCCAGCAGGAACGTATATTGTCAAAGGTCTTCAACTGCCGTCCTGGACTTGGCTCGTTGGTGAAGGTAAGGGGAAAACGATATTGAAGCTGCATCCAGGCGCATCTAAAAGCAGCTGGGTAGTGACGAATAGCGATCATAAGAAAGGGAATCACCATTTGTTTGTAGAAGAGATGAGTCTTGATTGGCATGTGGAGCGGCTTGGGGAAGTCGAAAAAACGAGCGTAGGCGGCAATCGTGCGAGCTGTTTAACGTATGCGAATGTTACTTATGGCTGGGTCAAAAACGTAGAAGCGATCAACCCTGGGCTTCACTGCTTTGATGTATCATCGACACTGTACAATTATTCTGGTGATGGCTACCGGGCACGCGGGGGTAGCAAGTATATTTGGCTCGATGGCTTAAATGGCTATGGATTCGGGGATGACGGCATTACGACTCATCATAGTGATTACATATGGATCTCCAATTCTCATATGTGTGATCCTAGTGGAAAAGCCCATAAACAAGGCTACTCTAACTCAAATGGCATTGAAGTAGATGACGGGTCGCAAAATGTGTTGCTCGTTAACAATTCAACGGCACGTTGTTTCGGCGGAGTGGAAGTGAAAGCGCATCATAACTCTTCAGCGGCGACAAATGTGCATATTGTCGGTCATTTATCGATGAATGATAATCGCTCCTTCAATTTTCGTCACATTGGTCATCATCAGAAACAGGACCCTGAATCAAAAACAGCCTATAATATTACGGCTTCACGAATCGTGGCAATTGCTCCTGTTCGAACGGACTTATATCGCGACTCTCACCCGCGAGCATTAGTCGTCTCTGCCTATAAAAATGTGGTCATTAACCAGTTTCGCGTTATTGGCGATCCGGAGTATGATTATCAAAATCAACCTGTGATTGCTGTGCAATATCGTTCGCGAAACGTGTTGTTAAATCATGTGAACATTCAAGGTTTTCAAACGGCAGGCAGTGATATTAAAATTTTTGGTGGAGAGCAACGAGCGGATGATGTGCAAATTCGTCGTATATATATGAAGAATTCAGCTGCTAATGCTTTAACTGTCGGACCTGACATTCAACGTATCCTTATTCATCATGTCATCGCACTCCATGTTAACGGAGTGTGCGGTTGTCACTTAGCTAGCCCAAACGTTGACATGAAAAATATTACTGCGACAGGATACAAAGATGTGTATACTAAACGATAAAGTGAAAACAGAAACGTTGGAGGTTTCTATGAGCGAACCGAAGAAACAAACACATCCACTTCTTTATAAAATAGGGATGGGTCTAATTATGGGTTCTGCTGTTTTTTGGATTTTTCCATTTATTATTCCCTTCCTATCTGTCACAACGACAATGAAAGCCGCGTTGATTACCGGATCACTCATCTGTGCGGAAATCGTTTTTTGGCTAGGGCTGTTGCTCGTTGGAAAAGAGGCGGCGATGAAGTTCAGGTCGTCAAGAAGTGTTCGAAGGTGGAAAAGAAGCAAAGAGTAAAGAGACTGTCTCATATAGAGGCAGTTTTTCTTTTTTGGTAGATTGACTGTAAAGTAACTTCATAGTAATATAATGGTGATATTTGTAATAAACAGGTGAGGGGAGGCGTGGGAAGTGCCTAGTCGACTAGAAAGAAAGAAGCGTAGACGATTGAAAAAGCCTATTCGGAATGTACTCATTGTTTGGTGTGTCTTGATTGTAGGGTTTGTTTTTTATAATTTGACGATCAAACCAGATAAAACATACACAAAAGAAACAGAAAATAAAGAAAAAACTCAAAAGGTAGATGCTCCTAAAAAAGAGCCTGTACAAACAACGATCAAAATTAGTGCCGCAGGGGATTTCACGTTAGGAACGGATGAGAGTTTTACATATGCAGGGTCATTTCCTGATGAAGCACAGAAAAATGGACTGCCTTATTTTGCTGCTGAGCTTGGCGATGTGTTTAAACAAGATGATTTATCTACCGTCAATTTAGAGACAACTTTGACAAATGCGACTGAAAAAGCGGTGAAGAAGTTTCGATTTAAGGGAGATCCTTCGTACGCCCAAATTCTACAATACGCAGGAATTGAATCAGTCAATTTAGCGAATAACCATACATTTGATTACTTGCAAAAGGGATATGATGATACGATCGCTACCTTAAAAAAGAATAAGATTGGTTATTTTGGCTATGAACATACATATGTGACAACGATTAAAGATGTGAAAGTCGGTGTGATCGGCTATGAAGGCTGGGATGACACCGAAGAAACGCGATCGAAAGTGAAGGCTGGGATTGAAGAGGTGAAGAATCAAGGAGCGGAAATAGTTATCGTTCATTTCCACTGGGGAATTGAACGCCAATATGTCCCAACTTCATCACAGCAAACGTTGGCGCGTTTTACGATCGATAGTGGAGCTGATTTAGTCCTTGGCCACCATCCACATGTAGTTCAAGGGATTGAAGAGTACAATGGCAAGTTTATCGTCTACAGCCTCGGTAACTTTATGTTTGGTGGAAATAGAAATCCAAGTGATAAGGACACCTATGTATTCCAACAAACATTCCATTTAACAGACGGTCAATTAACTGATAAAAAGGAAATTAAAGTGGTGCCATTTTCGATTTCTTCTGTTTCTGAGAGAAATAATTATCAGCCTAAATTATTAACTGGAGACGAAGCGGTAAGAGTCAAAAATAAAATTATCGATGTATCGAATCAGATTAAAGGGTCTGATTGGACCAAATATGAAGTGCAATAATCGAAGAAAGACGTTTCGCGACCAGGCTGAAACGTCTTTTTAGCTACATGTTAATCCATAAAAATTTTATCCCGCATGTTTCTCAACTTTCATTAATAGATATGATAGAGCAGCACTTGATCTCATTTGTTGGAGGTGAGAGACATGCGTGTTTCTACGCACAGTTTATTAACTCAGGGAGATATGAATAATGAGAAATTCGTACCACAATGGGTTGTAAATGAATATCAACATTTTCACCAAGTGGTAACGGATCGCACTTTCCCTTGTACATTTGGCTTAACAGCGGAGAAAAAAGGGGAGTTACGCTACTCCTATATTACGCATGATGATTGGTCGAGACTGCCACAAGCGTTAGAGTCATTTATTGAGTTATTTGATCCTGACAAGCCGCTTGTTCGCCATGGCTTTTTCTTATTTGTTGAACCCGAAGAAGAAGAGAGAACGCTCACGTATTACCGCCATTACTTTTGGGCGTTGTTGCAGTATTTACATGAAGTCGATCCAAAGCCGTGGCCAGCCAATTATCCAAAAGATCCTGATCATCCGTTATGGGCCTTTTCTTTTGCTGGAGAGCCATTCTTCGTCTTCGGCAATGCTCCCGCTTATAAGCAAAGAAAAACGAGAGATTTAGGCAACAGCCTTGTGCTGGGGTTTCAGCCAAGACGAATCTTTGACGGTCTAGAAGGAACGTCAATGAATGGGCAATTATCGAGAGAAAAAGTACGAGCCCGCGTAGAAAAATGGGATCAACTCCCGAAACATCCAAACATTAGTCATTACGGTGACCTTAATCATCGGGAGTGGAAGCAATATTTTATTGGAGATGACATCGTCCCGATTACCGGAAAATGTCCGTTTCAACCAAAATAATGATAAAAGGCTTTCCGAAGGGCGATAGTCTGCCAATGGAAAGCCTTTTACTCGTTACTTCATCGCTTTCGTTGCTAGGTCGGTATTGACTAATATCGAATAATCGACTGTTTGTGGAAGTTCACCAGCACTTTTCATCACCGCTTGCAAGTTCTCCCATTCTTCTTCATCTAATAAAGGGTTTGTCGCAAAGCTATTTTGTGATTTATAACGATCGACGACGGTAGCGATCAGCTCTTCAGGCGTATCATCAAAATAAGGAGCAATAATTTTCGCTATTTCTTCCGCTGAATGCGTATCGACAAACAGTTGTCCTTTGTAGATGGCTTTTGTAAAGTGTTCGAGTGTTTCACTATTGTTTTTAATATAGCTTTCTTTTGCCATGAAGGTCGTATATGGAAGTTTTCCTGACTCCTTTCCAAAAGAAGCGACGATATGCCCAATCCCTTCTTTTTCAAAGAGGCTCGCTTGTGGTTCGAATAACTGGACGTAATCCCCTGAACCAGAAGCAAAAGCACTTGGAAGGTTGGCGAAATCAATATTTTGAATGAGATTTAAATCTTTGTGTGGATTAATCCCGTGTTTCTTTAATGTGAATTCTCCCGCCATTTGCGGCATGCCACCTTTTCTTTGCCCTAAAAAAGTACTTCCTTTTAATTGTTCCCACGCAAAAAACTCAGGTTTCTTTCTTGCGACGAGAAAGGTTCCATCGGTTTGTGTGAGTTGAGCAAAGTTAATGACGCGATCTTTCGCTCCTTGGGCTTCTACATAAATCGATGTTTCACTACCAACGAGAGCGATATCAGCACTATTGGATAATAAATTCGTCATCGTTTTGTCGCCGCCCCAAGTTGTTTTTAAATCGACCGTAATTCCTTCTTCTTCAAAAAAGCCTTTTTCAATCGCTACATATTGTGGGGCATAAAAAATCGATCGGGTGACTTCCGCAACGCGAACGGTTTCCATTTTTTCAGACTCTTTTGCAGGGGAGCACCCAATGAAAAAGCCTACAGCCGCTACGACTAAAGCGATCAATAAAAAGGATACCTTCTTCATCCTCATTCCCTCCTTGAAGAACGGATTTTTATCTTTCTATATATATGAAAGGAAGAATCATAAATTGTTTTGTCCACCAAATTCACCTTTTTTTCTTTTTACAATATATTGAATAAATAAGGGAGGGGTTTGGTGTGGTCCTTTTAAAGTTGCAGTCTGTCAGTCAAACGTACTTTTCGAAGCAATCGGCGACAAAGGCATTACAAAATATTCATTTAACTGTAGAAGAAGGAGAGTTCATTTCTTTTCTTGGTCCCAGTGGCTGCGGAAAGACGACGATGTTATCGATCATTTCCGGGCTGTTACCTCCGACAAAAGGCACCGTCGTTTTAAATGGAGAGCTGATTGAGGGACCTCATCCGAAAGTCGGTTATATGCTACAGCAAGACTATTTGTTTCCATGGAAAACGGTGAAGGAAAACATCTTTCTTGGATTAAAATTAAGAGGCATGAAGGAAGAGGAGTATAAGGCATATACGCTAGCGCTATTGAAAGAAGTAGGATTAGATCATGTGATCAATCAATATCCAAGTCAGCTGTCAGGAGGCATGCGGCAGCGTGTGGCATTTGTTCGCACACTCGCTACCGACCCGAAAATCTTATTGTTAGATGAACCATTTTCCGCACTAGATTATAAGACGAAGCTGAAACTTGAAAATCTTGTGTCTAAAATACTGCTTGAACGAAACAAAACAGCTATTCTCGTAACGCATGATATTGGTGAAGCGATCGCGATGAGTGAAAAAATTATTCTTTTTTCTAGAAATCCGGGGCGTATTGAACGGATCTTTCTCGTGCCTGAAGCATTGAGAAATCTTCACCCGTTTGCCGCCAGACAACATCCAGAGTACTCGGTGTTGTTCCAACAAATATGGGAGGAGTTGGAGCGCATTGAACAAAAGGAAAGTAAATAAGTCACATGAAGAATTTCTTCAACAAATCAAAGTAGAAAAACGACGAGTAAGAACGGTCCAGATATTGATGTTTGTGGTGTTTCTCGCTCTTTGGGAAATCTCCTCTAGACAGGAATGGATCAATCCGTTATTGTTCAGTTCGCCTAAACAAATAACTGCTTTATTTATTGAAAAAGTGGGGGATGGCAGTCTGTTTTCTCATGTGGGCATCACGCTCTTTGAAACGATCTGTGGCTTTTTACTAGGCACCTTATTTGGTACATTGCTAGCAGCTTTATTATGGTGGAATTCTTTTCTTTCTAGAGTGTTAGATCCATACTTAGTTATTTTAAATGCGATGCCCAAAATCGCTCTTGGTCCGATCTTAATTGTCACCCTTGGACCGAACTTTAAATCGATTTTGGGGATGGGCGTTTTAATCACCGTCATCATTACAACAATTGTCATTTATTCGGCCTTTAAAAATGTCGAGCCTAACTATGTGAAAGTCATTCAAACATTTGGGGGATCAAAATTTCATTGCTTTAAAGAAGCGGTGTTGCCGGCGAGCTTTCCGACCATTATTTCGACGTTAAAAGTCAATGTCGGGCTTGCGTGGGTAGGGGTGATTGTCGGAGAATTCCTCGTTTCAAAACAAGGACTTGGCTATATGATCATTTACGGCTTCCAAGTCTTTAATTTTACACTTGTTCTTCTCAGCCTTGTCATTATTGCCGCCTTAGCGACCATTATGTACCAGCTTGTCGAGCTATTAGAACGAAAGCTAATCCGAGAGAAATAATATAAAAAAAGACCTAAGTTGTTGTTTTTTATACACTTAGGTCTTTTTTGTATGCTATTGCTCCAATAAGCTTTGCAGAGGAACGGTTTGCTCTTTATCCGGATGATCGAGTGGATAAATTCTTGCGGTTTCATTTTTGGCATCTACATTTTGAATGTAGATTGGTACACCGTTGTATGTGACGTGAATCATTTCTGGTGAAGCAGTAATTTCTTTGGCTCGCTGTGAATTCATGTTTCCTCCTCCTTTTGTATGAACACTTTTTATTATGACCAACAAGAAGAAACTCATGCACCATTGTATATTTCATCAAATAACAAATATAACAAAAATATTACAAAATATGCGAAATCCTAGCAAAGTAAAAAAATAGATGTAAAATAATGAATGTATAAGTCTAGAAAGCTCGTTATTTATTGAGAATGGAGGAAAAGTAGTGAAAAGAAGTTCATTTATTGTCGCTTTAGCATTTTCTTTAATTATTTCTTTGTTTGGAGTAAATGCGTCTGCTCAAGCGGCAGGTTTTACTGATGTGCCAAGCCGAGCCTTAAAGGAAGTTAACTTTTTAGCTGAAGGGGGAATCGCTAAAGGTTCTTCACCAACCGAGTTCGGTACCAACAAAACCGTGAACCGGGTGGAGGCTGCTGTCTTTATCGGACGAGCGCTACAGCTAAATGGAGAAAAACGGTCAACAGACTTTAAAGACGTACATGCTAGTAGCTTTGCTTCTGGGTATATCCAATCTGTTGTAGACAAAGGGATTATCTCAGGGAATGGCAACGGATCGTTTTTACCGAATAAATCTGTTACTCGCGGTGAAATGGCTTTGATGATTACGAAGGCATTTGGTTATTCATTTGATGGTTCCTTACGAGGAGCAGAACAAGCGTTAATGTCTCGTGGGATCGCCAATGGAATGGCGGATGGTACGTTTGGTTCCAATGTGACTCTTAGTCGCGCGGATTTCGCTGTGTTCCTTGCTCGTGCCATTCAACCAGAATTTCGTTTGCACACGTCTGTACAATTCAATGACACGCGTTGGTCTAAAGCGAATGACTTAAACGTTCGCTCCGGCCCGTCAACGGCTTATTCGGTTAAAGGGAAAATTCAAGCTAATGACAAAGTGCTTGCTGCCCATGAAGTGGGTGGCTGGACGTACATCAAATCTGATGATACTGTCGGATTTGTAAGCACGAGTTATTTAAAAGACGGCTCAGCAGATGGAAGTAATAACCCAGACACAGAACAGCCAGATCAAGGGGATGTTGATTCGCGCTTAAAAAATCAAACGATTATTCTTGATCCTGGTCACGGTGGCCATGATCCAGGAGCGATTGGTTTTGGATTAAGAGAGAAAGATGTTGTATTATCAACTAGCTTGAAATTGAATCAATTATTCAAACAAACACCATTTAAAGTGAAAATGACTCGCTCAGATGATCGTTACATTAAAATTAATGATCGCGTATCGTATGCGATTAATAATAAAGGGAATACATTTGTGAGTATTCATGCGAACGCTGCATCTAGTTCTTCGGCGAATGGAACAGAAACGATTTATCATGCGGCGAAAGGGAACCCTTATGTGGCTGATAGTAAGCTGTTAGCATCGAAAATTCAAAACCGTTTAATTGCGGCATTGAAAACAAGAGATCGTGACATTAAGAGTACCGAACAACTAGGAAGAAATTTAGGTGTCTTAACCAACAATAAAATGCCAGCTACTTTAGTTGAATTAGGCTTTATCACAAATAAGAAAGAAAATGATATGTTAAAGTCTGCTCACTGGCAAAACGTTATGGCGAAAGCGATGTACGATGGTGTATTAGATTACTACGCGGCGAAAGGCTATGATGTAAAGGCTCTTTACCAAGTAGGGAAATAAAGTGGTGGAAATTAGTAGCAGAAAGACGATATTGGTCTTTCTGTTTTTTTTGCGTAAAGATATAATAATAGTAAACTAACTTGGAAAGGCTTGAAAAATGAAAAATAGTAACAATTTAGAACGTCAGCTGCATACATTCATCCAAGTATCTAAAAATATCACGAACAATCGCAGTTTAACACAATTAATCCAAGAAATTATTGAAGAGGTCATTGAAGCGATCGACAAAGCAGATGCAGGTTTTTTGCTTTTATGGGATGAAGAAGAACAATTGTTAAACATTGAAGCCGCTGTTAATTTTAAAGAGGAAATGTATTTAAATAATAAGTTGCTTTCGGGTGAGGGCATTAGTGGAACGGTATTTGCGACAGGAAAGAGCTTATTAATTAATGGGGAAAGCAACATTCAAGCGGCGATGTCAAATATGCGAAACAAAACTTTTCAGTACTATTTAAAGTCAACTGTTCATGCATTTATCCCTAAAAGCTGTGTCTCTGTTCCGCTGATTCATCAACAGAAAAAAATTGGTGTGTTAACGATTGATAATTTTCATAATAATGGCTTCTTCTCTCAAGATGATTTGAGCTTCCTTGAAGCGATTGGCAGTCAAATTGCCATTTCGATAGTGAATGCTCGAACGTTTTATGAAAAACAGCTTCGAACAAAGCAGTTAGAAACGACTTTGACCCTTCACAATCAATTAAATGAAGCGGCTCTGAAAGGCAATGGATTAAAATCTCTAGTCGAGCGATTAGCTAAAATTGTACAAAGTCGTATTTACTACTTTGATCCATTGTTCCGAATAGAACTAGCTTACTCTCGTTCGAATGAGGATGTTCCTTTCTTTCAAGAGTGGCTTCGTCATCATAGTGAGGTGCTCAATACTTCCCAACACCTTTTCCCTATTGTCAGCGATGAGCAAAAAAGAGGCTATGCCTTATCGATTCAATCTTCGTTTGGTCCGATTGGATACTTAGTGATCGAGGGTCATACCTCATCTTTAGATATAGTAAAGGAACTTACAATTAAGCATGCCGCTTCTATTATTGCTATTGAGCAAATGAAGTTTCAAGAACATTTTAAATATGAGAAGGAGGAGAAAGGGAAATTACTAGTTGAGTTGCTCCAACAAAATTTAACATCAGATGTCCAATTCTCTTTGAGGAAATTTGGTATTTTAAAAGCGCATTCATATCGTTTTTTAGCTGTTAAAAACAAAAATATTGGGATTGAAGCCGTTCATCATATAGCCGCTTTTGAACAAGTAATGACAGAGCTTTTTTCTAAAGGTTATTATGTTGTTACTTTTCCTCATGATCAAGCGATATTTGTTCTTCTTGGGGCAAAAAATGAAGAAGGAGTAGATCGCCTTGATCAAATTACTTTGTTAGCTGATCGATTGCTCCTTGTTTATCCGAATTCTAAATTATTTATTGGGCGATCCGTTCGCACGTTGCAACATGTATCTATTTCTCATAAAGATGTTGAATTATTAGTTATGGAAGAAGGTTACAAGAGGGAGCAAGCACAAATAAGAACTTTTAAGGAGTTAGGCTTTAAGCGTTATTTAATGACTTTAAATGAAGAGAGCAGAGACTATTTTATAGAAGATATTCTAGGTCCAGTCTTGCCGGATTCAGAGCATGAAGTACAAAATGAGTTATTGAATACTTTGCGTAGTTACTTCGAGAGTCATAAAAATGTTGCTCTCACTGCCGAGCGTTTACATTTGCATCAAAATACGGTGTACTATCGTTTGCAACAATTACAAAATAAATTAAATTGTAGTTTTGATAACTTAAATGACTTAACTAACATCCAAGCTGCACTCTTTCTACTTGAATGGAAAAACATGATCGACAATTCGTAATTGAAAAGCGACCAATCCTAATTAGGATTGGTCGCTTCAATCATTATGTTGTTAAATATTGAACGGTGGCTAAACCTAATGTTTTAGCTGCAATTAGCATCGCTCGCTCATCAATATTAAATTTCGGGTGATGATGAGGGTAGATTTCTTGCCATTGTGGATCACAAGCACCTGTAAAGAAAAACGTTCCTTTTACGTGCTGTAAGTAATAAGCAAAATCTTCTCCTCCCATTAAAGGATCACATACGCGAACTTCTTTTATTTCAACGACATCTTTGGCTATTTCCATTAAAAAGTCCGTCTCTTCTTGATGATTCACGACAGCAGGATACCCGCGTTTATAATGGAAGTCGAAAGTAGCATCCGTTGCCAAACAAGCAGCCTGTAACACTTTTTCAAGTTCTTGTTCAATAAGGCTTCTTGCTTCCTCGTCAAATGTGCGAACGGTTCCTTTTAAATAAGCTGTATCTGCAATCACATTAAAAGGATTTAATGCCTCGAAGTGTCCAATGGATACGACCGCTGGATGTAGAGGATTGACCCGTCGTGACACAATCTGTTGAGCATTCGTGACAAACTGAGAACCGATAACGACAGCATCCTTTGTTAAATGTGGCTCTGATCCATGACCACCTTTTCCTTGGATTGTTACTTCAAATCCATCTGCGGCAGCCATAATCGGTCCACTTTTGACCATGATATTTCCTGTTGGCTCCGTTGCCCATAAATGGGTGCCGAAGATCACATCGACGCCCTCTAAACAGCCGTCCTCGATCATGGAAATCGCTCCACCTGGGGCAACTTCTTCTGCATGTTGATGAATGAACACAATTGTGCCTTCAAGCTCGTCTTTCAATTGGTTAAGTACCTTGGCTAGTACTAATAAAGTAGCGGTGTGACCGTCGTGACCACACGCATGCATGACACCATCCACTTTAGATTTGTAAGGAAGATCATTCGCTTCTTGAATAGCAAGGGCATCAAAATCCGCTCGTAAAGCAACTGTTTTCCCCGGTTTTCCTCCACGAAGGGTCGCAACGACTCCACGGCCGCCTACTTCTGTTCTCACTTCATGACCTAACTGACGATGATACTCAGCGATGTAAGCAGGTGTTTTCACTTCCTGAAAAGATAGTTCTGGATTTTCGTGCAAATAACGGCGAATCGAGACCATTTCATCATATTGTTGTTCTAATAATAAAGTTAATTTTTCCATTATAATCCCTCTTTCATTTATCTATCATTTTTACTTTAAGAAAATTGGGTCTCCTGGTCCTACCGGTAACCCTAACAAGTACCAAGCGGCAAACATGATGATCCAGCCAATGGCAAAGAAAAAAGAGTACGGTAATAAGGCGGAGATTAACGTTCCCATGCCGATCGATTTATCGAACTTTCGTGCAAATGCTAGTAAAATAGCAAAATAAGCTAGCATAGGAGTAATCGGGTTGGTGACAGAATCACCAATTCGGTAAGCCATTTGGGTAAATGCCGGGCTATAACCTAAATACATAAACATCGGCACGAAAATAGGTCCTAATAAAGCCCATTTAGCAGAAGCGCTAGCAATAAGTAGATTAATAAATGCGCAAATAATAATGAAACCGATGATCATAGGTAAACCTGTAAAATTCATCGCTTGTAGAAGCTCTGCGCCTTTAATAGCAATGATTGGCCCCAAGTTACTCCAACTAAAGAAAGCAATCATTTGAGCCGCGACAAAGGCTAGTACGATAAAAGGAGCTAAATCAGCAATTGATTTAAACATTTTTTCAGCGACATCTTTATCACCTTTTAACGTCTTTGCCCCAATGCCATAAGCTAATGCTGGAATAAAGAAGAAGAACAACATAATTGGCACAAGTGATGACATAAACGGTGAATTTAGCAGTGAGCCCGTTTCAGCGTCACGAAGCCATCCGTTTTCTGGAACAACTAAAGCTAATATAAG
Organism: Bacillus sp. FJAT-42315; assembly: GCF_002797375.1. Taxonomy (GTDB): domain Bacteria; phylum Bacillota; class Bacilli; order Bacillales; family Domibacillaceae; genus Bacillus_CE. The sequence continues at coordinate 1,958,978 of NZ_KZ454941.1, forward strand.
GCTGATATATACAATAAACGAAATTCCTGCAAACCTTAAACCGCGTTTTTCTACCGAAGTAATTTCTTCAAGCTTTTCTACAGTTCCTGTAAATTTTCCAAACCGAGGTTCTACGAATTTAACAGTTACCCATGTAGCTATAATGACTAAGAAGAAACTAGAGGCAATTAAGAAATAATAGTTCATCGTAGCATTGCCTATATAATTAGGGTCAACCATTTTGGCTGCTTGTTCGGTCAATCCTGCTAGTAAAACGTCAAGGGAGTTGATTAACAAGTTAGCGCTATATCCACCAGCTACAGAAGCGTATGTTACAACTAGTCCAACGATCGGGTTTCTGCCAACGCTCATAAAGATCAAGGCAGCGATCGGAGGAAGAACGATGAATGCAGCATCTACAGCAATATTACCGATCATCCCTGTAAATACAATGACAGGTAAAATAAGAGAAGGAGGAGCACTTAGTACGGTCCTTTTCATTAAGGCCGAAATAAGTCCAGTTGATTCAGCGAGCCCTACCCCAAGCATAATGACAATTACTAAACCTAAAGGTGGGAAAGATGTGAAGTTTCCAACCATGTTAGTTAGTATTTGAATAAGCCCTTCGCGATTTAATAAATTCACCACCTCAATCACTTCACCACTACCAGGTGTAACAGCAGAAACACCTAATTTCGATAAAAAATAAGAAGCAAATAAAATGATGAAAGACATGATAACAAACAATGTAACCGGATCAGGAAGTTTATTGCCTGATCGTTCAATGATATCTAAGAACCTATCAGATAACTTTTTCTTTCCTTCTACTAACGTAACCTCTTGCCTATCTTTTTCTAGAACATTCATTGCATAACCTCCTGTGATGTTTAAATTTTAAGAATTTTTTAAATTATAAGTCTGTATTTTCCTCGATTCTATGGAGATTTATACAAAAATAAAGGTGTTTTTTAGTAATAATACACAATTATATATGTTTTGTACTCAATTTCTTATTCCATGTTTCATTTGATTGTGAATGTGGGTTCGTTGTTAGTTTATTCATTACTAACAATTTGATCAGGAGATTATAATAGTTAGAAGGTTGAAAGAGGAAAAAACATCGTCCGGCGCCTTTTTAGAAAAAGGCGCCGGACGGAAGTATTAAGATTTTGATTTTGACTGAGTTAGCATGGCACTTTGCACTTGGCTGACGGCCGTTTGAGCTTGAGCAATTTCAGTAGCGGCTTGTTTTAGCGCTTCTTGAGCTAATATTTCGTCAGAGGAGGATTTTTCAATTGCTTGTGTCAGTAATTCTTGTGTTAGTGTGACATTCGCTTTCGCTTGCTTCAGTTGATTAATATCGATTTGTGCTTGCTGTTGTGGCATTTGTCATTTCCCCTTTGTGAAAGTAGTCGTCGTACGCTTTTATATTGTCCGTGCGCCTCTATTTTATTAAATCCATTTTGAGGAAATAAGAGAATCATCAATATCATGTGAAAAACGTGATAGAACTAGCTAGAAATAACTTGAATCTCCAATGTTCTTTCTATAAAATTTAGAAAAAAGCAAAATATTATATTTTACTGAAATAATAGGTTGTCAAAGGTAGGTAATCCATATATAATGTCTACTATACAAAAACAAATGTACACTTTAAAAATACACAGAGGTGAGGAATAGTGAAAGACAACGTAAAGGTAGGCTTATTAGGATTAGGTACAGTTGGAACAGGGGTAGTGAAGATGATTCAACATCATCAAGAGCAACTTGTTCACCAAGTAGGATGCCCTGTATCCATTAAAAAAGTATTAGTCAAAAACATCGAGAAATCTCGTGATGTAGAATTAGATCGAACTCTCCTCACAACTGATCCATATGAAGTAATCAATGATTCAGACATCGATGTGATCGTAGAAGTAATGGGTGGAGTGGAAGAAACTCGCCAATATATCATTGATGCGTTAAATGCGAAGAAGCAAGTTGTAACGGCAAACAAAGATTTAATTGCTCTTTACGGTTCTGAATTGCAAAAAGTAGCTGCTGAAAATGGTTGCGACTTATTTTATGAAGCGAGTGTTGCTGGTGGCGTTCCGATTATTAAAGGGTTAGCTGATGGTTTGGCATCAGATAAGATCCAAAAAATTATGGGAATCGTCAACGGGACGACAAACTATATTTTAACGAAAATGACGAAAGATGGGTTAGCGTACGAGACAGCGTTAAAAGATGCTCAAGATTTAGGGTTTGCCGAAGCGGATCCGACATCTGATGTGGAAGGGCTAGATGCTGCACGTAAAATGGCGATTTTAGCTCGCTTAGCTTTCTCGATGAATATTGAGCTTGATGATGTATCAGTGAGCGGTATTTCTAGTGTGTCCAAGGAAGATTTAAAATATGGAAACACACTTGGTTATACAATGAAGCTAATTGGTTACGCTGATCAAGACCAATCTCGCGCAGAAGTTAGTGTACAGCCAACATTTTTATCAAATGATCACCCGCTTGCTTCCGTTAATGATGAGTATAATGCGGTGTATGTATATGGAGAAGCTGTTGGTGAAACGATGTTTTACGGACCGGGTGCCGGAAGCCTTCCGACAGCGACTTCTATTGTAAGTGACGTTGTGGCTGTTGTGAAAAACATGCGTCTTGGTGTGAATGGACATAGTGCGTTGGCACCACAATTTGAAAAACAACTGAAAACATCGAATGAACGCTTTGCCAAGTATTTCATTCGTTTACATGTACGCGATGAAGTCGGTGCTTTTTCAGAATTAACGAAGCTATTCTCTTCTAACTCCATCAGTTTTGAGAAAATTCTTCAATTACCGCTTGAGGAAGAAGGTTTGGCAGAAATTGTGATTGTTACACACAAAGCTTCTATGGAAAACTATCAAAATGTATTAGAGCAAATGAATGATTTAGGTGTAGTACAATCACTTGAGAGCTTTTACAGAGTCGAAGGGAACGGTGCAAAATGATGTGGGAAGGCTTAATTAAAAAATATAAAGAATTTTTACCTGTAACAGAAAACACACCAGCGTTATCTTTAATGGAAGGAAATACACCATTAATTCCGCTAGTGAATATTTCAAAAAAATTAGATGTCAACATTTATGTGAAAACAGAAGGTACGAATCCAACAGGATCTTTTAAAGACCGCGGGATGGTCATGGCAGTTGCGAAAGCGAAAGAAGAAGGTAGCAATACAGTCATTTGTGCCTCAACAGGAAATACATCGGCTGCGGCAGCCGCTTATGCGGCTCGTGCTGGTATGCGTGCGATCATCGTCATTCCTGAAGGGAAAATTGCGATGGGTAAACTCGCTCAAGCGATGATGTATGGAGCGGAGATTGTTTCAATTGAAGGCAACTTTGATGAAGCATTAAAAATGGTGCGTCAAATTAGCGAAAACTCGCCGATTACACTAGTAAACTCTGTGAATCCTTATCGTATTGAAGGACAAAAAACAGCGGCGTTTGAAATTTGCGACCAATTAGGAAAAGCACCTGATATTTTAGCGATCCCAGTTGGAAATGCAGGAAACATTACGGCTTACTGGAAAGGTTTTAAAGAATATCACGAAAAATTTGGCACAGGTCTTCCGAAAATGCACGGGTTTGAAGCAGAAGGAGCAGCGGCGATCGTGAAAGACATGGTCATCGAGCAACCAGAAACAATTGCAACAGCGATTCGTATCGGAAATCCTGCAAGCTGGGATAAAGCGGTGGCAGCGCGCGATGAATCTGGCGGAAAAATCGATTTAGTGACGGATGCGGAAATTTTAGAAGCATTTGAAATGATCACAAAAGAAGAAGGAATCTTCGCAGAGCCTGCTTCTTGTGCATCGATTGCAGGCATCATTAAGCATCGTAAATCTGGTGAAATACCAGCTGGTGCAACAATTGCGGCAGTGTTGACTGGAAACGGCTTAAAGGACCCACAAACAGCGATTGAGCGCATTACGAAAAAACCAGTTGTCCTTCCAAACGATGAAAAAGCTGTGTTTGATTATATTGAAGGAGTGGTTCGTGCATGAGTGTAGCACCTGTAACGATGAAGGTGCCGGCTAGCACGGCTAACTTAGGGCCGGGGTTTGATTCCCTCGGCCTTGCTTTCAATCTTTATTTAACCCTTCATATCACCCCATCAGAGACATGGTCGTTTGAACATCGCTCCGACATATTAGCGGGCCTTCCAAACGACGAAAGCCATTTAGTGTATCAAGTGGCAAAACAAACGGCTGATACATATGGAGCTACTTTACCGCCGCTACATATTGTAATGGAAAGTGAAATCCCGCTCGCTCGCGGGTTAGGAAGTAGTGCCGCAGCGATCGCAGCTGGGATTGAAATTGCTGATCGTTACGCGAACTTGCAGCTATCAAAAGAAGAGAAATTAAAAATCGGCAATCGATTTGAAGGGCATCCAGATAATATCGGTGCCTCTATATTTGGTGGCATGGTGGCAGGTGTATCTTTTAACGAGGAAGCAGAGATCGTTCATCTTCCTGCACCAGAAATGGATCTTGTCGTGATTATCCCTCCGTATGAATTAAAAACAGAGGATGCTCGTCGTGTGCTTCCAGATTCCTTTACAAGAACGCAAGCTGTGGAGGCAAGTGCAGTCGCTAATGTATTGCTGGCGGCCTTATTCGTTAAAAACTACCCATTAGCTGGTCAGATGATGGAAAAAGATCTTTTTCACGAGCCTTATCGGACAGTCCTCATTAAAGAGTTTCCAGATGCTAGAAAATTAGCGGGAGAGGCTGGGGCTTATGCTACGGTGATTAGTGGAGCAGGCCCGACGATTTTAACTTTTGCGCCAGTCGGCAAAGGGGAACAGATCGCTGGCATCTTCGGTCAAGCGTTTCAACATTGCGATATTCAACAATTACAAATCGAAAAGCATGGCGTTCAATACGTGTAAAAAGGAAAAGTCCACAGGGCTTTTCCTTTTTTGCATAGTCTAGCAAGCAACGTTCATACTAAGGGAAAAGGAAAGGGTGTGTGTTGTGTGCCTTATGCTGAAAGCGAAAGCCGCCGAATTTACTATGAGACAGCAGGAGAGGGACCTGCTGTTCTTTTCGTTCACCCACCAGGTATGAGTCAGTTTGTTTTTTGTAAACAGTATCCTTTAAAGAGGCAAATGAAGCTCATTTTGATCGATTTAAATGGGCACGGCAATAGTGAATCCTCTTTATTAGGCGATATGAATAGCTTTTTAGAAGATATTTCAGCCGTTCAATCTGCGGTGAAAGAAAAGAAAATCTTTTTGTTTGGTTATTCAGCAGGAGGCACGATCGTTCAACAGTATGCCCTTGCTTATCCGGATAAATTGAAGGGAGTGATCCTTGCTAGTAGTTACCCAAAAGTGGATGCTCTTTTATTTAAAGTTCAACATCAAACAGGTATTCAGTTGACGGAAAAGGCTCCTTCAGTACTCGCAAAAATGATTTCAAGTAGCCATTTTGAGAGGCAAGAAGAGAAGAAGATAATGTATCAATCGATGATGAAAGCGGATCGCCATATATGGAAACGATTTTATCAATTGTCTTTACATAGTGACTTTACGGGTCAATTGTCCTCTTGGCAGTTGCCTGTATTATCGCTATATGGAGGAAAATCACCGGTCGTCAATAAGTACAGTCACTATTACCGAACGATGCCAAACAGCCGGGTCGTATTAATTAAACAAGCCACTCACCAGCTACCATCGAAATTTTCGACGGAATTAAATCCATTACTTACAGAATTTGTCGAGCGATGGAGATGAATTTTTTTCCGTTTTAAAAAAACTGTATTGCATCCTACAAATCCTTATCGTAAGGTAAACAAAGGGTTGTCATCCATACTGTTTTAGAGAGAAAAAGGGGGAAAACGGATTGAAGAATAGACAAGATCCACGTTTTGTGATCGCTAAAAAAGAGGCTTGGATTGGTATTATTTTAGTGGTCATTAACTTCATTTGGTGGTATGGCTTTGCGTTCGGGCTTGGGGCAGCACCAGTTGAGGAGTATACATATGTATTAGGATTACCAGCTTGGTTTTTTTATAGCTGTGTCGTCGGACTTGTGCTAATGGTGGTGCTTGTCACAATTGTTGTAAAGGTATTCTTTAAAGAAGTACCTTTCGATGAGGATGGTGATCGACTGTGAACATGGCGGTCATTTTACCTTTATTACTATTTTTAATTATTATTTTCTTCATCGGTGTTTATGCATCTAAATATGTACAAAGCTCATCTTCGTTTGTTCAGGAATATTTTCTAGGAAGCAGAGAGCTTGGTGGGTTTATTTTGGCAATGACGATGGCGGCGACGTATGGAAGTGCCTCCAGTTTTTTAAGCGGTCCAGGAGCGGCTTATAACTACGGGTTAGCTTGGGTGCTTCTTGCGATGAGTCAAGTAGCTACTGGTTATTTTGTGCTGATGATTTTAGGGAAGAAGTTTGCGATTATGGCCCGACAATATCAGGCAGTTACACTGGTCGATTTTCTCTATGCTCGCTATAAAAGCCAACTCGTCGTTGTATTAGCGGCTGTTAGTATTATTGTCTTTTTATTTTCGGCGATGGCGGCTCAGTGGATTGGTGGTGCTAGGTTAGTTGAATCGATTACGGGCCTTTCGTATACGACCGCGTTAATCATTTTTGGGGTTTCCGTATTAATTTATGTCATTATCGGTGGCTTTCGCGCGGTAGCGATTACAGATATGGTTCAAGGAGTGATCATGGTTGTAGGAACGCTCATTTTATTCATTGCGGCTTTAAAAGCAGGTGGTGGCATGGAGAATATTATGGGGACGCTTCGAGCGGAGAATCCGAATCTATTAACTCCTTATGGGCATGATCAAAGTTTAACGCCGCTGTTTATCTCTTCATTTTGGATTTTAGTCGGCGTTGGGGTTGTCGGTCTCCCACAAGTGGCGGTTCGAGCGATGAGTTATAAAAATGCCAAGGCGATGCATCGAGCAGTGATCATCGGAACGATTGTCGTTGGTGTCATTATGTTAGGGATGCATTTAATCGGAGTGATGGCTCGGGCGATCGTTCCAGGAATTACAGTCGGTGATAAAGTCATGCCGGAGTTGGCGATGACCATTATGCCGGATTGGCTAGCAGGAATTGTACTTGCCGCTCCGATGGCTGCGATTATGTCAACCGTTGATTCTTTGCTGTTGCTCGTTTCTTCAGCGATTATTAAAGATTTATACTTGCATTTCATCAATAAAAATGCAGAAGAAAAGAAGATCAAAACGCTTAGTTTGTGGGTAACAGCGATCATCGGTATCATCATATTCTTTGTTGCCTTGAATCCACCTAATCTAATCATTTGGTTAAATTTATTTTCATTTGGTGGATTAGAAGCGGTCTTTATTTGGCCGGTCATTTTTGCGTTGTATTGGAAGAGAGCTAACGGAGCAGGAGCGGTCGCTTCGATGATTTCAGGGATGCTCTCTTACATTTTGTTTCACTCCTTTTATCCCAATGCATTAGGGATGCATACTGTTGTTTTACCTATTCTTATTTCATTCATTGTCTTTATTGCGGTGACGTTTTTTACTACAATGAAGCAGGAAAAACACCGAGCTTAATTTGAGCTTGGTGTTTTTTCTAATAATTGATCACTCCATCGGATCGCTTTATTGTAACAGTTGAACAGTACGTCTTCCTCCCATTGTAGCTGTGAGCAAAAGTCACTCGCTAATAACCAATTGGCGGTTTCTATCGACTTAATTAATAGTAGCGCACTAGAGAAAGGGTTTTCTTTTAACAATAAAGCTTCTTTTATCTCGAGGTCGATCGGCAATTCTGCTAAAATACTTTCCATCGGTTTCTCTAAAAGAGCGTCGATCATGGAGAACATACCGAGCAGGAAAAATTGTGAAGCTAGCTGATCCGGAAAATAGTGCCTAGCTAATTGGTCGAGTGTTTTGGCTCGAACGAGAGAGGTTCGCATCACCTCTTCTGAACATGTTCGTTTATTTGTATTCATCATGATAAAAGTAATCCATTTTTTTAATTCGTCTAACCCAATGAGCATAATCGCTTGATGAATCGTTTTAACTTTTTCCCTTTGAATGAAAGCTGTTTTATTTAATAGTTTAAGAAGCTGATAAGATAGCGATAAATTTCCTTCAATGAGCCGAGCAACTTTCAGGATATTAGGTGAAGGAGCAGTCATTTCATTCAAAATCACCGCGTAATTATTATAAAATTCTGGTATCGAATCTCCACTAAGTAAGGCAGGTTTGGAAAAGAAAAAGCCTTGAAACAAAGAGAAGCCTTCTTCTATTGCTTGTTGGAATTGCTCTCTCGTCTCCACTTTTTCAGCAAGCCACCGAATATTATATGTTTGTAGTTCTCTCATCATTCGTTGACGTTCATGTTTTGGTGTTTGCAAAAAATCGACTTTGATAATATTAGCTAGTGGAACTAATTGTTTGTTTTTTTTATGTAATACATAATCATCAAGAGCAAGCGTATAGCCTTTTTTTCTTAGTTTTTGGCAAGATTGAATGAGTTTTTCGGAAGATTCAATATCTTCTAAAATCTCGATGACAATCTTATGCTTTTCTAAAAATGCAGGCGGGTCAATCAACAATAAATTTTCAGTGAAGTTAATAAACAGCATCTTGCCTTCAGATAATCGATCGATTCCAATGTTGAGTAAGCTGTTTTTTAATAGTTCTAAGGTGGCTTGATCACCGTTTGTGATGTCTGCAAATGTTTGTCCTTTTTGATTACGGTAAAGTAATTCATAGGCAACAGTTTCTTCTTCGGTGTTAAATATTGGTTGCCTAGCGACATAAACTGTCATATAAATACCCCACTTATACAAGAGTTATTTTACTATCAAGGTTCAATGGTGTTGTATAAAAACGTCTGAAACTTTCCTGCTTTCATCTCACCTGATATCATACCTAACTTTAATTATTTTCTAGTTATAAGAGAATAGTCGGGATGGTTACCTTATACCTCCTTTTCTTCATTAGGACAAAAGTATCTGGCTTTTCCATTATAAAGGATTTTTTGGGTTGGAAAAAGATCCAATTATTAAATTTTTAATGAGTGCAAATTTATTGGTCTATCATATAAAATATCTATATTTTTGGTCTATCATTCTGAAAAAAATTAAAAAAACAGTTGACTTATTAAATGTGTATGTAATATGATTATTTCAACAATTTGATCGTACATGAAATGAGCGTTGACGAAGAAGAGTAGTTATCATGAATGCTTCAGAGAGCTGGTGGTTGGTGAGAACCAGTGCAGGAGTGATAGTGAATGGCCTTCCGAGCTTCTAGACCGAACCCTGATTGGCAGTAGGCTCTAGCGAATGTCTTATCGTTACAAAAGACATGCATTATAAGCGTTTTGCTTCGATGCAGATTGAGTGGATTGTGAAAACAATCAATAAAGGTGGCACCACGGCTCTCGTCCTTTGCGATGGGGGCTTTTTGTGTTTTTAAAAATAAATAATGCTAAGTCGATGATCAAGAAGAGTAAGTTAGATAGATGCGTAACAGAGAGCCGGGGTAGGTGAGAGCCGGTACGCGAAAGCTGACTGAATGGACTTGTGAGTGGTAGAAGGAAATGACTACCCGGTTTCCACCGTTAACAGGAATGTAAAAGAGGGAGCAATATTGCTCCAATGTGAGGTGGCACCGCGGTATGATCGTCCTCCATAGTCATGAAAACTGCATGACTATGGAGGACTTTTTTATTTTCAAATATTTAATGAGGTGAAAGACGATGATGTATAAATTAAAAGAACTTGAAGGAGATATGCTGACTCCGATTATGCTCTATCATCAAATGAAAGGTGAGAAAAAGTTTTTACTAGAAAGCTCTTATAAGCATGAGCAAAGTGGGCGCTATTCTTTTTTAGGGATGAATCCAACGAAAGAATATCGAGCAACGGGGACAGCGATTGAGGTCATCGACCATCAAACAGAAATGATCGAACAATTCCAAGGGCATAGCTTGAAACAGCTAAAAGAGATGTTACAAGTGCAAAACGAAGCGCAGCCTTTTCCTTTTTTCGGCGGAGCAGTTGGTTATATCGGTTACGATGTCATGTTTCTCGATGAAGTGATCGGTGATGTGCTAACAGATGAGCTACAGATGCCAGATGTTCATTTTATGTTTTATTCGACGTTTTTGGTATATGACCATCTATTGCAAAAAGTGACGATTGTCGCCGTTGATCTTTTTGGTGATCGTAGTGAAGCAGAGCTAGAAGAAGGCATCAACGAGTATGAACAAATGATTAGCGTACAGGCAAACCCTCCTTCGATAGAGGCGATCGGGTCGCTGCAGTTCCAAGGTAATTTGACGAAACAACAATTTAGCGAAATGGTGAATCAAGCGAAAGATCATATTATTCGCGGTGATATTTTTCAAGTGGTGTTATCACAAAGATTATCGTCTGAATTTACTGGCAATCCTTTTTCTTTATATCGAAAGCTAAGAACGTCGAATCCTTCTCCTTATATGTTTTTCGTAGATTTTAAAGACTATACAGTGCTCGGCGCTTCTCCAGAAAGTTTAATTAGTGTGAGAGGTCAAAAGGTCGTCACAAATCCAATTGCCGGTACAAGACGAAGAGGAAAGAATGAGCAGGAGGATCGATTGCTTGAAACCGAGCTTCTCAACGATGAAAAAGAAATAGCTGAACACCGTATGCTCGTAGATTTAAGTCGAAATGATCTCGGGAAAGTATGCGAAATTGGAAGCGTTCATTTAACTAAATATCAGAAGATTGAAAAATATAAACATGTGATGCATATCGTTTCAGAAGTCAGTGGCATGCTTCAAGCGGAGATTCACCCAGTAGAAGCATTATCCTCTTGTTTACCGGCTGGTACAGTTTCAGGGGCTCCGAAGATTCGCGCGATGCAAATCATTAATGAACTTGAAGGTGTGAAACGTGGATTATATGCCGGAGCGGTCGGTTATATTTCATCCAATGGCGATTTAGATTTCGCCCTTGCGATCCGAACAATGATTGTCAAAGAAAATAAAGCATATGTCCAAGCGGGCGCAGGGATTGTGTATGATTCTATCCCGGAAGCAGAATATGAAGAAACGATGCATAAAGCGAAAGCATTATTGGAGGTTAAATCATGATTTTATTAATTGATAACTACGACTCTTTTACGTATAACTTATACCAACAAATTGCTTCTTTAGGGAAGCATGTACGAGTGATTCGCAATGATGAATGTACGCTTGAAGAGATTGAAAAGATGGCGCCGGAAGCGATTGTGCTTTCACCAGGTCCAGGTACACCGAAAGAAGCGGGGATTTGTATGGAAGTCGTTCGTAGCTTCTATCATCGCATTCCGATTTTAGGTATTTGTCTTGGACACCAAGCGATTGCGGCTGCTTTTGGAGCGGATATCGTGCAAGCGAAAACGATTAAGCATGGGAAAGTGTCATTGATTAAGCACGAAGGGAAAGATATTTTCTCCTCGTTTAATGGCCCGATATCGGTGATGCGCTATCATTCCTTGTCTGTCGAGAAAGCGACCTTACCGCAAAAGTTAGAGGTACTGGCTGTTTCTACGGATGATGAAGAAATCATGGCGATTCGTCATAAGGAGTATCCAGTGTATGGACTGCAATTTCATCCAGAATCAATCGGGACAAAAGTAGGCAGCGAGCTTGTTCAGCAATTTTTTCAACAGTACAGAAAGGAGAAAAACATGAAGAACTATTTGCTCAAATTGGCAGATCAGCAAGCGCTTGAGGAAGAAGAAATGATGAATGCGATCGAAGAGATTTTACAAGATGATGCAACGGAAGGAGAAATCGCCGCTTTTCTAGTCGCATTAAAATCAAAGGGTGAAACAGTCGATGAAATCGCTTCTTTAGTCAATGTCCTTAGAAAAAATTCTCTTGGAACGAGCAAACGCTTCATGAATGTGATGGATAACTGTGGAACGGGAGGCGATGGCTCGCAAAGCTTTAATATTAGCACAACGTCCGCGTTCGTCCTTGCGGGGGCAGGAGTGAAAGTCGCGAAGCACGGAAACCGCAGCGTCTCTAGTAAAACCGGGAGCGCCGATGTGCTCGAACATTTAGGAATTTCTCTCGATTATTTAGAAGGAGAGACCGATTACTTATTAGAGGAAAATGGGATCGCCTTTTTGTTTGCTCCTCATGTTCATCCAAAGTTAAAGCGAGTAATGAAGGTGCGGAGAGATTTGAAAATCCCAACAATCTTCAATTTGATTGGGCCGTTAACGAATCCAGTCGAACTCGATACGCAATTACTAGGCATTTATCGCCGGGATATGCTTGATATGATGGCGAGTGTTCTCGATCGTCTTGGGCGGAAAAGAGCAGTGGTCATTAATGGAGCAGGGTTTATGGATGAAGCCTCGCTCGCTGGTGAAAATCATTTGATGCTGTTAGAAGAAGGAAAAACGAAAAAAATGATCATTACTCCAGAAGATGTGGGATTGCCAACATATAGCCTAGAAGCGATTCGTGGTGGCGAAGCAAAAGAAAATGCGGATATTTTAAAGCGAGTGCTAGAAGGAGAAAAAGGAGCTACACGCGATACCGTATTATTAAATGCAGGGATTGGATTGTTTGCGAACGGAAAGGTGTCAACCATTCAAAAAGGTATTCAGTTGGCGAAGGAAAGTATCGATTCAGGAGCGGCTTTATCCAAATTACACTTTTTAATTGAGCATTCAAAACGTCAGCAGAAAGTGGGGATTACAGGATGACGATCACTATATTAGACAGAATATTGGCGAAAAAGAAAGAGGAAGTTGAACAATTGAAAGGGAATGTTCAAAGACAAGTGAATCCTTCAAATAGAAGAAAGTATTCCTTGTATGAATCGTGTAGGCAATCTTCCACAATGAATCTAATTGCCGAAATCAAACGAGCTTCTCCTTCGAAAGGAGCGATCAATTTAAATGTCAATCCACAACAACAGGCACAGCTGTATGAAAGTAGTGGAGCAGATGCCATTTCCGTTTTAACCGATGAACCATTTTTTAAAGGGACGATGGACGATCTGCGAAGCGTTCGTGCCAAGGTGAATGTACCGATTCTTTGTAAAGACTTTATCATCGATCCGATTCAAATCGATCGAGCGGAACAAGCAGGTGCGAACGTCATTTTATTGATTGCGGCAGCCCTTCATCAACAACAGCTTCAGGAACTATATGAGTATGCGACAGAAAGAGCACTGGATATTCTGCTTGAAGTGCATAATGAGGAAGAAATGGAACGAGCACTAGCAATCAACGCAAAGATCATCGGTATTAATAATCGAAATTTAAATACATTTCAAGTTGAGTTAGCGACAACTGAACGCTTGCTTCAATCATATCATCAGCCAGACATTGTGTTCGTATCAGAAAGTGGGATTCAAACGAAGGAAGATGTCGAGCGTGTTCGAGATGCGGGGGCTAAAGCGATTTTAGTCGGTGAAACCTTGATGAAAAGTAGTGACATTCCTCGTACGATCGAGGAGTTAAAAATTAGGCTGTGAGGTGAGTAAGGTGAAGGTGAAAATTTGCGGAATTCAAGACGTGGACATCGCATTACACGCCCAGCAAATAGGGACGGATTATATCGGGTTTGTCTTTGCCAAAAGCAAGCGGCAAGTGTCTGCTGAACAAGCAGCTGCCATATCAGATCGTTTACAAAAAGGTCCGTTAAAAGTAGGCGTGTTTGTCAATGAAGACGTCAAACGAGTAGAAGAAATCGCTGAAGCCGCTTCTCTCGATATCATTCAGCTACATGGAGATGAGTCGCCAGAATACGCCAGAAAATTAACGCGCCCAGTCATGAAAGCTTTTAGTTATTCACCGCAGCTTTCAATGAAAGAGGTACTTGCTTACCCAGCAGACTTGATTTTGTTAGATAGCGCCAAAGGGCCATATCGAGGAGGAAATGGGACGACATTTAATTGGAGTTTGCTTACAAGTGAAACCTTCGATCGTACAAGGCTTATTTTAGCGGGGGGACTTCATCCTGATAATGTACAAGAAGCGATCACAATGATTCAACCAGCGGCTGTTGATGTCTCAAGTGGGGTCGAAACAAACGGTGTGAAAGATTGGACGAAAATGAAAGCATTTATCGATCAAGCGAAAGGAGTAGGTCAATGATGACTGTATATACACAACCCGATTCAAAGGGGAAGTTCGGAATATTTGGAGGAAGGTACGTACCAGAAACTTTAATGCAAGCGGTGCTTGAGTTAGAGGAAGCGTATGAAACAGCGAAACAAGATCCATCATTCATCGAAGAGTTAAACGGATACTTAAAAGATTATGTTGGCCGAGAAAATCCTTTATATTTTGCTCGAAATTTAACGGAAAAAACCGGCGGGGCAAAGATTTATTTAAAGCGCGAAGATTTGAATCATACAGGTGCTCATAAAATTAATAACACGATTGGCCAAGGATTGCTTGCGCTTCGAATGGGTAAAAGAAAAGTTGTAGCAGAAACGGGCGCTGGCCAGCATGGAGTGGCGACAGCGACGATCTGTGCATTATTGAATCTCGAATGTGTGATTTTTATGGGAGAAGAAGATATTAAACGGCAACAGTTAAATGTGTTCCGAATGGAGTTGTTAGGAGCGAAAGTGATCGGTGTTAGTCAAGGAAGCGGGACATTGAAGGATGCGGTGAATGAAGCCCTGCGCTATTGGGTCGCTCATGTAGAGGATACTCATTACATCATGGGGTCCGTCCTTGGTCCACATCCGTTTCCGCAAATGGTTCGCGATTTTCAAAGTGTCATCGGAAAAGAAACGAAAGCGCAAATGCTTGAAAAAGAAGGCAGACTTCCTGATGCAGTTGTCGCATGTATCGGCGGAGGGAGCAATGCGATGGGTATGTTTTACCCATTTATTGATGATAAAGAAGTTCAATTATATGGAGTGGAAGCTGCTGGGAGCGGGATTGAGACCGATCAACATGCCGCGTCTTTAACGAAAGGTTCCGTCGGTGTGCTACATGGAAGCAAAATGTATTTATTGCAAGATGAAGCTGGTCAAATTCAAGAAGCGCATTCCATTTCGGCGGGGTTAGATTATCCAGGAGTCGGTCCTGAGCATAGCTTGTTAAAGGAAATCGGCCGGGTGAATTATGAAGCGGTGACTGATGACGAAGCACTAGACGGTTTTAAATTATTGACGCAAACAGAAGGCATTATCCCTGCGCTAGAAAGCTCTCATGCCGTTGCTTATGCTGTCAAACTTGCGGCTTCAATGTCAAAAGAAGAGACGGTGGTCATTTGTTTATCGGGACGTGGAGATAAAGATGTAGCCGCTATTCAAGAGAGATTAGGAGGATCAAATAATGAGTAAAGAGAAAATAAAGTTCGCTTTTCAAATGCTGAACGAGCCAAATAAAAAAGCCTTTGTTGCTTATATTATGGCAGGGGATGGCGGTTTACATCAATTGAAGGATCAAATGCTTTATTTGCAACAGATTGGAGTCACATTGATTGAAGTAGGTATTCCTTTTTCAGACCCGGTAGCAGATGGCCCTGTGATTCAAGAAGCTGGGAAACGAGCCCTACAGCAAAAAGTAACCTTGAAGAAAGTATTAGATGAACTACGGAGCATAAAAAATGACCTCCACATTCCTTTTGTGTTAATGACGTATTTCAATCCTGTCTACCGATATGGAATCGAACAATTTGCTCATGATGCGGCATTGGCAGGGGTATCTGGTGTGATCATTCCGGATGTGCCGCTGGAAGAAGAGGAGGAAGTAAAACCTTCATTGGATCAACATGATCTTGCACTGATTCGTTTAGTGACTTTAACAAGTCCAATTGAGCGAATAAAGCGCATCACAGAAGGGGCAGAAGGATTTATTTATGCGGTTACGGTTAAAGGGATTACAGGGGTAAGATCTAATTTTCAAGAGGAGGTATATCAATTTTTGCAGTGCATTAAAGCGGAGGCGAAAGTACCTGTTCTTGCTGGGTTTGGTGTTTCTTCAAAAGAGCAGGCACAGGAGCTAGGGCAACATTGCGATGGAGTAATTGTCGGCAGTCAAATTGTTCAGCTATTTCACCAAGGCAGACAAGAAGAGATTGCCAAACTATTGCCTGAATCGACTTTGCCTGTACATGAATGATCTCATCTAAAATGGAATTTGGAGGGTAGCTACATATAAGAGATTACCCTCCAAATTCCATGAAAGACCTATTTTGCAAATGACGAAAGGTCTTCTATCATTTTATCTATCATTTCAGATGTTTCAATTTCCCACGCTATTTTTAAGCGTTCTAAGGCATTAATCGCCTGCTCTTTCAATTGTCTATCCACTTTTCCAGTAAGCTTAATTTGAGCAAAAGCAGTGGCATAAGTCACCATGTCGCTTTGTGTCATATCCATTTCTTTTACATTCATCAAATTGTCTATGTCCTGTCTGGTGACTGTATCCGCTGGAATATATTCCATTCCCCATTCCTCTTCAATAAGCTTTTGTGGAAAAGCTAAAAAATCTAATCGAGGATTTTTTCTGATGATTTCTGACAAGATATCTAAAGTGTCACTTCCTTCATCACTTCCAAAGGGGGCTTCCTCATCCCCACAATCATAATAAAAACTTTCGGTGAAATGTTCAACAAAAGCAGGGTGCGAGGTCTTTGGATGTGGTCCGATGTTTTGATCATCTATGTAAATACGATTCTCAAAATCAAAATCCGTTGATTCCACATAACCTTTTTTTAGTTTCTGTCTAATTAACTTCTCCGCTTCTTGTTGGCATTCTATATTAGAGTCATGTTCTTTTACTTCATACTTTCCGATCGTGCCATATTTTCCGTAGTTCACAGCAAAATCAATCCCACTATAATCAATACTCCAAAACTTATGAGATTTTTCATCTTGATAGATAAATGCTCGTTTCATCGTTTCTCCTCGCTTTCGTAACGATCTATTCATATAATATCCGCAAATAAAAATATAAAAAATACACAATGGGGTATTTGACAAAAAAGAAAAAAGCGTTTAATATACAATTAGAAAATAAGTGAGGGAGATTTTTTTGTTATTTAAAATACCCCCATATGTATAAAAAGGGATGGAGGAGTCGTACATGAAGAAAATTGTTATTATCGGTGGAGCAGCTGGAGGTGCAACAGCGGCAGCGCGTTTGCGTCGAATCGATCCACAAGCAGAAATTATTTTGTTTGAAAAAGGGGAATACATTTCCTATGCGAGCTGTGGCTTGCCTTACTATATTGGTGATATGGTCCCTCAACGTGATTCTTTACTGGTCCAAACAGTAGAAGGAATGACGAACAGATATAATTTAGATATTCGCATTGAAACAGAAGTAACAAACATTGATCGCCAAAACCAAACGATTACGGCTAAACATGTGAAAACAGGTGAACAGTCCGAAGAAACATATGATGTACTCATTTTAGCGACAGGTGCTGCGCCGGTTGTTCCTAATATTCCAGGTGTCGATCAAGCGAACAATGTATTTACATTGAAGACAATTCCAGACGCGGATGAGATTAAACATTGGATGAAAGAAAAAGAACCAGCTCAAGCTGTCATTCTTGGTGGAAGTTTGACTGCGATTGAACTTGCTGAAAACTTACAAAAACGCGGATTGCAAGTGACGATCGTTGAAGCTCACTCACAGCTAGCGCCAGCTCTTGATGAAGAAATGGCCACGCTTGTGCACCAAAAATTACGTGATCAAGACATTAATGTCGTCTTAGGTCAACAAGTCAGCCGTATAGACAATGAAGGAAAACAATTGACATTACAAGATGGAACTGTTCTAACAAGTGATATGACGATCGTCGCTATGGGACTCACGTCTGAAAGTGAACTAGCGAAACAAGCGGGGCTAGAAATAGGAGAACATGGCGGGGTGAACGTTAACGCCAACTTACAAACGACGGATCCAGTGATTTATGCTGTCGGTGATGTGGTTGAGGCTAGTGAGTCGCCGTCTGCTTCTTTCACCAATCGTCAAGGAAGAGCTGTAGCGGATCATATTTATGGAAAGAACGTGCAATATAGCGGGTCGATCGGTACGACAGCAACGAAACTATTTGATTTAACTGTTGCTGCGACAGGTAAAAACGAAAAGACGTTGCAAGCATTAAATGTTCCATACGAAGCGGTGCATATTCATCCAGCTTCTCAAGCAGGGTACTATATCGGTGGTAGCCCGATTACATTGAAGATGACGTTCCATCCAAAAACAGGAGAAATTTACGGTGCGCAAGCGATCGGATTAACGGGTGTGGAAAAAAGAATTGATGTCATTGCGACAGCGATTAAAGCAAAAATGAATGTGTTTGATCTACAAGATCTTGAACTGATTTCTGCACCTGCTTTCTCTACGCCGAAAGATCCAGTGAATATGCTCGGTTATGTAGCCGGCAATATTGTAGATGGAGAAGCAAAGCCTGCTCATGTGCTACAAATAGATGAAGTGATTGCTAAAGGTGGCATGGTCATTGATGTTCGTGAACCGTTAGAACGTGAAATGGGTTATATAGAAGGAAGTAAAAATATTCCGCTCGGTGAGTTGAAAACGAGATTAAATGAAATTCCGAAAGATCAGCCTGTGTATGTTTCCTGCCAAGTCGGACAAAGAGGATATTTAGCGTCCAATCTGTTAAAAGAAAGTGGGTTTGATGTGTATAACGTCAGCGGCGGCTATAAAATGTATGCGAGCATGAAACGCGATCAAGAAGAGCGTCAACAACCAATTCAAACGAAAGTAGTAGGTGAACAACAACCGATGACCCAATCTATTCAACCAATGACAGGTGATGTCAAAGCAGATGTCCAATTAAATTGTATGGGGCTTCAATGTCCAGGCCCGATTAGTCAAGTGTTCCAAACGATGAACAAAATGAACGATGGGGAAGTGTTAGAAGTAAAAGTAACCGATCCGGGCTTCATTACCGATATTAAAGCATGGAGTAGTAAAACAGGGAATACCTTCCTGAAAAATGAAACGGTGGACGGAGCAACTGTCGTATACGTTCAAAAAGGAGCGGCTAATCAAGGACAAACAGCAAATGCTCCATCAGCAGCTAACGGTCCTAAAGGAGCGACACTTGTTGTATTTGACCAAGATCTTGATAAAGCCATTGCTTCCTTTATTATCGCCACAGGCGCAGCAGCAATGGGCAAGAAAGTCACGATGTTCTTTACTTTCTGGGGCTTAAATATTTTACGCCGAGAAGAAGCAGTATCTCAAGAAGGAAAAGATTTCATTGAAAAAATGTTCAATAAAATGATGCCGCGTGGACCGAAACAGCTGCCGATTTCTAATATGAATATGGGCGGAATGGGTTCGAAAATGATTCGTACAGTAATGGAGAAGAAAAACGTCGATAGCCTAGAAAAGCTAATGGCAACAGCAATGGAACTCGGAGTTGAAATTACAGCTTGTGCGATGAGTATGGACGTGATGGGGATTCGTGAACACGAGTTAATTGATGGCGTTCAAATTGGCGGTGTCGCTGCTTATCTAGGTCAAGCAGAAGATTCCAATGTGAACTTGTTTATTTAACATATCCCGAAAGAATTCCCCTTCCTCAAGGAGCGTGAAGGGCACAGCCCAGCGAGTAGGGAGGGGATGAATGTCGGTTCGGCACAGCCGAAAGCGTTTGGTAGAGGACCTCTCGAATTTTGTCGAAAGAAAAAAGGATGGAATTTTCCATTTGTTATTGATAGGAATATATGTTCGTTATATAATGATGACAAAGGAGGGGATCTCATGTATCGAACGTTGAAAACGGGCTTTACAGCGCCGCAGTCCACAATTCAACAGTTGTTTCATATACGCCGGATCTGCGGAACGATTTGGAATGACTGCGTCCAGCTAGCTCGGTATTATTACCGAATTTACGGCAAGTGGATTAACAAAAGCGACCTTCAAGCTGAACTCAAAGGCTTGTATCCTCTTCACAGTCAGACGATCCAAGCGGTGTGCCACAAGTTTTTGCGTGCCCGAGAAGGAGTTCGCCAAGCTCGGAAAACGAACAAGTCCATCCGATATCCATACAAAAAAAAGTTCGTGTTCCATCCTAAATGGGTCGACAAATCCTTCGTGTTGGAAGGACAGAAACTAATACTTAGCTTAGGAAGATGGCAAGGAAAACAACAAACACCTCTTGTGTTGACGCTTGCTTCGATTTCGACTGGCGTGATCAAAGAAGTAGAGCTCGTCTATGACGGCCGATGGCATGCCTGTTTGTCGTATGAAGATGGCATCGAGCCTGTACCGATTCAAGACGGGCATACAGCCGCGATTGATCCAGGTGAGATTCATACGATCGCCGCCGTCAGCACCAGTGGACAAGCACTGGTGATTTCGGGCAGGAAGATGCGTAGCATTCACCGGTTGCGAAATAAAAAAGTGAGAGAGCTGCAAATTCTCATGAGCCGCTGTCAAAAAGGATCGAGAAAATGGCGTCAATACAATCGAGCAAAAAAGTACATTCTCTCCAAAAGTGAACGACAGCTAGGAGATCTCCTGCATAAGACGACCCGTGCTTTTGTGAACTGGTGCGTGGAGCAAAAAGTCGGGCATGTTGCTCTTGGCGATGTAGAAGGTGTTCAGCGACACACAAGCAAGCGAAACAAAAAACGAAAACGTATCCGTTCCAAACAAATCAATCAAAAACTTAGCAACTGGAGTTTTGGAAAGCTCACGAAACAGTTGGCTTATAAATTAGAGGCGATTGGCGTCTCCTTATCAAAAGAAAACGAAGCCTACACGACGCAAGCATGCCCTGCTTGTGGAAAAAGGAACAAAGTCCGTTCGCGAAACTATCGATGTTTTTGCGGCTATGAACAGCATCGGGATGTCCACGGTGCAGCGAACATCTTATCCCAGTATTTGCACGGGAAGTTTCGAGAAATGATGCTGACCAGTATCACGTATCTACGTCCTGTACAGGCGTAGTAGATGGGTAGAACCGCCCCAGAGGGAGATGGCCGTGTCTTCGATTTTCTCTCTGTTGCTCACGGTGGCAGCAAGCCGTCGAGAGATAACTTGCGTCAAGACCACTGCTTCCATACGGGAGCGTCAGTCCCCGAGAAAGACGAGGGTGTCGTGTACATCTATGGACATCGTCCAGCTTCTGATATCGAGGGGATCGACAAGAAACCCCTACCTAAGAGTGCGAAGCGATAGGTGGGGGAGGTTCATTCGTAAAAAGAAGTTGTCCTACTTTTGTGGGGCAGCTTCTTTATTCAGTTAATGAATAAGAAGTCTTTCTGTTTACGAAAGCGTTTAGAAAATATGAAAATGAGTAACAATGGAGTGAAGAGTATAAAGCAGAAAAAAGCGTCCTTAAAGCAGGTAAAATCAAGCTAAATGAAAACTTACTGATTTAATTTAAGATTTTTATAAAAAAGGATTGGAATTTCTAAGTAACAGTAGTAAGATGGTACATGAAAAAAAGATGCCGCTTTATAAATACGGGGAAATAGCAAAAAAACAGTAGGATTAGAAAGTATATTAATATAACGAATATTTCATAAATATGCGTAAGTCGACATTGTTTTTTTGTATGTGTGAAAATGTCATAAAAAATTGCTGAATTATGCGTTAATACTTTATCTTATGAGTCTTCAGTGGTAAGATGTCCTTGTAAGCGGTTTTATTTTCACTTCTTTATGTTATTTTCTACTGTCGCTTCATTCTTAGAAAATAACTGAGCAAAAAATTATTCAATGTAAAAATTAACGGGCGAAATGGTTGGAGGTTTTTTAGAATGAAAATGCAGACAGCCCAAGGGAATCCATGGAGTAAATTCTTTGGACCAAACCTTGGATATGTGATGGAAGTATATGAACAGTATTTAGAAGATCCAACGTCGGTGGATCCAGAGCTAAAACAAATGTTTGATGAATGGGGAGCACCTGTAGCTAATGAGCAAGTTGCGGAAGGTGGTCAAACAGCTGTACCTGCATCACAAGGAGATTTAAACACGCTATTTAAAGCAATTAAATTAGCGGATAGTATTCGTATTTTTGGGCATTTAGCGGCAGATATTAATCCATTGAATGACCGTAACAAAGACACGCGGCGAATTGAATTAAGCACGTATGATTTAACAGAAGAAGATTTGAAAAATGTTCCTGTTAAATACTTATGTCCAGATGCGCCTCCTCATGTTACAAATGGATTAGAAGCAATCCAACATTTGAAAAAAGTCTACACAGATAAGCTAGCTTTTGAATTAGCCCAAGTTCATGATTTAGAAGAAAAGCAATGGTTGAGAAATCAAATTGAATCAACAAAATATTACCCTAAATTCTCTAATGATCAAAAAGTTCAGTTATTAAAGCGTTTAACTGAAGTTGAAGGGTTTGAGAAATTTATCCATAAAACGTTCGTAGGACAAAAGCGCTTCTCTATTGAAGGGTTAGACGCGATGGTTCCTCTTCTTGATGAAGTGGTTCGTTCCTCCTCTGCGAATGGAACAAAAACGATTAACATCGGAATGGCTCACCGTGGACGTCTAAATGTACTTGCGCATATTTTAGGTAAGCCTTATGAAATGATCTTTGCTGAATTCCAGCATGCGCCAAGCAAAAACCTTCTTCCTGAAGGATCAACGAAAATGACTACATATGGCTGGACTGGTGATGTTAAATATCACTTAGGTGCAGACCACGATTATAAAGAAGATGCTTCTGTTACACGTGTGACGTTGGCTAATAATCCTTCTCACTTAGAAGTAGTCAGCCCGGTAGTTACAGGATACACTCGTGCGGCTCAAGAGGAGCGTACAAAGAATGGTGTACCTGAGCAAAATACTGAACTAGCACTTGCTGTACTTATCCATGGTGATGCGGCATTCCCAGGACAAGGTATTGTCAGTGAAACGTTCAATATGAGTAGAATTCCTGGATACCAAACAGGTGGATCAATTCATATCATTGCGAACAATATGATCGGCTTTACGACAGAAAGCTATGATTCACGTTCTACTCGCTATGCTTCTGACTTAGCGAAAGGATTCGAAGTGCCAATTGTACACGTCAATGCGGATGATCCGGAAGCTTGTTTAGCAGCTGCTCTTATGGCGGTAGATTATCGCAATCGCTTCGGAAAAGATTTCGTGATTGATTTAATTGGTTACCGTCGTTTCGGTCATAACGAAATGGATGAGCCGATGACAACAAACCCACTGATGTATCAAATGGTTCGTCAGCACCCAACAGCTAGAGAAATTTACGCAAATAAATTGATCGATCGCGGTGTGTTAACGAAGGAACAAGCGGATCAATTAAATATTGATAACGAAAATAAATTAAAAGATTTATTCGAAACGGTTCCGAAAAAAGATGAAAACCCAGATATCATTATGAATCCGCCAAAATTTGTTGAGAAAGAGCTTCCAACAGGCGATACAGCTGTTAACACAGACTCTCTAAATAAAGTCAACAATGAATTATTGACTTGGCCAGAGGATTTAAACGTCTTTAAAAAGCTAGCACGTATTTTAAAACGTCGTGAAGATGTATTTGAAAAAGACGGCAATATCGATTGGGGTCATGCGGAAACGTTAGCCTTTGCTTCGATTCTAAAAGAAGGCACGCCGATCCGTTTAACAGGACAAGATGCTCAACGCGGTACATTTGCTCACCGAAACCTTGTTTTACATGATGAGAAAACAGGAGAAGAGTATGTGCCACTTCATCATTTAGAAGGTGTGGACTCATCCTTTGTTGTGATTAACAGTCCGCTAACAGAAACAGCGGTTGTCGGATATGAATACGGATATAATGTCTTCTCTCCAGAGACTTTAGTTCTTTGGGAAGCACAATTTGGTGACTTCGCTAACATGGCACAAGTGATGTTTGACCAATTCGTTTCATCAGGTCGTGCGAAATGGGGACAAAAATCAGGTCTTGTTATGCTATTACCACATGGATACGAAGGTCAAGGTCCGGAGCATTCAAGCGCAAGAATGGAGCGCTTCCTGCAAAGTGCAGCGGAAAACAACTGGACAGTAGCGAATCTTTCTTCTACTGCTCAATATTTCCACATTCTTCGTCGTCAAGCTTCTATTCTTCAAAAAGAGGAAGTACGACCGTTAGTCATTATGACGCCTAAGAGCTTGCTACGTCATCCTTTAGCTGCGTCTAAAGCTTCTGAATTCACAAATGGTTCATTTAAACCAGTAGTAGAAGAACCAAGACTAGGAAGCAATCCAGAAAAAGTGGAAAGAATCGTTCTATGTAGCGGAAAAGTCTCTATCGATTTAGCTGAGCAAATTAGCAAAACTGAAGGGCTTGATTGGTTACATGTGCTTCGAGTGGAGGAAATCTATCCATTCCCTAAAGAAGAAATTACTGCTCTATTATCACGCTTTACAAATGTGAAAGAATTAGTATGGCTACAAGAAGAACCACAAAATATGGGTTCTTGGACGTATATTGATCCAAGACTTCGCGATGTGGCTCCAGAGGGGGCAGCTGTTCGTTACGTCGGCCGTCGTCGTCGTTCAAGCCCTTCAGTAGGGGATGCTATTGTTCATAAGAAAGAACAAGAACGTATTCTGAATGAAGTATTAACGAAGTAAGTAGCTAAGTGGGCGGATTAAATTTTCCGCTCACTCCTAAATAATAAACTACATTTAAATTTGATGAGACATTAGAGGAGGACACGAAAGTGGCTGAAATTAGAGTTCCAGAGCTGGCAGAATCGATTACAGAAGGTACAATTGCTCAATGGTTGAAACAACCAGGAGATCAAGTAGAAAAAGGAGAATTCATCGTTGAATTAGAAACAGATAAAGTCAACGTTGAAGTGATTTCTGAAGAAGCAGGAGTTATCACAGAATTAAAAGCAGCAGAAGGGGACACAGTAGAAGTTGGTCAAGTTATTGCGGTAGTAGGAGCAAGCGGATCAGCAGCTGCATCTGCCCCTGTAGCTGAAGCTGCACCTCAAGCAGAAGTCAAGCAAGAAGAAGCACAAGCTGAACCTGCTCAAGAAGAGACAAAACAACGTACAATTGCTTCTCCAGCAGCACGTAAACTTGCTCGTGAAAAAGGCATTGATCTAGCGGAAGTACCAACAGTAGATCCAATGGGTCGCGTACGCAAGCAAGATGTAGCATCATTCTCTAACCAACCAGCACCATCTGCACCACAACAAGCAGCTAAAGCTCCACAAGCAGCAGCTCCTAAGCAAGATGAGGGTAAACCAGTGGAGCGCGTTCGCATGACACGTCGTCGCCAAACAATCGCGAAAACATTAGTAGACGTTCAGCACACAGCTGCGATGCTTACTACGTTCAATGAGATTGATATGAGCGCGATTATGGATCTTCGTAAACGCAAAAAAGACAAATTCTTCGAAGATCACGATGTTCGTCTTGGCTTTATGTCTTTCTTCACGAAAGCTTGTGTAGCTGCATTGAAGAAATATCCATATGTGAACTCAGAAATCGATGGCAATGAATTTGTTTTGAAAAAATTCTACGATATCGGTGTAGCTGTATCAACTGAAGACGGCTTAGTTGTACCAGTTGTACGTGACTGTGACCGCAAAAACTTTGCTGAAATCGAAAGCGATATTTTAGGCCTAGCTTTAAAAGCTCGTGACAATAAATTAGCATTAAGCGACCTTCAAGGTGGATCATTCACAATTACAAATGGTGGCGTATTCGGTTCATTAATGTCTACTCCAATTTTAAATGGTCGTCAAGCGGGTATCCTTGGTATGCATACAATCCAAACTCGTCCGGTAGCGATCGATAAAGATACAATTGAAAACCGCCCGATGATGTATGTGGCATTATCTTATGATCACAGAATTATCGATGGAAAAGAGGCAGTTGGCTTCTTAAAAACTGTTAAAGAATTAATTGAAAACCCAGAAGATCTTTTATTAGAAGGCTAATACGAGAAGGATATTCGATATCTCTTAGCACGAATGATCATATGTAAAGGTGTGCCTTAGCTGGCACACCTTTTTTTCTAAACTATTTATTTATCATTAACCCCCGTTTTTGTACTTCCATTCGCAGTAAGCGAATCCAATCTCGATCTTGACCTTTCTTCTTTGCATCCCGATAAGCAGCGACTAGCATTTCATTACTCATAATTTTCATGAAATATCCTCCTTTGTTTTCGGTTACTTAAAGTTATAAGGCAAGCGGAAAATAAAGAATATTCTTTATTTGCTGTGTATTATACATGTTTATTAACATGTTTTAAAGTATAATGATTGAAATCCATCTAAAGTTGTGCGAAGGAAGTAAACGCTATCAAAATGGGGATTGTTTATCACATGAAAAAGGGCTTAATAGATGAATTTTATCGACTATAAAAATATTATGTAAATAAGAGGTGTCTTCATGTATATCTATACGAGTGATCAAATAAAATTAGTAGATGAAGAAGCAGCGAACAAGGGAATGTCAACATTCACATTAATGGAAAACGCCGGTAGTGGGCTGTTCAGAGCGGTAACTTCCTTATTATGTGGAGGAGAGAAAATAGCGATTCTATGTGGGAAAGGAAACAATGGAGGAGATGGGATCGTTTTAGCAAGGTATTTAAAAATAGCTGGAATGGATGTAGACCTCTTATTACCAGTAGGAGAGCCAGTAACAAACGCAGCGAAACAACATCTCGATTACTATCAAAATTTAGGTTACACAATAGAGGACTTCAATGAAGAAGTAAAATATGATGTCATTATTGATAGTTTGCTTGGTGTCGGTGCGAAACAACCTTTATCCAATCCAATCAAAAAACTAACTTCTTGGGCAAACGAGCAATCTGCGATACGAATAGCTATTGACTTGCCAACAGGGGTTTCTGCCGATCATGGGAAAGTGGATGAAGCGACATTTCGAGCAGATCATTCTTTGCATTTACATGGATACAAACCAGCCTGCTTCCTCTTTCCTTCCTCTGAATTTTTCGGCGAAAAGCACGTAATTGGCATTGGTTTAGCCCATAACAGTTCATGGAAGGTTTGGAGGGCAGCGGATGTGCGATCGTTGTGGAATGAAGCCCCTCAAAATGCTCATAAAGGCAGCTTCGGTCACGGACTATTAATAGCAGGAAGCAACTCTATGCCTGGTAGTGCAGCGCTTGCTGCGATCGGTGCTGTACGGACAGGCATTGGTAAATTAACGATTCAAACGACGCCTTATGCAGCAGCGATTATTGCTCACCATGCACCAGAAGCGACGTATCATTTTGAACCCCATATGGATGAACTTCTTTCATTTGACGGAGTAGCTATTGGCTGTGGGTTGGAATCTACAGACGAGCTTGAGACATCGATTCAACGCTGTTTAACAGAAGAACTTCCGCTTATATTAGATGCTGGAGCTCTTTCAAAACGAAACTATCGCTTGCCAGATCGAAAAGCAAACGTCATCGTCACCCCTCATCCCGGAGAATTTGCCCGAATGACAGGTCAAACAGTGCAAGAGATTCAAATGAACCGCTTAGAAGTAGCTTCTCAATTTGCTAAAGAACAACAAGTAATTGTTGTGTTAAAAGGACAATATTCAGTGATTGCCTTTCCTGACGGGACAGGTATAATTAATACGAGCGGGAATGAAGCGTTAGCTAAAGGTGGAACAGGCGATGCGTTGACAGGGATGATATTAGCGAGCATCTTGCGGATGAAAAATGATCGTGCAGCGATTGCTAATGCGGTGTTTCTCCATGGAGCCTGTGCGGACATGTGGGTGGAAAACAACGGTCGATCCAGCATGGCAGCTCATGATATCAATCATCTGCTACCGTTCGTTTTGAAAAAAATCATAGGTGGAACTGCCAAAGGAGGAAATTATGAATCATCTGACATGGACGAAAAAAGAAACAGTGAAGCAAGTAGAATGTGTACACACAAATGCAGCGAAATATATGGTGAATAACCGATTAACGGCTGGTCAAACATACGATGTTAAAAATGAAACGGAAGAGTTTTATTTTGTTGTCGATAATAAAGGAAGTATTTCTGGCTTTTATAAAGATTATTTTAAAGATGCATAGTCCGATTTATTGAAAGAAAAAGGCTGTATGTAGAGGGGCAAACTCTTTTTCATACAGCCTTTTCTTTGAATTATTGCATAACTTAATAAATTTAAATATTTACTAGTATTTTTAATCTTTTTTTGTTAATATTATGGGCAAGGAAGGGTGTTTTTAAGGACTATAGTATCATAATCCTTCAAATATCTTCATACATATAAAATAGTTTCTATGTTTACTTAGGGGGAGTACAGGTGTTTGATGAGAGAGTAGCATTGAAAATCAGGCTAGAACAACTTGCTGATTCCGAGTTCAAAATTATTCGTGAATTTAATCGCGAACGTGAAGTCATTTTTCAGCGATTAAAAGAATTAGACGCTGCTGGTAATGGGGAGATGCCAAAGGAAATGATGGCTGTTATGCCAATCACTAGTTTGCCAGACAAGAAGAAGAGAGGACGTCGAAGTGAAAATCTAGATGAATTGAGAAACACAGCGATCTCCGTTTTGAAAGCTCAAAACACGCCAATTCGCGGAGTGGAATTGCAACGTCAAATTGAAGAGAACACAGGGAAGAAAATTGCTAATATGACGACGTTTATGGTAGCGCTTGAACGTGAAAATCAGCGTGTGCGTAAATTAGGAAGAGGATTATACATATATGACTATGAAGGCTGATTGTTCATTTGCAATCAGTTTTTTTCTGCTTCATATTGTTGTACTAAAACGAACAGGACAGGTATGATAGAAAGCAGGTCTGAAAATGAATGGAAAGGAAAGATCTCAGTGATAATGACAGAATTACCTGCTGTCGTCCGACAACAGATAGAAGAACGTAAGCAGCAATTTACCAATGATCCAGCAAGCGATTTGATCGGTCAATCAGGATACCAGCCGGAGGAGCAAGAGGTCATACTTGATGCGGCGATTGCCTTATCGATGGGGAAAAATATCTTATTAAAAGGTCCTACTGGTTCTGGAAAGACAAAGTTAGCTGAAACGTTATCGGCGATGTTTGCACAGCCGATGCACAGCATTAATTGTTCAGTCGATCTTGATGCCGAAGCGATGCTTGGCTATAAAACGATCTCCGAAAAAGATGGAAAGAATTATATTGAATTTGTTCCTGGACCTGTCGTCCAAGCGATGAAAACAGGTCACTTGCTTTATATCGATGAAATTAATATGGCTAAGCCAGAAACATTGCCCATTTTAAACGGGGTGTTAGATTATCGTCGTACGATCACCAATCCATTTACGAATGAAGTGATTAAAGCAGCCCCTACTTTCGGCGTAATTGCAGCAATTAATGAAGGTTATGTTGGGACGGTTCCGATGAATGAAGCGTTAAAAAATCGCTTTATCGTCATTGAAGTGTCCTACGTAAAGGGTGAAACATTAAAAGCAATTCTTTTAAAAGAAAGCCGCCTGACTGATGCGACAATGATTGATCGTTTCACTACTTTATCACAAGATTTAATTGTACAAGTTAGAAATGGACAAGTATCAGAAGAAGCTGCTTCTGTCAGAGCGTTAATTGATGCTTGTGACTTAGCGACTTATATGCCTCCATTAAGAGCGATTCAGCGAGCGATCATCGATAAGCTAGAAGATGAAAGGGAACAAGCAGCTGTTAAAAACATCGCAGAAACTATGTTTGATTGAGGAGATTTCATGGAGAGATTTATCCAGTTTAATGATGAAATGGTTGAGTCCTTTTTATTCATGCAGTTATCTGATTTAGCAAAAACGTTAACGAAAAATCCAGAGATGGAAGTAGAGTATGGACCGCATTCTTATGTTAATAAACAAGAAAATATCATCTACGTCAGTCATTTTTGGCATCATCGTTCAGCGGATGACACATGGAATGGCTATCAATCTGATGTGTTCTTACGTGCCATCGGTCATTTTCGATATGTTGACGAATATGAGATTAAGACATTTGTTGATGGAGTAACGCAAACGAAGATTCCTTCTTTTGCGAAGCAATTATTGGTGATTGCAGAAGATTTACGGATAGAGGAAAACATTAAATTAGAGCGACCAGGCACGAAGAAGGTATTTGCCGTAAGAAGAAGGATTTTGCGTCAATATTTTCAAACACAATTAAATGTAAATTTAGTAAAGAGCCTTCATACAGACGCTTTATTTAACTATTTATTTTTGTTATTAAACGCAGAGGCACCGATCGAGCCGCCTTCGATGAATGAAGAATTAGATCGAGCGATGTCCTTTATTCAATCATCAGTACTTCGTTTTTTTGAAACAACGTCGACGAAAGAAAACGTTCGAATTTGTGAACTACTGATAGAAGTATTAGATGAACTATTATCAAAAGATATGCTAAATGAATACGTTCATTTACCTGATTCGACGAATTGGTTCAGTGGTGAAGAGGAAACGTTTCAAGATATGAAGAGACAAGACCCATTAGCGAATGATGATCAATTAGAGGAGAAGAAGACGGGTGAGGAAGAGGTCGCAGAGGAAGAGTTTCGTACGTGGCATCGGGAAACGAGCGAATTAGGCAAAAGCTTTTTGCAATTTGACCTCGATCAAGGTTCTAAAACAGAAGTAATGGGAGAAGGCGCAAGAGAAGGTGAAGAAGGCGATCAAGCACTGGCGATGGTGCAAGGATCTGCAAAGAAAACGAGCAGAAATGACTTTACAAACCTTCAAGCGGAACAACTGAAGAAAGAGGGCAATAAAGGCGGACATGAAGCAAAATACGGCAAAGAGAACCGTTTCGCTATGTCTATTTTTGATGTCATTCATCCACCTCGCTATGAGCAAGTAAAAGATTATAAAGAAAAACAAGCTCGGATTGCTCCATTACGAAAGAAATTAACGAATATGATTGAACAAACATTAGAGCACAAAAAAATTCGACCGCGAAGTGATCTTCAGGCGGGTCGTTTAAACAAAAAGCTGTTGCGTTTTTTCTTAGAAGAGCAGCCACGCTTATTTTATAAAAAACAGGAGCCTTCTGTTGAAATTGATGCTGTGTTTACTTTACTCGTTGATTGTTCGGCTTCGATGCAAGATAAAATGGAAGAAACGAAGCTAGGGATCGCTCTGTTTCATGAGGCGTTAAAGTCTGTGAAGGTTCCTCATGAAATCATTGGTTTTTGGGAAGATACGAATGACGCGACGGATACGTATCAACCGAATCATTTTCAAACCGTCATTAATTATCACAACTCTTTACAAAAAAGAAGCGGGCCAGAAATTTTGCAGTTGCAACCAGAAGAAGATAATCGTGATGGCTTTGCGATACGAATTATAACGGAAAAGCTCCTTCAAAGGGGAGAGAAGCAAAAGTTTCTACTCGTCTTTTCAGATGGTGAACCAGCTGCTTATGATTATGATCGTCAAGGAGTCATCGATACGCATGAGGCGGTATTGCTAGCTAGAAAGCAAGGGATTGAAGTGATCAATGTCTTTCTAGCGAATGGAGAGGTAGAGGAAGCTCAAAGAAAAACGATTCAAAATATATATGGAAAATACAGTATGTTTGTCTCAGCTATTGAAGAATTACCTGCTATTTTATTTCCGCTTTTGAAAAAATTATTATATAAAAGTATGGGATAAAGGCGAAGGGAGTACCCACTTCCTCTTATTCCTTTTTTTCAGAATACATCAAATTTTTATCAACAAGATATTATCTTTAAATATGAAAGATTCTAAAAATTCAATTGACATTTTTCGTCGAAGTGCGTAGAATATTATTCGGAATTAACGTCAAATGAAAATGGATATCAAATCAGTGAAATATACTGATCAGATCATCTGATTTGTGGCTGGCAGTTTGAGAGGAGATCATAATGAAGAAAAAAGATATATTGTTTACCGGGCTCATGCTTTTCGCTCTTTTCTTTGGGGCAGGGAATTTAATCTTCCCACCTTTTCTAGGAATGGAAGCAGGTAGCTCGTTTTGGCCCGCGATTATTGGATTTGTCATCACGGGAGTCAGCTTGCCGATTCTTGCGGTAGTGGCCATTTCTTTTACTAAAGGCGGGGTCGCTGCGATTGGAATCCGGGTACACCCACTATTTGGATTGATTTTCGCTATCATTGTTTATTTAGCGATTGGTCCGTTTTTCGGTATTCCCAGAGGGGCAAGTGTCGCGTATGAAATGGGGGTACAGCCATTTTTAGAAGCATCTAGCAAAGGGTCGCTTTTTGTTTTTATGACAGGTTTCTTTCTGTTGGTCTATTTATTTAGCTTAAATCCATCGAAACTAGTGGACCGTATCGGTCAATGGCTGACGCCCGCTTTGTTGTTATCGATTGCGGCTCTATGTGTAGCGGCCTTTTTCAAATTTGATGCTCCGCTCACAGCACCGACAGAAAAATATGCGCAGTCACCATTTATTACTGGCTTTATCGAAGGGTACTTGACGATGGACACGATTGCAGCGTTAGCGTTTGGTATCGTGGTCATTTCCGCCTTTGCTGAGCGAGGAGTCACTGATCGAGGAAGTCTGGCCAAAGCAACGATTAGTGCGGGGATCATTGCAGGCGTTGGTTTAGCGACGGTATATATTTCGATCGGCTGGATTGGCACGAAAATGACGATGACAGGAGATTATGAGAATGGGGGAGCGCTTTTAACGGAGGCAGCCTACCTATTGTTCGGTGATGGAGGACAAGTGTTGCTCGGAACGATTGTGGCTTTAGCTTGTTTAACGACTTGTATCGGTTTAACCTCTGCTTGTGCTCAATATTTCAACGAACGATGGCCAACAATTTCCTATAAAAACTTTGTGCGATTATTAATTATTATTAGTTTTGCCATTGCGAATTTAGGTCTCACACAAATCATTAAAATATCCGGTCCTGTGTTAATTATGATTTATCCATTTGCAATCGTATTAGTACTTTTATCCTTTGTCACACGATTCGTTCATAACCCTAAAGGCTTGTATATCGGAGCGATCG
Source organism: Bacillus sp. FJAT-42315 (assembly GCF_002797375.1). Lineage (GTDB taxonomy): Bacteria > Bacillota > Bacilli > Bacillales > Domibacillaceae > Bacillus_CE. The sequence goes on from NZ_KZ454941.1 coordinate 1,991,895, forward strand.
CTACGACCGCCATCTTTAGTTTAAATGATGGGTTAACAGCATTTGGAGCGCAAATAAGCGTCTTATATGAAGCGATTTCTTGGGTCCCATTCTTTTCATCGGGGCTAGGGTGGTTACTTCCTGCGATTACTGGTGGAATGATAGGATGGATCATTAGCTATATTGGAGAAAGAAAATAAAAAAACGGTGGGCTACCCACCGTTTTTTATTATTTTAAATGTAATAGTTTTTGTTTTAATTCATTTTCCATAGCGGATAGCTCTTGCTCAGCTTGCTGGCGTTTCGTTCGGCCTTCTTGCTGAATGCGCATCGTTTCTTCTAATGTAGAGATCAAGCTCGATTGCGTTTTCTTTAATGTTTCAATATCAACAAGCCCGCGTTCATTTTCTTTAGCTGTTTCGATCGTATTTGTTTTCAGCATTTCGGCATTTTTTAATAATAAGTCATTGGTCGTTTGCGAGACTTGTTTTTGAGATTCCATTGCTTTCTTTTGTCGAACGAGCGTTAAGGCGATCGCGATTTGGTTTTTCCATAATGGAATCGCTGTTAAAATCGATGACTGGATTTTTTCAGCTAACGCTTGATTCATGTTTTGAATCATTCGAATTTGTGGAGCACTTTGGATCGTGATTTGACGGCTTAATTTCAAATCATGGAGACGCTTTTCTAAACGATCAGCAAATTGCACCATATCATTGACGTCTTGGTACGCCATTTGATCACCTGATTGCTCTGCTTTTTGACGAAGAGCAGGGATTGTTTCGGTTTGCAACTCTTCTAATTTCAATTCTCCAGCAGCGATAAAAATATTAAGCGCTTGAAAATATTCTTTATTTTTCTCATATAGCTGTTCTAGCATGACGATGTCTTCAAGCAATAGCTGTTTCGAGTGGTCTAATTTAATGCTGATGCGGTCAATTTGACTGCCGACCTTTTGATATTTAGACAAAACTTCTTGAATGGAGCTGGACACGCGATTAAACAGTCGACTAAGCATATTTTTCTTTTCAGGCTGCAATTCATCCGGATTGACTTCTTGTAGCCTTTTCATTAAGTCATTTAAAATATCGCCGACGCTGCCGATATCTTTTTGTTGGACATGATCGAGCATCGAATGTGAGAAACTCGACAACTTTGTCTGAGCGGAAGTACCGTAGCTAATAATCGCTTGGTGATTTGTTGGATCAATTTGCTTCGCTAGTTCTTTCGCTTTTTGCTGATGCTCTTCAGGAAGTACATCAATCAGTTTCTTCTCCACTTGTGCATTTGTTGGCGTAGAAGAGACAGCAGGTTGAGTTAAGCTGTCACCGAATGGGCTTGAAAGCAGGTCGTCAAGTTCATTGACAGGATCTTTATAGATAGTAGGTTGTTTGTCATTTGCTTCGTTTGTCATGATTACAATCTCCTTTTGTCGTTAGGATCAATCAAATTCTGTTTTTTTAATGAGTGCTTGGCTACATCAAGCTCGAAAGACAAGTGCTCAATATCTTTCGCTAGCACTTTATGCAAATCATTTTCTAATGTTTTCGTTAAATCGTCTAATGTTTCTTGTGTTTCAATCAATGATTGCTTGACGGATTCATTTTTAATTTTATGCCCATTTAAATGAGCGTATTTTTCAGATAATTCTACGACTGAATCAAGATGCGAGTAGAAGAAGGCTTCAGCTTCATAAAAGCGTTGCGGTTCCTTTTTCACGATCGAAAAAATTCGCCGAACTAGTCGATTCAGTTCAATCATCTGCTTAAAAGAGCTGATGCTTCGGACTTTAATAAAGCCTTTTTGCAATCGGCTTAACTTTTCGCGTGCATCTTTTAAGTTATCAAGGATAAAATAATATTCTTTTCTAGCAAGTCCATATTTTTTATATAGACGGGCATCGGCTAAGCGTCCTAAGCTATAAAAGAGGGCAATCGCTAATATCAAGCTCGCAATACCAGCAATGAGGGGAGAAAAGCCCCACTGATTACTAGCAAGAATTCCTCCTCCTGTAGCGATAGGAATTGTCACCAATGCGCGCCATAGAATAAAGCTGGCGTTTCTCATCTGATTCACTCCATTTAGGATTTTACTTGTTCTACGTAAGAATAGTTAAAAAAGTTTCATTTTGTCACATTTTTTCTCTCTCTTTACTTTAAAGCGAATAGGACATATATGCAAATGAAAAGCAGAAACCATAAGGCTTCTGCTCATTCATTATCTTGGGGGCAAAGAAGATAAAATATCATCAATATACCGAACAACTTGTTCAGAGGATTCTTCTAATCGCACTAACGCTTCTTCTGCCTGTTGCAGTTGATGTTCTCTGAAGGAAATGGCTGCTTCTTTCGCTTGTTCATGCACCATTTTATGGACAGATTCTAGCTTTCTATAGCTATCAAATTGGCTAAAGCGCTGTTTGGTTTGTGGTTCGTAGTACCATTTTCCAAGTCGACAGTCCATATGAGAAGAAATGTCTTGAGGATTAATATCCTCTAAGCCGAGAAACATATTGTAAATTCTCCATTTCCAAATGTAATGATCGGTTTTTGATAACATTAGTAAAGCTTTGGTTGATAAAACAATGGTGTTTTTTTCAATCACGTTTAAACGGAAGGCATTTATTTGCTTTCCAAGTCCGTGGATCGCAGCACCAGTATCGTCTCCTAAAGAGCCTATTTTATCCGTTAGAATAGCGATCTGTTGCATTTGCTGGGCCATTTCGTCCATGGTAGCTGCTTGTTCCTCAGTTACGGCTGCTGTACTATTAATGTCTTCGTTAATCTCACTAATTGTTTCCACAATTTCTGTTAACAATGGTAAGGAATCTTTCGCTTCAGACACTGCTTTTTTAATGACGGAAGCTGTGTCGCCGATAGAAACGGAAACATCTTGTGAAAATGATTTTAAATTTGTGACGTTTTCATTGACCTTTTGCAAAGATTGAACCGTGTTTTCTGCTAGTTTACGTACTTCTTGAGCAACGATTGCAAAGCCTTTTCCATGCTCTCCTGCACGGGCTGCTTCAATTGATGCGTTGAGAGCGAGTAAATTAGTTTGATCGGCAATGTCATTAATTAATTGAACAACACTTTCGATTGTCGATACGTATGACTGCAACCGAGAAAACTTATCTACGATTTCTGAAAATGTCGTTTCTGTGTTGAAAATTTCATCTAAAGCGTCAGAAATAACTTGATGGCTATAGTTGGTTCTATCAACTAAAACACCTGTTTTTTCGGACACAGTAGAGGCGGACTCAGCGACCGCATTAATCGACGCTCTCATTTCATCGGTTGCAACAGTAGACGTTTGCACTTGCACATTTTGGTCATCGAGCAGCTGGACTAAATCTTTAATAAACATAATTTTTGTTGTTTCATCCATCAATTGGCCAATCTCTTGGATCACTTGCTCCATCATTTCTTCTGAAAAACATTCAGTGAGCAATTCTTGGTCAATATTGATCGCTCTTTGGACGGATTGCATATATGCAATACCATTAGATGGTTTTAGCCCAAGAAAGTGAAGTGTATTAGTGATCACATAAAAATTAAACTGATTAAACATCACAATTAATTTACCTAAATTGTAATGGCTATTTCTTAGTAAATAGAAAAAGGATAATACACTTGTTACATAGGTAGTATCACGCTTGTTCGTGAAGAAACAACGAATATAGTTGACGATTTCCTGCTGCGGGATATCTTTTGAATGTGGTTCACGACATTTGGAAAGATATGTTTGAAATAACTCTAACATCTCTGTTTCTAAAGGAGCTAATTTTTCATATATTTCTTCAATTCTAGTGAAATCTGCTTCATTGAAATGATTGTAATCCAGTGTGTTTTGGAAACGACCTTGTATAGTGGAATCCGTTCCAAACTGAGTGAGAATAGAAGTGGTGGCTCTTGGTCTCATCTTTTTTAGCATAAAATACCCTCCTAAAACCAATAAATGGATAAAACGACATACTAACATATTATAATAAGTAAAAAAGTCTTATTGAAGGTAATTGTACTAAAAGAAGCGCAAAAGACAAGACCTCTATTGTAAAAATTCAAATAAAATAAGAGGTTTTTAAATAATATTTAAAAGGGGGCTGGTAAATAGAAAAAAATAGGGAGCCAAGATAGCTCCCTATTTTTATTCATTACTTTCTTTTACTGGATGTGTAGAATACCACTTTTTACCTAACCATGTTTGTCCGATGAGGAATAGTCCACTCACTGCCCAATAAAGTGGTAGGGCGGCAGGGGTAGAGAAAGAGAAGACTAAGATCATGATCGGTGATAGCATACCAACTATCTTCATTTGCTGTTTCTGTTGTTCAGGTACATTGATCATAGACACTCGGAATTGAAAGAAATACATCACTCCAGCAATTAATGCCATAGCGATATCCGGTTGGCCTAATTTAAACCATAAGAAATTAGCGGTTTGAATATCTTCTGAAATGCGGATCGCATAGTATAGCCCCATCCAGATCGGCATTTGTATGAAGATCGGTAAGCAACCCATCGCAAATGGATTAATGTTATGCTGTTGATACAGTTGCATCATTTCTTGCTGAACTTTTCGCTGTTCCTCTGGAGTTTTTGCTTCTTTCAATCGTTTTTGGATATTTTCCATTTCGGGTTTAACGACTTCCATCTTGTCTCTCATAATTTGTTGCTTTTTCATTGAATTCATCATGAGTGGTAACAAAATTAAACGTACAGCTAAAGTAATCACAATAATAGCGAATCCATAGTTACCTAAAAATTGACCTAGCGTATGAATGAGCTGTACAAAAGGGTTGACTAAATAATCATGAAAAAAGTGCCCTTCTTGTTCAGCGCTTTGGCAGCCTGATAAAACAAACACCACGGCGACCATTAAAGAAATGAAAATAGATGATTTTTTCAACGTAGTTCCTCCTATTTGCCATAACGACAAGCAAACTGCTTTTAAAGCTAAAAAAAGTATATCCTAAAACGTCGGTGAGTTCAAACATTCAAAATTCAAAAAATACTAGCTGTATAGGGTGATCCCACTGATTGAAATTTCACATTATTTTTTATATAATAGCCTAGAGTTTAACAGCGAGGAGAGAAGAACATGTCTCATACATACACAATTCGTTTATTTGAAACATATGAAGATTTTAAGAAGATGGCTGACCTTGAAAGGTTGATTTGGGGAATTGAGCCGATTCCAGAAAATCAGACGATGATTGCGCACAAAAATGGTGGGCTAGCACTAGGAGCATTTGACGGCGATCAATTAATCGGGTTTAGTTACAGCTTTGCTGGTTTTCGCGAGGGCCATAGTTATTTATGCTCACATAACTTAGGAATTCATCCAGACTATCAAAAGCAAGGAATAGGAGATGCGCTGAAAAAGGCTCAACGGCAAGAGGCAATCAAATTAGGTTATTCGTTAATTACTTGGACGTACGATCCATTAGAAAGCGTCAACGGCTATTTAAATTTATCTAAATTAAATGGAGTTTGTCGAACATATATTGAAGATTGCTACGGCGATATGCCAGACAGTTTTAGTGAAGGGATGCCGACAGATCGATTTATGATCGAATGGCATATTAAGGAAGATTATTTAGATCAGCCGAACGAATGGAGTGAGGAAGGAGCAAAAATGGCTGCTTCTTGGGGAGCGAATGAAGACGGCATCCTCTTCATTGATGAGTTAAATGTTCAATTAGAGGGAGAAAAATGGTTAGTACCTGTACCTAAAAACTTCCAAGAAATTAGACAAACTAATTCACAAGTCGCTCTGCAGTGGAAGAAGACGTATCGCAAGCTATTTAACCAATTATTTGATGCAGGATATGTAGCGGTTAAACTGATTAGAACAAAAGAAGAGCATGTTAACTATTATTTATTAGTGAAGCAAGAACAACTGCCATTTTAATCGTATAGACATAGAGTTAAAGAGGTCATTTCCATAGAGAGAGGCCTCTTTTTCATGCAAAAAACGCAATTGAGTAAACTTTAATTAAAAATAAGTTGACTAAAAACCCTTTCTTCTTTTATCTTAAGTATAGAAGTATTGATAAAGTATGGAAAAAAGAGAAGGGGGAGTTATACAATGAAAAAGTGGGATGAATTAGCAGATGTAGTTCTTGAGGGGCATGAAATTGGAGATGCGGAAGCACTTTCGATTTTAAATTGTCCAGATGATGAGTTGCTTGCCTTACTAAATGCAACGTATAAAATTCGTCATCATTACTACGGCAACAAAGTGAAGTTAAATATGATCATCAATACGAAGTCTGGCATCTGTCCCGAAAACTGTGGCTATTGTTCTCAGTCTACTCGTTCATCGGCACCGATCGAAAAATATCGCATGATGGATAGGGACTCCATTGTTCAAGGGGCAAAGCAAGCCCATGATTTACGTGCTGGCACGTATTGTATTGTTGCTAGTGGCCGAGGACCAAGTGAGAAAGAACTAGAAAATGTAACTGAAGCAGTAAAAGAAATTAAAGATAAGTATCAATTGAAAATTTGTGCTTGCCTTGGATTATTAAAGCCAGGTCAAGCGGAAAAGCTAAAAGAAGCTGGTGTTGATCGTTACAACCATAACATTAATACGTCAGCTGATCATCATGAGCAAATTACGACGACTCATACATACGATGATCGCGTAGCTACGATTGAAAAGGTGAAAGATCAAGGTATTTCCCCATGCTCAGGTGTAATTGTTGGAATGAGAGAGACGAAAGAAGATGTCGTGACGATGGCGCGTAGTTTAAAAGTATTGGATGCGGATTCAATCCCTGTAAATTTCTTGCATGCGATTGACGGCACGCCTCTTGAAGGAACCGATGAACTCAATCCACGCTATTGTTTAAAAGTGCTTTGTTTATTCCGCTTTATTAATCCAACAAAAGAAATCCGCATTTCTGGAGGACGTGAAGTAAACTTAGGCTCCTTACAACCGCTTGGCTTATACGCAGCGAACTCCATTTTTGTCGGCGATTATTTAACAACAGCTGGTCAGGAAACAACAGCTGACCATCAAATGATCGAAGAAATGGGATTTGAAGTAGAGTTTGCTGACGAAAAACAAGAACAATTAATATAAGAAACGAAGACTGACTGAGAGATCGGCCAGTCTTTTTTAGTAGGAATTTTTTTCAAAATTTACAGAAATCTATTGAACGACCTCTCAGTCTCATGATACTATTTACTTATTAGAAAATTTAAAAAATTCAACAAGGTCATAGGGGGACTGGGAAATGAACGTGCCATTACTATTAACGCAATTTTTAGATCGTGCTGTCACATATTATGGGGAAAAAACAGCTGTAATTTCTGAAGATCGTCAATTTACATATAGCCAATTAAATGCTCGTGTCAATCAATTATCAAGGGGATTAGTAGACTTAGGCGTACAAAAAGGGGATAAAGTGGCCTATCTCGCACCGAATTCCTTGGAGATGCTTGAAGGGTTTTATGGGATTTATCAAGTGGGAGCGATCATGGTACCGCTTAATATTCGTTTAAAACCAAATGACTATTTATTTATTTTAAATCATAGCGAATCAAAAATTTTATTTGTAGATCAAGATTTATATCCACTCATAGAGGAAATTAAAGATCAATTAACAACGGTTGAACAAATTATTGTCCAATATAAAAATAGTGAAACAAATGAAATCGATTACGATCATTGGCTTAGTCGTTTCTCTGAACTTGCTTTCGATCGTGTCGAACTCGAAGAAGACGATGTTGCCAGTCTTTTATATACAAGCGGAACAACAGGCAATCCAAAAGGGGTAATGCTGACTCATCGAAACAATTATTTACATGCCATGTCTTCGATGCATGCGCTTCGTGTATCAGATCGAGATGTCTACTTGCATATTTTACCGATGTTTCACGTCAATGGTTGGGGGTCTCCTTTCTACTACACAGCAAATGGAGCCACTCATATTTGCCTCAGAAAAATTAGTCCAAAAGCTATTTTTGATGCGGTGGTCAGCCATAACGTAACGGTGATGCATATGGCACCAACCGTATTAAATAGCCTATTACAATATTATGAAGAAAACGTCCCGCCAATTGGAAAGGATGTTCGCGTCGTTATTGCAGGATCAGCTCCGCCACCATCCTTTGTGGCTCGCGTAGAGAAAGAACTAGGTTGGGAGTTTATCCAAGTATACGGCATGACAGAATCTTCTCCATTAAGCTTATATTCATCCATTCGCTCACCATTTGTCGACTTACCGTTAAAGGATCAATATCGCATGAAAGCAAAAGCTGGATATGCGATGATTGGCAGTCAAGTGAAGGTTGTTGATGAAAATGGAGAAGAGGTTCCGAAAAACGGAATTTCTATCGGTGAAATCATTGTACGTAGCCATGGTGTGATGAAGGGATATTGGAAAAACGAAGATGCAACAATGCAAGCTTTAAGAAGTGGTTGGTTGCATACAGGTGATATGGGCACAGTTGATGAACATGGTCATATTGATATTGTCGACCGCAAAAAAGACGTAATTATTAGCGGCGGTGAAAATATTTCTTCCATCGAGGTGGAAGGTGTATTGTATGAACATCCGGATGTGTTAGAAGCAGCGGTCATTGCTGTTCCGCATGAAAAATGGGGCGAAACACCGCATGCCTTTATCGTTAAACGTGAAGCTTCTGATGTGAATGAGAAGGACTTAATTCAATTTTCAAGAAGCCACTTAGCTCACTTTAAAGCGATTACAGGTGTGACGTTTGTTGAGGAGTTACCGAAAACAGCGTCAGGTAAAATACAAAAAATCCACCTTCGTAACGACTATTGGAAAGAGAAAGGAAAGACAGGTCGATTCGTTAATTAAAGGGCCTCTGTTTATTATAAAACGATCTTAAAAATGGGGCTGTCCGTTAGTTGGTGATCCTTCGCTTGCTTTGAGTGAAGTCTCTTATCTAAAGGACAGCTTCTTTTTAATAGAATAGGAGGAGAACGATCATGCTTAGCGGAATAAAAGTATTGGATTTCACTCAATACCTTCCTGGACCATACGCCACTTTGCGGTTAAGTGATTTAGGTGCAGAAGTGATCAAAATCGAGCGACCTCAAGGAGAACCAGCTCGTGAGCTATCGGAAGGGAAAGTATTTCAAGGGAACAATCGTAATAAGGGGAGCCTAGCGTTCGATTTAAAAAATCCAAGCGACCAACAAAAGGTGATGAATCTCATTCGTTCAGCGGATGTGCTAGTAGAAAGCTTTCGTCCGGGAGTCATGACCAGCCTTGGATTCGGTTATGACGAGTTGAAACGTTTACACCCTCGTCTTGTTTATTGTTCTCTTACTGGTTACGGTCAAACGGGGGAGCTGAGTTCACTTGGCAGTCATGATTTAAATTACATGGCGTTGAGTGGCATGCTATCACAACTGAAGGATGAAAATGGACGCCCCGTTCATCCAACGCTCACTTTCGCTGATTTAATTGGCGGCTTAGCGGCTTCTGAAGCGATCATTGCCGCCTTATTAAAAAGAGAAAGAGAGGAAAAGGGAAGCTATATTGACTTGGCGATTACCGATGCGGTGATGAGCTTATTAACGACTCATATGCAATATCCTAGAGGTAACGGTGTACCTGAATTAGATGGTAGCATCATTTCCTATCATATTTATGAAACGAAAGATCAGCGGTTTGTGAGCTTAGCGGCACTTGAGCCGAAGTTTTGGTCGAATTTTTGCGAAGCCGTTCAAAAGCAAGAATGGCTTCCTTATCATTTTGAAAAGGCCGAACAGGGAAACCAAATGTATGAAGAGGTATGTCAATTATTTCAGTCAAGGTCATTTACTGATTGGGTCGCATTTAGTGAGAAAATCGATTGTTGTTTAGCACCGATTTATGAAATCAGTGAACTAAAGGATTCTCTTTACAATCAGCAACGCCGAATGATTGTTCAGTCACCTTGGAATGATCTTCAAGTGTTCACGGCGGCCAAGCCGAATGAGTTACACGAACCACCTCGTTTGAATAGTTCTATATTGAATCAAAAGTAGTGTGGGTGGAAGAAAAGAGGAACAGCGATGAGAGACGGAGTAGTGTTTATTTTTCAAATAGCTTTATTATGGCTCATTAATGAAGTGAGTGATTATATAACGGATTTTTTGAATGTACCGATACCAGGGAATGTGTTTGGTATGATCATGCTCTTTTTTCTTCTTGTCACAGGCGTGATCCGAATGGATTGGGTTGAAAGAGGGGCTTCTTTTTTAAATAAGCATCTGTCTTTCTTTTTCGTTCCAATTGCGGTCGGTTTGATGATGTATGGTGGCTTGATTAAAGCTAGTGGGTGGATGCTCGCTGTTGTGATTTTTGGTAGTTCAGCGATTGGGCTAGTGATCACAGGGGGAGTGACACAAGCTTTGTCTGCAACAAGTAAAAGGAAGGAGAGTGGTCATGAGCAGCATCACATTATTTAGTGTGTTCTTGACGGTTGCTGTTTATTTACTATCTAGAAAATTGTCCTTCCGTTTCCCCTCACCATTGACAACTCCCGTATTTGTTAGTACAACGGTCATTATTGTCGTTTTGTTACTTAGTGGAATTTCTTATGAAGAATATACACCAGCAAAAGACATTATGACGTATTTGCTTGGGCCGGCAACTGTTGCACTGGCGGTTCCGCTGTATCATAATCGAGCGGTATTCATGTCCCGGCTCGTTCCAGCTTTTATCGGTTTAACTATTGGAACGATTTCAACGATTGCTTCAGCAGTTTGGCTAGTGAAAGCATTCGGTTTATCCAAAACAATTGCCGCTACCGCAGCAACGAAGGCAGTTACAACACCAGTCGCTATCGAAGTTGTCAAAGTGATCGGTGGTGATTCGGCTCTTGCTGCTGCTTTTGTCATGGTCGCTGGCATGTTTGGTGCTATTTTGGGGCCGTTCATTTTAAATGTAATGAAAATAACCGATCCGTTTTCAAGAGGATTATCCATCGGAACGGTCGCCCATGGCATTGGGACAGCACAGGCGGTGACGGAAGGGCGGCTTCAAGGAGCTGTTTCAGGAGCTGCGATGGGGTTTGCTGGGATTGTTACGTCGATCATTTTACCTTGGTTGTTTCCATTATTATGATAAAAAGCAAGTGCCGCTCCTCATGAGGAATGGCACTTGCTTTTTATGTTAACCAATTAAAATCCGCTCTTTCGGATAGTGATACGATTCTTTAATTTCGCGGCCACGAATGACGAACAATAATGAGAATAACCCGATTCGACCGATAAACATTAAAGAAATTAATAATAGTTTGGCTGGTGTATTCAAGTCTGGAGTGATGCCTAATGAAGATCCCGTCGTTCCAAAGGCGGAGGATACTTCAAAGACGACTTTCACAATCGGCAAGTTAGGCTCTAAAAACGAAAGAACAATGATCGATCCACCCCAAATGAAAAATCCAGTCGTGATAACGACAAACGAGCGTTGAATATCAATGGGATGAACTTCTCGATTGAAAATCTTTAACGTGTTTTTACCACGAGCGAAAAAGTACACACTTAGCATGGCGATCGCAAAGGTAGTCGTTCTCAATCCACCGCCGACACTGCTAGGGGAGGCGCCGATAAACATTAACGTCGAAATCAACAGCAAAGTAGCGGTTGAAAATTCATTTAAATCCATTGATGTTAATCCTGCACTTCTTGCTGCAATCGACTGGAAACTAGCGTAAAACAATGATTCATGCCATGATTTGTCGATAAAGAAATGATGGCGATCTAATATGTAAATACCGATTGCTCCAATAATCGCTAATGTGGCATACACTGTCGTTGTCAGCTTTGTGAAAAGTGAGAAGCAAAATTTATGGGAGCCACGATACGTTAAATAATCCTTCACTTCCACCAGTACGGGGAAGCCGATCGCACCGAGAACGATTAATATCATATTAATGAACTGAACAAAGTAATCATCCGCATATACAATGAGGGACTGTCCTGTAATATCGAACCCTCCATTGGTTGTCGCGCTAATGGCCGCAAATAGTCCATGCAGAAAAGCTTCAGAGACGGTTGGATAAAATTGCAGAAAATACGTTCCTAAAATAATCGCACCGACTGCTTCAATACAAAGAATGAGCACAAAGATTTCTCTCATTAGCTTAACGAGTCCAGATAAATCGGTCCGGTTTTGATCCGCCATAATCAATTGGCGCTCACGCATCCCAATTTTCTTGCCCACTAGTAGCCAAATAATCGAACTGAGTGTCATAATGCCGACACCGCCAACTTGCAAAATAAAAAGAATAAAAAAATAGCCGACTGTGCTAAATGTATCTACAGTGCCAACCGTTGTTAAGCCGGTGACACTAAGAGCACTGACCGCGATAAATAAAGCATCAATAAAAGGTAGATCTACACCTGGTTTATGAGCTACAGGAAGAAGTAATAAACCGGTGGACAATAGCGCCCCTGTAAAATAAAGTACAACAATCAGCTGAAAAGTAGACAGCTTTAAAGATTTTAATTTAGTTGTTTCTCTCATATCATCCCTCATTATTCACTACGCATAATCATTATTCGATAATCCGAACATACATGTCTTATATTATATAGAAAAGACATTGGAAAGAAAACAGCTTGTTTCGCACGATTATGTCCATAAAAGGTAAATTCGTTATTAAACAAAAAGCAACAACTCCCCTCATGATAGATGAAGATCATGAGGGGAGTTGTTTTTTATGGAAGTTTTGAAATCTCAATCACAGATCGTAACTTTTCAGCGGCTTCTTGTAAGATTTCTTCCGAATGAACGAGGGCAATTCTAACATATCCTTCGCCATTTTTTCCAAATGCCGGTCCAGGGACCATGACGACACCTGCTTTGTCAATGCAGGTAAAGCAAAATTCTTTTGAAGTCCAGCCATCCGGTATCTTCGCCCAGATAAACATGCCACCAGATGGCTTGTCGACGGTCCAGCCAATGTTCTCTAATGCTGCAATAAACACATCGCGACGACGTTCATAAGTGGTTCGAACGAGTTGACCAATTTCCTCTGCACGATCAAGAGCCGCTATTCCAGCTACTTGAATGGGAGCAAACACACCATAGTCTAAATTCGATTTCAATTGAGCTATTTTTTGAACCATCTCTTTATTACCGGCAATGTACGCAATTCTAGCACCGGCTAAGCTAAAGCTTTTCGATAAAGAATTAATTTCCATGCCAACGTCTTTGGCACCTGGAACAGCTAGAAAGCTGAGCGGCTGTTGATCATCGAAATAAAATTCCGAATAAGCGGCATCATGCAGGACAACAATCTGATGCTTTTTGGCAAATTCAATCACTTCACTGAAAAATTGCTCGGTCGCTAATCCTGGAACCGGGTTACCTGGATAATTTAAAATCATCATCCGTGCTTGATTGGCAATATCAGTAGGAATCGCCTTTAAGTCAGGTAAAAAGTGATTATCTTTTACAAGCGGCATGTAGTATGGCTCGGCTCCTGCGACAGCTAATCCTGCCTCATAAGCAGGATAACCAGGGTCTGTGACAAGAATGATGTCGCCAGGGTCAGCAAAGACAAGAGGTAAATGAACGAGACCTTCTTGAGAGCCCATCGCATGAACAATTTCTGTTGAAGCGTCAAGTTCTACACTATATACCCGGCGATAATAGTTCGCAACGGCCTCGTAAAATGGTTGTGTACCTGATAATGTATAGCCATATTGATCTGGCTCGGATGCCAATGTGGCAAGCTTTTCTCTAACAAAAGAAGCTGGCGGCAAGTCGGGACTGCCTAAGCTTAAATCGATGATCTTTTGTCCTTCTGCTTGTTTTTGCAATTTATAAGTTTTTAATTCACTGAAAATAGATGGAGCAAATGCTTTCATTCTTTTCGCCAGATGAAATTCCACGATGAATCTTCCCCCTATGTACGTAGTTTTTATTCATTATTTTAACATACGGAATAAAAAAATAATTTGTAAAATTCATCTCATTAGTAACAATTCCCAAAAATATTTTTTGGAAATAAGCTCATGCTAGTAAAGAATTCAACTAAAGGGAGGAAACACAAATGACAGTGATTAATGATCTGAAAACGACATTAGCAGGATTAAAAAGCGCCCAAGCAAGCTTAGAAAGCTTTAGTCTAGCTACAGACAATCAGCAAGCGAAGCAGCTGTACCAAACCGCAGCCACTCAAACACAAGTAGTGATTGATTCGATTGAGCCACGTATTCAAGAAGTAGAGCAAGAAGAGCCACAATATAAAAATAGTTAAAAACACTATGTGCAAAATTCAAATTAAATAGGAGGTGAAAGCGTGGAAAAGCAGCGAACATGGCTTTTTGCAAATAAACCTGTCATTTTATCCACTGGTGTCGTTGGAGGACCTTTTGAAAGTAATGGAAAAATAGCCGATGACTTCGATATTCTTCATGGAGATTTATGGATTGGACAGGAAACGTATGAGAAAGCACATCGTAAATTATTGGAAGAAGCTTGCTTTCGGGCAATCGAAAAAAGCCATTTACAAAAAGAGGACATTGAATTTTTTCTTGGGGGAGATTTAATTAATCAAATTACCCCAACAAGCTTTGGAGCTCGACAATTAGGTATTCCTTATATGGGATTATTCGGTGCTTGCTCTACCTCTATGGAGGGGCTGGCTTTAAGTTCCTTTATTGTCAACAACAAAGGGGCGAATTACATTTTAACAGCAGCATCCAGTCATAACGCAGCGGTCGAAAAGCAGTTTCGTTATCCGACGGAATATGGCGGGCAAAAGCCTCCAACGGCGCAATGGACGGTAACGGGAGCAGGAGCAGCCGTTATCGCTCGACAAGGAGAGGGTCCTACTGTTATATCAGCCACTATCGGGAAAGTTGTCGATATGGGGTTAACGGATCCCTTTAATATGGGGGGAGCGATGGCACCAGCGGCCGTTGATACGATCATCGCTCATCTGACGTCATTAAAGCTCGATCCGTCTTACTATGATTTAATTGTCACCGGAGATTTAGGGGCGATCGGACGTAGTATCGCTCTAGAGATGTTGAACGATCGTGGGATTCTGATTACTGATCAACAATTTCAAGATTGCGGCCTAATGATTTATAAAGATTCGCAACCCGTATTTTCAGGAGCAAGTGGAGCTGGATGCTCAGCCGTTGTTGGGTATGGTCATTTGTTGAAGCGAATGAAAAAAGGCGAATTCAAACGGATACTATTAGTAGCAACTGGAGCGCTGCTTTCTCCGCTTTCTTTCCAACAAAATGATTCGATCCCTTGTATCGCTCATGCTGTTTCAATCGAATATATACAGTAAAGGAGTTTCGAAATGACCGTCGCATCCGATGTGAAGACTTGCACAGCTGGTCTGAAGCACGCTGAGGCTGTGTTTAGCAAATTAGCATTAATGTCAAATGATCCAACATCGAAAGAAATTTTCCATGAAAGCATGATGTCGCTTCATGAAGTGATTGAGCAAATGAATCAACGCATTTATGAGCTTGAAAATCACGAACCTCAATATCAAGGATTTTAACAAAAGGAGTGATTTCCTTGCCCCCATGGTTAGATGTTACCATTCGATCCTTTTTATTTCTTATTGTCTTATTTGCCATTACAAAAATCATTGGAAAAAGGCAAATTTCTCAGTTATCCTTCTTTGAATATATCACGGGTATTACAATCGGTAGTATTGCAGCCGAAGTATCAACGGTGAGAGAAAGATCGATGGTCGACGGATTAATCGCTATTATTATCTGGGGATTAATTCCTTTATTAGCTGGATATTTAGCGTTAAAAAGTAAAGCATTCCGAGGAATCGTTGAAGGAAAAGCGACGATTTTTATTAAAGATGGCAAAGTATTAGAAGAGAATTTAAAAAAGGAAAAATATACGATTGACGAGTTACTATCTTTACTACGAAAAGAGAATATTTTTTCTGTGGCTGATGTAGAATATGCCGTCCTAGAACAAGATGGTAGCTTAAATGCTTTGTTAAAGAAAGATCAACGTCCAATTACAAGAAGTGACTTGCAACTCACACCGATGAATGAAAAGGAACCTCATACAATTATTATGGATGGACGATTGCTGTATGACAGGCTAGCTGAGAGTGGGAAAACGAAAGAATGGTTAAATGAGCAGCTTGAAATAGCCGGTGTATCACTTGAAAATGTGTTCATCGGCCAGGTTAATTCTTACGGAGAACTATATGTCGATTTATTCGATGACCTTCTTCAGCCAGCTACTCCGCAAGAACGGCCATTACTATTAGCTAATTTGAAAAAGTTTGTCGCCGATATGGAATCATTTGCTCTTGCTACTGAATGTCCGAAAACGAAAAAAATGTACGAAACAAACGCGAAAGCCATTCAAACGATCATTCAAAACACAAAACCATATTTACAAGCGTAACAGGTATTCTTTAAGCGGATGCCTGTTATTTTTATAATTCACTATGTGCAAAATTCAAATTAAAATAAAACATTCGTTCTATACCAATAAATTTGCTAAAATAAATAATAAGTGAATAACCATGCAATTAAAAATAAGTGAGGTGAACAAAATGCCAAGAGGTGAAGGGAAGTTTCTCATTAAACAGCGCGCTTTTTTAAAATTGTTTATGATTAAGTTCGTCGAAGAAAATCGTTTATATGGCATGCAAGCGATGGATGAATTAAAAGCGACCTTTAAGCAGTACGGCTATGAACCAAACCATTCAGAGATTTATCGCTCACTACATGAGTTAATCGATGATGGGATCTTAAAAAGGCATAAGAAACTGCAAGAAGGGGCGAAATACAAAGAAGTCGTCATTTACCAGTTTGATGACTATGAAAAAGCCAAGTTGTATAAAAAACAAGTAAAGACAGATTTAGATCGAAGTATGGGACTGCTTCGCAAAGCATTAGAAGATGTGTATTAAGGAGTGTAGATATGGGATTATTTGATGGTTTGATTGGCAATGCGACAGAAGCGGATGTGAAAACCGTAGAAAAAACACTGAAGCTCATCGTCGCTGAAGGAGAATCTATTGAAAAGGCATTTGAACTTTCAAAAGATTTAATTGTATTCAGTAACAAGCGTCTACTATTCATTAATAAGCAAGGAGTAACAGGAAAGAAAGTGGAGTACCTTTCGATCCCGTATCGAAGTATTACTCTTTTCAGCATACAAACAGCAGGAACATTTGACTTAGAAGCGGAATTACTGATTTGGATTGCTGGTAATGAGAACCCGATCGCTAAACAGTTTAGGAAGGACGACAGCATTTTCGAT
Source organism: Bacillus sp. FJAT-42315 (assembly GCF_002797375.1). Taxonomy (GTDB): domain Bacteria; phylum Bacillota; class Bacilli; order Bacillales; family Domibacillaceae; genus Bacillus_CE. The sequence goes on from NZ_KZ454941.1 coordinate 2,009,122, forward strand.
GTCCAGCGAGCGCTGGCTACATATATTCTTTAACGTGAAGAAAAAATAAAGGGATTGTACATTTAATAAAATTCTTCGTTAAGTTCGTAGCCTTACTTGACAATATAAATAAATTCAATTATTCTTTTACGAAATCGAATAAAAAACTTTTCGTATAACTCCAATAATATGGTTTGGAGGTTTCTACCAGGAGCCAATAATTCCTGATTACGAAGAAGGTACATGTACTTGTATTTTCTTCGTAATCAGGAATTTTTTTGTTTTTATTTTTCAAATAATATAAAACTAGGAGGAATTTATGAATTTTGCAGCGTTACCTAAAATCGAACTTCATTGCCATTTAGATGGCAGTCTTAGACCTGAAACAATAATTGACATCGCAAAGGGAGAAAACATTAATATACCATCTTATGATATTGAAGAGATTCAGAAAGAAATTACAGCACCATTGGAATGTGAATCTCTTGATGAATATTTAGAAAAATTCTCCATTCCTAATTTAGTCATGCAGTCAAAGGAAAGCCTAAGAAGAATTTCCTTTGAGCTTTTTGAAGATGCGGCAAAGGAAAACGTGAAATATATGGAAGTCAGGTTTGCTCCTTTACTTCACACCCAGAAAGGTTTGGGGATAGAAGAAATAGTACAAAGTGTTTTAAATGGAATGAAGGAAGCAGAAGATAAATACGATATAAAGGGAAATTTAATACTTTCATGTATGAGAACGATGTCTGTAGAGAGTGCTTTTGAGGTCGTAGAAAGAGGAGCTACATTCCTTGAAAAGGGAGTTGTTGCTATAGATTTATGTGCTTCTGAAGAGGAAGGATTTTGTGAAAAATTCATCGAACCGATAAAATTAGCTAAAGAATATGGCTATCGAGTAACGATTCATGCTGGTGAAACGGGCATAGGTAAAAATGTACTAGAAGCCATTAAACTTTTAGGTGCTGAAAGGATAGGACATGGAGTATTTATTAAAGATTGCGATCAAGCATACAGAATAGTTAAGGAACAACAAGTTGTGCTTGAAATGTGTCCGACAAGTAACGTTCAAACAAAAGCGGTAAATAATTATCATGAACATCCGATCTATCATTTTCATCAGGATGGAATCAAAGTAACAATTAATACGGATAACAGAACGGTATCAGCTACAAATATGGCAAATGAATGTCATATTATATTCAAGGAATTTAATATTAGTTTTGAGGATTATAAACAAATTTATTTTAATAGTGTCGAAGCATCTTTTACTGATTTAGAGACAAAAAATATGCTGAAAAAGTATATAAAAGATACTTCCTCGTTATAATTTCACCAAAAGAAAGACTGGGCTACCGAGAAATTGGGTAGCCCAGTCTTTCTTTTATCTTAAGTGATCTTTCTAGAACTCAACGACCAATTTTCCACCTAAATAAAAAAAAGGATTGAAAAGCATGCTGTATTAAGTGTATTATTTAAATTAATACAGTTGATACAGTGAAAGGAGGCATTTGAGTGTGATTGTTCTTGATATTAAAAGTCGAAAACCAATCTATGAACAGCTGACAGAAAAAATAAAGGAATTGATTATGCATGATGTGTTCCAGCCAGACGAGCAGCTTCCTTCTGTTCGGCAACTGGCAGGTGAGCTGGCTATTAATCCGAATACGATTCAAAAAGCTTATCGAGAATTAGAACGGGAAGGATTCATATATTCTCTTCCTGGAAAAGGAAGCTTTGTTAAAGAACAAACGAGTATGGCAAATAAACAGAGGGTGGAGCAATTGAAAAACGAATTATTAGCCTTAATTTCAGAAGCTTTATATTTAGGCATTAGTAAAAAAGAAATCACAGAATTAGCCGAGAAGGCGGAACAGAGTGTTAAAGGAGGGAAGGGAATTGATTAAAGTTCGTGATTTAACAAAAGTCTTTAAAGGTTCAGAAGCTTTAACTCAAGTAAACTTAACCGTAAATAAAGGCTCCATTTTTGGGCTACTTGGATCAAATGGAGCAGGGAAGACGACGTTGTTAAAAGCCATAGCAGGCATTATTGAGCCCGACAGCGGCAAAGTGTGTGTAAATGGGCAAGAAATGGACAAGCATCCAGAATTAAAGCAGGAAGTTTTATTCTTACCGGATATTCCTTACTTTTTTGCTCAACATACCATTAAGCAAATGGCTTATTTTTATCAACAAGTGTATCAAAAATGGAATCAGCATCGCTTTGAACAACTAAGCCACATATTTGATCTTCCTTTACATGTGAGATTACATCAATTATCAAAAGGGAAGCAACGTCAAGCCGCTTTCTGGTTTGCTTTATGTTGTATGCCCGATTATTTACTATTAGATGAACCGCTAGATGGATTAGATCTTGTAATGAGAAAGAAAATTAAGCAATTGTTAATGGAGGATGTCGCCGAGCGGAATATGACAATTGTGATCTCTTCTCATAATTTACGAGAGCTTGAAGATATTTGTGATCATGTAGCCATTTTGCATGGGGGAAATGTTTTATTAGAACGAGAACTAGATGAATTGAAAAGTAATTTACACAAAATTCAAGTCGCTTTTCGTGGAGAACTCCCTTCACAATTTTTGGCTAAACTTAATATCATTCATCATGAACAACGTGGTAGCATCCATATTTTCATCGTCAAGGGAAAAGAGAAGAAAATTCATGCTGATGTTTCTGCTTTTCAGCCATTGTTGTTAGATGTGCTACCGATCACACTTGAGGAAATATTCTCATATGAAATGGAGGAAGCAGGATATGGTGTCGGCAATTTTGTTTTTTAATCAAGGAATTTGGAGACAGAAGGCGAAAGTATTAGGCTGGCTCAGTTTACTTTATTTTCTTCTCTTGTTCTTCATTGTTCCTTTGCAAATGATTATGGGCCATTCGAATAACGAAGGGTCATTTATTCAAGACCTTCCATCCGTATTTCAATTATCAGCGGATGTACAATTAATGCTGATTTTGACCGTTCCAGTTGGATTTGCTGTCTTTACTTTCCGTTATTTACACGTCAAAGCCGCTGCTGACTTTATGCATAGCTTACCGGTTTCACGGTCGACATTGTTTTACCAGTATACAGTATGTGGATTCATTTCCATGATGATTCCGATTGTCGCAACTGCCTTAGTCATGACAGTGAGTCAATGGATGCTCGGTGTCCAATATTTCTCAGCTTCTGAAATATTGATTTGGGTCGGCTTTACCTTGTTTTGGAACGTCGTGATTTACGCAGCAGCCGTTTTTTCAGGCATGCTCACAGGGATGTCTGTTATGCAAATCTTGTTCACTTATGCCCTGTTTCTTTTGCCTATTGGATTCCTCATGTTAGCTGTTTATAATATTGAATTTTTGCTACATGGTTTTCCAGCGGACTACTATTTAAATTTTAACCTCGAACGTTTCATTATCTTTTCTCGCATTTATTCTGCGATGGATATTTCGCTACAATGGTGGGAGTGGTTAACTTATAGTGTCATTTCAGTTGTATTCTTATTTCTCGCATTAGTAGCCTATAAGCGTCGGCCAACTGAAACAGCGACACTCGCTCTAGCTTTTCCGAAACTTCGTCCATTATTCGTCTACAGCTGTACGTTTTTGGCGATGTTATTTGGTAGTCTGTACTTTGGTAGTGTCCAACGTACCGTACCTTGGATTGTATTTGGACTACTTACCTTCTCATTCTTGAGTTATTTTATTGCTAGAATGATTGTCGAAAAAACAACGAGAGTATTCATGTATTGGAAAGGATACTTCTTGTTTGTTGGAGCCATTCTTCTAGTAGGCTTGTCCATTCATACTTTAGACGGAATATATGAAAAGAAAGTACCGGCTATTGCAACAATAGAAGAAGTTTATTTTTCTGATGGGATCTATGGATATCATCAGATCGACTCTGGAAACACAAACGAAATTCCTTCTTCCGACTTTTATAAAGACCCAGTGAATGTAAAGAAAATCACTGAATTGCATCAGCAAGCGATCAACAACAAATCACAGCAGTCGAAACACGTTACTCCGATCGTCTTTGCTTACGAATTAGATAATGGAAAGAATTTAGTACGAGAGTACAACATTCCTATTAAACAATACGAACAATGGATCAATGAGCTTGCTAGTTCAGAAGAGTTCAAATACAATCAATATCCTTTATTAAGTATGGATGACACAAATATTGAGAATATTACTTTGTACTCACATACCGCTCACAACAAGCAATTGACATTAACTAATCCGAAACAAATGAAACAGCTAGTTGCCTTACTAAAAGAAGAAATGAAAAAAGAAGATTTGACAAAGAGTACAAATAGTTGGGGACATATGGAGATATACTTTGAAGATGAAAAAATGATCTATACATCTTGGCAAAAGACTTATCACTCTATCGAGAAGTGGCTTGAAGATGAAGGATTACTAGAACAAATAAAAGTGATGCCTTATGATATTAGTTACGTCACTGTATTTGATGCCACAGGTAACCCTGACCTTTATGAGACTATTGATGAACAGGGCCAAATCAAATCCTCGATCAAACAAATAAAAATAAAAGATAAAGAACAAATTGAGAAATTACTTCCGATTGCTCATACAGGGGAAGAAAATGGCTCCTATGCTATCGCTTATTATGTAAAAAACCAAGACCACCCTACAATAGAGCAGATCGGCAAAGAAGAAGCTCCATCATTCATAAAAGAACAGCTATCGAAGTAAAGTGAAGGAGCTGTCCGAAAAGGGAGGATTCAGCTCAAAAAGTGAAAAAGCTAAAACCCAAGAATGCTGCTAAATCAACATTCTTGGGTTTTTAATTTTGGTGTATATCAGTCGAAATTAGACTTTTTAGACAGCCCCTATCTTTTTTTAAAAAAATAATGGAATTTTAACGATAGTTTGGATATAATTAGAAAGATAAGAATTGTCTAGCAATTTCGTTTTCGATTTTGGAAAGACACATGTTCTGGAACTGGTCAGCTTTCACATACTTCCGAGGCAGAAGCTTTTATTGCTCTCTGAGAGGAGGTGAGAAGGAATGACGATCAATCTTATTTTTGTCATTATTACGATCAAAAGACGTGAAAGAAACGTGGAAGAGTATATCCATGAACAACGTGTAGAAGAAATCTATGACGAAATGCGAAACAAGCAACAAGAAAGAATGAATCACTTGTTTTAATCCAAATATGAAAGGAAGAGAGGAGAATGTTTTATGAGACAATTACAATCAATCCAATCTAAATGGAAAGCTGCACTTTATATTAGGAAAGACTCTGCCTAGTGAAACTGACCAGTAATCATAGCATATATACAACCCTCGACGGAAATAACCGTTGGGGGTTTGTTATTTTAATTTTATTTTCCATTTCATTGAATTCTCTCACTTTCTTCATTCTTTTCTCACAATTCCTTCTTATACTTAACATATAGAAAATATAGGGGGAAACAAAATGAAGAAAAAATTGTACATCTTAACGGCTGCGGCAGCATTAAGTTTAGCAGCTTGCTCTAGCAATGAAAAAGCGGAGGAGTCGAAACCAGAAACAGAAGAAAAAGCGGTCACTGAACAGCAAGCAGAAACGACTCCAACAGAAGAAGTAAAAGAAGAAACAGCTCATCAGCATGAAGAGGGCGAGCCTACTGCGGAAACGACTTGTTCTTTTTGTGATATGAAAGTATACATGAAGAGTGAAGATATGGGACAATTTACTGCTAAAATGGTGACAGAAGAAGGCGAAACGCTTTTCTTTGACGATATTGGCTGTATGCTGAACTATGAGCGCGATACAGAAAAACCAGCAAAAGAGCGTTTTGTTCGCGATTTTAACGGGTTAGATTGGGTGTCAGTTGATGACGCGAAAATCATGAAAACAGAAATGAAAACACCAATGAACTACGGATATGCTTTTTTCAAAGATGAGGAGAGCTTAAATACATTTACAACTAAGCATCAAAATGCGCAGCCAGCAACAGTGGAAGACATCGATCAAGTAGCAAATGAACGCTATATGAAAAAGAAACAAATGCAAGAGCAAGAAGGTGACATGCAGCACGGTGAAGGCGAGCATGGCGAGATGAAACAAGAGGAAGAAATGCAGCACGAAGCTCATTAAATGAGCAAAAACCCGGCATATTGAGCCGGGTTTTTTATTTGCTATATTCTGCAAACAAGGCCTCATCAAGCGAAGCATGCTGCTGTAGAAGCGCCTCCACCTTTTCATGAACGAGTAAACGACCATCCTGTAAAAAGGCGAGCGTATCGGCAAGTTCTTCCACGACCGATAAAATATGTGTCGTAAAAAGAACGGTTTGTCCTTGATTTTTTTTCTCTACGATGATTTCCTTCATTCGATGCACCCAATATGGATCGAGCCCATTCGTTGGTTCATCTAAAATTAAAATAGGGGCTTGCGACAGCAAGCTTTGCGCAAATGATAGTCGCTGCTGCATTCCTTTTGAATAAGATTTCACTTTTTTATCGGCATGCTCACTTAACCCAACAAGCGCCAGCAATTCGTTCACTTGTTGACGATCCGCCTTTTGTAAATCGGCAAAGTATGTTAACGTTTCCCGACCGGTTAATAGGGGAGGAGCGGATAAGTCATCGGGCATATAAGCAAACTGCGAGCGAAAATCCGCTTTTTTATCTCCTGATCGATGACCATTTAACAGAATCTCTCCCGCATCGGGCGTATAAATGCCAGTCATCATTTTAATGATCGTACTTTTCCCCGCACCATTGCCTCCACAGAGAGCGATACATTCCCCAGCAGTAACGGAAAATGATAGCGGATGGATCACTTGTTTTTTTTGAAAAGATTTACTGACTTCACGAAAGGTAATCATAATGTTTTCCCTCGATTCATGAGAAAGTTTGCAAGCAATAGCGGTGTGATCGTCCAAATAAGGCAGGAAATCACAAACATGGCGACACCAACACTACCTTCTGCCCAAACGGTAAAATCATATACAGAAGGGCCAAAGATCGTGCCGCTTCCGAGAAATAAAACGGTAAATACCCGAATGAGCTCGACTGGATTTAAAAAAACAGAAACAGTCAGGATCGGCAAAACCATGGTCGGCCCAGCGATCATCGTTGCTGCCATGATGATAAATTCATAGAAAAGGACGAAAAACGCCCATAAAAATAGCCCGATTCCTAACGCTTGAAGCCTTCCTGCCGCTATAATTCCGGTGAATAACGCTAAAGATAAAAACATCAAAACTAATAGCACCGAAATCCCGAAGAAGACAAGTAGCAACGAAAAATCACTTCCAGATACTTGGAAAAACAACAAAGCTGATACGCCATAACCGAGCACTAAAATAAAAATCAGTGATATCGCAAGCCCGATATACTTTCCAACAACGACAGCCATCGAAGACAGAGGATAAGTGAGCAGTAAACCTAAACGACCGTCTTCTTTTTCACCAGCAATGAGTAAACTACCTACAAGTAGTGTTAGTAAAGGAAGTAAAAATAGCGAAAGATTCAATAGACTAGCTGTACTTCGGGTAAATCCATCAAATTCGCCGCTTGCTTGTCCAGTAAAGAAAATAATGATGCCGGCAAGCAATGTAAACAAGCCGGCAAACACAAGAAGCCATTTACTTCTGAAAGCTAACTTCATTTCATGACGAGCAATCGTCCAAGCTGTCACTGATGGCCACCCCAATCATGGGTCATGACTTCATCTAACGTCATCATTTCCCCTTTGCCTTCTTTTTTCATGTACTTTTCAGCGGAGGATTGGTCCGAAAAAGAGACGACACCGTAAGCCATTGGCGTCCAATAGTCTTTATTGTATACAAACGTCGCTTCATTCAATTTCACCCAATCACCACTTAGAGCGTCACGAACATACTTCTCGCCAATATCCTTTTCATCCTGCTCATGTAAATACTCGACCATGCAGCCGATATCATCAAATGTTTCGACAGAACCATCCTTTAAAATCACCTCTGTGGCATATTGAGGCTCAGTAATACTCATATTGCAAACGTCACATACATCAATATCGGGATTAATTTCTACCGGTTCATACGTCTGTTCTTTTCCACAAGCGGCCAACAGCATTGCAGAAGCCGCCAGTCCAACAAATATACGTTTCATCATATTCTTCTCCTTTTCCTTGTCCATAAGTACAGCACCGTTCCTAGAGGAATCAGCACCATGAATGCATACGATCCATCGAATGGTTTCACCTGTTTGACTAATGGGAAGCGATCCGTATTGCCATCATCACTTTGGAGCGAAAACATTTTTTCGACCGATTGCCAAACCGTCATCGCCGGACTTTCAAAGTAAAATTGCAAATGCGGATACTGATGAAGAAGGGAGCTATAACTAGAGCCACCATTATAAGCAATTTCTCCGATGCTATCTCCATTCAAATCATAAGAATGATAATCATCCCAATAGTTACCGATCTTCCCATCATCGAGAGGAAAGGAGGTACCTGTCAGCTTCGTTTGAATAATATTTCCTTCTAAACGATTCTCACTTATTTGGACGTCGCTATTTTTTCCCTCTGTGATTAGACCGATATAATTACCGGCGACGAGATTATTCTTTATCAAAATCTTGTTTGAAGATTGAAGCGATAAGCCATTATGATTATAAAGCAATTCATTATTTTCAAGCCGAACATCTTCCGTTTCATAAATTAACACGCCGAATCCTCGGTAGTTCAACTGCTTTTCAAAAGTGTTCTCTTCAATGTCAATTCCTTTCGAATTCATCGCCATAATCCCATTAATATTGCCAAAAAAATGATTATCTTTTACCGAATTATTAGTAGAAAACATAAAATGAGTCGCATATCTTGCTTCACTAATTGTGTTATCGTTCATCTCATTATTAGACGACTCATCTAAATAAATACCATCTTGCACGTTGGTCATCTCATTTTCAATTAGACGGTTATTTTTCGTAGCTAATAAATGAATGCCATTTCCACGAGCAGAAAAATGCCCTGGGTAACTAGAAAAATGATTACGTGAGATCGTATGAGAGCCGCCACCGCGAACTAAGATGCCATAGTGAACGTTCGTAAATGTACTTCCACTGATCGTGGCTGTTTTCGCTTTATCTAATAGAATACCTGCTTGTTGCGCTCCTTTTCCCGAATGTTGAATGGTCACACCACGGATTGTGACGTCATCTGCTTGAATCGTGACGACGTTATCACTTTTCCCACCGTCAATGACCGTTCCTTTTTCGCCTGTGATCGTCAGCGGCTTATCAATAACGACAGGACCTTCATATAATCCACGTTCTAAGTGAATTTCCGAATTCGGTGGAGCTTGATCGATTAACGGTTGAAGATCGGTTGTTGTGTCCGCTTTCACCATACTAGAGCTAAAAGGGAAGAGGAGTAACCAACTAGTCAGTGCCACCACTTTTTTCATCGGGCCACATCCTTTCCTTCTTTTTTTACTACATAATTGTGAAAAATTAAAGAAGTATGAGCGAAACTTCTATGAAATCTGTTTTTTTGTGGCAAATCGACTATAATGGATGAAATAGAGAAGAAGGAGGTTGACATGATGTCAGTGGCAGCAAAACAATCGTCTGTCGGTCAAGCGACCACCTACAGCATATTATTTGCGATTAGTGGCGGGCATTTCATTAATGACTCCATTCAATCGGTAGTGCCGGCAATGTTTCCAATTTTAGAGAAGTCTCTTGCGCTTTCTTATGCACAGCTTGGTTGGATTGCTTTTGTTCTGAATATTACGTCTTCATTAATGCAGCCCGTGTTTGGCGCCGTCGCCGATCGGAAGCCACAGCCGTTCTTATTGCCAATCGGCATGGGGCTTTCGATGCTCGGGATCATCGGCTTTGGCTTGTCACCTAATTTTTATACACTGCTATTCGCCGTTTTATTTATCGGGCTTGGTTCAGCTGTTTTTCATCCAGAAGGCTCACGCGTCGCTTTTATGGCCGCTGGACAAAAAAGAGGACTCGCTCAATCGATCTATCAAATGGGAGGAAATGGAGGGCAATCACTTGCTCCGATTTTCACAGCCTTTATCTTTGTTCCATTAGGTCAAAAAGGAGCATTGTTGTTTGCGGTGGTCACTGCCGTTGGTATTCTTTTGCTTTATCGAGTCTCTACCTGGTATAAACACCAATTACAAATAAACGAACGAGCCAGGAAAAATAAGCGTGCAGCAATCAAGAAAAAACTACATAAAAGCGTCAAATGGGCCATGGTTCTATTAATCTTTTTTGTCTTTGCACGCTCATGGTACGCAGCTGCGATTACAAATTTCTATCAGTTTTATTTAATTGAAGATTACGGACTATCAATTAAAGAAGCGCAGCTATACTTATTTGTGTACATGGCTGCTGGTGTCGCTGGTACATTCCTAGGCGGACCACTAGCCGATCGCTTCGGTCGTAAAAACCTGCTCGTCTTTTCGATGCTCGGAGCGGCTCCATTAGCCGCTGTCTTACCTTATGTTCCACTCGCTTTCGTCTTGCCGCTATTCTTTCTAATTGGATTTATCTTACTTTCTAGCTTTAGCGTTTCCGTTGTATACGCTCAAGAATTACTGCCTGAAAAAGTGGGGACGGTATCTGGCTTAATCGTCGGGCTTGCCTTCGGAATGGGGGCCATTGGCTCTGTATTCTTTGGTGTTTTAGCGGATCACTATAGCTTAAAGTTTATGATGATTCTTGCTAGTCTATTGCCGCTGTTAGGCGTGAGTGCATTAGCGTTGCCAGGGGATCAGAAGGTGAGAAAACTAAATAGAGGATAGGTAAAAAAATCGGATATATAGGGTGTTTCAATAGAAAAAGTCCAATTTCTAATAAGCACCCAAATGAAAACCCCAGAATGTTGCTAAATCAACATTCTGGGGTTTTAAGTTCTGCACTTTTCGAGCTGAATCATCCCTTTTATTTTCTTCTTAACAACTTCTTAACTTCTCCCACTCTTAAAGGTGCAAGCCGGATAGGCTACACTAAGTTAGACAACTCTTATAAGGGGTAGTACACTAAAAGGACTAACCTTAAGGAGCGGGTCAAAATGAGAAGAGAACGTCGAACGTTTACAGCCGAATTTAAACGGCAAATGGTGAAGCTCTATGAAAACGGAAAATCGCGAGCGGATATTGCGAGAGAATATGAGATTACGCCTTCTTCATTAGATCGTTGGATTAAAAATCACCAGGAAACAGGATCTTTCAAGGCAGAAGACAATCGTACGACAGAAGAAACAGAATTGCTTGAACTACGTAAAGAAGTGCAACGCCTACGAATGGAAAATGATATTTTAAAGCAAGCCGCGCTGATCATGGGACGAAAATAGATGTGATTCGCAACAACGCTCACAAATATTCGGTATCAGCCATGTGTGACGTCCTACAAATTCCAAGAAGTACTTACTACTATCACCTTCACAAGCGTGAAGATGACGAAAAACAAGCGGAGGAAGCAGACTTACAAGAGCGTATTTATACGATTTTTAAGCAAAGCCGCAATAACTATGGGACACGTAAAAGTTACAAAGGGCTTGATAATCTCTCCGCATCCTATAAATATTATAATATTCACTAAAGAACTGATTTCTTATTTGAAAGGAATCGTTTGTTATTTTAATTAGTATTAGGTTATTTAGAAAAGGATGCTTAGAGTTATCCATTCCTTCTGATATTGGAAGTATTATTTGACTAGTTTCCAAAAGTTTGGCCCATAGTTATTGTTCTTAATAAAAATTTCTAGTTCGTTAAAAGGCAAGGTTTCTCCTACTTTTAATTTATAGATTTTATTATTTATAGGGGAACCGAAAGAAATATCTAATTGTTTGTCATTAAGATTAAATAGTATAGAATGAACAGTTCCGAAATTTTCTTCAAAATTGTGTACTGTTACACCCTTAGGGTATTCCTTTAACATTAATTGTTGTAATTCATTCTTTGTAATAAAATTATTACTTTCTAAGTTGTCTTTCAAAAAATTATAACGTATTTCAGATTGTTCTAATTTTCCGCTTTCTAACTTAATTATTTCTGGCATTACAGCATGATTGGTTGCAATAAAAAATCCAGATTTTTTATCGCCTCTTTCTACAACCTTTTTTCCATCATAAGTTTCTATTAAAGCTGCGTTACCATCGGCATCTGCCAGAAGCAAATTCATATTTGTTCCAATAGGCATATCCTCTAAATAAGAAATTCCTTCCTCAACGTCTTTACAATTTTCAAGTAAAGCTCTAACTATTACCATAAACTGTAATCCTTTTATGATAGGCTTTTTCATTCCTAGATGTTTTCCAACTGGCATACCGCAAGAGGCAAAAGCTACACAGAACCCCTTTTCATTTAAGCCTTCACTTCGACCAAAATAAGAAACGGAGAATCCGGTATGACTGTATTTACCCTTTACTTTTGTTGTACAGAGTCTCATATCAGATATTACTGGTGACAAATCGTAATTTCTAAGGACATAAGTTTTACTATCATTTGTTTTAGACGGTAAAACAGCACCCAAACTACATCCACCTGGTTGTAGCAAAGCTTCATCAAAGAAATTAAGATAACTAGGCTTTACGTTTAGTGAATCTGCAAACCCTTGTAATTCTTCGATTAAACCAGGACAATACTGGTTCATTAATTTTTCCATATCCCTAAATTTCGCTTCATCTATTGGTTCGGATAATAAAACTACATTCATTGCATTAGGAATCTTTTTTATTTCTTCTCCTTGCCTTCTACCAATCTCGTGGTTGTTGCCTTCAAGAAAAGAAAAATAAGCTTGAATTGAATCTTTCATATTTGTCTCTCTCCAGTCCAATTTATTGATTAATATCTTGGTAATACATAAGGTGTTCCTATTGAAACGGCATTTATCAACCGTCCTTGTATTTCTTTAACAATAGAAGGATCAAATTCAGTAAGAATAGGTTTGCATAACTCTCCAAATTTCAATTTTCCTCTGTTGTTTTTGGAAGTCGAAACCCATTTTTATAAAGGATTTCTGCATAATGCTTTCCTACCTAATAAACATTTCCTTTTAATCTCGGATGATACATAGTAATTCCCTCCGTTTAGATTTTTGTATATATATAGAATAAACCCTCCAGTTAGTGGAGAGTTTATCCTGTTTCGATATAAATAACTGTTACTTAACTATAGTTTTTGATAACTGGAATACATATTTTCGTAATAAATTCTGATGGATGTCTGTTTAAATCTGGTCGTATGTCTCTTAAATTAATATTAGAAGGAACAATACCTTTTTCATAAATCTCTATCGCTTTTCCGCTCTGAATTAGATTCTGTTCTAGTATCCAATTTTTCAATATTTCATATCCTACATCCAACTCTGAATAGGGACCTTTAACAGTCAGACATGCGTATATCCCTTTGTCTAAAATCCTACAATTGTCTATTTTATTCGTATCTTTTACTGGAAGAAGAAGTTCTACGTCTGCCTCCTTTTGATTCAAATCTCTATCATGAAAGATAGCCATTAGTTTTCCATTTATCACAAGATTAAAAGCATAAACTCGATCAAATAATTTTTTAACCAACTTATCTATAAATTTTATCTTTATTTTCTCACGAACAGAATAAACTGTTAGTCCCTCTCGATTTTCAATATAACAGCTAGATATAACCGGTCCAGGAATTATAGATGCTTTCTTTTCTATTTGTATTTTTAACCGATTCATCTCTTCTATTTGTTTGGAGATTTGTTCTTTTTGATCCTCAAGCTCATATATTTTATGCTCTAATATGCTTTTCCATTGTACTTGATCAGGGTTTTCAATAAATTCCTTAATCGTAGTTAAGGAAAGTTGACAGTTTTTTAGAAGCGTAATTTTTTTCATGATTTGAATTTTTTCGTAGTCATAATATCGATAGTTTGTTACAGGATCTATGTAAGAAGGTTTTAGTAATCCAATGTCGCTATAGTAGCGTAATGTTTTAACAGGAATATTACATATTTCGGAAAATTTACCTATAGAGTACATTATATTCTCCCTTTACGATTATAAAATATTTATTATAAATCAGGATCTAAATATCTCTTTTATAGTTTTATTAGTAGTTTGACGTAATTCAATGGCATGGGAGGCAAGAGCAATGGATGAAAAGAAACTATTTAATACGGTTGGCGTACATTGTACAAACCTACGTTATATAGGTTTTTAGCATAGTGACATAGTTCTCTCAGTTGACTGAATTGCTCTTTTGAAAGACCTCGAATTTGGTTACTTTGAGTTAGGAACATAGTTCCCCCCCCCTTTGTTATATATTCATTATATAGAAATAAATAGAAATTAACAATTTGTTTAGTGGAGTTTTTAGTCAATTGAGATAGCGAAAGCCATCCCTTGACTGACCTCTCTGTCATCCCACCTCTGAAGAGGATACTATCGCACCGTAGTGGGTTTTCTCGTT
>NZ_KZ454941.1:2023532-2037310 GCF_002797375.1 Bacillus sp. FJAT-42315
GTTGACAGTTTTTTAGAAGCGTAATTTTTTTCATGATTTGAATTTTTTCGTAGTCATAATATCGATAGTTTGTTACAGGATCTATGTAAGAAGGTTTTAGTAATCCAATGTCGCTATAGTAGCGTAATGTTTTAACAGGAATATTACATATTTCGGAAAATTTACCTATAGAGTACATTATATTCTCCCTTTACGATTATAAAATATTTATTATAAATCAGGATCTAAATATCTCTTTTATAGTTTTATTAGTAGTTTGACGTAATTCAATGGCATGGGAGGCAAGAGCAATGGATGAAAAGAAACTATTTAATACGGTTGGCGTACATTGTACAAACCTACGTTATATAGGTTTTTAGCATAGTGACATAGTTCTCTCAGTTGACTGAATTGCTCTTTTGAAAGACCTCGAATTTGGTTACTTTGAGTTAGGAACATAGTTCCCCCCCCCTTTGTTATATATTCATTATATAGAAATAAATAGAAATTAACAATTTGTTTAGTGGAGTTTTTAGTCAATTGAGATAGCGAAAGCCATCCCTTGACTGACCTCTCTGTCATCCCACCTCTGAAGAGGATACTATCGCACCGTAGTGGGTTTTCTCGTTCGGAAAACACTATAAAGACATCTTTATTTGTGATATGATAAAAAATGTAATTTGTATAATTTTAGGAGATATAACGATGATAAAGTCGAGAAAACTCAAATTGTATAGCGTTTTCGGTGCTATTTTACTTGTATTATTTGTAGTGATTATATCCGTTAATAACAATAAAAATAATAGTGTAGACTCCTTAGACGGGGTAACGTCAGGAAAATGCGGATTTACAACGTTAAGCCCATTTTCCTGACGTTACCCCCTCTAGAGAATAAGCCAAGATGATCACTTTGGTTAATGAGAAGATAAAGTACGAGAGAAAAAAGGTGAAAGAAGACAAGAGAATTGATCAGAAAAGAAGGGAACGAGGGGTTCCAACTAGAAAATATCTTGTAGAAGAGTGGGAACTTGAAAAGGGCTTTGTTATTTTTTCTGGGGATGGTAACTATTGGTTAGCATTTGATTACCGTGATTATACAGGCAATGAACCAGCTGTTTTTTATATTGAAGAAGATGGTGAAAAACCCAAAAAAGTAGCAAAAAACTTTGAAATGTTTTTAAAGAAATTAAAAGAACCTGAAGATGATGGTTTTGAATATGATGAAGAATATCCTGTTTATACAAAAGAGCAATTTGAAGAATTGATAAAAGAACATAAATCGTATGTTGATATAGGAACTTGTTTCGAACAATTTGCTGAGGAGGAAGGAGATATTGAGTCGTTTATTGAACTAGCTTTAAAAGCGATAAAATTTAAACATTTGGATGGTCTCTCTTATATTATTGGGCAAACGGTATTAACTAAATTAAATCGTGAGTCTAAAGAAAATTGGCCAATTGAATCTTTAAATAGGTTAGCTAAAGAGTTAGTTCACTTTATAGACATTGATGGTTATCCAGATGGTACAACGACGAAATATGGTAAAAAAATTCAACGAAAAATAAATAGCTAACCCATAAAGGGAAAATTAGTTGTAAGTGATTGACCCAATTAATGATGGAGTAAAACAGAAGGAATTTAAGTATATTGAAAAAGTAATGATGCCATGTGAAAAAACGGTTCAATATTATCCATTGAAATGGGAACTTTTTTATCATTTCCTTATCTATTATAATAACAATTCGGAAATGGGCTCAATTTGGCATTCTTTCAGCTTGATTTAGCTGGACCGATGTGAAGGAATTCTTTTCACCATAGAGAATATATACAGAATAGGAATCTAAGTACGCACTTTGTGGTGAAGGGAGAAATCTCATGAATAAATTAGTAAATGACAATCTGTATGAAACGAGAAGTAACCTAGTAAAGGAGATTACTTTATTAAGTGATGCTCAATTTAATCATAAGCCTGATATGAGTCAGTGGAGTATAGCACAAGTTTGCCACCACTTAGTTTTAGTTGAACCAAATGTAGAACCATTTGAAGTTCAGCAAATTCTCGATTTGTTAAACGATTCGAGAAATAAATTGATGACTTTTCTTAGTACTATAGAAGATAAATCCAACAGGGTAAATCAACCTTAAACTTACTACATATACTACTACCCCAATGAGCACCCATAGGGCTAATTGAAATAACGAATACCAAGCTTCCAGCGGCAATATCAATTTTGCTCTCCATACCACTAAGTCCATGATCATAGTAGGAATCAATACGTGCCAACACATGTGAAAAAATCGGCGAAGCTCTGCCAAGCCCAAATCTTTATACACAACCAGCATGGATAGAATGAAAAAATAGATCGACACCATAGAAGCAGAGAAAGCAAGCGAAAGATAACCGAATTTATTTACTAGCATCCAGTTCATCTTCATCATTAAATTTAAGAAAATCGTCGTTACGCTGATCCGAAACACAATGGACGTTTTTCCCCTAGCATACATTGATTTAGACAAAATCAGTTGCATTCCTTGAAAGACAATGGTCGGTGCATACCATAAGAGCGCCATATACGTTTGATCGGTATGCTCAACTGTAAATTTCCCGCTTTCAAAAATGAAAGCAATAGCTGCATCACCGACAAGAGCTAAACCAACGGCGACAGGTAATAAGATAATGAGAGACGTTTCCATCCCTTTAAAGAAAGTATCCTTAAAAGCCTTTTCATCAGCTGCCTGTTCAGACATTATCGAATAGCCTGCCAGTTCAGCGGATGGTCCAAACTCCTTTGTAATGACCGATTCCCGCACTAATCCTGCTAATTTCAACACTAAGGAGAGAATTAGTGTCCATAAAGCTGTTTTTTTAAATCTTGTCATATACTCACCTGTAAAAAATATTTTAGTAGAAATTTATGTAAAAGTAAACGTTCTTTAGTATATAACACCTTTATATTAATATGGAAAGATATCACAAAAGAATAAATCGCAGTTTACCAAACCCAAGAAACCATAAAGAGATGTGATCGTTTCTATGCATTCAGAAAATTATGGTATAATGAATAATCAATAATCTTTATACACAACTAGCCAGGTGACGATATGGGATACATAATAACTTTTCAAAAAGTGATTGATTACATCGATCAGCATATTCATGAAGCAATATCGATACATGACTTAGCCAAACATATTGGTTATTCACCATTTCATTTTTCGAGAATTTTCAAAGAAGTTGTAGGGGAAACGCCGATGGAATATGTAACGAAGCGAAAGCTACAATTTGCTTTGCGAGATATGAGTAAACAGATAAGTATGAATGATATTGCCTTTAACTATGGCTATGAATCGTACGCGGGATTTTCGAAAGCATTTAAAAAAATGTTTGGCGTATCACCTGCTACTTATCGTATGCATTGTCCAAACGCAGAACCACCTGTCATTCATTTAGAAGAATTAAAGTTAAATAAAACAGGTGGGATGATCTATCAGCCCAAAATGATTACAAAGGATTCATTCGTAATTGTCGGAAGAGCTTATGATATCGAAATGAAAGATGTAAGAACGACAAAAGATGCACCAACTTATTGGTATGATAACAAGCTCACTGATGGTG
Organism: Bacillus sp. FJAT-42315; assembly: GCF_002797375.1. Classification (GTDB taxonomy): domain Bacteria; phylum Bacillota; class Bacilli; order Bacillales; family Domibacillaceae; genus Bacillus_CE. The sequence goes on from NZ_KZ454941.1 coordinate 2,027,128, forward strand.
AAATTGAGAGAACACTTTATGACACATTTTCACCTTCCACACATGGAGAGTTTGGTTTAAATATCGCTCACGCAAAGGATTGGTCAACATTCACTTATTTTTTCGGAGTGTTAGATGAAAAAGTAGATAAACCTTTATTAGGAGATTTCCAAAGAATAATCATTCCAGCTTCTACCTTTGCCGTTTTTAGTACACCTTTAGTTCAGCCTAATGATTTTGTTGATTCTGTTAAAGGGACTTGGAACTATATACTAAATTATTGGTTTCCGATGTCTGGTTATGAGATTGATGAGACTAGCTACGATTTTGAATTTTATGATGAAAGATGTCATCCGTGGGAACATCCCCTAGTTATGATGGATATCTACATTCCGATTCGAAGAAAAAGCGAGAGACAAAGCTAGTCTCTCGTTTTTAATAATTTTTGATAGATAAATAGAACGGGTGATAGTAGAAGGGCGCTTGCAGCTAAGCCAATTTTAATGGATGTATACTGACTGATTAAACCAGCTACAGGACCTCCTCCAATTTGACCAATGGCATCCACTTGCCCTTTGACGGAAAAGAAGGTTGCCCGTTTTGAAGAGTCTGTAATTAATTGATTAAACCATATATTTTCAAAAGTAGACGTTATCTCTCGAATGACTTGAATGATGATGAAAAAGCAAATTAAGCCGATTAAGTTTGTTGAGAAAGCAAAACAAATTAACGCTACAATCAGGATAAAATAACTTAATCGTAAACCTTTATATAGGCTTTTAAATTGTATTTTCTCTGACATTCGATTTAAAAACTGAAAAACAATAATCGTAAAAACAGATGTAACAAATTGCACACCGCCAACAACGAAAATCATATGCTTTTCTGATAAAGTTCCTTCTATTATGTCAGCTATATGTGAGATCCACAGTCGATCAAACCCTTCACTGTAAATACCTACAATACAAGCAATCAAAAGAACATAACGCAATATAATGTTCGCTTTAAATGAAGAAAATACACTAGACAGCATTGATTTTATGTTTTCTATAAAAGAAAAAGACTCTTTTTTCTTTTCGTTGATCACTCTTGTTTCAGTCATATTTCTCGATAAATAAAGAGATAAAAGTAAGAAGCCAATGGCGCCAAGAAGTATAGAAACTTGTACCGAAATATAGCCAATGACTATTCCTAGTAAAATACCGAATAAATTACCTACATTTTCGTATTTTGTACTATTTATAAATACTTTATCTACTTTGTTTAATCCCACCTCATCTGTGACCCATGCTTGCAATGCACCACTTATGCAAGTATAGCCAATCCCCCAAATAACTTGTGCAATCAAAATGGTCGTGAACGTAGGGAATAAACCTTCAATAAAAAATCCAAGTCCGATTAATGAATAACCTAGAACAATAGAGAATTTTCTCCCTTTATAGTCAGCAATGAGACCCGTAGGAATTTCACATATTAAAACCGTTATTTCTAATACTGTTCCTACTAGTACCAATTGCAAAGCATTCATTTCTACAACTTGCACATAGTACAAAAGATTTACAGTGAAAACCATCCAAAAGAATAACTGCGATGCAAAAGATTGCGATAAATATAGCAAAGCTGGCCCCTTATGTCTCGTCATATCAAACAACTCCTCTTACAACTTAGCTTAATCTAAATGACCAAGCGATAACTATTCCAAAATTGCTATTTGAAAAAGTTCAACCATTTTATGGGTATAGAAATAGTTATAGCAACCACCATGTGCATTTTTGATCAAATTTTCTTTCAAAAAGAAGGACGGGTCAAGAAGCAGAGTTTCAGAAGGTTCGGGTCTAGGACTTGCGATTGCGAAAAGCATTGTAGAGCTACAAGGCGGTAAAATTCGAGCAGAATATAAAGGTGAAGTTGGTCGTTTTATTTATTGTATTATCTATTACAGAAGGGAAATAAAACTACACCTGCATCTATAATATTGGGACATTTTATATGGAGACCTACCGACAAAACTCGGATATTATACGCTAAGTAAGTTTCAACCTAAAAAAGTCGAATTCCTGTATGCTAAGGAACCGACTTTTTAAAATAGTGCTATTCTATAACATTTGTTGGTGTTGCTACCTTTACAATAATCATACTGTCATATGCTTTGTTGGGTGTCATTTCAATCGTGTAAAACATCTTTAAAGTCTTGTACTACCACCGGAAATCGTCCCCAATATTCGCCATTTTTTGTTCCCTCGAGATGATATCCAATAAATCATCCGACTTACTTGCTTTTTCAAAATCAATATAGAAAATATTTGCCTCCACTTCACTGAATGCATCAACTAAATCATTGTGATTCTCCAGTGTATGAATTTTTCGTTCACCAGAGTCATCTCTTTTCGCCTGAAACTCGCTGCTAATAAAATCAGTCCCAATTGCAAAGTATTCTTCACCATATAACTCATCTAAATAATTTCCCATCGATTTGTAACCAGCTAACGATGCAGACGTTTTTTCAATGTGCCCATTATGTCCGGTAATGAATATGTTATCGTGACCTCGCTCTGCTTCAAATTCAACAATCCATTGTAAATTATCCGCCAAATATTGATCACGAAGTTTCGTATAATCTCCGTCGTTTAACAATAACTGTGTACGCTGTTTCATGATTTGTGCATATTGTAAAGCAAAGAGATAGGCTTCAGTAGACGATTGTTCCACATAAATCACTTCATTTGTTTGCAGGTCTAAAATAATATTTTCTATTGTTTCATCGATTTCGTTCAATTGCTCCGTCGTTAACTCATGTATTTTATCATTTGAAACATGTTCCAGCTGTAATGCATATTTTTTGAATGCATCTGCACTAACAACTTTATAATAGTCAAGCACGCCTTTCTTACTATAGTCATAGCGTTGCATATCATTTCCATAAAAATAAACTTTCTTGTCCTCGCTCACCGTCGCGTTATAATCATGCATCCATTGAACAAGATCAATCATTTGTTCTGTTTTATAAATACTATAATCAAGGGTGTTTACTGCCTCTTCTGCAGTACCAGTTCCATTTAAAATGAATTGATTAATTTGCTGTCCGCCTCCAAAATCACCTTCTAAGACGAAAACACGAACATTTTCATTTTTTACCAATGCTTCAAAAATGTCTTTTTTCAACTCTTGAAATTCAATATTCCCATGTGTTGCCTCACCTAATCCGATCACCTTTATATCATCTGGAATATCGATTTGTTCAATGGTTGATATGTATTGATCTGCTTCATCAACTGTTTCACCAGTCCCGCATCCGGATAATAAAATAAATAGAGAAATTGCTACAAACAATAAACTTTTTTTAAAAAAAGGCATAATTAACTCCCTCGTATTATTTTTCTTTTAACATTGCATACTTTCGATAAGCTTGATAGAAACTAATACCAAAGAAAACACCCATAAGGACGGGAAGCAACCTCAAAAGGACAAATGGAGTCTCAAATAAAAATGCTTTCCAAAATAATGCACCTTTCATATTCCAAAGACCTTCCGTTAAATATAAACCTGAATCTTTGTAAAACATATAAGAAAAAAACAAGAGCAATATGCCTAAACCAGATGAATAACCCATCCATCTTTTATAATAATTACTCTTTGATTGGCGATCCGAGAAGATTTCATTTTGATCATCATTTTCTTTTTGCCAATATTGAATTCCACCAAGCCGGGTCCCCTGTATACAGATCCAACCGAAATCCTCATATATCTCTGTGTAATCTTTGAACTTTTTCTTTGGTAAATAATCTTGATAATCAAGTCGCATCACATATCTTTTGTCGGTTTTTTCGAAAGTGTATATTCCTAATCGACTAATATTTGTACATCGATAGCCTTTTTGTAATTGTTCGTTCAGCCATTTCTCCTCTTTTTCAATATCAAAAAACATTTTAAATTTCTTCATCCGACTCACTTCCTTCATATAGGGATAAAATATGCAATAATCTGTTTTGTTCCATTTTCAAAATGGCATTTCCTTCCGCAGTTATCATATAAACTTTTCTCCGACCAGACTCTCCAACAGGTTTAATCCAACCATGCTTATTCAAGTTTTCAATCGCACCGTATAATGTACCAGCTGCTAAAATAACAGTACCGTTACTTATTTTTTCTATCTTCTGCATTACGGCATAACCGTGGAGTGGCTCACGTAGAGCTAATAAAATATAATGCATGGTTTCAGACAACGGCAATAATTTATGTTTCATATTCTCAACCCCTATTCAGTCCGACTATATAGTTCAACTTAACAATAACATAATACAGTTCAACTGAATAGTCAACAACATTTTCAAAATCAGTCAAAGGAACTTAAAGTAAAGAGCTTGATAATAATAAGGCGGTTGATGGAAGTGTTGTAAACAAAAAAGCTCAATTTCTCCATTCCAACACTGAGAAATTGAGCTTGTTATAAATATTACTCTGTACCAACTTTTCGCCTCGACCAAACTACTACTGGAACAAGAAGCAGAGCAAGAACTCCTCCCGCAAGTGAGAGGGTAGCGTAACTGGAGTGAGCGACTACCATGCCAGACATCGCACCGCCAGAGGCCCCAGCTAAAGCGACTAAGACATCAACGGTTCCTTGTGTCTTTGCACGAGTAGAGGGAGATGTAGAATCAATAATCAGTGCTGTCCCACTAATCAAGCCGAAGTTCCAACCAAGCCCAAGTAGAGCGAGCGCAGTCGTCAGTCCTAGCATAGAGTCAGTCGGGGCAAAAGCAGCTAGTAAACCGGCTGATAACAAAGTGACACCAGAAGCAATCGCCATGATCGTTCGCCCCACTTTGTCTACGAGAAAACCAGTGACAAGAGAGGGAAGGTACATGGCGGCAATGTGAATACCAATCACCATTCCAACTTCACTTAATCCATGTCCATGATGTTTCATATGTACAGGTGTCATCGTCATAATGGCAACCATCACAATTTGAGTTAACACCATGACCGTCGCTCCAACCATCATGCCTCGTTTGTGAATCGCTGTTGCTTCAACCTTTTGAACTGACTGCTTACTATCGTCCGAAATCTTCGCATCAGCTAATGCTTTCGCTACAATGAGCGGATCAGGGCGAAGAAAAATCAGTAATACGAGCCCAGCTAAAATAAAGGCGACAGCCGCTAAAATAAACGGACCTGCTAGAGCTGGAATACCAATAAAGGTAGCAAATTCACCCATGACACTTACTAAGTTAGGACCAGCCACTGCACCGAAAGTGGTAGAGACCATTGCGACACTAATAGCAGTAGCCCGTTGTTTCGGCGCTGCTAAGTCTGTACCTGCATAGCGAGCTTGCAGGTTTGTTGCTGTACCTGCGCCATAGATGAATAATGAAACAAACAACAGAAAGACTTGATCAAACGCAGCAGCTGTCACGACCCCAATCGCTCCGATCCCACCAGTGATGAATCCTGCCGCAAGACCAAAGCGGCGGCCATAGCGTTGAGAGAATCGCCCAACGAGCCAAGCAGCTAACGCAGAGCCAAGAGTAAATAGGGCAGCCGGCATTCCAGCTAAACTGTTAGTGCCGAGCATCTCTTCCGCAAGAAGAGCACCAACTGTCACACCCGCGGCCAGTCCCGCTCCGCCAAAAATTTGCGACATGACCACAATGAGTAACGTCCGTCGGTAAAGCTGTTTTTGCTTTTCTGGAGAATCTATATAGCTTTGCAACCATGTAGCCTCACTTTTTAACGCTTGTAAATCCATTATTTCATGAAACCTCCTTTACATAATTATCCGAATAAAAGCCATCAAAACGCCCCCAGCAATGACCGTTACCAATAAACTTTTCGTCCAAATGGCTAATAAAAGGGTCGGTATTAACGCCATAAGGACTTCACTGTTTAAACGAGGCAAATGACCAGGTTCGCCTTCGATGACACTGCCAACAACAAGAGCTGTCAAAATACAAACAGGAATAAATGATAACCATTTCATCGCCGGTTCAGGTAGCTTTACATTCCTCACAATGAGGAAGGGAACTACTCGAGGAATGAACGTCACGATGGCACAGCCAATAATGACAAGTAAAACCGTCAAATTCACACTCATTTGCTTGTCACCACCCCAATCGTTGCGACAATGATGGTAGATAAGATGACTGCTAGATCAATCGATAGAAAAAAAGATAACACATACATACAAGCGACCATCATCACAATTAAAAATAAATAATGCATTAACTGTGAACGTTTTAAACTATCAATCTGCAATACGAGTAAAGCGACAAACATCGCTGTCAACGCAAAATCCAATCCGAATTTTTCGGGATCAGACACCCATTTTCCGAGAATCGCTCCGACGACACAAGCGGCGATCCATGTAATATAAGCAGTCAAATTCAGCCCATTCATCCAACGGTCATTGACGGGCTTAGAGCTGAAAATTCTGCTTGCGGCCACACCGAATGATTCGTCAGTCACAAGCGCTCCAATACCTGTGTTTTTTAATAAAGAATATTGCGAAAAATGAGGAGCCAACGTGGCACTTAATAAAAAATGACGTAAGTTCACAATAAATGCGGTAAAAATAATCGCCGATGGGGGACTAGCTGTCGCCAGCATACCACAAATAATAAATTGCGCCGCTCCCGCATAAACAAGCATGGACATTAAAGCAATTTCCATGACACTTAGCCCCGAAGCCACGCCGACAACTCCTGCCGCAAATCCAATGCTGATGTACCCTAATAACGTTGGGACACAATCTTTCACTCCTTGTACAAACGTTAACTGTTCTTCTTGGGCGACTTCCAACATGATCCCTCCTTTTTTGTTTAATATATTATACATTTGTATGATATAATCATCAATAAGAAAAATGGAGGAGGGCAAATATGAATTCTTTACAGCAGATCATCGGAAAAAATTTGGCCGATATTCGAAAGAAGCGAGGGTTAAGTTTAGATCAAACTGCCGAGTTAACAGGGGTCAGTAAAGCCATGCTTGCTCAAATCGAAAAAGGCAACACGAATCCTACTGTGACAACTCTTTGGAAAATAGCAAATGGGCTCAACGTTTCGTTTTCTACTTTCATGAAGGAAAAAGTGGCACAGGTGACTCAAATTAAGAAGGACCAGCTCCAGCCACTCATAGATGACCAAGGGAATTACTTGGTCTACTCGCTTTTTCCCTTTCATCCTGATAAGAAATTCGAAATCTTTTTTGTTGAACTAGAGCCAGGATTTACCCATGAAGCAGATCAACATAATCCTATTTGCGAAGAATATGTTCTAGTGAGCGAAGGTGAGCTTACGGTAGAAGTAAAGGGAGAGGAATATTTGTTGCATAAAGGCGAAGCCCTACATTTCCAAGCAAAAGACAGGCATTTATATAAAAACACAACGGAGCAGATTACGACTTTTTTTGTGGTGATTTATTATTCAGAATGAAAAATCGGAAGGGCTGTAATATGCCTCTTCCGATTTTGTTTAGTGACTTGGCAATAAATAAAGCACAGAAAAGAAGTGAGTGACACTTCCAGCAAGTACAAACAAATGCCATACCATATGATGAAATTTAAACCCTCGCCATACGTAAAAAATGGCACCTAACGTATATAAAATGCCTCCAGTAACGAGCAGTGCTAAGCTAGTCGTTGAAATGTTTTGCACCAAAGTATCCCATGCAAATACAATTAACCAGCCCATGACCACATATAAAAGGGTGGAGGTTTTCAAAAATCTTTTTACAAAGAAACATTTAAACACTGTCCCAACAATCGCTAGCCCCCATACGACAGCAAACAACGTCCAACCAAGCGTTCCTTTTACTGCTAAAAATAGAAAAGGTGTATATGTTCCAGCAATGAAAAGGTAAATCGACGAGTGATCAAAAATCTCAAATAAATCTTTCACCTTCCCTTGAGGAAAACTGTGAACTAACGTAGAGGACAAATAAAGCAGCAGCATCGTCACCCCAAAAATCGTAAAACTCACGACATGCCACACATTTCCAAAAAGAATCGAAAACACGATTAATAACGTTAATGCGGCAATACTAAGAACGGCCCCAATCCCATGAGTAATCGAATTCGCAATCTCCTCACCACGGGTAAAAATATGAGTATTTGCCATAAAAACACTCCTTAATACAAATCTATCTTTATCTTACCATACTATGATAAAAAAAATCATTTGGGGAATCGGAGGGCGGCTAACATACACTTGATACACTTCGTTTTCACTGACATTGCAATAAATGCTATTTGACTCGATTGGTAAGTGATCAGTCTTTATAATAAAGATAAATATAATCCATGGATCGAGGAGGGAGTTAAATAAATGTTGAACAACACTAAAGAAGAATTTTATTCATTTTTCAATTTAAGAAAAGAATTAAAGGAAGATTTCTCACTCAATAATACTAATGGATTAGAAGATTGTGCTCACTTTCTGATAGACTATTATTCAAATAGTAGAAGTAAGTCAGAAGAAATGGAAATGACTTTCTTCATTTTGATAGCTGAAGTTCTTCTAGATTTAGGTGGTTCTTCTCAGTATGTTTTTGAAACAGCCTTGAAATATATCGAAAGTGGTAATCTACCAACAATTTGGTTAGACAAAGGAATTAACCCTAAAGAAATTGAGGATAGGAATAAAATAATTAATAAAGTAAAAGAACAAATTATGAAAACGCAGCTAAGAATAACCGAATAAAAAAATTGAAGTAGTATCTTAGAATCCCATCGGCTTTAGCCGTGGGAGTATCAGGTGGTATGATCTACGATAAATTTTGAAACTTTTTATTGTGTTAGTGAAATAAGAGGTATAATTAGCATTGCTGTACCCGTAGACAAATGATAAAGGAGAAATCTTATGTTTGGTTTCTTAAATAGAGCAAAATTAAAAAAAGACGATTTAAAAGGCATTGCAAAATTAATGTATCAGGATGTTTCAAATGATTCCTGGGATAAAGAGAACCTTACTAAAAGAAATTTAGACTTCACTATTGAAAGCATTCGTTATATTGATATGTATACAAAAAGATTAATGAATACAGAGTTTGGTATTGAACTTTTAAATAAGCATTTTGATAATTTAGTGACTCGTATAGGTGCATATATTGGTGAGGTTATCAAAAATAATATTAGACAAGACTTTTACTGGTATGAGTCTGATTCTGTATATAATTATTCTCCCCATTTTGATGGAGCGTATATTAATACCAAACCACAAAGTGTTCTTTATTCTAAAAAGAGAGATATAGTGATCTTACCTTTGAATGTGGTATCGCAATTTTTGAAAGGGAACTCCCCATACAGTAATTTTCTTACTTATGTAGAAGAAACGATTGAGCAAAATTCTTTATAGTATTGTTTTATTTTTTCATTTGTAAACTAATTTAAGATAAATGCGGTTTCCTGACGTTCCCCTAACCAAGATAATTTGTCGATATAGAAAGAACACTGCTCAAAAACAATAGAGTTCCTTGTCAAATCCTGCGCTTGCCGGGGAAATAATTTTTTGTGGAAATATTTTCACTGCAAATGGAGCTGTCTAATAAGTCCCTAAAATAAAAGAGGTGGAGAAAAACGAGTCGTTTTTCTCCACCTCTTTTTGTTGGTTTCCGATACTTCTCTGAAAGTAGCTGGCGGATGCCGGCTACTTTCAGGAGGTTGTGGGCTAAAGCCACAATCCCGAATTCCGCGTGTACCTTGTCGATCCCCCGCAAGGAAAATCTGCGGAACGACCGATTGCCCTTGACGTGACCGAACGCACTTTCGACTTCGACTTTTCGTCGAGCATAGATCGTGGCGTTCTCCTCACATTCAAGGGCTGTTTTGGCCTTGGCTTTCATTTCTTCGAAAATCGTATTCCAATGGACTTGACGATTACCTTTCGCTTTTGTGCATCGCTCCTTCAACGGGCAACTGGAACAGTCTTCACATTCGTACACTTTATAGCTTTGTACGTAACCTGATCGGTTTTTCTTGTCCATGTATTTCAAGAATTTCACTCGACGACCGTTTGGGCAAATAAATTGATCGTCTTGTTCCTCATAGGTCCAGTTTTTGGCGTTTCGGATGTCCTTTTTATAGCTTCGTTCCTGTTCTTTCATATAAGTCGCATACGGAATCAAATAGTTAAAGCGCGGCTCTTTTTCTCCCCCAATCGCATACACATAATTTTCCTCACTTCCATACCCCGCATCGGCGACCACCGTT
>NZ_KZ454941.1:2037320-2038720 GCF_002797375.1 Bacillus sp. FJAT-42315
GTTCCAGTAGTAGTTTGGTCGAGGCGAAAAGTTGGTACAGAGTAATATTTATAACAAGCTCAATTTCTCAGTGTTGGAATGGAGAAATTGAGCTTGTTATAAATATTACTCTGTACCAACTTTTCGCCTCGACCAAACTACTACTGGAACAAGAAGCAGAGCAAGAACTCCTCCCGCAAGTGAGAGGGTAGCGTAACTGGAGTGAGCGACTACCATGCCAGACATCGCACCGCCAGAGGCCCCAGCTAAAGCGACTAAGACATCAACGGTTCCTTGTGTCTTTGCACGAGTAGAGGGAGATGTAGAATCAATAATCAGTGCTGTCCCACTAATCAAGCCGAAGTTCCAACCAAGCCCAAGTAGAGCGAGCGCAGTCGTCAGTCCTAGCATAGAGTCAGTCGGGGCAAAAGCAGCTAGTAAACCGGCTGATAACAAAGTGACACCAGAAGCAATCGCCATGATCGTTCGCCCCACTTTGTCTACGAGAAAACCAGTGACAAGAGAGGGAAGGTACATGGCGGCAATGTGAATACCAATCACCATTCCAACTTCACTTAATCCATGTCCATGATGTTTCATATGTACAGGTGTCATCGTCATAATGGCAACCATCACAATTTGAGTTAACACCATGACCGTCGCTCCAACCATCATGCCTCGTTTGTGAATCGCTGTTGCTTCAACCTTTTGAACTGACTGCTTACTATCGTCCGAAATCTTCGCATCAGCTAATGCTTTCGCTACAATGAGCGGATCAGGGCGAAGAAAAATCAGTAATACGAGCCCAGCTAAAATAAAGGCGACAGCCGCTAAAATAAACGGACCTGCTAGAGCTGGAATACCAATAAAGGTAGCAAATTCACCCATGACACTTACTAAGTTAGGACCAGCCACTGCACCGAAAGTGGTAGAGACCATTGCGACACTAATAGCAGTAGCCCGTTGTTTCGGCGCTGCTAAGTCTGTACCTGCATAGCGAGCTTGCAGGTTTGTTGCTGTACCTGCGCCATAGATGAATAATGAAACAAACAACAGAAAGACTTGATCAAACGCAGCAGCTGTCACGACCCCAATCGCTCCGATCCCACCAGTGATGAATCCTGCCGCAAGACCAAAGCGGCGGCCATAGCGTTGAGAGAATCGCCCAACGAGCCAAGCAGCTAACGCAGAGCCAAGAGTAAATAGGGCAGCCGGCATTCCAGCTAAACTGTTAGTGCCGAGCATCTCTTCCGCAAGAAGAGCACCAACTGTCACACCCGCGGCCAGTCCCGCTCCGCCAAAAATTTGCGACATGACCACAATGAGTAACGTCCGTCGGTAAAGCTGTTTTTGCTTTTCTGGAGAATCTATATAGCTTTGCAACCATGTAGCCTCACTTTTTAACGCTTGTAAATCCATTA
>NZ_KZ454941.1:2038730-2080333 GCF_002797375.1 Bacillus sp. FJAT-42315
CAGGAATCCAAGTTTCAATGTCTAGGATTGCTTGGCTTTGAGAGGGATCATACGGTTTAAATGTGGGAGAAAACGTTCGCTTAGAAACGGAAGTTTCTTCTTTTACCTCTAGAGGAAGGCTCATTTGCGTGCTATAATGGGCAGTAGTAATCTTTGGATTGCTCATAAAAAATCGCTCCTTTTTGAGATGTTGTGTGGTAACTTCATTTTACTATAAAGGGCGATTTTTTTGTGCGATTTTTTCCATAAATGAAGAAGGGCTGTCACAGAAAGTCAGTTTTCACTGACTTTCTGGACAGCCTCATCAGTTCAGCGTTCTTGCCTCTGATCAATCGTTCCCTCATTATACACATCGTTTATTTGCTCCTGAGTGATACTCATCCCATTATCTGTGCTGTCTGCTTTCTGTACAGCTTGAATTGCTTCTTCTTCATTCATCAGTCTAGATCCCATGCCTTGCTCTTTTTTCTGCTTCATCAGTATCATTCTCCTTTTCAACAGCATTCTCTGTTAGTCTGACCGCCTTTGCATAAAGTATGCGGATAAGGTATTCATACTTCTTTACTCGCAGTCATAGCATGTACTAAACAAGCGATGAAAGGGTGAATTTTGTGCAATTTTATTACGGACCGCAAATGCCGCTGCGCATATTAGACGAGGCTGAATTTTGGAAGCATCAAGAAGAAGAACATACCGTCGTCATTCGAGAACTATTGCCGGACTTAGAGAAAGAATACGTAGAAGCCTTAAAAAAATGGGAAGCCTCCTTATCAAAAACGCACCAAAAGGTCGTCGGAGTCATCGAAGCCATCAACCGCTCAACTAGCTATATTCCAGCGATACTTTATCAAGAAGTATTAAAGCTAACTGAATTTTGCCTAAAGCAAAGCGAACAATTCATTGAATTATGCCGACAAATTAAAGAGAACAGTGCCGCTGTTCAAAAAAATCCCGTAGCAAAAACAGTCATCAATCATATCATCCGCGAATCTGAATACTTCATTGGTATTGCGAAAGCGTTACTTTCTGTATAAAACGAGACCTGTGTCTGGGTCTCGTTTTTGCATGTTCAAAGCATTCAAAACGAGAAATTATTGAAAGGTACGGAAACAAGGTATAATAATGATAAATCTAAAATAGGAGCTATGCGTAATGACAGAGACGAAAAAATTCCCACTAATATCAGGGCATCTTTCTATAGATTTAGTCAACACAGAGCTAGTAAGACGCGGACAGCGACATGATTTGTTGCTGACAGGGAAAGATGTACTCGATTGGCTACATGTCGTAAAAGAGGAAAACCTCTTTTGGAATGATCAGCTATTTTTAAAAATAGAAGAGCGGATCGAACAAGTAGTATCTCGTATTCTAGATATTCGTGCTGTTTTAAGGCATCAATATGAATTAATAGCCGATGGACAAGCCATTCCAAATGAGTTTATTGTTTTTTTAGAAGAAACGATCGAAAAAGCCCCTTTCACTTATCAATTATGGAATCAACAATTGGTGCCTATTCCTGTTGGTGAGATAGAAAATGTCCTTCTATCATTGATTGCCTTTGATGCGTTATCTTTAATAGCGGAGAACAAACTAACCTCTCTTAAACGATGCTCCAACCAAGATTGTGTGCTGTTATTTATGGATAAGAGCGGAAGACGTAAATGGTGTTCAATGAAAATATGCGGAAATAGACAAAAGGTTGCTCGATTTCAACATCGGCAACCTGATGATGAATGAAGAACTAGCTTTTAAGCTAGTTCTTTTTTTACGAACCCACAAAATAACCTTTAAAAATATAATTGACAGGTTAGTTTGTTGCGTGTAAAGTAAATAGTAATTAAAAAGGAGGAGAAATAATGGATCGTACAACTATAGCAAACAAAGAAGGGCTACCTTCATTTCGTGTACGTTATTTATCTAAAATGAGAGGGAAGGGGAGAAGTCCACTACAAGTTCATGGAAAAGATGTAGCAACCGGACTGATTGGCGGATTTCTCACTATTTTCACTTTAATTGTGTTAACAAATATGACTTCAACCGGATGGTTAATGGCGCCATTTGGAGCAAGCTGCGTACTGGCATTCGGCGTTTGGAACGCGCCATTATCACAACCGCGTAATATTATTGGCGGCCATTTCATCGCAACCTTTATTGGTTTAGCTACCTATCATGTGTTGGGAGATGAACCTTGGGCAATCGGTTTATCTGTAGGCTTAGCCATTGCGATGATGATGCTAACGAAAACAACGCATCCACCAGCTGGAGCTAACCCACTTGTTGTCATGCTAGGTGAACACCAATGGAGTTACTTAATTACCCCTGTACTAATTGGCTCAATTGTGATCGTTCTCTTCGCATTAATTATCAATAATTTACGTAGCAATCGAGAATATCCAAGTTTTTGGGTGTAAACACTTCAATTGACAGAAAAGAAAATATACTTTAAAATGACCTTAGTCGAAATATGACCAAGGTTATTTTTAGTTAGGAGTCGATCGTATGCTGAGAGAAAGTCGAAAAAAAGAACTAAAAGAACAAATTTTTCTGCGAGCCGTCCAACTATTTAAAGAAAAAGGCTATGAAAATGTAACCGTTCAAGAAATTGCTTCTGCATGTGGCATTGCTAAAGGAACATTTTTTAATTATTTTGCAAAGAAAGAACAGATTTTATTGTATTTAGGGGATTCACAAATCGAATTATTACAGGAAAGCATGGAAAAGCACCAACATCTTCAACATCCTAAAGAGAAAATTCAATGTATTTTAAGCGATTTATTGTTCAGATATATCGAACAAGGGGAGCTGATGAAACATGTATTAGTGGAAATCGTAAAATCAGCTTATGTGGTTGAGAACGAATCAAAAAGTATCCGTCAGCTACAAGAAACAATCGCCTCCATCATTGATCATGCAAAACAAAATGGACAACTAGAAAGTAAATGGGATACGGATATCATTGCTTCTACCATCATGGGCACCTATTTCCACACAATGATGTCATCGTCGTTATTACAACCTCAAACATCCGATATTAGAGAGCTATTTCAGCAACATTTGGATGTCTTATGGGAAGGAATTAATCAAGAATAGGAGAGAAAACATGATGATGACAATCACTTTATTAGCTGCATGTATATTGTTTGCTGTTAGCTTGCTTCACGTTTTTTGGGCATTTGGTGGAAAGTGGGGAACAGCCGCTGTTCTCCCAGAACAAGAGGGGGAACGAACCTTTTCTCCGAATGTCATCGTTACTCTTGTTGTTGCCTTTTTGTTAAGTGCGGCAGCATTTATTCTCCTTATGCAAGCTAATCACATTCACTTATCTGAAACATATTTGATCGTTCGAGTAGGCGCTTGGGTTTGTGCGATTGTTTTTGCTCTTAGAGTCGTTGGTGATTTTGATTATTTTGGAATCAGTAAGAAAAAGAGAAAAACAAAATTTTCGATGATGGATACGTATTTTTATATCCCGCTTTGTGCCTTTTTATCTTTAGCTTTTATCGTAGCGATTATATATGGAGGATAGATTATGCGGATCAATTAATCCGCATCGGAAAGCAAAGTAACGGTTTTCGATTGTTAACAGATATCGGTATCGTGCCACTTCTTAATCATCAAATACTCCAAGCGCATGAGTTGTATCAGTTTCAAGGGCAGTAACAAGGCTAGTTTCTGATTGACGAGCGTGAAATAATTATATATACTTTTATTAACCAGTGGTCAATAAAAAGAAGGAGATATGTAGATGACACCAAGAAAAGCCGTAGAGAATGAATTAACACGCGAAATGATTATGGAAGCCGCTAGAGATTTATTTGTAGAGAATGGCTACCAACATACTTCGATGCGACAAATCGCGAAAAAGCTAAATTACAGTCACGGAGCAATTTATTATCACTTTAAAAATAAAGCAGAATTATTCTTTGCCTTAGTGAAAGCTAATTTTTCTAAACTAAATGAAATGCTTGAAGAGGTGATCGCTTCTCCGCTTTCTTCAGAGGAAAAGCTAGAAAAAGTACTACTTAGCTTTATCGAGTATGGTATGAACAATCAGAGTGACTATGAAATCATGTTTTTGATCAAGGATGAAGAATTAAAAAGCTACACAGAAAATGCGCCAGATGTCAGCTATGAACGATTTGCGACTGTAATCATGAAACTCTCTCCTGGACAAATTACTTTGAAAGAAACTTGGCTACTGTTTCTTAGCCTTCATGGATTTGTGACGATGTATTGCCGCAGCGGCCAAAAGATGGCAGATGTCCGAGACCTAGCAGAAGCTCATGTGCAATTTTTATTAAAAGGAATCCAATCAAACTAATTTTTTTATCCTTTTATTGAACAGTGGTTAATTAATTCGGAGGTGGAGAGTATGAAAAAAACATTAGTAGTAGGTGCAACAGGTGGAATGGGGTATGCGATTGTAAAAGAGCTTAGTAGAAGAGGAATTGAAACGATTGCCTTTGCTAGAACGAAACCCAAACTGGATCAATTATTCGGGGCATTACCAAACGTTCAAATCATAGCAGGTGACGTTTTTCACCTGGAGGATTTGAAAAAAGCGGCCAACGGAGTAGACATCATTTATCATGCGATCAATATTCCTTATGAGTTATGGGAAGAAAAGCTCGTGATGCTGAATAAAAATATTATAGAGGCAGCGAAAGCGAATCATTGCAAGCTAGCTGTAGTTGACAATATTTACGCCTACGGACGAAATCCCGGGCATAAAATTACTGAGATGACTCCAAAACATCCACATACGAAAAAAGGAAAAATTCGTCTTCAACTCGAAGAATTATACGCTCATTCGGGAGTGCCGACTGTCCAAGCTCATTTCCCTGATTTTTATGGTCCAAATGCAACGAGTACAGTCATGCATACAACGCTTCAAAATATTATTAAAGGAAAAAAAGCGATGTATGTAGGAGACATTCGCAAACAACGTGAATTTATTTATACGCCAGATGGCGCGAAAGCATTAATCGAATTGTCTACTCTTGACCATGCTTATCATAAACACTGGAACATTCCAGGGACCGGAACACTCAGCGGCCAACAATTAAAACAGATACTCGAACAAATCACGGATCGCCCGCATGCTTTTTCCCAAGTGAATAAAGGAATGATCCGCTTCCTATCTTTATTTAGCCGCAATATGCGAGAAGTGGTCGAAATGATGTATTTATATGAAGATCCTGTTATTTTATCTGGGGAAACGTACGAAAAAGAAATCGGTCCCTTGCCACAAACTCCTTATGAGGAAGGCTTAGCCGAAACCATTCAATTTATGATGAAAGAATCCTGAGCATATAAAGTGTTCAGGGTTTATCCCTAATTTGGTAATTTATGTTATGATATGAGTAATCTAATTATTCGAAGAAAGGGATCGACCGATGAATAAATTAATTTCCTATCTCTTTAAAGAAGAGATTTCGGTTTTTCTTGTGGATTAAGAATATGGACCAACCAGTTGTTATTGAGGAATATACACCAGATTGGGCATTACAATTTAAAAAGGAGCAAAGGCTTCTAAAAAGTATAATAGGTGATAAAGCTATTGCCATTGAACACATTGGAAGTACATCCGTTGAAGGGCTAGGAGCTAAACCGATATTGGATATTATGATTGGAGTTCGTGATCTAAAAGAAGTAGATGAATTCATTAAGCCGTTGGAAGAGATTAGATATGAATATGTATTCCATAAAGAGTTTCCAAATAGAAGGTTTTTTAGAAAAGGATTATGGAGAGCAGGAACACATCATTTACACGTTTATAAATACGAAAGCGAAGAGTGGAATAATAACATCTTATTTCGAGATTATCTAAGAACCCAACCTGAGATACTTCATCAGTATTATAAACTAAAAAAAGAATTAGCCGAAAAGTATCATTCTGACAAAGTTGCATATACAAAGGCAAAAGCGCCATTCATAACAAATATTATCCAAAAAGCCAGAAGTGAAACCAACATGACTAATTGTCTTTATAAATTACATAAAGACCAACCTATTGATTGATCCAAACTCTATTTAAAAAACTTTATAATCATGAAACTGGTGGGCAGAACGTAGTGAAGAAAATATTTGAAGGATGTTAGGTTCAAATGTTGCTCCCAGTCCTTTTTAGCCTGAACCGATCAGATATCAAAAAGGCTTTTGGTTTATTTTGGTATATGTGTATTGTTGCCCTGTATAAGAACAAGGAAGAGAAGGGCGGGGTTTCAGAGAAATGCAGATTTACAAGGTTAAGGAAATTACGATATTAGAAAGTTCAATTCCAAAGATAAAGTGTTACTTATTTTTGTCTCTACGTTGTTGACTATCTTTAATTGTCTTTGCCATAGCCAAGAAAATGATTATAACTAATGCTACTGAGAAATAAATTACAGAATACAAAGAAATCCCCCTTTTTTGGTTCCTCTATTCTACCTTTAACTTAATAACAATTATTTCAAATCTTCTTCATTTGCGCAATAAATTACCCCATTAAAGAGTCCGGTTGTGAGGATATGAAAAAATTATCTGAAAAGGTGGTATTTTGGCTTACTCCCTCCGTTACGTCATATGCTAATCTAAAATCATGATATAATAAAGTATTCAAATGAAAAATTGAAGGCAGGAGCGAATGAAGGTGGGGCGTCTTTGATCTTTGAACCATACAGTTACTTTTACCACGCAACAAATACTTGATCTGCAAGGAAATCATTATTACCAAGCGAAAAAGTGGAGGTGATTTCGTGTTAAAAGAATTCAATCGTGACATGATTCAAAAAGAAACGACCATTCTAACCAGTTTAATTGCCCGCGAATTAGTAGCTATTTTCGGAAAAAGTCAAAAAGAAGCGAATGAACTCATTGTCAAATATGATGTAAAGGACACACTCCTGCAGCATCCGGTTCTTTTGCATGATTCTCCAAACAATTGGGCATTAACATTGTTAACGAAAGACAATGACCTTGAAGCCATTGAAGATTATTATATGAATTAAATTTCCAAGCCTTTTTAGCATGAACCTGTCAGATGCCAAAAAGGCTTTTTGTTTATTTTAACAGATGAGTATTATTGTCCTGTATATTATGCAGAATGGGGAGATTAAATGTTAGGGTTACCTCGTGGAAAAGTTTTTTTAGTACCTTGGACCGAGGAATGGGAAAAGGAATTTATAAATGAGCAGCAATTAATTGAGGCTCAGATTGGAAAATATATTATAGCAATACATCATATTGGAAGTACATCCGTTCCATATTTAAGAGCCAAACCTATTATCGATATCGCTATTGAATTAAATCATTTTGATGATGGTTTGAAATGTATTGTAGGGTTAGAACAAATAAACTATGAGTATAGAGAGGGAGTACTCCCCGAAAGATATTACTTTAATAAAGGTGAACCGAGAACACATCAAATTCATATGTATGAAAAGGGAAATAAATATTTAATTGAGCAATTGAATTTTCGAGATTACTTACAGACTAATAATACAGCTCGAACTGAGTATGAACAGTTAAAGATTCAGTTAGTTAACGCAAATTCGAATAATAAACATAAGTATGCAGCTGATAAAACAAATTTTGTAAGGGATATTCTAGCTAAAATTAAGTGATAAGCGGTTCTATACAATATTCAAATTTTATTTGGCCCTTTCCTCCACCTTCTGTTACACTGTTTAAAAAACGGAAACTCAAAAGGAGGGACCCATGCTTCACGCAATTCAACCATACATTGTCACTAGTCGAAAAATCGAATGGGAGCAGCAAAAGATTTCACAAACAGAAGAATATCTCCATTTATATCAAGATAAAGTGACCTGTGCTTCCTATGAGTTCACGATTACAGAAGTTCACGATATGTCGTATCGCTTGCTGTCTGCTAATTACGGATTTTTCTATTTGCATACGATTCGCGGGGTGTTTTCTTATATCATTACTACAAGCCCAAGCCATTTTATTGATGCTTATAAACAGATAAAATAAAATCGTTAGAAAAGTTGTCTGATTGGCTATTCAAAACAGGTGATAAAAGCAGGTACTATATTGCAAAAAATAGTATTATTTATGAAAACTAAACCCACGCATTTTGATCAATCTTTTTCAAAATGCGTGGGTTCTTCTATATTACACAGTCAGCGTTTATAATGTACTTTTTGATCACACTTTATTTCAAAACTACACTCGAAGTCGTACAACATTGTGTATCTTCAATTTTACGGACATCACTATCTGCCTTTGTATAAAAGAACTCCCACTCGTTACCATCTGGATCTGTTACCCAAAACTTATCTTGTACTGCATAACAACAAGTTGTATTCATCTCATCACGGGCAAAAAAACCTTCTTTTTCTAATCTTTCTTTATGAATTGTAATTTCCTCAGCTGTCTCCACTTGAAAACCAAAATGGTTTATCTGGTTTCCCTTAACTTCATCTCTCACGTTGAGCGTGAAGTTAAGTCCTGGAACTTCTAATAAGAATTTTGCATAATCGACTTTCATTTTAACTGGTGATACACCAAACATTTTTGCATAAAACTCAACTGATTTCTCTAAATTCGTAACATTGATTCCTACATGTACATATTTCATAACTAATTCCTCCTTACCGGTTTTATTAAATCAAAAAGAATTGATATAAATAATACAAAAAACTAGCAACAATTACCTTTTTCAGTTTTTCTAAAAATACAACACAACTCTTCTGAAAGTAAACTGTCTACCTCTTCATCATTTAAATCATAATAACTCCATGTTCCTTTTGTTTCTTTTATAATCAATCCTGCATCTAATAAAATCTTTAAATGATAAGATAGCTTGGATTGAGGTATTTCGAATATCTCTGTTAAATCACATACACATGTTTTTCTTCGTTGGCAAAGTTCATACATAATCTCTAAACGTCTTTGATCAGCTAAAGCCTTAAATTTTTTCTCATATTGCTGGAACTGTTGCGATTGCATTTTTATAATATGCTTCCTTTCATCAACTTTTTTTGATATTAATAATAGTATATACGAAATGACTTTTATAACGCAACTTATAAATCAATTTTTTTTGATTTAATGAAATTAAAGATATAAATTCTCAACTTCCTTAGTTTTTTAAAAAAATAACTCTTAGGCTTAAACACGCATGAGGCTGTCCGAAAAAGGAAGATTCAGCCTCAAAAATGAAGAAGCTAAAACCCAAGAATGCTGCTAAATCAACATTCTTGGGTTTTTAATTTGGGTGTATATCAGTCGAAATTGGACTTTAATGAGCGTTTTTATTTCGCTACTTGATACATTTCCTTCACTTGCTTTTGCAGCTCCGTATCTTCTAAATATTCATCATACGTCATTTCTTTATCAACTAAACCGCTTGGTGTAATGTCCATGATGCGGTTAGCGATCGTTTGAATGAACTGATGGTCATGAGAAGCAAAGATCATCGACCCTTTGAAATTGTCTAATCCATTATTGACAGCTGTAATCGATTCAAGGTCTAAGTGGTTCGTCGGCTCATCCATAAGAAGAACGTTCGCTCCTGATAACATCATTTTCGAAAGCATACAGCGAACTTTTTCGCCTCCAGATAAGACGTTTGCTTTTTTCAGTGCTTCTTCACCAGAGAAGAGCATACGTCCTAAAAATCCACGAAGGAAGCTTTCACTTTCATCTTCAGGTGAATATTGACGCAACCATTCAACAAGGTTTAATTCAGAGCCTTCAAAGTATTCGCTGTTGTCTTTCGGGAAATAAGACTGACTTGTTGTTACGCCCCATTTATACGTGCCGCTATCTGGTTCCATTTCGCCAGCTAAAATTTTAAACAATGTTGCTTTCGCTAATTCGTTCGTCCCAACAAGCGCGATTTTATCATCTTTGTTCATAATAAAGCTAACGTCATCCAAAACTTTCACGCCATCGATCGTTTTCGTTAAGCCGTCCACGCGTAGAAGATCGTTTCCGATTTCACGTTCCGGTTTAAAGTGCACGTATGGATATTTACGAGAAGAAGGTTTAATATCATCGAGCGTAATTTTTTCCAATGACTTTTTACGAGAAGTCGCTTGCTTTGATTTCGATGCATTCGCACTAAAGCGAGCAACGAAGGCTTGCAACTCTTTAATTTTTTCTTCTTTTTTCTTGTTCGCATCCTGCGCCATTTTTAGCGCTAATTGGCTAGACTCATACCAGAAGTCGTAGTTACCAACATAAATTTGGATCTTTCCAAAGTCAAGGTCAGCAATATGCGTACATACTTTATTTAAGAAGTGACGGTCATGGGAAACAACGATAACCGTGTTCTCAAAGTTGATCAAAAACTCTTCTAACCATTGAATCGCTTGAATGTCCAAGTGGTTGGTCGGCTCATCGAGAAGTAATACATCCGGCTTACCGAATAGAGCTTGAGCAAGCAATACTTTCACTTTTTCAGAACCGGTTAACTCAGCCATTTTCTTTGTATGAAGGTCTTCTGATACACCAAGACCTTTTAAAAGAATCGCGGCTTCTGATTCCGCTTCCCAACCGTTTAATTCCGCAAATTCACCTTCAAGTTCAGCAGCTCTCATGCCATCTTCATCAGAGAAATCCTCTTTCATATAGATCGCATCTTTTTCTTGCATCACTTCATATAGGCGAGCGTGACCCATGATGACCGTTTTTAACACTTCATGCTCTTCATACTCGAAGTGGTTCTGCTTTAACACGGCCATACGAGCACCTGGTGTCATAGAGACATGACCGGTTTGCGCTTCAAGATCTCCTGATAAAATTTTCAAGAACGTAGATTTCCCCGCGCCATTTGCTCCGATTAATCCGTAGCAATTACCTGGTGTAAATTTAATATTAATGTCTTCAAATAGCTTTTTATCGCCGAAACGTAAGCTAACGTCTTGTACTGTAATCAATGTGCACAGTCCTCCATATATACATAATCGCCTTTGATTATACCATTTCACAACGACAAAAGGGAGAGACAACCGCGAACTTCATAAAAAAAGAACCAATGACGTGAGGCGTCTGGTTCATTTATGTTCGAGAAATAGTCGGGCAATCTTTTATATGTTTAATGTGAGTCAATTCCACTTGGTGAGGAGGAGCGATTTGTTGAATATCACAATAGCCAGCCTGATCGATACGAATAATTTGATATTCTTTGTCATTGTATAAAATAACATCCTGTTCCTTCACTGTAAACGACCTCTCTTTATTTAAAAATCAATTCTTCTCCCATCTCCCAGCCGATCCGGAATTCTTGTAGCCGATAACTAAACTGACTTCCGGTTCCATTGCAATGCTTGCACACTTTTTTCATGTGAATGCCTCGAATAAGAGGAACTCGTCCTACACCATGACAATCTTCACAAATACGTCTATAGGCCATTCGATTCCTCCTTTGCTTCTTTTTAGACACACTTTATTTTATTATACCCATAAACAAGCAAATTCAATCGTAAATGAGTAAAAAATTAATATAATTCGGTCTTTTTCTCACATATAGGAGAAAAATTGCATATATTTTAACTATTCCTATCTGAAAAATATGATTGACTTCAAAGAATTTTCTGATAAAATATAAAACATTATTAATTCCTATAAGGAAAGTAGGTTTTAAATATGATAACGTATGAACAATGGGAACGCCATCCATTGCCAGACATTCTATCGACGAGCGAGACGAAAGGAGCAAAAGAAATATTGCAATGGGCATACGACCATTATGGCGATCAACTTATGTATGCTTGTAGCTTTGGGATCGAAGGGATTGTTCTTATCGATTTGATTGCAAGCATTCGTCCTGATGCTTCGATTGTGTTTCTCGATACTAGTTATCATTTTCAAGAAACGTATGACATCATTGACAAAGTAAAAAAACGATATCCAGCGCTTCACATTCATTTGCAGCAGCCTGCACTCACAATCGAGGAGCAAACAGAAACATACGGAGAGGACTTGTGGAAACACGATCCGAATATGTGCTGCAAACTAAGAAAGATGATCCCGTTAAAAGAAGCTCTTGAACCGGCAACTGCGTGGATTTCAGGCTTGCGTCGAGAACAATCTGAAACGAGAAAGCATACAAATTATATCAACCAAGATCATAAATTTAAAAAGATCAAAATTTGTCCATTAATTCATTGGACGTGGAAAGAAGTGTGGCGTTACGTTACGAAGCAGCAACTTGACTATCACACACTTCACGATCAAGGCTATCCAAGTATCGGCTGTGAACCTTGTACAAAACCAGCGATTTCGATCGAGGATGTACGTTCAGGAAGATGGTCTGGTTCTGGAAAGACCGAATGCGGCCTACATGGTGATTAATTTTTTTATCGCTAAAACCAAGTAATTATATATGAATAATAAACTAGGAGGTTTTCATGATGTCTACAATTTTGCCACATGGTGGTACACTCATTAACTTATATCAACCTGATTTCGATCTCACGACGATTCAAAAACAACTTTCGATCGACTTAACCGCTTTAAGTGATTTAGAGCTCATTGCTACTGGGGCGTATAGTCCGCTCACCGGCTTCCTGACTCAAAGGGATTATGACAACGTTGTCGCTCATATGCGACTCGCAAATGAAACAGTTTGGAGTTTGCCGATCACGCTTCCGCTACACGAAGAAGAGGCCGTTCATTATTCTATCGGTGAGACGGTTGTATTAACGTATAACAATGTCGCTTATGGCATCTTAACGATTGAAGATATATACCGACCAGATCAGCAAAAAGAAGCGCAAGTAGTATATAAAACAACGGATGCCGCTCATCCAGGAGTACAGAAGTTATTGCAACGAGGTTCGGTCTATTTAGGCGGACCGATTCAACTCATTCGCCGGATTGAACGCACTCAATTTGCTGACTTTTATTTTGATCCAACAGAAACGAGACAATTATTTCAAGAAAAAGGCTGGAAGAAGATCGTTGGCTTCCAAACAAGAAACCCTGTACATCGTGCGCACGAGTACATACAGAAAACAGCCTTAGAAATCGTCGATGGCCTATTGTTGAATCCGCTTGTCGGAGAAACAAAAGCCGATGATATCCCAGCGGATGTTCGAATGGAAAGCTATGAAGTGTTGT
The DNA here is from genome assembly GCF_002797375.1 of Bacillus sp. FJAT-42315. GTDB lineage: Bacteria > Bacillota > Bacilli > Bacillales > Domibacillaceae > Bacillus_CE. The sequence goes on from NZ_KZ454941.1 coordinate 2,051,805, forward strand.
TGAAAGATTATTATCCAGCCGACCGTGTGCAGCTTGCTGTCTTTCCAGCAGCGATGCGCTATGCCGGGCCGAGAGAAGCGATCTTCCATGCGATTGTCCGTAAAAACTATGGATGCACTCACTTTATTGTCGGCCGCGATCATGCAGGGGTTGGCAATTATTATGGCACGTATGATGCCCAAAAAATATTTGACCAATTTACTGAAGAAGAAATCGGGATCACCTTACTTTTCTTTGAACATAGCTTCTACTGCACAAAATGCGAAGCAATGGCTTCATCGAAAACGTGCCCACATGACAAGGAGCATCATGTCATTCTTTCAGGAACAAAGGTACGGGAAATGCTGCGAGCAGGAGAAGTTCCGCCTTCCACCTTTAGCCGCAAAGAAGTGATCGAAGTGTTAATTCGTGGATTAAAAGAAAAAGAAACGGTTCAATAGGGGGGAATTCACATGGGAAATATCGTCTGGCATGATCAATCATTAACAAAAGAACAACGGCGGCACAAAAATAACCATCATAGCGCCGTCTTTTGGTTCACCGGCCTTTCCGGTTCTGGAAAGTCGACCATCGCTAATGCGGCGGCACAAAAACTATACGAGTTAGGCGTTCAAACGTATGTCCTAGATGGCGATAACATTCGCCACGGTTTAAATCAAGACCTTGGTTTTTCCGATCAAGATCGCAAAGAGAACATTCGCCGTATTGGGGAAGTGGCGAAACTGTTTGTCGATAGCGGCCAACTGGTCTTTACAGCCTTTATTTCTCCTTTTCAAGAAGATCGAGACATCGTTCGCACACTCTTGCAGCCAGATGAATTTGTGGAAGTGTTCGTCAACTGCCCGATCGATGAGTGTGAAGAGCGTGACCCGAAAGGACTATATAAAAAAGCTCGGAGCGGTGATATCCCACAATTCACTGGCATATCTTCCCCTTATGAGGCACCGAAAACACCTGAACTTATGTTGCAAACGGATCAAAATACCGTCGATGAATGTGTCGAACAGTTATTGGCATTTATTAAAAGGAAAAACTGGCTGAAGGAGGGGAATGAGAATGGCATATGAAAAAAGCTGGGCCGATAACCCAAAATTAAGTAAACAAGAACAAAAGAAATTAGTGACGGATGGGCTTGATATTTTCAATGACATCCCTTACTATGCAGCGAATGGCTTTGCTTCGATCCCAAAGGAAGAATGGGACGGATTTAAATGGGCAGGTCTCTATTTGCAGCGACCGAAAGAAGACGGCTATTTTATGATGCGAGTGAAAGTTCCGACAGGCATTTTAACGAATGAACAGCTAATCACACTAGCGGAAATTTCAAGAGACTACGGCCGACACGTGTTTGATATTACGACGCGGCAAGCAGTTCAGTTTCATTGGTTAACGATTGAACAAATCCCTGACATTTTTGAACGATTAGAACGAGTTGGCCTATCGTCCACGAATGCTTGCGGCGATGTGCCAAGAAACGTCATCGGCAATGCACTTGCTGGCATTGATCCAGATGAAGTATACGATACTCGACCGCTCGTCAAAGAAATAGACGACTTTTTTACAAGCAATCGTGATTTTTCCAACTTGCCTCGTAAATTTAAAATGTCGGTGAACGCCAATATTTACAATGCTGGGAATGCTGAAATTAATGACGTTGCTTTCCTACCTGCTGAGAAAGAAATCGATGGGGAGAAAAAAATTGGCTTTCACTTAAAAGTAGGCGGTGGATTATCCTCTGCGCCAAAGTTGGCACAAAAATTAGATCTCTTCATTTTGCCAGAAGAAGTATTGAACGTCACCATCGCCGTGGCGACGATTTTCCGCGACTTCGGCTATCGTGAAAAACGTCATCGCGCTCGTTTGAAATTTTTAGTAGAGGACTGGGGCGTAGAAAAGTTTAAAGAGAAGCTGCTTGAATACACGGGACCGCTACCAGAAACAGGAACCGATCTAACGAAGGGCTGGAATGCGGGCTACTTTTATGGCGTGAAACCACAAACACAGAAAGGGCTTCATTATATCGGCGTCAATGTGCCGGTCGGTCGGCTCCAAGCAGATGAAGTGCTTGATATTGCTCGCATTGCTAAACAATTCGGCAATGGCGAAATTCGCACGTGTGGCTCGCAAAACTTAATTATCCCAAATGTGAAAACAGAGTTTATCGAGGCGGTGTTAAACGAGCCGATTCTCAAGCGACTTCGCGTCGATGCACCGAAGTTTACTGCTTACTCGGTGTCCTGCACAGGCATCGAATATTGTAACCTTGCTTTGACGGAAACAAAGGAACGAATGAAGCGAATTGCTGAGTATCTTGATGAAGAAGTGGAAATCGACGTGCCGATTCGAATCCATATGGTTGGCTGCCCAAACTCCTGCGGCCAGCGGCAAATTGCCGATATCGGTTTACAAGGCGTGATGGTGCGGAATAAAGACAAAAAAATGGTGCAGGCCTTTGAGATCAATGTAGGTGGGACGCTGCTGAATGACGGGGTATTTAACCAAAAACTAAAAGGAAAAGTGACAGGTGACGACCTTCCGACCATTTTAAAGCAATTCCTTGAGTATTTTAAAGAAACGAAATTACCAGCGGAAACATTTTATGATTATATTAACCGAACTGGAACCGAGCATCTCCAACAGCAACTCGATCAATGGCTGTCCGCTCAATCCTCCGTATAGAAAGGTGGGACTCTTTTGTATTTATATCGATTTGAAGTGATAGATGTAGAAAAAATAACCCCTGTCATCGTCATAGCAAAAGATGACCAACAAGCGTTTGAGCAAGTGGATATCGAACTAGAGAAATATTTTTTAGCCTTGCCCGATTATGAAGAAATCGTATTATTTGAGAAGAAACGAATTGGAAATGGTAGCGGGTATGTACTGCCCGCTTTTTCTAAATAAATAGGAGGTGGAGAGAATGGGGAAGGTTTGGCTAGTAGGAGCGGGGCCAGGTGATCCAGATTTGATTACAGTGAAAGGCTTGCGAGCGCTTCAAGAAGCGGATGTCATTTTATACGATCGTCTCATCAATGAAGAGTTGTTGCAGGAGGCAAAAGAAGGAGCGGAATTGATTTTTTGTGGGAAACGACCGAATCATCATCACCTGCAGCAAGAAACAATTAATCACTTACTCGTCCTACATGCCAAGAAAGGAAAAAAAGTGACGCGTTTAAAAGGAGGCGACCCGTTTGTGTTTGGCCGAGGTGGGGAGGAGGCAGAATTTTTAGCGAAACATCATATTCCTTTTGAAGTCGTTCCTGGGATCACATCAGGCATCGCTGCTTCCGCTTACGCAGGAATCCCCGTCACTCATCGCGATCACAGTGCCTCCTTTGCGATCGTCACAGGCCACCGCCAAGAAGGAGAACAAGAAGAGCTCAAATGGTCGGCATTAGCGAAAGGCATTGATACGCTCGCGATTTATATGGGAGTCAAAAATTTACCGTACATTCAAGAGCAACTACTAGCTAATGGCAAATCAACCGACACACCTGCGGCACTGATTCATTGGGGAACGACTGCGATTCAGCGAACGGTAACTGGTACACTTGGAACGATCGATGAAGTGGCCAAACAAGCGGCGATGACGAATCCAAGCATGATTATTATTGGCGATGTTGTCAAACTACGAGAGAAAATTCAATGGTTTCAAGAGTTTGACCATACTTCCCGCTCTTTAGGTGCAGTCCAATGAAAGCCGTTCTCTATATTTGTCATGGAAGCCGAGTCAAAAAAGGAAGAGAGGAAGCACTTGCTTTTATTGAACAATCGAAGCCGTTGATCGATATGCCCATACAAGAAGCTTGCTTTTTAGAGCTAGCTGAGCCGACGATGGAACAAGGATTTGCTCGCTGTATCGCGCAAGGTGCAACAGAAATCATTGTTTTTCCTTTTTTGCTACTGGCAGCAGGACACGCAAAAAAAGATATTCCATTGGAGCTAAATAGAATTCAAGCTCAGTTTCCGCAAGTACGGATACATTACGCTGATCCGCTAGGTGTCCATGAAGCCATTGTTGATATTTTAATCGAGCGGATGAAGGAAAAGCAGTTGCCAATCGAATCCGATGCAACCGTGCTAATTGTCGGTCGTGGAAGTAGCGATCCACAAACAAAGGCGGATTTCACACGGGTTGTGCAATTGTTCCGCTCTAAAACCAAGTTAAACGATGTGAATATTTGCTATTTAGCAGCAGCAACACCCAAATTCTCAACGGAATTAAAGAGACTAGCTAATAAAAAGACGTCTCAATTATGGGTGCTTCCTTATTTATTATTCACCGGTATTTTAATGAAGTCGATGGAAAAAGAAATTCAATCGTTACGAACGACCGAGCATATTTATTTATGCAAGTATCTCGGTTATCATCCACGATTACGCGATATTATGGCGGTCTGCATTCAAGAAGCGGAGAGGAAAGAAGGATGGCGCCATGCTTGATATGATGAAAAATGGAGGGAAGCGGCAATGGAACGTTTTATCATTTTAATGCTCGTTGGCTTAGCGGCACAGCTTGTGGATGGGGCACTTGGCATGGGATATGGATTAACATCTACTACTTTATTATTGACGGCAGGCATCGCTCCAGCTGTTGCTTCTGCTTCTGTTCATATGGCGGAAGTAGTCACCACCGCAGCATCAGGTGCCTCCCACATCAAATTTGGAAACGTCGATCAACAGATGCTGAAACGATTGATTATCCCTGGTTCAATCGGCGCGTTTTCCGGTGCGACGTTTTTAAGTCATTTAACAGGAGACTATGTCCGATTATATGTATCGATTTTTTTAGTTGTGCTCGGTCTCTATATTTTATTTCGCTTTCTTTGGCTGAAAGATGCTAGAAAACAGGAACATAAGGCGCTCTCCAATCGTTTTTATGTACCACTCGGCTTTGTTGCTGGCTTCTTTGATGCAAGCGGTGGAGGAGGGTGGGGACCGATCGCGACACCTGCCTTACTTTCACAAAAAGGAATGGTCCCACGTAAAGTCATTGGTACGGTCAATACGAGTGAATTTGCAGTTGCCTTATCTGCCACGATCGGATTTATGATTTCTTTAGGTCCCTCTCAAATAAATTGGCTGTGGGTCGGAGCAATTATGGCTGGAGGAATCATTGCCGCTCCTATCGCTGCTTGGATCGTCAAAAGCCTGCCAACGAAAGTATTAGCGGTGATCGTGAGCGGTATGCTGATTTTTACAAACGTCAGAGCGATCTTCAGTTACATGACACTTCAAAGTCACACAATGACGATCATCTATATCATGATCGCCCTCATTTGGGGATACATTGCCCTGCTTACCGTTCAAAAGGAGGAGAAAACAAAACTGTCGGTTCAACAACTAAAGTCAAGAAAAACATCCTGACAGTGGAATCAGGATGTTTTCGTTTATTTCTTCTTATAAAATGTTCTTGAAACGACTAAACCGACAAAGCCTAGAGCAATAAAGAGACCAGCTCGAATCGCCAATGGAATATACGGCATATCGTAAAGAACCATTTTCAATAACGTTAAAATTAAAAGTGAAACCCCTATATATTTCGCATAATTGAATGTTTTCTTTAAACCAATGGCAATCGTCACAACGGCTAAGCCGATCCAAACGACATTGACCGCTAGTCGTTGCTTATTATCCGACCAACCTTCGACGACAGCCATCGTCAATTCCGTAGAGAATATAAGCACTAATATCGTCAACAAGACACTACCATATTTCAATGTTTGCTCTCTCATTGATGCGTGAAGCTGATACGTTATGCTCATTCCTAAAACAAAAGTCGTTAAGAAAATAAGCCAATTGACGGTTTCATTAGATAACGGAGTAGTGATAACCTCAGTCGCAATCAGCACTAAACCGGTAAAAACATAAACAAGGATCGCGATTCCTTTGCTTAAATCATTTCCATATTTTAAAGAGACATAATAAGCGGCAAGCCCTTCAATTAACAAGAAACTCATTTGCAGATCTTCATTGACCGCATGCAAAATTAAGAAAGTGAGCGCGATGATGACATTCGTTAAAAATATCGGGCGCTTCTTTACATCTTGCTGATACTTGATCAATAACAGAACATACATCACCGCAACCATCGCAAAAAATAACGAAATCCAGTGCTCAGAAAAAGTGGAATAGACCCAAGCCGATGTCACAAGCAAACTAGCAAACACCATACTTGCGTGCTGATCGATCTGCTTTTTTTCCTTTATATAAAAATATAGTAAACATCCATGTTGGATTAAAATAGGAAAGGCGACATAATACTCAGTCGCAAACTTATCTTCCACAAATATATAGCTAGAAATATAGAATACAAATAAAGCAAGATTTAATAAGATAGTGGAACCATAATAAATGACTTTAAACTGAAACTTCGCAGATAGAAACAAAAACAAGACATATAACAGCGTTTCATATCCTAAAAAGACGTACATATTTGGTGTTTCACTTTCAATTAAGAAAGGAACCAATACGCCACCAACCATACTAATAAAGCCCAGCACTTCTGATCGATGCTTTTTAGTCAGCCATAGACCGACTGCAATCCAAGACACATTCAACATAAAGGCAAGTGAAGGACCAACCATACTATATAACACATGCATGGCAAACGTCGTCAGCATCAGTAACGGTACAGCGCCGCCTAACAATACATATCCTAACTTTTCACGATTATTTTCCATCTGTTGCTGACCAATCAATAGTAAAAGGGAAGAGACGATAAAGCCTAACGTCACTTTCACCGTTTCATTCATTAATCCATAGTCGGAAGCGGCTTTGAATCCCCATAAAACTCCGATAATAAACACAAAAATAAACACGCGCGGCAGCCATATTTGAAATAAGAATTTTTCCCAATCGACCGAATCAACCTCTTTATTTTGATGGGTAGCTGATGGTGGGGAAGTAGTGACCACTTTTTTATTTGTTGTTGTTTTTGTTTCGATCGGGAGCGGCTGCTTCACAGGATCATTGTTCTCTAGCACTTCAATTCGAGCTTGCATCTCTTTCATTTGCGATTCTAACTGAAGAACCTTTTCCTCTAAAGGATGCTTAGATGACTTCAGACAGAACACCTCCTAAATACTAACTAAAATTTCCACTAATACTCATTATAAGGGAATACAGGTAATGAAATATAGTTTTTTTCAAAAAACATTAGAATGGGTTCAGCAAACATAATAAGGTAGTTTAGAATTTTTATTCATATAAAATAATATTATTCCAAAAAACACGGGGTTTATAGAATGATATACGGATAAACATGCAAATATTAGTCAGGGTTTTAAATTTAGCATTTCCATTATGAACATCTTAATAAATTCATACACAACAAATAATATGCTGGAATTTTGTGTGAACACGCTGAGATCATTTAATAATGAGCTGGTCATGGAGCTCGTAAAATCATTGATTCAAATGAACCAGTACTTAAAATTTTTATCCCGTCTCATTATTAGTAGTATTCTTCTGAAATGAGACGGAATAAAAATATTTTAATTAACTTCTCATAATGTATATTATGTCGGGGGCGTTGTTTTTAAAAACAAGATAGAGTATTCAGCCTCTACTCTATCCGATGTCTATAACTTTTATTTTTAATCGACTTTAAATCAATAAATTGAACACTGTATTCAATGACATCATTAATAAATAAACCATGCTCCTTCGCAAATTCTTTCACATCATCTAGCAACTCTTCATCGTACGTTGTTTTATATTGAACCCGATCTTTCGGTCTCGTTTTTTTATCAAAGGTAATCACACCTTCAGCCAACACATTTTCTAATCCGCTCTCTAACAAATAATTCACATGCGTATCATGCTCATCAGCTAATTCACTGAGCCGCTCCAATAACGACTGGCTAATATTCGTCCGAAACTTGATTCTTGACGGGTCCGTCGTGTGTACGGATCTATCATTGTATAATTTCCACATATAAAAAACCGCTCCTTGCTCTTGTTATTCGTTTTTAAACGCATGCTGTATCATGCGTTCTCGTTTATATATGACATAATGATCACCAGCATTAGCATATATGATTTCTGCTAGTTTAGGAAGTTCATATTTCCCTTTTATCCAAACCCGATATATAGTTTTTTCAGTTTGACTAATTGTTAAAGTAGTTTCGGTATTCAAATTCCATTTCTTAAATACATCACCAAGCCCTTCAGCAAAATGTTTACTTCCGGTTGTTATATTCATAACATATCCAGTTTTTTGTACCCAACCATCTCCATCAACAACTCCTCTCATAAAGGACGGTAAAAATTCATTTGGCACATTAGGAAATGGAATGGTTAATGATTTATTTGGGGTAATACCCAATTTTTTTAGATCTTGTTTTATTTCTTTGGAATTAATAATCAACGTTGGAGTAGATCTTGTTGGAGCCGCTGGTGCTAATACGTAGTCTGCTTCCATGCACGTTGCAACTAAACGAAGAATTCTTTCATCTTTTTGGGTAAGTGAAATGCTGTGAGTGTTACTATGAATTGTTCCATCTGTCACAAACAACCCCAATACCCATGCCATTTCTTGAGTCCACATTTTAAAGAAGTCTTCATTGACCTTATGCTTACGAGGCTGCCCAGAGGATTTTACTTTGACTCCATGTTTATGCAACACATTACGAATCGCTCGATCAGAAAGACCGACGATAGGCAGCATCTCCTTATAAGATACCCCCTCCTTGTACAGCTTAATAATCATTTCATCTGTTATTCCCGGATTTCTTGGCATACAACTTCCCTCCAAATAATAACATGATTCATCCATTCTGCTTTATTATACCCTGAAAAGAACATTTGTTCTGTATTGAAATAAGATATATTTGGAAAACATTCACTCGATGTCATCAATAGACAAAAAAGCTGACCTAAAGTTGTGTTTTAACACTCTTTTAGGTCAGCCGCTTTTCATTATTCTACTCCTAAAACCTTAAACATATTAAAAAGTTCTCTACAACCTTTAATTAACAACAAAAGGATACCAAAAAATTATATTTTTACTCAATCGGAATATAAATATCTGTCTTGCTCTTGGCTTTGAAGTTTTTTGGCGGCTCAGTAACGTATAATTCAAATGGGAATGAATCTCTCGGTGTGTATTCATCTTTACTCAGTAACCAATCAGAATAAGCATATGTCCAAGCTTCTTCATACTCACCTAGCGTTAGATCATAATGTAGTACTGCGTATTTTCCGCCAAAAGTCATCGTACCGATTTGTCCTTCTTCTTCAATTGCAGTATCTGATGGAACCGTCATTGCTACGCTAGTTCGTAAATTTTCTGAATCAGTTACGAAAGGATTGTCATGGTATATAGTCATTACCTTTGTGACATTATCTTTGATAAGGTCATATTTTTTTGCGAAGTTGAATAGTTCATTGAACATCTTACGACTATTTTTTCTATACTCGACATAATTTCCTTTGAAGCGTACATAGATTACTTTCATTTCAATATTTTCTACTGTGATCGTTGGTTTTTCCATTAATATCATCTCCCTTAACTTAAGTATAGGGGAGATGATCTGCTATTTCTTGTCGTTTCTTGCTTTCCTGTATTCTAATGGAGACATTCCTAAATACTTCTTAAAAGCTTTGTTAAAGGTGCTCGCATCATTGTAGCCATATTGGAGGGCAATATCTGTGATGCTCAAATCATTGCGGACTGCGAGGAATATCCCTGCTCGCTCCACCTTTATTCTAGTAACAAACTGTTTCACCGTTTCGTCACTGTATTTACTAAACATACGATGGAAATGATATTTAGACATATTTGCATGATTTGCTAAGTCATCTAGTGAGATTTTTTCGCTCAGATGGCTTTCAATATAATCTTCGGTTTTGTTCACCAATCGAATGTATTCATCCATGTCTTCACGCCAATCAAGTCTTTTATTCATTATAACAAACACTATGAGATTACAGGAAATGAACCGCTCCCACTATAATTACTGTTATTAGTTTTAAAAAGACGTAAACGTGACAACATCGTCACATCCTTTTATCTATTTGTCATCTTAATCGAAGGATTCCATCGTCTCCTCCCTATAAAATAAGCATTAGAAAAGCAATATGAGGAGGAACAAAACCATGAAAGTATTTAAGGTTTTAATGGGAAGTCTAATAGTTGCAGCGATCATTATGATTTCGTTAACATTTTTCGTGAAGAATGAGTTGGCGGATATGTTAAACCCTTTAGTTCCTCAAAAGGATGTTTTCGTTAAAGTTGAGGGATCGGGAGAAGAGGTTGATGCGAGTACATTTGAATATACTTTGAAAGGGATTGATGAAGATGGCGAAGAAACGAAAGTCACGTTTACAGCTAGTAAACAATTGCGTGAGGGCGCCTATTTAAAAGTTAATACAAAAAGAACTTATGTAAAAGCTTGGGAAGAGATTCAATATAACGATCTGCCTGCCGATGTTCAAAGTAAGATCAATTAAAAACGGAGGTTTACGTAAAAAAGCGACCTCTCCAACAAAATGAGAGGTCAACACTTCATTTCCGCTTCTTATGACGCGCTGATGAGATCGCTTTCTCTCCCGTCTCTATGTTCGTTGTTCCTTGACCCTTTACTTCTGGTGAACCTAAGCCTGCTGTTGATGGGTCTTTTTTCCGTTTACTCATTTGATCACCTCGATCTTAATATGGTCTTTCTTCACCTATTTATACATAACAAAACCCAGCAAAACTTCCCGTTGTCAAGGAGCTTTGCTGGGTTATATTTATGCCTTCAAACGATTTCTTCGTCGCTCCATTCTTGTTTCGCCTTGTATTGGTTCTGGTTTGAATTCCAATTCATGATGTTGCGGCTCTATATCTGTATAAAAAGCAGTTGTCTGTTCTTCTTGAATCGGTTCATATCGGCGTTGTTCGTTTGCTTTTGACGATGTTTTGCTGAAGTTTAACATCTTCAGTTTTAATTTTGGTAAGCTCGGTATAGGGAGCTTAAATGTAGGTTTAAATGGTTTCTTTTTTTGCTTAAATAGGCTAGGTTTCTCTTGTTTTTCCTTGTTCTTCCCACGATGAAATGCTCTCGCTAACCATCCGCCGAGCAGGAACGCCGCTACAAAAATGATTAGATACAATGGTTCTGTCTTGAATACGTTCATCACCCGTTGCAAAACCGCTAGTGATTGCATTTCTTTTATATCCCACAACAGTATTGCCCATAATCCAAGCAGCCCAGTCGTAATCGCATAGGTACGAAATCGAAATGCGAGCGGAATAATTGCCACACATGCCGCTATTTTTACATTTGCCGTTATGGAGATCATTGTAGCGTATTGATCCCAAATCGCGAGCAAAAAGGTGACAAACCCTGTATACGCGATCCAGCTGAATATTCGTGAATGCCATCGTTTAGCATAATAGCTTCCTACACTCGTTAAAAATAACAAGCCACCTATGAATAAGGACAGTTCTAGAGACATGTACTTCATCACACCAGCAACCGGGAAGAGACAACTTAGTACCATGAGCAGTACGTCTAGTTTCTTCATTATTATTTATTCCTTTCAGCTTTTTGTAGCATTGCTATGTTTCTATTTATCATACTCTTCGTTTTTCAAAAGTCAAGAATTCTCTCTTTCATAATAAATCGGCAAGGTGATCGTGAAACAACTTCCTTTTCCTTTGACACTTTTAACAGTCATCTCACCATTCATGCCTTGAATGATACTGTAAGAAACCATCATTCCTAGGCCGGTTCCCTTACTTTTTGTCGTGAAATAAGGTTCACCTAAGCGGTTGATTTGTTCCATCGTCATCCCTTCCCCGCTGTCTTCTATCATTAAGGAGACGGTCGAACGATCACTTTGGATGGTGACCTTTATTTCACCACCGTCAAGCATAGCTTCAATCGCATTTTTGATGATATTTACCAGGCACTGCTCGAATTGCGATGTTTTCCCCATTACATAAATAGGAGCTGGCGGGATAACAGACACGATTGTAATCCCGTGCATATTCGCATGGGGAGTCATGATATTCAGCGAGTTTTGTGTCTCCAGACGTATATCTATTTTCTCCATTTTTTCAACGGATGGTCGAGCAAACATTAAATAGTCATTAATGATTTCAACTGAACGATCTAACTCTCTGATGGCTAGGTCTAAATAATCTTTCTGTTTATCCTTAGGTAAATCTTCATATAGTAACTGCATAAATCCCTTTGTCACAGTTAAAGGGTTACGCACCTCGTGAGACATACTTGCAGCTAAATGACTCACTACTTCCAACTTTTCAGCTTTCGCGACTTTCTGCATCAGTTCAAAATTTTGACGAATGATTTCCCAAATGACCATGGCAATAAAGACAGCCGTCATATTCAGCAAGATGAGCTGTAATTGTATCGTGCCAGGGATCTTGATCGGACATAATTGAGTAATCATAAATAACAAGACCGCTTCACTAGCTGGCAACACAAGACCGACCACTAATAATCGCTTTTTTACTGACATCATATGATAGGATTTAGATAAGTAAATGAGAATGACTGTGAATAACGGATACATGATCGACGTAATCACAAAGCCATCTCCCCCTTGAAAAAAACGAATCACTAAAATGAGGGCTAATAATAGCAATCCGAACCAAGGTCCTCCATATAACACCCCTAAAACGAGAGGAATTCGCCTAAAGTCCATCACAAATCCATCCATTAGCGGCGCCGGGAATAACATACATAGCACAAGAGAAATAACTGGAAAGATCGCAACCATCCAGTTTTTCAATCTTTTCGATTGGTGTGTATATTTTATTAAATAAAACATTTGAACAAAGAATAACGGGAGCAGGACGAACAAAACGTTAATCAACAATTCTTTTGATGCAAATCCCATACACTCACCTGACTTTCAAACAAGATAATCATGATGCCATGTTGATCGTATCACAAAACATGAGGATAGTGTATGAAAAATCCGTTTGCTATTTCCTTACTACGTTATAACAAAAAAATAGCGGACATCCGCTCTTTCTAAGAACGTCTATCCGCTATGTTTATTTTATGGATTAGTCGACCATAATCCAGCTGACTTAATAAAAGTACGTTTATTTAATTTCAGCTGCGCGACAACAAATTCTGCGATATCTTCCGCTTGCATCACTTTCTCTGGATTGCCATCTGTTAAGCCACCCTCGATTGCTAAGTCTGTCGCAACAGTACTTGGCGTTAATGCGCTCACACGAATATTATGTTTACGTACTTCTAACGCTAATGATTCTGTTAAGCCGAGAACGCCAAATTTAGATGCACTGTAAGCACTTGTAACTGGTGCGCCTTTTTGACCCGCTGTTGACGAGATATTAATGATGTCTCCAGATTGTTGTTCAATCATGCCAGGTAACGCCGCACGCGTCACATAATACACACCCATTAAATTAACTTTAATCATTTGCTCCCATTCGTTAACATCTAATTCTAAAAACTTACCGAATGCTGCAATCCCTGCATTGTTGATTAACACATCTACTGAACCTAAATCGTTCGTTAATGTAGCAACAGCTGTCACCACATCTTCATTAGAAGCAACATCTGCCACAGCAACAGCCGCTTTTACACCTTCTGCTTCTACTTCTTTCGCTACTCTTTTTAAATTTTCTTCAGAACGTCCTAACAAGCCGACGTTTACGCCTTCTTTCGCTAAAGCGATTGCAATCGCGCGACCAATACCTCTTCCTGCCCCAGTAATAATCGCATTTTTTCCTTGTAATGATTGTGCCAAGTTGAACACTCCTCATCTATTTGATGATGATTATTATAGCTAGATTTCATTTAAAAGACAATTGAAATGCTTATATCTAGCACTTCATTCGCCATAGCCTCTACAATAAATCGAGTGACCTATCATACACAAAAAGAAAGTTAAATGTGCCACAGAGCCTCTCAGAAGCATACGATAATTCCCTTGTTTTTATGTTCTATCCCACTATATAGAACAAGCATTCTATGATAGAATAGAAGTAAAGATAATTAGTAGTTATCTTTACTATACATAATAATATTATTTTAAACTAATAGAGGTGCTTCATGATGAATGATTTGACCCTTTTGAATCAGATAACGAGTGAACAATATTTATCGCAATTGAAAACGGAATTAGAACAGCGCCAGCTTTTGGATGAACATCGCAACCTTTCCTTAGCAGATTGTTCGGAGCAAGAATTTATTGAAGTGTTTTTTCTCGAGAAAATCTTTTCGGCAGATCGGGATCTTTCTCCACATACGCTGAAAGCTTATCGTTCAGATGCCAAAACGCTGCTCACCTTTTTAATGGAGCATTCTCTCTCCTTTCGAGACATCGGCTTCCCGGAAGTGAAAGCCTACAATAAATATATTAAAGACAAGTATGCCGCTAAGTCAGCGATTCGGAAATTGGAGTTTTTTCGCCGATTATTAGACTTTGGATATGAAACGCAATTTTACAAAGCTCACCTTTCGACTTGGATCTCGAAACCAACAGCGAAAAAAGGACACTATATAATAGAAGAAACTCGTCCAGAATCGAGGCAAACGCGGGTTCAAGTAAGGGAATTAAACCAGAGAGATGCAGAGAACCTTCTGGCTTGCTTTCCTAAAATCGTCAAGGCGGAGCGAAATCGCGAACAGCTACAAAAACGTAATCTATTGATTGGTTATCTCCTCTACACGACGGGTCTTCGTGCAAATGAGTTACTCAGTTTGAATTGGGGCAGTTTTCGTTACAATCGTCAAGGGTTTCTATTTGCTGATGTCATCGGGAAAGGGGGAAAAGCACGAACAATTCCGGTCAGAGAAGAAACGAGTGAATTATTGTTCGATTATAGAAAATGTCTTGGGGAGTCTGTAGAGATTGATCCGGATGACACGACTCCGCTCTTCTTCGCTCTATATAATAAGAAAGAACCGCATGCGAATAAAAAAAGATTAACGTACCCAAGCCTTTATAAAATAGTAAAGGAAGCCGTTCATTTGGCCGGGAAAAACTCGCTCGTCTCTCCTCACTGGTTTCGGCATACGTTTGTGACGATGCTGCTTGAAAATGATGTGCCACTTGCCGTTGTGAAAGATTGGGCTGGACATTCTGATATTTCGACGACGAATATGTACTTAGAACGGATCAATCAAGATAACACGCATGTTCATCTGCAGAAAGTGAATCTTTTCAGATAAATAATTTCCACCCGTATTTTTATTTACTTTTCCATCGTTTGTTTGCTATAGTAGGATAAGTGTTAATTTAATAGTGATATATGGGAGCTGGGTCAGTCCGGCTGAGAGGATGCTTCAAACGCATCGACCATTGAACCTGATCTGGGTAATGCCAGCGTAGGGAATGAGTGAAAGATGAATGACGCTCGATAAAAACTCGCTGCCTACCAAAATAGGCAGCTTTTTTCGTTTTTCATAGCGTAACTCATCACTCATCACACCATTACATAAGAGGAGGAACAATTATGTCTATAACAAATGTCGGGTTTCAAGTCATCCCTAAGTCAACGGAGCGAAATACATATGAATTAGTTGATAAGGCGATTGAAGTCGTTCAACAATCAGGTGTGAAGTATGAAGTCGGTCCGATGGAAACTGTAATGGAAGGTCAATTAGACGAGCTGTTAGACATTGTCAAAAAAGCGCAACAAGCCTGTCTTGATGCTGGAGCGATTGAAGTGCTAACAAATATTAAAATCCATTACCGACCTGAAGGAGTAACAATGGATGAAAAAACAGCAAAATACAGAAAATAAGCGAGCAGGCGTGACCATTTTCTTCAAGCGCTGGTCATCTTTATTTCTTCCTGCGCTTACACTTGTCATCCTTCTACTTTTATGGGAAGTTGGTGTTCGCATCTCCCAAATTGAGCAGTGGATTTTGCCGAGTCCTTCCGCTGTCATGCAGGCACTATGGGAGGCACGAGAACTGATTTGGATGCATGCTGGTCAAACGATTTATGAGACGATGATCGGCTTTAGTGTAGCGGTCATCGTAAGTGTAGCGATTGCTACGGTCATCGATCTCAATGACTGGCTGCGAAAGTCGATCTACCCCCTGCTTATTATTTCGCAAACCGTACCGATTATTGCTGTTGCCCCGTTATTTATGATGTGGTTCGGCTACGGATTGTTACCGAAAGTGATTGTTGTTGCTCTCGTTTGCTTCTTTCCGATAACCGTCAACTTAGCTGACGGTTATCGTTTAGTTGATCGCGATATGATTCGATTGATGGAATCGATGGGAGCAAAGAAGCGACAAATTTTTCGTATGGTGAAGCTTCCAGGAGCACTTCCGTTTTTCTTTTCTGGATTGCGAATTGCCGGCACGTATAGTGTCATGGGTGCTGTGATCGGTGAATGGCTAGGAGCGAGCAAAGGATTAGGAATATTAATGACGAGATCAACGCAATCATTTTTAACGGCTCAAGTATTCGCCACGATTTTTGTTGTGATCGTACTTAGTTTGTTGCTATATTTTCTCATTGAAGTCATCGCAAGGCTACTGATTTCCTGGCACTATCAACAAGAATCTTAAGGAGAGTGAACCAACTATATGAAATGGATAAAATGGCCAATCGTATCGATGTTATTACTCATCTTGCTAGTCGGTTGCAACCAACAGCAAGAAGAAACAAAGGACAATAAACAAACGAAAGATACGGCAAATAAAGAACTAGAAAAAGTGACACTAATGCTTGATTGGTTCCCAAATACGAATCATACCGGTTTTTATGTAGCAAAAGAAAATGGATTTTATGAAGAACAAGGTTTAGATGTCGAGATTGTTCAACCAGGTGAAGGATCGACAGCTGATCAATTAGTGGCATCAGGAAAAGCTGATTTTGGTGTAAGTTATCAAGAAGGCGTGACCTATGCAAGAGTCAATGATATCCCGCTCGTATCGATCGGAGCAGTGATTCAGCATAACACATCCGCGCTCGCTTCGTTAAAAGAAGCGAACATTAACACACCGAAAGATTTTGAAGGTAAGCGTTACGGTGGTTGGGGCGCGCCAATTGAAGAAGCTGTGATTAAAGCCGTCATGAAGAAAAACGATGCGGATTATAACAAAGTGGAAAACATTACATTAGGTCAAACGGACTTCTTCACTTCTATCGGCAAAGATGCTGACTTTGAATGGGTGTATTACGGTTGGGACGGTGTAGAAGCAGAACGCCGCAACATGGATGTAAATTATATGATGTTAAAAGATCTTGATCCTGCATTAGATTATTACACACCTGTAATTGTCACGAATGAAAAGCACATAGCTGAACAGAATGAAATGGTCAAAAAATTCATGGATGCCACAACAAAAGGCTATGAATTTGCGATCGAAAGTCCTGATGAAGCGGCAGATATTTTATTAAAGCACGCGCCTGAACTGAATGCTGATCTAGTGAAAGCAAGTCAGAAATGGGTAAGTGAACAATATCAAGCAGATGCTACACAATGGGGCGTACAAAAAGCAGACGTTTGGCAACGTTTTGCCGATTGGATGTATGAGCAAAAATTAATCGATAAAGAATTAAAGACAGAGGATGCCTTTACGAACGAATTTTTGCCAAAGAAATAAAAACACCTCTATAAGGGAGATTGTGTGATGGAAACAGCCAAGTTGCTCGTAAACAATGTCTCAAAAACGTTTTATACAACTAAAAATACAATTGAGGCTGTTCGCACGGCGAGCATTGAAGTAAAAAATGGGGAATTTATTTCACTAATCGGACCAAGTGGTTGCGGGAAAAGTACGATTTTAGATATCGCTGCTGGGTTAACGAGTCCTGATGAAGGAACAGTATCGTTGAATGGAACTGACATTACGAACCAAAAAGGGCATGTCAGTTATATGCCGCAAAGTGATGTGCTGTTCCCTTGGCGGACGATACTAGATAACGTCATTATTCCGCTGGAGGTAGCCGGTGTAAATAAAAAAGAAGCTCGAGAGCAAGCCCAAACATTGCTCACATTATTCGGACTTGAAAGTTTTGCGGATTCGTATCCGCATACGCTTTCAGGTGGGATGCGTCAACGGGCTGCATTTTTGCGCACTCATCTTTGTCAAAAGGAAGTCATGCTATTAGATGAACCATTTGGTAAATTGGATGCATTGACGAGAAGGCAATTACAACAATGGCTACTTTCGATTTGGCAACAATTTCAGCGTTCCGTCGTACTCGTCACACATGATGTCGATGAAGCGTTGCTATTGTCTGACCGCATTTATGTCATGTCTAGTAGACCAGGTCAAATCATTTATGAATTAACCGTCGATTTGCCACGGCCGAGAGATCCTGAAGTCATGACCACACAAACATTTAACGAAATGAAACGAACATTGTTTCAACATCTTCAAGAGGCCAACTCTCCAGTATCTTAAAGAACTGGGGGGCTGGCCTCCTTATTTTATTTCACCTATTCGCAACAATCAGTCACTCAAGTTGTTGGTACAAGTTGGACAGTTGCTATATGATCTCCTACCTTCACCTCTGCCCCCTCTGAAACATCCGCTTGTAAGTGTAAGTTCCGCATCAACAAGCTTTCTTGCACCATCGATTGATAAACTTGAAGCACTTGATTTAGCTCTGCATCGGCACCTACTACAATATCGACACGCATATTGACAGGTAAGTTCAGTTTTTTCCGGTAATCTTGTATCGCTCGAATGAATTCTCGCGCCATTCCTTCTTGTATAAGCTCTTTCGTTAAAGAGATATCTAAAGTGACTGTATATTCTCCATTGGCAGCGGAAGCGTATCCTTCTTTCGTCGTTTTTTCAGCGATCACGTCTTCCGTCATTACTTGAATGTTTTCATGAGATATTTCTCCACTGCCTGCTGCTAAAAATTGTTTCGATTCTTCATCGGTTAATTGCTGGAGCCATGTATTCACTACATTTGCTTGTTTTCCAAACTTAGCCGCTGATTTTTTAAAGTCTAATTTTAGTTTGATTATTGAAAATTGCTCTTCTTTCTCCACTTCTTGAAACTGCTTCACATTTAATTCATCTAAAATAATGTCTTGATAGAGGGACCAATTGATTTCTTCACCTGTATTTAACAAGAAAAGGCTGGCTAACGGCTGTTTCACTTTCAAAGAAGTCGTATTTCGAATACTTCTCCCTAGTTCCACCACCTGCAAAACCGCTCCCATTTCTTTTTCTAATTGTACATTGATCATTTTTTCATCATAAGTTGGATAGTCTGCCAAATGTACACTTTCTCCCGTTAAATGTTGATAGACCTCTTCCGCTATGAAAGGAGTGAACGGGGCCAATAATTGACTAATGGTTGTTAGTACATCATACAGAGTTTGATAAGCAGCTACCTTATCCGCATTCATGCCGCTCGACCAAAAACGTTCTCTAGATCGTCTAACGTACCAATTACTAACCTCTTCAACTAATTTAGCGATTTCCCTCGTAGCATTCGTCAGTTGATAATCTTCTAAATGAACTTTTGCTACTTTCACCGTACTGTTTAATCTAGAAAGAATCCATTCATCTAATTTGTTTCTCTTGCTAGTGTACTCCTGCTTTGGATCAAAACTATCTAACTCGGCGTAAAGATTGTAAAAGCTATGAACATTCATAAACGTATCGATTAGCTTCGACTTGGCTTCTTGCACCACTCGTTCCGAAAAACGTTTTGGGTTCCATGGAGAGCTATCCACTAATAGCGCCCATCGTAACGCATCCGCTCCGTATTTTTTCATTAAATCCATTGGATCTAGTGCGTTCCCTTTACTTTTAGACATTTTTTGTCCTTTTTCGTCTAACACATGCCCAAGGGATAACACCCGTTTATAGGGCGCGTTTCCTGTATATAACGTTGATACAGCAAGTAGACTGTAAAACCAGCCACGCGTTTGGTCAATTCCTTCGATAACAACATCTGCCGGGAATTGCTTTTCAAAAAACTCATGATTTTCAAATGGATAATGATACTGAGCAAATGGCATCGACCCGCTATCAAACCAAACATCAATCACTTCTGGTGTTCGTGTCATCGTTCCTTCGCATTCGGAACAACGAAGTTTCACCCGATCCACATAAGGTTTATGCAATTCAATGTCTTCATTAGTCGGATGGATAGATAATTGCTTTAATTCATTTATGCTTTTTGGTGCATGTTGATGACTGCATGCGTCACATTGCCACACATTCAGCGGCGTGCCCCAATAGCGCTTACGACTAATGTTCCAATCAACCATGTTCTCTAAAAAATTGCCGAAGCGACCGTGTTTAATATGATCTGGATACCAAGTAACTTCTTCATTATTTTTGATGAATTGATCTTTTAATGCAGTTGTTTTAATAAACCAACTTTCATTCGCATAATATAAAAGCGGTGAATCGCAACGCCAACAGTGAGGATAATTGTGTTCGTATTTTTCTTTGCTATATAGTAACTCTTTTTCAGCAAGCACACGAATAATATCGACATCACAATCTTTGACGAAGCGCCCTTGAAATAGCGGTACTTCTTCTGTATATTCTCCCTTTTCATTGACAACATTGACAAACGATAAACCGTTCTCTTGTACGACCTTATAATCATCTTCACCATATGCTGGTGCAATATGAACGATACCTGTTCCACTATTGTCTGTTACATAATCAGCAGCGACAACTTGATGTCCCTTCTCTACTTCAACAAAATCAAATACAGACACATAAGAAAGACCGATCAGGTCCGCTCCTTGATGAACAGACAAAATTTCGTAATCCGCCTGTAAAACAGCCTCTACTAATGATTCAGCTACAACAAAGATCTCTTCTCCTTGCTTCGCCCGCACATATATCGTTTCTGGATGAACAGCTAATGCCACATTCGCAGGTAAAGTCCAAGGCGTTGTCGTCCAACCAAGAAAATATTCATTGTCACGATCTTGAATTTTGAACTTTGCTGTGACAGACAAATCTTTGACTGTTTTATACCCTTGAGCCACTTCATGTGAACTAAGAGACGTTTGGCAACTCGGACAATAAGGAGACACACGATGACCTTTATTGAGCAACCCTTTTTCATGAATCGTACCAAGGATGTGCCACACACTTTCAATATACGAATTATTTAATGTAACATAAGGATCATCCATGTCTACCCAATAGCCTAGCTGCTCTGTAAATTCCCGCCACTGTTTTTCATATATAAATACACTTTCACGACATTTCTCAATAAAAGCCTCTACACCATAGTTCTCAATTCCACTTTTCCCAGAGATTCCTAATTGCTTTTCTACCCCGAGTTCTACAGGTAATCCATGCGTATCCCAGCCGGCTTTGCGAATCACTTGATGTCCCGTCATCGTTTTATATCTTGCGACTACATCTTTAATCGTACGACCTAATACATGACCGACATGAGGCAACCCGTTGGCTGTCGGTGGACCTTCATAAAAGACAAATGAAGGACTACCTTCTCTTTTTGTAATCGATTGTTGAAATGTGTGATCTTGTAACCATTGTTCTCGAATCCGTTCTTCACGTTGATGAACCAATTCTTTTGTTTGTTCTTTTTTCATAATGATATCGCCCCTAATAGTTTTTATTAAAGCACACAAAAAACCCGCCCCTAAAGAAAGGGACGGGTTTAACCGCGATACCACCCTAATTCTATTGAAACACTTCTCAATAGCACTTAGTCACGTACAATCATACGCGTTCCTTTTAACGGTAGACACCCGTTCAAGCCTACTACTGTTCAGCTTGACTTCTCAGAGATGATTTTCACTTATGAACTGAACACCGGATTTCAGCACTCACCGGCTCTCTGTGGAACAGCGACATAAATTACTTTTTCTCTTCATCGAATTTGTGTGCTTTAATTGGAAATAATTATAACTTGAATAAAATCACATGTCAAACTAATTGGAAAATTATCAAGATAATTAGTTTTCTAGCTTAACCGTCCGATATAAAAAGACAGCCGCTTGTGCACGGGTTACTTTTTGTGCTGGAGCGAATGTGCCATTGGAATTTCCAATGGTAATGCCGTTAGCTGCGAGAGCATCAATATATGGAGCGGCCCAATAATTCTTACTTACGTCTTTAAATGGTTTTGGAGAATGACCTTTTAAATCAAAGGCTATTGACAATAGTTTGGCTAATTGAGCGCGAGTGAGTTCGTCATTCGGTCTAAATGTTCCATCTTTAAATCCTGACAGCACGCCCTTTTGTTTTAAAAAGCGAATATAGGGTAAAAACTCATTGTCGGGTGCTACATCCTTAAATTCTGTAGAATCCTTTACTAGCTTGTGATCAAAATTTAAGGAGTTGGCTAAAAGTTTAGCAGCGTGCGCTCGTGTGACCACTTTATTCGGTTGAAAACTTCCATCTTTGTAGCCATTAATATATCCTTTGTCAGCGATAAATTGTATTTCTTTATAAGCCCAAAAATCAGACCTTACATCCGTAAAGTTCACAGGATTTTTTCCATCTCCCACCCAATTACCGATATCTTTAATGAATTCTTCTGGCACATTCGCTGGAATGGCGTACTCAGAAAAGTTCGGTTCTCCTTTGTAGTTAACAAGCAAATGAATCAAATCAGGATACATTTTGTAGGAAACATCTTTCCGATTCGATAAAGCAGCCTTCCAATCCTGTAAATCAGAAGGTGGTACTTGCAAGTCTTTCCCTCCCTGCATGACTAACAGCGGAATATTTTGTTTAGCCGCTAGTTGGGCTGGTACATAATCACGAAGTTCAAACCACCAATACGCATTTGGAAGTTGAAATTCTTTTGGGATATTATCTTTCGAATAAGCAGGATTATTAATTAAAGCGATTTGCTGTTCCCAAAAGGCTAGGTTCGCTTTAGCTGCTTCTAGTTGTTCTGGAGGCAGACCTTGTTCCTTCGCTCTTTCCAATCCATCTTGTTGCTGCTTTAACATTAAATCTTGAAATTTCCCACTTGGTCCTGATACGATAATACCACCTTTAATTTGCTTCTGTTTATCTGCTTCTAAAATACGCGGCATTGCATATCCACCTTGACTGTGGCCTAATACATAAATTTGATTACTCACTTCAGGGTGATCTCCTAAAAGCTGAACGGCTTTCACTGCATCATCAATCGTTTCTTCTTGAATACTAAATTTCGAATCCATTCCTGTTTTTAAATGATGCTCTCTCGTCACTTTTTCATAGCGAAGAACAGCGATTCCTTCATTGGCTAAACCGACAGCAATATCACGGAAAGCTTTCGTAGAATATAATGATTCATCTTGATCGTTCGGTCCTGATCCATGGACAAGAACGACCGCCGGAAATGGTCCTTTTCCTTTTGGTATAGTTAGAGTTCCAGGTAAAGCCAATTCCCCTTCGCCAATTTTCACTTGTTGTTCGATGTAATTGTCTTCTTTCTCATATGTAGGTTTCTTATATTGGCTCGGTGGCGAATAATAGAAAGGGATAAAGAAGTCATCAATTTTTCCTGTTTGATCTAAATTAATTGTAATATCCATCGGGGAAATGGTTCCTTCATAGGTCATCACTATATTTGTATGAACACTATTCACCACTTTTTTTGTGGTCAACTGTTTTCCGATGTTACCAAATGCAGCGATTTTTGCTTTCCAAATTTGTGAAAGCTCTTCTTGAGATATATGCTTTTTCAAATTCTCATTTAATAACTCATACGCCTCAGCCCACTTTTCATTAGTAACCGCTGTCATAAATGAAACCGCTACTTGCTCAGCATTCACAGGAGCAATAGTGTTCACTTTTTCTTGTGCTTGTACATGAGACACATGATCGGTCGGTACCATGATTCCGCTTACACCGATCAACACAGCAAACAAAGCAGGGCTAACTTTTTTCCAACTTCTTTGTTTCTTCATATTTTTCCTCCACTCTTCTATTTCAGGAAAATACCTGTTAATTTAATAGTATTATAGGTTCTTTCTATTGACAATCTTTTTAAATGGATGAATAATCCATGATTATTCACCGAATCGTCGTTGACAAATGCTTCAATAAAACAAACAATAGAAAGCAAGACAACTAGATGGAGGCTATTAACTCATATGCGCGCTCTTGTGTTTTTGATTGTATTTTTCTCTTTTTTTGACTTATTTACTCAGCTACCGATTATGAGTCCGTTTGCGGAATCGCTAGGGGCCACACCTTTATTAACCGGCTTGGTCGTTGGCATCTATTCCTTTTCTAACACGATTGGAAATGTAATCTCTGGGTTTCTCACAGATAGAAGAGGACCCTTTCGAATTTTAGTGATCGGTTTAATCTTAACGGGTGTTTCGCTTTTATTTTATCGATTGGCTGTCGATGCTTGGTCGTTACTAGCTATTCGATTTTTACATGGTTTTCTTGCCGGATTGATTGTCCCTGCTGCGTTTACTTATTTGGCAAATGTAGCGACAGAAGGGAAAAAAGGAAAAAGCTCCGCAATTTCTGGAGCTTTCGTGGGATTGGCCGCTGTAATTGGGCCTGCTTTTAGTGGGATTGTTGCTAGCAAAACAAACGAAGTGACGGTATTGACAGTAACAGCTGCTTGTATGCTCATTTTAGCTATGGTTTCCCTCTTTCTTTTGCGAAATAATGTCCCCACTTCACTTGAAGAGGGAGAAGGAAAGCAAACAATGCCTATACGTGCTTTTTTTCAACAAGCAAACGTGGTAAAGGCTTTTATTGGCGCTTTTTTGCTGATGTTCTCTCAAGGTGTTCTTGCTTATATGTTACCGCTGAAAGTGATCCACCTAGGATTCGATGCGCGAACAAGCGGGATGCTATTAAGTACGTTTGGTGTAACGGCTATTCTTATTTTCTTGTTACCAACCAATCGGTTATTTGATCTAATTAAACCGACATGGACGTTAGCATTTGGTATGAGCGCGATGGGACTAAGTTTAGTTTTACTAAGTCAATTGGATCTTACGTCTCTTCTATATGCATGCATGATCTTATATGGCGTTGGATTTGCCTTTCTTTTTCCATCGCTCAATTCGTTACTCGTTCAAGCAATTGCTCCCGCTCACCGAGGCAAAGCATACGGTTACTTCTATGCCTTTTTCTCTTTAGGTGTCGTGGTCGGATCGGGATTAACAGGCTTATTCGCTTTCACTCCATTGCAAGGCTTTCTCTTTACTGGTGTTTTATTAATCATTGCAGCGGCTGGCAGTCTTTTAGTAGAGCCACCTGTAATGAAAGAAAAACAAGTTGAATGAATGAAAAAAGCAGGCGACATATGCCTGCTTTTTTCTATGAATCTATTACCATAACACCGGTTTCACAACCATAAACCATAACATCATCATTAATAAAGTAATATAAATCCAGACCGAGCGATAAAGTTTGTCGATAAGCATCTGCTTTTTAGCTGATGGCTTATTAAACTGTTTTAATGTTGGCGTAAAGGCTCGTGCTAGGAAAAAAATTGAACTGACCATGACAGCAATAGTCATCACGACCCAAGAAGTGGTCCACGGCCACGAGCCTATAAACATTAATAAGATCCCCGATCCGACTAGCACATGACCAGCATGCTTGACGAGACGAATCGCGGATTGAAAGACTTCGATACAAGCTTGTTCTGTCTCAGTTGTTGCTTGACGTAATTTTTTTAACAGAGGAAATAATACAAAAAACGGACCGACCGATAAGATCACACTAAAAATATGGATATATACGAGAAGCTGATATATCATCTAAATTTACACTTGGCGAAATTCATGAACCCATACTTTCATATGAGAAAGCCAAGGCATGCCTGGATGAATCGCTAAAATCGATTGTTTATAGTCCTCGACAGTTGCATATCCTTCTTGGTTAGCATGCTCATCTGTCAATTCCCCTAGCGTCTGACGATACACACGTTCAACAACAAAATTAACATTTTCTAACGTCATGATCTCCCCAACGTCCGCATATCTACCATTACGGCGTGTAGCTGTTTTTTGTCCGTTCATCACCTTTTCTACATCTTCTTTGATCGTCACAAGACGTTCAATCGTACAAGTCTTCGGAGGCAAAACTTCATGTTCATTCATCAATATAAAAACCACCTTTACTATAAAGTGAAATTTCAATCGAGGGAAGATCTTCTCCACTAACACCGGATAAATTGCTTCCTTATTATATCCTTTCTTATGTTATAATAATAGTGACAACGTAAAAAGAATACAGACAAATGCCACTTCAAGAAACAGATAAACACGGATTCAATATTGTTTATGTTTTCAAACCCTTCATTATCAGGTATAATACAAATAAATAAACATATATTAAAAAAACCGTTTTCAATGCTGGTAACATCGAAAACGGCTATACAATAGCAGGTTCCCTATCGGGGATCGACGCAAAGACGAACTAAAACCGCCTGAGCTGGCCAAAACTCAAGGGCGGTTTTAGTCTTTTTTTGTAGACAGAATGAGTACAACAAGTCCCGCAAACGAGATCATTAACGTTAATGTTTCATACACTGTCATTCGGCAGCACCTCCCTCCTCATATAAATTCATCTTACAGAGGAGTGCGCCGACCACCCTTGAGAAACCTGTTCTATTGTCTCTTTATTATAACACAAATTCGTACATCAGTTCGCTTTTTTCGTTAAAAAATAACGGTGCGCCACTCGACGCACCGTTATTATGCAAGAAATTTAAATGGTTTTTACAACATGTACCTGCTCTCCGACAAACACCTCATTTACATGATGATGTATAGCGAGATTCCCGAATCTGGGTTAGCACAATATTTGTCCAAAGCCACCACCCCATTTGGAGTTTTTCGTCCCTTGCCTTATTTATCATGCTCCATTTTAAAAATTTTATACAAAAAATGATTACTCTAAATTAAAAATAACGGCACGCCACTCGGCGCACCGTCATTATGCAAGAAATTCAAATGGTTTCTACAACATGTACCTGCTCTCCGACAAACACCTCATTTACATGATGATGTATAGCGAGATTCCCGAATCTGGGTTAGCACAATATTTGTCCAAAGCCATCACCCCATTTGGAGTTTTTCGTCCCTTGCCTTATTTATAATAGCCACTTGATTCAACATTTATACGTAAAAAACAAAATTTTTTTGTTCATAATCCATTCATTTAAAGTCACAATAATAAGGACACAGACATCTTCTGTGAACTCATTATTCGGAGGGATTCATAATGGGAAAAAACAGCAAATCGAAACGTTTTGTCCAACAAGGAAAGGATGCCGTTTCTAAACATGATGAACGCTTCCCTTATCGGACAACCTTCTCGGAATCAGAGGCTCGTTATACGAATGAACAGACAGAAGAAAATCCTGATCTAACACTTGGAGGATTTTAAATGGGACAAAAGCTTTTTCGAGAAGCGAGGCGATTTGTTAATCAAGCACTGACGGACTCAACAGAAGAAAATATCGCAACGGCGAAAAATAGTCTCGTCTCCGCTTTTGCCAATTCTACATTGGCCCAGCAAGAACAGTTAAGCCAAATGCAAGAAGATCTAAGGCAAGTTGAAGATGACAGTCATCAAACTATGTAAAGGGGCGAAGGAAGCATGACAAAAAGTGCCTCAAAGTTAGAAAAAACGGAATCCACTCAACCTCAACCGTTAAGTGGCTCCCACAAAGTAAAAAACAAAAATCACTCCCGACAGAAGAAGCACAGTAGCCACGATATGTAAAATACAAGCCACTCGTGATGGACGAGTGGCTTTCTCTTCATATTAAATGAACGACATTTCCTTATTGACATTATAGGTAAAAATGACTACAATCACTTTATAACAACAATATTCAATCAGTCATTTATCACTTTTTATACTAATCATATGATGGAAGCAATGAACAGTCATTTGTATTTGGGCACTTGAATGACTCGGAGCTACTAGTGCAACCGACTCTTTTTGGAGTCGGTTTTTTATTAATCTTTTATCTATAAAAAAGTGATAAGACATTAGTTCCTATTTATCATTTTAAAAATTCTATATATTCAAATAAATAAATTTCATTATTGACGGCTAGAGATATCATTAAAGTAGCCAAAACCGATCATCTTCTTTGGAAATGGAAAATATATAATATGCTTCTCAATTTAGAAGAGATTGATTCTAAACAAGTCACTTCCTATAAATCATGTCGACTTGGGGCATGGTACTATAGTGACTTACATCCATCGATCAAAAAGAAACCAGCTTTTCAACAACTAGAAGAGCCTCATCAAGCAGTTCATCATTATGCAAAATTAGCCGTGGAACATTATGAACAAGGCAATAATGATGAAGCTCAATCTGCTTTTGAAGAGCTGCAAAAGGCATCAGAGCACGTAATGGATTTATTATCTCAGTTAGAAAAAGAAATCTAACCATTAATAAAAGGGCTACTTCTTCATGTAGCCCTCTGCTTATTTAAACCAGCCCTTCTCCTTTGATTGGGAGATCGCTTCAATTCGATTTTTCACTTCTAGCTTATCAAAAATAGTTGAAATATAATTCCGAACCGTCCCTGTCGTAATATGAAGCTCTGTGGCAATTTCTTTTGTGCTTTTCCCGTCAGCCACAAGAGCTAATACATCTTTTTCTCTC
>NZ_KZ454941.1:2080343-2137838 GCF_002797375.1 Bacillus sp. FJAT-42315
ACCGATCATCTTCTTTGGAAATGGAAAATATATAATATGCTTCTCAATTTAGAAGAGATTGATTCTAAACAAGTCACTTCCTATAAATCATGTCGACTTGGGGCATGGTACTATAGTGACTTACATCCATCGATCAAAAAGAAACCAGCTTTTCAACAACTAGAAGAGCCTCATCAAGCAGTTCATCATTATGCAAAATTAGCCGTGGAACATTATGAACAAGGCAATAATGATGAAGCTCAATCTGCTTTTGAAGAGCTGCAAAAGGCATCAGAGCACGTAATGGATTTATTATCTCAGTTAGAAAAAGAAATCTAACCATTAATAAAAGGGCTACTTCTTCATGTAGCCCTCTGCTTATTTAAACCAGCCCTTCTCCTTTGATTGGGAGATCGCTTCAATTCGATTTTTCACTTCTAGCTTATCAAAAATAGTTGAAATATAATTCCGAACCGTCCCTGTCGTAATATGAAGCTCTGTGGCAATTTCTTTTGTGCTTTTCCCGTCAGCCACAAGAGCTAATACATCTTTTTCTCTCTCTGTTAAAGGATTTTCTTCACTATAAAAGTCATCCATTAACTCCGGAGCATAGATTCGACTGCCCGACATAATGCTTCGAATCGAGCTAGCCAACTCTTCGCTTGGGCTATCCTTTAATAAATAGCCACTTACCTTCGCTTTTAATGCTCGTTGAAAATAGCCTGTACGAGCAAATGTCGTTAAAATAATTACTTTACAGTCAAGCCCTTTTAGTTCTTCTGCTGCCTCTAGCCCACTTTTTCCTGGCATTTCAATATCCATAATACAGACATCCGGCTCTAATTGCTGCACAAGAGCAATCGCCTCTTCCCCATTCGCCGCTTGTCCGACCACTTCCATATCATCTTCTAAATTGAGCAAGGAACCTAAGGCTCCTAACAGCATCCGCTGATCTTCAGCAATCACTATTCGAATCATTTAAGACTCTCCTTTTCTCTCTGACGAATGTGATTAGGAATTTTCATAATCAAGGTCGTTCCATGATTGTTTACGACTTCTAATGTCCCGTTCACAAACTCTAGACGCTCTCGCATCCCTAACAACCCGCTACCTTTACCGACATTATTTTCTTCCACAAGACCAACACCATCATCTTGAACAAACAGTCGAACATGATCGGCTGTTTGTTCCACACGGATGTGACAAGTAGAGGCATGGCTATGCTTCACAATATTCGTCACCGCTTCTTTCATACACATACTTAATATATTTTCTAAGAACAAAGATACATTCGTTAATTTCAATTCTGGTTCACTAATTAATTCAATTTGAGCCGCCTTTAAAATTTGTCTCACAAGAACCATTTCTTCTGATAAGCGAGCTCCACGCATCGAGGAGACCATTTTTCTCACTTCTTTTAACGCGGTTCGAGCCGTTTGTTGAACGTCTGTCATTTCATTGCGAGCTTGCTCCGGATTTTTAAACACTAACTTTTGAGCTAAATCGCTTTTCAGGCCAATTAGTGAAAGCTTTTGTCCCAATGTATCATGCAAATCTCGGGCAATTCGTTGACGCTCTTCCTGTTTAACCAACTCTGAAATTCGATCATTGGCATCCTTTAATTTCACTTCAAGCTCTTCCTGCTTTTTCTTATTATAAATATTAAATGGAAGGAGAATAACACTAATCCAAATAATGATAATAAACGGCAGCTGTGATAAAAATAATTCATCTTGCAGAACGATATTATAATTAATCGAGATTGTCGTAGCGACAAGGTGAATCACATATAGCGTAATAAAAGCACCACGTTTTTTGATATGTCCATTATAATAGGCAATATAAAACGCAAAATAGACAAATTGAAACAGAATCGTCATCGTGATCGATATCGTGATCAGAATACAGGACCACAAATAAACAGGCCAATTATTTGAAATAAACGCAAACCGTAAAGAAACAAAAAACAAAACCGTTAAAATAATCCCAACAATAATTTCAACCGTCGAAGAAGATTGAAAAATAAAATAAAAAGGAAGAAAGCTCAAAATACTCCATATATAAGGGGCTGTTCCAGTACCTTTTTGAAAAATCTTCAATCGTTTCAACATATTTAAACCCTCATTCAATCATTTCACATCATTTCATCTATTATTTTACCATATCTTCCTAGCTAATAGCAGAAAAACCATGTATCCTCACTATAACGAAATGTTGTAAAAGAGGAAAGACACATGGTTTTTATGAATGAAGTGTTTATTTTTGTTTTACAGGAACATACGCCTGTTTCTTATTTCGATTGTTAGCATATTGTTTTAGTTCTTTAAACCCAATAAATTGATCGTTTTTATCATCCCATAAACGGAATTTCAACGAGGTTAAGCTCGTCGCTAATGTAACTGTTGGGACATTTTGTAAAGGTTTCGTCTCATTATGAGCCTCTTCAAGCTTATAATTCGGAACTCTTGGACTTAAATGATGAACATGATGGAAACCGATATTCCCTGTCAACCATTGCAATGGCTTAGGAAGCTTGTAGAAAGAACTTCCCTCTACCGCTGCTTTCACATAATCCCAATGTTCATTTTCTTCAAAGTAAGAATCTTCAAATGTATGTTGTACATAAAACAACCATACACCGACAGCGCCTGCAATTAAAAAGATCGGCGCTTCAACTAAAAGGAAGGCTTTCCAACCTATCGTCCAGCAAAGAAGAGCGATGATGGAAACGATTGCTACATTTGTGAAGTACACATTTAATCTCTCTTTCTTTCTTGCCCCTTTTCGGTTAAAACGATTCGTAATCAAGAATACATATGTCGGTCCAATTCCAAACATCACAATTGGGTTACGATACAAACGATACGCGATCCGGCGCCATAGTGGAGCTTCTAAATACTCATCCACCGTTAACATCCAAATATCTCCCGTTCCGCGCTTATCTAAATTACCGCTCGTTGCGTGATGGACTGAATGACTATGCTGCCATTGATAAAACGGGAAGAACGTCAAGATACCAGTAATTGTACCAACAATTTGATTCGCTTTGCGATTTTTAAAGAATGAATTGTGGGTGCAATCATGAAAGATTATAAAAACCCGTGTCATCAAAAAAGCACCAACTGTAGCAAAAACTAAAGTGAGTAAATATGAAATCTCGAGACTTTGGTAAGCCAAAATCCACATGAGAATAAAAGGAACGATCGTGTTAAATAACTGTCGGACACTATCTTTTGTACTCGATTTCTCAAACGGAGCCATTTGTTTTCTTAATTGCTTTTGTTGTTGAATCGTCATGTCTTTCCCCTTCTTTCCTTGATATCATCATTGTAAAGAAGGAAAATGACTCTTTGAAGTAGCACCCGTCATATAGGGAGTATGATAAATGTCATGTCCCACTGAAAAAGCTAGAGTAGATGCGGGTTTAAACGAATAATTTAGGTGTTATTTTTCAAAAAATTCATTTTTTATACGAGCGTTCGCTTTGTCAATTGGTGAAATAACCATTTAAAAGATCTCTAGAACAAAGAGAATATCCCAAAAGTCCTTTTTTTCATAGACTTTTGGAATATCCCTTTTTAAATAAGTTTACATAATATAATTATGATTCACTTGTTATTATCAGCATACACAGCCATCGCATCTCGCATAAATCGAGCTAATCCTTCTCCGTATTGATCAATGTTCTTCGTAAAGCGCTCATCATCCACATACATTTGCCCTAGCCCTTTAAAAGCTTCAAGCGAGTAATTCCCCATTTTATTCAAAAAGTTATACCATTCTTTAATCACTTCTTGTGCTTCCTGAGAGGCTGGAGAATGATGACGAAGAGCGGCCAATTTTTTATAGATGACATCCCATTCCTTAGACATTTCTTTTTGCTCATCTTTTGTTATATTTCCTATTTTCTTGTTAGACTCATCCACCGCCTGATCGCCCCAGCGCTCCCTTGCTTCTTGTTCGTATGGATTATGACTAAAATCAAACCCTGCAAATTTCTCTTTGTTGGACATGTTAATTTCCCCTTTCATATGTTGAATCGTTTGATCAATCGTCCCAAGCATTCGATCAATTCTCTGGCGCTTCTCCAGCAACATTTTTCGATGGAGTTGAAGAGCCTCTTCCCGGTCAAATGAAGGACTGTTAATCACTTCTTTAATCTTTTTCAAAGGAAAGTCTAGCTCTCTGAAAAATAAAATCTGTTGCAACGTCTCAAGGTTGTCGTTAGAGTATAGGCGATATCCCGCTTCTGTTACCTCATCAGGAACCAATAATCCGATTTCATCATAATGATGCAGAGTACGTACACTAATCCCAACTAAATCAGATACTTCTTTCACTCTCATTCCTTATTGGCCTCCCTTCACCACTAACAATAAAGTATGACGTAACGTTAGAGTCAAGCGCTAAATAACTTCCTTTTATAAGTTAAACGAGAGGATGTGTCGTTTTTGCAAAAAATTATATTTTTCAGAAAATAAAACTATAACGTTTGACTGTATGGTTTTCTATATGCTAAATTTTAGCTAATTTATAATGACATAGAGGAGAGAAAAAAGATGTTAAAAAATTTTTTGGCCCGCTTTGGAAAGGGTGCCGCTAAAGTTGATTTGCGTTTTGAAAATCGTCCGTATGTTACTGGTGACATAGTAACTGGAGAAGTACATATACAAGGCGGAGAAGTAGAACAAAAAATAAACAGTTTGTCTGTCCGCCTTATGATGAATGTCACAACAAAGGAAGGAAAGGTAACTCGAGAGGTTACATCCATTCCACTTGCAGGAGCAGGTGTCATTTCGGCTAAAGAGCTAAGAGTAATCCCTTTCACATATACAATTCCATTAAATTTACCAGTTTCAAGACATAAAGTATCTTATTATTTTGATACACAGCTGGATATTGACGGTGGCTTTGATCGTACAGATGTAGATCACTTAATGGTAGATGTGCAAAAACCAGTGCGAGCTATTTTTCAAGCATTAGAACATCTAGGATTTCGTGAAAAAGCAAACTCTGGAAAATTAGATAAATACGGTCAAGAATTTGCCTTTTCACCAACAGGAATGTTTTCTGGACAAGTGAACGAGGTAGAACTTCGTTTTGCATATGAAGACACAGGTGTATATGTGTGGATGGAAGTAGACTGTCGACAAGGCTATCAAGAAATTGAAGCAAAAAGAGAGTTTTTCTTAGAAAATTTAGTACTGCAATATGAAACGCAGTTAGTAAAGCTGTTACAACAATATATAACAGAAGCGGTAGAAAACCCTTATATGTATGAACAACCATTCTCTTATAAATCTAACTCTGCTTATCATGGTACCCACGGTAGTTCATTAAATGGAATGGTTGGTGGTTTAGCGATAGGGATACTAGGTAGTATGTTGCTGAGTGAAATAATGGATAGTCTAGGTGAAATGGCTGAAAATGCAGCAGAAGGTTTCGGGTTTGAAGAAGATGATTTTGAAGAAAATGACTTTGAAGATGATGGCGACGACGGTGGATTCTTTGATTTCGGTGATGATGGCGGTTTTGATGGTGGGGATGATTAAGATGAATAGGCAGAGAGGATTCTCTGCCTATTTTTTGTTTACTAGCTTCATATAATCAAAATGATTAATCTTTCATTAAGTGCACAAAAAGCAACAGTAAAAACGAAAGACTAACCATACAAATCACCCACATCCAAGCCATCTCCATATTGCCAGAATCAATCGCAATGTAGATGGCTAACGGCGTGGTCTGCGTTTTTCCTGGGAGATTTCCGGCAAACATTAACGTCGCACCAAACTCTCCTAGCGCTCTAGTAAAACTTAAGATTCCACCTGAAATAATCGCTTTTAAAGCGAGTGGAATCGAAATGAAAAATAGAATTTTCCACTCACTTGCTCCATCTACACGGGCAGCATCTTCTATGTCATGATCAACTGCTTCAAATCCAGTTTTAGCTGATTGGTACATGAGCGGAAACGCAACGACAGTCGAAGCAATGACAGCTGCCCACCAAGTAAACATGACAGGCTGGTGAAATAACCACTCGATCACTTGTCCGATGACGCTATTTTTTCCGAATACAATAATTAATAAAAAACCGACGACAGTAGGTGGTAACACTAAAGGCAACAGTAAAATTGTTTCCAAGATCACCTTACCTTTAAATGAGCGATTCGCCATGATCTTCCCCAATAAAATGCCGGTCACTAATACAATGAACCCTGAGACAACGGCAATTTCAACGGAAAGCTTGACTGGTGACCAAAAATCGGTGGCCATTGAATTAATTTACCCCTTTAAAACCATACTTTTCAAATGTTTCCATGGAGGTTGAGCTTTGTAGATATTCATAAAAGGTTTGTGCTTCTTTTTGATGAGCACTATCTTTAATCACTCCTACCGGATAAATAATCGGTGTATGTGTTTCTTCTTTAGCCGTAGCTGCGAGATCCACTTTCGTTGAAACCATCGCATCTGTTTTATAAACAATCCCAGCTTCTACATTGCCCGTTTCTACATATGTAAGTACTTGGCGCACATCTTTGGCGTAAACGATCTTCTGTTCAACGTCTTTCCACACCTGTAAGTTTTCTAACGATTCCTTTGCATACTTTCCTGCAGGTACGGATTCCGGTGTACCGATTGACAGTTTCTCTACTTTTTTCAAGTCTTCAAATGTTTGAATGTTTTTACCTGTCTCTTTTGGAACGATCAATACTAATTCATTCGCAAGAAGGTCTGTTCCTTTTTCCTTCTCAATCATTCCTTCTTCTACTAATTGATCGAATTTATCCTCTGCCGCTGAGAAAAAGAGATCGACCGGTGCTCCTTGAGAAATTTGTTGTTGCAAGGCACCTGAACCACCAAAGTTGTAAACAATCTTCACGTTTGGATGTTCCTTTTCGTAAGCAGCTTTAATATCATTTAATGCATTTTGTAAACTAGCAGCAGCAGAAATCGTTAATTCGACTGATTCTTGCTTCGCTTTTTCTTCCGTTTTGCTTTCTTCCGAAGAAGAACATCCGGATACGATGCTAAACATGAGCATCATTAAAATGATTACACCATAAAACTTTTTCATTTTTTTCTTCCTTCCTAAACTAATCATAACAAACCATAACTAATTATAATTAGTTATAACGAAAAAGGAAAGACTTAATAAAAAGGATTTGTGACAAAGCACGGACGAATGAGATATGATAGAAGGATGGAGGGATAGACATGCCAAAAGAGCTTTCCTATACGATTGAGGAAGTTGCACAATTATTAAAGGTATCAAAATTGACAATATATGATCTTGTTAAAAAAGGAGAATTACCTGTATTCCGTGTAGGTAGACAAATGCGGATGGATGCGAACGACTTGGAGATGTACATCAAGAAACAGAAAACAGGGTCATCTCCTAGCCCTGCAATGACGCTGCCTAAACCGCCAACGAAAGAAACCACGGCAATTGTCATTAGTGGACAAGACCTTGTTCTTGATTTATTAGGAAAATACATTGAAAAAAACTCGCATTATAAAACGCTGCGTTCGAATACTGGAAGCTTCAACAGTTTGATCTCGATGTACAACGGAGAATGCGATATCGTTAGTTTACATATGTTTGATGGGGATTCTAGTGAATACAACCTACCTTATGTGAAAAAGATATTAGTCAGCCATCCTTATATTTTATTGAATTTAGTTTCGCGAAAAGCCGGTCTTTACGTTCAAAAAGGAAATCCCTTAAACATCAAGACTTGGGCCGATTTGAATCAAGAACATGTGACAATCATCAATAGAGAAAAAGGATCAGGCGCAAGAATTCTGCTTGATGAACAGCTTCGCATCCATCAAATCTCTCCGTCAGAAATTAGAGGATATAATAAAGAGGAAACGAATCATCTCGGTATTGCTTCTGCCGTGGCAACAGGCGCGGCTGACGTTGGAGTAGGTATTGAAAAAGCGGCTAAAATCGTCGGGGTCGATTTTGTACCATTGATTACTGAACGGTATGATATCGTCATCTTAAAA
The DNA here is from genome assembly GCF_002797375.1 of Bacillus sp. FJAT-42315. Taxonomy (GTDB): domain Bacteria; phylum Bacillota; class Bacilli; order Bacillales; family Domibacillaceae; genus Bacillus_CE. Next base: position 2,088,333 of record NZ_KZ454941.1, read on the forward strand.
ACACCAGAAAATAAACTGCTTATTGATCAAGTGAAGGATATACTTACTTCTACATCTTTTCATGCAGAAATCCAATCACTTGGAGATTATGATCTTTCACAAACAGGCTCGATCATTTATGAAACTTTCTAGAACCATAATAAAAACGCCCTTCTTATGGAGGACGTTTTTATTATAATTAAATGATCACTTCAATGACAAACCAAGTAATCATGATTCCTTGAATTAATGCTTTTGCGAGGGTGCCGCTTAAAAAGCCGACAAATGTCGCATACCCTACAAAGAATGCTTGTTTAACATCCTTTAAAATGATGAGTTCCGTCACAAGTACAGCTACAAACGGAACGATTAGAATGCCAAAAGGTGGTATAACAAATGATCCAACAATAACGGCGACGGCTGCGACTCCTTCGCCCCATTTGGATCCCCCATATTTTTTGACAAAATAACTGTTGGCCAGCATATCCGCCACGAATATTAGCGCTGTAAATACCGCCATCGCAATCCAAAACAAGATGGACAGCTCATCATTATTGATCCCGAAATGATAGAGAAGGAATCCTCCCCATATGACTAAAACGGATGGAATAATCGGGAAAATCAACCCAACAAAGCTTGCAATAAATAATACGACAATGCCGATCCAAATAGCGATAGACATAAAGTTGCTCCTTTCTACTTCATCATAAAACACATTTGATGACTAGTTCTATCCTTATATACGGATGGACATGCATAATGGTTCCCTTTAAAATTAAAAAATAAAGTATTAAGGAGATTTAATAATGAATCAAAAAGAATTAGAAAAACAAATGATAGAAAATTATCAACGAGATGAGCAGATGATGATCTTAGTATTTGCTCAATGGTGTGTAAACCATGACCTTAACCCTGAAGAGTTATATGGGCGTGCTTATCCACAACAGATGGCCAATCCAGCCTTACAACAAGCCATCGATTTAACCGTACCGAAAGAAGAAGCGGGCGACATTCACGATGACACTTTATTAAATGTTCTTTCACTATTCGGCAACGAAGAGCTCGCGTTTATTGTCACTGAGGAAATCGCTGCTCAACACAAACACAAGCTCTAAAATACAGCGGCTGTCTCATAAAAAGATGATTTATTTTTGAGACAGCCTTATCCTTTTAATTACCACCTATTCCAGTATTGTTCTTGCCTTCTTTGATGACATGAATCGCATATTGGAAATCTGAAATCAGCTGGCAACCTTCTTTGACACTTCCGACATGTTTTATGAATATGTTTCACTTCTGTTTGTAACTGCTCATGCACCCGCTCACTAATCTCTTCTCGCATCCGTTCCCAATAAATCGCTTCTGTTGACTTATTTAACTTGTATAAAAACAGCAAGTGCAGACCGAGCGCTTTATAAGCAAGCTCCAACTCTTCTAAGCTGTTCGTTTTCCATTTCGGTTCAGGAAGTTCCGCCCCTTCCACAATCGCCTTCATCGTCATTAGCCATTGCTTCGTTAAACCAGAGTCCTTCGTTGAAAACGGCAAATGTAAAAAGCTATATAAATCCGACATGGAAAGCCTCGCTTCAATGTCACTACCAGCCACTAATGAATATAGTTCTTTTTCCTGTGTAAGCGCCGACTTTTTCGTTCCTTTTGGGCTTTTGAATTTTTCCCATAGTTCAAAAAAAGTTCCTAAATTGCGGTCATACGTTTGAAATCGATCAAACACGCTCGGTGTCGGGGCAATCGCAAACGAGCTAACAGGGGTATCTTGTTTTTCTAAAAGGCTCATCATTTTTTTAATATCCGAAGTAAAGGCGACTTTTCCGACGGGATACATTCCTTTACGACCCGCTCGGCCAGCAATTTGTTTTACTTCTTGTGACGTTAATCTCCTTCTTCTCGTCCCATCAAATTTTTCATTTTTTAAAAAGACGATACGGCGAATCGGTAAATTAACGCCCATTCCAATCGCATCCGTAGACACAATCACATTCGTTTTTCCATCGATAAACTGCTGCATTTGCTTCTTTCTCGTTTCCGGCGGCATACTTCCATAAATCATACTAACCGCATGCTTATTTCTTTTCAAACTCGCCGCTGTTTCCAGTACTTCTCTTCGTGAAAAACAAACGAGAGCATCACCAGGTTCCACCTTAGAAAGCTTAAATGGCTTGGATTCCACTTGAAGGGGAAGCTCGCGCTCGTATTCAATCAGTTCATACTCACTCTCTCCTAAAAGCTGAATAAGCATCTCTTTAATATTTTTACTACCAATAATATGTACTTCTTTCGCGTTCGCTTTCGTAATCGCTTTATACCAAGAAAACCCGCGATCTTTATCTGCAAGCATTTGCGCTTCATCGATGACGATTAACTCATAAACATCTTTTTCATGGAACATCTCGACTGTGCAAGCAGCATGGCGGGCAGCAGGTTGAGTTTTTTCCTCTTCACCTGTTTTCAAAGAACAAGGAATTCCATCCTTATTTAATTTATCGTACACTTCTAGAGCTAGTAGACGAAGCGGAGCCAAATAAAGACCGCTACTCGCTTGTTTCATCCTTTGTAATGCCTGGTGTGTTTTTCCTGTATTGGTCTCACCAATATGTAGCACATATCGAACATTTCTCTCGACAGAAGGCTGATACTCTTGGCCAAAAAGCTCTGACAGCAACCGTTCTTCTTCTGCTTTTTTTCGCTCAAGCTCTGCCCGTTCAAATGCCTCTCGCTCTTCTCTTTCTTGTACATGTCGTTCATATATTTCTTGATGAATGCGCTCATCAAATGGTAGCTCAGCGATACTTAACAAATCCACCACATACTCTTCTAATAGTTGGTCAAATACGAGCGTCCCACTATCGACTAACGGATGGTCATAATACTCTAGTAACGCTTCTTCTGTTAGTGGCTGTTGAAATACCTCTTCATATTCTGCTTTTACAGAAGCCGGGATATGCTCCATCAGCACCTCTAATGTGCGCTCAATCCACTCTTGTTCAAAAAACTCAATATAACGGTCATTATACGTTTCGTATTCAACTTCCTCTCTTCCCCAATCGAATGTTCGTTGAAATTCCCCCGTACATTCATACGAAAACTCTTCTAAGCTTGAATACTTCTCTGAATCAAAATGACCATCCTCCACTAATTCATGCTCAAAAGGATAGATTTCCACAAGGTTGTATTTTGTTTCTTGCAAATTCTCAGCTAATTGTTTAGCAAATAGATGTCGAAAGCTTAAATATAAGTAAGTATCCTGCTCGTCTAAAATACGTTCGACGATGGGTTCCAGTTGTTGAAGTAGTTCTTGTTGTTTTCTTTGTTGACGCAGCTCTTGCTCGTATTTTAAATAATTTATTCTCGCTTGTTCATATGTAGTAGACCATGTAAGTTCATTTTGAAATTTATGTTGTAACCAGTTGATGACATCAAAAGGTTGATAGCTTCTAATTTCCGTACGAAATAGTTGATTAACTAATTTTCGATTCCCTTCCTCGATATTGATTCCTTTTTCATTTAAATATTTTCTTTTCTCTTTCCTCGAAAGCTCGTTTGATGCTTTATTGACCCAGACATTTAACCAAATTTGCTCAGCGAACTCTCCTCTTTCTAACAAATATTGTTCAAAGGTTGGCATTGTCTCTTGTCTACCGAGGTAGCGACTAATATCTTGACGAACTTTTTTTTTCGTTAATTTTACCGCTTTTTCATATGTTTCGACCCATTTAGTCATTTGTATCTCCTTTTTTATCTTATCAAATTTCTTATTGAAGTAACTTCAATAAGAAGAGTGTCAATCCTTCTCAGATCAACACCCCGACACGCAGCTAACATCTTACATATTTTCGTTTGAAACCGAGCCTCCCTCTATCTATTTCTTTTTGAATACTTTCGTAAGCATTGAGGAAACTGCTTTTTTTCTTGTCCCGTTTGACTTCTACTGTACCTACTGCCTTGGCGGTCTCAACTGCCTTTTCATGTAGCGGTAGATAGGAAATCCCCACGGTATATAGAAAATTATTCATAGCGGATTTTGCTCGTTCTGGTGAATCATGAATCGTATTTTTTACCATATCAAGCATAGCAGAAATTTTACTTTCGGAGAATTCAGTATCTTTGCGATTCCCTAACAGCCAGCAGTAGCAACTCCAGCCTGCTGACATTCTCAGTTCTTCACCGCTTGCGATCCATTTATCAGCAACATCTTGTGCAATATCTGACTCGGATAAAGTGACTGCCACCACGTAATCAGACAGCATATAAAAATACGCTCCATCCATCCAACGATCAAAATCCGATTCAGTCATAGCTTTTGGATCTGCAATAATGCCTGCAAAGTACATGGCATCATAATTACCTGTGGCATACAGTTCTTCTGCTAAACATTGATTTCTTTTGATTTTTTTTGCAATTGGTTTCATAGCGCCTGTAGCCACACCAAAAATCGGCTCGTGCGCACCGTTGGATATATACATTTTTTTAGATCGTTCTTTACCGAGGGCTTCAAGATTCTGCATAACTGTTTCGGCATCCATTGGGCGTTAACTCCCTTCCTTATTATATCAACCAATTTATTTATATTCTTTAGTTAGCTGAGAAGCCGTAAAACTTGTTTTCAACGTACGATACATGAAATCCCCTCTCTTGTCATCATTATAAAACGAACGTATGATCCTATCAAGATCAAATAGAAAACTCTATCCTTTTTTCTTTCGACAAGGATGGGGAAGGAGAATTCTCTCGGATTATGTTAAAAACTACAGAAACGACTTGATGGTTACTTTACACCCTTCTTATAAGAAATACAAAAACGCCCCTTTCACTTGCAGAGGCGTCTCGCTTCTTATAGTTACTGGTTCACTAACACTTGATCTGTTTTCTTGCCATTCCGCTTTTGAAAACCATGAACGATTCGTAAAAGCATGTCTTTGTCCATGCGAAGATGCTCTTCTTTGCCTTGTTGTAGCAACTCTTTCGTATGGCCATCATGGAAAACAATCGAACGATTTAAATAGTCTTTAAACACTTCTAACGGTTCATTCATTTTTTGCTCCCGGCTCGACAGGCTGTCCTTTTGCTCGTACGGTGTGATCTCAACCGAATAAAAGTCAAAGGCTTCTTTAACCGTTTCTAACACTTCCTTATTGGTCGGCGGTGCAGGGTTCGTAATATTATAGATCGTATTGCTTTTTCCATATACTAAACCTAATGCCAATACTTTCGTGACATAATCAACAGGCACAATGTTTGAAACAGCGTCCTTTTCCATTAACAAATGGAAGATTTCTTGTTCGTGATTTGGCTTTCTTTTCGCTTTTTTCTTTAATAATTCAATCGTACGTAAGATGCCATAAAGGCCAAAGGTAGTATCCGCTTCCCCTGTCTGTGAATCACCAATAATGATCGCCGGACGCATAATCATCACATCGAAACGATCACTAGCCGACATAACTAAATGCTCGGCATGGCACTTGCTTTCTTCATAAGAATTAATAAACGTCGATTGAAGAGGATAAAGAGATTCGATTCCTTCTGTCCGCTTCCCTAATGTGTAGGCTGTGCTAACATGAAAGAATGTTTTCGCCTGAACGAGTTCAGCAAAATCCAGCACCCGCTTCGTTCCTTCTACGTTCATCTCAAAAGATGCCTCGCGATCATTTTCATCAAAAGAAAGAAGAGCAGCCGTGTGATATACGGCATCGATTTGTCCGTTCAATGATTGTAGCTTAGATGATTCGATCCCTAAAAGCGCTTTCGTTAATTCCCCTTCTACTGGATGCACATTTGCTCGATGCTCGACCTTTAATGTTTGCACGAGCGCATCAAACTTCTTTACATTTCGTACTAAAGCATAAATGTGATGCCCCTGTTCTACTAATCTTTTAATTAAATTAGAACCGAGAAAACCCGTTCCACCTGTAATAAAAATATTCAAACGTCCTCTTCCTTTCACTAATTCAAACTTCTATAAAGAGAATGAGTGAAACATTCATCTCATTCTGTACGTTGTTTCTATCATGGGAATGCTTATAATTCACCATTTCTCAGTATAGCATAGTTTAACATGAATGATAGGATATGTTTCGATAAAGTGAAACTTCAATTAGTAATGAAAAATTCTTGACACACAAAAATAGAAGGTGAAGCAAATGGTCGTACTTTACATCACCTTCTTGAAAAAATCTATTACACCGCTGTGTAGTATTCTAGACACAAACGATGTATCATCAATTGCTAGAAAGCATCCTACTTTTGCTGCCTGTTTTGATGAAGGCTTATTATTGTTGGTTTAGAATAAAGCTACAAATGTTGATTTTATAATGGAAGAAACCCAAGCATTTTGAAAAAAGATTGATCAAAATGGATTCTTTTCTTTTTGAATGAACTTCTCCGTTTATAAAATGGTTTGATCAAAACTCACTTAGAGTTCTTTAATTTAAAGAGGCAAAGTATCGCAACTGTTTTACAAACATCGTGACTTTATTCAAAAAATCGCGTCATTTTTATAAACTTCGTAACTTTATTTTATAGCCATAGAAGGGGATCATAGACAATTAATGTAGCAAATACACAGCACTTTCAGGTAGACAAGTGATGTCTCGTGTAATGTTTGAACTCTTTGACGGGAGACATTATAAAGATTTCAAGCTATACAATTCCACGTTTATTTGATGACCTTAATCCAATAAGCATTCGCACGCCCTGGAGAAGTAAGTTGAACTTTTCCATCAAAATAAATTTTCACCTTTTGCTCAGGTTTTAACTTATTGGCTGGAACATACCAAGGTAATTGGAAAATCGTTCCCTCGTTTTCGTAAGTAGCAAATACATTATTCTTTAGTTTTTTATATTTAGAAATATCTTCAACAACTAGTATTTGTGTCCCTTTGCCCTCAGCTTCAGTAGAAATATTAGCAATATAGCCAAACTCGGTAGGTGTGAAATAAAAGAAAGCACCCCCCAAAAATAGTAAAATAGAGAAGAGTCCTAAAATAAAAATAGATATTCGTTTTTTGACTGTGTTCAATTTAATGTTCCTTCCTTTTTAATCTGTATTATATCTTAGACTTAAATGTTAAAAAGTTATTGAATAACCATAAAAGTAAATTTTCAGAGATTATTTTTAAGTCAAGTTGATTGGTTTCTTCATTTAATTCTAGTCTATATTTTTCATTTATATCAAGTTGATTGGCATATTTTTTAAAGTCATTCTGCATTTTAACTAGTTCTTTATTTGAATATTTTACAGGCTTAATTAAAATGTCATCAGGATCTTTTTTCTTTAACTTCATAGCAACTTCTTTTAATGACCTTTCATTACTCAAAGTATTTACAGATTGAGAGTGTTCTTTGTACTGAATCACCATTCTATTTCCAGTAAAATAATAGTCACCTTCTTCCTCAATGTTTTTCATAGTTTTATTAAAGCTCTTTAATTCTTCCTCTAATTCTTTTAATATTTCTTGTTGGTGTATTCCGTCGTCAATAATCTTTTGGTTTTGGCTATCTAATTCTGAAAAACTTTCAGCATTTGCGACTTGAAAATCAATTGAACCCTCCCCCACTTAACGCTCTTACGAGTCGTTTGAAGTGGGGGATTCTGTTTCCTGCGAACACCAGTGTATCCACCAGTTATTGAGCAGGCTTTCCTCCGCAGTTCCTGCGGTTAGGTCGTCCAAGCGGCTTACGCCTCCGACAGTCTATTTCAATTTATTAGCCTTAATGCTTCCTTTTTAAGATTTGTAGCTGCATTGATATCCCGGTCATGGTCTGTGCCGCAAGAAGGACAAGTCCATTGACGTAAGGCGAGACGTTTCACTTCTTTATGCTGATGACCACAAGAAGAACATAGTTGAGAACTCGCAAACGTCTTGGATACGACAACGATTTGCTTTCCATACCATTTCGCCTTATATTCAAGCATTTCTCGAAATTGCGACCACGATGCTTCGCTAATGGCTTTCGATAGCTTTTCGTTTTTTAGCATATTTGACACTTGCAAATCTTCTATGCCTACAATGTCGTGATTTTTGACAATATAGGTAGAGATTTTGTCTAAATAGTCTTTTCTTGCGTTGGTGATTTTTTCATGAATACGAGCTACTTTGATTCTTGCTTTGTTCCAATTAGAACCGCCTTTTGTTCGTCTACTCATCACTTGTTGGGCTTTAGCTAGTTTTTGCTCCAATGCGCGGAAGAATTTTGGATTATGAAACTTTTGCCCATTACTTAATATTGCAAAATCACTTAACCCTACATCCACTCCAACAGAAGAATTAGTCTTAGGTAATTCTTTCACTTTTGTTTCTGTAAGAATGGATACAAAGTACTTTCGGCTTGGATTCCGTCTGATTGTTACATTTAAAATCCTACCTTCTATTTCTCTGCTTTTGGCAAATTTAACAAATCCGAGTTTAGGCAATTTGATCGTATGTTCGACGATAGCGATGTTCCCGTTTGTGTGTTTCGTTTTGTAGGATTGAACTTTGTTCTTTTTGGACTTAAAACGAGGAGCGTCATTTTGTTGGTTGAAAAAGCGGTCAAACACATCTGAGAGGTTTTCCAGAGAAGACTGCAAAGCAATACTGTCTGGCTCTTTCAGCCACACAATTTCTTTCTTCAGTTGTGTGAGTTGTTTCGAACATTTGTTGAAAGACAGACCTTTTCCTGTCTGTTTATAAGTATCATTCCAAAGAGATAGGAAATGATTAAAGACAAATCGACTGGAGCCAATGGTTTTGTTGATCAGAATCGCTTGTTTTTCTGTCGGATAGATACGAAACTTATAGGCTTTATGAACGATCATGAGTTTCACCTCCTCATCCATTATGTTATGATATACATATTATACCAATTAAGATGTTATTTGTATATCATTTAGGGGTGAAAACATGGAAAAACAATCAGTTGTATTACGATTTCCTAAAGTTCTTTTAGAGAGGGTGGATGCCTACAAAGAGCAAAAAGGGTTTGGGACTCGCACCCAAACTATTTTCCATTTGCTACAAGTAGCTCTCGAACAGTCGGACAATCGAGAGGGCAAATAGCCATCCCTTGTCCGAAGGTGATTCATCCCCCACCTACTCATTGGGCTATCGCCCTACACATTCCTTGAGGTGGGAGTCTTCTCGCCTAAAAAGATAAAGTTTAGTCAATTTTCGAGTAAAAAGCACCGAAAATAAAAAGCCAAGAATGTTGATTTTACGACATTCTTGGCTTTTGCTATTTTTAATTTCCTGGCTGAAAAATCACTTTTTGGACAGCCCCAGTATGGACAGTTCTATTAAACTTTAAACAAATACTATTTAGCGAGGAAGCTTTAATTAGTCAAGTTCTTCTTTAAAGAGAATAAAAACTCTCGTCGTCCTTCCTGTGTTTTTATCAGTGAGGCGACGGGAGTTTTATTCTGGTTGATGATTCACCCACCACTCACCGGCGGAATAAAAGCGATCGTATCTCCTTCTTTGACAATCGTTTCATCCATTGCAAAGTTTTCATTAACAGCGGCCATGACTTGATGTAAAGAAGAAACTTGATAACGCTCTTCTATCCACTTCTTCACTTGCGAAACGGTCATTTCTAGTGCTTCAATCGTTAATTGGCTCTCTCCGATTTCTTCTTGTAAATGAGCAAATAATAAAACAGTAATCATTGGAATCCTCCTTCTTTTTCTGGTTTGCCATCTGGATAAGGGACGTTTTCAAGCTGATCGCCAACCCATTCTGTTCCATCTTCCCAAAACTCTTTTTTCCAGATTGGGACAATTTGTTTAATTCTTTCAATCGCATATTCATTCGCTTCGTAAGCCGTTTTGCGATGAGGCGAAGAGACAGCGATCACAACAGCAATATCAGAAATGTCCAATCGTCCTGTACGATGAGTAATCGCAACTTTTGCATCTGGCCATTTCCCCTTTATTTCTTCAGCAATTTGGGCAAGCATTTTCACGGCCATTGAAGGATAAGCTTGATATTCTAACTGGAGCGTTTTCTTCCCTTTTGTTAACTCACGAACAGTGCCGATAAAAACCGTAGTCGCTCCCGCATTTCTGCTAGCGACTTTCTTCGTCACTTCCTCTGTCACAATCGGTTGATCGGTAATTTCAAATAACGTTTGTTCCATCTTGTTCCCTCACTATTCTTATTAAAAAATCGATATATTGCTTGTCATCTACTATCGGAAAAGCCGGATAGGGTAGGTCATTGGATAAATGACATGCCTCCCAATATATTACACATTGAATGTTAGATAACGAATGAAGCAATGGAATATCTTCCGCACTACGTAATAAGACAACTTTTGGATAACTTTCTTGTTTATAACCTTCCACAAAAATCACATTGATGTCAAAGGTTTGATACAACGTCAGTAATTGTTGAAGGCTCCATGCTTCGCGTTTAACCGTTAAGGATAATACACCGGCTCCTTCTACGCCCGAAACGACTGCCCCAGCTTGATAATGCCGCACACTATCCTTCGATGCTGATTCATTCACAGGAACTCCGCCGTGACCGTGATGCTTAATGGAGGCAGAGAGAAGCCCTTCACTAGTTGCACGATGAATCAGTTTCTCCATTAACGTCGTTTTTCCGCTATTTTGAAAGCCGACTACCTGTAGGATGGAACAATGTCGTGCCAAGGCCACTCACTTCCTTGAAGATCTTCTAATAACAGCACATCAACGACCATTCCTTTTTCATACCCTCTCGTTCCCCCTGGAAGCACGATGAAGGCATTGGCCTCTGCCAGTGAAGAAACCGCACTGGATTTATTAAAGCCAGATGGCGACGCGACTAGTTGACCATCATTGAAGGAAAGATTCGCACGTACAAATCTTGTAAAAGGATTGGGCTTTTTGAAGTCTCCTCCTAGAATAGCTTGCTCTCTTCGTAAATGAGGCGAGGAATTCCATGAGAACGTACGAATGATTGGGCGCACAAATAATTCAAATCCGACATAACAAGCAGATGGATTACCAGAAAGCCCGAATAACAATTGGTTATTTAACTGAGCAACCGTCGTGACACTGCCTGGTCGCATCGCAATTTTATTAAATAACACTTTTGCCCCTAATTGCTCGTAGATTTCCGGCAAATAATCATAGTCTCCAACCGATACGCCACCAGTCGTAATCAGAAAATCGACTTCTTCGATCGCTTCTTTGACAGCGGCCACACAAGTATCCAACTCATCGCTGAATTTACCGAAGTAACGCGCTTCTCCACCTGCTCTTTCAATTTGTGAAAGAATCATATAAGCATTGCTATTACGGATCTTCCCTGGTTGTAGCGGTTCATTGGCATCTAATAGCTCACTACCTGTAGCTAACACACCGATGACGGTTTTTTTCACAACTGGTACTTCGTGATAGCCAAATGTCGCAAGCAATGCCGAAACACCTGGATTGATGTATGTTCCCTTCTTGACTAAGACGGCTCCTTTTTTCATATCTTCCCCTTGAAAAGAAATATTGTCGCCGCTTTGATAAGGACGTTTAATCTCCATATAGCTTTTATCATTCTCTTCATATGCCCGAGCCAACTCAAGCATAACGACAGCATTACAGCCTTGCGGAATTTGAGCACCTGTCATGATACGTACCGCTTGTCTCTCTTTCACCTGCTCACTAAAAACAAATCCAGCGCCAATTTCTCCAACTACTTCAAACGAAATCGGTTGTTCTGCACTCGCTGAAATGCTATCTTCCGCTCGAATCGCAAATCCATCATAAGGTGAGCGATCAAAGGAAGGTACATCATGATCAGCGATCAAATCTTCTGCTAAAAAACGACCGTATGCCGAGGGCAAAGACACGAATTCTTTTTTTCCTTGCTGAGCAAATTCCATCACTCTTCGTACCGCTTCTTCTACGGCGATCGGGGTTCTTTTTTGTAACATGTTTCACCACTCCTTTTATCCTAATAAACGATAATAAAGACTTCTAGCTTGCTGAATATCATTTGTTCCATGAATCAATACGCGGCCACCTTGAAAAATGACGAGGCGATAATCGTCTAATTGACAAGAAAGCAAATACGGATTTCGGTGAATAGCTCCTTGATGGCCTAACTGTCTTTCTAAACGATCGAAGTCATAATTCATTTCGTTAGCCGGCCGAATTTGCACCGTATTACGCCCACATAAAACATCCGTTTTCGTTTGATTTTCATAAGCTAAATACGGATAAATTCGAGCTTCTCCGCAAGATGGGCAATGTTGATCTTTTACTGTATCTAATTTTACGGCATAGTGCTGATTTTTCCATAAATCAAACGTTAAATACGTATTTCTAACAGCTTGGATATCTCCAACTAAAATTTTTAAAGCTTCTGCCACTTGATACGCGGCAACCATTTGAACAGCTGGACTAATAATACCGACTGTATCACAAGTAGCTCCCGTGTTTGGTACCTTTTGAAGGAGACAGTGAAGACAAGGCGTTTGTCCCGGAATGATCGTATAGGTCGCTCCATAACTCCCTACACAAGATCCATATACCCATGGAATATCATGCTTTTGCGACAAGTCATTGATTATGAAACGAATATCAAAGTTATCCGTCCCGTCTATCATCACATCGACGTCTGTCAGCAATGGCTCTAGCGTATCAGCTCGCGCATCCATAACTAGTCCTTGGATGTCAACATCAGAGTTAATATTCTCTAACCGATTTTTCGCTGCGACTGCTTTTGGTAATTGTTCTTTCGCGTCCTGCTCGCTATAGAGCTGCTGGCGCTGCAAATTACTCCATTCCACGTAATCTCGATCAATAATCGTCAACTTGCCAACGCCAGCCCGGACGATCGCTTCTGCACTGGCACTTCCTAAAGCCCCTGCTCCTACAATTAACACGTGCTTCTTTTGGATATTTTCTTGTCCTGAGTTTCCGATTGGTTGAAATAACTGCTGTCTTGAATATCTTTCGCTCACGGAATGACCTTCCTTTCTCTATGTAAATTTTCATTTGACGTTTTTATTTTTGCTATTATAATGGAGTCATTGATTTTATGACTATGAAAAGGAGGAATATGGATGCATCCAACTCATTCAAGTACATCGGTCTCCGCGGCGATTTTAACCGTTAGCGACACGAGAACCGTAGAAAATGATCAAAGTGGTCAACAGATTAAAGCCTTGCTCGAATCCGCTACATTCCAGGTTGTTCAACATCAGATTGTGAAAGATGAACAACTAGCCATTATAGATAAGGTTCAAGCCTGGTGTGAAGATCCAAACATTCATGCGATTATCGTCACCGGAGGAACCGGGTTTACTCCAAGGGATGTCACCTATGAGGCTCTCACATCCCTATTTGAAAAAGAAATGACAGGCTTCGGAGAATTATTCCGCTCCTTGAGTTATACGGAAATTGGCCCACGAGCGATGTTCAGTCGTGCTGTTGCTGGCTGTAAAAACCAAACCGCTATTTATGCTTTGCCAGGGTCCACCAATGCCGTCAAATTAGGTATGAATCAACTCATTATCCCAACTGTCCAACATTTTATTGGGGAGTTAAACAGACAATGACGATGGCCGGCGTCGTATTAGCAGGTGGCAAATCCTCTCGTTATGGCAAACCAAAAATGTTTGAACTGTACGAAGGAAAATGCTTATATGAATATAGCTTAGATGCGTTAAGAGAGCACTCTCTTCATCCATTGATTATTTCTACGAATCCAGACTTGTTGCCAAAATTTAAGCAAGTAGACGTCCGTTTTGTCATTGAAGAAGAACAAAACTATCAAGGACCATTATTCGCCTTACATCATATCATGTCTTCGGTGCCAGATAGCGAATGGTTTTTTGTCCTGGCTAGTGACCTACCTTTTATGACTTCTGCTTTCGTCGAAACGATGATTTCACTCACAGAAGATCAATATGATGCGATCGTGCCCACGCAGTCGAATCGAATTCAACCGCTTACGGCACTGTATCACCGAAGAAGCCTAGACAAAGCACAACTGCTTCTGCAAAACAATAAAAAAAGCATGCGAGCATTATTAGACCAATTAACTGTACGTTACGTACCTTTCGCCAACGATCAACAAGAGTTTATTAACATCAACTCGAAAGAAGATTGGCCTAAAGAAATCAAATAATACATACTTCAGGAGGATATTATGAGTAACTTTACCCATTGGAATCAAGACGGTCGACCGAAAATGGTCGATATTTCACAAAAGGACGTCACAAAACGGACAGCCATCGCTAAAAGCACGATTGCTATGTCTAATGAATTATACGAAGCCATTCAACAGGGTCTGATTAAAAAAGGTGATCCAACACAAGTCGCTCAAATCGCAGGAATTATGGCCGCGAAAAAAACGTCTGACCTCATTCCGATGTGTCACCCGATCATGCTCCAAGGAACCGATTTTACCTTTGACTACGAGCAAACGAACGAAGGATATGACTTGCATATGCAAGTCACCGTTAAATGTCAAGGAAACACCGGCGTTGAAATGGAGGCTTTAACAGCTGTATCTGTCGCTGCCTTAACTTTCTACGACATGTGCAAAGCGGTTGATAAATCGATGGTCATTAAAGAGACTCATTTAGTCCAAAAAACCGGCGGCAAAAACGGTGACTTTTTCCATGAACGTACATAAAAAACCCGGCATTTGCTGGGTTTTTTATGATTTGTCAATTATGAATGAAACGGTTGAACGAACACCTTCCGCTTTCGAGCTTTCGGATCGTCTAGCTTCGAAACAGTCGGCTCTACTTTCGTATTAAGAAATTTTTTGTAACTTAGTTTGTTGTACTTGTTGTTTTGGGTAAGACATGAAGTAAGCCATTCCGACAAATACAGCTCCTCCAACAACATTTCCTAAAAATGCGGGAACAACATTTCCTAAAAACTCGATCCATGTTACATGTCCAGAAAAGATGGCAGCTGGAATAACAAACATATTGGCAACAACGTGCTGGAATCCAATCGCAACAAACGCCATGACTGGGAACCAAATACCAAAGATTTTCCCAGCAAAATCATTCGCTCCGTAAGCTAGCCAAACAGCTAGACAGACAAGCCAGTTACAACCAATTGCAGAAATAAACGTTTGCATAAAGGAATCAGCAACTTTTGCCTCAGCAATTGCTACCGTTTTATCTAAAAATGGTCCTGTTTCTGTTAAACCGACAACATGACCAAAAAAGTAAGCGACAAATAAAGCACCAATTAGGTTCGCTAACGTAACCCAAAACCAGTTACGAGCTAAGTCTGCTACTGTAATTCTTCGAGCATAAAGTGCCATAGGTACAGACATCATGTTTCCAGTAATTAATTCTGCACCAGCAAGAATGACTAAAATGAGCCCCAATGGGAAAACAGCTGCTCCTAAAAATCCAGCAAAGCTTCCCCACTCTGGTGGCATACTTCCTATCACTCGAATATCAAGTAAAAATCCTAACGCAATGAAAGCTCCTCCTAAAAACCCAAGTATAAGCATTGTTGTTATCGGTAATTTTGCCTTTCCAACACCCGCTTCAATGGCTATTTCTGTAATTTTATCTGGTTTATTAAAAGCCATGCCTACATTCCTCCAATTTACCTCTTGTTATCAAATTTTCTTCTTTCTATCCACCAATATGAGACATTTCTACTTTCGTATTTGTCCGCGGGCGGGTCTGATTGGTCCGCTCATCAGAATAGCGGTCGCTTCGATGACTCCAAACGCTTTCGATAATTCCAGCAATAGCGTCATCACTTTGTCCCGAACGGAGCAGTTCTCGAAGGTCGGTTCCAGCTGTAGCAAATAAACAAGTATACAGTTTTCCCTCAGCAGAAATCCGCGCTCTTGTACAAGTGGAACAAAATGAATCGGTCACCGATGAGATGATCCCAATTTCTTGGTCGCTATCGATGTAGCGATAACGAGTTGCTACTTCTCCACTGTAATTCGGTGCCATCGGTTCGATGGGAGAAAATTGATTCACTTGATTCAATATTTCTTGCTTAGACGTCACATCATCTAAACGCCATCCGTTCGAATTACCTACATCCATGTACTCAATAAAGCGAAGGTTGTGCTTTTTCTCTTTAAAAAAGCGAGCCATTGGAATAATATCTTGGTCGTTTTTCCCTTTTTGTACGACCATATTTACTTTAACTTTCATACCTACTTCTGCTGCTTTTTCAATGCCTTCTAACACGGTCTTTACTTTTCCTCTGTTACCATTCATCGCTAAAAAACGTTCTTCGTTTAATGAATCCAAACTAACAGACACACGTGATAAACCCGCTTTCGCTAAGGTTTCCGCATGCTTTTTCAACAGTGCTCCATTCGTTGTTAAAGCGATGTCCTCTACTCCGTCGATTTGATCGATCCGTTCAATTAGTTCTGGCAGATTCCTTCTTAACAGCGGCTCTCCACCGGTGATTCGTATCTTTTTCACACCAAAAGAAACAAAAATTTTGACTAATCGTTCCATTTCATCAAATGATAAAATTTTATCAGAAGGTAAAAAAGAATAATCACTTCCAAAAATCTCTTCAGGCATACAGTATCGACAGCGGAAATTGCAACGATCGGTCACTGATAGACGTAAATCTCTTAAAGGGCGACGCAGCTTGTCCTGTACTTCTGTATTCATCTTCTTCACCTCTTTTCTTAAATTAGTGGTTTTCATCGTTAGCTATCTTTCAAATTATGAGTTCAGCTTAATTCTTTCAGGACAAGTGTAAATATTTAGTGATTGCTGACGAATGAACCCAACAGTTGTTATACCTAATTGTTCAGCTAATTGTAAAGCTAATTCTGTCGGAGCGGACTTCGAAAGTACGATTTCACATCCTATTTTTGCTACTTTCAGCAAAATTTCTGATGAAATTCTCCCACTAAAAACTAATACTTTATCCCCTATAGAGATATCATTTCTTAAGCAGTATCCGTATATTTTATCAAGCGCATTATGCCTCCCAATATCCATTCTGCTCAAGATTGTCCCATTTATATCACATAGAGAAGCATTGTGAACCCCGCCCGTTTGTTGAAACGTGACGGCCGAGTTTTGCATGTCATTCATTAAGCGAAAACAATCTTCTGGCGTAATTTGTACGCGGACTTGATCCATCTTTTTTGCCGTTAAGGCGTCGTTAACAAATACAAAACCTTGTCTACTCATCCCACAGCATGAAGTGATATATCGCTTATTTTGAAACTTGTGATAGTAAGGGTTTACTTTCTTTGTTTTTACGTGAACAAAGCCGTCTTTTTCTTGAATCGATATATCTTCAATGTCTTCAAATTTGCGAATAATATTTTCTGAAGCAAGATAGCCAATCACCATATCTTCAATATGCTCGGGGGTACAAACCATTGTGACAAACTCCTCTTGGTTAATTTTCACCGTAACCGGGTACTCTGTCACAATCACATCTTCTACCTTTTCTACTTGACCATTGTCTACACGAATAATTTCTCTCTTTACTTCCGCTTCCCTCATCTTTGACCTCCTAATCTATATCTTTATCAAAAATAAACACGGAAACTGCCATATCTTCTTCGATCTTGATATCGGAAAATAAATGGACTAATTTTGCCCCCATTAATTCTTCCATTCCCTCAGGAGTTGCTTTCGAGTACACTTCTTGAATCATTCTCGTTCTTGCTGCATGAACCATCGCAACCCCATCTGGCGTACTCGCAATAAATTTTTCTGTCGGTGTCAAGTTTCCATAAAGCGTGGATATTGCCATCTTTTCAACGAATATAGTGTGAATCCGTTCCGGCCCTTTCCCAAACAGATCTTTACGAAGTTTACGAATGATATCATTGAATTCATGAACTTTTTTAGACATAATAGGCATTCTCCCATCATAAAAAATACTTATTAATATTTTTGATAAAGCGATTTCACCCTTACAATTTGTTAATGATAAATCAACTTTGCTAAAATTTAAAGGAGAAGTTTGTGATAATTATTCTCACAAAAGATGTTTTATAGTTTATATTGTTTATTTTCTGGGAAAGAGCTATAATAAGCGATGGTGCAGATGGATCCGGAATATTTTCCAATGTTTTAGGTCTATCGGTTTATTAAATAAAAACTGGATTGGTCTTTTAGTAAGATCTGCTAAGAAGCTTATCCACCATGAATTTTTTGCATGTTTAGTAGACATGTCAATTCGTGGTGGATTTTTTTGTGTGTTTAAAAGGGAGGTACACAAAGATGACTGAAATTAAAATCAATGGAAAAGAGTACTCAGCGAAACAAGGGCAAACGATTCTAGAAGTAATTAACCAAAATGAAATCGCCCATCCACAAGTTTGTTACGTTCCAGAAGTAGACCCACTTCAAACATGTGACACTTGTATTGTCGAAATCGACGGAAAGTTAGTTCGTTCTTGTTCAACAAAAGCAGAAAGTGGCATGAACATTCAACTAGCTTCTCCTAAAGCGAAAGAAGCGCAAACGGAAGCGATGGATCGTTTATTAGAAAATCATTTACTTTACTGTACAGTGTGCGACAACAATAACGGGAACTGTACGTTGCATAACACCGTAGAAATGATGGGCATTGAGCATCAAAAGTATCCATATGAACCAAAAGTGGATCCAACAGAAGTAGATATGTCTCACCCATTCTACCGTTACGATCCAAACCAATGTATCGCTTGTGGTCAATGTGTAGAGGTATGTCAAAACTTGCAAGTCAACGAAACATTATCACTTGATTGGGAAGCTGAACGCCCACGTGTTGTTTGGGACGAAGGCGTTGCCATCAATGATTCTTCTTGTGTTGGCTGTGGCCAATGTGTCACTGTTTGTCCATGTAATGCCTTAATGGAAAAATCCATGTTAGGCGAAGCTGGATTTATGACAGGCCTAAAGCAGGATATGCTTGACCCAATGATCGACCTAATTAAAGACGTAGAACCAGGCTACAGCGGGATTATGGCTGTATCAGAAGTAGAAGCAGCCATGCGTGACAAGCGTACGAAGAAAACGAAAACTGTTTGTACGTTCTGTGGTGTCGGATGTTCATTTGAAGTATGGACGAAAGATCGTAAAATCTTGAAAGTTCAACCATCTAAAGGGCCAGTGAACGCGATCTCTACTTGCGTAAAAGGAAAATTCGGTTGGGACTTCGTCAATTCAAAAGAGCGCTTAACGAAACCGTTAATTCGTAAAGATGGTGCATTCGTTGAATCTTCTTGGGATGAAGCACTTGACTTAATCGCTTCTAAATTAGGTGCGATTCAAAAAGAATTCGGTTCAGGATCAACAGGTTTCATTTCTTCTTCTAAAATCACAAATGAAGAAAACTACTTAATTCAAAAAATGGCGAGACAAATTTTTGAAACGAATGACGTTGATAACTGTTCACGTTATTGTCAATCTCCAGCAACGGACGGTCTATTCCGTACAGTTGGTATGGGTGGAGATGCTGGAACGATCAAAGACATCGCTAAATCAGGTCTTGTTATTATTGTCGGAGCTAACCCAGCGGAAGGACACCCTGTATTAGCTACTCGCGTTAAACGTGCGCATAAATTACATGGTCAAAAACTAATTGTGGCAGATATTCGTAAGCATGAAATGGCTGAGAGATCTGATATCTTTATGCGACCGAAGCAAGGAACAGACCAAGTTTGGTTAATGGCTGTAACGAAATACATGATCGACCAAGGTTGGCATGATGAGAAATTCATTTTAGAAAACGTCAACTTCTATGAAGATTTCAAAGATGTACTTCAAAAATACACATTAGAGTATGCTGAAGAACAAACAGGTATTTCTAAAGAAACGTTAATTGAAGTAGCGAAAATGATTCGTGATGCAGACGGCACTTGTGTCCTTTGGGGAATGGGTGTCACTCAAAACACTGGTGGTTCTGATACATCCGCTGCGATTTCTAACTTATTGTTAGCAACAGGAAACTACCGTCGTCCGGGCGCTGGTGCTTACCCGCTTCGTGGTCATAATAACGTACAAGGTGCTTGTGACATGGGTACTTTACCAAACCTACTTCCTGGTTACCAAAGTGTGACCAATGATGAAGCACGCGCCAAGTTTGAAAAAGCTTACGGTGTAAAAATCAAACCAGAACCAGGTTTAAATAATATTCAAATGCTTCAAGCCGTTGAAGAAGGAAAAATGAAAGCGATGTACGTTGTCGGAGAAGATATGGCTTTAGTTGACTGTAACGCCAACCATGTACATGATGTTTTATCTCAACTTGACTTCTTAGTCGTTCAAGATATTTTCCTTTCTAGAACCGCTCAATATGCCGATGTTGTGTTACCTGGTGCTCCTTCTCTTGAAAAAGATGGAACATTTACAAATACAGAACGTCGTGTTCAAAGACTATATGAAGTATTACCACCACTTGAAGATGCAAGACCAGACTGGAGAATCCTTCAAGATGTTGCGAACCGTTTTGGTGCGAATTGGAATTACAGTCATCCAAGTGAAATTTACGATGAAATGGCTAGCCTCTCCCCTATTTTTGGAGAAGCAAACTATGAAGTTCTTGAAGGCTGGAATAGCTTCTTCTGGGGTAGCCTTGATGGTAAGAGCACGCCACTTCTATATGTAGATGGCTTTAACTTCCCAGATAAAAAAGCTCGTTTCGCGTTATATGATTGGGTAGAGCCAGTGGAATTCCCTGAAGAATACGATTGTCATATTAACAACGGTCGTGTACTTGAACACTTCCATGAAGGAAACATGACGAATAAATCAGAAGGTATTCAAGCAAAAGTACCAGAAATTTACGTGGAAGTATCACCAGAGTTAGCGAAAGAACGCGGAATCAAAGATGGTTCTCTCGTACGCTTAGTCTCTCCATACGGCGCGTTGAAATTAAATGCACTAGTAACCGATCGCGTCCAAAAGAATGAGCTATTCTTACCGATGAACTCTGTAAGCAAAGACTCGGCGATTAACTTCTTAACAGGTCCAGCTGTTGACCGTTGTACGTTCACACCTGCTTACAAGCAAACGAAAGTGCGTGTAGAAGTGTTAAAAGCCGATGGTGGAAAAGCACCATTACCAAAAACAAATCCACGTTACAAAAAACGTCACCCGCAAAACGGTGTCGAAGCAGAACGTAAATGGAAGCGTCCAGGCTACGTTCACTTAACAACGAAATAATGGAAGGAGTGTAATCGATGGCAGCACCTATTACAACGATTCAAAAACAACAACTAACAGAAGAACAAATCAAAGAACAAAAACTAGAAGATTTAAAAGCGCTCCTTTCAGAAAATGAAGAAGCGTTGAATCAAATCTTCTCGATTGTAGGAGAACTAAATAAAGTAGGAGCACTTGAAGCAGCGACTAAGCTGCTTCAAGCGAAAGAAGAAGTAGCAGGCATTGTTCTACATCAAGTCTCTCGTGAACCAGTAACGAATTTAATCAATCATTTTATGGGTGTCGCAGGTGTAATGACTGCTATGGACCCTGAAATGACGAAAAAACTCGTGAGCAGTTTAAACTCTGGAATCGATGAAGCAAAACAGATCAAGAACGATGAAAAAGTCGGCGTGTTCGACTTGATGAAAGTATTGAAAGACCCAGACGTGAACCGTGCAGTGAACTTCGGTGTTCACTTCTTGAAAGGTCTAGGCAAAGGATTGAAAGAATAGGCAGGGATAAACACGATGCTAACAAACGAACAAGTATTACAAGCTCTGGAGAAAGTTAATGATCCAGAGCTTCATAAAAGTATTGTTGAATTAAACATGGTAAGAAACATCCAAATTCAAGATGGTCACGTGCAACTAGAAGTTGTATTAACGATTCAAGGCTGTCCGCTCAAAGCGAAAATCCAACAAGATATTGAAGATGCTCTTAGACATACCGGTGCTGTAAGTGTCTCTTTAACTTTTGGTGCGATGACCGATGAAGAACGTCAAGCGTTAACGAAATCACTCAAAGCAGAAGCGGTAACGGAAACAGGCATGCCCAAAATGTTACGTCCAGATTCCGGAGTCAAATTTATTGCGGTAACGAGCGGTAAAGGCGGCGTTGGTAAATCAACAGTAACAATCAACTTAGCGGCTGCCCTTGCTCGCTTAGGAAAACGCGTAGGCATTTTAGATGCAGATATTTATGGATTTAGCATTCCAGCGATGATGCAAATTAAACAACAGCCAACGATGATTGACCAAACGGCGATTCCTTCTACTAGCCACGGCGTAAAAGTAATGTCGATGGGCTTTTACTCTAAGGATAACCAACCAGTCATGTGGCGTGGGCCGATGTTAAACAAATGGATTCGCAATTTCTTAGTCAATACGCATTGGGGAGAGTTGGATTACCTTCTCTTAGACCTTCCTCCAGGGACAGGTGATGTGGCGATTGATGTAGCGGCAATGATCCCTCATGCTAAAGAAATTATCGTCACTACTCCTCACAATGCTGCTTCTCATGTAGCATCGAGAGCAGGAGTGATGGCTAAACATACGAAACATCACATTATGGGTGTCGTCGAAAACATGGCGTACTACGAAGAAAACGGCGAAAGAAAATATTTATTTGGACAAGGTGGCGGTGATAGACTAGCTGAACAGCTACAAACAGCCGTCATTGCCCAAGTACCATTCGCTCAACCAGAAGAAAACACCGGCACTTCTGTATATGATGAAGAATCCATCGTCGGCGAAGCCTTTACTAGCTTAGCAGAAGATATTATTCATTATCATTAATTATAAAAAGGTATCCTGAACAAGTACAAAACTTGTTCGGATACCTTTTTCTTATGCCTGTTCTTTCAATACTTGCATAAAATAAAACCGATATGTATTCGCAACAAACGTCTCTAGCGGTAGTTGCACATTTAACTGATATTTGCTAAAAATAAACGCAAAACGCTCTAGCCCCTTTTCACGAAGAAGCTCCCCCACTTCCGCTCCATGCTTTTTCGTTAACTCCTCAATGAGCGGCTCGATCATCGGCCAGCAAGTAACCTTCAACTGCTCCAACGCTTCCTCATCACCTTCTTGCTGATAACGTTCAATCCACCACTTAATGTTTTCTTCCATTATATAATGACTCCAATCTATGAAAAATGATCAGTTTCTTCTATTATATATAGAAACTCTTTTGAATGGGAATCTTTTATGAAATGTCTCAATTTAAAATAAAGAAGGAAGCAGGTTAGGGGAACCTTGCTTCCTTCTTTATTTTATGTTTTTAGTATACCTTCTTCATATTAAACATTGACATATCAGCACTTAATCCACTTTACATGATGATTGATCAAATATTCCTTCCAATCTTCGGGGGAATGTTGGTTAGAAAGAATGTAGTCAATTTTGTTCAATCCGGTGATCTTATACGTGCCTTTTTCTCCGATTTTTGAATGATCGGCTAGTACAAAGGTTTGTTTAGCCTGCTTCATCATCATTTCCGATAGTCTTGCTTTCTCTAAATCGTAGGAAGAAATTCCGAAGCTCGGAAGAACCGCATCGACTGAAATAAACGCTTTTTCAAAAGATAAATGGTTCAAGATTTCCTGTGACATCGGGCCAGCCGTTCGAAAATGCTTGGAACTAATCATTCCACCAATAAATATAATCTCTCCATCGAATAGCTTCTTGTTTGTTGCGGCGATTAACTGATTAGCAAACTCAAAAGAATTTGTAATAATGGTCAAATCTTTTATATGAAGAAGATAAGGAACTAATTGCAAAGTCGTGCTTCCTTCATCGATTAAGATGACATCTCCATTATTAATGAAGGTCGCTGCTTTATAAGCGATCCTTTTCTTTTCATCAATATTTAAAATCTTTCTTTCAAACATCGAAGGCTCAATTAACGGAGAATTAGTAGCCTTGACCGCTCCTCCGTATACTTTTTTTAATTTTTGACTTTTGTCTAAGTCTTCTAAGTATCGACGAATCGTTTCAGTAGAAACCGCAAATTCATCGGCAAGGTCAGCTACTTTGACCTTGCCCTTCACTTCTAATTTTTCTAGAATCATTCGCTTTCTTTCTTCACTTATTACAGACATTGCCGGTCCTCCATCACGGTTATTTAGTTCAACATATTAAGGACTAAATAGTAGGAGTTACTTCTTTCACTTCCTCATGGACAAAAATCCCTCTCTTTTCTAGCTCCTCAAAGATCATAGCCGGATTTGTAAAAGCCTCTTCAGGCGTAATCACACCCTTTTTCTCTACATGACCACTAGCGATTAATTGAGCGGCGATCGCAAAAGGAGTAGCCACATTTCGCGTGTAGGCGCGGAGTTTTTCCCATCCAGGTACGGAGCCATCTGAAGCAGGATGAGTATGGTAAAGAGTATGGTTGACTTTCTTCCCGTCTTTCTCTCCTTCCACTTCTACATGAAGAGAATACCCATATAACTCTGTTGTTTGCCCTTCTTCCGATTGGATTAAGTATTGAGAGATACAATCCATAATCCCCACTTCTTTTCCATTCACATGAATCGGTGTATTTTGTAAAATGCCATATTCATATAAGGCTTTCACCAATCGCATATTTTTTTGAGGCCACGTTCCACGAGTTTCAATTAATTGAACTCCTTTGTCTTTCAACGCTTTTGATAACGTCACCGTCTCTGCATGTGGAATAATATATTGAACAGTTTCCCCATATGGCTCAGGCAACTGAATCGTTCTTGGACGCGCAAATGGTGGCACTTGCTTCATCTCACCATTTTCAAAAACAACCCTTGTCGGCAGCTCTGGATCATATTCATACGTGGTTGTTTCCGTAATCGATGCAGAAAAGGCAATCGGACGAAATGATCCGTGACTAACTCGAACATTTTCTACTGTATCTAATTGATTCGCTGCATGCATCGCCATCATTTGGGTTAATCCTGGCGTCATTCCGAACCCTGGAAGCAATGTTTTTCCGTTTTCAACAAATACATCACTCCATTGGTTTTCTTCACCAAAGCCATTTAAGTTAATGCCATGACAGCCTGCTTTAGCGATGCATTCGGAAGACAGTCCGTTTAGCTTAATCGTCGTTCCGTCTAAGACGATATCGTAGCCCTTCATCTTCGCAACGGTTGAATCAATATCCGTTACATCAACTTGAACAAAATCTACTCGTGGATCATTTAACCACTCAACGACTTTTCTGCCTTCTTCCTCATTATAATCTGCGACAGTGATCGTTTCGAAATTAGAATATTGAACTAAATCAAGAATTGCTTCTCTACAAATTTTACCTGCTCCACCTAAACAAAAGATTTTCATTGATAGACAGCTCCTTCCAAAATAATAGCGGTTAATTTTTTGATGTCTTCAGCGTGAACATCACCAATATTCCCAATTCTAAACGTATCTGTTTGTGACACCTTCCCTGGGTAAATAACAAACCCCTGTTTTTTCAAACGTTCATAAAACGAAGGGAAATGAAAATCTGCATTAGGAAAGCAGAAAGACGTAATAATTGGTGAGTGATACTTTTCCTCGATGAAAGGAACAAACCCAGCTTCTTTCATCCCTGCTACTAGTAACTGTTGATTGTTTGTATAACGTTGTTGTCTCGCTAACACGCCACCTTCTTCTTCAAGCTCTACTAAAGCTTGATAAAAAGCTCGAACGATATGAGTTGGAGAAGTGAAGCGCCATTTTCCATTGAATCGTTCCATCGTCTCCCATTGACCATATAAATCAAGTGAAAGGGAACGAGCAATGCCTTTACACTTTTCTAGCTCTGCTCGCTTCGCTATTACGAATCCGAAACCTGGTACGCCTTGAATACATTTATTTGCACTGCTAATTAAAAAATCAATTTGCCAATCTTCCATATCGATGTCAATTCCACCGAAGCTACTCATCGCATCAATGATCGTAATTTTGCCGTATGTTTTAGCTACTTTTGTGATCTCTTGAATAGGATTTAACACCCCGGTCGTCGTCTCGCAATGGACAGCGGCAATATGTGTAATGTCTGAATGAGATTTCAGAAGTTCTTCTACTTTTTGTGCAGAAATGGGCTCGTGTTCTTCGGTCTGACAAATGACCGTGTCAATGCCAAGAATATTAGCTATTTGTGCGATTCGATTCCCATAAGCACCGTTCACACAAACGAGTAATTTTCCGTCAGATCTGATAACAGACCCAATTGTTGCTTCTACCGTGAAAGTACCACTTCCTTGCATTAACACAGAGGTATAGTCTTCACTGTTTTTCGTAGCTAGATGAACGAGCTTGCTGCGAACCTGTTGAACAAGTCCATTATAGTCATCGTCCCATGTACACCAATCTCTTAACATTACTTCTTTTACTGTTTTCGTCGTTGTCAGTGGCCCAGGTGTCAATAATAAATAATGTTGATTATCCATGTTGCTTTGCGCCTCCTGCCACTTGTTGTTGCTCAATTTGATCGATGACACTTTCAAGATCAGCCAGTTGTAAAATTGTGAAGTGAGCTCCTGCCGCTAGCAAACGCTCTTTTACTTCTTGAATTTTTGCTTCTAACTTATCCGCTTCCATTCCTTTTACTTCGTTTTCCGTTAACCCAAGTTCACTGCTGCCTAAAATGACGCCAACTGTCCACATACCAGCATTTCTACCCTCTTTCATATCCGAGACGGTATCGCCAACTTTAATCATGCTACTCATCGGGTATACTCCCAATTCGATCGCATTCATGTAGCACATCCACGGATATGGACGACCCGCTGGCACATCATCAGAAGTGATGTAATAATCTGGTTTATAGCCTTGTCTTTCAGCACCTGGTGCGACAATTTTCATCATTTCGGACGTATAACCAGTCGTTGATCCAAGTTTGATCCCTCGCTGACGTAGTTTTTTCATCAGTTCTAAACATCCAGGTACTGGCGTTGTATAATCTGGTAAAATAGCAAACAATTCTTCTTCAAATCTGCCGTACATCTCTTCAATATCGCTTTCCTGTGGCTGACGATCGTATGTAGCTTCCCATAACTCTTTAATACGCGGCATGTCAGTGATGGCGCGTATATGGTCAATTTTTAATAACCCCATCGGTTTGCGAGCCTCTTCAACAGTGATTTCAATGCCCTTCTCTTTAAAAATTTGCATAAATACTTGAACAGGAGCAAAACATCCGTAGTCCACTGTTGTTCCTGCCCAATCAAAAATAACTGCTTTAATGTTTGTTTCCATTTCTTCTCTCTCCTATCTTTTTTGCCAATGCAACGCACGTTTATTTAAATACTTCGTTAATAGTTCATATAAGGCTCTGACAATAATGTTCGTTAACAATATGAGTGAGCTCATTGCCGCTGCTGCAGCTAAATTCCCAGCGTCATCCATATTCACAATCGAAATCGCGGCTAACTTGAAATCTGGTGAATATAAAAACATGACGGCTGATACGGTCACCATCGAGTTGACGAAGAAATACATCGACATTTCTAAAATGGCCGGTAAGCACATCGGCACCGTTACTTTAAAAAATGTTTTGTAAAATGGGACGCCCATTGATTCAGAAACGAGTTCATATTCTTTATCTAGCTTTTTTAACGCCGTAGTCGCTGTAACAAACGACACAGAATAAAAATGAATAATATTTGCCATCACAATAATCGCGACCGTGCCATACAAGAAATGGAATGGGTTCGACACGGTCCATGAGAAAAATTGAACTTCAGGCTGGCTAAAGAAAAAGATATATCCTAATCCAATGACAAGACCAGGTACGGCTAATGGAATGATGGATAAGAAATAACTTATTTTTCTTAACCCAGCCATCCGACGTATTTTTTCTATTCCGTAAGCAAATACAAAGGTCAGTATTGTACCTAAAATGGCTGTAATGAAAGCGACAATGGTACTATTTTTAAATGCTTCCATTCCGTCACCTGTATAGCTAGAGAAATTTAAATGATCGAGAGTAACGCTCAGATCATATGGCCAAACTTTCGTGAAAGCTGCGACCAATACCGCAAATACCATAAGTAAAATCGCACCTGAGATCACCGAACAAAATAGGAATAAAAGAGCATCCCTCATTCGATTGTTTTTAATTACAAACGGCTTAGATTTAGCAGAAATCGCCGCTGAATTTTTTTGCATCGTCAACCGATCAACGGTGAAAGCGAAAATTGCTGGTAGCATTAAGATGAGTCCTACCGTCGCACCCATGGCCATGTTTTGTTGCCCGATGACTTGTTTATAGACATCAGTGGCCAGTACATTGTATTGTCCACCCACAATTTTCGGTGCACCGAAGTCGGTAAAGCTCAATGTAAACACAACGAAAGCAGCGCTGATCAACCCATACTTTACACTAGGCATCGTGATCGCCATAAATTTCTTAAACTTGCTTGCCCCAAGCGTATCTGCCGCTTCATACATTTGATAATCCGCCCCTTGAAAGGCGATTAATAAAATTAATACTGCTTGTGGGAACGTATAGATGACTTCAGCCATAATGATCCCAATTGGGCCATATAATTCGAGCGACATACTCGGTAATAATCCGAAAAAGCCATTCGTGATTAACCCTTGATTTCCAAACAAATACATTAAGGCAATCCCATGCATCATCGTTGGTGCAAACAACGGAAGCATCGCTACTGATTTAAAGAACATTTTTCCTGGAATGGCTGCTCGAATCAGCGCGAAAGCATAAACGAAAGCTAATGTCACAGAAATCAGTGTAGTCATGCTAGAGATAAATATTGTATTTTTCAATGATTGTACTAACGTTGGTGATGAAAAATAGTGGGCGAAGTTATCTAGCCCAACAAATACGCCCTCTTTATCATAAAAAGCTTGTACAAATAATTGATAGAGCGGAAAAACGAGCAATAATAGAAACGTGCCGATCATGCCGAGAAGAAGTAAACGTTGCAACCATTCATTTTTTCCGGCCTTCTGCTTTATACGACTTCTGACCATCGCTTTCTCGTTCTTTTCGAGCCATTCCATTTAACTGCCCATCCTTTCACTATAGGACAGCATTTGCTTTTCACCGATGGAAAGTGTCAATGTACTGCCTTGTTGGATTTTCTGCTGGTGGACAATCGTAGCTGGCAAGTCAATTAATACAAGCTTATCGTGTAGCGGAGAGCCATTTTGCTCAAGCTTGACCATTCCTCTATACACTGGACCTCTAAATTCGAGTTTTTCAACAATCGCGGAAATCCCTTCTCCTTGAGTTAAAGTAATATGCTCTGGACGTATCGCCAAAATACGGCCTTCAGGATGGCTCGGCTGTAAATTGATAAAATTCATCGCGCCGATGAAATCAGCAACAAATGGATTAGCTGGTAACTGATAAATTTCCTGAGGCGTACCGATCTGCATAATTTCCCCACGATTCATGACGATAATCTTATCCGCCATCGTTAAAGCTTCTTCTTGATCATGTGTCACCATAATCGTTGTAATTCCTAGCTTTTCTTGAAGATCGCGAATTTCAAATCTAAGTTTTTCTCGGACTTTCGCATCTAATGCAGATAATGGTTCATCTAATAAGAGAAAACTAGGCGATAAAGCAAGAGCACGTGCAAGAGCGATTCTTTGTTGCTGACCACCTGATAGCTGAGCAGGATAACGATCTTTCAAATCGACTAATCCGACCATCTCTAACGCAGCTAATGCTTTCTCTTTCACTTCTTTCTTTGGCATTTTCTTTGCCTTTAGTCCAAACTCAATATTGCTTAAAGCCGTTAAGTTTGGGAAAAGGGCATAAGATTGAAAGACAATCCCGAAGTTTCTCTTAGCTGGAGGCACGGCTGTCACATCTTTGCTATCAATAAAGATCCGTCCCGCAGTCGGTTCCTCTAAACCGGCAATCGTTCGAAGCAAGGTTGTTTTCCCGCAACCACTTGGACCTAATAAACAAACAAATTCTCCTTTGGCCACATGAAAAGACAAGTCATTTAATGTGGTCACATTCCCAAAAACTTTTCTAATATGGTCAATTTTCAAGTAATCTTGCATATTTTTTCTTCCTTTCGCCTATTATTCTTTCGGCTCGGCTTTTTGACCAAATTCCTTCTCCCATTTACTTAAGATCGCTTCTCGGTTTTCAGCGGCCCATTTCAAGTCATTTTTCTCAAATAATTGACTAACTACATCAGTTGGGAAACCTTCTGGTGCTGGGAAATCATTCTTGATCGTCGCAAATCCATTGGCATTAAAATATTCTTGCATCACATCATCAGAAATCGCCCAGTCTAAAAATGCTTTCGCTAGCTCCTCCTCTTTGTTCTCCTCTTTTTTGATGAGTGCGTTCGCCTCTACTTCCCAACCTAATCCTTCTTTTGGAAGCACAACTTCGACGGGTGCTCCTTTTTGTTTTTCTTTTACGGCACTGTACACCATCGATACACCAATTGGATATTCACCAGCGGAAGCAAGCTTGGCCGGTTTCGATCCTGAGTGAGTATAAGTCGCAATATTTTCATGCAGCTTTTTCATGTACTCCCAGCCTTTTTCTTCACCCATCATTTGTAACCAAGCAGATACTGTTAAGAATCCTGTACCGGATGAAGCTGGATGAGGCATCACAAGCGTTCCTTTATATTCTGGCTTTACTAAGTCTTCATAAGATGTTGGCATCGGTAACTTTTTCTTTTCCAACTCAGCTGTATTGACGGCAATACCAGTCATAAACGCTGTATTTCCTACCCATTTTTCTGGTTGATTATTATCTTTAAATTGCGGTTGTACACGATCAATCCCTTCAGGTGTGTAGCCTTCTAACATGTCTTTCTCATCAAGAGCTAACAAACTAGAGGCCGCTGTTCCCCATATAACATCCGCTTCTGTGTTTTTGCCTTCAGCTAGAAGCTTAGCTGTGATTACTCCCGTTGAATCTCGAACAATATTTAAATCAACATCAGGATACTTCTTCTCGAATGATTCAAGATAGACTGGGATCAACTCTTCTTCGATTGCTGTATAAACCGTCAACTCTCCTTCAAGGTTGTCACCATTGCCCTTTTCAGTAGCTTTTTCTTTCCCACCTGAACAGCCAGCAAGTACAGATAATCCTAGAATCGCCGTAAGACCAATTAACTTTTGTTTCGTTGGTTTCATTCCTTTTCTCTCCTTCATGTTGGTTTCGTTGTTTTTTCTTACAACTTCACTATAAGAAATGAATGTTAATACTCATTTGGTCGTTTGTTAAAACTTTGTTTAGTATGCGAGTGCTTGGAATTGTGCGTTTTCATGTATAATCCAAAGAAAAACCACACTCAATCCTCCTGATCATTTACATTTCCTTTACATTCAGAGAAGAATCCCACACAAATCCACCATTAATCCGAAATTCATGTGGGATGTTAAAATTCGAGGGCCGATATTCCCCATAATACGAAAAAGCAGTAATTCCTTTTCACAGGAATTACTGCTTTAAATGACGATCTAATAATTTTCTTCACTTTAAAACATTAGTAGCATGCTCAAATTTTTCAATATTTTTATTGAATTGATGTTGAGTGTCTATGATTGTTTCTTGTAATTTACCAATTACTTGAATTTCTTGTTGAAACTTATGACCTTTAATAAGATCACTCCTTAACTCTGTATATTTTTTACTGTTTCTAAATTCCATCGTACAGAACTGTTCGTGGCGCATATTTTTCAGTTCATTCACTGTATAGCCCAAAGTTTTTGCAAAGTTTTCATTTGCCCAAATAACTTTTCTATCTAGATTGAATTCTATCATTGCTAGATTTGACTCTAACGCAGTTGAACCCTCCCCCACTTAACGCTCTTACGAGTCGTTTGAAGTGGGGGATTCTGTTTCCTGCGAACACCAGTGTATCCACCAGTTATTGAGCAGGCTTTCCCCCGCAGTTCCTGCGGTTAGGTCGTACAAGTGGTTTACACCTCCGACAGTCTATCTCAGCTTATTAGTCTTAATGCTTCTTTTTTAAGATTTGTAGCTGCGTTGATATCTCGATCGTGCTCTGTGCCGCAAGAAGGACAAGCCCATTGGCGTAAGGCGAGACGTTTTACTTCTTTATGCTGATGACCACAAGAAGAACATAGTTGAGAACGTGCAAACGTCTTAGACACGACAACGACTTGTTTTCCATACCATTTCGCCTTATATTCAAGCATTTCTCGAAATTGCGACCACGCTGCTTCGCTAATGGCTTTCGAAAGTTTTTCGTTTTTCAGCATATTCGACACTTGCAAATCTTCTATGCCTACAATGTCGTGGCTTTTGACAAGATAGGTAGAGATTTTGTCTAGATAGTCTTTTCTTGCGTTCGTGATTTTTTCATGAATACGGGCTACTTTGATTCTGGCCTTGTTCCAATTAGAACCTCCTTTTGTTCGTCTACTCATCACTTGTTGGGCTTTAGCTAGTTTTTGCTCTAATGTGCGGAAGAACTTAGGATTCTTGAATACTTCTCCCGTACTTAGAATAGCGAAATCTTTAATTCCAACATCCACCCCGACAGAGGAATTAGTCTTAGGTAATTCTTTCACTTCTGTTTCTGTAAGAATGGATACACAATACTTTCCACTTGGATTCCGTCTGATCGTCGCACTTAAAATCCTGCCTTCCACTTCTCTGCTTTTGGCAAATTTGACAAATCCGAGTTTAGGTAATTTAATGGTATGTTCGACGATGGCGATGTTCCCGTTTGTATGTTTCGTTTTGTAGGATTGAACTTTGTTCTTTTTGGACTTAAAACGAGGAGCGTCATTTTGTTTTTTGAAAAAGCGGTCAAACGCATCTGAGAGGTTTTCTAGAGAAGACTGTAAAGCAATACTATCAGGTTCTTTCAGCCACACAATTTCTTTCTTCAGTTGTGTGAGTTGTTTCGAACATTTGTTGAAAGATAGACCTTTTCCTGTTTGTTTGTAAGTATCATTCCAAAGCGACAGGAAATGGTTAAAAACAAATCGACTGGAGCCAATGGTTTTGTTAATCAAAACAGCTTGTTCTTCTGTGGGGTAAATACGAAACTTATAGGCTTTGTGAACGATCATGAGTTTCATCTCCTCACACGTTACGTTATGTCTTTATATACATATTATACCAAACAAAATATTCTTTGTATATCGTTTAGGAGTGAAGACATGGAAAAACAATTAGTTGTATTACGATTTCCTAAAGTCCTTTTAGAGAGGATGGATGCATACAAAGAGCAAAAATGGTTTGGGACTCGCATCCAACCTATTTTCCATTTGCTACAAATAACTCTCGAACAGTCGGACCATCGAGAGGGTAAATAGCCATCCCTTGTCCGAAGGCGATTCATCCCCTACCTACTCATTGGGCTATCGCCCTACACATTCCTTGAGGTGGGAGTCTTCTCGCCTAAAAAGATAAAACAAAAATACATTATGAATTCAGAAACTAAAAAACCTAAATCCAAATGGACCTAGGCTTTTCACAATTATTATTGACCTTCTTCTTCAGTATCTTCTGTTTGTTCAGCATCTTCAGTATTTGTATCTTCTGTTTGTTCAGTATCCGTTTCCGTTTCCTCTGTGTTCGTATCGTCTTCATTGGTTGCGTCGTCATTGCTACAACCTGTAGCAACACCTAGGATCATTAGAGAAGCTAATAATAACATAAACCATTGTTTTAAACTTTTCATTCTCTTTTCCTCCTTTAAAGTAGCAATCAATATTACATAACTAATCATACTAGATTTAGAGAAAAATAGAAGTAACCATTCCTTTTTTTAACAAATGATTTACATTATCTTATAATTTTTAATTTTCTTTTTACTTCACCTCAACATTAACTGTCTTCTAATCGATGGGTATCATCTTGTTTTTTAGTTACTCACCTACAAGGTTGACAGAATGATGAAAAGTATACGTTATGATAAACTAAAAAGGAATATATACAATTGAGGCGAGCATATGAAAAATCATCTAACTTTATGGGAGAGCTTTACAGAGTTGCAAGAATGGTATCAAAAGGATGTAGAGGTACCGCTCACGGCCTTAAGAGAAAATAAAGGAAAAATAAAACAGAATGAATACCTGTATTATCGTCAAACAATAGACGAACAAGATATCGCCAATTACTATCGATTCGTGAACAACTACTCGGGTGATGGCCACTCCCTCTTTTATCAATACCATGAATTAGTAACACGCACGCACACATCACAAGTCCCATATTTTTTGAGCAAAGATCATTACTTGTACACTTGGGTTGACCTGCAGCCGGATGGATCGGTGAAAAGTATTTACTCAGGCGAGCATAAAGATCCGCAAACGATGCTAGAGGAAGACTATCAAACAATCAAAAAAAGATATATTGAGTTTCAAATTCTACTAAACTGTTCCAAACAGTTCGGACTTTGCCTCGACAAAAAAATAAACAGCATTGATACCGAATTGAAATTTAATACCGAACATATTGTTCCTCAATCTTGGTTCGGGGGTCAGGAACCGATGAAAGGAGACCTTCACCATTTATTTGTTTGCCAGCCAGAGTGTAATACAGCTCGATCTAACTTTCCTTATATTGATTTTTCCTTTTATGAGCCGGAGTCACCGAAAGAAAAAATTCAAAATCGCTGTGGGGTAGCCGCAAATGGTGGGTTTGAACCAGAGAATGGAAAAGGCACCGCTGCTCGAGCGATGCTTTACTTTTTGTTGCGTTATCCTAACACAATTAGAAAATCATTTTTAAAACAAATCAATCTATCCCTACTAATTAATTGGCATGAACAATTTCCTGTCACTATTTACGAAAAACATCGAAACCGAGCGATCTATCGCATTCAAGGCAATCGCAACCCTTTTATCGATCAGCCGGAGCTTGCGGCTAAATTAGTATTTCCGCTGAAATAAGTTCATCCCCCTTAATCCAAAGGGGGTGATCTCACTGAAGCTCCAAAACTACCGGACAGTGATCACTTCCGAGTACATGAGTGTGAATCGAAGCCTCCTGCAACTTAGAAGTCAATCGTTCTGACACGATAAAATAATCAATCCGCCAGCCAATATTTCGTTCTCTTACTTTATTCATATACGACCACCAACTATAGGCATCTGTCGTATCCGGATAAAAATAACGAAAACTATCAACAAAGCCCGCTTCAAGTAGTCTAGTCATCTTCCCTCGTTCTTCATCTGTAAATCCAGAATTCCCTCGGTTTGTTTTGTCATTTTTTAAATCGATCTCTTGATGAGCAACGTTTAAGTCTCCACATAAGATGACCGGCTTAGCTTCATCTAATTGTTTTAAATACGCTCGTATCTCCTCTTCCCACTCTAATCTTTCAGCTAAACGTGAAAGATCACGCTTCGCATTAGGTGTATAGACATTCACGAGATAAAACTCTTCAAATTCTAACGTAATAATTCTACCTTCCACTTCATCTTCATTACTCCCTACACCATACGAAACAGACAAAGGACGTTGTTTCGTAAATACTGCCGTTCCAGAATACCCTTTCTTCTCTGCATAATTCCAATATTGCTCATATCCTTCAAGCTCTAAATCAATTTGTCCCGCCTGCAATTTCGTTTCCTGTAGGCAGAAAATATCCGCATCTACTTCATGAAAGTAATCTAAAAACCCTTTTTTCACACAGGCTCGCAAGCCATTGACATTCCAAGAAACTAGTTTCATCAAATCTTATTCGTCTCCTTACCCTGTTAAATAGTCTTTCATTATATCATTTTTCAGAAAAGCAAAAAACCTCTAGACACAATGTGCATCCAGAGGCTTACTTTTATTCAATAATTGGTTTCATGATTCTTTGACGTTGCTTAAACGTACACAGTTCCTTCACCCCATATTGGGCAAGCATCTTCTTCCCTTGGTCAGTATAAGAGCCTACATCATCTGGAAAGTGAGAATCCGATGAGGTGGTAAATTTCACTCCATGCTGAATCAAAATAGATAAAAAGGTCGGACTTGGACACATTTCCTTTACGGGGTAGCGATAATATAAGCCGGAATTGATCTCTGTCGCTGTATCGGTCTCTACTAATGCTTGAGCGATTCGTTCATAAAATGAAAGCAATTCGCTTTCATGTGGACGATGATTAAACACTTTTAAATTATCTAAATGAGCCACAAAATCAAATAGACGAGAACGAATTGATTGCTCCACAGCTCCAAAAAATCGTTCATACAACTCTAGTAAATGGTACTCATTAAATTTTTCTTTTGCCTCTGGATTATCAAATCCCCATCCTTCCACAAAATGAGTGGAGCCGATAATATAATCCCATGGATAACGATCCAAATAAGGCTTTAACCACTTTTCTCCCCCTGGAAAATAATCCGCTTCAATCCCTAATCTTAAAGCGATACCTTCTTGTTCCCACTCTACTTTCGCTTCTTCAATCGTATGGACAAACTCTTCAATATTTTCCGTCATGACTTGATCTAGCCAAAGCCGTTGCTTCTTTCCTAATTCCGTTTCATCCATTGTCATATAGGTTTCAAAGTAAGGACGTGTATCTGTAAATCGATACAGGTGATCAACAATCCCTACTTCTTGAATCCCTAGTTCTTTTGCTTTTTTTAAGTAAAAGCGGAGCCATTCCTTTGAATAAGCGCCAGCTGATAACCTCAAATTTAACTGATCCATACTATGAGCAAGCCAGGCTTTTGTATGTTTCTTAGGTGCCTCTTTTTTAAAATGTGAGATGGCTTGATTCGTTCGATCTAACCATCGCAATGAATATGGTCCTTCTTCTAAGTGAACATGATAATCTATTTTCATATTACTCCCCTACCTTTAGCTTCAATCCATTTTATATGTTGTAAATTTTTATGCTGTTTCCACTCCGCTGGCATCGCTTGATCACAAATAATAGAATGAACCTCTTTCGTGGGACAAATCTTATAAAACGATTTATTTCCTAACTTGGAACAATCGGCTAACAAAACAACTTCATTCGTTTGCTTGATCATTTGAGCAGAAACGATCGATTCTTCTAGATCAAAATCACTAATATCTTGAGGTGTAATGCCTCCACAAGAAATAAACGCTTTATCAAATTGAAAATGTTCTAACATATGGCATGTTAATGTGCCCGCAACCGATTTTTGTTCAGGGTTAGCCACGCCACCAAGCACAATCACTTTGCCGTCAAAAAAACGATTCTCAATTTGTTTATTCAATAGATCCGCAGCGGCTAAAGAATTGGTCACAACTGTCAATCGTTGCACTCCGACGATATGTTCAGGAATATGAACGGTCGTTGTGCCGACGTCAATCATGATGGTGTCATTGTCTTCGATGATTTCCGCTGCTTTTTTGCCGATTTCTCTTTTTTGGTAATATTGATCATTCATTTTTTTATTAAAATGAGCTTCTTTCTGTGTTTGTCCATATTTCACAGCTCCACCATGGACTCTTTTTAACTTTTTCTCTTTCTCTAATATATCTAAGTCTTTCCTAATCGTCTCTGGCGTCACTTGTAATTGATGAGCCATCTCCGCGACCATGATCTTCCCGACACTTTCAATTTCTTTCAAAATATAGACGTATCGTTCTTTCTGTAATGTACTCATGATAGCTCAATGACATCCTCTTTCTGTACATATAAAGTGACAACTTCATTTAGGCGCTCAAGTTCATTCGATTGATGCAGAAAATCGGAAAAATAAGTCATTTGATGATTCTCTAGCTCGTAACGAGCAATATTTCCAAGCAACTGAACGTCCTTCACTTTTCCAATAATAACGAACCCACCCTCTATCGGAATCGAAGAAAACGCTTCAGGTCGAATCGCATATTTTTTACTTGAAGAAAAGTGCTCCTCTTTCATCAATGTATTTAACTGTTGCCCGGTTAAAATATTATAATTACCGATAAATCGAGCGGCGAATTCATTTTTCGGCTTCGTATAAATCGAATGAGGAGTCCCACTTTGCACGATTTGCCCATTATTTAATAAAAAGATTCGATCACTCATAGCCATCGCTTCTTCTTGGTCATGTGTCACAAGAATCGTCGTCATGTTCAATTCTTGTTGAATGCGTCGAAGCAGCTTTTGCAAACTTTTTCGTATTTGAGCATCTAAGGCACTTAAAGGTTCATCTAATAAAAGCACTTTCGGTTCTACAATTAAGGCACGAGCCAACGCGACCCTTTGCTGCTGACCTCCCGATAATTCTCTCGGATATGATGCTTCCTTTCCTTCAAGACCAACCATTTCAATGAGTTGCCGAACTTTTTGCTTTATGGTGTCTTTGTTGACCTTTTTCATTTTTAAACCGAACGAGATATTTTCCTCGACAGTCATATTAGGAAATAGCGCGTAAGATTGAAAGACCATTCCGACATTTCTTTCTTTCGCTTTTACATTTGTGATCTCTTTCCCGTCCATCATAATGCGCCCTGCATCTGGAGCAGTTAATCCAGCGAGTATGCGTAGTAATGTACTTTTCCCACATCCGCTTGGTCCCAGTAAGGTCACAAATTCTCCTTCTTCTAAAGAAAGATTGAGTGATTGCAGAACTGCTTTATCATGAAATGACTTATTTATATTTTGAATGGTAATATAACTCATGTATTATACCTGCTCCTTTTTAACTTTGGTGAGTTGGATAATGATGAACGAGACGATGCACATTAACAAGAAATAACAAACGACAATCGCACTCGCTATATGACCACTCTTACTTAACTGTTGATATAAAAAGATTTGAACGGTCTCAAATCGGCCACCAAGAACTAAATTAATGAGAACAAACTCTCCAAACAAAATCGAAAATGATAATAAGGAAGAAACTAATAACCCTGATAATATATTAGGTATAATGACCGATCGAAAAGCGGTCCACCGACTGGCCCCTAATAACTCAGCCGCTTCCATTAATGAAACCGCATGAATCGTTCGCAAGCTATTTCGTGTTCCTTGGTACATAAAAGGTAGAATCCCAACAAAATAGGCACCGATCACCACTAAAGTCATAGATAGATTCGTATCTGCATACGCTCTAATTAATCCAACAGCAAGAATGACACCTGGCATCGCATACGTCATAACGACTAATACTTGAATAAACTTCTCTAACTTCGGTGCATAGACGACGATACTAAATACCGTTGGAACAATAATGACTAGGCCGAGAAGTGTAGAAACAAGTGATAACGATAAGGAACGGCCTAAAGCTTCAAAAAATCGCGAATCTTGAAACAACGTCTTGTACCATTCTAACGTATACCCCTCTGGTAACACCGTTGCGTTCCAATCGGTAGCGAAAGAATACAGCAAAGTAGCTAACAATGGTAGTGCTAAATAAATTGCCGCAATGCCGGCCATAACCATAGGAAGAAGCGGCTTTCTCACGATAAATCCCTCCGAACTTTTCGAGTTAACCACTCATTGATCAACATCGCAACGACAAGAATCAAGCCTAAGATGACGGCTAAGGCACTTCCAAGCTCTGGACGCGCAAAAATATCACCTGAAACAAGAGCACCAATTCGAATCGTCACTAAATTATATGAACTACCTGTTAAAGCAAAAACAGAAGCATAGGCACCCATCGCATTCGCAAATAAAATGCTAAAGGTTCCTGCTAAACTTGGTAGCATAAAAGGCAAGCCTACCTTCCACCAAAATTGAGCCGTTGACGCCCCAAGCAAAGAAGCTGCCTCTTTCCACTGCACTTGAATACCTGAAAACACCGGATATAAAAACATCACACAAAGCGGCAACTGAAAATAAATATAGATTAAAACGAGCCCAGACCATGAATAGAGATGAAATGTTTCTAACAAGTTAATTCCATATTTATGTAAGAGCAAAGTGAACACTCCGCTATTTCCGATCAGAACGATAAATGCAAAGGCTAACGGAACGCCTGCAAAGTTAGAGGTAAGGTTCGTAATGACTAAAATTCTTTCCTGTATTTTGGAAGAAAATAGCGTGATAGCATACGAAGCAAACACACCAACAACAATCGCAACCAAGCTAGAGACAAACGAAATCAATATACTATTTTTAAAGGCTTTGTGGTAATACACACTAGCGAACACTTCTTTATATTGCTCGAGAGTAAACCCACCCCCTGTACCACTTTGAAAGCTCGCCATGATCATAGAAACAAAGGGAATAAATAAAAAACATACAATCAATAAAAAAAATGGAACAAGACTAGCAATGACCATTCCATTTAGACGCTTCAAACTAACCAGCTCCTTTCTTACAAAAAGGCGTCTTATTCAGACGCCCCGACTACCCCTGGAATTGTTAACGGCTGCATCGCCGATGAAGGTTGAATATTTAATAAATGACAAGCTAAAGGAGCCAATTGAAGTTGTGGGATTTCTTCTTCTACAATTTGCGGCTTCACTTTTTCACTGATGAT
This sequence comes from Bacillus sp. FJAT-42315, assembly GCF_002797375.1. Lineage (GTDB taxonomy): Bacteria > Bacillota > Bacilli > Bacillales > Domibacillaceae > Bacillus_CE. The sequence continues at coordinate 2,128,521 of NZ_KZ454941.1, forward strand.
ATACAACGGCACAGAACGTTCCTCAAACGTTGTTCCTCCATGCAGTCCATCTGTATTCATCCCGTGATCAGCGGTGACGATCACTTGATAACCTTCTTTTAGCCATTGTGGTAACGCATGCGCTAAAATGATATCCGCACCAATATCTCTGCCTCGATACTGTTTGGAATCAGACGTAAATTTATGGCCATCGTCATCGACATTCATCGAATGGATATAAAGAAAATCTGGTTTGTACGTATGTAATAAATAATTCGCATCAGCAAATAAATGGCTATCAGGATAATGATCTTCCCAATAGAAAATTCCTCTTTCAATCGCATGTGTACCTTCGAACTGAAAACGATCTCGTTCTGGAAGAAATGGTGCGCGACTATATAACTCACTAACCCAATAATACGAAGCAGTCGCGTTGGTTTTACCTTGTTCCTTCGTTAAATGGAATAGGCTTTTTTCATGAGATAATCGAACGACGCCATTGTGTGTAATCCCATTTTGATAAGCAGGTGTTCCTGTTAACAACACTTCATACAGTGGACGAGACATGCTTGGAAGCTCTGATTGTACTTTATATCGTGCTGCCTTCCCTTTTTCAACAAGATGATTAATATAACCCATTTGCGAGACGGCCGTATCAAATCTTAGGCCGTCGATCGTAATAAAAATCAGTTTATTTTGCATGCACTAACACCTTTTCTTCCCATAATTGAGGTAATTGTTTCGTTGTTTCCTCCCAAGCTTTGTCATCTTCGACTGGACGAACATTTTTGTACATCTCATCAGGTAATAATTTTGCTTCTACTTCTTCTGGAAGTTCGGCTTTCTCACGAATTGGACGAGCATACCCTTCTGCTAAGTTCATTTGACCTTCATCGGATAAAATGTATTCGCGTGCTAACATCGCGGCATGAGGATGTTTCGCATATTTGTTAATAACAGTTGCATACCCTGACATGACAGACGTTTCTTCTGGAATAATAACCTCAAAACGTTCTGGATCGATTTGATCACGATAGTTTAATGCATTAAAATCCCATACGATAGCGACTTCTACTTCACCTTTTTCTAAAGAAGCTACACTCACATCACCACCGCCGATTCTTCCTTCCTTCGCTAAATCAGCAAAATAATTTAAGCCAGGCTCAATGTTTTTTTCATCTCCACCATTCGCATAAGCGGCAGCCAATACAGAAAATTGTCCTTGATTCGCTGTTGGTACGTCACTGATTGTTACTGAATACTCGCTTTCTTTTAGCTCTTTCCATGATTTAGGAATTTCCTTCACCTTTGTTTTATCACTAATGAAGGCAATCGTTCCTGTATATCCAACGATCCAATCTCCATTATCATCTTTCGCCCATTCAGGAATCTCATCCCAATAAGAAGTTTTATACGGAAGTGTCAGTTCTTTCTCTTCTGCGATTGGGCCAAATGCTACACCAACGTCCCCAATATCAGCTGTGGCATTTTCCTTTTCTGATTCAAATTTTGCTAATTCCTCGGCACTCGACATATCTGTATCCGTATGTTTTAAACCATATTTTGTGTTTAAATCTTCCCAGGTTCCCACCCAGTTCGCCCATGTATCTGGCATTCCAACTGAATTTACTTCACCTTCTTCTTTTGCCTTTTGTTCCACTTCTTCTACAGATAGTTCATTGTAATTCGTTTCTGATTTAGCAGCTTCCTCTGAATCGCCTGAGCATCCAAACATTAAAGGAATAGACAATAGCCCAACACAAGATAATTTAAAAACCGACAAATTTACACGCATGTTGATCCTCCTGATTTTTGTTTTGTTTTGTTTTACAAATAGAATTATAGAATTCAAAAATAAAGCCAATATTAATCAAATGTAAAATCTACTTTCTGTATTTTTAATTAATTGTAAACAAATCAAGAGGATTTTTAGCAAACAAAACCCGCGATGTTTTTTTACAACACAAAAAGGTCTAGACCATTTTGTGTGATCTAGACCTTTTACTTATTACTTAAATAATTCAATACTTGTTAAAATAATTGGCATGGCTACGATGTCAATTAAAAATGAACCAGCGATCGGTACGATTAAAAAGGCATTTCTAGACGGACCATATTTCGCTGTCACAGCGGACATATTCGCCATCGCATTTGGAGTTGCTCCAAGACCATGTCCTAACATTCCACTGATCATCACTGCCGCATCGTAATTCTTTCCAAGTACTCGGAAAACGATAAATATACTAAAAATCATGATAAATACAACTTGTACAGCAATAATAAGTAACATTGGTAACGCAAGGTCTGCAATTTCCCAAAGCTTAATGCTCATTAACGCCATAGCTAAGAAGATATTTAAAGAGATATCACCGATGATTTGAACTGTTGGCATGTTAATGAAATCTTCATTTACTTTATCAATAATAAAGCGAACGATTACAGCTACAATCATGCCTCCAACGTAGCCAGGTAATGTTAAACCTGTTGCACTTGCAAACCATTCACCGAAGTATGATCCAAGCGCCATACAGAATGTGACTAAAAACATTTGACGCATCCAAGTCTTCTCATCACTTAATCGAACAAAATGTTCTTTTTTCGGTTCTTCTAATTTGTTCATTTTGCTATCATCTGATTTCAAATTATACTTTTTCATTAAGTAGCCTGCTGTTGGTCCACCAACTAATCCACCACAAACCAAACCTAATGTAGCCGCAGCTAACCCGATCGTAGTTGCTGTTGATAGTCCAAGTTGCTCAATCGTTCCACCGTAAGCAGCCGCTCCACCGTGTCCCCCTGACATGGAAACTGCTCCCGTTAAAATACCGATTAATGGGTCGATATTCATTATTTTAGCTAAAGAAATCCCAATAGCATTCTGCATAAATGCTAATACCGTACACATTCCCCAATAAATGAGTAATAATTTTCCACCGATTTTAATTAAAGTTGTGCTCGCTCCTAAACCAACCGTCGTGAAGAATGCTAACATAAACAAACTTTGCAGTGACGTATCAATTGTAATCTCAACGATGTTAAATTTATTTAAAACAGTCACGATAATAGCAAAAAGCAACCCACCAACAACCGGAGCTGGTATGCAAAATCTATCGAAAAATGAGATTTTTTTAATTAAAAAAGAACCGATCATAAATACGAATACGGCCAAAAACAAACTTGTTACTTGATTAAACTCCATATAAACACCCCTTAGTTATTCTTGCTGTAAGCGTTTGCCATAGTATAGTATACAAAATATAATATATATATACTAATACTACATTTCGATACTGATATAGCTTTTTTCTATATCTAACTAAAAGGAGCACCTTATGGACTTTCGTAAATTGCAATATTTTGTCGTAACTGCACAAGAACAGAGTATTTCAAAAGCAGCTGTTCTTCTCCATATTTCACAGCCTTCCCTGAGCCATTCGATCAAAAAACTAGAGGAAGAATTAAAGTTTTTGTTGTTTGAAAGAACAGCCAAAGGAATAGAGTTAACCGAACCAGGCAAACGTTTTTATAATCGAGCGCTAGAAATATTACAGCATGTACACAATGTAGAAATGGAAATTGAAGAAATTCAACAAATGGGAGAGGGGAAATTATCGATCGGCTTAATCGAGTCCGTTCGAAATTGGCTCCCTAAAATGGTCGCTGACTATACGAAGCAACATCCAAAATTAAAAGTGGAATTAAAAGAGATGTTAGCACCAGAGGGAATTGTTCAAGCATTAAATCGTTTGGATGTACATTTTGTCATTTCAAACCATAAAATCAAATCAGATTTAATTCATGTGCAAGAATTGTACTCGGAGCCTCTTGTTGTGGCGATGAATATAGATCATCCATTAGCTAATTACCAACGACTTTATTTAGAGGATCTTGCCACAGAATCCTTCATTGTCAGTACACATGGATTACAAACAAGACAGAATTTACTTCAAATGTTTCAACGTCACAATTTATCCCTCAAAATCCAATTTGAAATCGAACGGTTTGAAATGGCTTGTCGCTTAATTGAACATAACGTTGGAATTGCCTTGCTTCCCGTCAATTCAATTAAAAGCTATCGAAGTGATGACATTATTTACAAATCGATTGAAGACGAGTCTATTTTCCGAACCATTTATTTACTGACGATTAAAAATCGCTACCTCCCTCCTGTTGTGGAGGAATTCATTCAGCTCTTGTTAACAAAAGAAAATGACAGCTTAGTTGAACATAACTGGATGATTGATTCATACGTTTAATTATTTTTCAAATCAAAAAGGGGTTTCCCCCTTTTTTGATTAATTCATCGACTTCGGTTGAACAGGCTGAGTACTCATTTCAGTTTTCATGTAATACAAAGGTAGAATAAACAATAACCCGATCATAAATAGAAGAGCAGCTGCTTGATATAAAGAAACGATCGTAAACATTGTTAATAATTTCCCCGCTATACTCATCGTCACGACCATAGACCCGGTAAAAAGCGGCATTAAAATCCCATTCACTCGACCAATAAAGCTACCTTCTGTATTTTTTAATATCATCGTATTGATACCAATCTGAATACAAGGCATAAACAACCCGCTAATAAATTCAGCTACTAACGTCAGCCATAAGTTAGTGGATAACCCGATCACACTGATGCCGATCGCATTCATAAACATGCCTAATATTAGCATTCGTTGGGGAAGAATTTTTTGAGAAAACATCATCGCTAAAGCTCCCCCAGCAATCATCCCACTTCCATTGACCATCAATAACCATTGTAGATTTTCTTTCTCCAACCCTAATTGTTCAGTCACAAGGAAAATATTTAACGGTTGAATTAATCCAATACCAAGACCAGCTGCTATAAAACAAGTCCCTAATAACTTCAGTACTTTCCTCTCCCATACATACTGAAATCCACTTTTCATTTCTTGTAGTAAGGTCGTGTTCACTTTTTCTTTATCAACTGTTTGGTCTTTAGGAATAAAAGTTAACATGAGAGCGGAGAGCAAAAAGGCTACTCCTGTAAAGCCAATCGAAGTATAGATCCCAAAATTTTGATAAATCACCGTTCCGAGTGCTGGACCTAAAATCATAAATACAGCAAAAATCGTTTGATAAATAGACATCGCCGCTTGCACGAGTGACTCCGTTAAATGCAATTTAAACAGCTTCATACCAGAAGGCTGAGAAAATTGTGAGAGAATAGATGAAATAAGCATCGCTAAAAAGACCAGTTTCCATGTGCTGACCATTAACGCTAATAAGACGGCGAACACGGACAAGGCACTTAAAATATCACACCAAATCATCGTTCTTTTCGGACGCCAACGATCCGCGAACGTCCCCCCAATAAAAGAAAAGAGAAAAATCGGAGCAAATTCTGCGACTGAGATCATCGATACAGCAAAAGGATCTCCCTTTGTTTGTTCCATGATAAAAAGCAACACCGCAAAATTTCGAATCCAAATGCCAACTTGAAGAAATAGAGCTGAAGCAAGAATCGCACGAACAAAGGGATTTTTTAATAAAGATGACTGATCAGCTGACATACGGGTCTCCTTTTCTATTGCTAACTAACATATTCATTACAGGTGGGCATACAATTTATTAATGAAACTTGCCTTCTATGCAAAGGTGGTGATCACCATTACCCATACGGTAAAGTCAGGTGAGACGCTAAAGTCTATCTCTGAAGATTATCGGATCTCCTTATCCAAGCTGATCGAAGCTAACCCTGGAATTCAACCAAATTTCCTTTATATTGGTCAAAAGATTGTCATTCCAGGACTACCTTCTCCCGAAACAATTCCTTACAAAATTTCTGTTTCTCTGTCTGCTCGAACGTTGTCATTAACATATCAAGGAAGAATCATACATGTTTATCCAGTAGGTGTCGGTAAAATGCTCACTCAAACACCGGTTGGCACTTTTGTGATTATTAATAAAGCGCCGAATCCCGGCGGTCCGTATGGTACGATGTGGATGAGTTTATCGAAAAAATCATATGGCATCCATGGAACAAATAACCCTTCCTCGATTGGAAAATATGTATCAAAAGGCTGTATTCGAATGTACAACCATGACGTTGAACAGTTAGCCAAAACGGTTCCAATTGGTACTGGGGTAAACATTCATTATTAATTTTTTACTGTCAAGACGTCTGCCTCAATCGGCAGACGTCTTTTATTTATTTTGCTACAGGTTCTTGATTGATCTCCACTAGCCAATCAAATGGATCTGGTTCTGTTCCATTTTGAATACCTGTAATCGTTTGATATAGTTGTTTAGAAATTTCTCCTGTTTCTCCTTCATTAATAACAAGTTTTTCATCTTTCCAGGAAAATTCGCCAATCGGTGAAATGACAGCTGCTGTTCCGGTACCGAACGCTTCTTCTAATTTTCCAGCTTGATACGCGTCATATACTTCTTGCATGGAAATTTTTCGTTCTGAAACTGGTACTCCCCAATGCTTCAATAATTGAATAACGGAATTGCGCGTCACCCCTTCAAGGATGCTACCGTTCAATGCTGGTGTAACAACTTCTCCATCAATTTTAAAGAAAACATTCATGCTACCGACTTCTTCGATATATTTCTTCTCTACTCCGTCTAACCATAAAACTTGAGAGTACTCTTTTTGACTAGCCACTTCTTGTGCTTTCAAACTAGAAGCATAGTTTCCTGCTGTCTTTGCTTCACCTGTTCCACCCGCTACCGCACGAACATAGTCGCTCTCGACAAGAATTTTTACTGGCTGAATGCCTTCTTTATAATACAAACCTACCGGAGAAAGAATAATAATAAATTTATAGTTGCTTGACGCATGGACTCCAAGGAAAGGCTCTGTTGCAATAATGAATGGACGAATATATAGTGATGTTCCTTCTGCTGTAGGAATCCACTCTTTATCGACTAAAATCAATTTTTTCAATGCTTCTAAGGCTAATTCTTCATCAATATTTGGAATGCATAATCGATCATTCGAATGATTTAATCTTTGCAAATTTCTTTCCGGACGGAATAATAAAATTCGTTGATCTTTTGTTAAATAAGCTTTCATTCCTTCAAACACTGTTTGTCCATAGTGAAAAATCATTGAAGCAGGGTCTAACGTAAGTGGCTGATATGGAACAACGCGAGGATCATGCCACCCCTTCCCTTCTGTATAATCCATCACAAACATATGATCAGTAAATATTTTCCCAAATCCTAATTGATTAGATTCTGGTTTTGGCTTTCTTTCAGGACTTAAGTTTACTTGAATTGTTTTTTCTGACATTTTGCATAACTCCTTGCTGAATAGATATTTGGTTTAGAAAATTTCACCAATGAATAAATGTATACTTATTATATTACAATTTTTTAGAATCTTTACACAATAGTTAATTGCAAAAAAAATAAAATTTTACAAAGACATTATTTTAAAAGCTGGAAAATAGTATGTCGACTTACCGATAAGAACTTGTTTACTTTAAAGGCTATTTGATTTAAATCTTTAAATTTGAATTTTGCACATAATGTATTTTTATAAAATAAACTGAGAGTGTGAGAAAATAAAAAAGGGACTGCTAATAAATCCAGCAATATCCCTTTATACCACTCTGTTTAATTTACATTAATAGGTAAACGAACTTGCACTTTCGTCCCTTTGGACTCTTCACTCTCAAATATGATTTTTCCTTTATGGTGCTCAATGATTTTAAAGCTGACCATAAGGCCTAAACCAGTCCCTTTTTCTTTATTAGAGTAAAAAGGTTCACCTAGTCGCGGGATGCGATCTGGAGCTATCCCTACCCCCTCATCAATTACTTCAACACATATATGTTCCTTACCTAATTGTTTTGTTTTAACTAATAAGTTCCCTCCATCGGGCATGGAATCGATCGCATTCTTAATCAAATTAAGCATCACTTGTTTTATTTGCTTTTTCTCTAACTTTACAAGCGATAGCTCTTGAGTGATATCTGTCATCAGTTCAACTTTATGAAGTAAGGCTTCTGGATGCATAAAATCAATTGTTTCGTTTACTAATTGATTGATATCATGCACCTCGAACTTTGTTTCTTGATTAGGTTTAGCTAACATTAAAAATTCCTGCATAATCGATTCAATTCGCTCAAGCTCAGATAAGATGATCTCGCTGTATTTATTGTGGGTTTCTTGCCCCCACAATTGTGTAAATCCTTTAATTGCGGTTAAAGGATTTCTCACTTCATGGGCGATTCCTGCGGCTAATTGACCAATCGCTCCTAGCTTATCTTGTTTATTTAGTAACAGCTCTTTTTCCTTTAAGCTAGAAATGTCCTGTGTCACTGTCGCTACACGATGAAGATATTTTTTATCCTTTATCGGTGTTTTTCGCGACCTTAACCACTTAATGCTGCCATTTTTATGAAAAATCCGATATTCTACTTCTGAATCTGTATCATTCGATTTTAAAAATTGTTTAAATGCTTCTTGATCCTCTTCATGAACCAGTTGATAAATAATGTGAAAGTTTTTATAAAAGTTCTCTTTAGAATGACCAAGGATTCTCTCATAAGATGGGCTAACATACACGACTTCATTCGTTGAAAAATCAAACACACAAAATATCTCGTTTATATTTTCTGATATTTCTAAAAATTTTAGTTCGTGCTCTTTTAATTCTTTTACTTTTCGGTCTAATAATAAGGCCGCTTCGACTTTATCCGTAATGTTTCTAGTAACTCCTACAATGGCAACAATCTTGCCGTGGCTATCCTTAACTGGTGTAACTGATATGATCGCATGTATGAGCGAGCCATCTTTTTTTTGGCGAATTGTCTTATGATTGCGGACCATGTTACCTAATTGAAGAATTTCTGAGAATATTTTGCGTTCTCCCCTCAAATGATAAGGAATAATTGGCAGTTCTTCCCCCATCAATTCATCTAAACTCCAGCCGTAAACCTTTGCAAATGCCTCATTTACATTTATAATTTTTCCTTCATGATTTAAAATGTAGACAGGATCATTAGTAGTGGTCAAAAATGCCTCACACCATCCTAAACAACTGGTAGTTTCCTTTTTCCCTATTAAATAAAACAACATATGATGCGGATCGTACATAACACTCCATTTATAGATGAATAAAGTACCGTTTTGATGCCTAATTTTTTCGGTAGTCACAATAGAGTTCGAACTCTCTATTGCTTGTTTTATAAGTGCAATTATTTTTTTATATGGTTTGCTGCTCCAAAAATCAAATATTGAAATAGTTTCATCTTTCGGATCTACTCCTGTCACATTAATAAATACAGGATTCCCCATTAAAATAACACCCTTTAAATTCATTGAACAAACTAGATCCGAGCTATTTTCCCAAAACCA
>NZ_KZ454941.1:2137848-2154930 GCF_002797375.1 Bacillus sp. FJAT-42315
GGCGAATTGTCTTATGATTGCGGACCATGTTACCTAATTGAAGAATTTCTGAGAATATTTTGCGTTCTCCCCTCAAATGATAAGGAATAATTGGCAGTTCTTCCCCCATCAATTCATCTAAACTCCAGCCGTAAACCTTTGCAAATGCCTCATTTACATTTATAATTTTTCCTTCATGATTTAAAATGTAGACAGGATCATTAGTAGTGGTCAAAAATGCCTCACACCATCCTAAACAACTGGTAGTTTCCTTTTTCCCTATTAAATAAAACAACATATGATGCGGATCGTACATAACACTCCATTTATAGATGAATAAAGTACCGTTTTGATGCCTAATTTTTTCGGTAGTCACAATAGAGTTCGAACTCTCTATTGCTTGTTTTATAAGTGCAATTATTTTTTTATATGGTTTGCTGCTCCAAAAATCAAATATTGAAATAGTTTCATCTTTCGGATCTACTCCTGTCACATTAATAAATACAGGATTCCCCATTAAAATAACACCCTTTAAATTCATTGAACAAACTAGATCCGAGCTATTTTCCCAAAACCATTCTATATGCCTATCATTAGTCATATTCATCATCGCTTTATTGTTCACAACAAATCCTCTCCCCCTTTCTACTATGTCGAAATATTCATATTTTTTCAGCAAAAACTTTTCAACAAATGATGAGGTTTTCCGACAATAATTTTTATAGGTAAGAGCAAAAAATACAACAAATACTCGAGTTATTTATTTATCCGTGCATAAATACATGTATCTCTAATCTGACTGCCATCAGCAGATAATTGATCGTTTCTTAGTATGCCTTCAAGGGTAAAATCTAATTTTTCTGCAATAGCACGACTCCTTTGGTTATCAGGGTCACACCTAATTTCTACTCGATTGGCTACTAAATGTTCAAAGGCAAAGTCAGCAATCGCTTGCACCGCTTCTGTCATATAACCACATCCTGAAAATTTGGTATCTAACCAATAGCCGATCTCAAATTTACGGACTTTCCAATCCATCCGATGCAAACCGGAAGAACCGATAAATTCTCCTGTCTCTTTATGAAAAATGTGTAACCTTAAATCTTCACGTGTCACAAATTTGGCATAAGCTTCTCTTACATTCGCTTCTGTCCCCTCCGGTGATTGCTCATAATGAACGAACGGTAGCCACGGTTTCAATTCATTCAACGAGGACTGAATTGCCTGATACACAACTGCCCCATCTCCCGGTAAAGGCATACGAATATGCAATCTTTCAGTGGAAAACTCTGTTGGAAAATCGATTAATAGTAGATTCAATCAAAACACCTCCAAATGTTACAGAATATTATACCAATTAATGATCTTTTTTTATTATTTTCTTTACTTCCTAGAAAAACTAGTATAAACTGGAAGGGAAATTTAAATATTTTTCAAACTAGGGGTGTCCAAAAAGCTTGGGCTGAGAGAGAGACGCAATAAAGTTTCTTAACCCTCAGGACCTGATCTGGTTCATACCAGCGTGGGGAAGTTTCTATCTGTTTATTAGCGTGTTTTTTACGCTATTTAACTGATTATTAACCGGGTCCGTATATTTATATGGCTCGGTTTTTTTCATGCCATGGTAGAATCGGGTTTCGTCCTTTCATTGACAAAGGAGGAAAAAAACAATGAAAGAACAAAGACCAGATGCAAAATTGAATTTAGTCCGTAATTTTCCAAAAAGTAAAAAAGTATATGTAGAGGGTACTAGAGCAGATATAAAAGTGCCTTTTCGCGAAATTGAATTGTCTCCTACAATGACCTCATCACATGAAGAACCAAACGCTCCTCTTCTTGTATACGATACGAGCGGCTATTATACAGATGATCAAGTAGGCATTGAGATCGAAAAAGGACTGCCAACCGTTCGTCATCAATGGATCCATGAGCGTGCTGACATAGAAGAATATACAGGTCGTACGATCCGCCCTGAAGACAATGGGTATAAAAAGACAACAGCCAATGAGGATCTCGTTTTCCAAGGTTTAAAAAGACAACCTTTAAAGGCCAAGAAAGGAAAAAACGTGACCCAGCTTCATTATGCTCGTCAAGGAATCATTACGCCGGAAATGGAATTTATCGCTATAAGAGAAGGTATGGATGCTGAATTTGTTCGCAAAGAAGTGGCAGAAGGTCGGGCGATTATTCCTGCTAACATTAACCATCCTGAAAGCGAACCGATGATTATCGGCCGCGCCTTTCATGTGAAAATTAATGCCAATATCGGAAATTCAGCCGTTACTTCTTCGATTTATGAAGAAGTCGAAAAAATGACATGGGCGATTCGCTGGGGTGCCGATACGATGATGGACCTTTCGACTGGAAAAAATATTCACACGACAAGAGAATGGATCATTCGCAATTGTCCCGTTCCTGTTGGCACCGTTCCGATCTATCAGGCGCTAGAAAAAGTGAATGGCGTCGCCGAAGACTTAAATTGGGAAATGTTCCGCGATACGTTGATTGAGCAAGCCGAACAAGGCGTTGATTATTTTACGATTCATGCCGGTGTTCGTCTTCCATACATTCCGCTGACAGCCAAACGAACGACAGGTATCGTTTCGCGTGGAGGTTCGATTATGGCTCAATGGTGTCTCGCTCACCATCAAGAAAATTTTTTATATACTCATTTTGAAGAAATCTGTGAAATTATGAAAACGTATGACGTCGCCTTTTCACTAGGAGACGGACTGCGTCCTGGCTCGATTGCTGATGCTAATGATGAAGCGCAATTTGCGGAACTAGAAACGTTAGGAGAATTAACGAAAATCGCATGGAAACATGATGTACAAGTGATGATTGAGGGGCCTGGGCATGTGCCTATGCATAAAATTAAAGAAAACATGGATAAGCAATTAGAGATGTGCATGGAGGCTCCCTTTTATACACTTGGTCCATTAACAACCGATATTGCCCCGGGGTATGATCATATTACCTCTGCCATCGGAGCAGCGATGATTGCTTCCTATGGTACGGCGATGCTTTGTTATGTCACACCAAAAGAACATTTAGGGCTTCCAAATAAAGAAGATGTGCGTGAAGGAGTCATTGCCTATAAAATCGCTGCCCATGCAGCCGATCTAGCAAAAGGTCATCCACGAGCTTCCTTGCGTGACGATGCCCTTTCTAAAGCTCGATTTGAATTCCGCTGGCACGATCAATTTAACCTTGCACTTGACCCTGAACGAGCACTTGAATATCATGATGAAACCCTTCCAGCAGAAGGAGCGAAAACAGCCCACTTTTGCTCGATGTGTGGCCCGAAATTTTGTAGCATGAAAATCTCCCATAACATCCGCGAAATGGAAGTGGAAAAAGGGTTAAAAGAAAAAGCCGATGAATTCCGGCAATCAGGTGCGGAGATTTATCAATGAGAATCGAAAAAGTAAGAAAGCTAAAAGGCGAAATTGTGACATTAGAAAAAAGCCTTGAGAAATTGAAAAAAGAACTTTCTTCCCTACAACAAAACTGTGACCATCGCTTCGAGAGACAAACATTTGTTCGAGTGTGTCAAAAATGCAGTTATTCCGATAGTACACTATGGTGATTTTCTAATAAAATTCCAATCGGTGGGACTTCCCCATCGATTGGAATAACACTCATGCGAAATACAATCTTCTTATTTTTTTCTCTTGTAATTCCAGCTTAAATATACGATCGGAAATAGAATACATATGATGACAACCCATTGTGGTAATTCCGGCATATCACTCGTTCCTTTCACATTTTTAATTATATTAAATCCTGCTTCTCATAGATTTTGATAGAGGCTTGCATTGAAATGAATAACACCATCACCCCAAAAATGAGGAGTAAGGAAACTTGGACAGACAACGGGATCGTCGTCCAAAATGAAGTTTCATTTGCACTTAATTTATTGATAATAGATGGCAACATAAATGGCGTGATCATTAAAGTGAGTAAAAATATAAACTTTGTTTTTTCAAAACCAAATTTATATTGGACCGGCATGTAGATGCTAAAACAAAGCGCAATGAAATTAAAAACGCCCAAAATTTCATTAAGATTTAGATAATCGATATGTAAAATAAGGAAAACTTCTAAAGAATAAATGATGTAACAGTAAGCAAAAATCAATAAGAAGAAAACATACTTTGCCTGCACCAATTTTTTACGTGGATACGGCGTAGAGCATAGTAATGCAGACGCTTTCGGATATTGTTGCTCCTTTTGCGATACATATTGTACTAAGATCAATTCTGTAAATATGACGACAAACAAAAAAACAATCGCTTCACTCATTTCAGGTATTTTCCACATAATAAATAAAGGAATAATGGCTGCTACCATTAACATAATCAATACAAATTTTTTAATAATTAATATATCTTTTTTCACTAAATGAAATAACATAGATTATTTTCCTTTCTCTACATAAGCTAACATAATATCTTCAATCGTCGGCCTTTCAACTAGAATATCCGGCATCTTTCTCCGCACTTCCGTTAATTGATTCGTCACCCCTTTAAATCCAAAATTCATTTTTTCGATTTTTAAAAACAGCGGTGCAAGCTCATCTGTTAACGTCCGACTATCCCCCTTCACGACAAAAAATTCATCTTGTAAAGCATCCTTATCTTTTTGGAAAATAATTTGACCATTATGAATCATAATCAACATATCTGCTGCTTTTTCCAAATCAGAAGTGATATGAGTAGAGTAAAAAACAGCTTTTCCTCCCTGTTTCATATAGTCATTTAATATATCAATAAGCTGACTTCGGACTAAAGGGTCTAGACCGCTTGTTGGCTCGTCCATGATGAGCAAATCAGCATGATGTGAAAGAGCCATAGTTAAAGCAAATTTGATTTTCATGCCTTTCGATAATGTAGCGATGACTTGTTTAGGATTTAAAGAAAAGATCTCCATATATTTGTGGTATACAGAATCATCCCAATTTGAATACGCAGGTGCAATGATCGTTTTCATTTCGTGCATCGAGAGTTCCTCATAGAAACAGCCATCATCAAAGACAATGCCTAACCGATTTCTTAATTGATCTCCATGTTGTTCTATATTTTGACCCAAAAGCTTGATCTCACCTGAATCTTTTTGGGTGAGACCAAGAATGGTACGAAGTGTCGTCGTTTTCCCCGACCCGTTTGTTCCAATAAACCCTGTAATACAATCTTCAAATATCGAGAAATTTACATTTGATAATGAAAAATTAGGATACTTCTTGTTAAGATTAGAAACTTCTAAAACTTTCTTCACTATTTCCCCTCCTCGAACAGTATATCCATCATTTGTAATAGCTCCTCTTTAGATATCTCGAGTTCCTTCGCTGTTTGAATCATATCAGACATTTTCTGCTCTACTAATCTTCTTTTCGAATCTCTCAACAACTCAATATTGCCAGTAGACACAAACGTACCAATCCCCACTTGCCTTGTAATAAATCCCTCTTGTTCCAGTTCATCATAGACTCTGCGAATAGTTAGAACACTTACCTGAATATCATTGGCAAAATTACGAATCGACGGCATTGCAGCCCCTTCCTCCAGTTCGCCTTTGAAAATCGCATCTTTAATTTGTTCTTTAATCTGCTGATATAGAGGTTTATCAGACGAATTGGAAATCAACACTTTCATCATTTTATGAGTACCTTTCTTTCAGTGTGTATATTAACAATACACACTATACACTTTGTAGAATTAATTGTCAAAAGTACAAATTTCGCATTCAAATTTTCACAAATACCCGTCATTGCTTTATAATAGAAAAAATGCTTAAAGAAAAGAGGGAGTTTATGAGAAGAGATCAATTATTTCATCAATTCTGCGATCGAACCCCAGCTATATTAGGGCATGAACATTTCTCCAAATATGCTATCCTACTTCCGCTAATAGAAAAAGAAGACGAGATTCATATATTGTTTCAAGTTCGCTCCCTTCAAATGAGGAAACAGCCAGGGGAAGTCTGTTTTCCAGGTGGGAGAATTGAGGAATTCGATGAAAATGAACTTCATACGGCCATTCGTGAAACATCGGAAGAACTAGGCATTCAACAATCGGATATTACACAAACCTTCCCACTGAACTTTATCCTCTCTCCGTTTGGCATGATCATTTATCCATTCGTAGGCTCTTTACCATCGGAAGACAAATTACAGCCGAACCGTGATGAAGTAGAACAAATATTTACTGTGCCGCTTGATTATTTACTTAACTACTGTCCGAAAAAATATGACATTCATTTTAAAGTAGAACCAGAAGAAGACTTTCCCTTTGATTTAATCGTTGGAGGAGAAAACTACAATTGGCAGACACGAAAAATGGATGAGTATTTTTATCTTTATGAAGACAAAATTATTTGGGGGTTAACGGCAAGAATTTTAAAGCATTTTCTCGACTTAATTAAAAGCCAACCCGTCCACTTGAAAAATATTTAGCTTATTTACTCTTGACAAATCAGAATATATATAGATAATTGTAATAATTATGAATAATTGAACGATAAAGGGATTAGTAAATTTGTGAAGTGTGTCAGAGAATGGAGTCCACTGGCTGTAAGGCTCCTCACAGGAAGCAGTTGAACCTGCCCTTTGTAATATCGCTTATGGAAACATAAGCCGTCTCCCTCGTTACGGGATTGAGCGGGCGCATTTGCGCCAAAAAAGGTGGTACCGCGGATTAGCATGCCCTTCGTCCTTTTATGGATAGGAGGGGCATGCTTTTTTTAATTTGATAAAAGGATGATTTGCTGTGAAAAAATACCGAGTAGTTGTGAAAATTGGAAGCAGTTCATTAACGGATGAACAAGGAAATATTGTCGAGGAAAAAGTATGGGATCACGTTCAGGCGATTGCCAAAATGAAGCAAAAAGGCCATGAAGTCATCATCGTTTCTTCTGGTGCTGTAGCGGCAGGATTTCAATCATTAGGCTATACATCAAAGCCAAAAACAGTCGCTGCCAAACAAGCATCCGCCGCGGTAGGGCAAAGTCTGCTCATTCAAAAGTATATTTCGCTGTTTGCCCCTTTCCATCTAGCGGTCGCACAAATGCTCTTAACTCGAGAAGACTTTTACAATCGCGGACGCTTTCAAAATTTTTATACGGCGATGTCAGAGCTATTAAGAGCCGGTGCGATCCCGATTATTAACGAGAATGATTGCATTTCGATTGAAGAGCTGACGTACGGAGATAACGATATGCTCTCTGCCTTAGTGAGCGGCTTTGTTCAAGCCGATGCCCTAATTATTTTAACGGATATTGACGGATTGTATGACAGTAACCCTAAAACAAATCCTGAAGCGAAGCGATTTCACTTTATTCCTGAAGTTACCGAAGAAATGCTTAGTTACGCAGGTGACAGTGGCTCATCAGTTGGAACTGGTGGGATGAAATCCAAGCTAATTGCCGCTGAAAAAGCGTTATCTCTCGGCGTCCCTGTATTTGTCGGTACTGGGAAAGGGACAGATAAATTACTAGATACACTGGCTGGAAAAGGAAATGGAACGTATATCGGGTCCCCTTTTAAATCTCATATGCAAATGAAAAAACAATGGATTGCTCATCACGCAAAAGCTTCCGGAAATGTAATGATTGATGAAGGAGCTGAAATAGCTATTTTATCAAAAGGAAAAAGCTTGCTTCCTGCCGGCGTGATCTCAGTAGAAGGTGTCTTTGATCCAATGGATGTGGTCGATGTCATCAATCAAAAACGAGAGGTGATCGGCAGAGGGCAAGTGTTCTATTCCTCTGTGGATCTCGAAAAAATAAAAGGCCTCTCCAGTTCAGAAGCAAAAGTGTACTCGATTAATGAACGGGCCGAAGTCATTCACCGCGACAATTGGGTCACTACGAACTTTATTAAATAATAGATGGGAGAATAAAAACATGAGTGAATTAATTGAAAAAGCGAAACTATTAAAGGCAGCCTCTTTTCAAATGAGTCTACTTTCTGAAAATGAAAAAAATCAAGGCTTAGAAAAAATCGCTGATGCCCTTGTGCAACAATCCGACTTTATTTTGCAAGAAAATGCGAAGGATATGGAAAACGGAGCTAAAGCAGGTTTCTCTCCTAACATTTTAGATCGCTTGCAGCTGACTGAGGAGCGCATTCAGCAAATCGCTGATGGTGTCCGCCAACTGATTCAATTAAAAGATCCAGTTGGCGAAGTGACAGATGAATGGACACTTGATAACGGCTTAAAAGTTGAAACCATTCGTGTGCCGCTTGGCGTGATCGGTATGGTCTATGAAGCTCGTCCGAATGTGACCGTAGATGCTGCCGCTTTATGCTTAAAAGCAGGAAATGCCGTGCTATTACGAGGTAGTTCTTCCGCCACTCATTCTAATCAAGCGCTAGTGGAAGTGATGAAGACAGCATTGCAGCAGTCCCCTATTCCAACGGACGCTCTCCAACTATTAGAAGATACGAGTCGGGAAACAGCTTCTAAAATGTTTCAGTTAAATGAATACTTAGACGTATTAATTCCACGTGGTGGTGCTGGACTTATTCAAACGGTCATTCGTCAAGCCACAGTTCCCGTACTTGAAACTGGAGTCGGAAATTGCCACGTATTTATCGATGAAAGCGCCCAAGAACAAATGTCCATCGACATTGCTGTCAATGCCAAGACCCATCGACCATCTGTTTGTAATGCAGCAGAAACATTACTAATCCATCACGACTGGCCTCATCGATCGGCTATTTTGCATGCTTTACACAATCAAGGTGTAGAACTCCGAGGAGATCAAGTGTTAGCAAACGAATTTGCTTTTGTGAAGGAAGCAACGGATGAAGACTGGAGTACTGAATACTTAGCACCTATTATCGCTGTAAAAACGGTAGCGAATGTGAAAGAAGCTGTCGCTCATATCAATATGTTTGGCACAAAACATTCCGAGGCTATCGTTTCAGAAACAAAGGAAAACGTCAATTGGTTTTTCCGAGCCATTGATGCAGCTGTTCTTTATCATAACGCCTCTACTCGCTTCACAGACGGTGAGCAATTCGGGCTTGGTGCTGAAATTGGAATTAGTACACAAAAGCTTCATGCTCGCGGGCCAATGGGACTTAAAGCCATTACAACTACTAAATCATTAGTAAAGGGACATGGACAAACTCGTGCTTAACAAAAAGAGAGGCAACTACTACAGAGGAGGACCATCATTTGGTTCTCCTTTTTTATTTATCTATATTTTTATAAATTTGTCATTTTCTCTAAATAACAAATATAAAGAATACTCACTTTCTTCCGATATAAAGAAAAACAACTACTAAAAGGAAGTGGATTTCTTGCGGAACAAATTGATTAGTACAAGGATCACTCTCATTTTTATGGCCGTTATGGCTGTGGTCTTTCTATCGGTGGTATTTTTACTTATTCGTAGTTCTTATGGCACAGTGGAAAAAACAATCGGCATTCAAGGAACAGCAACCGCAAAGCATATAGCGGAGCGGCTAAATGGAGATACTTATGGCCGTTTTATTGAAAAACCAGAAGAAAATGAATCGTATTTCGAAGTAAAGGATCAGTTAATTGAAACATTAGCAAGTACAGGCGTTCTATACATATATACATTACAAGCAGACGAAAAGTCTGTCCAAATCATGATGGATGGTTATCCTAAAGACTCCGAAGATGGTGCAACAATCGGCCAAGAGACTACAGGCACCACTTATGATGATGTAAAGCCTGTATTGGAAGGCAAAACAGCAAGTACAAAAATTATTAATGATCCACAGTACGGAAGATATTTATCTGCTTTTGCTCCAATCAAAGATAGCAGCGGAGAAATAGTCGGTATATTAGGAGTCGATATCGCAGCAGATAGTGTCGTTTCTATTCAATCTGAATTACTGAAATCATCTATCCCGATATTTGGGATCATCTTTTTACTTCTCATTATTGTGGTATGTGCAATATTGTATTTTTATGTAAAAAGAACGTTAGCACCTCTTAGTACTGTTAGTCAGGCATTAAAGGAATTTGCTGATGGTCGCTGGAGCGTCGCCAATCAAAAAATTGCTACCATTCGCACGAACAAAAAAGATGAAATCTCTTCTCTTGTTCGTTCATTTTCAGCTTCTATTGAGCAACTGAGCGCTATTTTATCGAGAATAAGTAGCCAAGCAAGCCATCTACAAGTTTCATCGAACAAACTTTTTAATACAGTGGAGGAAACACAAGAAGCGAATCATGCAATTAATCAAAGCATGGACGAGGTAGCATCCGGAAGTTCTCGATCTGTCCAAAATAACGAGGAAGCCGTTCGAGCAATGGAAGAAATGTCTCTCGGCGTTCAAAAAATTGCTGATTCCGCTACAACGATGGCTGAAACCTCTAGTGGTGTGACTGAATTCGTTCAGAATTGCCATAAAGAATCATTGCAGGTCGTTAACCAAATTCAAGATGTAAAAGCTCTCGTACTCCAAACAGGAGATAAAGTAGAAGATTTAACGGCGAAATATCAGCAAATTCAAGATATTACAAACGTCATGACTGGCATAGCCGAACAAACGAATTTATTAGCCTTAAACGCGGCGATTGAGGCAGCTAGAGCTGGCGAATACGGAAAAGGTTTTGCGGTTGTGGCTGATGAAGTTCGTCACCTTGCTGAACAATCAAAACAATCAGCTGAAGAAATCCGAGTACTTATTGAGAGCTTTTCAGAAGTAACAAACGGAGTAAGAACCGATATGGCATCCACTTCTACAAAAGTGACAAATGGTGCCCACGCTGTCCAACAAATTGGTGAAATGCTTCAAGAAATCTATCAATCCGTAAGTTCTGTCAATGATGAGGTACAAGAGACTTCTGCGGTCACAGAAGAAATGTCTGCCGGTTCAGAAGAAATTTTGGCTTCATTAGAACAAGTAACGGACTATGCAAATAAATCAAGAAATAAGACAATCGAAGTAGCCGCATCCACCGAGCAGCAAATAAAAGCGATGGAGAGCCTTGCAAAAATGAGTACAGAACTTCAAGAAATCTCTAAGTCTTTAACAGAAATCATTGAGCGATTCGAATAAAAAAACCGGAACGAAAGATAAATTTCTCTCTTTCGTTCCGGTTTTTTACTTATTTTACTTGCGTAATCGTCATCTGTTCGCCTTCTGTTTTATAAACAAACGTCACTTCTGATCCTTCTTCTAACGCGTCAAATTTCTTCACTTCTTCACCCTCAGGATTGATTTGAAACGCCCGATCTTCCCCATCTACATTAAGTTCTACTGTATGAAGGTCAGCCATGCCATTATAAATACCTGTTGCCTCTACTTCGTCCACTGCCGCTTCGTTTTCTGTACCTTCTTCTTCTGTTTCATTTTCAACTGCTTGCTTAGGCTCTACCGCTTTGACTTGCGTGATCGTCATCTGTTCGCCTTCTGTTTTATAAACAAACGTCACTTCTGACCCTTCTTCTAACGCGTCAAATTTCTTCACTTCTTCGCCCTCAGGGTTGATTTGAAAGGCACGATCTTCCCCATCTACATTAATTTCAACCGTATGAACATCAGCCATGCCGTTGTAAATGCCTTTAGCCTCTACTTCTTCCACTGCCGCTTCGCTTTCTGTATCTTCCTCTACAGACTCAGGCGTTTCGTTCTCTGTATTTTGTTCAGATTCTACCGCTGGATCCGCTGCTTGTTTTACCTCTTGATTTTCAGGAGTCTCTTCGCTTTTCGTCGTATCCGCATCCGAGCACGCAGCTAACACGCCACCAGCTAATAACACAGCTCCCATGACAGTTGTCATTTTTTTCATATGTATCTCTCCCTCCAACTACTAGTTAACACGCCTACATTGTATCACACGTGAAATTGTTTCCAAAGAAAAGACACTAAAAAATAGAAAAATAGGTCTCAAGATTGATACTATAAATGTAACATTTTATCAAATAAAAACGAAGAAATGGCTTGCTTAAATCCGTTTTTTCCCTAGCCATTTCTTTTCGAAAAGAGGTATAATATTAATGTCTATAGAAAAGAGGTTTTACAATGAAACAAGTGATCCATCCACAATTTGACCCATGGGAATCTTATTTAGATATCCAAACAGCAGGTCACATGAGGTTATCAAATGTTGAGTTTACGACAACGACATTATGTAATATGCGTTGTGAGCATTGTGCGGTTGGCTATACATTACAAACAAAAGATCCCGAATCCTTGCCGCTTGATCTACTCATTCGCAGACTAGAGGAAGTTCCGGACTTGCGAGCACTTAGCATTACAGGTGGCGAACCGATGCTGTCTAAATCTTCCATTCGTAACTACGTCCTACCACTGTTAAAATATGCCCATGAACGCGATGTATACACGCAAATCAATTCAAACTTAACGATTGAATTGTCTCGCTATGAAGAAATTGCCCCTTATTTAGATGTGTTACACATTTCACATAACTGGGGAACGATAGAAGAGTTTGTAGAAACCGGGTTCGCAAACATGGAACGAAAACCGACGATTGCCCAGCGAGAAGCTCTTTTCCAAAGAATGATCGATAATAGCAAAGCACTGTCAAAAATGGGTGTTATGGTCTCAGCGGAAACGATGTTAAATAAAAAAACCCTTCCCTATTTAGAGAAAATTCATCGCCAAATCATCGACGAAATGGGCTGTTCTCGACATGAGGTTCATCCGATGTACCCTAGTGATTTTGCTAGTGCATTAGAATCCCTTTCTTTACAAGAGATGCGTGAAGCGATTCATCATTTACTTGATGTTCGCGACCCAAACATTTGGATGCTGTTCGGGACACTTCCGTTTTATTCATGCAGCCAAGATGAAGAGGACCAAATATTATTAAAACGGCTGCGAAATGAACATATGGTCACAGTGAGAAATGACCCAGACGGACGTTCTAGACTCAATATTAATATTTTTAATGGAGATATTATTGTAACAGATTTTGGAGATGCTCCTCCACTTGGGAATATTCAAACGAATACGTTGCAGGAAGCGTATCAAACTTGGATGAACTCCGCCCTCGCTTCTCAATTAAATTGTCACTGCCCAAGTGTCCAATGTCTCGGACCGAATATTTTAGTGAAACATGCCTATTATGAGCAAGAAGACTTTATAAAGAAGGCAGAAACCGTTTAATGATCATAACAAAAAGCCAGGGGCATCCTGGCTTTTTGTTATGACTGTTGGAGCTGTTTCTTTGATTGAATATACTTCTTTTTCATCATCCATTTTGATAGAAGACCATGGCTTGGGGATAAGACAAAGACGATCGCAAAGATCAAGCCCAACACTGTCGCCATTGCTCCAGAAATAGAAACATTTAAAAGCGTCGCAGCATAGTAACCGCTAACGGCCGCTACTACACCGATCGCACCGCTTAAAATGAGCATCACGCTTAATTTATCGGTTAATAAATAAGCGGTCGCTCCTGGAACAATTAACATCGCAACGACTAAAATCGCTCCAACGCTATCAAAAGAAGCAACAGTGGTAACTGAAACCATCCCCATTAATAAATAATGAATGAAAAGAACTGGTATACCAATCGCAGCTGCTAATGCTGGATCGAAAGAACTGATTTTTAGCTCTTTATAAAACAAGGTAATGATCGTTACATTTAATACTAGAACCGTCCCAAGCATCCAAACGGCTTTAGGAACACCCGTCAAACCAAACCATTCAACGGTATCCCAAGGAATAAACGTAATTTCGCCCATTAATGCATGATCTACATCCAGATGAATGTTTCCTGCCAACAATGAGATCAATATTACGCCAATTGCGAACAAAGAAGTAAAAACAACACCGATCGCCGCATCCGACTGAACACCACCTGAGTTCAATAGCTGAACAAAAAACGCTGTCAACAGTCCAACAATGGCCGCTCCAATAAACATATAAATCCCATCTAAGCTATGACTAATTAAAAAAGCGAGCACAATCCCAAGCAAGACTGTATGACTAATGGCATCCGCTAACATCGCCATTCGTCTTAAAATTAAAAAGCAACCCGTGACTCCACAAGTGACTCCTACTAGAGCGCCAGTAAGAACAATCCAAGCTTCATAACTCATCCTGTTAATCCCCCTCTCTAGCTGGCTTCACAAGAGGATTTAACCTTTGCTCGCGAGCAACGGATTTCCGTAATCGGTATAGCTTGAATAACTTCATTAACAAGCCTCGCTTCGGAGAAAATAATAATGAAATAACGAAGATAAAGGTAGCGGCTAACACAATTAATGGACCTGTCGGCAAGCCTTCCGCCACTGTACTCATCAATGTTCCACTAACTCCTGAAAAAGCACCGATTACACCTGCAATAATGACCATTCGTCCTAGATCCTCCGTCCAATATCTAGCAGAAATTGCTGGTGTGATGAGCATCGCCGCCATCAAAACGACACCCACTGCTTGAATCCCAATCACAACAGCTCCTGTGATTAGCGTCATCAACAATAAATTTAATGTTTTAGACGGAAAGCCAATTCCTTGCGCAAAATCAGGATCAAAAGTCAACACCTTAAATTCTTTAAAGAATAAGAAGATTAGCAAAAGCAACACAGCAGAAACACCTGCAATGATCTTCACATCGGCTCCAACCATCGATGCTGCTTGCCCGAAAATAAAATCATCCAAACCACTCTTATTACCAGAAGTAGTTTGTGCCGCTTTTGTTAATAACACGATTCCAAAGCCAAAGAACACAGATAATACTAAACCAATCGCTGTATCCATTTTTACTCGAGAATGTTTCGTAATCGCTTGAATGCAATACGTAGCTAACAACCCTGTCATCGTCGCTCCTAACAATAGCCAAGGAAGCGACTTCTCTCCTGTGATCAAAAAGGCAAGACAAACACCAGGTAGTGCCGCGTGTGCCATCGCATCCCCGATTAAGCTTTGTTTTCTAAGCAGGGCAAAGCTTCCAAGCACCCCACTAGCTGCCCCAAGCAATAGAGAACCCAATAATACCCATTGAGTATTTGCGTCTTGAAGCATCATGATCCACTGTTCCATATCACTCTTCCCTCGTTAATCCGGCAGCGACGACATTGCCTTTTTCTAAAAAGGCGAGGCGTCCGCCATATGTTTTTTGAAGATTATTGATAGTAAATACTTCATCTGCTGGGCCCACATCTATTAAACTCACATTCAAAAGCATCACCCAGTCAAAATATTCTTTCACCGTCTGTAAGTCATGATGAACAACGAGGACCGTTTTCCCTTTCGCTTTTAATTCATTCAATAACGAGATAATGGCTTTTTCAGTCGCTGCATCGACACCAACGAATGGTTCATCCATGAAATAGATTGTGGCATCTTGAGCGAGCGCACGCGCTAAAAATACCCGCTGTTGTTGTCCTCCAGACAATTGACTAATTTGTCGATTGGCAAATTCCTTCATGCCCACCTTCTCAAGACAACTATAAGCAAACTCAATATCTTCTTTTCTCGGACGTTTCACCCAACCGATATGTCCGTATCTTCCCATCAAGACAACATCGATGGCGTTCGTTGGAAAGTCCCAATCAACGGACCCTCGTTGGGGAACATATCCGACGAGCTTTCTTTGCTTTTTATATGGTTGATCATAAATATGAACCTCTCCGGAAGCCTTTGGAATCAGTCCTAAAATCGCTTTAATGAGCGTTGACTTTCCGGCTCCATTCGGCCCAATAATCCCGATTAGTTTTCCTTCAGGCACTTTAAAGCTCACATCTCGCAAGACGGGCTTCTTTTGATAAGCGACCGTCAGTTGGTCGACTTGTAAAGGATTCATTATGTTACCCCCGTTTCCTTATTTTAATGAAGAGACAACTGTATCAATATTGTGCTTAAACATCCCCTCGTATGTTCCTTCAGGCGTTCCTTCTTCGCCCATGGCGTCAGAGAATAACTCTCCACCAATTTCTACCGTGTGTCCCTTCTTTTTTGCACCTTCAACGACAGCATTAATGGAACGATCTGAAATCGAACTTTCGATAAACACCGCTTTAATCTTTTTTTGAACGAGTATGTCAACAAGAGACTGCACATCTTTTAATCCATATTCAGAATCCGTACTCAATCCTTGTAAGCCCAGTACTTCTAACCCGTAAGCCGATCCGAAATAACCGAACGCATCATGAGCCGTGACTAATACTCGACTTTCTTCTGGAATGGTTTGCATTTGTTCCTTTCCATAAGCATGTAATTCATCAAGCATCGCCATGTATTGATCGGCATTTTTTTCATAGACTTCTTTATGATCTGGATCAGCTTTCACTAATCCTGCTTCTACTTGTTCCACTGCATCCTTCCAAAGCGACGCATCAAACCACACATGTGGATCGACGACGGTTTTGTCTTGACTATCGGCTTTTAATTTTTCGTCCGGAATATTCTCTGCCACCGCGTACGTCGGCTTTTGTTCTCTCATTTTTTCGAAAATATCATTCATTTTTCCTTCAAGATGAAGCCCATTATAAAAAATAATATCCGCTTTGCTTAATTTCTCGATATCTCCTTGAGTAGCCTTATACAAGTGAGGGTCCGTTCCTGGTCCCATCAAGCTTTCCACTTGGACATGCTCCCCCCCCACATTTTTAACGATATCAGCAATTTGAGCAATCGTTGTCGTGACCACTAATTGATCCTTCTCCTCTTTTGCTGTCCCTTCACTATTAGATGACGAGCAAGCCGTTAACATCATCGCTAGTATAAGTGTAAACATGACATACATTTTTTTCATTTTATGATCCTCCTTTTTGTTTCATGCCAGTTTTTTGCCCGAACGCAACTTTTAAGCTAAAAAAAACTCCTTTCTTTTCTATGCTATGTATGAACATAAGAAATGTTTTATGCCCAGAACTAATTAAGTTGCCTATATACAAAAAATAAAGCATAAAGCAACTTTAGTCAAGAATGATTTTCATTCTTTTTCATATTTTGAAATGATGTTGTTACATACTACTGTATCAACACAACATATATTACACTTGTTTCCATAAAAAAAATCAGCCTTCTATAATAGAAGGCTGATACCGTTAAATTTTCCATCTACTTTTTAAAATCCCCGCTTCTCGTAGCGTATCATAAACAATGACGATCGCTGGTCCAACGAAAAAGCCGATAAACCCTAA
>NZ_KZ454941.1:2154940-2155890 GCF_002797375.1 Bacillus sp. FJAT-42315
ACATTTTTAACGATATCAGCAATTTGAGCAATCGTTGTCGTGACCACTAATTGATCCTTCTCCTCTTTTGCTGTCCCTTCACTATTAGATGACGAGCAAGCCGTTAACATCATCGCTAGTATAAGTGTAAACATGACATACATTTTTTTCATTTTATGATCCTCCTTTTTGTTTCATGCCAGTTTTTTGCCCGAACGCAACTTTTAAGCTAAAAAAAACTCCTTTCTTTTCTATGCTATGTATGAACATAAGAAATGTTTTATGCCCAGAACTAATTAAGTTGCCTATATACAAAAAATAAAGCATAAAGCAACTTTAGTCAAGAATGATTTTCATTCTTTTTCATATTTTGAAATGATGTTGTTACATACTACTGTATCAACACAACATATATTACACTTGTTTCCATAAAAAAAATCAGCCTTCTATAATAGAAGGCTGATACCGTTAAATTTTCCATCTACTTTTTAAAATCCCCGCTTCTCGTAGCGTATCATAAACAATGACGATCGCTGGTCCAACGAAAAAGCCGATAAACCCTAATATTTTAAAGCCGACAAATAAACTAATTAAAGCCGCTAACGGAGAAATCCCCATGTTGGATGAAAAGACTTTCGGTTCTAAAATACGGCGCACAACTGTAATTACAATAAACAAAAGAATGAGCCCAATGCCAAGGAATTGGTTTTCTTGGAAAAAGGAAATCACTGCCCATGGAACAAGTACAGACCCGGTTCCTAAAATCGGTAACACATCGACGAAAACGATTAATATCGAAAGTAACACGGCATACGGTACTTGTAAAATAGATAAACCGATAAACGCCATTAAAAAAGTGACCGCGCTTAAGAAAATTTGCGCTTTAATAAAGCCAACTCCTGCTTTATTTAATTGACCGGTAATTAAATATAATTTCTCTTTTGTTGAGTCCTTTAAATGCCGGTCCGTTT
>NZ_KZ454941.1:2155900-2218784 GCF_002797375.1 Bacillus sp. FJAT-42315
TCAGCCTTCTATAATAGAAGGCTGATACCGTTAAATTTTCCATCTACTTTTTAAAATCCCCGCTTCTCGTAGCGTATCATAAACAATGACGATCGCTGGTCCAACGAAAAAGCCGATAAACCCTAATATTTTAAAGCCGACAAATAAACTAATTAAAGCCGCTAACGGAGAAATCCCCATGTTGGATGAAAAGACTTTCGGTTCTAAAATACGGCGCACAACTGTAATTACAATAAACAAAAGAATGAGCCCAATGCCAAGGAATTGGTTTTCTTGGAAAAAGGAAATCACTGCCCATGGAACAAGTACAGACCCGGTTCCTAAAATCGGTAACACATCGACGAAAACGATTAATATCGAAAGTAACACGGCATACGGTACTTGTAAAATAGATAAACCGATAAACGCCATTAAAAAAGTGACCGCGCTTAAGAAAATTTGCGCTTTAATAAAGCCAACTCCTGCTTTATTTAATTGACCGGTAATTAAATATAATTTCTCTTTTGTTGAGTCCTTTAAATGCCGGTCCGTTTTTACTTTCAATCGAGAGAGTTCAAGACTGAACAAAAAGACGGCGATTAAATATACTAAAAACTCTATTAAAAATCCCGGTATAGCGGTTGCTAAGCTAAATAACCATTCAAGTATCGATTGAGCCATTTGAGTCACAGAATCGATTGAGTTTTCAAGTGTTTGTTCAAATGATCGAATCACATCTGGTGGTAACGACTTAAAGTAATGCTGGAACTGATCCACGAACTGAATCAATGATTCCTTATAAAAGTTCGTCACAAATGACGGACCTTTTTGCGCTAACGTCACGATTTGATCAATCACGAGATTGACAACAAACCATACAAATAGAGCAATAAACACTAGATACAAAATAAAAGTCACAAGAACCGCTCGAAATCGTTGCCATCTAAACCGGAGCATAAACCATTTTACAGAGTTCTCTAATAAAATAGCAGTCACTAAGGCAAGTATAAAAGGTAGCGAATACGGGAGCAAAAATATAATAATTAGTAAAATCGCTACAGGTAAAATCCATTTCTTTAACAAAAAAACATCAACTGCCCTTCTTTCATGACTCGAAAATTCTAACTACTATAATAAACTATTCTCGCCAATAAAGTCACTTTATTTTCGTTAAATTGCGAAATCCCATCACACCTTTTTCTTTTTCACATGAACCGTTGCTATTTATCGTTTATAATAATAATAAACGATAATAGGCAAAGCATGAATATAGGGAGTAGAAAATAAGCAATGATGCAAAATCAAGCAAAATATGAAAAAGTAATCCATTATATAAAAGAAAATATTTTCAATGGCGAATGGCCAATTGGCAGCAAAATCCCGAGTCAACGCAAATTAGCTGAACTATTCGGCGTCAACCGCAGCACAATTGTCACAGCTCTTGAAGAACTAAAAGCAGACGGTTTGCTAGAAGGAGTAATGGGTAAAGGAACGATTGTTGTCAATAACACTTGGACGCTACTCGCTACATCTCCCCCTGCTGATTGGAATGAAACCACCGCTTCTAATTGGTTGAAAGCTCACTCATCTTCTAGTGTAGAAGGGGCAAATGAAAACGAAGATCATTTTATTCAACTGAGTAAAGGCGAACTTGCACAAGACATCTTCCCTACCGATCATATGCAACAGGTGATGATGCGACTCGCAGATAATTTAGAACCATTTGGCTACGAGGAACCGAAAGGATTTTTACCTTTAAGAGAAGCCATTAGTGAATACATGAGTCGACAAGGGACAGAAGTGTCTCCATCCTCTATTTTAATTGTATCTGGCGCCTTACAAGGACTGCAATTGATTTCAGCTGGGCTCTTACATAGAGGATCAACTATTTTATTAGAGAAGCCTTCCTATTTGTATTCTCTACAAGTATTTCAATCAGCTGGAATGAAGCTATGTGGACTGCCGATGGATCAGGAAGGGCTACATGCAGCAGCCATTAAAAAGCATTACGAAAGCGAACGATCCATTGTTTACACGATTCCTTGCTTTCACAATCCGACAGGCATCCTAATGACCGAACAACGACGAAAAGAATTACTCGATGTGTGCGAACAATTGCGATTACCTGTGATTGAAGATGATATTTATCGAGAGCTTTGGATTGACGGACCCCCACCTTCTTCATTAAAATCATTAGATCCATATGGTCATGTGCTTTATTTAGGTAGCCTGTCCAAAACATTAAGTCCAGGCCTTCGCATCGGCTGGATTGCAGGGTCAGAACAAGTCATTGATCGATTAGCTGAAATTAAACAACAAACCGACTATGGTTCAAGCTCCTTATCTCAAAGAGTAGCAGCGGAATGGATTTCGAGCGGCCTTTACGAAACCCACCTATCTTTCGTACGCGAACAGCTAAAGGAGCGCCGAGCAACAGCCTTGCATATTCTTGATCAGTATATGTCCGATCTTGCAGAATGGGATGTACCATCAGGCGGCTTCTTAATATGGCTCAAATTAAAAGTGAAAATCCCATACAAAGAGCTATATACAAAAGCCTACCAACAAGGTATCCTTTTAAATCCTGGCACCATTTATACAGAAGAATCGACTCAGGCTATCCGCCTCTCTTACGGCTACGCGTCGATGGAAGATTTTGAAAAAGGGATCAAACAATTACGAGAAATCATGTTAGAAAATAGTTAAAAAAGGTGATGTTCATTGGATTTTACAATCAATTATTTATCGTTCTTTGTCGTTCATGTGGACGGCAAAGGTGACGATGCCGTGAAGCGTGCCCAGCATTATCAAACGCTCGGTGAAGAAGAGTACGAAAACAACCCACTCAAAGACTTCTTAGATGGCGAATTTACCAAGATTGCTAAACGAAAGGCCGACCGGCACCCGAAAGCCGAACAAGTCCCAACAAAAATCGGTTACTTCACCGCTGAACCCGGACATGATTTAACGTCTAATCCGAACTACAACTTGTTCGCCAAAGCACGTGCTGCCTACTCGGTACTCGAATTCCAAGAAGCAAGCGAACAATTCGCTACACTCTATACACAAACAAGCGCAGTTAGAGGCGGTGTCTTCATCGTCGCTAAAGCGCAAATTAAAAAATACTTCGATGACGCCTTCGTCTTCCTATTAAAATGCGACTTCGAGCCAAAAGTAGCGACCATTACGGACGCTTCTTCGCTCATCCAACATGTCGAACTAGCGATCACCACGAAAAACATGAAGTCGATCCAATACCCATACATGCCGGAAGAAGGCATGGTCGAAGAAGGCGAACTAAAAATCCATCAAGCCTCCCACGCTCGCTATTTTGAGGACTTCTTAAAATACGTCGGCTACGAACAATCAATGCCGGAAATCGTCAAATCACAAGTCATCGATATGGTGCGGGAATACACGATCGAAGAACTAGAAGAGGAAAGTCCAGAATTTCAACAGTTTGAAGAAGCAATGGAAGTATGGGCAGACAGTCCGAAGCGAGAACTGCAAGAACGCTTTACGACCGATGAAGTCGTCGAAGCCTCCGCTCGCATGGTTGAGCATACGCCTGAGTTGGAGCTGAAGATGAAGCTCGATCACATGGGCGTCAATGCCATGCTTTCGGACTTTGGCGAATCCGTTCACTTGGCGAAATTAGGTGATCGCTATGTTTTATTAGTGGAAGCGGACTCGGTTGTGTTTGAAAAAGGCTTTTCTCCGATTGAATTTCATAAGCCGGATGAGTTGCATGAGGTGATTGAGAAGATTGAGCGGAAGAATGGGAGATAGTGAGTTCAGTTGTATAATTAGTTTGATTAATGTGCTATTCCCACTACTTCTAACCATCAATACCAAGCAAAAATCCGACATAGGCTACTTGTCCATGTCGGATTTTTAATATACTTTAAGATAATAATGAAATGGACCGAACTTTTTGTCGTCATCTACTCGCTTGCATTAAATATTGGCCCTTCTTCTCTCTTTTATTTTGATACATCTTTTTATCAGCTTCGGCAAATAGACTTTCCATTTTTCCTATGGACTGCTTACTAAAAGCATGGCCCATCGACATATTGATCTTTAAGTCTTCACTGCTTCTATTATACTCACTAATTTTTTGAGAAAGGTTTTCACACAAAGATTCTACATGTGTTTTGTCCGTATTTATGATAATAATAACAAATTCATCTCCACCAATCCTTGAAACAATCGCATTTCCTGAAAAATATTGATTTAATAGTTTGGCGAATTCTTGAAGTAAAATATCACCTTTTTTATGACCATAATGATCATTCAAATATTTCAAATCGTCCAAGTCGCATAAGAGAATACCGACAGATGCATCTATATGCTTGTTATACTTCTCCATACTCTGTTCAAAAAATTCTCGATTATAAATATTGGTCAAAGCATCATGAGTAATTCTATATTCCAGACTTTGTTGTAATTTTATTTTGTCATCGATATTCCTCATAATTCCCTGAACCGCTATTAATTCACCATTTTCATAAATAGGGGTCGTATACTCTTCAAACCATTTATAATTCCCTTGCTTATCTTGAAGTCGCTGAATGATTGGTTTACTGTAATCAATGTTACTGCTTACTTTGTTAAGCATAATTTCGTAATCATCTGGATGAATCATTTCAAAGGGGGCTTGTGGGTTATTATCGAGCTCCTCTAGCGTTCCTTCGCCTAAAAAATATTCAACCGAAGGACTTGTATACCTATGTTTGAACTTTGGCTTTACTTCGTAATAATAAATAACATCCTTTGAATTTTCCACTAATTGAAATATCCGATTTTTATTTTCAAATTTCGCTTTCCAGCTCTCCATTTTGGATATTAAGTATATTCTAAAAATGACAATACCTAAAACGAAACCTAGTAAAAAGTGAATAAACCCCATTAACAATGCCCCTTTTATTATGAGCGACCTCATCTACTTTTATAAAGGCACCCTTTTCACTTTACCTCCATAAAAAATAGGCTATTTCATACCGATTAGCCTACTGTTTATCAAGATAAATCGGCAACTGGCTGACATGATCTCACGACTTTAGTCCCTATAGTTTTGCGCCTTCACCTTTCGATGAGTTTGCCTTTATCATTCAATTTTTTGAAATATAACAATTTTTTCTATTACACTTAAAATTATATACAACCAACCGACACATGTCAATATACCCATGATTAATAGCACAAAAAATGCACCCCTACGTATTAAATACATTACCAAAACAAAATGCACTGGCGAGAGAAAGTCAACCTTCTTCACCAGATTCAGCCACGTAAGAGATAAATTCATTATGAGCAAGTGCTTTGTCTAAATACTCTCTCGTAGCAGTGACAATCAGATGTTCCTCTTGATCCGATTTGATTTCATCTAATTCTTTTAATAAGGCTAAACGCAAGCTAATGACTTGGTCAATATTTTCCAAAGAGACCTTCCTAACTTGATATTCACGATCACTCATCAAATGTAAAACACTTCCTTCATTATCGTTGTTGAAAATACTGAGTTTTATAGGAAATCAATTATATCAAAAAAGAAAGAAGCTGCCCCAAAGTTCATCCTTTTTGGACAGCCTCAATTCTTAATTCATCAGTAACAAATAATAAAATTTCGCATCTTGAAATGCAACATTTAGATCGATAGAAGTAACGAGCATCATATATAACC
Source organism: Bacillus sp. FJAT-42315 (assembly GCF_002797375.1). Taxonomy (GTDB): domain Bacteria; phylum Bacillota; class Bacilli; order Bacillales; family Domibacillaceae; genus Bacillus_CE. Next base: position 2,161,563 of record NZ_KZ454941.1, read on the forward strand.
CAGCGCCTACGAATATAGCAATAATGGCGCCACCACTTTTAAGCATTTGTTTGTTCTTCTTGTAAAGAATCAGTATAGTTATAACAACAATCAAAATATATATTATAGAGATGATCATTTTAAATATTTTCATATTGATATCATTAACAGCCATTCTGAAATGCTCCAATGTTTCCTCATTATCCTGATTCTCTATAATGGTAGATATTTTTTCTTGATGACCAATTTCCCAAGTGAATGTATCCTGTTCTTTTATTACAATATATTTATAACCACCTGCCTTCTCTTCACCTATAACAAATGGTGAAGTGGCAGACACGCTTTGAACTATTGATATGAAAAAAATGATTGATATGAAAAATATTAACGAGAACTTCTCTTTCAAGTACATCTTCCCTTCATTCTTTAATAACTTCAGAAAAGTCGTAGAAGTAATCATTCAATTCTCTTATCTTTTACTAATCTGTCTGAAACGAGCGCTAGGATGAAGGTTATTCAATGACAACATGGTCTGACAAGTTTCTATCCGTCAAAAATTTGTACAACTTTTCTGAATCCGGCTTATTCATCAAAGTGTACCGTGTATTATTATCATCTACCAGTTCAATATTTTTATGCTCCGGATTTGTCCAAAGATAGTAAACAGTTGTTTTTGGCTTTTCCTTATCTCTCTTATCTACAATTTCGACACGATAATCCGCAGATCGGCTCATACTTACTTCTGCTGTTTCCCAATTGGCACTGTCAAGAATGCCTTGCACCGCTTCGAAAACATCCGAATCGTTTAGCATTCTGAACGGATCAAAATCATTATCTCCATCGTTAATATCAACAATAATGTCTCCAGTTGTCTCAATGACAAGAGGTTCCTCAAACGAATCATCTACTTTACCCGTTCCCGATACACCAACCTCTTTTTGTTGCATATCACCACAACCTGCCACAAGAAGAAGGGACACTGCCATGCAACCAATACGAGTCTTATACACTCTCATCATTGCACTGCCACTAAAAACATAGACAAAAGTCTATCCTTAGAATTTTCCTGCTTCCTCGTACCCCATTTCGCTACACTGCGAGCTACTCTGGTTGATATAGCACTCCACAGGCGTGATTTCGGGGGTAGCCCCACCTATCATACACCACACTCTTTACGTGAGAATGATGTATTCTTTTGCTTGTAAAAGATTGATAGAAGCATTGAAGTCTCGATCCATCTTGTGGCCGCGCTCGCATGTGTATACACGATCCGATAGTTTTAAATCCCTCTTTTTTCTCCACAACAAGAGCATAATTTCGAAGATGGATAAAACCGATCCACTTGTCTCAGCTCAATATGTAATTCTTTACATTTCGCTGTGAGCCAAGTTTTAAATGTATAAAAACATTGCTGAGCGACCGCTTTCGATAAATGACGATTCTTCATCATCCCTTTTACATTCAAATCCTCTATCGTGATGAAACGTGGCTTGGTTTTCACCACTTGGCTCACGATAGACTTGACATACTCTAAGCGAATATTTGCCAATCGAGTATGAAGTTTTTGAACTCTAAGAATGTTTTTGTTTATGTTTGCTCTTTTAGCGACAGCTTTTTCACCTCTCTTTTTTAAATGTTGATATTTTCGTGACAAAGAGCGCTGTTCACGTGTTAATTTCTTTTCTAGCTTTCTTACTCGTATAGAACGGTTGATGTTTTTATATACCGAACCATTGCTACATACAGCGAAAGTACTAATTCCTAAATCAATGCCCAATCCTTCATTTTTAACAGCAGGCTGTTTCCCTTGAGAGTCCACTTCACATAAAATCGAAACGTAATATCTTCCTGCTTTCTGTGAGACGGTTCCGCTTTTTACGATGGCCTCTTCAGGGATGTAGCCAAATTCCTTCAAGTGCATCCAGCCAAGTGTAGGGATCTTCACTCGATGACGTTCCACAGTCCAATCCGTTTTATTGTTCTTTGGAAAATAGCATTTCACATCTTGATTCTTTTTCTTTTTAAACCGGGGAAATTTCGCTTTCCCCGCAAAGAAGTTTCTAAAGGCCTTATCTGCATTCATAATCGATTGTTTAACTGCTTTAGAAGATACCTCTTTAATCCACTGATCTTTTTCGAGCGTATGAACGTTATTCAACCACTTAGAGAAGTCATAACCGCTCATAAACGATCCATCTTTTTCATATATTTCTTTGTTCTTTGACAGATAAAAATTGTACACGTATCGGCAAACGCCGATCGTTTGGTGTATTTTCGTTTTCTGCTCGGTTGTCGGCTGAATCTCTATCAAATAGGCTTTCTTCATTTACTCACCACCTTGCATTCATTATACTCTATAATTGATGTTGTTTGGGATAAATTAACATTAGTTGTAGAGTATCTATGATGATGAGAAAACAAGGAGCCTTATCCGTAGTGCCATTGATCATGAATGGCTTAAGCAATGGAGAGAATGCTGTAAAGAAATGCGAATACCGATTTCGAAATCATTGAATCAGATGATCACGATACGACTAGAACCAATTTAAGACTAACTGTTTTTTTAGAGTATTTGTCCATATTTGTACTTGATTATCTATATTTTTAATAACAGTTGATAATTCCTTTAAAGAACAATAAGAATATGCTCATGATTTTTTAATTCGCATGATGAAGTATTTTTTTATCCATATATTACCATAATAACTCTTGTTACATTAATGCTGTCCTATTGGGCTGCTGACGATGGGCATCATCCATCAATTTCAATCCACGCACTCATGTAGAGTGCGACCAGAAGCGGAAAAAGCATTAAATGCACTAGGTGATTTCAATCCACGCACTCATGTAGAGTGCGACAGGGCATGGAGACAGATGTTTTCAAGATCAAGCAATTTCAATCCACGCACTCATGTAGAGTGCGACGTAATAACACAGGTATAAAAACTAATGTATAAGATTTCAATCCACGCACTCATGTAGAGTGCGACGATTCCATCGTCATAAAGTATTGAAGTATGATATATTTCAATCCACGCACTCATGTAGAGTGCGACATAAACAACTCTTCCATCAGCAGATACTATAGCATTTCAATCCACGCACTCATGTAGAGTGCGACTCAACAAAACCTTCCCAGTATGCCTTAAAACTTTATTTCAATCCACGCACTCATGTAGAGTGCGACAAGGCCTTGGTAAGTATCGAAGATGAAACAGTAAGATTTCAATCCACGCACTCATGTAGAGTGCGACGATAAAATAAGTAACTATGTCCAAAATAGCTTAATTTCAATCCACGCACTCATGTAGAGTGCGACGTCATCATCTGCTACTGGTAGTGCGATCGTATCATTTCAATCCACGCACTCATGTAGAGTGCGACGTAGACGCATATTGCGCATCAAAAATGAATCGGGAGATTTCAATCCACGCACTCATGTAGAGTGCGACAGCTGGCATTTCATATTCGTCAACACATTCTTTAATTTCAATCCACGCACTCATGTAGAGTGCGACGCTATGCCTTTTCGTACAATTTCGTCACTGGATTATTTCAATCCACGCACTCATGTAGAGTGCGACGAGGGGGCTTCCCAAGATGGAGCGCTTCTTGATAGAATTTCAATCCACGCACTCATGTAGAGTGCGACGTTAAAGTTTCCATTTGTATTTCTCCCTTCGTTTTTATTTCAATCCACGCACTCATGTAGAGTGCGACAGTTGCACGATGTACTAAAAGACGAAGAAACAGGAATTTCAATCCACGCACTCATGTAGAGTGCGACCGATGTAAGTATAAACGTCTGGTTCCAGATAGTAATTTCAATCCACGCACTCATGTAGAGTGCGACCGAGATCGAGTGCATAATCGTGGATGGAGTTACATTTCAATCCACGCACTCATGTAGAGTGCGACATAAGCTTTCAAATCAATTTTACCATTTTCCCAAATTTCAATCCACGCACTCATGTAGAGTGCGACTTTCTTTGTGTTGCCTTATGCGTCCAGTCTTCAACGATTTCAATCCACGCACTCATGTAGAGTGCGACGCATTTCGGATACGAGCTGTTCAACATAAGAAAAATTTCAATCCACGCACTCATGTAGAGTGCGACCAAAAAGCGATTGAGCTAGATGGTGATGAGTGATATTTCAATCCACGCACTCATGTAGAGTGCGACCTGACTTGGCTGAAGCTTTACGTAACTATCTAATCATTTCAATCCACGCACTCATGTAGAGTGCGACATTTAGCACAATTTCAGACTTACCAACCTGAGCTATTTCAATCCACGCACTCATGTAGAGTGCGACGTCCTCTGCCCTCTGTACGCTTTAAAATGCGCGTCATTTCAATCCACGCACTCATGTAGAGTGCGACAATGCAAACTTTCGCAGATATAACAGCTACGAGATTTCAATCCACGCACTCATGTAGAGTGCGACATTTCGAATTTGACGGCATCGATGATCTTGAAAATTTCAATCCACGCACTCATGTAGAGTGCGACCTGGCATACGATAGCTTGGCATAGCAAACCAAGGATTTCAATCCACGCACTCATGTAGAGTGCGACAATAGTTCCACAAGTTGTTCCGTTTGCGTTTCCGATTTCAATCCACGCACTCATGTAGAGTGCGACGTCTAGTTCAAAGCTGTCACTTGCGCCACTTTCATTTCAATCCACGCACTCATGTAGAGTGCGACAATATTTGGAAATAATGTTTGACCTGAGAGGAGGTATTTCAATCCACGCACTCATGTAGAGTGCGACTATTGAGAATACTGAAGCTTTGATTGATCGTTGTATTTCAATCCACGCACTCATGTAGAGTGCGACTCCTTTGCGGCGGGTGTGTTAGCGCAGGATTATGATTTCAATCCACGCACTCATGTAGAGTGCGACCGAGTAAAGCTAACACGGATGTGCCACAATTAGGTATTTCAATCCACGCACTCATGTAGAGTGCGACTGTTACATTCCCGAATGAAATGGTTGAAGCTATAATTTCAATCCACGCACTCATGTAGAGTGCGACATCTACCTTCCCTTGCTTAATCCATACATATCATATTTCAATCCACGCACTCATGTAGAGTGCGACGAGCAAGGGGCAGTCACCTTGTGGATAAGTGCCGTATTTCAATCCACGCACTCATGTAGAGTGCGACTCCTTTTACATCCGTTGCGCTAACTAGCGCATGATTTCAATCCACGCACTCATGTAGAGTGCGACGAGCAAACTTTAACTTCAAAATATTCTTCTTTGTATTTCAATCCACGCACTCATGTAGAGTGCGACATGACAACAATGTCCGGTGTAATGCCAGACTTTTATTTCAATCCACGCACTCATGTAGAGTGCGACAAAATAGAGTTAGGAGAGATAGCCGGATCCAATTATTTCAATCCACGCACTCATGTAGAGTGCGACCGCGGAATGGGCCAAGAAGTCTGGACTGTTTACAATTTCAATCCACGCACTCATGTAGAGTGCGACATGCAGGAGGAAAAGGGGTTCGTCCTATGGGAAATTTCAATCCACGCACTCATGTAGAGTGCGACGAATCACTGTGTTCCAGATCGCAATCCTTATGTATTTCAATCCACGCACTCATGTAGAGTGCGACAGTTCTTACCTCCCGACGCAAATAAATCTTCATGGATTTCAATCCACGCACTCATGTAGAGTGCGACGTTAACGTTTGATGCCCGTGATAAAACGGTAACAGTCATTTCAATCCACGCACTCATGTAGAGTGCGACCGTATTTGTTACTACCTTTTTTAATGATCCAAATATTTCAATCCACGCACTCATGTAGAGTGCGACAAAGATGGTAATGTTATTCCGCTGGTGCAAAAATAATTTCAATCCACGCACTCATGTAGAGTGCGACAGGGAAGAGCACCGATCGGAGCATTCGTAACAGTTATTTCAATCCACGCACTCATGTAGAGTGCGACCAGGTGAATCATCCAGAAACAGAGCATCATTGTATTTCAATCCACGCACTCATGTAGAGTGCGACGCTGCTACGGTTCGACCGCGAGTCATAATGCTAGAATTTCAATCCACGCACTCATGTAGAGTGCGACTGAAAGATGCAGCAATTAATTTAGAGAGAATGACAATTTCAATCCACGCACTCATGTAGAGTGCGACGCTCTGTTGCTGTTGCAAACTGTTTAAGACCACCGATTTCAATCCACGCACTCATGTAGAGTGCGACGAAAATAAATCCAGCTTTTAAATATTCTTCATCATTTCAATCCACGCACTCATGTAGAGTGCGACTGTGATTGATTTGTCTAAATTCGGTTGGTCAGATATTTCAATCCACGCACTCATGTAGAGTGCGACTTCAAGCAGATGTGGGATGCAGCAGAAAAAGGCGAATTTCAATCCACGCACTCATGTAGAGTGCGACCGAAGTCGCGTCTCCCTGTTCTTCCTGAAATTTTGATTTCAATCCACGCACTCATGTAGAGTGCGACCCTTTCTGGCGTATTATTATCGGGATACACACTAATTTCAATCCACGCACTCATGTAGAGTGCGACGCAGAGTTAGGCGGTTCAGCGGGCGTAGACGCTCATTTCAATCCACGCACTCATGTAGAGTGCGACTCTAAAGGTGAAGTGGATACCACATTTGCATCAAATTTCAATCCACGCACTCATGTAGAGTGCGACTAGGCACTTCTGTAATCCGATCGATCTTTCGCTATTTCAATCCACGCACTCATGTAGAGTGCGACGTTTTATTTCAGAGATTGTTCCCATCAATGTCGAATTTCAATCCACGCACTCATGTAGAGTGCGACGTAAAAAACCTGAAGAGTCTGAAATATATTGTGTAATTTCAATCCACGCACTCATGTAGAGTGCGACTGCAACTATTGCTCTAATGGTGGCATGCCAGTAATTTCAATCCACGCACTCATGTAGAGTGCGACGAAAAGAATCTTATATTCCAACGATCGCTTGGGATTTCAATCCACGCACTCATGTAGAGTGCGACCGATTATGCGGGTCCTCCACTAACTTGCCATCCTATTTCAATCCACGCACTCATGTAGAGTGCGACCTATGAGCAAGTCACAAGCGGAAAAAGTGATGTTGATTTCAATCCACGCACTCATGTAGAGTGCGACATTGGTGTTATTGAGAGTACGGCAAATGGTATGATTTCAATCCACGCACTCATGTAGAGTGCGACTTCCTGGTACTTTGACGTGCACGACAGACCCAAGTGATTTCAATCCACGCACTCATGTAGAGTGCGACTACATGTAAATATCCGCTTCTTTATTTGTGGAAATTTCAATCCACGCACTCATGTAGAGTGCGACCAGTTCCAACGATCCAGTAAGCAAGGAGGTAAAAAATTTCAATCCACGCACTCATGTAGAGTGCGACCTATGCCTGACGTTTTAAAATTTAGCTTTCTTTATTTCAATCCACGCACTCATGTAGAGTGCGACGCACCAATCGGCTGCCAACTCGAACGGCGGTTGTATTTCAATCCACGCACTCATGTAGAGTGCGACATTCATTTTGTGAAATTATTTCTCTATTCGTTGTATTTCAATCCACGCACTCATGTAGAGTGCGACAAAAATCGGTGCATTTTATATGGAAATGGGAACTGATTTCAATCCACGCACTCATGTAGAGTGCGACCAAGCACCTTTTTCAGTCCAAAGATAAAGAATAATTTCAATCCACGCACTCATGTAGAGTGCGACTCGCTTGCGGGAGTTTTGTGAGTATCGAGTGATTTTATTTCAATCCACGCACTCATGTAGAGTGCGACACCCACCTTCCTAGCTTCAAAAAACTGTTCTTTTCATTTCAATCCACGCACTCATGTAGAGTGCGACGCTGCATCACGACGTCTAACTACTTCATCTACAGCATTTCAATCCACGCACTCATGTAGAGTGCGACGGGTTCGGATCTGTATTTAAGCTGTCTGGCAACAATTTCAATCCACGCACTCATGTAGAGTGCGACAGTCCGTATCCAGCTGTTTGCTTGTTCGCAACAAATTTCAATCCACGCACTCATGTAGAGTGCGACGCCCTGTTCTTGCCACTGGATCAACATATATAAAGATTTCAATCCACGCACTCATGTAGAGTGCGACAATGAGGATACTATAGTTATTCATAGTTCAATGGGAATTTCAATCCACGCACTCATGTAGAGTGCGACTTGGTGTGACAGAGAATTGCCGTTTAATGGTGAGATTTCAATCCACGCACTCATGTAGAGTGCGACGCCCTGTTCTTGCCACTGGATCAACATATATAAAGATTTCAATCCACGCACTCATGTAGAGTGCGACAATGAGGATACTATAGTTATTCATAGTTCAATGGGAATTTCAATCCACGCACTCATGTAGAGTGCGACTTGGTGTGACAGAGAATTGCCGTTTAATGGTGAGATTTCAATCCACGCACTCATGTAGAGTGCGACTTGGTGTGACAGAGAATTGCCGTTTAATGGTGAGATTTCAATCCACGCACTCATGTAGAGTGCGACGTGACTATAAAATACAGGGGCCAAAACCTAAGTATATTTCAATCCACGCACTCATGTAGAGTGCGACTCAATTCAATTTAAACAAGTCTAAAAAGCTTGAGATTTCAATCCACGCACTCATGTAGAGTGCGACGTTGGAAAATGGGAGGGTAAACCGTAGATAAAAATATTTCAATCCACGCACTCATGTAGAGTGCGACGATTTATAACGATTCCGCGTCTCCTATAAATGTAGATTTCAATCCACGCACTCATGTAGAGTGCGACCTTCCTTTGGGGCGGGTGTGTTAGCGCAGGATTACGATTTCAATCCACGCACTCATGTAGAGTGCGACGAATTCCGAAAATACGTTCAAATGATCAACGGCAAATTTCAATCCACGCACTCATGTAGAGTGCGACAGTATATTCGTGTCTGTGCGCGTACCGTTCCAGAGATTTCAATCCACGCACTCATGTAGAGTGCGACGAAACAAATGAGTTACTACAACTATTACGAGGAATTTCAATCCACGCACTCATGTAGAGTGCGACGCTGAATATGACTTCGAATATCGCTTCTAACACTGATTTCAATCCACGCACTCATGTAGAGTGCGACTAGTAGCAGCATACGAAGCGCTACAAATTGATTTATTTCAATCCACGCACTCATGTAGAGTGCGACGCGAAGGGGCAGATTATGAAAGTCTTATGTTTAATTTCAATCCACGCACTCATGTAGAGTGCGACCTCAGTTCTCAAAACGTTAATTGCACGGCTTTCCGATTTCAATCCACGCACTCATGTAGAGTGCGACTAAAATTCCTCCTAATAGTGTTTTGTTTGAATGATTTCAATCCACGCACTCATGTAGAGTGCGACAATTGGCGTGTTAAAAATAAACAAATAGCTAGAGATTTCAATCCACGCACTCATGTAGAGTGCGACATAAACAGACGACCTTTTTGAGTCCATTTCGTATATTTCAATCCACGCACTCATGTAGAGTGCGACAAGTAGCAGCGAAAGAATTAAGTACTTTTGAAAGAATTTCAATCCACGCACTCATGTAGAGTGCGACGTCAATCCTAACTGAGTACGTAACTTAGCTCCAATTTCAATCCACGCACTCATGTAGAGTGCGACAGAAGATCGTGAAAAAATGGGGAATGGTTATGTAATTTCAATCCACGCACTCATGTAGAGTGCGACGTCACCTTCTTTCTAGGTAATGTTTCTAACTACCTTATTTCAATCCACGCACTCATGTAGAGTGCGACAGCGAGAGTCAACATATCGGTAAAAATCAATAGAATTTCAATCCACGCACTCATGTAGAGTGCGACTTACATGATTAGCGATCAACTCTGCTGTTTTCGAATTTCAATCCACGCACTCATGTAGAGTGCGACTTTTCGTATTCAGCGATTAAAGTGCGAATAGCTGATTTCAATCCACGCACTCATGTAGAGTGCGACAAGACCTGCGACGTACGGCGCAAATTCACCGCTTATTTCAATCCACGCACTCATGTAGAGTGCGACACATATTCAAATGTCTGCGCCATTTTTAACTGCTTTATTTCAATCCACGCACTCATGTAGAGTGCGACTCTGACGAACTAATGAGCGCACTAGTCAACGGGTATATTTCAATCCACGCACTCATGTAGAGTGCGACGCGCCTCAATCCGTAGCGCTTTACGTGTGCGTTGGTATTTCAATCCACGCACTCATGTAGAGTGCGACCCGAACCCGCCGGCGCCCCTATCCGTTTGCCCTAACATTTCAATCCACGCACTCATGTAGAGTGCGACGACGATCAAGCGAGTTTGCGTTCTATGATGGTCATTTCAATCCACGCACTCATGTAGAGTGCGACGCTCCGCATGGAGTCTGAATACCGGCTTGCCTTATTTCAATCCACGCACTCATGTAGAGTGCGACCCAAATCCTAACGCCTCCTTTCTTCGTTTATTTTATATTTCAATCCACGCACTCATGTAGAGTGCGACCTTCACTTGCGTTTTACGATCCTCGTTAGATTTAATTTCAATCCACGCACTCATGTAGAGTGCGACTTTCTTTTACAGTGTCCCAGTTTTTCCACAGAAATTTCAATCCACGCACTCATGTAGAGTGCGACCTGCCCGCGCATTAACAATCGTCAATTGATTATCATTTCAATCCACGCACTCATGTAGAGTGCGACTCAATCACAATCGTCATTTTCTCATCGCCTTCGGATTTCAATCCACGCACTCATGTAGAGTGCGACATCTGGCGGAAGATACGGGCGGTGCGATACGAAATATTTCAATCCACGCACTCATGTAGAGTGCGACCAAAAACCATCTTCTCATGCGGTACTATAACTAGAATTTCAATCCACGCACTCATGTAGAGTGCGACAAGTAGCGACCATCTTCTGATTGCGCGCTAAGTTGTAATTTCAATCCACGCACTCATGTAGAGTGCGACACCTTCCGCCACCTCCGGCTCTCCGTTAAATATTATTTCAATCCACGCACTCATGTAGAGTGCGACGAAATCGTAGCAAAGGCGAAGGCTGACATCAGGATTTCAATCCACGCACTCATGTAGAGTGCGACCTAAGCGTCGTCATTTTGCGGTGAAATTCAAAGTATTTCAATCCACGCACTCATGTAGAGTGCGACCAACGTAAGTATCGGCGCTATCTCGTCTTTCGCGATTTCAATCCACGCACTCATGTAGAGTGCGACATACGGAAATAGTCCGCGATTACTACGCACGCATATTTCAATCCACGCACTCATGTAGAGTGCGACATAGATTTTTCCCCGCTGCGCCAAACGTGCAAAATTTCAATCCACGCACTCATGTAGAGTGCGACATAGATTTTTCCCCGCTGCGCCAAACGTGCAAAATTTCAATCCACGCACTCATGTAGAGTGCGACAGGAAGTAAAATATATTACGACAATATTACTGGCATTTCAATCCACGCACTCATGTAGAGTGCGACGTTTCTTCAATTCCTGCGTGACTAATTACCGTTCGATTTCAATCCACGCACTCATGTAGAGTGCGACATAGATTTTTCCCCGCTGCGCCAAACGTGCAAAATTTCAATCCACGCACTCATGTAGAGTGCGACAGGAAGTAAAATATATTACGACAATATTACTGGCATTTCAATCCACGCACTCATGTAGAGTGCGACGTTTCTTCAATTCCTGCGTGACTAATTACCGTTCGATTTCAATCCACGCACTCATGTAGAGTGCGACGATATCCCGCGCGAAGAATATGAGGCGCCGGAAATTTCAATCCACGCACTCATGTAGAGTGCGACGACGAATGAGCAAAACAAACGCTAAGGATTGGCGATTTCAATCCACGCACTCATGTAGAGTGCGACGTAGTAATAACGCAGACAAGACGTTACCCGTCGATTTCAATCCACGCACTCATGTAGAGTGCGACAAGAACTAACGGACGCCACGCCTTGGAAAACGCAATTTCAATCCACGCACTCATGTAGAGTGCGACGTTTATTTTCGGACAAATACGATCCTCCTTTCGGGATTTCAATCCACGCACTCATGTAGAGTGCGACCGGTGCGCCTCGGATGAAAAAGTATACAGTAAAATTTCAATCCACGCACTCATGTAGAGTGCGACTGTAGTATCGGAAAACGCCGAAGCGTCAAGCGTTATTTCAATCCACGCACTCATGTAGAGTGCGACGGGATGTCTTTGACAATTGCCTGTAAACATTCGATACCATTTCAATCCACGCACTCATGTAGAGTGCGACCCAAGTCATTCATTTCGTCGAGTAGTTCGTCTATTATTTCAATCCACGCACTCATGTAGAGTGCGACTATTAGGGTTATAAAACACCGAAATAGCATAGGTATTTCAATCCACGCACTCATGTAGAGTGCGACGATTAAACAATATGCGGCACAAAATTATACTTTAATTTCAATCCACGCACTCATGTAGAGTGCGACATAGTGGTAAAATTAAGTTATTAAATCATAGGAGATTTCAATCCACGCACTCATGTAGAGTGCGACCCAAAAACAAGTATTATCTATCCTGCTGCAAGGAATTTCAATCCACGCACTCATGTAGAGTGCGACTTGGATAATAGGAGGAATAAACATGGATATTAACATTTCAATCCACGCACTCATGTAGAGTGCGACAAATACGTTAGCTTAGATAGAGCAAACACAAACGGAATTTCAATCCACGCACTCATGTAGAGTGCGACGCATGAAACATTCCCAGTAATTTTAGGAGAGTATATTTCAATCCACGCACTCATGTAGAGTGCGACTAATACAATTTTACTTATGACAGATACTCTTTGGATTTCAATCCACGCACTCATGTAGAGTGCGACAAAGGGTAGCCGATAAAAAGCCACCCAATAATGTATTTCAATCCACGCACTCATGTAGAGTGCGACGTTAATACCTTTTGAAGTATTTCCACGCCATATATTTCAATCCACGCACTCATGTAGAGTGCGACGCGATGATTTCCTTCAAGTTGAGCGGCACCGTGTCGAATTTCAATCCACGCACTCATGTAGAGTGCGACAACGAGCGGTTAATGTCTTCTACCTTTGTAGAACCATTTCAATCCACGCACTCATGTAGAGTGCGACGATAATACAATTTTACTTATGACAGATACTCTTTGGATTTCAATCCACGCACTCATGTAGAGTGCGACAATATTTGAGCAGATAGTTCGTCATTCATGATATATTTCAATCCACGCACTCATGTAGAGTGCGACGACTATGGATGGAAAAGAATATTTTCCAGCAACAATTTCAATCCACGCACTCATGTAGAGTGCGACCCAGTAATTTTAGGAGAGTATGAAAGGAGATATTATTTCAATCCACGCACTCATGTAGAGTGCGACGGTATAAGTTAGCCATTATTGGTCACCCCCTAGTATTTCAATCCACGCACTCATGTAGAGTGCGACAAAACTGTCCAATCCCAATGTATTACCTACTCAAATTTCAATCCACGCACTCATGTAGAGTGCGACAGCGATTTTTGGGTAAAAAAACTTAAAAAAGTCCTTTTCTATCCAAAAACACGCTATTTCCTTTATTAAATAAAGAACAATGTAACAAATATTACAAAATCACAAAGAGAATCTAAAAATATCAGGTGCGAATGCACCGGAGAATTCATGTGCACTATAGGTTCGCACTAGAATATTAAAGGTCCTTCTATGTCGATGGATTCTTTTACACCGATGTGTTCTACTTTACTTTTATAGTTATTGCCTAGCTGGTAAAATCTAAGGCTGTCTTGGTCTTTGTCGATAATGTTAGTTAATTCAATTTTTAATGCTGCAAATTGGGTAGCATCGACAATACATTCAAATACGGAATTTTGGACTCGTTGACCGTAGTTTTGACATGTTTTTGCTACTTTTCGCAACCTCTTTTGCCCAGTATTACTAGTAGTGCTTACATCATAAGTGATTAATACTAACAAATGTTTCACCTACTTCCATAAGAACGGAGGATATTCATCTAGATCCGTTCGTAAGTATCGTGCCAGTAATAGGGCTTGAGCATGAGGGACTAATCCCCAAGAAATTTTCTCTCCTAAGTATGGATGTGTGATTTTATCTTGTTTTTTATTTTGCCAAGCGGCTAGAAACTTCTTTCTTCCTTCTTCTGTCATGATGATGGCTCCATTTTCTTTTTTGAAGAAGTCATCTTTATTCATCACTTTTTTATTGATTAAAGACAAGACAAATCGATCAGCATACACGCCTCTCAATTCTTCCATCACATCTAAAGCTAAAGAAGCTCTTCCTGGTCGATCTCGATGCAGAAAACCTACATAAGCATCTAAACCAACACCTTCTAGTGCTGCTGCCATGTCATTGGATAATAATGTATAAGCAAAGGATAACATTGCGTTCACATTGTCTAACGGCGGCCTTCTTGAACGCAGGTGAAAATAGAAATCTTCTTTTTGTTGTAAAATCATTTGATTAAATATTTTGTTATAACTTACAGCAGCTTGTCCTTCCCATCCGCGTAAGCTTTCCAAATCTTCACATGCTCTTACTTCTAAAATGATGGAAGAAAGCTGTTTAGACACTTCTTTAAATTGAGGGACATCTACTCGTAATGGATAATCTCTTGTCATTCTTTCAATCATCCATTTTTGATTATATACTTTACCAACAATAAAGTTTCTAGCTATTTTTGCCGATGTTGTTTCATCCTCTGATACACGATATTGCTTTTTCCTCAAGATCACATTCCCTCTGCTTTGTCCAATGACCCTAGCTAAAAACCTGCCATTTTTCGTTAAAAATATTAAGGAAATATTGCGATCTGCACAGTAGCCCATTAATGCCGGGCTGGCCCCTGTATAACCGAAAGAAACAACTGATTCCAAGTTATGTAGTGGCAATCTTCCTAGCTTCTCTTGTTCCTTCAGAAGAACGATATTATCTCCGTCTAATGATAAATAAACATCTGGTTGAGTGATAAACAACGTATTCAAAAGTTTTTTCATTCGTTGATCTTCCCTTCAATATAGCTTTTCACCGATCGTTTATTCATTAACGCTGGTAAGCAAATGTTTTGAAGGGAGCAGCTGTTGCAGAATGCTCCTGTTTTCACTTTAGGCGTATGCTTACGCTGATAATAATCTTGCATTTCTGCAACAACAGACTTCACTTTCTTTTTATGTTCTATTGTAATCGGAACTTCAACGCGGTGTTTAATTTCATGATAATACATGTAACCTATGTTTATTTCACAAAGCAACATTTCTTCTAAACAGAGCGCTTGGGCCGTTAATTGCAATACATCTGAATCATTCTTTTTCGGTTTTCCTCGTTTATACTCTACTGGATAAGCCGTATATTTGCCGTCAGCACCATTGATCTCCACCCCGTGCCGATCTTTGATAAACTCGACTACGTCACAAACACCAGTAATTTGAAGTTCATTAGACTTTACAGGCATTCCACGTACAATGAGTTTCTCTCCTCTTTTCTCTCTAATAAAAGGGTCATCTGCTTTCGTATGCAGATGTTGTCCTTCAACTGTTCGAACGTTTTCTTCCCATTGCTGTTCAATGTGAATGAGCGCCCATTGCCGTCGACAAAACTGAAAATGCTGAATGCCAGATAGCATCAAATAGCCGTCTTCTTTATTGTCCATCAATTACGTCAACTCGCAAGCCTTCTAATTCATTTAAAGTAATCGTGTAATCATCAATTGCTTTAGGCTCGTCCACTTTACTTGTAATGTTCAGTAAACGATGAACTTTCGCAGAAGAATACTGACCTAATTTGGAGTTATGCTCCCACCAATATACTTTATTGATTTCCATACTCCCATCAGGTCTTGCGGAAGATGCATCATTTTCAAATAACGTAACGAGCGCTTGTTTAATTTTTTCCGCATCTTCATTTGTAAAGCCTGTTTTTTCTGCTAATTGGGTATTAATGCTGCCATAAAATACGTAAACGCCAAAATCGACTCGGTGCTTCATTCCCATAGTATCCGAACCTTTTTCTTTACCAGGCTCAGAATTGACGCTTTTCGTGATTTGCATACTTGTAATATCAATTGGATCTACACTTGTTGCTGTATGAATCGAAACTGGTCCCCTTACACCAACAGAGACCCCTGCCCCTTTACCTGCAGCTTTAAATGCAAACACTTGTCCAAAACTGCGAACGTCTAGCCATTCATGACAAGCGATCGTTGCAAATGAATCTGCAGAACTATCTTTAGATTTCAAGATTTTTTCTAATTCTGAATTAGCTTCTGCACGCTCTCTTAAGCTTTTAAATGAATCTACCTTTCTATCATTTGATTGGACAAAAATAGATTCTCCCATATCTTGCAGACGATTTCTTATTTTTCTTTTTAAAGCTACATCAGATATTTCGCCGTGACCGTCATAATTTTGTCGCGGACGATTTCCATTTAACGGATCTCCGTTCGGGTTCGCTTTCGTTACAGTTAAAATAACAGCAAAATCGATTTTATGATCTAAAATAGTCATGTTCATAGCCCCTTTTTAATTAGTCGTCTGATCTGTTGCTTCATTATTTTCTTTCTTCTGATATAACTCATGACGTTGGCTGTAAAACCCTAATAAATACTTTCCTGACAACGGCTTATTATTAAAATCCTCATAGTCCATCTTGGAAGCTATTTCATCAATTAGCTTTGACAAATCTAATCCTTTTTTCCCTAATCTCGCTTGGTACGGTTGCAAACTATCTTGAATCGTTTTCCACGTTCGTGCCGGATGCTTAGAGAACGAATTCATGTATCGAATCGCATTACTTGCACGAGTTTCATCTGAACCTAAAGCACGTCTTTCTAATACATCTGCAACGGCTAGTAAACGTCCGAATAAGTAATCGCGGTCATTCTTTTCTGTATCTAATGCCAAATTGTACTCCTCCTTTTGATTAATTAATGCACAGGTAATGCTTAATGTCTTTTCCCATTCCCACTTGTCCATCGATACAGGGTTAGACGCTCGATAAAAAGCACTGTTAAGAATATCTTGTGGTACCTTTCTCTCGTCGATAATGCAAGGTAGCATCCGCTCCATAAGTCCCTTCACTACTTTTTCATTTGCTCTGGGACCATATGCAGCAAAGGCGATATCTTTTGTCGCCGGAGCACCATAGAATTGAACAAATTCCCCTTGATCATTTTTGCGATAGCGATGAAGCCACACACAAGTGGAATGCCATTTCACCAATCGATCTAAATAAATCTCTTTTTCCATATTCCGATAATATAGTACAGCTAAACGACCCGTAGTAGCAGAATCTAAAATGATAATATTGATGTTTGAACGTTGCTTTAAATCATTTCTGTAACCATCAAGCGCCTTAGCCACTTCTCCTGCAAACTCTTGATTAGTAAACGATATCTTCTTGCTTTTCTCTGCAGTAACTGGCACAAGCGAAAAGGTATCTTCGGTTGGATCAGGCGTATTTGTGTCATCATTTTCCCATACAAGAAACACTCGCTGGTCAACAATTTTCCCTTGACGATGAATGAGCCATTTTAGGGCATTATGGGCTTTTTGAGACACTTCATAACTAATACTGGCTACTTCATGACTTTTATTAAAACGACCTCTAAATGTAAATCCGCTCGTATCATTCGCTGAAATTAACTTTGCCTTATCTGCTGCATTTCGGATTTTATTTGCATGCCTATCTGTACTTGGTAAGCTTTCTCCTGTTATGTAACAAAGATCTTCATCACTTAACAACTCATTATAATAACAAGTGAAAGAATCATATACGTCTTTGTCTTTCCAAATTTTCGTTAATATGTCATTAGGTGAATGCACGTTAAAACGGATAAAAGCACTTTCTTGACCGCCGCTCACTACCGAAAAGATCGCTGGTTTTTCGCTATGTAAGGCTTCGTATGTTTTCTCCCATTTATCAATTAATCGACCATTTGCATCAAGAAATAAAACCTTTTCATCCACTAGATCGTGAATTAATTGTTTCTTGCTTAAATATTTATAAATGCTTTTTATCTTGTCATGACCATATGAAGAGCTCGCCCATTCTTCTAGTTGTGCAATATAATATGTAAACGGCTCCTCTTTTTTTATTTTGCCGCCATAAGCAACAAAGTCTCCTGCTACATAACTTAATTTATCATGCAGCGGATACGGAGCTATTTTTGCCCCTGCTCGACTGGCTGATTCTTCTGTACACGGAATTAACGTACTGGCATCACTTTTATCAATAACGACCGCCGAATGAAACTCTCCATCCTCTGTAATATTGACTTCAATATGTGCATTTTGTGTCGTATGTGAAATAGGAAGTAAAGTGAATTCCTTGTCATTGTATTTTTTTTCAATGACACCTACGTGATCGAGGTTTGCTTCATACGTTTCATATAAATTCAATAGCCAGCTCATTTACTCACCTCCTAACTCTAGCTTCACTTCTTCTCCCTCTACAGAATTCACGTTATTTTGATCAAAGTGCTTCATTTCCATATCTTTGATCTTGCGAATGTGCGTACATTGGTCCGGTCGGATGAATTGAATCACTCCATTTTTCATCACTGGCGTCCATAAACGAACTTCCATTTCATTTCGACCCGTTTCATCTGGATAATTAATACCATGCACCATGGGTCCGAGATGAATTTCTCCACCATAATTGTCATAGAATCCTTCTCCTTCACCAAATACACACGGCTCTACATAAGCTTGACATTCTCTCGCTCCGAGGAAAATATCTCTGCGGCCCCCAACTTTGAGTGAACGTTTTAATATGTTATGATGCTTGTTTTCATTACGATCAAAAGCCATATCTGGTCGATGAGGATTAAAAATAAAATGAGCTCGTACTTGGTAGTGTACATCCCTTAAATACGTATAATTCGCTAGCGTGTTTCCTCCACCATAATCAATCGGCCGAATTCCTTTAGATTCCATCTTGATCGCATTCATCACTCGCACTTCATCCACGATCATTAGTAAAGTAGGCTTCCAATAAATACTTTCAACAATTCCTTTTAACGCTTGATACGTGGGTACTTGGTACGATAACTTCTCTCCACCCATTTTCGTTAGTGGATCAGTGAATAACGCATAATCACCGAAAACTTCAAATTCAATTCCGTTTCTCATACACTCACCCCCTTAAAATAATGTAAGCCCAGGCATACTATCATTTTCAAGATTGAGACCATACTTTTCATCATAAGCCCCTTCTTTTAACGCAAATATTTTCCCATCTAAATAACTGACAAGACCTTCATTATTAGATAATTGGTTCTTTTCATGACTGTATAGACTGATCGTATATTGCTGAGCCTTTTTTAATAACTTAGTAAGCTTTTCAATGGAGCCGTTACTGTTTAATTCTGCAATCACTTCTTTTCCCTCTCCGTAAGGGACGAGTACGGAGGTCGTTTGATCATCAATGACGCGAAAATGCTCGGCTGCTGTATGATAACTATTGATAATAAACAACGGCAAATGCTCTTTTTCTTTACGATAATAAGCTTGAGCATAACTACTGTTTGCTTTAGAAACTGTCAATAATTCGGTCATTTCCTTTTTCAATGCCGGAATGAAATAATTCAAATCCGATTCAAATTCTGTATAGTATTCTTTAAAGTATCGTTCCATCGCTTGCGTTGATAAAATATGTCCACCGTGATTGGTGTCATCGTGCTGAAGATCAATAAGGATTTTTTGTGATACTTGTTTCCCGACCTTGATTTCTTTTAAGCGATCAAGGTTTTCTTCCTCATGATCGATCACATACACATTTTGAATAGCTTTTTCCCCATGGCGATTACATCTACCAGCTGCTTGTGCAATCGAATCTAATCCTGCTAAAGAGCGAATGACACAATCAAAACTAACATCTACGCCTGCTTCAATTAATTGTGTACTAATACAAATCATTTTATTTCCTTGTTTTAAATGCTCTCTTACTTCATCTAAAATCTCATTTCGATGGGCCGCACACATCGATGTACTTAAATGGTAAATAGGAATATCGAGTTCTTGATTGATTAATTGATCATATAAGTTTTTCACAACTGTTTTCGTATTTAAAATGACTAATACACTTTGAATATCTTCTATTTTTGATTGGATAAAATCAGCAAGCTTAGCATTATTAAAGGTTTCGTTCGTCGCCTTATCAATCATTTTTACACGGGTAAACGCCTCGACTACCTCGCCTAAATTTTCAATCATTTCAGCATCTGTATTGATCTCTAACTTATGTTCGACAAAATCTAATGCTGGCTGAGTTGCTGTACAAAGAACGACACTCGAATGAGCATAGCTTTTCAGAAAATTTAACGCGTGATTAAACAAGCTGACACAAGAAATCGGTACCTTTTGGACTTCATCAAAAATAATAATCGACTCACTCAAATTGTGAAGTCGTCGAATATTTCGGCTCCCTTTTGCGTAAAACACATTCAAAAATTGCACCATCGTTGTAAAAATGATCGGAGCATCCCAATTATCTTTCGCTAGCTTCAATTTTTGTTGAACATTGATCATGCCATCTTGGTATTCATCATGATCGTCCACATCTTCAATGACATTAGAATGATGCTCTAAAATATTCACTTCATCTTTGAGTATGTTTCGCACTTCTTTAGCGTTCTGTTCAATAATCGTTGTAAATGGAACAACATAAATGATTCGCTTTTTGTTATACAACTTGGCATGTTTAAGAGCATATCTTAAACTAGCTAATGTCTTGCCGCCGCCTGTTGGAATTGATAAGGTATAAATCCCTGATGGGTTTTCAGCAAATGCTTCACATTGATTAGACATCTCTGCTCTTAACAAATTAATGGGCGTATTAGCATTTTCATGTTGTTTAAATGAATTGATTTTTTCTAGTAGCCTTTCGTAATAGATATGGAACAATTCATTAGCATCTGTTGTTGGTTCGTTGTTCGAATTCTCCTCAAATAACCTTGTATTCGTTCGGTCAGCGTCAATTAATGCACTAAAAATAAACTTCGATAAAAACATGAACTGTTTATCATAATTTTCAGGAGATTCTTTCGCTAAAAAGGCCTGTAACTCAGCAGTGGCGTTCTCTACATATTCAAGAAATTCTTCTTCACTCATGACATGGTCAAAAAAAGCGCTCTTCGTTAAATGAAACTCCGTTAACTCTTTATCTCGCACTCTATTTAAATAGTTCGATCCTAACTCAGGATTTAAAAAATCTTGTAAATAAGCATGATGAGAAATAATCGCATTACCAACAATCTCAGCTAAAATGGCTTTATAAGGATGGATGTTCTTTCCTGTATGAAATAATTCATACAATAACTTTCCGCCAGCAGTAGAATGGTCAACACTACCTCTTTTCGGGGGAGCATCTGGGTTATTCACTGCTTCTATTATGTATTGTTTAAACTCTTGAGTATATTTTCCTAAATCATGAAGCACTCCAGCCAGTCCTGCAATATGTTGAATCCCAAGCTTTTCTCCGTAGGATTCTGCTAGTTGTTTCACTTCTAATAAATGATCCTCAACAGACTGAATTTCGTGATCACTTTCCCGAATATGAGCAATATATCCCATCAAACCTACCCTTTCTGGTGATATTTTCATATCCATCTTATCATATTTTTACAAATAACAACCAAATATTCGACAAAATTTACAATAAATAAGAGACCAAATATTGATCTGGTCTCTTACTTATTATTTCTCCGGTTTAATATAAGGGACAATTGGTGCAGTAGCTCCTACAGAGGCACCTCGAATAAAATCTTGATTTTCTAAGGCTTTGAAATTTTGGGTTTGACCAGTCAGCATGACCCCTAAAATTTTCACTTCATCAAACTGTTTATTTTTATTTAATCTGAAAAACTCCTGGATGGCTTCATGATTACCATTTGCATCATATTGTTTAAGTGCAGCAATGAAGCTATCGTACGCTTCTTTTGGCGAATCAGATGGATCAAATCCATAAATCGGCATGCCAGAAGGTCCCTGACTTTCATCTACAATGGGTGATGCCATATACAACCATACAATGTTCAAATTATCGGGAATTTTCGCTTGTATTTCTTGTAATGTATAAGGATGATCAAAGGAAATCGCCACTTCCGCAACGTGATTTTCCATTTGTGAAATTTCGCCTAGTTCGTTTTGTACACCATCATGGTATTTTTTAATAGATGGATGATAAAATTTTGCGACTTTATTCTTTGTTTGTTTATCATACTCGTAGAAGTCCGTATCAGACCAATAAGACCCCGGTATTAACTCGTTATGATCAATATCAACACTAATCCAATTATATGAACTCGTGAGTGTGCCCCATTGCACTACATAGCCATTAATGTTTTTAGAACGATTCGTCACAATATTGCCACCAAACGTAGAGGGATTACTCGTAACTTGAGAATCGATTTGAATGTTAGGTTCGGCAATCTCGTTATGTAAAAAGAGTTGTTCGTGAAGCCTTGTAGAACTTTTCCCTGCAAAGTAATTACCAGTTGTATAAAGAATCGGGATTAGTATAAGTACAACGATCGTTGAAATAATAACGATTTTCAGTAATTGTTTTCGTTTAGCTTTTTTTAAAGCACCTTTTAACGAAGTATCCATTAATATTCTCCTCCTATTTTTGAATGAATAGACGTACGTGCGCGATATAATTTTTGCTTGACACTGTTTACTTTAATATCCAAAAGAGACGCAATTTCTTCATATGAAAAATCATAATAATACTTTAAAAAGAAAACTTCTTTGTAGTCCTTTTTGATGTCTTTTAATAAATAATAAATCTCATCCTTATTTAAAATGATGTCGAATTCGCGGTCTGTATGTTGTAGCTTTGAGTAAATCTCCTCGGTTAAGTAGATGTTTCGCTGCTCCTTTTTTCTCTTTAAGTCAATGTATTCATTGAGCGCAACTCTAAAAAACCACGGACGTATATTGTTCTCTGTTAGATCATCTAATAACGTGTACACTTTGTAAAAAGTATTTTGAATGATATCTTCAGCATCTTCTTTTTTGGCTCCTTTCGCTAATAATAGCTTAAACACTTCCTCTCCTAAATTGATAAGATAGGAGGCCAATATGTTTTCTTTCTTCATCATTTTTCCTCCCTATACTTATACAACGAATAAGTAACAATAAATGTATACACTTAAATGAAAAAAATTAACGATTCGCTTCCCGAGGTGAATCACTTTATTATTGCTACAAA
The DNA here is from genome assembly GCF_002797375.1 of Bacillus sp. FJAT-42315. Lineage (GTDB taxonomy): Bacteria > Bacillota > Bacilli > Bacillales > Domibacillaceae > Bacillus_CE. The sequence continues at coordinate 2,184,854 of NZ_KZ454941.1, forward strand.
TAATAAAAAGCACCAACGTCAAAACCGCTCTAAAGCTTCTTCACTTTGAGCGGTTTTGATTGATCTATTTAACTTTCTCTAATAAGCCCATCTCCAAACAAGTAGTCACAGCCAGCTTTTTAACCCCTTCTTGAAACTGAATTTCAATCATCTCTTCAGTAAGTTGAACAATTTCCCCACTTCCAAACACTCGATGCTTCACCAATTTTCCTGTTACCAAGTCACCTCTGCTTCGGATCGCATTGGGGTTCTGTTCGGGTCCTTCCTCACGAGGCTTTTCCTCTTTCGGACTGATTATTTTTTTAACGTCCGTGACGAAACGGGATTCTGTTGTCCTTTTCCCATCACGAACTTTATAATGAATGAGCTCTAAATGTCGTTTTGCTCGTGTCATTCCGACGTAAAACAAGCGAGTGGCCTCTTCCATTTTCTCTTCTGTCCCTTTTTTATCATCATCAGAAGATGGAATCACGCCTTCCACTAAATCGATCATATACACACGCTCAAATTCTAGCCCTTTCGCACTGTGAAATGTCGAGAAAATGACGGCATTTTGCCCTTTTCTTATTTTAGCTGTTTTTAGAACGGATTCTAGATGCTTAAGCCGCCCTGCAAACCCCTCCATCGTTTCTAACGTGTCGGCAATTTCTTCAAGCGTGTTCAAAATACCAAATAAATATTCCTTGCGAAAGCCCAATTGTTCACATGTCTTTTCTAGTGCTTTCTCATAACCTAGCCGATCTCTAATCACACGAATCGCCTGCAACGGTGGCATACCGCTCATTTGCTGGAAAGTTTCTTTACATGCTTTTAATTGTTTCACTTGATAGTCTTTTAGTTGAACATGATTCAATAAGTTATCAAAAACCGATTCGTTGTTACGAATTTGCTTCAGTGCGGCCATTTGCTGTTTACTAATATAGCCATTAAACTTCAGATGAATTTTCTCTAAAATATCCGGGCGTTTATCAGTAAACGTCATGCGCATAAAATTTAAAATATCTTCCACGATCCAGTGCGAGAAAAAGCGATTGTCCGCATCCTTCATATAAAAAAGAATGCCAGCACGGTCAAACTCATTCATTAACATAATGGAAGAAGAATGATTGCGATATAAAACGGCCACTTCAGCAAGCTGTTCCGTTTTCTTCATTTCTTTTACTAAATATTTCGCTTGATACTTGTAATCTGCTAAATCCTTCACTTTAATTGACTCTGCTGAAGGATTATCCGTAAACATATTTTTATCATAGCGCTGCTTGTTTCGTTTAATAAATTGATTCGCTGCATCGACGATCTCTTGAGACGAACGATAATTTTGTTCCATAAATAGAACAGTGGCACTTGGATAGACTTGCTTAAAATTCAACAAATATGACGGCTCTGCTCCTCGCCAGCTATAAATCGCTTGATCATCGTCTGCGACCACACAAAGATTTTTATGTTGTTGGACGAGTTTTTCAATCATTGCATGTTGCACCATCGACGTGTCTTGACTCTCGTCTGTCAACACATAATCATATCGCCGTTGGTAGCGGCTAAGAAGCTCGCGATTCTCTTCAAACACTTCATTAGCAATCGTCAGCATATCATCATAATCAAGCAATAATTGATGCGTGCCTGTTTTCTTGTAGGACTCATACTCGCGAAAAATCCGCTCTGCTTCCGGAACATCTACTTTGATGGTTGACCATTTATCCTCAGTAATCATCTTATTTTTCATAAAACTAATATACGTCGTCAGCTCGTCCATTTGATCTTCAGTAATATGCTCACCGACAATTGACTTAAATAAATTTCGTAGGATGATTTTTTTATGCAAGGGGCTTTTATCCCCCTCAATCATTTGATACGGTGTTCTCGTTTCACGAAAATGCTCGCGCACGACTTCAAAGGCCAAACCATGAATTGTAGAAAAATCAACAGCTGGAAGATGAGGAAAGAAACGCTCAAAACGCAATTTCATATCATGAGCCGCTGCCCGACTGAACGTAATCGCTTTAATCCGTGATGGAGCTATCCCCTTTTCCTCGATTAAATAACCGATCCGCATAATCATCGTCGTTGTCTTTCCCGATCCTGGAGAAGCCAACAGCAATAGCGGTCCTTCTGTTTGAAGCACCGCTTGTCGTTGCATTTGATTTAAAGAAACACCTAATTCACTTTTCTTGCGAACAAAAAAATCTTCTTTTACCGTCATTTCAAATTACCCTTTCAACCGTTCGAATATTTCTTTCAGTATAACATCAAACGGAGACTCATTCACTCGGACTCTTCCAAATCTCGTTTCATAATTCGAAAATGGTGTGCTTCATCTAAATTCTACCCACTCTAAAAACTCCAAGCGGTTTCCAAATGGATCAGATGTGTAAAATCGTTTTGCTCCGGGCAACTTATCGTCTTCAGTAATAACGACCTGGCATGAAACTAAGTGTTCCATTAACTCGGTAATATTTTTTACTTCGAACGCAGGATGTGCTTTTTTCGCTGGTGAAAAAGGTTCCTCAATGCCAATATGTAGTTGGATTTTTCCACATTCAAACCAGACCCCGCCTCGTTTTCGCAACTCAGCCGGCTTTTCGATTTCTTTAAATTGTAAAATATCTTTAAAAAACTTTCTTGCTTCTTCCTCGCTCCCCTTAGGTGCTGTCAGCTGAATATGATCAATTGTTTCAATGTGAAAAGCCATTCAACCATCTCCCTATTTAATTTGCTTAAAATTTCCTTACATAAAATATGGTAACACAAAATCGAGAATAAGTTCTATGTATGTTTTTTATAGTATGCCGGCTTTAGTTCCGCAATTAAAATAGCGATCATGATTAACATAGCCCCCATAACCATACGACCTGTCAGCACTTCATGTAAAAATAAAACCGATAACAACATACCGAAAAATGATTCTGTTGATAGAATAATGGCTGCCTTTGTGGCCGTTGTATATCGATGCGCCATATTTTGAAAAAGATAGGCGATCGTTGTTGAAAAAACTGCTAAATACAAAATCGAATATATCGCTTCTTTTTCCATTGTTATCGGTATATCCCCTTGAATAAATACCGTAACTATACTAATTAAAGCCGCTGTTATGAATTGTACAATTGTTAGTGAAATGGCATCTTCCTTTTGGACAAAAAGATTAGTGTAAAAAATATCAAAAGCAAAGCCAATTGCACATAAAAGGGACAACACATCTCCTATGTTGATTGTCATAGAACCTTGCAATGATAAAAAGCCAATACCTACAATGGCTAGACCTGAGCCGAATAATTCATACCGATCAATTTTGCGTTTGTAAATGAGATAAGCTATGACCGGCACAATCACAACATTGACAGCTGTTAAAAATGCATTTTTAGATGGTGTCGTATATTGTAAACCGACCGTTTGTAAAGCAAAGGCGATGTATAAAATGGTTCCTAAGATGGCGCCTTTCCACACGACAGATTTCGTAAATTTTTTGAATTTGTATCCAAATAGTATTGTAAGTATAAGCGTAGCTACAACAAACCTTCCTGCCATCACTTCATAAGCGGTTAAATATTCGAGTGCGATAGCTGTTACAACAAACCCACTCCCCCAAATAATTGCTGTAATGAACAACATACCATCACCAATGTATTGTTTCATTTCTTCTCCTCCTAACTACAACAAGGATAGCATGAGAAGAAATACGATAATTTGATTGTCATTCTAAATTTTCAAGCTTATTTTTGTACTGATTCCAATCCAACAGTCGCTCCTTCAATTGTTATATGCAGTAAATACAATTTAATTGCTGAAGATAAACGCTCATAAAAAACGAGCTCGTTACCAAAAGGTTCTATTAATTGACGTATTTTCGTCATACGATAACGAATCGTATTCGGATGACAGTAATGTATGACCGCTACTTCTTTTACATTCCCTTTTGTCAACACAAATGTCACTGCTGTATTCAATAACTCACGATCTACTCTTTCTTCTAAAAGCGGACCTAAATACATTTTTATATAATTGTTAGCGAATTGGGCATCCTTTCGATAGAGCTCAATAAGCATTCTTTCGGATGCAAGTTGTTCATAATGACAAATAGACTGCATTTCTATTTCAGCAATAATTCGTGCATAGTAGGCTTCTCTAACAGCTAGATGAAGTTCTGTATGCGTTAAGTGAGCTTCGCTATAACCAATTATTAATGTATCTGTTGGAATTGCATAAAACGTCATCCATTCATTTAGCATTTTCTCAAATTGAAGTTGCTGGTATTTGTTTGTAAAAAAGATGAGAATACTTTGTTTATAAGTACAAATAATACCAGATGTTAAAAAGGACTCGAATTGGAAAAAATCGTACATCCATTGGGAGTCCTCGTACTGTTTCATTTTAATATTCGCTGCAAACACATATTTCTCAAACGGTTTATTCATTTGTTGTAAAAAGGATTGCATTTGTTTCTCTGAAATTTCTTCTTCGATTAGGCACCTCATCATCTTTTCTAAAAAGAGCTTATTGTCCCTTTTTTTAATATCGTTCATTACTTCAAAAATGATATCTTCAAAAAATTCATCTCCACCAAAACGTAAAATTGGGAAACCCTGCTCATTTGCAAAATCTAGGACCTCGTTCGGTAAATCCTCAAAAATAACTGGTTTATAGGCTAAGGCACTCACCTTTAATTCAATCAGTTTTTTAATTGTGTCGATTAACTGCTCTGGCTTTTCTTTGGCAAATAATAAACTGCTGAGTACAAGGCTATAAGAGCTGAAAGCAGTTTCTCTCACTTGCTGAATACCTGCCGCGAATTCAAAATCCAAAATTTCAACCGTTTCGATTATATTATTTAATGCATTGCCACCTGCTACAACCGAAAAATCTTGTGTAACTGACAGCTGTAATAAATCCTTTACATTCATTATATGTATCATCCTTTTTAATAACGTAGATAACATGATTATAAAGCATCGCAGCATAATTCGATAAGAAATTCCATTTCCGAGTTCCACTTTCACCTATCGCAGAAAAACTATTTACTCTGACATCTAGCCTTTGTAAAATAGACACATGCAAACATGAAAGGACTGAACTATGCACAGATGACGATATTTTTAATCCAGTTATCCAAACAATAATGGAGGTAAAAATATTGACTACAGAGCTATACACTAAAAGATTGCATCTAAGAAAGATGAAAGTATCCGACTCGCCTAGCTTATTTCATATTTGGTCTGACCCTGATGTTACTAAATTTATGAACATTACTAATTTTACTGATGAAAATCAAGCAAAAGAAATGATCGAGCTTATTGATGAATTGGATCAAGGTAACAAAGCTATTCGTTTCACCATTATTGAATTAGAGTCGCAAAAGATCATCGGTTCTTGTGGATTTAATTCTCTTGACTTTGAACATGCGAAAGCCGAAATAGGGTATGACTTAGCGAAAGCATTTTGGGGTAAGGGATACGCTCAAGAAGCCATTCATTCTTTGTTAGATTATGCTTTTAAAACTTTGAGGCTCAATCGAATTGAAGCAAAAGTAGAACCAGAAAACTCGAACTCTATAAGACTTTTGGAAAAATTAAACTTCACTTTTGAGGGAACATTAAGACAGTACGAAAAATCAAAAGGAACGTTTAATGACATCAATATGTACTCATTGTTACAAACGGATTGATTTAAATCCTTCTCGGGGCATCCAAAAGTTGATATTTCGGCTTTTGGATGTCCCTTTTCTGTTTCAGAAGGTTTTTTCAAAGATAAACTGTATGGAGATTTGACATATAAATCTCACTCAGAAACATTTCTAAAACTTTCGAACAGACATACTAGACTACCGAATTTTATTCAACGTATCGTTCATATACATTGCCATTGAAGAAATAGTTCTTGTCACTTACTTTCTTATAGAAAGAGTCATACCCTTTGTCCATAAGTTGTTGTGCAATAGGTGGAATAGATTTTCCTTCTTCCTTCATTTTCACAACCGACTTCGTGACACCAATCGCATCCCAAATTTCAAAGACACCGAGTTCCCAACCGAATCCCCATTTCAATGCATTGTCCATTGATACAATATCGTCTGCAATTTCACCGTGTAGATGTCCTGCAAATCGCAAAGTTGTTGATAACATATTCCAAATGAGTTTACCTGCACGATCATCGGAATATATTAACATGTTCATTCGCTCGCCAACATCTTCTATTTGCATCGCTTTTTCAACAGAAAGCGCCTTCATTTTTTTAATAGGTTCGTATTCCATTGATTTAACATTTAACTCTAATATTTCGCCATCTAACTTCTGGTAAAACCCACGACCTTTTTTTACGCCAAGCATTTCATTTTCGATCATTTGATTGATAAATCGAGGCAATTGATACATTTCTTTTTCAACACCTTTTGCCTGCTCCTGCATATGCTTCGCTACCAACTTCAACGTGTCAATTCCTACTACATCCGCCGTTCGAAACGTTGCGGAGCTCGGACGACCGATCAATGGTCCCATGACTGAATCTATTTCTCCCACTGAATAGTCCCCTTTTTCAAGTTCACCTAGCGCAATAAACATCCCAAAGGTTCCCAACCGATTCGCAATAAAGTTCGGTGTATCTTTTGCGAGGATGACTCCCTTCTGTAAAACTTCCTTACAAAAATATTGCATATAGTTTAACACTTCAGTAGACGTTTTTTCTCCTGGGATGAGCTCAAGTAGTTTTAACAACTGAGGAGGATTAAAAAAGTGTGTGCCTAAAAAATGCTTTTGAAACTCGACTGAGCATTCCTCTATCATTGCTCGAATGCTTAATCCAGAAGTATTAGAACTAACTATTGTTTTTTCTGAACGAACTTGCTCAATTTGTTGAAATAACATTTTTTTCACTTGTAAATCTTCTACAACTACTTCAATTATCCAGTCTACATCTTTCAACTTTGCTAAGTCATCCTCAAAATTTCCAGCTACAATAGAGGATAACTGATCTTTTGTTAGAAGCTGTTGTTGAAGAAGCCTTTTAATTGCATTGTTTGCGAGCCGGTTTTTGACGGATGCATCTTCTGCACTGCATCCTTTTGTTTCCTCTTTTCTATCGAGTAGTTGAACAGACAATCCTTGATTTACTAGATAAGCTGCAATGCCTGCCCCCATGACACCTGCCCCTAAAACCGCAGCTTTTTTAATTGCATATCCCACCTCAAACACTTCCTTTTTTATGGTTTTTGCCCACCAAGTTGCAGATTCATAAAGGCGACTGCAATCTGATTCAGCTGTAGTCGCCTTTCTTTGTCGTTTGAAACAATGATCTTCATCTATTTATTAATAAATTTGTTGGAGTTATATAGCCAAGATTTAAGTTTTCCTCGTTATCTGTTAGTCACTTCCTTTTGATAAATGTCTACTAGGCCGCGTTTTAATATTTTTCCGACTCCATTACGAGGCAATTGGTTGATAAAAATGACTTCCTGTGGCGTTTTATATTTCGCTAAATGTTCTTGGCTGAATGCAATGATCTCCTCCGCTGTGATTGAAGCATCTGGTTTTTTAACCACATATGCTACTAAACGCTCTCCCATTTGTTCATCAGGCACACCAACCGCCGCAACCTCCAAGACATCCGAATGCGTAACGATCACTTCCTCGATGTCTCGAGGGAAAATATTCAGTCCGCCTCGAATTACCACATCTTTCTTGCGATCAACGATAAAGATATAGTCGTCCTCATCCATATACGCCATATCACCTGTACGCAACCAGCCGTCGACAATAGTTCTGGCCGTTTCTTCTTCAAGCCGGTAATAACCAGGTGTTACATTCAATCCTTTGACTGCCAGCTCACCGATCTCACCTGGCGACAATGTATTTCCATCTTCATCAATTATTTTTGCCTTGACAATGTCAATAGGTGGTCCTACAGATCCCGGTTTTTGAACCATATCTCTCCACTGAAGAGATACGACAGGCGCTGCTTCAGACAAACCGTAGCCCTGCCAAATCGTTGCACCTGTTCTTCTTGTAAACGCTTCCATTAAGGCGGTTGGTAAAGGTGCAGAACTACATAAAATCCCTACTACACTACTAAAGTCATAGTTATCGATGGACGGATGCATAATCATTCCATAGATCATGGCCGGAACCGCTGAAAAAGATTGGATTTTATATTTTTCAACCGCTTTAAAAATTTCTTCTGCATCAAATCGTTCTAATACAATTACGGTACTTCCAAGATTTAAATACATATTCATTGCTGTAAAACCGAAGCTATGTGCTAAAGGCAACGCGACTATAGTTGTCTTCCTTAACATCTCAACTTCCATTACATTAGCAGAGGCTTGTGCGCTAATGTAAAGATTGCGATGTGTTAACATGACTCCTTTCGGTTGGCTAGTCGTGCCTGATGTATAAAGGATGACAGCTAAATCGTCTTCTTTTACATTTCGATTATTTTCAATCAGCTTATCCTCTGAAGAAAGATAGATTTGATTTAATTCATGGACCTCCATATTTTTTTCAACATGTCCATTTTCAAACGTATCTGTAACAACCACATGAATCTTCTTATTCATTTTTTGTGCTACTTTAATAATATTATCGTACAGGCTGCTCGATGTAATGATTGTATCTGCATCAGAATCTTCCATAATATAATGGACTTCGTTTGCATTTAATGCATACATAACGGGAACGACAACAGCTCCTGCTTTTAAAATCGCTTGATAGGCGACAAGAACTTCAGGACAATTTTGCAAATAAACAATCACCTTATCACTTTGACTCTTCACTTGTGTTTGCAGGTAATTAGCAAGTTTAGTTGATAAATGATCTAGTTCTAGATTCGTATACGTGGAATCGCCAAAGCGAATAAAGTCATGTTTACCAAATTTCTCTATGTTCTCTTTCAATATAGTAGTAAGTAACATCATAGGAATTCCTCCCTTAGTTTTTTAGGAATGCTATTTAGTACTTAACTGATTTACCCTTCTAACATCAAACGATTTCATACACCTGCTAATTATCCCCGCGGTAATTGCAAAACTCTTTCTGCAATAATATTTTTCTGAACTTGCGTTGTGCCCGCATAAATCGTTTCTCCTCGAGAGATAAAATCAATTTCATGCAACTTCCCTTTTCCTAAACTATCTTCCCCCCAATACGGAGCCTGCTTACCGAGTACTTCCATCGCCAATTCTCCCAATTTCACATGCATAGAACTCCAAAATACCTTTTGCATGGAAGCTTCAGGGCCTAGCCTGTTATGATTCATAAGCTGACTCATTGTTTTCAAGCCATGATAACGGAAAATACGGATTTCTGAGTAAATTTCAGCAAGCTTTTGTCTAAAGTAAGTTGTATCCGCAATCCGTGAACCATCTGCTGTTGTTAACTCTTTACTTAACTTAACAATTTGCTCGAATTCTTTTTGAAATTGCGCTTGTCTTCCAAGTGACATCGTTCCGCGTTCGAAACTTAATGTTGTCATTGCAATTTGCCATCCATTATTTAGCTCGCCTACAAAATTTTCTTTTGGAATCCGAACATTATCAAAGAACACTTCATTAAACATTGCCTTTTTATCCATTTGAACAATCGGCCGAACGGTCACGCCTTTACTGTTCATCGGAACGAGAAAGAATGTTATTCCTTTATGCTTAGGGGCTTCTTTATCTGTTCGCGCTAAGACAAAACACCAGTCAGCAAATTGCGCTCCGCTTGTCCAAACTTTCTGTCCATTTATAACCCACTCATCCCCATCTAACTCCGCTCTCGTTTGAAGTGATGCTAAGTCAGATCCAGCATTTGGCTCTGAAAAACCTTGGCACCACATTTCTTCTCCTTTCAATAAAGGCTCTAAATAACGCTTCTTTTGTTCTTCAGTACCGTAAACTAATAGTGTCGGTCCAAATAGAGATTTTCCTAACGCGTTTACTTCAGGAGGAGCATTTAATTTTCCAGCCTCTTCAAAGAAAATAATTTCGTGTATCGTTGTTTTTCCTTGACCTCCATACTTTTTTGGCCAAGTGATTCCATTAAATCCTCCTGAATAAAGCGTTTTCTCCCACCCGCGGTAAAAGGCTGCCTCCTCTTCCTCATTTTGAGGTTTTGTATATAAAGGCGTTCCCCACTTCTCAGGCAAGTTCTCTTGTAACCAATGTCGAACTTCTAAACGATATGCTTCTAACTCCTTGCTTAATGAAAGATCCATACCCTCACCTCATCATTATTTGTTGTTCCAATATTGCTTTCAATAGATTCGAATCGATTTAATCAATGACTAGCTGTGCTATCGTTTCACGATGATCATAACTATTGCCTAATATCGCAGCAGCACGTCGAATGCGTTTGAAAAATAAATGCATATCATTTTCCCACGTATAACCAATTCCTCCATGCATTTGAATGGCATCCCCTGCGATTTTGATTGAATGGGAGGATGCATATGATTTAGCAATTGAAACCGCTTCTGCCGCTTCTTTATGATTCACATCCAGCGCCCACGCACTATAATCAATCGCTGCTTTCATACTTTCAATTTGTGTAAACATATCCGCAGCCATATGCTTCAATGCTTGAAAAGACCCTATTGCCACTCCAAATTGTTTTCGCTCTTTTAAATATTGCACAGTGGAGTGCATCATTCTTTCACTCGCCCCCGTTAATTCTGCAGCAAGCAATAACGAAGCTATTCGTTTCAGTTCCTTCATCTTTTGGTTACCGACTCCCATTCCCTCTGCTAATACGATGGAAGATTGATCAAAAGCATAATCATGAAGTGCTACCTCATATAAAGGATACGTTTCATCTAAAGAATGATTGTTCTTAAAATTCAAACTACTGCTTTTGGCATCAATCAGAACCAATGTCTCTTCTTCTTGACTGGAAAAACCACTGCCTAAAATTCGGATTGATGCAAGGATCAAGTCAGCATCTTTGGCAAAAGGGACTTCTTTGAGGATGCCGTTCGCAACATAATGATTTTCACCTCTTTTTTCAACTACCGCTTCCGTGCTTGTCCACGCAATCGTAGGAAGTGCCGCCCCTATTTCAATATTTGCAACCGTTTTGGCTTGAATTTCACTTGTGGACAATAAAGAATTAACCAAAGTCGCTTCAATATACGGATACGTTAACAATGCTCGTCCAGCTTCTTGTGCAAGAATTACTCCAGGAATCATCCCTTTATTTTCATCGCTAGCTAGATCGAACATGCTTAATATCCCTTGCTGAGCGATTAGTTTACGCATCTCTTGACTCATTTCACTCTTTTTTATAAAATGACGAACCTGTTCAATTGTATTTTTTTCTTTCAGCATGTCCCGTATACTACGTTGCAACATTACTTCTTCATCGTTATAAGAAAAATCCATTTGATTCACCTCAACCCAATCATTTTTTTATTAGATGAATCACTCTTCCTTAGCATTCATTTCGCGGAAAAAGTGATCCTCCCCTTAAGAGTCTATCTCATGATTCGATTCTTTCGATAATAAGGGCGGTTCCGGTCCCTCCCCCACCACTTACGGCAATTAACCCTCGCTTCTTTTCCTGTCTTTCTAGCTCATCAAGCATTGTAGCCACGAGCATACCACCTGTAGCCCCTAGTGCATGTCCCATGGATATAGCGCCACCATTGACATTGATTTTTTCTACGTCAATATTCAAGTCACGTATATATTTCAAAACAGTCGCGGCAAAAGCTTCGTTATATTCAAAAAGGTCAATGTCTTCTACGGAAAGCTTGGTTTTCTCTAATACTTTTTCAGTAGCTGTTTGTCCACCTGTCAATAGATATGGACTCGCTGCAGCATTCACCGCTCCGATAATTCTCGCTCTTGGCTTCATCTCTAAAGAATGCGCGGCTTCTTTATTCCCTACAAGTAGTAAGGAAGCCCCATCGGCTAAAGAGGGTGAGTTCCCTGCATGATGCAAATATTCAATTTTGTTTAATTCCGGGAAAGCTCGATAGATTTTGTCTTCGGCTTCCCCTACACCAAATTTAATAAAAGAAGGTGTAAGCTTCGATAATGTTTCTGTAGAGCTGTTTTCACGAATTAACTCATCATGATCGAGCAAAAGATTTTTTTCATCATCATAAACAGGGACGAGGGAGCGAGAGAAACGATTGTTTCTTCTTGCTGCAGCTGCCCGCTCTTGAGATTGAACAGCATATTCATCTAGCTGACTTCGAGAAAAACCTTCTAAAGAGGCGATGATGTCAGCCGAAATGCCCATCTGCACAAATCCAGTTTGCACACGCACTTCTTCGTCAACAAACCAAGCACCCTTATCAGCGAACATAGGGACGCGTGAAACAGATTCGACCCCACCTGCTAACACCACATTTTCCATACGTGAGTGCGTTTTTAGCGCAGCCATTCCTACCGCGTCCAAACCTGAAGCACAGAAACGATTGATCGTTACTCCACTTATGGATTCCGGCCATTCAGCATAAAGAGCGGAGATTTTAGCAATATTGGCTCCCTGATCATTCACTTGCGTCACACAGCCGAGAATAAGATCTTCTACTAGTGCCTTATCAAAAGAATGATGATTCTCCATAGCAGCAAGTAATTGTGAAACGAGCTTTATCGGTTTAACTGAAGCTAAAGACCCTTCTTTCTTTGCCATCCCCCTCGGTGTGCGAATTGCTTCGTAAATATAAGCATCCATTCGATAATCACCACTCTCAAAATTTTGTTAGCGATACTCGATTTCTTGTTCTTCAAGCACTTGCTCACGCAAACGATGTTTCAATATTTTCCCTACAGGATTACGAGGAAACTCCTTATAAATTGTGATATATTCTGGAATCTTATAGGTTGCATAACCATTCTCTTTAAAAAATGTGAATATTTCTTCTAATCCAATGGTTTCCTCAAGGTTTTTCAACACAATACAAGCACAGGCTTTTTCCCCCATTACTTTATCAGGAACGCCGACGACTGAAACTTCTGCAATCTTTGGATGACTTTGCAAGAAGTATTCAACTTCTTCTGGAGATATATTAACTCCTCCACGAATAATAATATCCTTAGAACGCCCAACGAAACGATAGAACCGTTGAACCCCATCTACTTCAACAATTTCGAACAGATCTCCGGTACAGAAAAAGCCATCTTTATCGTATACTTTGCAGTTAAGGTCCTCTCTTTTCCAGTAGCCTTGTAGCACACTCGCGCCTTTAATCCGCATTTCACCCGGCATGCCGCTTTCCGTAATGATTTTTCCTGTCTCTACGTCCACAATTCTACTTTGAAAACGATGCGCGATTCTTGTGGACCACTCAAATCCTTCTACGCCAAAGCGCGGAAAGAAATTTGCACGCTGCTCAGAATTTGGAATGTCTCTCGGACCACTCATAAACGTTGCTCCTTCATTCGAACCGAAATAATTGATAATATCAATGTCGAATTTTTCTTTCCATCCTCTTACCATCCAAGAAGAGAGTGGAGTGGACCCAGAACCAATAGCTCGCAAAGTTGAAAAATTCGCTTGCTTTAAGATAGCTTCATTATTCAGCATCATATTTAAGAGCGCTGGAGGAGCTAATGTATACGTTGCACGTTCAATTGCCACTTGCTGCAAAAATGCCGGTAAGTCAAACGGATGGTGCATCATTAGCTTACTGCCAGCAATTAACCAAGGAACGAACATGCCGCCAATTCCCGCCATATTGACCATTGGAAATGTATTGAGTAATATGTCTTCTTCTGTAAATTCCACGACATCAACAGAAGCGTATGCGGAAATCAACCATTCATTATGGCTCCTTGGAACTCCTTTCGGTTTTCCTTCTGTACCAGATGTCCAACAAATCGTAAAAATATCATTGGCCGTAGATGGATTCGCAGTTATTTCTTGTTGCAGACATTCGATATCTTCCATTGATAACTCCGCTTGATCGATGGAGAGAACTTCTGTTGGAATAGCTTCGCCCCAAGCAAAAATCGTTTCGATCGTTGGCAATTTCGATCGCATCTCTACAAATGTTTGCGCGGCATGGTAATTCAGAATACGTGACATGGTAAGTACAGCCTTTGCTTCAACAAAATTAAGAAGGGTTTCGTATTCGTGCTCTCGATATTGAACTGGTAATGGCGTTGCAATCGCACCAATTCGTAAAATAGCTAAATAAGAAATAACAATTTCAACTGTATTCGGCAATTGAACGGCAATAATATCATCTTTCCGAATGCCATTTTTCATTAAAATAGCCGCTAGCCGATCTGCTTCATCACTGAGTTGTTGGTACGTGAGTCGTTTTGGTGCTTGATGACAAATGGTTTCACGATTGAGGGGGTCAATAATGGCCTCAATATGCGGTCGATTATTTACGTGATGACGGAATATATCATAGATGGTCTCTGTTCCCCACCATCCCTTTTCTTCATACTCTTTAATGATTTCTTTGCTTGCCAGTATCATTTCCGTTTCTCCCCCTTTAGCTATGCAAGTTTCTATTAGCCGATCCGTCTGCTTTATGCATCTTCCTTGTAGAAATTCTCCCCAGAAATCCACGTTGCATGGAAGCCCATCGGAACCCGTTGCGGCAGCGCAATTCTAGCAATTGGCTCCAGTTCGAAATGCTGTGCATCTAAGATGATCAACTCGGATTTATTTTCTTGTTCATTGTAAATATAAGAAAGGATATACCCATCATCTTCTGATTTGGCATTTTTCTTTGGCGCGAATGCTGCTTCCGTTCCATAGTGCTGAGGGGCGAATAGATGCTTTTTCGAGGCGCCGGTCCATGTGTCATATTTGACTAAACCCGTAAATTTTAGCGTAACCGCTGAATCAATATAAACATTGTATGAATAGCGCCCTTTTCGTCCCAGGTAATTTAAGTTGGTGACCGGGAACTCTGTATTCATATCGCAAAGTTCTCCTTCTTTTACTGCTCCAGTTTTTGTATTTAAACGCCAGTAGTGCAATTGCGCATTCAACTGTAAGAATTGCATCATCCGTTCGATATCGCTTTCGCCCGCATTCTTTGGCGGCTCTGGCTCTTTTACCCGACAACCGATAAGGACAATTTCATCGCCTTCTTCCCATGCATTGATTGTATGATAGATATAGCAAGGATCTGCTTCGTACCAGCGAATATCTTCCGAAGCACCGTATCTTGGAATCACACCAAAACGACTAGGCATATCACGATAGAACTCTACCTTATAGCGCCCTTTTTTCAACGCTTCTGGATTATTAAATAATGGCAAATCCATTAAAATTGAATAATTTTCTGTAATCCACATATCATGAGGATTTCGTGGTCCAGGCAATTCGATCGGCACACTGTGTACATTTTTTCCATCTGCTGAAACAACACCATACATCATATATGGAAATTTTATCCCATAGTCAAAGAAAATAAATTCACCCGTATTTTCATCGACTTTTGAATGGGCAGAAACGCTTGATTTTAATTGACCATTAAAATTTTCTACTCCAATCGTTTCCAATGTTTTCGCATCAATGCGGTAGGGCTCACCGGAAATGTACCAAAGACTGAGCAGATTATTATTATGATAGACAACATCCGTATTGGAAGTGTTTTTCAACCTTTCAAAACTTGGATTTTTTGATATGTCTTCCATTAGCCCAACCCATTCAGATTTCTTCGCTTGATCTTCATGCTGATAACCTTTTGTTTGAACATAACGGTTTCGATAACTCACTTTTCCATCTTTAATATAGACAGCATGTAACATCCCATCTCCGTCAAACCAATGATGGCGCCCCATCGGCTCATACTTTGGATTCGGACCATTACGGACATACGCACCACTAAAGTCAGTAGGGATTTCGCCTTCAATCACCTGTAGTTCCTCTATGAATAGTTCTTCATCAATCGGTGCATATAATGGGGCTTGTAAATAAGGATTTAATTCCACTTTACTCATCAGATTCGCTCCTTTTCACTGTTTTTCCATTGGTTGTTTGTATTTAATTCCATTTGTGCTTCTTTATATTCTCGTTGTAAATGTTGAATAATTTCGGCAGCGGGTTGAACGCTTTGAATGACTCCCACCCCATGTCCGGCCGACCAAATATCACGCCAAGCTTTTGTGTCACTTTGTGGATTACTAAAATCAATCGAATCCTTCGGTGTTAACTCTTCAGGTACCAGACCTGCTTTTACAACACTCGGAATCAGCATGTTCGCATGAACGCCCGTGAAGGCATTCGTCAATAAAATATCGTCAAACTCCGCCTCTACAACCATCTCTTTATATTCTTGCTGCGCCAGGCTTTCTGCAGCTGGAATAAAAGAAGTTCCCATGTAAACAAGATCGGCTCCAAGCGCTTGAGCGGCTAAAATACCTTTTCCGCTAGATATGCCTCCTGCAAGGACAATGACCCCATCCCAGAATTGACGCACTGCTTCTACAAAAGCAAAGCCTGCCATCGCTCCTGTATGACCGCCGGCTCCAGCGCTGACAAGGATTAAACCATCCACTCCTGCTTGCGCGGCTTTCTTCGCGAATTTCACAGAGTTCACATCAGCAAATACGTATCCACCATAACTATGGACCACTTCCACCACGCGAGCTGGACTTCCTAATGCCGTTATCACAATGGGAGGTTCATAGTGGATTAACAGCTCCAATTCTTGTTGCAAACGATCATATGAACTGTGTGCAATTATATTTACTGCCCACGGAGCAATTTTTTGGCCATTATTTTTCCTTTCTTCTAATGACCCTTTAATTGTTTTCATCCAATCTTCCAATTGCTCGATTGTTCGGGCATTCGGTGCTGGAAAAGCACTCATTACACCACTTTTACAACAAGCCGTCACTAATTCCGTACCTGATACTAGAAACATAGGCGCCGATATAACCGGCAGTACTGTTTGATCCCCGATTCTTTTCAAAATCAATTCTTTATCCCTCAAAAAAATCTCCTCCTATCTGATTCAAGCCCTTTCACAGTGAATAAATTGCAATTACCATGCCAACATCAAAAAACGGCTACTATCGCAAAACAACCTTCTTTTTGATTACTTTTATAATCAACTCTTTCTATTCCGATTCGATTTCGAATCAGAATATGACTTTATCTCATTAAAAGACGATGTTAACGCGATCTAAAGGCTTGGTATACTTTTTGCATATTATTACCTAGAAACAAAAATGACTATGGAATAATAAGGGGGACAATGCGATGTTATTTTTTATCCGTGCATCAGTTCATCAAAAAGAACTATCAAATGAGGAGCTCTGGGCATTATGGGAAAAGGAAATAACTGTTGCTCGAAAAGCAATGGAACACAAAAAAATAATAAGTGCTTATAAAATTGCTGGACGGAAAGAAGTCATATTAATTTATCGAGCTGATTCACATGATGAATTAGATCGTGTTTTTACTGCACAACTGCCATTAGCTAATTATTTAACCATTCAGGAAATGACCCCAATTCGGCCGTACCTTGAGTTTGCAGAAGATGTTATTGACCGATGGAGCAAAAAATAAAGCCATTGTTTGAGGAGGAATAGGATGAAAATCGAAAAAATTACGTATATGAGTGATGGGATTGCATGCAGTGGATTGCTTTATATTCCAGCTGGAGAAGATACAGCAACGTATCCAGCTGTCGTGATGGCACATGGATTTAGTCTTGTAAAAGAGGCTTACTTACCGAAGTATGCGGAAAAGTTTGCGGAGGCTGGATTGGTTACACTCATTATCGACTATCGTAACTTTGGAGAAAGTGAAAGGGAAAACCGGCAGCATATGGATCCTCTAGAGCAGATTAAAGATTATCGACATGCGATTTCATGGGTTTCATCACATCCAAATGTAAAGGAAGATCAAATTGGGATTTGGGGGACCTCTTATAGTGGGGGACATGTTTTACAAGTAGGTGCACTCGATCGTCGTGTTAAAGCAATTGTTTCACAAGTCCCAACCATTCGCGGTTGGATCGGTATGGAGAAAAAAATGGGCAAAGAAAATATGGGTGCCTACATCAAAAAGCTGATTGCCTACCGTACAGAACGCTATGCCGGCGCTCCAGTTGAACATATTCCTGTTGTCAGCAAAGATCATCAAAACTGTGCACAAACACATCCTGAAGCATACCCATGGTTTACGAAAATGTCTGAAGAGGTGGCTCCTACTTGGAAAAACTATATTACACTCGAATCTATGGAACATTATTTGGAATACTTTCCGGCTGCTAATATAGACATCATTTCACCAACGCCACTGATGATGATTGTTGCAACAGAAGATGGGATTACACCGCCCGACGCAGCTATTGAAGTGTTTCATTCGAAAGCCAAGGAGCCTAAAAAACTTGTAAAATTACCAAAAGGTCATTTCGATGTTTACAATGGTGAAACATTTGAGGCTGCACAACAAGCTGCTACAAGCTGGTTCGTAGAGCATTTATGCAAAGGAGTGGGACAATGACTCTTCCAGCATATATCAAACCCACTGTTGAAGACTGGCTTATAAAATTCCATTTTTCTACCCACACGAAGGTTCGAGTTTGTGAAACAGACTTATTTGGCCATGTAAACAATACAAGTTACAGTCTATACTTTGAACAAGGACGTGCTGATTACCTCGAGCATTTTGGGTTCTATGATTGCGGACTAATGTTTGTCGTTGGCGATATATATTGCCATTTCCACCGTGAAGCCTATGTGCGTGATGAATTAATCATCAAAGTAAGAACCTCCAAATTTGGAACAAAGTCTTTCACTTTGGAAAGCGCAATCCTGCGAAAATCAACAGGTGAACTGATTGCATCCAATTGGACAACGCTTATCTTAATGGATAGTGACACCAAAAAAACCATCGCCCTGTCTGATTTCATTAAAGAATCAATACGAGAATTAGAAAAAGATGAATCTCTAGTTTAATAGCATTCAAAAAAGAATACATAGAAAAAGCGTGATTTGAAAAAAGACTAATCAAAACACGCTTTTTCTAAATTCAATTGAATCATCCTTTTGTAATGAATCCAACAGCTATCCAAGATAATAAATCCACTTTTCATCCTTCTTTTTTATTAAATACTTCCACTCCACAAAAAGAATTGAAATTCAGAATATTTAGTATATCATTATTCATATAAAGATCGATTCCATAACGAATCATCTAGAACAGATTGAAAAAGAGGTGAACACAATGGAGACTATTTATTCACTTGCTTTTCTTCATAGCTATGATGGTATTTGTATTTTTGATAAACATGGCTTTGGTCTTGAGATTAATAAAGCGGCCGAACGTATTACAGGTTTTAGTCGTGAAGACTTTATTGGAGAAAATATTGCATCGGCGATTGAAAAAGGGTATATTTCAAAATCAGTAACGGAGCTGATTTTGAAGAATAAACGTCCGCACACAGAAGTCATCAGCATTCGCGGAGTTGAAATGTTAGTTACAGGAAACCCTATTTTTGATTCAAAGGGGCAAATAGACTACATTGTTCTCAATGTACGCGATATTTCTGAATTGAAAAACGTCAAAATTGATTTGCTTTTATCCATTGCATTAAAGCGAAAAAACAATGCGGACCCCCTTTTCCCTCATCCAGAAACACTTCCTTCCGTACCCATAGCAGGGAATATAATTGCTTCTAGTCCTAAAACTCAACATATTGTTCACCTAGCTACAAAAGTCGCTAAAGTAGATTCTTCGGTGCTCATTTTAGGAGAATCTGGCGTCGGTAAAGAAGTTATTGTCAAACTAATCCATCAGCAAAGCCTAAGGGCAGAGTACCCGCTCATCAAAATCAATTGTGCTGCCATTCCTCAGCATTTACTCGAATCCGAATTATTTGGCTATGAAAAAGGGGCCTTCACGGGAGCCGACCAAAACGGGAAAACTGGACTTTTTGAGGAAGCAAACGGTGGAACGATCTTTTTAGATGAGATCGGCGATATGCCAATCGATCTTCAAGTGAAACTATTACGTGTGCTACAAGAATATGAAATTCGAAGAGTTGGTGGCAGAAAAGATATCAAGATTAATGTTCGGATTATTTCGGCAACGAATAAAAACTTAGAACAACTAATTAAAAATGGTGAGTTCCGCGAAGACCTTTACTATCGATTGAATATAGTTCCCTTAAAAATTCCTCCTTTACGTGAACGTGTAGAAGATATTAAACCACTAGCGCATATGATCTTAAATCAGACAAACCAAAAATATAATTTGCATAAGCATTTTCAGCCCGGTGTTATTGAATTGTTTGAAAAACATTCTTGGCCTGGAAATATCCGCGAAATGGAAAATATGATTGAACGGCTGGTTGTCACCTCCGAACAAGAAGAAATTACTTGGAGCGACCTTCCTTTCATTGCGGAACACCCAAGTCTTTCTGGGAGTTATTCATTGAAACACACACTTGAAGAAGTAGAGAAGAAAATAATCCTCGAAAAAATGCAAATGTATAAAACAACGCGAAAGGTTGCAAAAGCGCTTGGTATTAGCCAATCCGCAGTCGTAAAAAAACTTCAAAAATATAAACTGAGTTTTTAGTCGTAAATTCAATAAATTTTTGCCAAAAAAGAAACACCTCAACACAGGAAATGTTGTTTTATGACCAGGCTCTAGAAATAGACGGCTGGTATCGAAAAAAAATATAAAAATCTTCTTTCTTCTTGAAAAGACGTTGCTGTTTCTAAAGAAGAGTCCGCTGATCAAGCTGAGTCCCATTCACGATTCTCCGAAAATTTCGATGCATAAGATGCAAACGACTGGGGATTATAACACTATAGTGAAGGATTTTAACGATAACATTTATAGAGGGAGCGAGCTAAATGAAAGTCACATCAAATATCGGAATCATTAACGCGTTAATTCGGATCACGGCCGGTTTTACTATTTTTGCTTGGGGCACTTCAAAGCTCATCAATCACCCTTGGAGAAATTCCTATCTAGTCATGGCCATGTTAGGTGGAATGAAAATAGGTGAAGGTATTCTGCGCTTTTGTCCATTAACAGCCTTGTTCAATAAAAGACAAGAAATGCTCGTTTATAATTTTGATAAAGAAAAGACAACAGAACAAGAAATCCCTTTTCATTATGAATAAAAAATTTACAACCGCTAACTCTTTCAATGAATTAGCGGTTGATGTACTTCATATATGTAACCTATATCCATTCACATTCATTTATTCAAACCACTTCAGTTGCTCTGTCTCACCTAGTCTTTCGATCGATTGTGGTTCGTGATCTTGGAAGTAGGCATGGTGAAGTCTTTTTTCCTTTGTCATGACTTTCTGATTAGAATCTACAGCTTCTCTTAAACGACAGCTATAGATCACTGGGAAAAAGTCTTGAAGAAACTTCCCTTCTGCATGCGCTGTTAAAGCAATAATTTGAAAACCGAGCTGTTCAGCAATATAGAATACCGGAGTTAAGACATGATCGCTAGATGCTTTCCCAAATGGATTGTCTAAAATGACCGATCGATGACGTTTCATATTCGATTGAATATGCTGTTTTTTCTCAGCGACATAATTTAAAATCCCTAAAAACAAGATCATATTTTTGCTCCATTTTTCTCCACCGGACCAAATGTTACTCTGTTCCCAAGAATAGGAGCGCGTTGTTACCTTATTATCATTTGTTACCTTTCGACAATTTACTTTCATGACTTCATTTTTCAAAATCATTTGCACTAGCTGCTTCGACTGTAGCCACATATCCAGTTCTTTTCGAATTTTTGCATCATCTTGCTGTCCTTGGTCATTAAGGAAGCGATCAGATTCAAGTTGTGTGAGAATCCATTCAATGTAATCACGGATACGGCTTTTCCCTTCCTCTTCTTCCCAGTCGGGTATGGTGAAGTTAAAAATTTGCTTCCATTGATCTTCCACTTTTATTTTTGTCATTTTTGGGATCTGTTTTAGTTCTTCTACTAGAGTTTTTAAATGAGCATGAATCTGGTTAATAAACGCTTGTAGCTCTTCATCCTTTGAACGAATGTGCTCATTAGCGTAATTTGTTCCTCTCTCTATACTTGTTAGCATATTTTTCTTGAAGGTTAACAAATCCGCATACGTTCGTTTATATTCAATGCCCTTTTCCGCCATTTGTTTCAGTTTCACATCAGTGAGCGTTTGACAAAACCGTCTAAAGGATTGCTTGGCTTTCTCGATTTTCTTGTTCTCAACTTCCACTAACTCATTTGTTGCCTCAAGTTCTTTCACAATTGCGTCTACAAATGGTTTACGATTGTATGAGAAATCCAAAACCTCCTCTGAACTTAATGAAATAGCAACAATATCAGGGGCATTGAAATGATGCTTCTCAATAAATCTTTCAAGCTGCCGTTCCGCTTTTCCAATAGTAGAAAGATCTTGTTCAATTCGTTTATTCTCTTGTTCTAAAAATGTTTTCGCTTCTGTTAATTCAATGGCTTCTTGATTTAACTCTTCCTTCACTTCCGTTAATGTTACACTAAACTGTATGATTGTTCCTTGAGGATAGTCTTTTTGAAATTGGTCCATCAATGATCCTAATTTTCCTTCTTGCTTTTCCTTTGCAGCAAATTTCTTTTTTACGTTTTCGTCAAGAGCCGCCATTTCTTTTTTCATTTTCTCGATTTTCTGCCATAAATCATTCAGCAATTCTTCTCCATTACTTGGGAAAAGACGATTTTCATCAAGCGAACAGTGTTGTTTGTGAAGCTGTTCGATGCTCTTTTCGATCCTCTTAATGTTACTGTTGGCATGTTCCTTTTTAACTTTCCATTCTCCGTAGCTTACATTGATTTTCCGAATTTTATCTTCTAAATTACGAATTTGTTCTTGAATCGACTTTTTGCTTTCATCGGAATATATAGGTCGTAAAGAGCGAACGCCAAGAAAATCTTCATCGCCTTTACGTATTTTCATTTCGCTTTCTAACGAGTTTTTTCGCCCTTCTAGCTTTCCTTTTTCATCTGAAAAAGCATCATACTGCAGTTGTACAGTTTTTATTTCTTTTTCTAAGTTATTTAATTGCTCGTTGATTCGCTGTTCGTTTTGACGAGCTAGTTCCACTTCGCGATAGTATTGGAGATATTGACTTCCCTTATCTATCTTCCCTTCAAGCCCTTGTTTTTCATCTTGATCGTTTTTGGTTGTTGCTTCAATTTTCATAAGAGACATATGTATTTCTTCGATCCGTTTTTCTTTCTTATTCATGCTGAGTGTAAGCTGTTCAAGTTGAGCCGCTAATGTAGAGCATTTTTCACTTAATCGTTTCTTCTCTTCATAAGGATATTGCTCCAGAAATTGCTGAAAAGCTTGCTGAATGGACTCACAAACTTTTATTTCTGTTTCTTTCTCTTCTCGTAATTTAGTTGCTTCATTTGCCTTTTGCAAAATTTCAGATTTCCATTCAAGGAATGCGGCTGTATCAGCTCCTTTCGTCCAGTGCAAAGGCCCAATCCATGCTGCTTCTATTTCTCCTTGATGAATCGTCATCGCTTCTTCCGTCGTAAGCACATGAATTGGAAATTGCAACTTATCTTTTACATCGTTTACTTTTTCTTGTAATGCCGATTTTGATTTATTCGTTGTAATAAGTGTTAACGGCCAAAGTGGGTAGTCTTTTCTCTTCTCATACTCCGCTACTTCTAGCGAAAGCAAGTATTCAATGCCTGTCGTCAAATAATCGAATTGATTTTTCCATACTTTCAATTGAGATTCAATAAATGCATCTCCAAAAAAAATGTCCTGTTGTTGATAATCATCTACAAAACGACGGGCAACCCTCTCTTGATAAAATAATTGCTGACGCTCTCGTTCAAGCTTATCTTTCATCGATTCTAATCGTGAAGAAATGGAACTTTCATTATCATACACATTGTCTAGTACTGCCCATTGCGGGCGAAGAGAGGCAAGTGTATGAATCAATGTTTTCTGAGCTTCCTCCAATCGTCTAAGATCATAGCGCGACATTTTCAACTCTTGATCTACATTATTTTTCTCTTTAACAAGTTCTTCTTTTGTCTCTTCGGCATCTCTTAGTTCCGGTTGAAATTGTTTTTTCTCTTGCTGCAATCGAATCATTTCTTCATCTAAAAATTGATAGCGCTCCTGCCAATGAATGATTTCTTCTTGCACTTTTTCTTGTTTCGGATTGGCTAATAGTTGTTGCTCTAGCTTTTCCATATCCTTCTTTCGTGTTTCGAGTTGGCCTTGAATGCTTGCGAAATTTTGTTGCTTATCCGTTTCTTCTGCGTGAAGTTTAGTCAAACGATCTTTCATTTGTTGTAGTTGCTCAGTAATTGGATTAAGCTCATAAGATACGCCTTGAATCTCTTTTTCAAGCTGATCCATTTCCGTAAGAAAGAAGCCTAATAGCTTCCGTTGAGCTTCTTCTAATTGATTTTCGATCTCATCCAATTCTTCCGTTTCATGTAGTTTTTCCATCTCCACCTCAATCACTTTGAGTTGATCTTGGAAATCTTTTTGTTCTTTTTTAAGTTGAGCGAGTTGCAGGGAATAATAATCTATTTGCGTTTCTTCAAGCTCCTCTTGACGTTTAGAATATTGAGCTAAAGCATTGTCGTAATCCCTTGTTCGAGTGCGAAAAATCGATTCTTCAACAGTGATGTGATACGAAGAAGTTTTTAAGCTATATTGATGACTTCGTTCCTTCCAGCTCGTGAGCTTTGCGCCAATAGCCGCTTGCTCCTTCATTGCTTGATGCTGTTGTAGCTGGATTTCTTCCCATGTTCCTTTAGCACGCTGCTTCTCTTTCTCATACGAAAGCTTACTTTGATGATAAGCTTCGAATATTTGCACATACGTTTCTAATTCCGCTTGAATTCGTTTATTTTCTTCAATCGTTGCTTTGAATTTTTTATACTGCTTAAAGTTGACATACTGCTTTTCAAACATGTCAGCAAACATCGTTTCTTCGTGACCAGCAATAGAATTTTCTACAGTAGGAATTAATAGCCGATCAAACAATTGGGTTGTACTTTTACAATCATCAAAAAACGCTTCCACTCCACCTTCAGAGCTATTGATTTTCACAATACTATCCCATTCATCAGCAATAATATGATACTGCTCTTCAAGAAAAGAGCGGTAATCCTTAATTGTCTGGAAGCCACGGGCTTGGAAAGAACTTTCGCGCATTTGACTATAGTAATCTTGCATTTCTCCTCGTTCAGCTGGCCTTTTCCCTGCTTGGCTATCTCGAACAAACGGAAGTCCTTCAATTCCGTTCGGATCATTCACTTCGTATTCATACACATATCGTAGTGAATCAAGTCCGTTTTTCGTGATAAACAATGTAACCGCCGTAACAACATATCGTTTCGGTGCATCATTGATCATCCACTCAATCGCAATATGGGCAGGAGCATTTTCAAGCTGAAGCGTGCTTTTAATTTTTCGTTCCGCTAAGTTCGTATGTGGAATAATTGCCTGTAAAGCCGTTTGGATGAGAACCGTTTTTCCGCCCCCATTTTCTAATAAAATGGCTCCATTATGTCCATCAAATAAAAATAACTCATCATTATAACGTTTGTTACCTTCTTCATAAACGACATTTGTTAAACGAATTTTGCTAATCGATGGCATGTTCTTCCCTCTTTTCAAATCCGTAAATAAATTCAAAAATTCCTTTGTTATATTCAACTTCCATAAAGAAGCGCTGCACGATTGTTTTTGCTTTTTCCGTTAATGTGATTTCATCATTACCGATCTCTTGAATCAACTCTTGGTCGATCAAAAATCGTTTTACCGTATCGATAAAACTAAAGCGACTAATCGTATTTCCGCTTTGCTTCTTCGCCGTTTCCTTTATATCATTCATATCTTCCCATTTCTCGATGATTAACGACCAATTATAGGAAAATTCCTTTTCAAATTCTTTGAGCGCCTCCTGTTCATGAGACTTTAACTGATCGATTCTTTCTTGAATAAACTGAATCCATTCTTCTAATCGAATAAACTGGCGAGTAGGTTCTTGACTTTGGTATGTATCATAAAAGCTACCGAAAAGAATGAGAGTAGCAAAATATAATAAATAGAGATCACCATTTGTTGCACCTGAACGCAAATAATTACGTTTAATCCATTCATTACTTACATGAAATGGAGATAGCTTTGTTTTCGGGACTAAAAATAGTTGTTCACTCGTTCGAATAATCACACAATCAACTTCATTACTATATGCATCTAATAATGAACGAATTTCATCATCAGCTTTATATGTTTGAACCGCTTCAGCATCTGCCACTCCGTCTCGTGCTAGTTTCATATATATTTGAAATGCTTGAATAACTTTGTTCTCAGGATAGAGCATCTTCAACCCCCTCCCATTCTATCGTCATTTCTTGCATTGAATACCTTTCCATTTTTCGGATCACTCCTTTACCTTCTTTAACCTTAAGTGTTCGATTGCCGATCAATGCCAGTGCGTCACTAAGAAGCATTTTCCCTTCCTGTTCATCGACATTTCCTTGATTGATAGGTGAACGTTGATGAAGAATCAGCCAAAAATCATAGAAATAACGTTGTTCATAAATAAATGATTGACTGTTTCTATCTAAATAATCAATAAAAGCTGAAAGTGTACGAACTTGCTCTTCTTCATAAGCTAGTAAAAAAAGTGACATTAGTTCTTTATACTTTATTATCAACTCTCGACGATACCCATCCTTCTCCTCGTTTTTATCAACTTCAGCAAACGTACGTTCCAACTTTTCCTTACGTTCTTCCGTTATATTTTGTTCGGCTAATATCGTTAACGGTGACCACTGTTCGTTTTCTTCTACTTTTAAAAAAGGATGAAGCACTCCTTTCATCGCTTCTAACGGAAAAGCGTCAGATACAATTCGAGAAACTAAATCTTGATCAAAGTTAAATGCTTGAATACCTGTATAATACAACGACTCTTGTGCTGTGATGAGCGTTGTGTTTTTTAAAGTGAGCGTTTGCTTTAATAAATGCGAATGATCATAATGAACCGCTTCAAGCTCGTGATTTATTTTCAAAATATAGCCGTATGTTTTCTTTTCCTTCTGATGTACATTTTGCGCATAGAGACGTTCTCTCGTTTCTCGAACAAATTGACGCAACTCTTTAAACTCTTCATCTTCCCTCGCGAGCCGCCTGTATATATCTTCAAGAAGCTGCTTATACCGTTCAAATGTTTCTTCAGAGACAATGCTGCGCTGGATATCATGCTTCATCTTTACCATTCGTTCTTGCAACGTCTCCACATCTATTCGCATTTCATTAATTTGCCTTAATGCTCCTTTAAATTCCCCTTTATCAAGCTGCTTTCGAAGGATTAACTGATTAATCGAAAGCTGGAACTCATTATAAAACTCCTTTGTCGCAAACAACAACTCTAAGCCGTCTTCATCTAGTGCATAGTATTGCGTATTCGTTTTCACATCAAAACTGTTCGCTTTTAAGATCGAGTATTCAATCCGTTGCTCTTCTTGATGCTCCCAATCAAAATATGAATAACTGCGTTTTTTTCCATGCGTCGGACGGAACGTTTCAAGAATCGTTCTTGCAACTTCTATATATTTTTCTTCTGGAACAAGATACGTTTTAGCGGTGGTTTTTTGCAAAAAGATAGCAAGCTGCTTTACACCTGTTTTAGATTGCCTCATAATCATATTTTCAAAGAAAAAAAGAAGGGAAAGAAGTCCAAGCCCCTTCATATCAATATTTGTACCTTCTAAATCTTGCACACGCTTCCGGTCCAAATCATATAACGGATCGAAAAGAGCAAGCCTTCTCATCCGCTCTCGAAATCCTCTCGTTAACTCATTTAATTCTAGGTTCTCCAATCGGACTCCCTCCAAATCTTCTGTAACTCTTTTGTCTTTAACGTTTCCTGAGGGTAGTACTCTCCTTTAGCTAATAAAGTACGGACCCTCTCTTGCTCTTGTCGGGAAAAGAAACCCAAAAAGGCTTCTTGTGCTTGTATATTTTCACTCTGATAACCTTTTCCTTTGACGGATACTTTCTCTAAACAGGCACGATAAAAAGGGAGAGCGGGAATAGCTGTTTGTTTTTTCGATAAAGAATGCCATATTTTTAATCCTTCGCGATCAATATCTCCGAAGTAAAAAAAATGATGATCTGCGTTGACTGGATATTGAATTGAAAATTGTTCGATGCTTTTAATTACGGTCTTTCCACTTCCATATATAAGCGTCGAAAATTCCGTTTCTGTTAGAGCGGGAAGTAGCCCTTGATAAGTGGTCTTGTTTTCAACGATCAAATGTAATTGTCGGTTACTTTGTATGTTGGTTGGATTAATCGCGAACATAAGAGGTTCAGAAACAGGGATAATATGTAATCGTTCAAAGACACCGATTCGCTCCAACAACTCCTTCCCACCTTTTTCAACTATCCACTTCTCATCCCCAACTACTTCAAAGCTACGCTCAGGGGCTGGAACTGGTTCAGTCGGAAAAGAGTATTGCTTAATATATGTATCTACTTTCTGAATATAAGCTAGATCCTGTGCCCAAATAGAGGAATCTTTACGATAATACTCATCAAGGTTAATAGCTGGGTGCAAAATGTAACGATAACGTTGTAATTCCTTATGGTAATCTGCCACGAGTAAACTCTTATTGATTCGATACTGTAAAGCAAGCGAGGGCACTCTTCCTGTACGCCCTTTAGACTTTACCATCTCTAACACACCTTCAGATTCCAATTTCAATATCGTATCCGAAAATGCTTCGTATGTATCGAAATAATCGTTCAATAACTGTTCAAGTTCATTTAAAGAAACAGTTCTTTTAGAATAAGTAGATAACTGCTTATAAATCTTTTCCATCAAAACTATGCTCCTATTTTTTTATGGTTATTACTATCCATATTATAGTCCATGAAAACTAGCAGGGTCTATGTACAAATACCATCAGTTTTCCTAATTACCAGTTTTTCAAAAAGCACCTCCCGCTGAAATTTCAAATGTTGCTTGTGTAAAAACTTTCATTTAAAGGTAAAAGAAAAAAGGTGTCAAAAAAATATCCAGAAGATCAGTAGAAACTGACTCTCTGGACAACTCGAGTTTGATTGATCATTATTCATGTTTCTAGTGAAACGTATTACCTGCACCTATATAGAGTGCGATGGGTTTGCCCTATCACGGTCCGATTGCAACATAAAAAAGCCAACAAAATAATGTTGACTTCATTACCTCTTCTTCAATTAAAGAACCAGTTCGATTTCATACATACTTCTCCATTCGAATATCTGTCCACATTTCACCTTGCCAATATGTAAAATTTTCAATACGACCGATTTCCTTGTAGCCCAGCTTCTGATAGAGCTTCTGAGCTTGTTTATTAAATTCAAATACACCTAATTCAATACGTTTAATCCCCTGTTTCTTAACCGGGTCATTTTCCCATTTATTAAACACATCTACAAATTTTGAGGTAGATTCAGTTAATTTTATAAAATGAGTAGTCATTGTGCTCTCCTCTACAATATATTTCACATTATTTCCTTATTACACTAGAAATATTTTTACTCCTCTACCCTTATAATCTACTTTTAATAATCTCCACGTATCCACTCAAAGTAAAATAATGGTGAATGAAAGCTTCGTAATCAAACTGAAGCTGATTATTTTTCTTAGCCATTTCATCAATCATGTTGTGTAACGTTTGTTCCGCCAGCTGCAATCCTAGTTCTTGACAGGAGCTTGCTAGGCTTTTCATATCACCCACACGGTAGGAAGGCATTGAATGGCAGCCGCTTAAGCAAACGTCATCGAGAAATTCTTCTAGTTCCATCACTACGGACTCAATCGTTATTTGACTCATTCATTTCCCCTCCTAGTCTAATGTGATATTCGTTATTTCGCCATCGGGACTATATAGTGTGATTGGTTCTACTCGATACTCTCCATCTACTTTATACAATTTACCTAATAAAGCATGGTGTAAACGATTTTTTCTCGTTAACCGCTCAAATACTTTAATGAGATACTTTGTTTCTTGATTGTAGGCAATCGAAACGATCAGCCTCTCTTCATTTTTATCGTAAATCGGAATACGTAATGTTTGGGTAACGTCATTAAACTCACTGTCTCCCCATGCATGAACGTCAAAAAAGAACAGGCTCCCTTCTTGATTGTCTTCTACTAATTGGTATGAATGCTGAGCTTCATAGAAGTTTCGTAATGCCTCCCAATTGTCAAAGGAATAGCTACCAAAACGAACAGCGCTCACATTCGTACGGGCATCTATTGCCCCCATCGTTTGTTCAGAAGAGGAAAGACGATATTGCTCATTGATTTTACATCGTTGCAACGTAAACGTATGCCTTGAAAGATCTTCTAAAGAGGCATTCATATCCCAATTGACTTTTTTCTTATAAAATGACTGAACGCTTTTGAGCGAAGCTTCACCACTATAATATGTAGGCTGCATCGCTGAATACGTGAACCAGCATTGCTTCAGCTCATTGAAAAAATAAGCCGTAACCCCTTCATAGCCAGAACTTGTTTGCCAGCGTTTTGCTCCGATACCGATTAAATGTAGATTTTGGATATCTGTATAAGTTGTTTGATGTTCACCGATCAACTTTTCTTTTAACGATTGTGATTCAGAATGCTGCAGTGCCTGCGTCATTAAATAGATTTTCGTCATCGATTGACGAATCGCTTGTTGGGAGACCGATGCATTTTTTAATAAATATTTCGATAAAAGGGTACTTAAACTTCGCAATTGTTTTTCCAATCTAGGCATTTGCTCGCTATGGCAAAAGACGGCTAAGCGCTCGATACGATCACTGATTGTAAATGGAAGCTTCGTCAGACCAGTCACAGAGATTTCTTGCAATAAGTTTTGTACCTCTCGTATCGCATCATTAGAAATCTTTCTAGTTCGAGACTGTTCTAACTGTTGAACGTTCAACACATCTTTAAATAATTGATAATGAATGACCGCCTCAGCACGGTGTATACAAAACTCTTGTTCTTTGCAGCTGCACACCGTCCAGCTCCATGACGGGTTAGACGAAAAGCGAACTTTTTCGTTCATCTCGCCAAAATCGATCGTCAAGCTTTCTTGTTCTTCTATCTTTGCTTGAATGCCAAATTTCGCTCGAAACACAATGTCATGGAATTGTTTGTCCGTCAGCTTTTTTCGAATTTCCTCCAGGTCATATTCCAATACCCAAGTGAAATCACCTGTTTCCTCGTCAGCTTTTTCAGCATCTTCACCTGATCGTTCTTGCTGCAAACTAATAATCGCTATCAACACATGTTTACATATTTTCTTCGAAGGACAGCTGCATGTGAAATCGGTTAACCCTAACGTAAAGGAACAAACGGTTTCATCTGAAAGGTAGCAAACAAGTGATTCCTCTTTCTGTTCAGCTACGACAGTGATTCCGGTATCAATATCTTTTAACGCTCTTTTATACAACCCTTTATTAGCTTTATTAGTTAGAAAGATTTCATCACATGATTGAATGAATTCTTTCCATTCATTTACGATATGACCGTTGCTATCCATTTAGACAATCCCTCCGGTGTAAGTAAAGCGACATTTGCTCCCATATTTTTCAACTGTTGAGCCGCTTCTTTATCGTAAACAGGTACCGCTTGATAATCTAAAGCAGGCAATACAATTAGTTTCGCACCCGTATCGAGAATTTCTTTCGCTTCAGCATACATCGAATGTTTCCCGTATCCTTCCATGAGATCTGTGACACAAACGACGATCGTCCGGTAAGGTTCTTCTATTAAACCGCGACAATAACGAAGCGCTTTTGCAATATGAGTCCCACCGCCAAGTTGGATGCTCATTAACGTTTGCACAGGGTCGTCCAAATCATGAGATAAATCAACCACTTCTGTATCAAAAATGATCAAGTTCGTTTTTAACATCGGTAGCTTCGCAAAAATCCCTGCCATAATCGCACTATGAATGACCGAATCTAGCATACTTCCACTTTCATCTACAGCAATAATGACGCGCCATTTATTAAACGTCGTCACTCTTGAGTTAAAATATAGTTGATCGATCACCAATCGTTTATGTTCTTGATCATAATTTTTTAAGTTTAGTTGAATCGTTCGTTTAACGTCTAAATTGCGAATCGACTTCACATAGCCACGCCGATGACGATTTAATTTACCGACGAGACTTGCTTTCACGTCTGATTCAAGCTTTTTTTGAATCTCTTCAGCCACTTGCTTGACAATTTGTTTCGCTGTTTCTAATGCTTCTCCTTTTAATAAATGCTTACATTGAAGAACACTTTTTAGCAATTGCATATTAGGCTCAAGCTTTTCTAACGTTTCCTTATCGGTTAGTAATTCCACTAAACCGTATTCATCTAACGCCTGCTTTTCTAAAATTTCCACTGTCTCTTTCGGAAACAGCTCGCGTATTTTGGTAATCCATGCCGGCACCGTTAAAACGGACGAACCTTGACCAGCTTGTCTTTGCCGAACTTCACCGTCTTCACCATACTCACGGTGATATAAAAAGTCGAGTACATCATCTACTTCTTTGAATTCAGCCTGGTTATCTTCAAGTGGCAGTTGTTCCTCGGCAAATTTCCCTAGTACAAGACGCCAACGATTCAACGTTTCTCTATTTGTAGTCATAATGTCATCATTCCTCACTTCAATATCGCCCAATCAAGCAATTGTCGTCTAGCTTCCTCATCCAAATTTTTAGCCTGACGAATGACCGCTTCATCAATGACAGGCGACTCCAATACGGAATCAACTTTTATTTCGTGCCAATGAGCCACCCGTTTCGCAATCATGTTAATTTCTAATGGAGTGAATGAGCTAACAGCATATCGAAGCTCAGGTAATACTTGCAAAAACGTCTCATAGCTAATGTCATTAAGCATTTGTTGAATGCCATCTAATAACGTTTGATTAGACAGCATCATCTCTCTCGAAACCGACAGCAATCCTTTTAAAAAGGCGGCCGCTTCCGTCACAGCCTCTCCCGTCGCAAATAAATACGACATCGCTTTTTCTACACCTTGTTCTTCCGTCCATTCTTCTAACCCAATAAGCATGCTAACCACCGCACCGGCTATGGCTGGGTTTTGTTCCTTTGTAGCTAAGATTTCCTTCAACTGCACAACAAATAACTCTGTGTGAACTGATAACTCACGATCAATGATTAGCGTATAAAACTGCTTCATTGCTTCTACCGCACGATTTTCATCGTCTTTAGGTACGTTAGCTACGGCGGTCATTAAAGATACAGCCTTTTGAAATGCTTGAATCAGCAACGATTTGATATATGGACTTTGTTCGATATGAAATAAATACGGTTCTTTCACGAGAAAATGAAGGTGATGACAAGCGTCTACGAGAGAGTAGAAGTCTCCATCTTGTTGAATAATTTGTTCAACTGTTGGTAAAACCTGTTGCATTAACGACTCAAGCCCGATTAATGCGGCATACACAAGCTGTTCACATGCCACATGGCTTTCACTTGAACTTTTTTTTATTTTTTCCATAATCATTTCAGATACTGCTTCGCTAATCGTTCCACCATAGACAGAATGCTGAATTAACTCTGTTTCCACATTCGGATTCCAGCGATATTCCCACGTTTCCCTCACTAAATTTGTATCGATACGTTTCACATAATTCGGACCCTTTTTCTTGATGCAGAAATCCGTATTTAAATAATCCATAGCGTGAAAGAAGCGACTAATTTCACGATGAGATTTTGTTTTTAGCAGATCTAACACTTTCTCTTGCTTTTGCACCGTTTGAATAGGCAGCTTATATTTTTTACATATCGAGTGAAAATCATTAACAATCGGAGGCATATGAAGCGTTTTTTTAACGAGCCCTACTTGATCGCCTACTAGTAGCTGATCTAACGTTTGTAACAAGCGGGAATGCTCATTTTTCGTAAAAGCACTTTTCACCCCGTCTACTAGCTCATAAAGGCTACATTCTATCTTGTCTCGTAATCCAGCTAAACCAATCGCCATGCGCATCGCTTCGATGGAATCGGC
>NZ_KZ454941.1:2218794-2310656 GCF_002797375.1 Bacillus sp. FJAT-42315
ATTTTTTCCATAATCATTTCAGATACTGCTTCGCTAATCGTTCCACCATAGACAGAATGCTGAATTAACTCTGTTTCCACATTCGGATTCCAGCGATATTCCCACGTTTCCCTCACTAAATTTGTATCGATACGTTTCACATAATTCGGACCCTTTTTCTTGATGCAGAAATCCGTATTTAAATAATCCATAGCGTGAAAGAAGCGACTAATTTCACGATGAGATTTTGTTTTTAGCAGATCTAACACTTTCTCTTGCTTTTGCACCGTTTGAATAGGCAGCTTATATTTTTTACATATCGAGTGAAAATCATTAACAATCGGAGGCATATGAAGCGTTTTTTTAACGAGCCCTACTTGATCGCCTACTAGTAGCTGATCTAACGTTTGTAACAAGCGGGAATGCTCATTTTTCGTAAAAGCACTTTTCACCCCGTCTACTAGCTCATAAAGGCTACATTCTATCTTGTCTCGTAATCCAGCTAAACCAATCGCCATGCGCATCGCTTCGATGGAATCGGCGGTTGAAACACCGTCTTCTTTTTCTCTTAATCTCTTACCAAACTTCGCTATATGATATTGAACTGACGCCTCAAGTGGTTGCTTCGTTCTTTTCAATATGTTTTTCCAAACAGTTTGATAATAGGACGGATAAGGCATACCACTTGCATATCCATTAAGCTGATGACATTCCTTATATGTATAAGCCATTAAGTATGTCCCTGTATCTTTTTCCTTCACTTTTGGCAATGAGAGCTTAGGTAGTGACTCAGACTGCAATTCAATAAGACCTGAAGTATGAAATCCTCCCGTTACAACGAGAATTCTTTCATATTGGTTCAGCGCTTGTTGAATTTCCTGCGCCATAAATTGCTCACGAGCTAAACAGCCTTCCGCTTGCAGCATGTCTTCCGTGTAGTCGTGTCGTGATAAATAACAATATGCAAGCATATTTTTCACAAATACTTCTGTTGACTGATAAAGCCCATCGACTTCATATAATTTTTCCCAAAGCTCGTTAAAACTACGGCAGTTCTCTTTTTGACATAGGGATTGAATGAATCGACTGCGATCTAATAAATAGTCATCGTTGTAATTTTTCTTACGATCCTTTTCATGAATACCTTTTCCGCGTTCGCTATTCAGTAAAATTTGTTCATACGGTAAATCAATAAATTTCGCTTCGATACCAAGCTTGTGCGCTTGTCGCAACGCTACTAACTCTGGTGAATAATCTAAAAACGGATAGTAGCATGTATATTTCCCTTTCTCTTCATCCAATAATGCCGCTTGATCTGCATAGGAATAATAAACCGCGAAAGGAGCTTGATTGTTTTCATGAACGAGATAAGGAAGCAATTTATTCGCATTCGTCGGTCCTTCAATTAAGATCACTTCAGGTTGATACGTTTCGATCACTTTTTGCAGGTGGTAGGAACAAGCTGGGCTATGGTGGCGCACAGGGAAATAGATCGTTTGCCCATTATAATTTAAGGCTTGCTCATATAGAGCATTTATTTGATCCATTTCTTGGCTTGGTAATACTCGTTCCATAATCCGCCCTCTTTCATACTGCGATCTTTCACAATCGTAGAGAAATAGTTTTTCAGTTTCTTCCGGTCTTCATCATGATCCTTGATCACTGTACCTAGCATGTTTTGCACGACTCGGTCCATCGTTAAATGACCATCATCATAGTAATACGCACTCATCACACTTTGGAAATAGACCGATACCGCTTCTGCTGTACTCATTACTGCTTCCATTTGGTCCATACGCTTGCCTTCAGCGGTTTGCCCTTCACGCAATTCATGAAAAGTAGTCGCTAATAAGTTCGCCGAATCTCGATCCAACTCGACATCTATATTCGTTTGCGCAATTAATTTTTCTACTTCCTTCTCAATAATTTGAACCTCTAATGCTAATTCTTTAATAGGAGAAACAATTTCAAAGTTAAAACGGCGTTTTAAAGCACTACTCATTTCATTTACACCTTTATCGCGAATGTTGGCAGTAGCGATAATATTAAAGCCTGGTGTAGCAAATAATACGCCTTCTTCTCCTAATTCAGGAATGGTTAACACTTTATCACTCATCATACTAATGAGACTATCTTGTACTTCAGATGGACAGCGAGTAATTTCTTCTACTCTCGTAATTCTGCCTTTCTCCATCCCAGTGTAAAGTGGTGAAGGGACAAGTGCCTCTTCGGACGGCCCTTTTGCTAACAAAAGCGCGTAGTTCCAAGAGTATTTAATCATATCCTCTGTCGTCCCTGCTGTACCTTGTACAGTGTTCGTACTCGTTCCAGAAATCGCTGTGGCTAACAACTCACTGAGCATCGTCTTTGCTGTCCCCGGCTCACCCGCAAGTAACAGCCCTCGATTTCCCGCTAACGTAATAATGCAACGCTCAATTAAAGCATCATCCCCAAAAAATTTCTTCTGAATCGTTACTTCTTCACCGTTATAACGTAAAGGCTTGTCACTCCCTAAAATAAACGTACGCACAGATTTAGGTGACAGCTCCCAATTCTTAGGCTTCGCACCTTGATCATTCTCCTTCAAAGCTAACAATTCTCTTTCATATTGACGCTCCGGAGGTAATTTCAACATATTTTGATTCGTCATCATTTTCAATCCTCTCTACTTCTGAGTAAAAAAGATGAGTCAAACGATATCGTTTATTCGACTCATCTTATTAATTGTTTAAAATATCAAGCTTACCAGCTAGCTTCTTGCCACTTTTCAATCAGCTTATCGTACTTTTCTGTTGCTTTGGAAACATCCAATAAGAGCTCGCTAAATATCCTTTCTGGCACCTTATTTGGCATGATTCGATTTTTGTCCGTTACTTCATCATAAATGTAGCTTCCTCGTTCCACCGTTCCAGCTTTATAAAAAATAACCTCTTTCACAACAACGTCATCCATTCCGCCGCCTACATACATACCTGTCATATGCAGTTCCGCACCGTACTCTCCAATCTCTTTATAAAACTCATAGAAGCCACCAGCATCCTGAACGGAACCTTTGCTCCATCCCGCTTTATCTATTCGACCAAGCAAAGCTAAATCGCTCATTTGTCTACCTGCAAAGCGAGTAATCTCTTTTTGGTTTTTCTCTTCTTCTGTAATGATAAAAATTGGGCGATCGAGCTGAGCGATTGGCTGGGTGATCTCATAATCTTCAAGCTGTTCTTTCCATTGTTCAATTTCGTCTGCTTCTAAATCAAGTGGATGAACAAGTCCGATGCTTGCTCCTTCTGGAAGTTCATATTCGTCTTCATCAATCGTATTAAATGTGCCGTCATCCATATAGCGAAAGCTTTGGAGAAGCTCACCTTCCTCATACACACCCCAAACTAGACCAATAGCAAATGACTGCATAATAACATTGTCGACAAATAGCTTTTCCCATTTCTCTGCTTCCCACATGCGATTTTGTGATAACGCAGCTTCTAGTCTCGTTTTTTGGTTCGTTACTACCGTTTTCAGTTGCTTCTTCAGCAACTTGAACTGCTCTCTTGCATCGGTTGCTTTTTGTTCATCATCACTCTTAGCAACTTGAGGTAAATTTTTCACACTCTTTCCATCTTCCTTAAAGATTTGTAACGTTTGTTCTGGTGTCACTTCAACCGTAAAGGAGCGCGCTCCATAATCAAACACTCGCTTTCCTTCTTGATCAAATCCTAAAGTCGGAATGAGACGGTCCGCTAATTCTTCTGGTGTGATACCAAACTCTTTTGCGGCCGCTTCTAATGCTTCAGATGCTGCTCGCTTTACTTGCTTATGTTTAATCTTTTGAGCGATGCCATCGGTAATCAGTAACGCTTCGTCACTTCCTTGCAGGGCTAATGCCTTCACAGCTAAGCTAGCAATAGCTCCTCTAGAAGATTTCACCCAATCAGCAATCAACGATGAAAGTTCATGAATAACTCGACTGTCACCAAATTGAGCGGCTAACGATAACACCCATTTGCGCTTTGCTTGTGCTCCATCGGCAACCCAGCGCAATAATACTTCATATGCGATATCATGCAAGCTTTTCTCTTCAATCCATTCAGCCAGCTTTCTTACAGAAGCATTCAGCGTGACTTCATCCGTCTCAGCAAACATCGTTAAAAGTAAATAAACTACATCGTCTGTTAAATCCTCTGTAGGGTCTTTCACCATTAAAGCGGGAAGAGTCTCCGGAGTCACCCACTCTACTTTCGCTTTTTTCCGTTTATTTAAATGCTTTTCACAATATTTAGCTAATGAAGTGATGTCTTGTTCCTCTTCTAATTCTTCTACGTGGATGACTTTCGAAATCAGTTCCTTCACCTTATGTGAACGCTCTTTCTCAAATATTTCTTCGAATGCATGTATCACTTCCTGATCGGCATGGTTAGACAGTAGAGTAACTGCTTGCTCACGCACGACAGCTTTTTTGTGTTGCAACAATGGGAATACTAATTGTTTGATGTTCGGACGTTCATTTAATACATCAATGACTAATTGACGAATTCGTTTCGATGAATCGCCCATTAACTGAATGAGCAACATATCAAACTGATCCGTCTCCCATTGTATTTCTTTCGCTTCAGTTAAAATGAATTCTCTGCCATCAACGTCACAAACTGAAATGCCTTCGATGACTTTCTCAATATGCTCCTCAATATACATACGAACAGTTTGCTTGTATCTACCATCATAATTACCGATATTCGCGATCGCAGGTACCATCGTTGTCGCCTCTACTTGCAGCTTGTCTAATATATTGATAATCTCCTGTAATGTACCGTTTGTTCGTTCTTCATAATATCGAGTGAAATGTCTAAAAATATAAGGAGCGCTACTACTAAGTGCCGTTACACAATAAACATACTTCTCAAACAACGATGATTTTCCCTTTAAAAGCAAAATACTACGAATCAGATGGCTCGATAACCCCAACCATTCAAGCTTCGGAGCGATTGGCTTTTCTACTCTCCCTTCAATATAATGAACAAGTGAAAGCATTTGTTCCTCACTCACGCCGTCGCCTTTTAATTCCGC
This sequence comes from Bacillus sp. FJAT-42315, assembly GCF_002797375.1. GTDB lineage: Bacteria > Bacillota > Bacilli > Bacillales > Domibacillaceae > Bacillus_CE. Next base: position 2,223,832 of record NZ_KZ454941.1, read on the forward strand.
GATCATTAAAGCTTTCACTTCATCTTCTAAAACAGGCAAATATGTCTCTAGTTCTCCACACTCACAAAGCAAGGAAGCTAACACACCTTTGCCTTGATGATAAGGTAATTGTAATGCTTGAACAACAATATCCGGATTTTGTCGAAACAAACGAAGTCGTTTCGAAAATAATTCATAATCCGAATGTAACGTTTGCTCAGCCAACCAAGCGACATAATATTCTTTCGGTATGTGAAGATCGTTCACTAAACGCTCAAGTTCTCGGAAAAACTCTACTGATGGGACCGAACGATATTCGAATGTTCTTTCAAAATAATCAAATAAACGATTAAAGCTTGGAATGCTATCAAGTTCCAGTAAGAACTTCAACACGCGTGAACTTAACGTGCAATCATCTTTCATATAGTAGTTCAAACTAATTAAGAAATGGAATGTAAAACTCTCCACGCATTTTTTATGTATAGATAAAGAAGTAAGCTCTTCCTCTTGTAACCAATCCGTCACCTGTTGTAATTGTTGTTCTGTAAACTGCATTTCATCTTTAAGAAAAATGGACAAATTATAAGTGATACAAGACATAAGCCATTCTTCTAATCCATCTATTTGAATGCCTTTTTTCCATAAAACGGCTCCGATAAAGATTTTCGGTGCATGTTCAGCTTTTTCAAAGGCTCTCTCCATCGCCTCACAATCTAGATCACATAAATTCTCTAAGTGGTTTACATACTTTTCATCGCCAAATTCCCTTGGTTCCATCCTCTTATTCGAATAATTTAATATGTAATATTCAAACGGGATATTAGCCTGCTTGAAATATTCAAATGTTTCTTTATAATCTTGTCTTAGCCAAATCCTAAACCGCCAAATATTTAATACTTTTTCTCCCCCAATTAAAAGACAAATCTTGAGAAAGCGATGATAGACTTTCTCCTGTTTATAATCATCTAGTGCATAAAGTGCTTGCTGAAACGGAGTATTATACCCCTCTAGCTTATACTCCTGCTCTTTTTCTATCTCGTTTAATACTTTTTCAACTTCTGCATCATTTTCATCGCCAAGTAAATAGTCTTCCAATAAGTCGATGACGGGCTGCTGTAATTTAAAGACTTTTAAAGCTTCTACTAATTGGTCAATTAGTCTTTCCGTTGTTTGCATGTTATCACTACCTTTATCTAATCTTTATCTATCGAAATAGGAAAACGAAAGTAAAAGTTAACAAACCTTTCTAACATTCATTCACCCCTACGACAAACAAGAATATATGTTCTTGTTTTATTTTAATAGTAATAAAATGAGAGTTCAAGTAATAACTAGGATGATCTTATAAAAATAGGAAAACTGTCCCATAGTCAAATTAGACTTACGGGACAGCCCTCTAGTTAAAATTATGCTTTTGTCTTCACTTCTTCTTGATTATGACGAATCGTTGCTTGAGCCGCTGCTAAGCGCGCAAGTGGCACTCGGTATGGGGAACAGCTGACGTAATCTAATCCTGTTTTATGGAAGAAATCAACGGAGCTCTTTTCACCGCCGTGCTCTCCACACACACCTGTTTTCAGCTTAGACTTTTTCGCACGTCCTAAATTCACACCTGTTTCGACCAATTTTCCAACACCGTTTTGATCAAGCACAGCAAATGGGTTTTCTGGAAGCACTTTGTTTTCGATATAAGCTTGCAGAAACTTTCCTTCTGCATCGTCACGACTATAGCCGAATGTTGTTTGCGTTAAATCATTCGTACCGAAGGAGAAGAAGTCTGCTTCCTCAGCAATTTCATCAGCTGTTAAAGCGGCACGTGGAATTTCAATCATTGTACCGATCGTGTACGCAATCGTTTGGCTTGTCTCCTCTTGAACCACATTAGCTGCATCGATAACGACTTGGCGCATTTCTTTAAGTTCATTCACATGTCCAACAAGTGGTATCATCACTTCTGGCTGAGCTGGAATACCTTTTTCAGCTAATTGAGCGACCGCATAGAAAATCGCTTTCGCTTGCATCTCATAAATTTCAGGGTACATCATTCCTAAACGACAGCCACGAAGACCGAGCATCGGGTTGTGTTCATCTAATTGGCGTACTTTTTTCAGTAACTGCTCCTTTTCTTTTAATTCTTCAGATTTAGGGTCGACCATTTGCAGCTTAGTTACTTCTACTAGAAGTTCTTCTTTATTAGGTAAGAACTCATGAAGTGGTGGGTCTAGTAAACGAACGGTGACCGGATGACCTTGCATTGCTTCAAAAATGCCCTCAAAATCACTTTGCTGCATCGGTAACAGCTGTTCAAGCGCTGATTGTCTCTCTTTTGAGTTTTCCGCTAAAATCATTTCTTGCACGATTGGGATACGTTTACTATCCATAAACATATGCTCTGTACGGCATAGACCAATTCCTTCCGCTCCGAATTCAAAAGCTTTCTTCGCATCTTCTGGTGTATCGGCATTAGCGCGAACGTTCATTTGACGTACTTCATCTGCCCAAGTAAGCAATTGCTGGAACTCATCGGATAGCTCTGGATCAATCATCGGTACTTCTCCAAGCATGATTTCACCCGTCGCGCCATCAATCGTGATAATCTCTCCATAATGGACAACTTTGTCACCTACAACAAATTGCTTTGCTTTTAAATCGATTTTTAACGTTTCGCAGCCACAAATACACGCTTTCCCCATACCTCTTGCGACAACAGCAGCATGACTCGTCATTCCGCCGCGGCTTGTAACAATCGCTTGTGACGTAACAATGCCATGAATATCATCTGGCGTCGTTTCAGGACGAACAAGGATCACTTTTTCCCCTTGACTAGCTAATTGTTCTGCCTCATCTGCATCGAAAACGACTTGACCTGTCGCTGCACCTGGAGATGCTGGTAACCCTTTAGCTAATACTTCTTTCTTGACTGAATCGTCAATTCGGCGATGAAGTAGCTGATTTAATTGATCAGGATCTACTCGAAGAAGGGCCGTGTTTTTATCAATGATTCCTTCTTGTTCCATTTCTACTGCTATGCGAATGGCCGCTTGTGCTGTACGCTTTCCGTTACGTGTTTGTAAAATAAATAGTTTTCCACGCTCTACCGTAAACTCGATATCTTGCATTTCTTGATAATGTTGCTCTAATTGATGGCATGTCTCTGTAAATTGCTTATACACATCTGGCATTTCTTGCTCTAGAGTAGCGATCGGCTGTGGTGTACGAATTCCCGCGACAACGTCTTCTCCTTGAGCATTGATTAAATATTCCCCATAAAGAATGGCTTCACCCGTGGATGGATTTCTTGTGAAAGCAACTCCTGTACCAGAGTCATTTCCCATGTTTCCAAATACCATGCTTTGAATATTCACTGCAGTTCCAAGATGGTCTGGAATTTTGTTCAGACGACGGTAAATAATCGCACGCTGATTGTTCCAAGAATTAAACACCGCATTGACCGCTAAGAAGAGCTGTTCCTTTGGATCTTGCGGGAAGGCTTTTTTCGTATGTTTTTTCACAATTTCTTTATATCCAGCAATGACTTCTTTCCAATCTTCCGCTGTTAATTCTGGATCAGCTGAGTACCCTTTTTGTTCACGTGTTTCTTCCAATAGTTGTTCGAAATAGTAGGTATCAATTTCAAGAACAACATTGCTGAACATTTGAATGAAACGACGGTAAGAGTCATAAGCAAAGCGTGGGTTATTCGTTAATTTTGCCACACCGACAACTGTTTCATCATTCATTCCAAGGTTTAAAACTGTATCCATCATGCCTGGCATCGAGAACACAGAACCAGAGCGGACAGAAACAAGCAATGGATTATCAGCATCTCCAAGCTTTTTTCCCATTTTCTCTTCTAAATGACTGAGAGCTTCTAACGTTTGTTCTTCTACAATAGAAGGAATAGCTTTACCAGATTCATAGTAAGCATTACAAGCCTCTGTTGTGATCGTAAAGCCAAATGGAACAGGCAAGCCGATACTCGTCATTTCCGCTAAATTAGCTCCTTTTCCTCCTAGCAATTCCTTCATATTTCCTTTGCCTTCATTAAATAAGTATACAAATTTCTCCATAATTAAAAGCTCCTCTCTTTTTTCAACACTTCTAAAATTAATCCGGCTGTCTCTTCGACTGCTTTGTTTGATACGTTGATGATCGGACAACCGACACGCTTCATAATTTTTTCAGCATAATCTAGTTCGCCAAGAATCCTCTCAAAGCTTGCGTAATTCGCTTTTGCCCCTAACCCTAACGCCTTGAGCCGCTCCTTGCGTATTTCATTTAATTGATCTGGAGAAATAATTAAGCCAATACAGTTTTTTCTTGGAATTTCGAATAATTCATCCGGTGGAGATACTTCAGGAACTAACGGGACGTTGGCTACTTTAAACCGTTTATGTGCTAAATACATCGATAGTGGGGTTTTGGATGTACGCGACACACCAATTAACACAATATCGGCTTGTAAAATTCCTCTTGGGTCCCGGCCATCATCATATTTAACAGCGAATTCAATTGCTTCGATTCTCCGAAAATACTCTTCGTCCAACTGTCTCATCACTCCTGGACTATGATGGGGTTCTTTATTGAACTGTGTTTGAAAAGCATTCATTAATGGATGAAGTAAATCGATGGCAATAATCCCTTCTTCTTTTGCTCTTCGGTCTAAATACTCTTTTAAAGCAGGAATCACAATCGTATAAGCAATGATTGAAACTTCTTTACGAGCTAACATAATGACATCTTCAATATCTTCAATGTCATCTACATATGAACTTCTACGGATATCTACTTTACTGCCGTTAAACTGTGTTGCTACTGCTTTTACAACAAACTCCGCCGTTTCTCCAACTGAGTCAGAAACGACATAGACCACTTCTTTTCTTTCCAATACTTCAGCAACTCCCCTTATATCTTATTGTCCTTCTATCATTTCTAAATAAGCTCTTGTAATAGTCGTTTTCGTGATTCGGCCTAGTAGAGAATACTTATTTTTCTTTCCTGCTACTTCTTTCACAACAGGCAAAGAATCAATATGTAGACTGATCATTTTTTTAGCAGCCTCTAACAAGGTATCTTCAGGGCGAATAGTCGTAATATTAGGCATCCTCGTCATAATCACACTAACCGGCAATTCTTGAAGATCTTTATTTCCGAGACAAGCTCTTAGTAAATCCTTTCGTGAAATCACCCCGTCCAAATAACCCTCTGAATCTACTGCATAAAGCGTGCCAACATCCTCTAAAAATAACTGAACTATGGCATCATATACAGAAGATGACTTCTCAACAACAATTGGGTTTGCTTTGAAATCATTCACCTTTTGTTGAATAAATGGCTCTGCCTGGCGCATCATTTTATATTCTTCATTATAAAAATAGCCCACTCGCGGCCTTGCATCTAAATTGCCCGAACTCGTTAAAACCGCAAGATCGGACCTTAACGCTGCTCTTGAAACAGAAAGCTTCTTCGCAATTTCACTCCCTGTGATCGGTCCGCTACTCTTTACAATTTGAAGAATCGCATCTTGACGATTGGATAGTTTAATCATTATCACCCTCTTCCCGATAAAAAGTGTGTTATATTGTATAACACATTCCGCAAAGTGTTATACTTATTTTTATATAATGTAACACATTTATCAAAAATAATAAAAAGAAAATTTGACGATATACAAAAAAATATCAACTAAAAATTCGTACTATTATTCAAAATAAACAGAAAAGCCATATAGAAAGGCATTTTGATACCTTTCTACATGGCTTCTTTAAATTGCTCGCAGTAATTAGTTAAATTATTTTATTTTAATATTAAGGTTAACGTTAAGCCGACTTCCCAAACGGCTTCTTTCTTAATTGTTCGAGCATTTGTTTCGAAAGTGCCGCATACCCTAACGAGTTCGGATGAACGCCGTCTGCTGATAAGTATTGCTGATGGTTACTATTAATCACTTTCGTTGTTTGCATCACTAGTGAGTAATCTAAGCTACTAGCTAATTCATAAATCTTCACGTTCCATTTTGGAAGCAATTGATCGGCAATGTCATAAAGCTCATGCTCTTGTTCAAGAGGGTTATACATTTCTAAAAACACGATAGTAGCATCCTTGTTCGTTTCTCTAATTTTGCTAGAGATCTCGGTCAAATTATTAATAAAAGTTGATTGCATCGAGTCAAACGATTGAAATACTTTATGGTAATCCATTCCTTCCATCGTTTGCAGGATATCATTCCCACCTACATTAATGGTAATTAAATCCGCATCTTTTATTTGTTGGTCAAATGTTCCTTTTTGTACTACGGCGTTTAGTTGCGAACTACTCACACCGGGGATTCCTTCATTTTGCGTAATAACATGTTTATTAGTTTGCTGCTCTAACTGCTTTGAAAAGTGATCAACGAAATTTTCTTCTCCTTCCGCGCCAATTCCGGTAATAATTGAATCACCGATCGCTAAATGATTCAAATAAGTTTGATCAAGCATACGGAAGTGGTCAATATAGGTGAGCTCTTGTTGTGAAGCTACCGTAACTGACTGTTCTTGTATTTGACTAATTTTATATTTTGGATAATAAATCCATATAGAAAGTCCAAAGACGGCAATAACTAAAAGGGCTAACAGCGACAAGAAAAATTGCTTCATGCGAACCTCCTTTATATAACGCTAACTCAATTATATTAAAAACAAATCATTTCTCAAATATAACGAAACGACCAGTCAAAGTATTATTAGACTATTTTGTACGGTTTTCCAAAGAAACATACGAAAAATAATTTTTTCTTTCTACTTTTTTCATTCATTTGAATAGATGTCTATCCATCTTCAGTTATGTTAGAATAAGAAAGATATTTCTTAAAAGGATGGTTGTAGGAATGAATATAACTAAACATACAGTAGAATGGCTGAAAGATCCGTTTGGGCTATTATCAGGTGATCGGTACGAATTTCGTTTGTACGCGGAAGTAGAGGAAGAGGATGAATTATATTCTGAGTCCGGCTTTTATGTTCGCGTTCTATATATGGTAGATGGTGAACAGCAAAAAATCATTCACTACCACCTCTATGACCGAGCAACAGACGAAGTGCTCGATTTTGAATTAGAAGAGGATGAAGTGGAAATGATCTCTGTTTATTGCCGCGATCATTACCATGAAGCCGATCAAGAGTCATAAACATACGAAAACCCCGCCTATGAACAGTTTTTCTGTTACAAAGCGGGGTTAATCTTTATGATGATCTGCTTGAACCTCCGTGATCAACACACCCTTTCGTTAATTGGCTTTTTTAATATATTCTTGTAATTGCTCTTCCGTTAAATGCTTAATAAAGTGGTGAAAGTTGATCGACTCCATTCCATAATTCTCACAAGTCTCCATATAATATTGATAAGCGATACGATACATTTCCATTGTTTGTTCCCCCTTCTGTTATATAACAAAATTTATTTGTTAAACATAATATATAACAGTTTATTCTCTATGTCAATTGCATAACACAAAAAAATAAAATTTTCTGAAATATAAACATATAAAAAAGGACTAGTCTTCACGAACAACCTTCTCCATTAAATATAGTATTCTCATTGATCATGAATACTAAACATAATAATAGAAATTACGCTGTCACTTAGACTAGTCCTTATTTAATCATTTAAATGAGATAACCCATTTCTTTTGCTTGTATCGTTAATTCTTCTCTAAAATCTGGATGAGCAATGTCAATTAGCGCAGCTGTCCGCTCACGAATCGTCTTGCCACGCAATTTCGCTACTCCAAATTCAGTGACGATATAATCGACATCATTTTTAGAAGTGGTTACTGGTGTACCAGGTGCCAAAGTTGGAACAATTTTCGATATTTTGCCGTCTTTAGTTGTTGAATGTAAGCAAATGATTCCTTTTCCGCCTTTAGATCTTCTTGCACCAATACCAAATTCTGCTTGTCCCCCTGTAGAAGACCAATACAGTGAACCAGCTTTTTCGGAATTACATTGTCCTAAAAAATCTACTTCAATCGTAGCGTTAATGGCGATCATCTGATCAATTTCAGAAATGCGGCTAATATCATTTGTTTGATTGACAGGTAGCATATAGACTTCCTCGTTTTCATGCAAGAAATCATAGAGCTTTTGTGTGCCAAAAGCAAAAGTAGCAGTCGTTTTCCCAGGATAATCGCTTCTTCCGATATTCGACACAGCTCCGCTTTTCACTAAATCTACAAGCTTATCAGGAATCATTTCTGTAAATATATTCAAATCACGATGATTCGTTAATGAATCCATCACGGCATTAGGAATCGCTCCGAAGCCAATTTGCAAGCTATCTCCATCGCTAATTAAGTCGGCAATATAGCTTCCGATTTTCTCATCTTTTTCAGTTATTTCAGGTGTCGGGCCTTCAAGAAGCGGCTGATGGTTTTCGATAAGCGCCGTCACTTCTGAAATATGAATTTGATTCATTCCATACGTTCTAGGCATATACTCGTTTACTTCAAGTAAAATTTTCTTCGCTTGTTTCGCTAGCGGTGCAGTATAATCACAATTCGTCCCTAATGAAAAATAGCCATTCTCATCCATTGGTGAGACCGTTGCCATAATGACACGCTCATTCGTCATTTCTTCTAATAATACTGGTACATCTGAAAAATGATTAGGCAATAAATCGACAGCCCCTTCATGAAACGCCTTGCGATCCCCCCCTGATAAAAACATAGAGATGACCTTTAATTCATCTGGATGCTTCCTGATCGCAGGTCTAGCTGTCAATAATTGAAACAGCCGATTTCTTTGCAAGTCTGTTCGGCCTTCCAAAGCTGCTAGCAAGCTAGGAGGCTCACCAGGTAAAAGAGGAACGATAATATCTTCCCCTGCTTCAATACAAGCCACAGCTTGCTCGGCACTTGTTAATAATTCACTGTACTTTTTTGTCTGATCCACGAAATGACAACCCCTTTGTTCGACTGTTTAATTACTTATGTAGAACCACTCTTTCTTATCGAGAGAAAATTTCCCCTCTTCTTTTATCATATACTCAGTTAGCGCCTTGTCAAGACTTCCATAAAGAACCACTCCCGCTAGCAATTGGTTCATCCACTTCTTTTTTTCTTCCGTTTCTTCTACATTATAATTCATCAAAGCCGTTCGCCTCACTCGTTTTCGTATACGCACGCGATTTCTGCTCGAAGAAATCCGTTTTTCCAAGGTCAACTTCTTGATAAGCAACGATCCAGCGCATTGGATTCGTACGATAGCCTTCAAACGGGGCTGCGAACCCAAGCTGCTCCGCACGCTTATTCGCCATAAATTTAATATAGCTTTCTAGTTCATTCATTTGAATACCGTCAATTTTATGGCCAATAATATGTCTGCCCCACTCAATTTCAAGCTCCGCGGCTTTTTTGATCGTCTCTTGTCCATATTGCTTTAACTCATCTGTATTGTATTCAGGATATTCGACCAATATTTCTTTGTAAATTTTAACGAACAAATCGACATGAAGCTGCTCATCACGATTAATGTAGTTGATCATCGTGCTTGTTGCAATCATTTTTTGGTTCCTTGCCAAGTTGTAAAAGAAAGCGAAGCCTGAATAGAAGAAAAGACCTTCTAAGATGACGTCATAAATGATCGAACGTAAAAAATGATCAACAGTCGGTTCCTCAGCAAATGCTTCATACCCATTAGTGACGAATTCATTTCGCTCTTGAAGAATCGGCTCACTTCTCCAATATTCAAAGACTTGATCTTGAATACTTTTATCAGCAACACTCGATAATACATAACTATAAGAATGATTATGAATGACTTCCTGTTGAGCAAGCATAATCATTAAAGCGTGAAGGCTTGAATCGGTTAAATAATCAGCCGCTCGGCCGGCATAATCTGTTTGCACACTATCCAGTAAAGCTAGTAAACCAATAATCTTCAAAAAAGCTTCTCTTTCAGCTGGCTCTAATTGTTCAAATTGCTGACGATCCTTCGTCATATTGATTTCAAACGGCGTCCAAAAGTTAGCAAGCATCCGCTTATACTTTGGATACGCCCAGCTGAATCGAACATCATCCCAGTTTAATATATTCGAACTTTGTCCATTAATAATCCCCGTTGAACGGTTCGGTGCTTCAACGTCAATTAGTTTTCTTTTTTCTAATTTCAATTTATACTTCCTCCTCTTTATGAATGACAACTATCGCATTCTTCAATATTTGAAGCCGTTGATCGAACATAATAAGTTGTTTTTAACCCTGAATCCCACGCATCAAGGTGAAGGTTTAATAAGGCTTTCGCTTTAATGTCGTTACGAACATAAAGATTAAATGATACTCCTTGGTCGATATGACGAGAGCGTCTAGCATTTTGTTTAATGCTCCAATGCTGATCAATATAATAAACGGATTTATAGTACCACGCGGTGTCCGCTGTTAAATCAGGTGCTGTAACTGGTATTTTATAATCCTTCTTTTCCTCCATATATTCTTTACGGAAAATCGGATCAATTCCTGCTGTTGAACCAGCAATTAACGCCGTTGAAGAGTTGGGAGCAACCGCTAGCAAATAACCATTGCGAAGTCCGGATTCCTTCACCTGCTCTTTTAAGCTTTGCCATTGTTCAGTCGTATAGTCTTTTTCGTCAAAGTAACTGCCATTCTCCCAATCTGAACCATAATACGCTGGATAAACTCCTTTTTCCTTCGCTAAATCAGCACTTGCTTGAATCGTTAAGAACGCAATTTTTTCATATAATTCATCGCAATAAGTAACCGCCTCATCTGATTCCCATTTCAATCCCTTTAGCGCCAGTAAATGATGCCAGCCGAATGTTCCTAAACCAATCCCTCGATATTTTCGATTCGTTAGCTCTGCTTGCGGAACGGAAATATCATTAATATCAATTACGTTATCAAGCATTCTCACTTGAATCGGAATCAATCTCTCTAATACATCATCTCCTACCGCTCTAGCTAATGAAATAGAAGATAGATTACATACAACGTAGTCTCCTGGGTCCTTCGTTACAATAATCTTGCCGTCCTCTGTTGTTTCTTCCGTTACAACGGTTGGACTCATGTTTTGGCAAATTTCCGTACATAAATTACTAGCATAAATCATACCAGCATGCTTATTCGGATTCGCTCTGTTGACCGTATCGCGATAAAACATATAAGGTGTACCTGTTTCAAGCTGTGAAATCATAATCGCTTTCATAATTTCGATCGCCGGCACAACCTTTTTACTTAGCGCAGGGTGAGCACAACAGTCTTCATAGCGTTGTCTAAATGTTCCAGATCCTTTCTTCTCATCGAAAGCATCTTCAAGCGAATAACCCATCACTCTTCTCACTTCATGTGGGTCGAATAAATACCAGTCTTCACGGGCTTCGACTGCTTCCATAAATAAATCTGGAATACATACGCCTGTAAATAAATCGTGCGTGCGGCGGCGCTCATCCCCATTGTTCAGTCTTGTTTCCAAAAAGGAGAAAATATCTTTATGCCATACATCTAAATAAACAGCAATTGCGCCTTGTCGTTGACCGAGTTGGTCAACGGAAACAGCCGTATTATTCAATTGCTTCATCCATGGAATCACACCAGAGCTGACATGTTTAAAGCCTTTAATGTCACTACCTTGACAACGGATTTTGCCGAGGTAAATACCAAGGCCCCCACCGTTTTTACTTAATGTCGCCGCATCTGTATTCGCATCGAAAATGCTGCGTAGACTATCATCGACTGTATCGATAAAACAGCTAGACAGCTGACCGTACGATTTCCCAGCATTCGCTAACGTTGGAGTAGCGGTCGTCATATATAAATTAGATAAAGCCCAGTAAGCTTCTTTCACGAGCTGCAAACGATGCTGTTTCGGTTCATTAACCATTAACGTCATCGCAATGATCATCCAACGCTCTTGTGGAAGCTCAGCTGTTTGTTTCTCATGCGTTCTCGCTAAGTATCGATCACTTAATGTCACAATGCCAATGTATGTAAATAAACGGTCTTTACTTGGATCGATCACTTCACCTAATTGTTGAAGTTCTTCTTCTGAATACTCCGTTAACAATTTAGGATGATAAATACCCTCATCAATCAATAATTGAATGAGCCCTTGAAAGCTTCCGTATCCATTTGTATGATCGCCTCTAACCACTGCTGCTTCTTTATATAAATTTTGCAAATAAAGCTTCGCTGCCGCAAATGTCCAATCTGGCTCCTCACTGGAAATTCTCTCAACAGCTGCTTGTAAAAGTAAACGTTGTAATTGTTCCTCTGACCAATGCTCTTTCTCTGAAGCGGCCCCTTCTATCTTTTCTCTCACGCTCGATAAGTCAAGATTCGGATATTCTACTCCGATCTCGTCTATCATTTTCTCGACCCCTTTTAGCATTGTTTGTTTCATTTTATTTGCTCCTTAAAAAATATATTTTTGTCTAAAAAAGTTTTTTGCTCAAAAAACAAACAAAAAAACCATCTTTCCATGAGAAAGATGGGAGCAGAGCGAAGAAATATTACCTATTAATCAAACGGACATAGAGAATCCTCTAGCTCGCTAATTAATAAGCCATTGATATTTTCCCCGCGCTTTTCTTCCCAACTCCCGAAAAAGAGTAAACGCTATAAAAAGGCAGGTCTCCTGACTTGTGCTTCATCCTCCCAAAGGTCCTTCCCGTCTTAAGACAGTGGCATTACCTTGGTCGTCAGCACTTACAGTTGCGGGTACAGTTCCGGACTTTCACCGGATTCCCTATTATGCTACATATAACACCTTTTTACTGGTTTCACACTAAATATAGATTTTTTTGATAATAAAACACTAAATATTGTGCCTGACTCATTATAACAATGGGTGATCATTTTCGCAAGTGATGATTTATCCTTTTATAATAATCTCGTCTTGGTCCGTTGCGTCTACCGCTTGCGGAATAATCACCGTCGTTCTTAAAAACGTTTGTTTGTTATCTTCCGTCATAGGGTGAGTTTTTTTCAAGGTTATCTCGAATGGAAAATCATATATTTCTCCAGGCGGAATTTCTCTATCTATGTCAATTGTTAAGTGATCCATTTCCTTCTCATGACTTGAGAAATCACTATCATCACGAACCTCTTCAAATTGGTACACAAGCTGCAACATGATTGATTGAATAGGAACTGTTACCTTTCCGCCCGTAATGACTACTTTCCCTTCTACCACTTCTCCAATTTTAAACTGCCCTTTTTCAAGAACAGTATCAACCTTTACACTGCCAATTCCTATACTGGATAAAAATTCCTTCCACATTTTCTCCCATCCCTTTCACACATGAGTAATGATTTTTCCATCTTATCATACCTTTCCCGTATTACCTTTTGCACTATATTTAACAACGATGCATGGAATTCATTATGTTTTTTTGACATGTCAGGGGTGTAATCTTTTTAAATATTTTATTTTGAATTTTGCACATAGTGATATTTGTAATAATCGCTCAAAATTCTTTATTAAATATTGGTTGGAACCATTTAACTCCTTTTTTGTTAAAGGACCACATTTTCATATCTGCGACTAGATGGCTCACATAAGCGAATACTGCTGCCATGAAGCTTCCTTCTAATGTGACCGATTGCTCAAAATGCCAGGCGATATAACCGAAGCAAATAACACCTATGATCGAATGAGTTAATGATCGGTGAGCTAAAAAGGAAGAAATCATGATGAAGCCACTTAAAAGCATAACCCAATAAATATTAGCATTCCAACCGACATAAGCTAATATCGCTCCCGTAAGAAATAACATCGTTCGCTGCTTAATAAACAATCTCGGAAGCAATAATAAACCGATCCCAATTAAAAAGCCAGCTGACTTCATCAATCCGACTAACTGAATATAACTATAACCGATTAACAGCACGCCACATAAAGCAAAAAACAAAATAAGCCACTTTTTCGAAATGGTAATTCGATTAGCTAACTTACCGTTTACATCAAGGTCTGGTGCAAGACCCGCAACCGCTCCAATACTAATAAGCGATGCTGTTGAGAGCGGATCTGCTTGCAAATACATCGCCGTTATTAAACCTGTAGCCCCTCCAATGGCTAAATGAGCTGATCCCTTCATGAAAGATCCTTCCCTTCTTTCTTATCTCGACTCATTATAACAAACAAACGTTCTCTTTCCTATCAAAAAAAAGCTATCTCTCAATTTTTCAAGAGACAGCGTTCTTTCTACTAACAAAATGAGCTTTTTTCGGTACTTTCGTTGATAAATACACACCGAGAACAACAAATAATCCACCAATCATTTGATACGAGGTCATAGTTTCTCCAAGAAACATAATCGCAAATAAAGAGGCAAACACAGGAATGAAATTTAAGAAAACACCTGCTTTATTGGCACCGATCGTAGCAACTGCTGTATTCCATGAAGTGAAAGCAACAATCGAAGCAAAAATGCCAATATAAGCGATTGCACTTATTGATGTGATGTTCCAGTTCACCGTTTCTTTATAGATCAATAATTCTACCAGTGAAAAAGGGAATAAAACAATGAGACCAAGACCGATCGCTACAAAAAACGTACTATACCCAGGTAACTTGTTCGCATATTGCTTCACTAAAACGGAATAAACACCCCAAAAGAGAACCGCCGCGACAACAAGCAAATCACCTTGATTAAATGAGAACGACATCAAATTCTTCCAATCACCCTTCGATAAAATAAAGAGGACACCAAAAAGGGAAACGAGCGTCCCTATCAATTGATTACGATGAAGCCGTTCTTTAAAAAAGACAAAAGACAACATAAAAATGATAATGGGAGTAGATGAATTTACTAACGACGCGTTAATCGACGTCGTATAATGGAGCGATATGTATACTAAAGTGTTAAAACCTGCGATGCCTGTTACAGCCATTACGATCACGATTTTCCAATACCGCTTTATAATGAGCCAATCCGTCTGCAAATTCTTCCTTACAAAAGGATAAAAAATGAGAAAGGCTGTGCACCAACGCAATAAAGAGAGCGTATATGGCGGCACATTGTTCGCTACTGCTCGGCCAATGACAAAGTTACCTCCCCAGAAAAGAGTAGCCAATATGAGGAGAAGATATGGAGAAGGCCGTTTCATTTGATCACCACTTCCAAAAAGAATGAATGTTCAGTATTTAATAAATAAAAAAATAGAACGATAAGTAAAAAGCCAGGCTTTGTCTCCGTAATTTTTCTCTCTTAAGAAAAGAAGAACCGCGGAGAAGCCTGGCATCTTTAAAAGTAATTACGCCTTTTCAATTACTTGAAGAAGCCAATCTTGCACTGTTTCAATATACTCAGCAGAAATGTCCATTTCAGCTAGTATAACACCTTTTCCAATAATCTTTAAACCAGGTACAAGCGCTGGTTTTTTAGGATTCATAGAATATACGACGGTATCAACATGATGTAATGGAATTCGAACATTTGTCACTAATCCCTTGCTTATTAAATATCCGTTCTCAATCTTAATCACATTCTTTTTCCATAAACATTCTGTATCTGTCACGGTACATTCTAATGCTTTCTCTTCATCCGTAAAAATTGCCATTTGAATACCCCTTTATTCGGTAAGTGTTTTGACAATCCTACGGTATCAGCTTTCAATCCATTTGTAAATAAGACTATTTGTAAAAAAATATAATCTTTTGTCTATCAATAAATATTACAATTTTTGTTCCTTTAACACATCCGCTAAAGCCGCTAGCATGTATGTAACATTTTCTTGGCGAGCATTGTAACCCATCAAGCCAATTCGCCATATCTTCCCTTTTAATTCCCCTAAGCCTCCGCCAATTTCTAAGCTGTATTTTTCCAACAGGCGCTTACGGACAGCCAAATCATCTACACCTTCTGGAATATTGACCGAAGTTAATTGGGATAATCGATGCTCTTTGTCTACAAGAAGACTTAATCCCATCGCTTCAAGCCCCTCATGAAGGGAATCACCATATCGCTTATGACGAGCGAATACATTTTCTAACCCTTCATTCACGATTAATCTTAACGCTTCACGTAAAGAGTAGATCATCGTAATTGGAGCTGTATGATGATAGAAACGCTCGCTATCCTCACTCCAATAGGCTTGAATCATTGATAAGTCTAAATACCAGCTTTGTACCTTTTGTGTCCGTTTCGCCATAGCATCAACCGCACGAGCACTAAACGTAACAGGCGCTAATCCCGGAGGTGCACTTAAACATTTTTGTGTTCCGCTATAAGCAGCATCCACACCAACACGATCAATGTCTGTCGGGCACCCTCCAAGACTGGTCACCATATCACATACAAGTAATGCTTCATGTTCATGAACGATCTGACTAATCTCTTCTAAAGGCTGTCTCACACCAGTGGAAGTTTCCGCATGAACGACAGCGACTACTTTAATATTTTTATGCTGGTGCAACGCTTCTTTTATTTGCTCGGGGTCAATGATTTGTCCCCATGGCGCCTTGACTTGAATGACTTCTGCCCCACAACGCTCGGCTACATCGACCATTCTCTCTCCAAAAAGTCCATTCACCCCAACAACCACTTTGTCACCAGGCTCTATTAAGTTAACAAACACCGTTTCCATCCCGGCGCTTCCTGTTCCAGACATCGCCATCGTTGCTTTATTATTTGTTTGATAGACTTGGCGCAACAAGTCCATCGTTTCATCCATAATCGTTAAAAATGCCGGATCTAAATGCCCTAGTAACGGTGTAACCATCGACTTTAATACGTGCGGATGAACATCGCTTGGACCGGGCCCCATTAAAATCCGTTTCGGTGGTAAAAGTTCATTAATCATCGGTATTCCTCCTTTTCCACTTATTATAGTATGTTATTTATTAAAATACAAAAAGAATCTAAATGTAGAAAAATACACTATAATGATATTATGTAAATTAAATGGATATAGAGCCCCTTTTTTATTTCGATAGGGGCTCCTAATTCTACCATACATGTACTTTTTATTTAAATTTTCACTGAAGTATCATCGCTCACCGCCGTTAAGGAACGCCAAGCTTCAATCACAAGGACGATACAAAGAACGAATAAAGCAAATGAAGCGGAGGCTAAAAGGTAGTTTCCACTTGTGAAATTCTTCTGCATTAACACGATCAGAGCGGCCAAAGTGACAACAAACATAAAAATCATCGGTACAATAATGAACCAAGCCTTTACACCCGTTTTAATTAGCCACACACTCACCGCAAGCAAGGCAATCGCTCCAAGCATTTGATTGGCCGAACCAAACAAAGGCCATACCGCACTCCAAGTACCTGATAAAGCAAGAGCACCTGCTCCGACGACAACCACAATGGTTGCGACATGATTATTAGTAAACATAACAGAGCGACTTTCCGCAAACTCCTGCACGGCATATTTTCCAAGGCGGGTCGCGGAATCCAACGTCGTCATTAAAAAGGCGGAAGCAGTTAAAGCTGTAAATGTAGTGGCTGTCACCTCAGGAATCCCCCAATGGGACATAAAGAAACCGACGCCAGCTGAGAACGTGCCAATAGGACCTCCAAGCTCAGCCATTCTAGCAGTAAACTCTACTTGTGATAAATACGCCACTGCTCCAATCGCAATAATGGCTAAAAACCCTTCCAAAAGCATGCTTCCATACGTGATAAATCGTCCATTCTTTTCATTATCTAACTGTTTTGCTGTTGTCCCTGATGACACGAGAGAGTGGAATCCTGAAACAGCTCCACACGCAATGGTAATAAAGAGAATAGGGAATAAAAACCCTAATGTTTCATTATAAAAGCCTGTGTAGCCAGCCATTTTAATTTCTGGGTTGGCTAAAATAATCCCTAGCGCAGCCCCGCCAATCATGCCATATAATAAGAATGAATTAAGATAATCTCGAGGCTGCAAGAGCATCCAAACCGGCATAACAGAAGCTACATATGCATACAAAAGTAAAATAGCAACCCAAGCTCCACCACTTAACTCGAGTGGATAATTGATTCCCGCCCAAATACTAAAGAACATTGCCGCAACACCTAAAATACTAGCAAGTACGAAATTCATTCGTAATTGATTAACTAGAAATCCGAAAATCATGGCGATTCCAATAAATAAAACAGAGGCAGTAGCTGCTTGTGGTACGGCGACAAATGTATCTTTCACAAGAATAATAAATACACCGACAATTAAGATCAATGTCGCAATCGAAAAGGCTAAAAATAAGGTTTGTCCTCTTTTCCCCATATATTCTTTAATAATCGAGCCAATGGATTCCGCTCGATGGCGCAAAGAAGCCTGTAACGAAGCATAGTCATGAACCCCACCGATGAAAATACTACCAATAATGATCCAAATAACAGCTGGAATCCATCCAAAAACAACGGCCGTGATCGGACCGACAATCGGACCTCCTCCGGCAATCGTCGCAAAATGATGCCCTAACAACACCGGTTTTCTGGCGGCCACATAATCAACCCCATCAGCCATCGTAATTGCTGGCGTTGGACGATTTGGATCTACCCCAAATTTCTTGTCGAGAAATTTTCCGTACGTAAAATAGGCAATGATAAAAATGATACCTGCAATCGTTAATAATGTTAATAAACTCATTCTTCTACCTCCTTCAAATAATGATATAAAGGCTCAATAAATAATTTCCCTTTCTTATGCATATAAATTTCTTTTTGACTAAGGTCGAGAATCGCTATATACATTTCCACCCACCCTTGAATACCAAACTTAAAAAATTTCAATTTTCTGATTTTTAATACCATATGAATGACTTCTGATGTAACAGGTTGATTCGTAATAATAATACCTGTAAACACGGTAGACATATGTTCTCCATGTGGCTTCACATACTCATTTGCACAATCGATCATATCGTTCATCATTCGATCAATATACGCTTCGTTTACTTCTAAATTAGGAGCTGTCGCAAAAACGATTTGTTGATTGTCCACTCCCCACACTTTGATTTTCTTCGTAAACATATAACGCTCATCTCTTCGATTATAAACAGCTGAAAAAGCGATATCCGTGCTACCAACCTTTCCTCCTCGTTCTACATCAAAAAAAGGAACATATATATTAGCTAATTCATGCACAACCTTCTGGACATCCTTTGTTCCCTTCATGACTGACACCTCACTAAAACCTTTTTACCCCTTGCACTTGAACTCTTGAGAAGATCGATAAAGAAATCATTACTCGATCCTCTTTAAACTTCAAACCATTTTCGATAAAAAACGTAAGCCCGTCTTCTGTATAGCATTGAAATCTACTTAAATCATCGGGTTCACCTAAGCGAACAGCTAACTCCATGACACTCACACAACATTTGCCCGCTTCTAAAAAACTGATCGTTAACACAGACCCATGGCTCGTTAACCACTTTTTTGCTTTTTCATTAATAGCAAACTCCAAATCCTCCTCCCCCCATTTTAAATATCCCCATAATAATTACATTATATAGGATAAAAACCAGTAAATATATATAATTTTCCAAATAATTAGTTTTATTAAAAATATACACAAAAAAAGAGACTACCTTTTTGGATAGCCTCTTTTTATATACATTTATTATTGTTTTTCTACGTTAGCAGCTTGTGGTCCACGTGGTCCTTCAACAACTTCGAAAGATACGCTTTGGCCTTCTTCTAAAGATTTGTAGCCTTCGCCTTGAATAGCTGAGAAGTGTACGAATACATCGTCTTGTCCTTCAACTTCGATGAATCCGAAACCTTTTTCTGCATTAAACCATTTTACTTTACCTTGTAACATGTAATTTCCTCCTCGCGCAAACACGCTCATTCATTTCTTGCTGTTTATTGCTATTTCAAGACGAAAACAATTTGAAACAATGCTCTCTTTTGAAACGAACTTAAACAACTGATTTAATAATAACATCTCATATAGAATAAAGCAAGGAGAATTGTTCTATATCGTTGATTTTCTGACAATCCAAGCTTAGAATGGCACAAGATATCCATCGATGATTCGACCACCTTCAAACTGCTTTTTAGATCTATAACAAAACAGTACTATCGAACTAATTTTCAGAAAATTTAAATTTATCGTTTACAAAATGACCATCCGTGCGTATACTGTATTATAACAGAAAGCAAATATAAAATACTGTATTATAAAAGGAGAGAGTAAAATGATGAATCCAGTAGAGTTTTTTAGAACAATGCCTCAAAAAATGTGTCCAGAGTGCGGTGAGCATATGCATGAGCAAGCGGAATCTTACTTGATGGAGTGCGATCGTTGTCTATCTAAAAGAGATGAGTAATATTGCTATTACACAAAACAAGGGTTGACTCCTAAGTGTTCATGACACTTAAAAGAGTCAACCCTTGTTTCTTATAAGTCAACTTGTTCAGCAATTGCATACAAATGTTTCGGGATATCAAAGTCAGGTTTCTCGTTTGGATTGATCCACATCCTAACAATATCGAGTTTATCCAAGCTTAATGACACTTGATTCGTAATGGACTTGATTCGATAAACGTTAGGGTTTGCCATAATAAAAATGGTTGGGGCTGTTGCTGTTTGTTGAAACCGCATTAGCTTTTCCATTTGATCAGCCACGTGAGTTCTTAGCTGACTATTATCAAAAACAACATCTGCTTTTTGCTTTTTGCTTTTTGACCCTTTCGCTTTGACAACAACAGTCCAATGATCTTTTTTTGCCACTACATCCGGTTCTGTTGGCGAGAGGGCGTGTTCCACTTGCCAACCCATCTGCTCAAAATAATTCGCCGCTGCTACAATCACTTCTTCTTGATTCAGTATACACTCATCTGGCACTTTTAAATCAGCTATGCTCACCGGCATATTCTTCACCTCAGTTAAAGTCTTGTCTTTATTAATGTCATTCGACGCGGACAATATTTTCCCTTTAACTAATCTTTATTTCATAATTTTTTTCAGCCATTTTACTTTATCTCCATATGGCGGAAAAACGATCGAATGACTGAGCTTCGTACTTTTTTTCATTACGCTTTTTTGATGAGAAAAGGCGTCAAAGCTATGCTTTCCATGATAACTGTTCATACCTGAAGAGCCCACTCCACCAAATGGTAAATAAGGACTTCCTACATGAGACAAAGTGTCATTCACACAACCTCCCCCAAAGGAAATTGCAGATAAAACCTTCTCCTCTACCGCTTCATTTTCTGTAAATACATACAACGCCAGCGGTTTCGGATGTTTATTTACTTCGGTAATGACGTCATTTAACTCTTGATAGCTCAATACCGGCAAGATCGGTCCAAATATTTCATCTTGCATCGCAGCATCCGTCCAATCAACCGAATGCAAAATCGTTGGTGCGATAAATAAATCGTTTCGATCAAACTCGCCACCATAAAATATTTTAGATCGGTCTTTTTCGAGGATCTCCACTAAACGATCAAACTGTTTCCCATTCACAATTCGGCCGTAATCAGGGCTTTCTTGAGCGTTCTTTCCGTAAAAATCAATGATTTCTTTCTTCAATTGTTTTAGAAAATCTTCTTTAATATTATGATGAACGAGTAAATAGTCAGGTGCGACACAAGTTTGTCCGGCATTAACAAACTTTCCCCAAACAATTCGTTTCGCTGCTGTTTGTAAGTCAGCAGTCCGATCAATAACAGCCGGGCTTTTCCCTCCAAGCTCAAGCGTCAATGGAACAAGGTTGCGACTCGCTGCCTCCATCACAATTTTTCCTACTGGTACACTCCCTGTGAAAAAAATATAATCAAATGGGGCATGAATGAGCGTAGATGTCGTTTCTTTCTCTCCCTCAATCACTTGAATATAGCTCGAGTCAAAGGCATGTTCGATCATTTCTTTCACTAAAGCAGCGGTATAAGGTGTATGTTCAGACGGTTTAATGACCGCACAGTTGCCAGCTGCGATCGCTCCAATTAATGGTTCAATCACAAGCTGAAACGGATAATTAAAAGGGCCGATAATTAAAGCGACGCCATACGGTTCTGACTGTATCCAGCTCTTCGCTGGCAATTGATAGACAGGTGTTTTTACTTTGATTGGAGCTGCCCATTTCTTTAGATTCTTTAATACATAATTAATGCTATCTAATACTAAACCGACTTCTGTCGCATACGCTTCGAATTCACTTTTTCGCAAATCTTGATAAAGCGCCTCCATAATTCGCGGCTCATATTGTACAATTATTTTCTTTAATTGCTGAAGTGCCTTTAGTCGAAAAGTAAGATCTTTCGTTTCTCCTGTATGAAAGAACTGTTTTTGGTTATTAATTGTCTCGTAAATTTGTTGTTCGTTCATAAACGTTCCTCTCCATTCACAATCAATTTCCTCGTCTACTATCACTTTACCCTTTTCCCTTTATTTTTCCCAATGATATGAACGCAGGATTTTTTTGAAAAATGCGATTATGTTCTTTTCTATTTAATTAAAGTAGTATATGATGATTAAATATTAAGAAGAGAAATGGAGATTTAACAATGAATCAAACTGAACAATGGACATCAAAGATTGGCTTTATTCTAGCCTCAGCCGGTTCTGCTATTGGGATTGGAGCGATTTGGAAGCTCCCTTATGTAGCTGGCACGAGTGGCGGTGGAGCTTTCTTCCTTCTCTTTCTTTTGTTTACTGCATTAGTGGGGCTTCCTTTATTACTTGGGGAGTTCGTCATTGGTCGAAGCACGCAAAAAGAAGCGATTCGGGCTTACGAACATATTGCTCCTAAATCGTTTTGGCCAGTGACTGGATATATTGGAGTAATTACATGTTTTATCCTTTTATCCTTTTATAGTGTGGTTGGCGGTTGGATCTTACAGTATTTATTATTTGGAGTAACTGGTAAACTTCAAGCAACAAGCGACTTTGCTTCGCTGTTTGGAGAAACGATCTCATCCCCACTTTGGTCAATAGGCGCTCAATTAGCGTTTTTACTTATTACGATCATCGTTGTCTCACGTGGTATTCAAAATGGAATTGAAGCAGCAAACAAATATTTAATGCCTGCTCTTTTCGTCATCTTTATTGCGATCATTATTCGCTCATTAACATTAGATGGAGCAATGAACGGAGTGGAATTTTTCTTAAAGCCTGATTTCACGAAGCTTACTTCTGAAGGTGTATTGTTTGCTATGGGGCAGTCTTTCTTCTCATTAAGTGTGGGAGTCTCTGTCATGGTGACATACAGCTCCTATTTAGATAAAACACAAAATTTACCTAAATCAGCTGTTTCTATTGCTAGTTTAAATATCTTTATTTCTTTGCTAGCAGGATTAGCGATTTTCCCAGCCGTGTTTGCATTGGGAGTAGAACCGACAGCAGGACCAGGATTATTATTTATCGTTCTACCTTCAATTTTCCAACAAATCCCTTTCGGCTCAGTGTTTTTAATCTTATTTTTAGCACTGTTTTTATTTGCTACACTTACATCTGCTTTTTCGATGCTCGAAATTATCGTTGCTTCGATCGCCAAAGGAGATTCAACGAAACGAAAGAGTCTTTCTTGGATCATTGGATTATTGATCTTTATCGCTGGTATCCCTTCCGCTCTATCATTCGGTGTCCTCAGTGAGATCACTTTCTTTAATAAAAGCATTTTTGATGCAGCAGACTTTTTAGTCAGTAATATTTTAATGCCTTTAGGTGCTTTTTTAATCGCGATCTTTGTCCCATTGAAGATGGATAAACAACTGCTAATTGAAGAATTATCCAAAGGTGCAGGAAACGTAAAAAGTTGGTTCGCTTTATGGCTGCTACTATTACGTTTTGTTGTACCGATCATCATTATCATCGTCTTTCTTGATGTCACTGGTCTTATTTAATACTAAAAAAATCGTCCTTCATACAGAGGACGATTTTTTCATTCCTTCAACTTCTTTAATGGCTCGATCGCTGGTCCTTCGATCACTTCCCCTGATACAGAAAACCGAGAGCCGTGGCATGGGCAATCCCATGTTTTTTCGGCATCATTCCATTCACATTCACACCCTAAATGCGTGCATGTCGTATCCACAAGATGGACCGTGCCATCTTCTTCTTTAAACGCCCCTGCTCTCGTTCCATTCCAATTGATCACCATGCCTGTATTAGCCGGTAACTCCTCATTATTTTGCAGAAAATAGTCCAGCTTACCTTTAACAAATTGAGCGGCTACATCGCTATTTTGCTTCACAAAATTCCCCAAACTAGGGGCCGCTTTAAAGCGTTGTGGAGAAAATAATTCTTGATAGCGATTTTGCTTGTTTAAAATTAAATCTGAAATGAGCAACGACGAGACAACACTTGATGTCATCCCCCATTTTTTAAAGCCAGTAGCGGTGTAAATATGTTCGGCATTATTCACTTTACCAATGTACGGAAGGTTATCTAGCGTCATTAAATCTTGTGTCGACCAAGTAAATAATAATTCTTTCATCCCAAACTCTTTTTCTGCGAAATCAATTAATGCTTGATACCGCGCTTCTGTCGGCTGCCCTTTCCCTGTTTTATGTCCCTCTCCACCGATGAGCAACACTTCCTCTCCTCGGTACATCGCACTTCTCACAGAACGGATCGGTTTTTCAGCTGTTATATACATTCCGGCTGGAACTGCTTTTTGTGGCTTGATTGCGATAATATAAGAACGATCGGCATGCATTTTCGTGAAATAAAAGCCGCTATCATAAAAAGGGAAATGGCTCGCAATTACAATTTCATTGCCTACCGCTTTCATCCCCTCTGTCGTAATGACAGCAGGTCTTTCTCCTTTTTCTATATCTTTTGCCACAGTATGCTCATAAATTTCTCCTCCATGCTCTGTAATAAACTGTACTAGCGGAAGTAAAAATTTAAGCGGATGAAACTGCCCTTGACCGTTCATTTGCACCGCTTGTTTAAAAGGGGTTTTCCATGGTAGTGTCGTCGCTATCGACCCATCAATGCTTAGCGCTTCATAGCTTTGTACCTCTTGCTTCACAGCTTCTACTTCTTTTTCTGAATTCGTATATACGTAAGCTGTTTCATCCATCCAGTCGCAATCGATCGCTTCTTCCTGAATCGTTTGTTTCACCCAAGCAATCGCTTCTTGATTCGCTTCATAATATAACTTCGCTTGCTCTTTGCCAAAGTTTTGCATAAGATCATGATAAATTAAATGATGCTGAGCTGTCATTTTAGCAGTTGTATGGCCCGTCGTTCCGTTTACAAGCTGTGATCCCTCGATTAAAACAATTTTTTTCTTTGCTTTCGTTAATAAATAAGCGGTAATAATCCCTGTAATACCGCCACCCACAATAACAACATCTGCAAATACCATCTGATCGAGAGCTGGAAATGAAGGGAGCTTCACCTCTTGTTCCCATAATGTTTTTCTAGTCAATTTAATTCCTCCTGTTCCATTCGGCTATCTATTATCATGCCAAACCCGTAGGAAAAGTATTCCAAACAGCAAGGAAGATTTTTCACGTAGCAAAAAACCTTGCCTCTTTCCTATGACATGTGATGCTTCATCTTAGAAGAGGCAAGGCTCTGATCTTTATTCTGTTGCTTTTTTCAATGTTTCAATGTTGTTTTCCATTAAAGTGATGTAGTTGTCTTTGTTCGCTTCATCTTCTTTTGTTAATACCGCTAAATTATGAATTTGTAACGCTTCTGCATTCAATTCATTTTGCACTACTTTAGCCACTTTCGGCGTCACATTTTGCTCAAAAATCACGTATTTAATCTGATGCTCTTTCGCTGTTTCCACCATTTCTGTTAATTGCTTCTGTGAAGGCTCGTTCGTTGGAGATAAACCAGCTACACTAATTTGCTTTAAACCATAATTAGCTTCCCAGTAGCCAAAAGCAGCGTGAGACACAAGAAATTCTTTACGCTTAGCGTGATCAGCCATTTCATGGAATTGCTCGTCTAACGTCGATAATTTTTGTTTTAACGACTCAAAATTATTTTCAAACTCGGACTTATGTTTAGGTTGAAGATCTACTAACTGATTTTTCACCACTTCCGCCATTTGTATCGCTAATGTTGGATCAATCCATACGTGAGGATCGATACCTCCATGGTTATGACCATCATCATGACCATGATCCTCATGTTCATGAGTACCGTGCTCCTCATGTCCCACCTCTTCTTCATGAGCATGCATTTGTTGATGGGCATCTAGGTCGAGGGTTTTACCAACCTCGATCACTTTAACTTTTTCATTTTTCATCGATTCTTGTATTTTATCTCCAAAAGGCTCTAGTCCTAGACCGTTATACATAAATAAATCGGATTGTGCAATATTGATCATCGTTTTCGGTGTCGGCTCATATGTATGAGCATCTACCCCTGCAGGTAAGACACTTTCCACCTCAACAAACTCTTGACCGATTTCTTCAGTGAAGAACGTTAAAGGATAGATCGTTGTATACACTTGTAATGGAGCGTTTTGTTCGTTAACTTTCTTGTTTTCCTTAGTCTCTCCTACCTTTTCAGTTGAACACCCGGCTATAATAAGCATGATCGCTGATAGCATAAAAATCATTGAAAATATTCGTTTCATCCATTCTCCTCCTCATTCCTACTGCTAACTGTATGAAATTATATCGAAATGATTCCGTTTTGTAAATAGTAATTGTTACGATTTAATAAAAAAACGAAAGCTCCTCCACCTTTGTGAAGAAGCTATGCATTTCTCCCGCATTAACGGGCTGTAAGACTCCCCCCTCAACGTTGAGGAGGGATCAACAGCCCGTAAACGCCCGATCGGTTCAACTAACAATCAGTGGGGGATGCCCCCCACTGATTGAAGTTTCACTTTATTTTATTACTGCGCTTCTTTAATTTCATTTCCATTATTCAACAGAAAATCAATAGAAACTTCATTAAATTCTTTGCTTTTTTCGACATTGCATACGTGACCACAATTATTAATTAATGTAAACGTGGCATATGGATCTTCTGCAATATCCTTTTGAAGCTGCTTAATAAACAAATGGTCTTCCGCTCCGGAAACGTATAGCTTCGGTACGCCTTTTGAGCTTTCCGGTACCCCTCTATACACCTCTTCTACCGTATCCACTAAGTCGAACCAAGCAAGAAAGTCTGGACGCTTCATTTTTGTCGCCTGGCTAATAAATAAGGAGCGCGATCTGCGGTTCATTTTCCCCGGCATAATAATATAGGCACAAAGCTTATAAATCCATAAGAAAGGAGTGAATGATTTAATCATTTTTCCAACTTTAATCAAAAATTTTGAGAAGAGGTTGAAGTGCGTGATCGCTCCAGCCATCACAGCTGAATACACCCGTTTCGGCGCTATTTTAAAGATCGAATGAATCACAATCGTTCCTAAAGAGATGCCGATAAAATGGGCTTTTTTAATGAATAAATGGTCGAGTACATGTAACACTTCCTGTGCGGCTACATCAATATTAAAATGTTTGGGATCTTCTACACTCGGACTCTTTCCATGTCCGTGAAGATGAACAGCCAGTATATTAAAATGTTTTTTCAAGGATTTAAGATTACTATAAAAGATGCTAGAATTTCCACCCATACCATGAATGAGCACTACATATTTATCCGAATTCGCATGTTCATATAACTTATAATCTAACAATGCATTTAACTCCTTTACTGAATGAAAAAACTGTCGATTCCTTTAAGGATACATTATTTTATTGCTCGCTACAATAAAAAAGCTGAATCTAATATGTTTCAGATTCAGCTTTTTTGATTATTTTGTTAAAATCAAGGGTTCGCCTTTTGTAATCACAATCGTATGTTCGATTTGTGCCACTAGACTGCCATCTGGTGTTTTGTACGTCCAACCATCTCCACTTTCGACAATCATTTCTGCTTTTGTTGAAACGAACGGCTCAAAAGCAATAACCATACCTTCTTTTAATAGAGCATTATCCCACGGATCAAAATAATTTAAAATATGATCCGGTGCTTCATGAAGAGAGCGTCCAATTCCATGCCCTGTTAGATTTTTAATGACCGTAAACCCTTCTCGGCGAGCGGCATTCATAACCGCTTTCCCGATTTGATTTTGCTTAGAGCCGGCCTTCGCTTTCGTTAAGCCATGTTCAAAAGCCATTTCGGCCGCTTGGCATAATTTTGTTAAAACCGGATCCCCTTCACCCACAACGAAAGAAATACCTGTGTCTGCAAAATATCCATCATAAGACCCCGAAACATCGATGTTTACAAGATCTCCTTCTTGAATGATTCGATCTCCCGGAATCCCATGGGCCACCTCATCATTCACACTAATACAAGTGAAGCCTGGAAAATCATACTCACCCTTTGGACCAGAAATGGCTCCGTGTTTAGCAAATAATTCTCCACCTAATACATCTAATTGTTTTGTCGTCACACCTGGCTTTGTCGCTGCACGCATTTCATCTCGTATTTCAGCCACAATCTTACCAATTTTTTTTAACGCTTGCAGTTCTTCATCATTTTTAATAATCATAAATAAAACTCTTCCTTCTTTTTTAATGTCTCTTTTATATTACTATACAGAAACAGGATAAGCTTGAAAAGTGTTTACTATTATATTATATTTACTAAAAATGCATTTTAAGGTTAGGAATAATCATGAAATCGAAATTATTGCTTCTTATGTTAATTGTTGCTGTTGTTGCCGTCAGTTCTTTTTGGATCAATAATGCTATCCTTCTTCACACATTTAATAGAACAGTAGAAAACTTTGATACTTTTGATCATGCTAAGTGGGAAGTAAGAAAGGAATTTCCACTTGGCCATGGCTTATTATTAGCTGATCAAGTGAGCCATGAACGTGGAAAAGTCATTTTGTCACTTTCTGACCAAGAAGGAAATGGTGGGGAAATTCGTACGAAGGAAACCTTTCAATACGGTCGGTTTGAAGCTGACATTCAAGTAGCCGATGCTCCTGGGTCGATCACTGGCTTTTTTCTTTATGCACCACCTGATCTTTATCATGAAATTGACATCGAAATATGGAACGACTCTAGCGGAAAAGTGTTGTTTACCGTTTATAAAGATGGAAAACAAGCGAAACAAGCGACTCATCAATTACCTTTTGATCCAACAAAGGATGTACATCGCTACAGGTTCGATGTATTACCAAATAAATTGAGCTTTTATATTGATGGAGAAGAAATACAATCATGGAAAGGCCAATTTAGTTCAAAGGAAATGCAGCTGATGATCAACAGCTGGTATCCTACTTGGTTGGAGCAGCAACCAGCCAACGAGCCGAAAACAATCATTGAACAAGTGAGTTATTAAAAGGATACCCATTGAATGAGTATCCTTTTTCTTTGATTAAAAATGATTCAATTGACACTCAACTTAGAGACAATCGGTAATACTTCTGTCGGATTTTCGGCAATATAATCCGGTTTTGCCTTTAAGGCCACTTCCGCATCGTCATAGCCCCATCCAGCCCATACTACTTTAATGCCCGCTTTATTACAAGCAGTGATATCGCGCTCTTCATCACCGACATATAACGCATCAGCCGGCGTTAGTTTATACTTGTTCAACAGCTTTTTAATCATTTTGTCTTTGCTAAAAATAAATTTAGAACATAAAATTTCATCAAAATAGTCTACTTGATGTGCTTTTAACGATTGACTAATAATGTCCTTAGCATTAGAGGAAATAATCGCTAATCGATATCCCTTTTCTTTTAATTCATCTAAAAGCTCTTTAACGCCTGGGAAAAACTGAAAACCAACACCAGACTCCCTCACATAACGATAAAGCTTCGGAGCGGCAAATGGGATGTTTCGTAAAGGAAAATTCAAATACTTACATCTTTCCGGAATAGACATCTTGCTCAAAGGTTCTAAATCCGACTCTTGCACAATTCGATAGCCTTCCTTTGCAGCCATTTCATTATAAGCTTCAATAAAAAGCGTTAATGAATTCGCTAATGTTCCATCGAAATCAAATACAACATATTTTGGCATCCGTCACACCACTCCTTGTTTGATTGCCTCACTTTCCCTCAATTATATCAGTATTTCAGAACATGCACACCGATTCCACTGTTAATTAACAATCAATTAACAAATATATTGGATCATTCGTGTGATGTCGCTCATATACTGACAGCTTATTCAACCAGTTATTAAATGCTTCTACAACTACATTCGTTCATTTATAACAACACTCTTAACAAAATATGTTAAACTATTGCCGTAGGGGGGAGAAATATATGGAATGGTTCGGTGGGAGTAATGAACAATTTCCTTTTCAAATGTTTTCGACTAGTCATATAGCTATTTTACTTATTGTACTTTCCAGCGTCGTTTTTATGTATATGTTTAAAAACTACTTAAAAACACTTCAGTTAAGGTACGTTGAACTTGGAGTAGCGCTTTTGTTGTTGATATTGGAAATCACTTATCATGTTTGGATGCTTACAACCGATAGTTGGAAGCTTAGCCACTCCATTCCTTTAGAATTATGTAGCATTAGTTTATTTTTAACCATTTTCTTATTAATAACTAAGAAAAAAATCGCCTATGAAATCTTATTATTTACTGGTTTATTAGGGGCTTCACAAGCATTACTAACTCCTTTCTTAACATTTGATTTTCCACATTTCCGCTTTTTTCATTTCTTCATCACACATATGTTTATTTTTTGTACGCCCTTTTACTTTACATGGATTAAAGGCTATCGACCGACCATTTATTCCGTTTTCAAAATGTTGATCTTTTTAAATATACTCATGCCTTTTATTATGCTCCTGAATGAGAGCGTCGACGGTAACTACTTGTACTTACATCATAAGCCAAAAGGGACGAGCCTACTCGATCTATTAGGCCCTTATCCTTGGTACATCGTCTCCTTAGAATTTCTCACTTTCGGATTAAGTGTAATCATTTGGCTGACGTTTAGAGAAAAAGAACGAAAAATAAAGGTAAAAGGGACTTTTCAGCGAGAAGTGTAAATCACTAAAAAGAGCATCTGTTCAAAGCTAGATGCTCTTTCCTTTTAAACAGCGTGTTGCTTACCCAATTTGATTAGTAAATCATCCATTTCTGCGATCGTTCTCACTTTTGGATATTTCTCCTTAATCTTAGCAATCATACCTGTCACATGAGCCGCTGCAAAACTATGCCCTTGATAATTAAATTTTTGTAACGGCCCTTCTAAATTTCTAGGCACACCAATCGTCTGAAAAGAAACCGGCTCATTAGGCGAAAACTGAAACACCCCTCTTCTTCCGCTCTTGGCACTGCACACGCCATAAACAGATGGATAATGGCCTGGCCAATACAAATTATTTTGTTCATCGCATGCCGAAACAATAATTATGCCCGCTTCGTTTGCTTGATGACAAATATGCTGAAATGTCGGAATGTCTTTATTAACCCCTAAGCTCAGATTGATCAGATCTATTTTCTGCTCTATACACCATTCGATCGCCGTACATAACACTTCAATATAAGTCGTGAGTCGATCATGAAAAATTTTCACTGCCCATAGCTCTGCTTCTGGTACCTGCTCTTTAATCACTCCTGCAACAGCTGTTCCGTGTCCGAGTTTATCTTGAAACTCTTCCTCACTTACGATCTTTCCAGCATCGTTTACTCGAAAGGCAATCCCTCCATTCACCTTCCCAATATGCGGATGCCATTCATTGATTCCACTATCAATATGAGCGATTTTGATCCCTTGTCCATTTCCCCACTTTCCTTCATCCATGCAAAGTTGATACATGCTCACTAGCCAACTCCCCTCTTATCGGTTTCCATTCTTTTTTTGATAAATCAACGACGCGATCTAACCATGCTAAATGATTATGGCGATGGGTAATGACAATGACGGTTTTATCGTGAAAGTATTCGTTTAATTGTTGAAATAACTGACGCTCTGATTCGATATCCAAGTGACAAGTGGCTTCATCCAAAATATAAATATCTGCCTCTTGCAATAAGGCTCGCGCCAACAAAAGACGTTGCCTCTGTCCAGCGGATATCGTAAGTCCACGCTCACCAAGCTGTGTGTTCATTCTCTCAGGCAATGCCTGAATCCAGCTAGTCAATCCCATCCACTCGATTACTTGCTCCAATTCAGCTGCTGTCGCTTGTTTCTTTCCTAATCTTAAAAAGTCTTCAATCGTCATACACCAAACTGGGTGATCATGTGTCACAATACAAACTTTGTTATACCAGCTTGCTTTAGAAAAGTTATGGATATTTTCATCGTCCAAGTAAATCGCTCCGTTAATAGGCTCATAGATTTGTGCTAGTAGCTGAGCAATTGTGCTTTTCCCCTTACCATTTTCTCCAATAAGACCGACTTTCTCTCCTGATCGAATGTCAAGGCTAAACTCTGTTAAAATCGGCTGCTGTGGCTGGTGAAAAAAAGAGACGTGTTCCAAACGAATGGTATGAAAGGTCTTTGGCACTACTTTTCCTTCCATTTGAATAGGTAGAATTTGAAAAAACTCATTTACTCGTTGAATGGATGCTCGTCCTTTTTGAAACTTCATATATAGCTGAGCCATTCCTTGAACAGTCGCAAACAAGCTAGCCTGATAAGCCATAAAAGCAAGCAAAGCTCCTAATGTCATCTGTCCACCAATGACTTGTTGCCCTAAAAACGCTAGCATGAATACAGCAGACCCCATTAAAACAAACTGCGGAATCCCTTGTGCCCACGCATTGGTAAACATCACTTTCATATTTTGCTTATTTATATCCTCTAACTCTTCTCTAAACTGCTGCTTGAGCTGTTTTTCGATATGAGCGGTACGGATAAAGTTCATCGATGAAAACGTCTCATATAGAAAACTTTGATTTTTCGCTGATAATTTTCGAAATTCCATTTGATTGATAAAAATCAAACGCCGAAATTTTTGAACACCGATTACTAATAAAGGCATAAATAAAAATGATAACAAGGTTAAACGCCAATCTAAAAACAATAATAATGCCACGTTAAAGACAAATGTTAAGCTAATCGTAAATAGCTGCAACATATTTTCTGTATAAAGACGCTGTATTTCTGTGAGATCTTCATTCATTCGAGATAAGATATCTCCCGTTCGATTTTTGGAAAAGAAATCAAATGGGAGATGAAGTAAATGATGATAAAATATCGTTCGCATATCAACCGTGATCTGCAAGCTCATGCGAAAATACAGAAACCTCGTCAAAAGAGCGATTCCATAACCGATAGCTGCTACTACGACGGCTAATGTTAAAGTAAGCGAGAAGGAATACCGTTTGGCAATCAATACTTCATCGATAAAAAACTTGCCGATCATCGGCTGGATCGATGTAATGAACGTCGAAACAAGTCCCATTAAAAACACGAATAAAAATATGAAACGATACGGTTTGATAAAGGAAAACATCTTCATCTCTTTCACCTCAGCGATAATAACACATCAGTCCAGATTCACAGTATTGAGGCTGATTACGAACGCTTCGTGCTATTTGCTTTATTTCCTCTTCCACAGCTTGCTTTCGAACATGATCGACCACGGCTTTCACCATCTGAACACTGGCCAACTTTCTATAAGGCGCTCCTTCACGACCGACGATCTTTAACGAATCCACGCCCATATGAAATAGTTTTCCGAGTGAACATAAACCACACGGTCCGAGCGGTAGTCCGTCAGAAGCAATTTGACAGTTACAGTCATTGACAAACCAAACAAATTCGCGATAATCATTCACTTGCTCAGTTAATTTCGCCATTTCTCGCGAAGACAATTGTTTATTTCCATCCGCATGAAACGCTTCGTATTCCCATTGTGACTGTGCACAAAAAGCACCTGCTGAATGAGTCGTCATACAAAAGCTTTCTTCATACACACAACCATCATTCAAGATAAACACTTCTAACTCTATATCCCCAGCCGCTTCTTTTAATGTAGGGATTTCATTTAACTGAACACTTCTAGGAAGAATAATTCGTTCCACTCCCATTTGCTTATACAGTTCAATACTCCCTGTATTCATTGGAGCTGCTAAACTGCTCACATGGATCGCAGCGTTTGGTACCTTCTCTTTCATGGCAATCATTAACCCTGGGTCACTGACGATAAACGCTCGTACACCAATCTCCTCTGAACAATGTTTAATTAAATCGATCAACATCGGATATTGTTTTTCCATATAATAAGGAGCATTTAACGTTAAGAAAATCGGGATGTTATAGCTCTCTGCTTGTCGTACCGCTTCTTGTAAATCTTGAAAAGAAGGGAAGCCGGCGTATGGATTACGACGATTAATCCATACACCTGGCGAATACTGTTCCATCCATTCATTTGGAGTAATGCCACAATAAAATTCTTCCGCTCCATTTTCAGCTAACATTTCTACCTCTTCTTTTGATCCAAGCGGTGCTAAAATTTTCATGTTTTCACCCTCCTTTACACAGGGATCCGTATACTATATACAGCCCGCGCATGTTCGATTGTTTGTAAACTTGTAAATCCAGCTTTGACCAATCCTTGATCATGACTATAAAAAGCGGTCGTCCCTTTTTGAAACACCCGATTTTTCATATCTCTATGGAGCTTATTTTTCAGTTCAAAAATATATAGTTGGCATTGTTGCTTGCATTCCGGATCACCACGGAACTTGTCCATTCTATCCGTATCCATAAAACCAACCATACACGCACTTCCACTCGCTACACAGCCAAACGGAAAATGCAAGCCAATCGTTTTCTCTGATTCTTTCGCACTTAGCGAATTCCCTTGAATCAATTGATCAAATTCGTATCCTATCACTTTTCCGTCAGCTAAAAATTGTTCAAAGGCTGTAGAAAACAAACCGGTACTCTTAAAAAAATCTTTCCCTTCTTCCGGTGCATTGCTCTCATTATAATAATGAGCCACCCGCGGATCACGAATCGATTTATTCAATAACCTTCCAATCACTAAATGAAGGTTCGAAAAATGTTCTTTCGTATAGTAATAAACACCCCAATCATTGACGATGATTTCGATCGGCTTCTCCTGTTGCTTCGCTTCTTCATTTAAAAAAACGAACAGTTCATGAAGTTGCTGATATTTGTCCTCATGTACATAGGGGGTAGCAAAAGAGAAATCGAGATCATTTTCTAAGCAAAACTCCCACGCTTTTTTAAGATTTTTCAAGGAAGGAATGCGGTATTGACAAAACTCAGAACCGAAAATGATCCGATCAGGGGTCGATATTTCTCCAAACACCTCCTTCCACCCTTGAAAAAAGATTTCCTGTAATTCAGTTTCGATTTCATTCTGTGATTCAATCGGATTCCACGGCTCCTTCGCATACTTTAAATCTCGAATCGATTGGATTGCTACTGAAAGCTTCATAAATCAACCACCCCTTTTCGTCTGCTGATGATGCCTATTATTTTTGAATTTTAATCACTTTAAGATCTAAACTGTCGGTTGGAATGGTCAATTTTGTCTCAACTTGTAAATCTTTATTAGCAATGATAAAATCATTTCCCGCACCGCTAAAGTATAGTTTTTCTTCATCAGCACTTAAATTGACGCCATACATACTTCCAACTGGCGGTATGGCTTCTTTCACAACCTTTTGCGATTTAATATCCACCTTATACCATTTATTCAATGTCGTGTAAGCGAACTCTTCTTTTTGATCGATGATCGCTGAAAACATTCCGATCGGCTCTCGATCGTATTCTAATGTTTTGAGTTCACCTGACGCTAAATTCATCCACATAATCCCTTCAGTCACACGCCCATCCGGATATTGCTTCATTAATGGAATCGAGTTAATTCCATTTTCTCCTCTCGGGAAAAGCATCAGAAAGTTGCCTGATCCATCCGCTTCATTTTCAGGGTGTTTAATGCCTTGTTTCAACGTCAGTTCCATATTTTTCACATTTAATTCATGAACATCATATCCCCAAACGTATATAATATTCGGGTCTCCTTTTTTAAATTGCAGTACGTGGGTACCATAAGGAGCCTCTACACTGCGCTTCTCTTCTTTACTAGCAATATCAATTTCTATAATCTTGCTCGGGTGAGTTTTAAAACTATTCCGCCTTTTCTCTCCTTGGGTGACGAATGCATACGCTGTTTTCCCATCAGGTGAAATCGTACTTCCCCATACACGACGATCTAACAAACCTTGATCTGTTCTTGCTTGAAGATTGATTTCAGACATTATTTTATTTTGCATCGTATCGACTACATACAGCGATTTGCGATCATTCGCTAAAAACAAACCAGTCTTACCATCTTCTGAAAAGCTCATATCTCGAACTGGTCCCTTTACTTTAATACTTTCCATGACTTTCGGAGCGGATGGATCAATCGGAATGATTTGTCCATATCCTGAAATATAGACTCTTTCTATATAATTCTCTTCTGCTCTACTGAAAGAATTGGTACTTCCGATCATTAGCAATAAAGTGAGTATGAAAAATGAAGCTGTTTTTTTGAACATTAGTTGCTCACACACCTCTCTTTTGTAGTGCCGCTTATTTTTTCTAAAAATGTAGGATTGTGTTGCAAAATTTTCACATACGCTTTTAATCCAATCGTGATCCATTCGTGCATCCAGTTACAGTAATGAGCATTAGGTGCTCGATAATCCCCTTGCCTTTCCATCGCTTCATAATAGCAGCCGCCAGAACAAATATGCTTTAGCGCACAAGAGTGACACGTTGGCTTACGATCGACATGTAACTCATCCAACATGTTCGCTCTTTTCTTCTGATCAATCCCGAAGAAAATATCTCCCATTCGGAATTCTTCATTTTCGTTAAAGCGATGACATAAGAACAAACCGCCATCAGGACTCACAGCAAAAAAGCCTAGTCCTGCTCCACACCCGTACGCTTTATTTGTCCCGATATGCAGCTCTTTTAATAAATTCGTTAAATTAGAAAAACCAACATATTCATTTTTCAACGCATGTTCAACAAATAAATCCGTTAGTTCTTCAAACTGACGTAATAGCTCCTTTAAATCTTTATCATTTAATGCAAGATTCATATTCGTCTCTGTGACTGGAGCGAACCCGACCTCATAAAATCCTTTAGATAAAAGATGCTTTAAAGATGTTTCGAGCTTTTCAAAGTCTTTGACAACTGTCACACGAGTACCAATCGGAGCAGAATTGTGAATGTTCATTAATTTTTCGACGTTTTGACTGACGCGATCATATGATCCTTGACCTCCCGCCAATGGTCGATGTCGGTCATGCGCTTCTTTTGTTCCATCCATACTCACTGACACCATGACTTTGTATTGATGGAGAAAAGCCATTTGTGCTTCCGACATTTTACTGCCATTCGTTGTTAACGAAAATCCAACCCTTTTGCCATACTTTTCTCCTTCTACTGTTGCCTGTTCCACCACATACTTTAACGTTTTCCAGTTTAAAAACGGCTCCCCACCAAACAACACAATATTGACTTCCTTTTCATCAAAGCTATTCTCCATTAAAAAGCGAATTGCTTGATCCGCCGTTTCAACAGACATATACTTTTGCGGTGCCCCGTATTCTCCATCACCCGCATAACAATACGTACAGCGCAAATTACATTCGTTGACCAAATGAAACACGAGCGTTTTCACCGGCATATTTTCCGTTGTGGATGGTGGAGGCGGAGTCATAGAAAACCGTTGCTGACGATCGTTTTCTCGTTGAATCATCTCCATCTGCTCAAGCTCCGTTAACACATGAGTGAAAGCTGGATTCTTTTGCAATAAACTGGTCTCAGAAAGGGTCCATGTATCAGCCACACGTTCTCCATGTTCAGTAAAAGTTTGAACCATATTTTTCGATAACCCATCCAGTTCAATAATATTTCCTGTTAACCCATGAAATAAATATTCCTTATTTGCGACTTCAAATTGAATATAATTAGTTAACGTGACGTTTGCGATAGCGGCCAACTCCTTTATTAGTGAACATTATTCACATAGTCTGGTACGGTAGAGATATGATGCGTTTTAGCGGTTAAGCTTTTTCCATCAATCGTCACTTTCGCCTGTACTGTAGCACTTCCTACATTTTCTTGAACAAATTCTCGGTTCTCATTTAAACCTTCTGCTTCCGGTGTGTATAAACCATTTTCTGCTAGTTCGCCAATGTATGGGCGATCATCTCGCGGAGCATTCTCTTCTGGGTATGTTAATAACGACCATTCGGCATCCACCGGACCAAGATTCAAGTCGTCTTTCGAGTCTTTCTTTCCATCTTTTCCGTTACTGTAGGCATAAGCAACATATTGAATACTCACTTTATCCATTGGCCCTGCCCCTCCCATTCGGGAAACACCATAACTAGGCTCAACTTTTATATAATCAGCTTGATCGTAAACTATCATCTTTTCATGGACCTTTACCTGTTCTCCACTTAGCATAAAAAATCCAGTTTCTGCTTTTGGATCGACTTTCACCTCAATCTCTGCTTGATCGTCGGATATTGCTGTTAAATTGGCTACTTCTACTCCTTTAGGTAAAGATAATGATTCTGGTTTTAATTTCTTTAAGTTCATTCCATAAAAAGTTACTTTATTCGTCACCCCTTTTTTCCATGCGAAAGGTGCTACGTGAAAAATTTCCGGTGTTTCCGTTTGAACTTTGTAATACGTTTCTTCCGCTGTAATGCCAAGGTCATCTACCTTTGACCAGTCTCCTTTAATTAGGTTGTCGCTCGTCACATTATACGTTCCGTTGATTTTGCTTTCTCCTTGTTTATAATGTGAGCGCAGCATGTAGCCAGAGAAAATTTTCATATCCCCGCTAAAGCTCTCTTCTTTACCATCTTTAATAAAGCGGACTTTTTTCTCTTCGGTATAACCTTTTTCCGATTTTGAAAATTCACTGTCTCCAATGTAATAGCCTTTCGTTCCTTGAAAACCAGCGACTTTCCATTTCCCTGTCACATCGTATTCTTTTCCTTTCCACTGCTCCCAAGCCTCAGACTCTTCGCCATAGTTTTTCGCTAAATACTCAAGCGCTTTTTCCGCTTCCGTTGGCCAATCCATATGACGGTGATTTAAATAAATAGATGGATACATCACAAGGTGGAAGTCTTTTAAGTTCTTCCACTCCTCTTCTGTTCTCCGCTGTGCTTCGAACCTTCCACCCGCATGACAGCCAATACAGCTTTGAGTCACACTTTCGTTTTCAGGCATCGGCTCGGAATAAGATGGTTTATTCGCTAGCC
Source organism: Bacillus sp. FJAT-42315 (assembly GCF_002797375.1). Classification (GTDB taxonomy): domain Bacteria; phylum Bacillota; class Bacilli; order Bacillales; family Domibacillaceae; genus Bacillus_CE. The sequence continues at coordinate 2,262,903 of NZ_KZ454941.1, forward strand.
AATATTGAACTTTCTCCGCCTCTTCCGGAGCTAATCCTCTTTCTCTACTCAAGTCCATTACGAGCTGCTCTCTTTCTTCATCTGTGATCTTTAAACCATGTATTCTTTCCATTCGAGCAATCGTTTGAGCCCAACCTTCTGGAGTTTTCCTCATGTACTCAATGCGTTCAAACTTGCCTGATTGATCGACCGCATGACAGCTCACACAGCTTTTTTCCACTTGTTCACTAACAAGCACATTTGATGAGACCGTTTCAACTTCTTCACTATTCTGTTTATTTGTTGCAGAATCTGAACAAGCCACTAATAAGGCCATAAAACTAGCGATAACAATGACCAGCATGATATATTTTTTTCTCATGGCACGACTCCTTCTTAAGGTTTCACATACGTTAATTTTCGCCAATCATTCGCAGCGACCGGACACTCATCTGCCCAATTTCCATAATTGGTTAATCCATCAGGTACTTGAGCTGCCCACCAACAATCTCCATAACAACCGTAAATGTCTTTATAATGCGGTTGGCATACACCTTCTAAGCTCATTCCAGAAAAGTCTGTTTCCCACCCTGGATCAAACAAGCTTGTACATCCCATCGGAAGCAAGGCTAATCCTTGTACCTCGGGCTTCTTTTCAAGGTCAACCGTTTGTTCAATCATCTTTCCTTTGAAATTCAAAGGTTTAATATGCTTCATTGACACTGCTCCTTTCTTCTTTTAGAAAAGCTGGTCCGCTATAAGCGGACCAGACTTGTCTAAATTATTCGTTTAAGTCCACCCATACACTTTTTACTTCTGTATAAGCATTTAACGCGTAAGACCCCATTTCTCTTCCTAAGCCAGATTGCTTAAAGCCGCCGAATGGACTCGCTGCATCCAACGCGTTATAGCAATTCACCCAAACTGTTCCTGCTTTAATTCGCTGAGCTAAATAGTGAGCACTTTTTAAGTTTTCTGTCCATACGCCTGCCGCTAATCCAAAGTTTGTATTGTTTGCGCGCTCGACCAAATCGTCTAAGTCATCAAATGGCATGGCTGAAACGACGGGTCCGAAAATTTCTTCTTTAGCAATTGTCATGGAATCGTTTACATCAGCGAAAATAGTCGGTTGCACGAAGTACCCTTGATCAAACGGCACTTTTCCACCTGTTAAAATTTCTGCCCCTTCTTCTTGTCCCTTTTGAATATAGGACATGACGCGTTTTTGCTGTTCGTCTGAAACGAGTGGTCCCATTTCTGTTGTTGGATTGATCCCTTGACCTTGCTGAATTTTTTCAGCATGACTCACCATATCCGCTAGGAAATTATCGTATTTCTTTTTCTGAATAAACAGTCGAGAACCGGCACAACACACTTGTCCTTGGTTAAACATAATACCGAATAAAGCTCCTGGTACCGCTTTACTAAGGTCGGCATCTGGTAAAATGATATTCGGTGATTTTCCTCCTAGCTCAAGCGTGACTCGTTTCAATGTTTCTGATGCTTGTCTCATAATCGATTTTCCAACTGGTGTCGAACCAGTGAAAGCGATTTTATCGACTTGCGGATGGTTTACTAATGGAGCTCCTGCTGTTTCTCCAAAGCCAGGAACGACGTTGATAACACCATCAGGAAACCCAACTTCTTGCGCAAGCTGAGCTAAATAAAGAGCTGATAATGGCGTTTGCTCTGCTGGCTTTAAGACAACTGTACAACCTGTTGCCAATGCCGCTCCTAATTTCCAAGCCGCCATCAATAATGGGAAGTTCCATGGAATAATTTGCCCGACTACCCCTACAGGCTCATGTCGAGTGTAGTTCAAATAATTACCTGCAACCGGGATTGTTTGTCCCATAATCTTCGTTGCCCACCCAGCAAAGTAACGAAAATGTTCAATCGCAAGCGGCACATCTGCTGCCGATGATTCACGAATCGGCTTTCCGCTATCTAACGTATCGAGCTGTGCTAATTCTTCTTTATTCTCCTCCATCTTGTCAGCCAATAAATAAATGAGACGACTCCGCTCCGCTGCACTCATCTTTGACCACGGACCACTGTCAAATGCTCGTCTTGCAGCTTGAACAGCTTGTTCAATATCTTGCTCCATCGCTTCACTGACAACAGCAAGCACTTCTCCAGTTGCTGGATTATACGTTTCAAATTTTTTTCCAGAAGCGGACTCAACCCACTTTCCATTAATGAATAGCTTTTTCGTCCCTTTTAAAAATTCCTCTACACGTGGTGAAATGTTGATTGTTTTTTCCATTTAAATCTCCTCCTCATGTTTATTTAGAAACGGTCAATAACGACAGAACCTACCGTTCCATATTCATGCATAGACGCTAAAACACTGCTCGCTTCTTCTAAAGGAATGGTTCTTGAAATCAGTTTTTCTGGATGGAGCTGGCCGCTTTCTACCATTGCCAGTAAGGCTTTATAGCGATGAGCTTGCATTCCTAGGGAACCTTTTATTTGCAATTCTTTCGCAACGATTAAGTCAGTCGGCAATGAAATCATCCCTCCCTCTGCTTGAGTCGTTAATCCGACTTGAACATGAGTGCCTCGATTTCTTAAACTCAAAATCGAATTCCGACAAGTTTCAGCAATACCTAGCGCATCATACGTAATATCACTTCCACCACTTGTGATGTGCATGATCGCCTCAACAGGGTTCACTTCTCTTGAATTAACTGTCGCCACCGCACCAAGTTGTTTCGCCATTTCTAACTTTTGATCATCAATATCGACAACAATCACCCTTGCTCCGAGTGTAGAAGCGATCTGTAGAGCCGCTAAGCCTACTCCACCAGCTCCATAAATGGTAAAATAATCGCCAGCTTTCACACCCGAAATATCTGCTACTGCATGGAAGCTAGTCATAAACCGACAACCTAAAGAAGCTGCCGTAGTGAAGTCAATGGAATCGGGTAAATGAACTAAGTTTTGGTCTGCAAGAGGGACTCTCGTAAACTGAGCATAAGACCCATTACACGCAAAGCCTAAAATCGTTAAACTTTCGCAGACGTTTTGATGCCCTGTTTGACAACAATCACAACTTCCACATCCTAAACTGAATGGAATAACGACTCGATCTCCTCTTTTGAAATGTTTTACGTTCTTTCCTACTTCTTCAATGACTCCTGCAAATTCATGACCAAGAATATGAGGCAATTCCGGCTTTAAGCCGAGCCATTCCCAATCTCCTACCCATCCGTGCCAATCACTACGGCACACTCCATTGGCTTTCACCGCTACAATCACATCATCTGGGCCACATTCAGGATCAGCTACATTTAAAACTTTCAGCGGTTTATTAAACTCTTCCATAACAGCAGCTCTCATCTTCATTCCCCTCCTTGAATTTTCTGAAAACTCATTTACTAGAAGTGAATCCTTAAATGTCTATGAGCTTACCTACATAAATGCAAATCTTGTGCCAAAGAAAATACATTGATTATTCTATATTTTCTGACTATTTTTTGTTCAGTTGTTCAAAAAAATAAACAAACTGTTCAACGGCAATTGAACAGTTTGTTTATTTTCAGTAGGAAATATTGTATTTTTTTAGACGATTATACAATGTGCCTCGCGAAAAGCCGAGCATCTTAGCAGCTTTTGTTACATTAAAATTCGTTTGCTTTAACATTTGAATAATATTTTCTCGTTCATGTTTCTCCGTCCCAATGTCTGGTAAATTATTCACTAACACAAATGGAGTCGATCTAAGCTCTTGTAAATAATCAGGTAAATGATAGATTTCGATGATGTCTCCATCCACAAATAGTACGCTATATTCAATCGCATTGCGAAGCTCTCTAATATTACCTGGCCAATCATACGTTTGTAGTACTTGTACGACCGATTCACTAAATTGAATACGCCCAGCTAGCTGGCATTGCTCTAAAAAATAATCGGCTAACGGAAGAATATCTTCTTTCCTTTCTCTAAGCGAAGGAATCGGTAAGTTAATCACACTTAATCGATAATAAAGGTCTTCTCGGAAAGTACCTTCTTGAATCATTTGTTTTAAATCGCGGTTTGTCGCTGCAATAATTCGAACATCGACTTTTCTAGGTTTATATTCTCCGACTCTTAGCACCTCTTTTTCTTGCAACACTCGCAATAGCAATGGTTGAACGGTTAACGGAATTTCTCCAATTTCATCCAAAAATAACACACCGCCATCCGCTGCTTCAAATAACCCTTTCTTTCCTTCTTTTAATCCTCCTGTAAAAGAGCCTGGTGCATAGCCAAACAATTCACTCGCTGCGAGTTCATGGTTAAGAGAAGAACAATTAAATGTAATAAAAGGCTTCTCTCTTCTATCACTTAATCGATGAATCGTTTGACTAAATACCTCCTTTCCCGTGCCGCTCTCTCCAGTTAGCAATACAGGCACATGGCTTGGAGCTACTTTTTTAATTTTGGAAAAGAAAGATAGAAACGGAGCGCTCTGCCCGATCACTCCATCTTCATGTTGTGAGGTTTGGGTGGACATCTTTGTAGTAGGTTGCCGAGATGAATGTTTAGGGAGTTGGACGATGATGCCGATGATTTTTTCGTTATCAATAACCGAATGCACCTTTCCTTCAGGTTGTCCATGTAAAAAGGGCAAAGGTGCATGCTCGTTATCTGTCTTTTTCTTACTCTGCAGTTGCTGAAAGTATGTGTCCCAATCAAAAGCAGATTTCCATATATACTGAAAAGATTTAGATGAGTGATTAGAAGCAACCATGTCCCCATCCTCATCAATCGCGAGTAGCCAATCTTGTTGGGTCTCATGTTTTTTCTTCATAAAGACTTCTTTCAATATACTTGTTTTTCTGTGAACACGATTCAACATGTCTAAATGAATCCCCTCCGCAACCGCCTTTGTCAGCAGCAAGCTTTGTTTATGGAAATGTTCATCATTGCTCGTCAAGTCAAGAACGCCTATTAGCTTCTTTTTAATAGGATGAAAAATAGGTACGCCCGCACATGAAAACGCTTTCCAAGCATCACAAAAATGCTCCGCCGTATGAATCGTCACCGGCTGTTTTGCGGCTAACGCTGTGCCGATCGCATTTGTTCCTGTCACTTCTTCATGCCAATTCGCTCCCGGATAAAAGTTAGCTTCTCGCAATTGGTCATGTAACTTCCCTTTCATCCTTACACCAATCATTCTGCCGCGTTCATCCGCTAGTCCAAAAGCATAGTAGTCCTCAATCTCCCTCTCCATTCGAGAGTAGACCATTGAAAAAGATTGATAAAGGTTATCATGTTGTTTGATTTTGTTTATATCTTCCTCGGTTAACACAAGAGGTGCAGAATTAAGGGTTTCTGATACTTCGCTTTTCCGACTTCTTTTCCAAGACTCCATAATCGTTTTCGGTACTTCTTGATTAATTAAACGAAAATGATGATTCCTCATTCTGAATACCCTCCTCTTATCATTCCTTTTCCATGCTATGTACTTACATAAAGAGTATATCATTCGAAATATTCCGTCAATTAATACGACAAACAAATACTATAAAAGACAAGCTTTCCATCATTCATAATTAAAAAGGAGCAGGAAAAGTCACTTTTCCCCGCTCCTATATCCCAATAATCCAACTCAAATTATTTTTGCGCTTTTAATAAGTCTCGAATTTCTGCTAATAGCACTTCCTCTTTAGAAGGTGCTGGCGGTGCTGCTGGTTCCTCAGCTTTTTCTCGCTTAGCGGTTAGTTTATTAAATAACTTAATAAAAAGAAAAATCGAAAAAGCAATAATTAAAAAGTCCACAATCGTTTGAATAAACGCCCCATATTTAATCGTCGCCTTGTTATAAGTAAAGGCTAAATCCGTAAAGTTGACTCCTCCAAGAAGCAATCCAACCAGCGGCATAATCACATCTTCCACAAGCGACGTTACGATTTTACCAAAAGCTCCACCGATAATCACCCCAACTGCTAGGTCAATGACATTCCCACGCATCGCAAATTCCTTAAATTCCTTTAGCATAAAACCCCTCCATTCACTAATAATTTCTCTCTAACTATAGCAAAAAATGGGGAAAGATAAAGAAAATAAATTATTATGAATTTTTCTTTCTTGTTTCTAAACTTCTTTAGACAAAATAAAACAAAAGCAGGATATACTCCTGCTTTCAGTCGTGATGTTGTTTCTGCTTGACTCTCTCTTCTATTCTTCTAAATCTTTCATTGCGTTTTTTCTCTGAAAAAAACAGCCCTGTCAACAGAGCGATAAAAAAAACGGGTATAGCAAACACAAATAGTTGCATTAAACTACTCACTATGTTCACTTCTCCCACTCCCTTTACTCTTTTCTTCTTCATATACAGGTAAAGAAATCATCACCTTTGTTCCTTTCCCTTCTTCGCTTTCAAAAGAAATCGTTCCTTTATGGTTTTGAATAATTTTAAAGCTGACCATTAATCCAAGACCGGTCCCCTTTTCTTTATTAGAATAGAATGGTTCACCAAGTCTAGCAATCCGATCTTTTTGAATGCCAACTCCTTCATCTGTCAATTCCATGATCACTCGATTATTTTCATGCTTCGTTGTCATGGTAATGACCCCGCCATTAGGCATCGCTTCTAAAGCATTCTTGATTAAATTAATGATTACTTGTTTAATTTGCTTCATTTCTCCAAATGTTTCCGGTAAATAATGATCAAGTGTACTAACGATATTGGCATTATGGAGTAACGCTTCAGGTTGCATAAAAATAATGACTTCATTCAGTATTTTATTCAAATTAAGTTTTTCCATTTGCAATTCTTGATGAGGTTTCGCTAGCATTAAAAATTCATTCATAATAAATTCAATTCGTTGTAGTTCAGACAAAATAATGTCGCTATACTTCGTTTGGCTTTCCTTTCCCCAAAGCTGAACAAACCCTTTAATCGTCGTTAATGGATTGCGAATTTCATGAGCGATCCCAGCCGCTAATTGTCCCACAGCTCCTAGCTTATCGCCTTTACGAATTAAAATATCTTTCTCCTTCAATTCGGTAATATCTTCCATCACACTAATGATTCGCTTCGGCTGTTTCGCTTTATTGTAAATGACGGTTTGTCTTGATCGGATCCAGCGAATTTCACCACTCGGTCGAATGATACGAAACTCGAATTCATCAGGTTCTTCCTTATAATGAGTAAATTGATACATTAAGTACTCGCGGTCCTCTTCATGAATCGTTTCAATATATTGAAAGTGATTTTGATATAAATCGGATATAGAACGTTGCCATACTTTCTCAAATGCAGCGCTTACATAAAGTAGTTGAAACCCCTCTACATTATGCACACAAAATACTTCATTAATATTTTCAGTAATCTCTCTTATTTGTTTTTCGCTTTCCCTTAATTTTTGCAAACTCATTTGATAGTCTGTAATGTCACGTATATTTACCGCAAGCCCTGTTGAGGATGGGAACGTACAGATTTCAAAATAACCTTTGTAAAGATTACTATATACTTGAAAACGTTGGGGTTCTTGCGTATTCATGGACTGCTTATAATAATATTCATAAATCGTTCCTCTTACCTCAGGAAAAGTATCCCATAAATTCTTCCCCACAATTTCTTCTTGATTTTTCTTCCACATGTTTGCAAGCACGTCATTGACATAGACAATATTCCACTGATCATCTACAAAGAAAAATGCTTCGATAATGCTCTGTAATATATTCTCAAGACGCTCGTTTGCTTTTTTTAGCTCTTTTTTCTGATTGATAAGCTCTCTCTGCGCCTCCACTAGCATGGAATTATCTCTACTAATACCGGAGAAAGCCACGACTTCTCCTACTTCATTTCGGATCGGTGAAGCGGTTATACTCACAGGAATCATTGACCCATCTTTACGCAATCTCATCGCTTCATAGTTGACCATTTTTTCCCCAGATAATACTCTTTCCCTGATCTGTTGAAATTCAATGTAAAAAGAGTCCGGAATAATCGGTAACTTTTGTCCTTTTACTTCTTCATTTGTCCATCCAAAAATCTTCTCAAAGGCTCTATTCACAGCAATAACATTTCCTTCTAAATCTATAAGGTCAACTGCATCATCCGTATTTTCCCAAAATGATTGAAAATATTGATTTGATTGAATAAGTTCACGTTCTAATCGCTTTTGTCGGCTCATATCTCTCCCGATCATTAAAACCATTTTTTGCGCAACCATTGAAGCTCCACTCCAAGACATCCAAATGTAATTACCATCTTTGCATAAACTACGGTTCTCAACAGTTACTGATTTGCCACATTGTACAACCTCTTCAAACTTTTCTCTTGTATTTTCAAAGTCAGATGAGTGAATGTAATCTAAGAAATTCTTTCCGATAAGTTCTTTCTCATCATAACCTAACACCGAGGTTAATGCTGGGTTAACAAATCGAATAATTCCATCATGATCAGTAGCTGCAAACATTTCTTTTGTCATTTGTATAAACCACTCAATCTCTTCAGGAGAAACGAGTGAAGAATTAAAAAAATTATTCGCCATTTTCTATACCTCTTTAAAAACGAATTTTAGTCCTACAAAAAATTAGAATTAATTAAAGATTAACACTTTTGTATATAAAATGACTAGGTAATACGAGAAAAAAGTAGGAATGTACTGGTTTCTTTCCTAAATATCTATGCCGTTTCATATAAAAAGCCCACGACGAATACGTCATGAGCTTTGCCCGTTTATTTTTCTTTTCGTTCCCAACATTCAACTCCATTGAGACCTTCGATAGAATCAGCATAGAAAACGGGGTCTTTTCCTGCTTTTCGTTGTTTCTGATAATCCCTAAGAACCGCCATAGAGATTTTATACAACATCGCAATGGCCACTAAGTTAATAAAGGCCATAATCGCCATAAATAAATCTGCTAAGTCCCAGACTAAACTGATTTTAGCGACTGATCCAAAATAGACCATTCCAACGACAGCTACGCGATACACAAATAATGTTGTCGGTGAATTTTTAATAAATTCGATATTTGTTTCTCCGTAATAATAATTCCCGATAACCGAACTAAAAGCAAATAGAAAAATCGCTACAGCAATGAAAATACTCGCCCAATCACCGATATGAACACTAAGCGCTGATTGAGTTAGATTAATAGAAGTAAGTCCTTCTTTTGTATACTCACCAGATAAGAGAATGATGAAAGCAGTAGCCGAACAAATCAAAATCGTATCGACGAATACGCCTAATGTTTGAATCAACCCTTGCTTCACTGGATGACTAACATCTGCTGCCGCTGCGGCATTTGGAGCGGAACCCATACCTGCTTCATTTGAATAGAGTCCTCGCTTCACTCCGTTCATCACCGCAGCACCTAATGCTCCTCCTGCTGCCTCTTGCAAACCGAAAGCGCTTTTAAAGATTAACATAAACATCGCTGGTACTTCTGTAATGTTCATGAATAAAATAGTAATCGCCAAAATTAAATAAATAATCGCCATCACGGGGACGAGAATTTGTGTCACATTCGCAACCCTTTTAATCCCACCGAAAATAACGACAGCTGTTAACCCGGCAAGGATCAGCCCGATCGTAGAAGTAGGTATATTAAACCCTTGATTAACCGCATTTGAAATGGTATTCGATTGAACGGCATTAAAGACTAATCCGAAGCAAAAAGTGATGGTAATCGCAAAGATAATTCCCATCCATCTTTTATTAAGCCCCTTCTCCATATAATAGGCAGGACCTCCACGGAAACCATTTTTATCTTTTACCTTATACACTTGAGCAAGTGTACTCTCAACAAAGCTCGACGCCGCTCCAACAAAAGCAATGACCCACATCCAGAAAACAGCTCCTGGTCCACCCGTTGCGATTGCTGTTGCAACTCCAGCAAGGTTTCCTGTTCCTACTCTTGAAGCCGCACTGATCGTAAACGCTTGGAAGGAAGAGACCCCTTTTTTTCCATCGGTTGAGATTGTTGATTTTTCAAAAATTACACGAAACATTTCCCCGAAATAACGAAACTGAACAAACTTGCTTTTATATGAGAAAAATAGACCCAAACCTATCAACATGGCAATCATTAAATAGGTATACAAATAATCATTAATTGTCAATACATATTGATTAATGACATCTAAAAGCTCCATATAAAATCACCCTCCCTTTTACCTGCATTCAGCTTAAAATTAACCTATACTACCTTATCAAAAAGATAGATTCCAATCAAATGGATTTTTTAAACACCATTGAGAAATAGGGCTGCATAATCATACACAGCCCTACGGAACTCCCTTATTGTTGTGGATCAATCAACGGCCACACTCTTGTGACTACACCACTTTCTTTTTCATCAACAACAAAGGAACCATTAGAATAACGATCGCTCTTTTTTAACGAGTGAAAATCAAATGTTTCAGTTTGACCTTTTTCTGTTTGTAACACCATTTTTTCTATAGACTCGACCCATTCTACTCCGACGACACGATGAGGATTCGTTTTTAATTCACGAAGCATGACGACTCCCCGAGTGGCTCGGGTAGCGACTTCAAACACAGATATGTCCATTTTCTTGACAGCACCTCGTTGCGTGACTAGAATGAGCGCTTGACCGGATAGCTCTTTCGTTGCTTTACCAGCAACAACAAAATCGCCTTCTTTTAAATTAATCCCCTTGACTCCCGCTGCTCGTGGCCCAAAGATATTCACTTCTTGCTCAGCAAATAATAAACCGTAACCAAAATGTGTCGCGATGAACACATGACCTTCGCCATCCGTCAAATGAACATCGACGACTTCATCATCCGCTTTTAAATTGATCGCGACTAATGCTCGAGAATAACGCTGAACTTTATACTGTGACAGCTCTGTTTTCTTGACCATCCCGTTTTTCGTCATAAACAATAAGAAGAGCGGTTGATTGAAATCCTTCACCGAGAATACAGAAATAACCTCTTCCTCTTTATCAATCGACACAAGGCTTGCGACATGCTGCCCTAAGTCTTTCCAACGAATATCTGGCAATTCATGAACCGGTAAATACAAGTAGTTCCCTTTATTCGTAAACACTAGTAAAACATCTGTTGTGTTCACTTCCGCTTGATAAAGTAAATGATCCGTTTCTTTCATGCCAAGGTCAGCCCCACCGGAAGCTGAATAAGAACGCAAGCTTGTTCTCTTCATATAGCCATCCTTTGTAACAGTCACCATTACATCTTCACTCGGGATCATCACTTCTAAATTCACTTTAATTTCTTCAATTTCTTTCTCAATGACGGTTCGGCGCTCGTCGTTGTAATTTTTCTTAATAGCTCGAAGCTCTGTTTTAATGACAGCTGCTAACTTTTTCTCACTAGCTAAAATAGACGTCAACTGAGCAATTAAAGCCGCTAGCTCATCCGCTTCTGTTCGTAAAGCTGTAATATCAGTATTCGTTAATCGATATAGCTGTAAATTGACAATTGCTTCTGCTTGCGGCTCAGTAAAGTCAAACGATTGCATTAAATTTTGTTTCGCGTCTTTCTTGTCTTTAGATGCTCGGATCGTTGCAATCACTTCATCTAAAATAGACAATGCCTTTATTAAGCCGTCGACAATATGGGCTCTTGCTTTTGCCTTTGCCAATTCGAATTCAGAACGTTTCGTCACCACTTCTTTTTGATGGGTTATGTAGGTATCGAGCAACTGAGTAAGCCCCATTAACGTAGGACGACGGTTATGGATAGCGACCATATTAAAATTGTAGCTAACTTGCAGGTCACTCGCCTTATATAAGTAATTAAGAATCCCTTGTGCATCACCGTCTTTTTTCAACTCGATGACAACTCTTAAACCTGTTCGATCCGTTTCATCGCGAATTTCGGAGATTCCCTCTACTTTGCGATCTAATCGTAGCTCATCTATTTTCTTGACGAGATTGGCTTTATTCACTTCATAAGGAATTTCTGTGATCACAATTTGCTTACGGCCACCTCGAATCTCTTCGATGTCGGCTTTACCGCGCACGACTACTTTTCCCTTACCTGTTTTATACGCTTTTTCAATGCCATCGATCCCTTGAATAATTCCTCCAGTCGGAAAATCTGGACCTTTTATGACAGTCATTAACTCCTCTACTGTACAATTCGGCTTGTCCATTCTTAAAATAGCCGCATCAATGACTTCTCCAAGTTGGTGAGGGGGAATTTCTGTTGCATACCCAGCAGAAATTCCCGTCGCTCCATTCACTAACAAATTGGGATATCGTGATGGCAACACAGTCGGCTCTTCGGTTGTATCATCAAAGTTTGGGATAAAATCAACCGTTCGTTTATCAATATCTTTTAACAACTCACCCGCAATCGAGGAAAGTCTTGCTTCTGTATAACGCATCGCTGCTGGAGGATCGCCATCAATCGATCCGTTGTTTCCATGCATTTCAACGAGCAATTTTCTCACTTTCCAATCTTGACTAAGACGTACCATCGCATCATAGACGGACGTGTCACCATGCGGATGGTAATTACCGATGACATTACCAACCGTCTTGGCTGATTTTCTAAATCCTTTTTCTTGCGTGTTTCCTTCTGCATACATCGCGTATAAAATTCGGCGCTGAACCGGCTTTAATCCATCGCGAGCATCCGGTAATGCACGCTCTTGGATAATATATTTACTGTAGCGACCGAAGCGATCACCTAACACTTCTTCTAATGGTAAATCTTGAAATTTCTCTTTCTCCATTTAGTTATTCCTCCTCGCCGATTGAAAGATTCTCGTTTTCTAAAATGTTGCCATCCTCTTCCATGCCGAACGCAACATTCGATTCAATCCACTTGCGGCGCGGTTCAACTTTATCACCCATTAACGTGGTGATTCGACGTTCCGCTCTTGCGGCATCATCGATTAAGACACGAATTAACGTTCTCGTTTCAGGATTCATCGTCGTCTCCCACAGTTGATCGGCATTCATCTCACCTAAACCTTTATAACGCTGAAGCATGCAGCCTCTTCCTACTCTTTTCATCGTTTCATCGAGCTCATCATCGGTCCATGCATATTCAACGACTTCTTTTTTGCCGCTTCCTTTACTTACTTTATAAAGGGGCGGAAGGGCAATATACACTTTCCCCGCTTCGATCAAAGGTTTCATATAACGGTAAAAGAACGTTAACAACAACACTTGAATATGCGCACCATCTGTATCGGCATCGGTCATAATAATGACTTTATCGTAATTAGCATCTTCCACCGCAAATTCTGGCCCAACTCCGGCACCAATCGCATGAATAATCGTGTTGATTTCTTCATTTTTAAAAATATCAGCGAGTTTCGCTTTTTCTGTGTTGATCACTTTCCCTCGAAGTGGCAACACCGCCTGGAAACGACGGTCACGACCTTGCTTCGCCGAACCACCTGCTGAATCTCCCTCCACTAAATACAATTCATTTTTTTGTGGATTTCTTGATTGTGCTGGCGTCAACTTTCCTGAAAGAACCGCTTCATTTTTTTTGCGCTTTTTGCCATTGCGGGCATCTTCTCTCGCTTTACGCGCTGCTTCTCTCGCTTGAGCGGCTTTTACCGCCTTTTTAATTAATAGCGAACTAATATCAGGATTTTCTTCAAGAAAATAAGACAGCTGAGCAGAAACCACTTGATCAACAGCCGAACGAGCCTCACTCGTCCCTAGCTTCCCTTTCGTCTGCCCCTCAAATTGTAAAAGCTCTTCAGGAATTCTAACAGAGATAATCGCTGATAGACCTTCCCTAATATCCGTTCCTTCAAGATTTTTGTCCTTTTCTTTCAATAAACTCACTTTGCGAGCGTACTCATTAAACATTCGCGTCATCGCTGTACGAGCACCTGCTTCATGAGTCCCCCCGTCCTTTGTACGAACATTATTGACAAATGACAAAATATTTTCTGAAAAACCGTCATTAAATTGAAAAGCAAACTCTACTTCAATGCCACTTTGTTCTCCAGCGAACGAAGCAACTGGATGTAACGTGTCCTTTTCTTCATTTAAATATTTGACAAACTCTTCGATCCCATTCTCATAGTGGAAAATCTCTTCTGCTCCATGACGCTGATCACGCAACGTGATTTTCATCCCTTTTAATAAAAAAGCAGATTCTCGTAACCGTTCACCGAGCGTATCAAAATTGTAATTAATCGTACTGAAAATCGTTGCGTCGGGTTTAAAATGAATAATCGTACCTGTTTTCCTTGTCGTTCCTATTTTCTCTAATGTCGTAACCGGCGTTCCACCTTTTTCAAAACGTTGTTCGTAAATAAAACCATCACGATGAATCGTCACTGTCAGCCATTCAGATAGAGCATTCACGACGGACGCACCAACTCCGTGAAGCCCTCCACTCGTTTTATAGCCACCTTGGCCAAACTTCCCGCCAGCATGAAGAATCGTTAAAATCACTTCTGGTGTCGGCTTGCCCATCTTATGCATTCCAGTGGGCATTCCGCGCCCATGATCTTGTACACTAACAGATTGATCTTTATGAATCGTAATATTGATTTCATTGCCATATCCAGCGAGTGCTTCATCGACTGAATTATCGACAATTTCATAAACTAAATGGTGTAATCCTCTTGCATCCGTAGAACCAATATACATTCCTGGACGCTTTCTCACAGCCTCAAGCCCCTCAAGAACTTGAATAGCATCATCGTTATACTCAATCATTGTTTTTTTTCTTGACACAAATATTCCCCTTTCTAGCCTTTCCATGGGGAAAAGCAAAACAAACAAATGTTCGTTTTTAATCTTATCATATTTTTCATAAAAAGGACATCTCTGATTAACATGCGTTTAATTGGCGCGCTCTTATGTAAAATAACTATGACTTATTGTATGTTTAGCGCGGATTTAAATCAATTACATTGCAATAAAAAATGATTTCCCCCTATGCTTCACAGGTGATAATTCCATTTTCCTCTACATAAATTGTTATAAAAAAGGTGGGAATTATTATGAACTTCAACACGCTTTGTCATCAATACGCTCAAATATTTAATAAGAAGCCGACGATTGAACATGGTGTTTGCTCCGTAGAAATGCACCGCAACCTCAATGTAACGATTCAAGGTCGCCTAAGCCGCGGAGAGCTTCACGCCGAAATTATGTTTGAATCATTGGATCATCAAGGGAATGCACTTAATCTTGGAGAAACAGTCATACTTGAACAAGAAATACCGCTTTTCACCCATGTTCTTGTCAAAAACGGTATCATGATTAGCGCGCTACATAATCATTGGCTATACACAAAACCAACGATCCTCTATATGCATTTCCAATCGGTCGAACCGCCCCTTTCTTTTGCACGCAAAGTAGCAGAAGCTTTTCAAGTGTTAAAAGGTACTGAATGAGTATAAATCGAAAAAATGGGCCGCTTTTGA
This sequence comes from Bacillus sp. FJAT-42315, assembly GCF_002797375.1. Lineage (GTDB taxonomy): Bacteria > Bacillota > Bacilli > Bacillales > Domibacillaceae > Bacillus_CE. Next base: position 2,278,220 of record NZ_KZ454941.1, read on the forward strand.
AAAGTGACCCATTTTTAAAAAATACAAAAAAATATCACATCTTTTTTACAAATATGAAGCAAAAAAACATGGTATAATTAGGTATAAAGAAATGAATTGTTGGAGGTAATTTATATAATGAAAACCTACATTACCTTTCAAGGAGCAATGGCCATTCGAAAATCGTACAACTTGCATACAAACCGAGCACAACTTACAACTACAGCTTTCGAGGCAGAGCAGCACGTACCACATGCTAAACGAAACGGTTCTTTCGCCAATCAACCAAATGCTCGACAAGTCGATTCTGATGAATACTTTAATGAAACAAAATTTTTCAGTTGACTTACTAAAGACAATTAAATACAACTAGGCTATATACATAAAAATTACCGGGCCGCCTTTTTATGGGCGACCCTTTTTTTCTATAATGAGACCAATACCACAAATAATCCAAAAATCCTTCAATTGAGTAGATGCTTTTTAATTATTAACTAACTTCTATTATCTTGTACACATTATAAAAGGTTTTTCATTATGTGTTTACTCCTTTAATGGAATGGTGATACTCATTGTTGTTCCTGCTCCTTCGACGGAATGAACAGTCAAACTACCGTTTGACATGTCACGCACGCGACGCAGGACATTCGAAAATCCGATTCCTTTTTGTTTTTCCGTACTAGCCAACAATTTAGTTAATTGATCCGCTGACATTCCGACACCGTCATCGACGACTTGAATAAACAGGGATTTATCGATTTGTTGGATCGTAAGTTGGACTTGTCCGTTTCCTTCTTTTTCAAATACACCATGTCGAATAGCGTTCTCGACAATTGGTTGAATCAGTAGACTTGGAATGTGAACTCCTTTTCTATTTAAAGCAGGGTCCACTTCATAAGAAAATGATAGACGTTGACCAAACCTTGCTTTTTCAATTTCTACATACGCTTCAATAATCTCTAATTCTTTTTGTAAAGAAGCAAAGTGCCCTTCTTTTCCAGCTTCGAAAATATAACGTAAATAGGAGCTGAGCATCGTTAATAAATGAGCGGCTCGTTCTCCGTCTGTGTAGCAAAACGAAATAATGCTGCTAAGCGCATTGTAAAGGAAATGCGGCTTGATTTGTGCTTGTAGAAAAGCCATTTCATTTTCTACTGCTTGCGTCACTGCTTGTTTTGTTTGTTCAACCGCATTGATGCGAGCCAACAACGCTTGCTTAGTTACAGGTTTTACTACATAGTCATTTGCTCCAGAGGAAAAAATGCTCTCTAATTTAGTTGGGTAATCATGTGTTGTCATCATAATAATAGGCAACTCTATTAATGATGCTTTTTGTCGAATATATCTCGTTAATTCAATCCCATCCATCGCTGGCATCACTTCATCGATCATTATCAGTGAGAAAGGTTGTTCTGAATGAGTAAGCTTAGAGATCGCTTCTGGAGCTGAGTAGGCGATGGTCACAGCATATTGCTCGGATAGTAAAGAAAACAAGACTTCGGCGTGAATCACATCATCTTCTACAATCAATAGCTTTTGTCGATTTTCGGTATTCTTATTAGAAAAAAGCCATGTATCTTCTGGTTTAGCTAAAGTAATTGAATCCAATTTTTTATATTCATAGAAAGGAAGTAGTACGACAAATTGAATCCCATTTTCTAATCTTTTGCTATGTAGATGACAATTCATGCGCTCTAATAGCTCTTTCCCCATTAAGAACCCCGCACTATGATCAGGCGTTACATATAAATCTTCATATTCACCGATTGCGTCAAATGTTAAATAAATATGTTGTTCATTCATATGTTTAGCATGGACGGTGATCGTTCCATTTACTGAGTAGTTCGAGCATTCTTCCATAATACGATAAAATATTTGAGTCAATCGATCTTCATCTGCTAATACATTCAGTGAATCTGGAATGTCTTCCAAAAACACAATTTTCTTTCTTGAAAAAGAGAAGTCTAGTAGTTGAGCGATATGACAGACGACCATTTTAATATTGGTCGACTGTAATTGAAACGAGTCCTCCTGAAAACGCATTCTAGTGAAATCTTGTAAATCATTGACGAGATAGAGCAATCGTTCCATTAGTTGTTCAATCATATGAAGCTGCTTATTTTCTTCCTTTTGTTGCACCGATTTCGTTAAATTGATCGCATGATATAAAGGTTGCTTTAACTCTTTTGTCGTTACTTCTAAAAAGGCATCTTTGGCGATATTTGCTTTTTCTAGCCGTTTACTTAAATTTTCGGCATCTTTCGTTCGATTCACTAAGCGAATGCCTAAAAGAACATTCATTGACATAATAAACCCTAACATCCCTAAGCGGTTAAAACCGTTTCTGCCAGATGAAAATAGTTGATCTAATGTGCCGCTAAAAGTATACATCAGTGTAAAAATAAGTATAAGACATAAAACGGCAATTTCATTTTTGGGTAACACCCATCTTTTTTTAATGATTAACCATATGATACGAATAAAGATGGCGAGAAGAATCAAATTGATGTAATAAAAGAAAACATATTGCAAATGGGATAGCGTCCTAGCTGGCAACAAAAGTATAGCAATGGAATACACCGCAACGGGAGCATTCAGCAGTCGCAAATGCTGCATCTTCATCACGGACGGTATCATTTTGACAACAAACAAACTAAAAAGTATGAAGCTAAAAAAAGTAACGGAATCTTGTAGCCGAAAATAAAAGTCGAAAGGTATGTTTGGGAATTCACGAAGCAACGAGCGTTCGCTTCGTGTCATGATCATTAACCCTGAGCTTATAAAATAAATGCCGCTATAAAAGAAGCTGTCCTCTTTTTTCCGAAAAATAAAGATAGTAAGATGATAAATACTTAAAACAAACACCATGAAAATCGCTGCGCGTTCAATAGATACATCATCTTGAACATCTTCTTTCATGGTAGTCGCATCTCCAAAATCAATCGGAAACACAATGCCACCACGCGCATTATAAAAGTTCGCTACGTGTAGAGTGACCAGTAATTCTTCCGTCTTTGGCTGTATATACACTTCATAATAAGGATTTTCAGGAATCGTTTCTTCTTTTGTTGTCCCAACTTTTCCGACTTCTGCTATTTTCTCGCCATTGACATATAGAGTATGAGCGGACCAAATAATTCGCATACGAAATCCAACCTCAGATAAATGAGCAGGCATTTTTATTTTCAATTGATAAGATCCATATTGTGTATCCGTATCCCATTCCTTTGGCACTAATTGATTGTTTGCCTCTTGATGAAAGGTAGCTGGATTGACATAGTCTCCAGGCGTGAACTTCCATTCTCCTGCCAGAGAAAGTAATGGATCCTCCTTCGATAGATGCCTTAAATCTAGTACGCCATCCTTTGCTTGTTCCGTCACTAAGCCAGTGTCTTTATCGCTAAACACCATATAAATAATCGCAATCATAGTCATCGCGATAAGTAACCATCCCACTACTTGCTTCCACATCCACATATCACCTCCTATAACCATAGTATAAAAGATCACTCTCAAAAAACTATCATCTTTTCCGATGAAAGAAAAACTACTGTGCTACTTATTCCTGCTACCTATTTTTCTAATCATTCCATATCTTCATTTCATGATCTCAAAGTTTTATTATCTTAATTAATCATTAGGCACAACTACATAGGAATCACTTCGTTCAAACACAACAAAAAAACGAGCTAGGGCTCGTCTTGGATGAACTGTTTGTGTCGTATTGTGGTCCTGATGGGACATAAGGGAGAGAAAGAACCCCACCCTAAAAAGGTGAGGTTAAAAATTATTGTGATATCAATGTAACAATTTCTGAATCCACTAAATAAGAATTGCCCGATCCATCTGCATCAGCACTTACAGTAATCTCATAGGAGCCTTTAGCAGGTATCACCTTACTATTTAATTGGAGCGCAAAATCACCATTTCCATTCAATCCTGTGAATGTAAGTGTATGCCCATTATTGCTAATTTCTGATACAGTAATTTGTCTCCACTGTCCGAATGGACCAACAGAGTCTGCAGAAGTTACAGTAATTTCACTAGGTAATTGAATTGTAAGTGTGCCATTAACGAATGTAGTATTAGCAAAATAATCTAACCTTATCATTTGAATTTGACCACTTGAATAAGTAGCACTTTTTGTTACCATCGGATCTTTTATCCAAAAACTCCCATCAGTTATTAGAGTTGGTGGTACGCTATTCTCGCCTTATACCTTCTCTCTATCTCGGTTTATAACGAGCCTACACCATACAGGCGGCTTTCACCGCATACGGCGTGCCATCTGCAATAGTTCTATTTTCTTATTTCCCCTGCGTTTAATTTATCAGTAGAAACTCTACAAAAACTCTCAAACTTTCTTAAACATAAAAAATAATGCCTACTCTTCAGTAGTGTTTGCTTGTGTCGCATTATCGTCCGAATGTGTAAGAAAAAACCCCACCAAATGGTGAGGTTAAAAAATTTATTCAAACGTTACTGTTGCTGAAGCTGGACTTTCTACCCCATTTACTACTTGCGTAACATATACAGACCCAAGACCAACAAAAGGTCCGATTGTAAAACCACCTGACGCTATTAAAGAATGATACAGAGTCCCATTTCCCAAATAAATGTTAATTGTAGCATTAGTTTGAATTCCAGTGATATTTAAGTCATCTACATCTACTATTGAAACTATTGGTGCTGTTGGCACGCTATTCTCGTCTTATACCTTCTCTATCTCTCAGTTTTATAACGAGCCTACACCATACAGGCGGCTTTCACCGCATAGGGCGTGCCATCTGCAATAGTTCTATTTTCTTATTTCCCCTGAAGTCAATGTAGCACACGAAGTTTAAAACTGGTTAAAGTAATGAAAAAACACAAAAAAATAACACCTACTATTCAGCAGCGTTTTCATCTAATAATGCTTGTTTTATAAGACTTGGATACACCATCAATTATAATAGGCCGCCTTTTTCACAGGCGACCCTTTTCTTGTTATTTTTCAAGTTTATTTCGCTAACGCGTGTTCGACTTTTATACAACGGTTCATTATTACCGTTTTTCCCTTTTCCTTTAAAAACTCATACGTTCTCTCATCTTCTACACCAAGTTGAGCCCAAAAGATATCGCAGTCGATTTCTGCAAATTCCTTCGCGATGTCAAACAGAAACTCGGAGCGACGGAAGACATTGACAATATGGACTTTTTCTGTGATGTCTTTCAGTGAGCTGACTGCTTTTTCACCGAGTACAGTGTCTACACTTGGGTTGACTGGAATGATTTTATACCCAGCCTTTTGCATTGCTTCAGATACCATGTAGCTTGTTCTTTCTGGATTGTTACTTAACCCTACTACCGCAATTGTTTTTGCTTGTTTCAACAACTGCCCCATTTCTGCTCTTGATGGATTTTCAATCATGTAATTCCCTCCCTATAATGACATATTTCGTTGTTTCTCTGTTAGTTTCCTGCTTTCGATTGTTTTCTATGAAAAAAGATTAACCACTGTTCAACAATGATAGCGACGAGCGTCCCGAAGATAAGGCCATTGTTTAAAACGGACGTCACAGCTACAGGAAATTCCGTAAATGCAGCGGCAGGAACAAACATCGCACCTACACCAGTTAATAAGGCAATACCGCTGATCATTCTTGATCGATCTTTGTTTGTTTCTTTATCTAGCTCAGCAAAGGCAAAGCCGGCCATTTTTGAAAAAATAACGAAGGTCACCGCATAGCCGACAGGTGCTGGTAACGAAGCGAGAACATTCATCGCTGGAGGACAAATGCTTAATAGAGCGATAAATACTGAACCAACTAAAAACGGCTGAATCGAGGCATTTCTCGTTTGAGCCACAAAGCCGGCTGCCCCTGAAATCGGAACCGAACCAATAGCAGATAAACTTCCACCGATAAGCTGATTCACTCCAGCGGCAAAACCAGCACCGCGATAGCTTGCTTTTTGTTTCGAACCTGTCACTTGTGTAATTACTTCTTCCATTACTCTGATGGAAGCAATCATATTTGCTGTCAATAATAGCGTAATAAACAAAGCAGTGACAATCGTTCCTGAATCAAATAAAGGTGATCCGAAAACAAAGAATTGAGGAAGTTGAATCCAACCTTGGCCATGACCTGTAATGGCAGGAGCTTGCCCTAGCGCAATAAAGATTAGCCAACCACAAGCGAAAGAAACAATGACAGAATATTGCCGTATCCAATTGAGCCGATGGGCAGAAAAATAATACGCAAGCACAAGTGTAATCAAACTTCCCACCATGACCATCGGTTGAATGACACCTGCTTCATTCGGCAAACCAAGCATCCCTTTCATAAACGAACCACTTAATTGCAAAATGAGTAGAAACAAGTACACAAACGTAACTGTCGGCGTAAATAAAGTGGCCATCCGATTTAAAAGACCGAATGCTGCTAACACAATAAAGAAAATACCTGAGACGATCATCCCGCCTTCTAAACTGCGTAATGCCTCTGTATCAGTTGCATAGATGGTGCCTGCAAAGCCGGCATAAATCGCAAACACGCCCCACCAAAGTCCAGCTGGCCCCTCACTAATCGGCAAGCGATGCCCAAATAGCGCTTGAATCAGTCCCGAAACTCCTAGCACAAACATTGTTCTTTGCACAAACATCGCTGTGTCTACTTCAGAAAAGCCGAACAACCCAGCAATAGCGATCGGTGCGACAAGGGAACTGGCCAGCATAAAGGTCGCCCATTGTAATCCACTAACTAATAATTTCATCATTCCACCTATTTCTTAAAAAATTAACAGTAATCACCTATTCAATTATTAAGGGTACGCCATATTTTTCAATCAAGCAACGAAAAGTTCTCCTATTCTGCTTGCATGCATGGTAAAATAAAAAGCACATGTGTTACTTTTTATCATGATAAGTGTTTAAAAGGGGTAGATCTATGCTTACCGGAATGATTATTATACTATCTTATCTGCTTGGTTCCATCCCATCAGGATTAATTATCGGCAAACGTTTTTTCGGAATCGATATCCGGGAACATGGAAGTGGAAACCTCGGTGCGACAAATTCTTTTCGCACGTTAGGTGTCAAAGCCGGGCTGATTGTCACTTTCGCGGATATTTTAAAAGGAACGGTTGCTACGTTGTTGCCCTTATGGTTGGGCTCTACGTTAGACCCTCTTATTGCAGGTACTATTGCCGTCGTCGGGCATATGTTTCCTATTTTTGCAGGGTTTAGAGGTGGAAAAGCGGTTGCCACGTCAGGAGGAGTACTGCTCGCCCTTCAACCTGTGATGTTTTTAGTGTTAGTGCTTTCTTTTTTTACTACTTTATATTTTTCAAAATATGTCTCATTATCATCGATTATTGCAGCTATCACAGCCATCATCTATTCCTTTATTCTAGGGAATACATTACTTATCGTCGTAGTTGCTACACTTGCATTTTTTGTTATTTTCAGACATCGTGCAAATATTAAACGAATCAGCAACAAAACTGAACCTAAAATTAAATGGATGTAATCATAACATGAAAAGACTACCCCAAAAGTAGGAAATGACTCCTTTTGGGTAGTCTTTTTTAATAGTTAGTTCCTATCTTTAGCTCACCTTCCTCATCTAAATGAGCATTGACTAGACTTGTCTTCTTTAAAAATATGTGCTTTTTCTTTCCTACATAAATCACTGTATCGATATGAGCAATACTTAAAATAATACGACCTTTTTCAGAAACCTTGATGACGGTAGGCACACCAGACTCCGAGCCTGCTTCTTTTGCCTGAACTACATTTTCAGCTTCAATCGTTCCCCCTTTAATATAACCAGTAATATTTATATCTCCACCCGATTTTAATGTAGAATTATATACACCTTGCCCCCAAATCATAATATCTCCACTGCAGGATATTTGACTGTTGATGGCATAAGGAATAGAAATAAATACATTCTCATCTGCCGGCGTAGAGTAATAATGAAGTAAATGTTCCGCTTCTTTAGTCACTTGTTTCATCCTATGAGGAGACATGTTCTTCATATTTTTCGTCGTAAAAGTAAGGTACAATTGATTGGCCAACTGAATCCAATCTTTCGAAAGCGCATTTTGATGTTTCGAAGTCTCTCGAACAAAAGATTTAATAGCTATAGGCAGCTGTTTAAAATTATTATCGATTAATAATTGAATCGCTTGATGAATTTCTACTTCACTCACTTCTTTAGAGACTTGCTGAAGCCTTAATAAAACGGATTGTAACGCAGTATCAAAAATCATTAGTTGCTCAACAACTTCTTCAAGCTGTTTTAGCAAGACCTCAGCCATGAGATGGGTGTTCCCGGAGTTCACGACCGCTGCAAATACATTCTTTTGAATAATCATCGATTTATTAGCAAATAAAGAAGCACCAGATACTTGCCCTTTTACTTCAATATCTCCTTCTGCTTCTACTTTCATTTTCTCCTCAATCTTTCCAGAGATTTCAATATCCCCTTGAAAACGCAAGTTTCCACTAGAAATATTAACATCCCCTTCATGCAAAAGGCGATTTAACACTTCCATCTTGACTGTCATCCCTCTTGTTTCTACATGTAATCGTCCGGACATAGAAGAGTAGATATCTTGATCCTTCTGATACATCCCATTACCAAGGTGGACGGATACTTCGTGCACAGGCTTAGGTTGTATAACATTCCCCTTTACATCCATACCAGGTGTACCTGGCTTGGGCGGTAGGATCGTAGCTACGCACTGATCCACTCTAACTTGTGGAATCGATCGCGTTTCACGAAAATCAACTTTTCCAAGCTGATCAATTTCAGGCGGTGTCATACCAATTTTATAGTCAACATAGAAATCAACTTGACCATCTGTTCCCTCTGTCGGCTTCTTTCCTGTTGCTAGTGTAACCTCCTCGTCAGCTAATACATCTATCGCGTATAAGATATTTTCTTCATTCATACCGAACGTAATGCCTTGGCGCTCTAATTCATGAGTGATCATCTCTTTCGTTAATTCATTAAAATGGCTAACCTCCTCATAGACAGATAAACGAACTGTCGAACTCGATGGATGATCATTGACTTTATATATGATTTGCTCTCCAGTCTCTATGAGTACGCTCGCCTTCATTTTGTCGTTATCGACTGTAAACTTATAAACAGGGTCCTTCTTTTCAACAATCGACTTGATCGTCACTTGATCTGTTGACGAAACAATGGCCGTATTCTCAATTAATTCATCATTTATGTATACTTGCAGTTTCGGATGAGGAACGAGTACGATATCTTCAGGTCCTAAGGAATGAATGGCAAACTGTTCATTTTCAATTCCAGCTAAAGATCTTTGTAATGGCTCATCTTCTATCATCGGCATTTCTTCTCGAACTGTTACATTAACAATAGCTTGTTTTTGCTTTAATCCAAATAATTTAGAAGTAGGGTGCTGCAATACTTCAACCGTTACTTGCTCTCTTAATACATGTAATTCAGCTAACGCTAATCGAATAGCTTCATCTACTGTGTTTGCCTTTTTCTTGATCGTTTTTAACATAATACACCTCTTCAGCTTATTATTATTTATATCGGCGCCTATATCTATCGCATTAGTTATAATTTTCAAAACACTACTTTATTACTATGAAAAGACCGAAAAAAGTATATTAATTATCAAATTTCTTCTCAACATGATAAACTAAAAATTGAGGTGAAGTGATTATGAACATTTTTATCGATTCGCAAGCTCTGTCTTGGTTTAAACAGGAAGTGGAAATCCAATCAGGAGAATTCGTTCGGTTTTTCGTTCGGTATGGAGGATCAAGCCCACTTCATGATAGTTTTTCATTAGGTTTGACAAAAGAAGAGCCTATAGAAGTTGGAGCGAAACAGGAATATGATGGTGTTACTTTTTTCGTTGAACAAAAAGATCTTTGGTTTTTTGACGGACATGACCTTCATGTACATTATAATGAGAAATTAGATGAACCCGAATATACATACGTGAAGCCTGAATGAAAAAAGCGAAAAGGATGAGATTTTCCTTTTCGCTTTATAGTTGAAATTTAGTAATATGATCTATTAATCCTTCTTTTTCTAATATGGTTTTTTGTCGCTCTCCTAATAGATCATAATGGGGATAATTCATTTTTCGATCATCAATCCACTCTTTTGAAAGTCCGTATTGTTTTCCCCACTCAGCTAGCTGATTCATATTGCGACAGCCAACTTTGGTGACTGTTTTGCAACATGGAAAGCGATCATCTAGCCAGTAATGAGTTAGAAACGCAAGCTCTCCCCGATTAATCGCCCGTTTCCACTCCAATACATCTTTTTTTGTTATGCCAAATGCCATTATTTCTTCTCTTCACATGTAGTCTTTTTTTGATTAGCCTCATAAGCTTGATGCCAATCTGGAAACACCTTTTTCATTGAAATCGGTCTAAAAGTATCTTTTTTGACGATCGTATGTATACTCTTTCCTGTCACACAGACTTCTCCTTGATCATTTTTGATTTCATAGCCATAGGTTGTACGGACGCCTGAATATTCTTCAATCCATGTATACACCCATGCGTAATCACCATATTTAAAAGGTTTTTTATATGAAAGCTGAATATCAAGCACCGGAGATACATACCCCTCTTTTTCCATATCCGCATAGTTAAATCCTAGATCTTCAATTAATTGTGTCCGTCCAAGCTCGAACCAAACGACATATTGTCCATGATATACGACTTGCATCGCATCCGTTTCTGCATAACGCACTTGTATTTCTTTTTTAGATACCAACATCTCATCATCTCCCCTTTCTCTTTTACTGGAAGCTATAAACTCTCGGCACTCTCAGTATATATGAGTGCTGAAATAAAATAAAGTGAACCTGCCTCGTGCAGGCTCCAACAGATGAGACGCTGATGAGATGAATCCACTTAACTCTAAGACAAAAGCTACCCTATGTAATGTACTAGACATTATATAAGGCAGCCTGATGGTTTTTTTATGTATGTAACAAAATCACTCGGTTTGATATCGTATTATTTAGCTTGAGACAATAATTTTCTTTCGTGTTTTTCTGCTAGTCTGTCTTCAATCGCTTTCATCGCTGCTGGATTATTCATCAGCTCACGTTTGTTTTCTTTCACCAAGTCAGCAAACGTCATTTTTCTCGCTTTTCTCATAAACGGCACACCTCCTTCCCAAGTCTTATTATGAGCATTTTAACCTAAAACACAAGTGTTTATACCGAATTTTCAAATAATTTTAACGAAAAATTTACATATACACAAACAAGAGACCAGTATAGGCACTGATCTCTTGCGTTGCTATGCACAATTATGCATTGATATTTTGTAATTTTCCACGAAGCACCATTTGTAAAATGCCGCCGTGACGGTAGTAATCTACCTCTACATCTGAATCAAAGCGAGCAAGTGCTTGGAATTCTTTCTTGTTGCCTTCCTCATCTGTAGCTGTAACAGTAACGATATCACGAGGTTTCACATCATCTGTTAAATTAACTTCGATCACTTCTTTACCTGTTAAGCCTAGAGTTTCTGCATTTTCGCCTGCTTTAAATTGAAGTGGTAGCACACCCATCATCACTAAGTTTGAACGGTGAATACGCTCATAACTTTCTGCGATAACTGTTTTCACGCCAAGAAGGTTCGTACCTTTTGCCGCCCAGTCACGAGAAGATCCCATTCCGTAGTCTTTACCAGCTAAAACAGCAAGGCCTGTGCCATCTGCTTGATACTTCATGCACGCATCATAAATTGGCATGATCTCACCAGTAGGCCAATACGTAGTGAATCCACCTTCTGTACCAGGTGCCACTTGGTTACGAATACGGATGTTGGCAAATGTACCACGCATCATCACTTCATGGTTTCCACGACGAGAACCGTAAGAGTTAAAGTCACGAGGTTCTACACCTTTTGAACGTAGGTATTTACCAGCAGGTGTATCTTTACCAATTGCTCCCGCAGGAGAGATATGATCTGTCGTAACGGAATCGCCGAATTTACCCATTACACGCAAACCTGCAAGTGGTTGAATTTTGTCAGGTGTAGCCGACAATCCTTCAAAGAATGGAGGATTTTGAATGTATGTTGAATCGTCATTCCAGCTATATAAAGCTTCGTTACTTGTTTGAATTTTGTTCCAGCTTGGGTTGCTGTCGAATACGCGCTCATACTCTTTACGGAATACTTCAGGAGTCACTGCACGTTGAACAACTTCCTTCACTTCTGATGTTTCAGGCCAAATATCTTTAAAGAAGACATCATTGCCGTCTTTATCTTTTCCGATTGGATCTTTAGCAAAGTCGATATTCACTGTACCAGCTAATGCATAAGCAACAACTAACGGCGGAGAAGCTAAGTAGTTCGCTTTTACTAGCGGATGAATACGTCCTTCAAAGTTACGGTTACCTGAAAGAACAGATGTCACTAAAAGATCTGAATCAGAAATCGCTTTTTCGATCTCATCTTTTAATGGACCTGAGTTACCGATACATGTCGTACAACCGTAACCAACTAGGTTGAATCCGATTTTCTCCATATATCCTAATAGTCCAGCATCACGCAAATAGCCAGTTACAACTTTAGAACCAGGAGCTAAAGATGTTTTTACGTATTTAGGCACTTCAAGACCTAATTCAACAGCTTTTTTCGCTACTAAACCAGCAGCAAGCAATACGTAAGGGTTCGATGTATTTGTACAAGATGTGATCGCTGCAATCGCTACCGCACCTGTTTTCATTTCTACTTCTTCACCGTCAGCAAATTTGACAGCTGCTTGTTTATCCAATTCATCTGCAGATAATCCGAAACCATGGTTGCCAGCTGGACCACTTACAGCTTCTTGGAATGCCTTTTGCATGCCAGATAGTGGGATTAAGTCTTGTGGACGTTTCGGACCAGATAAGTTTGGCTCAATTTCAGCAAGGTTTAATTCCACAATATCTGTGTATACAGGTTCTTCGTTATCAGCTGTGAAGAACATACCGTTTTCTTTCAAATATTGCTCTACAACTTTAATATGACTTTCTTCGCGACCTGTTAGACGCATATAGTCTAATGATTCAGAGTCAACTGGGAAGAAACCACAAGTTGCTCCGTATTCTGGTGCCATGTTGGCAATTGTCGCACGGTCAGCTAATGGAAGCTGAGAAACACCAGGGCCGAAGAATTCAACGAATTTACCAACTACGCCTTTTTGACGAAGCACTTGAGTCACTTTAAGCGCTAAGTCTGTCGCAGTTGCTCCGTTTGGAAGTTCGCCTGTTAATTTCACACCAATTACTTCAGGGATTGGGAAATATGAAGGCTGTCCAAGCATACCTGCTTCTGCTTCAATTCCACCGACACCCCAACCAAGAACACCGATTCCGTTGATCATTGTTGTATGAGAATCTGTTCCTACTAATGTATCTGGATACGCTTCAAACTCACCATTCGCTGTTTCTACCGCATGGACAACGTTCGCTAAATACTCAAGGTTTACTTGGTGAACGATACCAGTTGCTGGTGGAACCGCACGATAGTTATCAAATGCTTTTTGAGCCCAGCTTAAAAATTCATAACGCTCTGCATTACGCTCAAACTCAAGCTCCATGTTTTTATCTAATGCTTCAGGTGTACCATAAGTATCAACTTGAACGGAGTGGTCAATAACTAAATCCACACCGATTTCTGGGTTAATGACATCTGGATTGCCACCCATGTCGGCCATTGCTTTACGTAAAGAAGCAAGGTCAACGACAACTGGAACGCCAGTGAAATCTTGTAAGATTACGCGTGAAGGCTTGAATGGCACTTCTGCTTCTTTCACATCGGCAGAGCCCCAGTTTGCTAAATTTTTAACGTGCTCATCTTTAATTACATAGCCATCATGTTGGCGAAGTACTGATTCTAAAAGGACTTTCACGGAATAAGGCAGGCGAGAAACTTTCGCCACACCAGCTTCTTCTAAAGCAGCTAAACGATAGTAGTTGTAACGCTTTCCTTCAAGCTCAAAACTAGAACGGGCATTGAACACATCATTTTTTGTCATCCCGATTCCCCCTCTTTTCTTAAATATGTAGACAATGGTAAAAAAGTTTAGTATAAAGTCAAAACTTTTCACACAATTTCATCATAATACAATCTTTTACATAAGTAAATAACAAGAATTGAATCGGAATTGATAAGTTTTTCTTATATCAAAATAAAGGAAATAGCGATATTGCTTATCAGTCTATCGATCACTCCAAAAACTGAAAAGGAAGGATCTCTTGATCGCCGCCTGAACAAACCGCTGCTATTTTCTCTCCAGTCCACTCCGCATGAAGCGGCGATTGACAAGTCTTACATTTAGCATCAACCTTTGACACATAATCTTGCAACATCTGTTTAGAAAGAAACTCTCCGTGTTCACAATGGCTACACTCGACCCTAATATATTTCTTCTTTGTCGTTCGAAGCGTCCATTTATTTAAACAGATAGGACAACGAGTATATAGATCGATATACTCATTTAATGATTGTTCTTTCGCTAACGTAAACGACCGTTCCTTTGTTGATCGGAACAGATTTTTTAACTCTAAACGATTATTTTTCGTACTAAAAATTTTTAAGAAATGCTGAATAAAGGACCGACATTGCAAACGAACATTTGGCGTATGTTCTTTCCTTAAAGGAGCCCCTAGCCAAAAGATGTTGGAGTCAATGATGATAAAAGGGAAAGGAACAGCTTCTGCGACTAGCTCTACATTAGAAAAAGGCACTTTCTTTAGCTTGCACACTATTTTTATGGAACATTTTGATTGTTGCTTCTTAATGACGCTCCAAAACCGTTTATCCGGTTTCGACTTTGGTGGCAATCCAATAACAATCGATCTTTTTGCCTTCATCATATCCGTTAACCAAAGGGTATCTTCGCTGTTTAGTGCTTGTGTAACGACTGTGTTTGCTGCATCTCGCTTATTAAACAATTGCTCAGGCTGATACGGTTGTTTTGTCGCTTCAAGGTAGTGAATGAGTCTTCTTAACTTTTCATGAGGAGCCATTGTTTTTTCGAAAAAGGATTGATTGGCCAATAAAATAAATTTTCCTTTCGCTCGCGTCATCGCCACATTCATTAACCGCTCACTCTCTTCTCCTCTAAGCAACCCTCCTGAAATGAGCTGAGGGGGAGCATCTACCGCATCAAAAATAATCATTTCCCGTTCAGAGCCTTGAAATTTATGAACAGTAGCAGCTGTGAATGACTGATTGGCCCACTCCTCACTAAAGAGCTCCGCTAAACAAGCGTTCATTAATTGAGTTTGTATACGGTAAGGAGAGATAAAACCAATCGTTTGAATTCCTGAAGCCTTAGCTTCTGCAAATAGTTGAAGGGCGATGAATAACGAGGTGAGATTGTATTTCGATGTAGAATACTCTTCTTTTAAAGCAGTTGGCCATGAACGACTCGTATCAACAAAAGCGATAGCTTCTCCTGGGAATGGCGCTTTTAAGGCGATCGATTGCCGTTCTATTTCTAAGGAGGGAGCATCTTTAACTTTCCCATTATAAAACTCTTTATTCGTAAAGGCGGAAATATCAGGGTGCATTCGTCGTTGAACGTTCAACATAAATAAATGGGGGTGCCCTTGGCTAGAAGCCGAATTTTTTTCAATGCCAGAATGATAAAAAATATCGTGCCTTAACCATTTACGTACGAGTGGATGCGGGCTCACTGCAATTGGAGGTAGTTGTTTAAAATCTCCACAAACAACCGTATGCTGTCCAAGCGTAGCAGCAAAAGCAAGCTGCGGTGTAAACGCCATACTCGCTTCATCAATAATGACAAGGTCAAAGTCATTTTCATAAATAAACGGATCAATCGCTGCTTTAGACAGCGTCACGCCAATGACAGAAGCCCTCTCAATCGTTTGTTCACGCTTTTCCTGCCACTCTTTGATCGCTTGTTTCTGATCTCTTGCGCCGGTTTCGTTGTGGTGCATTTGGTTGCTCATTTTTTGCTGCACATATTGTCCGTACAAAGTAGGGTGTCGCTCTTCTACTAGTTTGTCTGGAAGCATTTCATTTAATTCAGTGGCTTGTGATGCACTTGTATGGCTATAACGAATGATATCTCCTGCATGCCATTTATCTCTGCTTTTTAAAAAATGCATCAGCTCGATTAAAACGACATCCACAGCGGCATTGCTATGCGAAACAATAAGCACTTTCTTTTTATTAACATAATGTCTAGCGGCAATTCTTGCTAGCGTAAACGTTTTTCCTGTACCAGGTGGACCCCATATGTAAGTGACAGGGTTATATTGGGCCCGTAAAGCCGCTTCGTGGACCGAATTTTTCACCTTGTCTTTCGGATGCTGATCAGGCATTGATGGATGAATCAGTTGTTTCATACGAGAAACACCCTTTGCTGTTTCACTTGCTTCTTGTAAACGGTCAGATAGCTTCTGTAACAATTCCCATGGCTCGCTAAACAACTCCGCCTCCTCAATGTTGTCAGTGAGGAACGTTTGTAATTCGATCGTGATTTCCTTCCCGTAACAAGCAATGACCGTTCCTTTCATTTGTTCATTGGCCGTTTCTATTCGAACCTGCACTCCTTCTGGCAATCGCATGTCTAACAGACTTTTAAAGTGATAAATTGCCTTGTCTGAAGAGCTTTCGATGCACTCTCCCTCCATTAAGGGAAGACCTCTTCCCCCTTGTTTTTTTAATTCTCTTATTTCTAATGATAGGGCATCGTCCCATTCCGCTACTACCTTTTGCCAATTCATGTTGTCACTCCAGTACTAGTACTTAACGTAAATAATAACTCTCAATTTCTTCTTTAATGGCTAATACTTGTTTTCCTAATCCCGCTTCTACAGCCGCAATATAGCTACCTTCAATTAACGGTGCATCTACAAGATACACATTGGAAACGCCACTGAGTTCTACCGCTAACTCGCCGTTCATTTTCGCTGAACCGAGGTCATAAAACATTAAAACTCCCGCTTCGCTGTTCGCCTCTGCAATTGCCTGCTGTATTTTTTCTAAGCTTGTGCCAATTCTTCCATCCTCTGTTCCACCCGCGCAAGCAACAATGACCTCTTTTTCTACTTGCCGAATCAATTCATATAAACCAGCTACAATTTGTTTACTATGTGAAATTAACACAATGCCTACTTTGCTCATATTGATTGCTCCTTTAAAACATCTGTCAACGCCATCAAAAGATAATAGGAGGAAGTCGCTCCAGCATCTAGATGACCGATCGATTTTTCTTTATAGTAAGCGGCCCTTCCTTTTGTGGCCTGCATCGTCTTTGTTTTGTTTTTCGCTTCGATTAATACATCAGACCACTCTTCCACGCTCCAATCTGTTTGAGCTGACAAGTAACGAGCAAACGGGGCCCATACATCAATCAATGTCTTTTCATTTTCGGTCGATTTCCCCCGATGCTGTAAGGCCTTGACCGCTTCATTGACTGCTTGCTGAAACAGGGAAAAGGGAACCGCTTTTTCATCCGTCATCGCTACAGCCATTTTTAATAAGGCAGACGCATATAATGGACCAGCCGCTCCGCCAATTTTGGACAAAAGCACCATCGCTACATCCTTTAATACTGCTCCAGGTGTTTCGTATGTTCGGCTATCCAACTGCTCAATAGCTGCTCGAAAACCGCGCGCCATATTAATTCCATGGTCACCATCACCGATCATTTGATCAAGCTCCGTTAAATACTCATGATGTTCTTGGATCGCATCATTTGCTTGTTTTATCCATAAAACAACCGAGTCTGTTGTTAATCTCATCCTAGTATCCTCCTTTCTCTTAACTTTTAAAAGCTGGTGCATCACTCGGCGCTAGTAACAATTCTTTTAATTCCTCATCTAATTGAAATACAGTCAGTGAGCAACCGGCCATTTCCAGCGATGTCATATATTCGCCGACAAATGTTTTTGCGACTTGAAACCCCTTATCTATCAGTAATTGCTGAACGGTGCGATTTACGATATAAAGCTCCATCATCGGCGTCGCTCCAAGTCCATTTATCATCACTGCTAGCTCTCCCCCTGCTTGGAAGACCTTTTCCTGTAACACAGCTTCTACTAACGCTTCAGCAATCTCCGCAGCGGATGTTAACGGCTCTCGTTCTAAACCAGGCTCTCCATGAATACCCATTCCTAGCTCCATTTCATTGTCACCGATCAAAAAGCTTGGCTTTCCACTCATTGGAATCACACAAGGAGATAACGCCATTCCTATCGAGCGAATCCGTTCAATCGCCCGTTCGCAAGCCTGTTTAATTTCTGAAAGAGAAGCTCCTCTTTCAGAAAGAGCACCGGCAATTTTATGTACGAATACCGTTCCAGCGATCCCTCTTCGTCCCGTCGTAAACAGACTATCCTCTACTGCGACATCATCATTCACAATCACTGTTTCTACTGAAATGCCATCCATTTCAGCTAGTTCGGCGGCCATCTCAAAATTCATCACATCGCCGCTATAGTTTTTAATAATTAATAACACGCCCGCACCCGTGTCAACCGCTTTCATAGCTGCCAAAATTTGATCCGGGGCAGGAGAAGTGAATACTTCTCCTGCCACCGCCGCATCCAACATACCTTCACCTACATAACCAGCATGAGCCGGTTCATGCCCGCTTCCCCCGCCACTAATAATGGCCACCTTCCCTTTTTTCAAATGTTTGCGCTTAATGACAAAGTGGTCAGCCAAAAGCTCAACACCATCAGGATAGGCTACAGCAAATCCTTCTAACATTTCCTTCACTGCATTTTCCGGGTTGTTTATCATCTTTTTCACTCGTCTTTTCCCCTTTTAATCTGATCATAGATTTCACCAATTTCAATTGCACCTTATTTAACCTTTTCTATTTTAATCAAAGGATCTTGCTCCGGTTTAAATAAAATATCTTTAAACTTGACTCAGTCATTTTCAAAAATAAAATGAATTTTATTTTCTTCCTTTTTATACTCAAGAGCGGCCTGAAATGTTTTATCCCCTTTTTTAAAGCCTTTGATGACGCTTGTTTTGCCACCTTCTAATAACTTCTTGGCGTTCGCTTGTGAAATCGTTTTGCCAAGGATCTTTTTCGAAAGAGTGAAATCGCATTTCGTTTTGGCGTAGTTTCCACATCCGTAAAAGGTACTCTTGTCAACGACTTGTCCTCCGCATTTCGGACATTTCCCTACCGGCTTCCCGACAGATCGCTTGCCAGTTTTTCTTTGAATCGAGCTTGTATCGAACTCTTCGAACGTCCAATTATTTGAAGTTTCAATAGCATCAGAAATGATTTTTGCTGTTAACTTTTTCGTCTGTTCCATAAAAACAGCAGGAGAGGCTTTCCCTTCACCAATTTCCGCTAATCGCTGTTCCCACTTCGCTGTCATTTCTGGAGATGCTAAAATTTTATCACCGATTGCCTTAATTAACACTTTTCCTTTATCAGTTGCAAACACTTGATTTTTGTTTACATCGATATATTTTCTGTCCTGTAGCATCGTAATAATGCCTGCTCGCGTCGCTTCCGTCCCAAGACCTTCTGTTTTTTTGAGCACTTTTTCTAACTCATCATTCTCTAAATACTTGCCGGCTGTTTTCATTAATGTAATTAATTGACCTTCTGTGTAGCGCTTGGGCGGTTGCGTTTTTCCTTCCTTCACTGTTACTTCTTCTACAATTCCCGATTCTCCTTCAACAAGAGGAGGTAAAATCACGTCCTTGTCCTCATCCTTTTGAAAGATCACTTTACGATACCCTTCTTGAATTTGTTGCTTCCCTTTTGAGATGAAATCCGCTCGCCCGTCTACTTTCGTTTGCACCGTCGTATAGTCAAAAATCGCTGGATCGTAATGAGCAGCAATTAAGCGTCGAACAATTAAATCATAAATATTTCTTTCATCTGCCGACAGCTTATCGGGGTCTTTCACCTGCTCCGTCGGAATAATCGCATAGTGGTCGGATACCTTTTCTTCATTGACAAACCGTTTATTAGAAGCAAGCGAGGCATGAGAGGTTGGGAAAAATTGCTCATATGCCGAAAACGCAGCTAACTTCTTTAATATCTCTGGAAACGTATCTGCTTCCCCTTGAGTGACATAAGTAGAGTCCGAACGAGGGTAAGAAATGATTCCCTTTTGATAAAGTGATTGAGCAAGATCAAGCGTTTTTTTAGGAGAATACTTATAGGCTTTGTTAGCGGTCGCTTGAAGGGAGGAAAGATTGAATAGAAGCGGGGGCTGAAACACTTTTCTTTCTTTCTTTAATTCTGTTACTTCCGCGCGTTTACCTTGACAAAAAGCGGCAATCTTTTGAGCAAGCTCCTGTTGATTTAAACGAGACTCACCATCTTTTTCCCACTTGCCTTCGTATCGCTTTCCATCAATATTAAATTGAGCAATCACTTCCCAAAATGGTTCTGAACGAAATTTCTCAATTTCATGCTCACGCTTCACGATCAAGGCAAGGGTGGGAGTTTGCACTCTTCCTGCTGAGAAAACATCATTGATTCCATACTTTTTCAATAAAATACTATAAGCTCTTGATGCGTTCATCCCAACAAGCCAATCCGCACAAGCTCTTGTGTAGGCTTCAAAGTATAAATTCTTCGTGTTTTCTCCATCCAATAAGTGTTCAAACCCTGTTTCAATCGCTTTTTTTGTCAATGAAGAAATCCACAATCGTTTCATCGGCTTATTGACTCCACTTAAATGAATAATGTTGCGAATAATTAATTCCCCTTCACGTCCAGCATCACCGGCGTGAATAATTTCGGTTACTTCCGGGCTTCTCAACAGCTTCTTCACAAGGTTAAATTGTTTAAATTTAGACTTAGCGATTTCATATTGAAACTTTTCTGGAATGATGGGTAAAGTATCCAATGTCCACTTTTTCCAAGATGCTTCATACGTTTCCGGTGGACAGAGCTGAGTTAAATGACCAATGGCCCAAGTGACGTACGCTCCTTTAGGAAATAGCCGATTCGGTTCAATTTCTAAATAACCTTCCCTTTTCTTCGCTTGGAATGGTGAAGCAAGCGTGCGGCCTTGGTCTGGTTTCTCCGCAATGATAATCTTCATGTTACCTCTCCCTATCGTTGCATTTAGTACTTGAAACAGTATAACACCGTTCTTATTGAGCGGTGTTATACTGCAGCAATCTTTTATAAACCTTTACAATTAGATTACGCGATAATTTGCGTATCTTTAGCTTTCTTAGCCATTTTTTCTGTGTATTTGCTTAGTGGCTTTTTAAATAGGATCGCAAATACAAAGCAAATGATGATAAACAACAGTAAAATTAATACATCTTTTATTACAAACTCCGGTATCATCCCTGCCACTGCCTCTCTTAATAAGCTCACAGCATAAGTAAAAGGGCCATACGGACTTATTTTTTGAAAAAATGAAGGAGTTAAGCTGACTGGGAATGTCCCTCCTGAGCTAGAGAATTGTAATACAAGAAAGATGATTGCCAATCCTTTTCCGATATTCCCGAATACAGACACTAACGTATAAGTGACTGTTACAAAGACCGCACTAATGAGAACGGCAAATACGACAAACCAAAATTTTTCTACGACATAGGCATTTAACAAAAGAATATCTCCAAGACTTACGATTATCGCTTGGAAAAAGCCAATCGTTAAGAAAGTCAATAGTCGTCCGAAGTACACGTGATAACTTTTATATTCTTTATTAGGATCATCTATATCTGTTCTAAAAAGAGATATTAACAGCATGGCGCCCACCCAAAGGGCTAATGTTGATTTTTTCCCCTCGAACAACGGCGCCTTGATCTTCGCTTGTAACAGCCACCTTTATACCCGAAGTATCCGAATAAGGGTCCCACATGGCTTCAATATTGACCCAAGCATAAACTGACGGCAAAAACATAATAGCTATAACAAGAAGAATACCTGTTGGAACTTTTAATAACCTTAACCAGTCTGTTTTATAAATATGTAAGATTTTTTTCATAACAATATGTTTAAATCCCCCTGTTTGTTTCACTTATAGAAAGAATGATCCAATTACAACCCCTTTATTAGATTGTATCATTTTATCATTTTTCTATAGAACTTGTTAAACAATGCCGTTGATTTTGATTGTTTTTCTCTTATTCATGCAAAATAGAAATTTAAACACCTTTCCTCCATAAGAAAAGGGACGTATCGTCTCACGCCCCTTTTTCGTTCTACTGATTTAAATATCCATTTTCCCTTGCATTCGCTTCATCCTGCATTTCTTCATGGAAGGCCGCAATACTGTTTTCACGACGTTGATTTTTCGCTTCAATGGCTGCGCGTTCTTCCCCTTCAGCGTTCATCATTGTTTCTTTTGCTCTTTCAATATTTTCCTCCGTATTTTCGATCATATCCTGTAGCTTTTCTACATTATCAGCACGATCATCTGGCTTTGGTTGATTTGGCATATGCTGTTCCTCCTTATCATCATTCGAACAACTTTTAGCCTCTCCTGTTTCTAAAAAAATAACCATAAATGAAGAAAGAAAATCACCTAGAAACAAAAAAATTGGTGGAAAATGTTGAACGATTCCAAGGAATCAAACCGGATATATATGTTATCATTTTTTATACAACAACTATTGGGAGGGGAAGATATGATCATGAAAGAATTGATTTATCAATTTATTTTACTAAAGAAACGTCAACCTGCTCATTCAAACGAATTGCTGGACTTTATTCAAACAAATTATTTAAATGGAGATTTAACGATAAAAGAATACAAAAGGCTTTTTTATGAACTCGATCAACGCCAAGCTCAAAAACCGATTTATTACATGGATCAATATAGTTTCCTCATCCAACCTCAAGCTCAATAAGAACCACTTTCAGATGACCTTGACGCGGTAAAAATAAAACACACGCAAAGAGTCGTTCTCTTTCACGTGTGTTTTTACATTATTTAATCTCCCAAGTTGAGTCCACTTGTACTCCTGAATCATTCAGCATATTATACACCGGGCATCTTCTTTCAACTTCTTGCCTCAGCTCCTCCACTCGCTCGAAACTTTCTTCAGTTGTTAATTGAACACGATAACGAACTCTTTGAAAATGCGGAGACACACCCGGAACTCCCATTAGACCTCTTACATCTAACACTCCACTGTTCTCAAATTCAACTCCACTATATTGAAAGTTCTTTTCTTTTGAAATAGTCGCAATCATAACGGATGCGCAGCCTGTTAATGCAGCAAGCACATACTCCATTGGGTTCGCTCCATGATCCGTTCCACCTAAACTTTCAGGCTCATCCATAACAATCGGTGCAAAGTCTCTAATATGAACGGATGTTTTCACTCCTTCATTCCAAGCACCTTTCGTTGTCAACTTTACTAAGGATTTCACATCGGCCATTTCTCTTCACTCCTCACATATAATTCCGATAATAAAACTTTGTTTTATAGAAATAAACATATAACAAATAAAATATAATGTAAAGTATTTTCTGAAGATTCGACAAAAGATTTTTTTGGTGCATTTTACACTAGATTACATCTATTCATCTGTCGCTAAATGGATTTATAATGGGAATACATCAATAAAGGAGATGACATGATTGAATTCCACATCGAAAATGATGAAAAAAATACTTCCGCTCTTTGCGGTGTTACTCGTCGTTGCCGCTGGAATTGCTATATATATGAGAGATGCAGATCAAGCTGTATCGATCCCCTTTTCTTCAATAGAAAAAATCATTCAAAGTCATACGAAAGAACCAGTTAGCCTTCAAGAAACATCGGACGGAACAATATATTTAACAACTGAGGATAAGCAATATATCTCACATACTTCTCCTGGAAGTCAGTCAATTGATAGATTAGTAGAAACATATAACATTAAATATATTTACTCCGATCAAACCCCTGCCGATCATTGGATCATCGGTGGATTCGTTGTTGTACTCATCGCAGCAGGTGCTTTTATTCTTAAGCAGAAAAAAAGCGGGATTAATAGCAGTAAATCCATGAAAAATAGCTTATCAAAAGCGAAGCCACTACCTTCCATTTCATTAACAGATGTAGGCGGTCTAGCTACAGAAATGAAAGAAGAGATTTTACAAACACTATCCATCATCAAAAATAAGGAACGTTCGCAAGAGATTGGGATTAAACCGCCTAAAGGAATTTTATTTTATGGTCCACCAGGGACAGGTAAAACTCTGCTTGCCCAAGCGATTGCTAAAGAATTAAACGCTCATTTCTTTTCAGCGAGCGGCTCTGCCTTCACTGAGTTATTTGTCGGCGTTGGTGCGTCGAGGGTGCGTAGCTTATTTGAACAAGCACGAAAACAAAAGCCTGCGGTTATTTTTATCGATGAAGTAGATGCACTTGCTGCTCGCAGGAAAGCTCACGGGGGAGAAGAAGCGGAAAGAACGTTGACAGAACTCCTTGTTCAGTTAGACGGGGGACACGCGAATGATGATATTTTATTTATTGCAGCAACGAATAGAAAAGATATGTTAGACGAAGCGTTTCTTCGACCAGGACGAATTGATTTCTCTTTTCTCGTCCCGCTCCCTGATACGAAAGGACGACGAGAAATTATTGATATTCATGTGAAAGATCGAAAATTATCTGATTCTGTTCACGCGAGTTTAGACCAGCTAGCCCAAAGCACCTCTGGCTTTTCTGGTGCAGAATTACATTCGTTATTTGAGAGCGCTAGCCGACATGCGATTCGGGACGGTCGTGACCAAATAGAAAAGAACGACTTAGATCAAGCATTAGATCGAATTATCCTTGGTCATTCTTCTCGTTCACTCCATGAGCCAGAAATGAAACGAAGAGTCGCTATTCATGAAGCAGGACATGCACTCGTTCAGGCTGTCACAAAACCGGGTTCTGTTCGAAAAGCAACCATCATCCCTAGAGGACAAGCTCTTGGTTATATGGCACCTATTCCGAAAGATCTCCATTTATCAACGACTACCGAACTGCTTGATCAAGTGGCGATGATTCTATCCGGTGGAGTAGCGGAACGATTATTTCTTGGCGAGCATAGCATTGGTGTGAGTGGAGATGTTCAGCAAGCGAAACAAATCATTGAACAAATGGTTGATTCCGGCATGTTGCAAGATGGTTTTACATTAACCTTTAACGAAACAGAACGTGAAACAAAAATGCAGGAGATTTTCCACGCAGCTTTAAAGAAGTCGGAAAGCACCATCCAAGAGCGAAAACAACAATTTCACCAATTAGTCGATGCTTTATTAACGAAAGAGACGATCGAAGGCAGTGAAATCGAGGAGATTATTCGCATAAAAGCTGTCGGTTAAAAAATTTCATTTTCCATGTACAAAAAAACGATCCAACGAGGGATCGTTTTTTTCATGAACCAATCATACTAGTTTATTTTCTTTCTTTTCCATCTCGGTTCGGACGAGGTTTCCCCCACCAGAATTCATGGCGACGTTTCATCATTTCTTCACGTTCTGCCTCTGTCATTTCTCTTCTTTTTTCCGGTTGCTTTTCATTAGCCATGAGTAGAAACTCCTTTCACATAATGGTTGACACCATATTTTATGCAACCCATTAAGAAAAGTTCCTGCTCCTACGTCCTTCTATGCTTATCGTTTCGCTGCCCGGTAACCAGCTGCTTCTGCCGCTTCTTTTGTACAAAACATTTCTTCTGCTTTCGTTGCTTTATAGGACTGACCACCAGGGACATGATAAATCTTCTCGCCTGAACTTGAAATATTCCCCTTTATTTCACATTCAGTATTCGATTCCTTAGGCTCTGATTGAGAATCGGTATTATATCCCCGATCCGTCACATAATCCTCTATCGACCAAATTCCTTTTTTTTGCTGCTGAGCTTCTTTTTGAACGTTTTCAAAACGATCTACATATTTCGTATTAGGCGGGAAAATGGCTACTCTAGCTAAGCCTTCAGCAATCAATTGCTCGTTCACTAATTGCTCACCGAGCCAAACATAAGCAAGCATCCGTCCATATTGATCTCGCTCTTGAACATCTACTTCTAATTCTATTTCTTTGTTCGTTAATAGCTCTTTTGTATAAGCTGATGCTTCAGGTCCAAACGGCTGAACACCTAAACGAGGATGCTTGGTCTCCGGTGTATCCACAAGAATCATCCGCACACGTTCTGTAGTATTATCCGGTAACAAAACATCAATCGTATCACCGTCTACTACATAAGACACCATTCCCTTCACTTTCTCATGTTCAGCAGACAACTCTCCCGTATGATCATTGTTTTCATTATCAGCTACTTGTTCTTTCTTTGTATCGTGACTTCCTTCTTCAACTGAACAGCCACCGAGCAAAAGAAGCCCAATCAACAATAAACTAGCTTTTGTTTTCAACCACATTATATTTGTTTCCTTTTATTATTTATTTGATTTATATTCTTGTAAATAATACAGCACATCATCCACATATTTATCACTATGATTGTAAGCAAAGATGGCTTTTTCTAGTTCTCCATCTGCCGCTCCATGCTTCTGCAAATAGTAAGCCGCACTAAAAATAGCATCTTCTATATCAAATGGATCCGCTATCCCATCCCCATTGGCATCCACCCCATAGCCGCCATATTTTTTAATGACTTCAGGGTTCGTTTTATCTTTTTCAGGAATATCTCCTTTTCCAAGACCTGAGCAAGTTGGATGCTCCCAACCGACAAATGAGCAAGGCATAAATTGAAGAGGCCCCTCTGCCCCTGCTGGCGAAATTAACGGGTCCATTTGAGAAAATTTCGTTTCGACACGATGATGAGCAGCAAGAAGCTCCCATGGCACCCCATACTCTTTTTCAGCTGCTTTATATATTGGAATAAACTCCTCTGGGATAGAAGCGCTTGGAATCGCCTTCCATTGAGGATGATCTTGAATGATAAACATATAGAGAGCAACGCTGAGTAGCGGAATCAAAAATAATGTTCGTTTCACTGATTTCTTTAACCTTCGTCTAGCCATATTAATCTCCTCAAGTATAAAAAATAGGTTCGAATCTATATTAGATAAGCTTGCTCAAAACTGCAAGTAAAACAAGTTTCCATCACGGAAGAACCACCCTTTGTATGAAAGGGTGGTCCGACTATAGCATTATTTTTTGGCTGGTTTCTGAGGTCTTAACATCTTTAACAACTGTCTTCTTTCAATAGATAAAGATCTGTATAAAGACAACATCATTAAAATCATAATAAAAGAAAATGGGAACGCTGCGATAATTAATGCATTTTGCAACGCCTGTAATCCGCCACTATATAATAAAACAACAGCAATCAGTGATTGGGCAATTCCCCAAGTTAATTTAACACGATTCGGCGGTGTTAACGAACCATAGGTTGTTTGCATTCCTAACACAAACGTTGCAGAATCCGCCGAGGTAATAAAGAACGTCCCTACTAAAGTAATAGCTATAATTGATAATACAGGCGCTAAAGGGAACTCATTAAAGACTGCAAATAAAACCGTTTCAGTTGCATTTTTCGTTAAATCAACTGTTCCTGACATTTGCAAGTCCATAGCAGATACACCGAACACAGAAAACCAGAAAAAGCTGACAATGGCTGGCATGAGAAGTGTACCTATTAAAAACTCACGTATCGTTCGGCCTTTAGACACTCGAGCAATAAAGATCCCAACAAAAGGAGACCATGAAATCCACCATGCCCAATAGAAAATCGTCCAACCATTGATCCAAGAGCGATGTTCTTCATTTAATGGAGCAATTTGAAAACTCATTGTAATTAAGTTTTGAAAATATGATCCAATCGTGTCTGTAAACATATTAAAAATCAATAATGTCGGTCCTACGATCAGCATCAAAACGAGCAGTACAACAGCAAGAACCATATTTGTATTACTTAAAATTTTAATCCCTTTACCTAATCCGCTCATCGCTGATATAATAAATAAAATTGTCGCAACAACAATGATAATTAATTGAACATTAAAGTTAACTGGAATACCAAGTAAATAAGAAAGGCCTCCATTAATTTGCGCTGCCCCAAACCCGAGCGTTGTCGCAACCCCTACAAGCGTGGCGAATACAGCAATGACATCAATAACAGTACCGAGTGGCCCTCTCGCTGCACGTCCCAAAATAGGAGTTAATGTCGCACTAATTAACCCTGGCTCATCCTTTCTGAATTTATAATAGGCTAATGCTAACGCTACGAGAGCGTAAATCGCCCAAGCATGAATGCCCCAATGAAAAAATGCATATCTCATCGAGTCTTTTAAAGCTGCATTTGAACCTGCTTCTGCTAAAGGCGGGGTTTTAGCAAAGTGACTCAGTGGTTCAGCAGCACCCCAGAATACTAAACCTATTCCCATACCTGCACTAAATAACATAGCAAACCATGTTGGTGTAGAATAATCCGGCTTCTCATCAGGTTTGCCTAATTTGATCGCTCCTACCGGACTAAATATTAATAATAAACAAAACACAACGATCACAGATACTAAAATTAAATAATACCACCCGAATGTTGATGTAAAAAATGATTGAAGATTGGCTGTTACTGTTTCAAATGACTTTGGTGCAACGACACCAAAGATGACAGCTACTAAAACAAGTGCAGCTGCATACCAAAATACGTTAGAAATTCTCCTCACAAAATTCTCCTCTCTAGTTGAATTGCTAATTAGTGCACATGGGAATGGGTAGTATCAACTTGCACTGGGAGTGATTAGGAAGCTCTATATAACCCTAACAAATATCTTCCCCACAATCAAGGAATTGAAACCTCATACTCTCGTTTCACTAAAAAACCTCCGCTTGTGGCGGAGGTTTATTTAGTGGATCGACTGCTTATTTTCTTTTTCCATCACTAGTTGATACATTTCTGCCAAACCATATGTCTGTTTTTCAGCAATGGCTATTTTTTCTCGTTCTTCCTTTTCATTGTTTTTTAAATGTAGCAAATTTTCTTCTAGCTCATGAATTTTCTTCTTTATTTCCATCAACTTTTGTTCGTTCATAGCTAACCGTTCTCTTAAAAGAATAATTTCTTGCGTGATTTCCGGTGCATAATCAGGATATTTTTCTAATACTGTTTCTGTAATCTCGCTGAATACCTTCTCTAGTTTTTTCTCTAACTGCGCCTTTTCAGTTCCATAATAGCTTGACTTCATAAATGAAGAGACTTTACCAATCAACCCGCGTGTTGACGCTTGTTGCGCCTCTATTTTTTCGTTGACTTTCCTTAAATTTTCTTGTAAACGATTTTGTTTTACACTTAATTCTCCAAAATAAGGCCTCGATGGATCTTGCTTCAAAAGTTGAGTGAGTTTCTGAAGCATTTGTTCGTAATAATTATTGGTTTGGCTACTCGTCCCTTCTAGTGTTTTTTGTTCTTGGTAAAGAATATCTAAAGCTGTTTGACCGTCATTTCGTTTTTTCACTAATTCATTCACTGCTCTTAACAGGGAACAATAGTGTTCAAAACGTTGCTGCCAAGCTGTCGACAATGGCGACAAATCGCTTTGGTTTTCTCCCCCCTCGGAAAGAAATGGCAGTGTCGTTTGCAGAAGAACGATTGGTAGTAACCCTTTATTAAACAATAAATGCTGGTACCGATAAAGGATGCCTCCTCCTTTAAAAATTAACGATAGCAATAAATTAGGATGAGTCATCCAAGAAAAATAAGCAATATCATGAACATTAGCCGCCTCTTTTCTTGAAAAACTTTGGAGAAGTTCTTGATAAAAACGAAAGCCGGCTCGTTCGCATATCGCTGTAAATACAGCAAATACATCCTTTTGTAGAGCCTCCGATAATTCATTTGCTGTACACGCATGTAAACTAAGCTGCTGTCTTACTTGCTCTTGTTGATAATTAGGCATAGCTCGTAAAAAAGCTACGATTTCTTCTGTCCAAAGCATAGACGATGTCTCTTCAGTTTCACTTTGATTTTGTTCATTTAAGTGAGTGTACATTTCAGCTAGTTCCCAATGGACCAAAAACTCCAATTTATTTTTATTAGAAAATTGCTCGTACACATTAGAAAATTGCTTGTATTTTTTTTGTGACATACTGAATACTGCTTCCACAATATTGGCACATTGCGTTTCAATTTCATAGAACTCATTGTATAGTCTTCCGGGCAATTTCAACGTCTTGCTCAAATATAACAATAAATCTAGCTGAAGCTCTCTATCACCCACCCCATTTAACTTTTCTGCTTCTTTACTTAGCCATGTATAAAAATGAGCCGAACGCTCCTTAGAAACAACATCCTTCGTTTTTGAAGATACAATATCCCAAAGCTTCACATCATTAAGCAAAACATAGACAAAACGCAAATGTCTTCCTGTTAAGAAAACGAGTGATCGCGCTAGTTGTTTTCCTTCATTCATCCTCATCCGTCCAATCTACTTAATCTCTATTCTTCTATTATATATCAAAACATGGAAAGATAAAAATTTCCTATTATGATGCGATTGATCGTGTTGTCGAAACATGGTCGAAAAAAATTTGACAAATTCATGAACTTTCTATTGAGAAACCCCTAATAATTTCATAAAATTGACATATAATTCCGAAATTTGAAAAATGCTTTCGGGATAAAAAGGAGGATATTGTATGGAAAACCCACTGTTACATTCCACATCGCCAGAGCAAAAAACAAAATATGAAAAAATTGCAGAAAGACGCGACTTCAAGCATCTAGTCCAAACAAAAAACAAATTTATTGTCCCAGTTTCGATTTTTTTCTTAATTTTTTACTTTTCATTACCGCTATTAACTTCCTACACAACTATTATGAACCTCCCCCACCTACCATTTCGCACTTGAGGTGGAGGTTTCTTGTCGATCCCCTCGATATCAGAATCTGGACGATGTCCATAGGTGTACACGACACCTTCGTCTTTCTCGGGGACTGACGCTCCCATACGGAAGCAGTGGTCTTGACGCAAGAAGTCTCCCGACGGCTTGCTGCCACCGTAAGCAACAGAGAGGACATTCTCTCCCTGGGGCGGTTCTACCCATCTACTACGCCTGTACAGGACGTAGATACGTGATGTTAGTTAGCATCACTTCTCGAAACTTCCCGTGCAAATACTGGGATAAGATATTCCCTGCACCGTGGACATCCCGATGCCGTTCATATCCGCAAGAGCATCGGTAGTTTCGTGAACGAACTTTGTTCCGTTTTCCACAAGCAGGGCATGCTTGCGTTGTGTAGGCTTCACTTTCTTTTGATAATGAGATACCGACCGCCTCTAATTTATAAGACAACTGTTTCGTGAGTTTTCCAAAGCTCCAGTTGCTGAGTTTTTGATTCACTTGTTTAGAACGGAGGCGTTTTCGTTTTTTGTTTCGTTTGCTTGTGTGCCGTTGGACGCCTTCCACATCGCCAAGAGCGACATGCCCGACTTTTTGTTCTATGCACCAGTTCACAAAAGCACGGGTCGTCTTATGCAGGAGATCCCCTAGTTGCCGTTCGCTTTTGGAGAGAATGTACTTTTTTGCTCGATTGTATTGGCACCATTTTCTGGACCCTTTTTGACACCGACTCATGAGAATTTGCAGCTCTCTCACTTTTTTGTTTCGCAACCGGTGAATGCTACGCATCTTCCTCCCTGAAATCACTAACGCTTGTCCGCTCGTACTGACGGCGGCAATCGTATGAATCTCACCTGGATCAATCGCGGCTGTATGACCATCTTGAATCGGTACAGGGTTGATGCCGTCTTCATACGACAAACAGGCATGCCATCGGCCGTCATAGACGAGTTCTACTTCTTTGATCACGCCAGTCGGAATCGAAGCAAGCGTCAACATGAGAGATGTTTGCTGTTTTCCCTGCCATCTTCCTAAGCTAAGTATCAGTTTCCGTCCTTCTAACACGAAGGATTTGTCGACCCATTTAGGAGGAAACACGAATTTTTCTTTGTAGGGATATCGAATGGATTTATTTGTTTTTCTTGCTTGGCGAACTCCTTCTCGGGCACGCAAAAACTTGTGGCACACCGCTTGGATCGTCTGACTGTGAAGAGGATACAAGCCTTTGAGTTCAGATTGAAGGTCACTTTTGTTGATCCACTTGCCATAGATCCGGTAATAATACTGAGCCAGTTGCACGCAGTCATTCCAAATCGTTCCGCAAATTCGACGTAAGTGAAACAACTGTTGAAGCGTGGACTGTGGCGCCGTAAAGCCCGTTTTCAACGTTCGATACATGAGATCACCCTCCCTTGTCATCATTATAAAAAGAATATACGTTCCCATCAATAACAAATGGAAAATTCCATCCTTTTTTCTTTCGACAAATTTCGAGAGGTCCTCCACCAAACGCTTTTCGGCTGTCCCTAACCGAGATTCATCCCCTCCCTACTCGTCGGACTATGCCCTTCACGCTCCTTGAGGAAGAGGACTTCTCTCGGATTATGTTAAATGTCTCTGCGATCGGCTCCATTTCCTGGGTTTGGTTATTTGCTTTTGCTCAATTTATTATGACGTGGGTGCTATGTATGCTAT
>NZ_KZ454941.1:2310666-2683077 GCF_002797375.1 Bacillus sp. FJAT-42315
GATCGTCTGACTGTGAAGAGGATACAAGCCTTTGAGTTCAGATTGAAGGTCACTTTTGTTGATCCACTTGCCATAGATCCGGTAATAATACTGAGCCAGTTGCACGCAGTCATTCCAAATCGTTCCGCAAATTCGACGTAAGTGAAACAACTGTTGAAGCGTGGACTGTGGCGCCGTAAAGCCCGTTTTCAACGTTCGATACATGAGATCACCCTCCCTTGTCATCATTATAAAAAGAATATACGTTCCCATCAATAACAAATGGAAAATTCCATCCTTTTTTCTTTCGACAAATTTCGAGAGGTCCTCCACCAAACGCTTTTCGGCTGTCCCTAACCGAGATTCATCCCCTCCCTACTCGTCGGACTATGCCCTTCACGCTCCTTGAGGAAGAGGACTTCTCTCGGATTATGTTAAATGTCTCTGCGATCGGCTCCATTTCCTGGGTTTGGTTATTTGCTTTTGCTCAATTTATTATGACGTGGGTGCTATGTATGCTATATGTCAAAAAAGCAAATCAATTTGATCATATGGCAAGGGAATGACAGCCACTAGCTGGGTGCAAATTGTGAAAGCCGTGCTACTTATAATTGGAACGGTTATTATTTCTTTTCTCGTTTTAGCTAAATTCAACTTTAATATTTTTGAGATGTTCTCACAGATGAAAACTGCTACTCCACTTGGCGAAAGCTTTTTACATCCTGGAGTAAAATATAAGAATCCAATCGACACGATGTCGATCACGATTGCTCTCGTTCTCGGTACAGCAGGATTGCCACATATATTGATGCGTTTCTTTACGGTAAAAGATGCGAAAACAGCCAGAAGCTCTGTCGTGGTAGCTACTTGGATTGTCGGGATTTTCTATATTTTAACGATCTTCTTAGGATTTGGAGCAGCCGCTTTTGTTGGTTCTGATAATATTATTGCAGCCAACTCGGCAGGGAATATGGCCGCACCTCTACTTGCCCAAGCACTTGGTGGGGACATGCTGATGTCCTTTGTATCAGCCGTAGCTTTTGCAACAATCCTCGCTGTTGTAGCCGGACTAGTGTTATCAGGAGCATCAGCGTTTGCTCACGATATTTACGGAGAAATTATTAAGAAAGGAAATATCACAGAAAAACAGCAAATGTTAGCTGCTCGCTTAACCAATCCAGCGATTGTGTCCGTTCCCGCTGGTTTCATTGCTGGATATATTGCCACCGTACTGTCTTCTGCGAAAGCCGATACCCGTAAGTTTGCTGAAGTAACCGTCAAGGCCAACACAGGGTATAAAGGCTAAGAGTCAACTCCTTTCGCTTCTCTGCTAACTAGAGGTTAGCGGAGAAGCCTAATTGAAAATTGATATGACCCCATCTCATTTTAGCCCTTCTCCTCTTGTTGATCATGAGTCATTTCATCAAAATCGCTTAAGCGATTGTTCAGTTCACTTTTTAACTTTTTTTCTGTATTAACGAAAGAACTAGATACTTCCTGCAAATCAATAGCTAAGTTCATATACTGCTTATACGCAATGTGAACATCAAGTAAGGCCGAATATTCCTTAAGCATCGACTCGGGCGGAGCAGGCAATTCAGACAGCATTACCTGACATGTTTCCATTTCATCCTCCATAGTTTTAACGACTTCTTCGTTTTGAACACTTAAAGTAGCTCGCCATTCGGACTGATTCGCCATCATTTTTTGCGTAGCTATTGAGTGTTCCTTCATCAACAGATAGATTTTCTGCATTTTTCTTGCATAAAGTATTTTTTCTTTTTGTTGTTTATGCTGTTGATAAAAGAAGCTTCCCGCTAACAAAAATAAACAACCGACTAAAATCATTACTAAGCGTATTAATTGTAAGGTAGATTTGTTCATAAGTTTCTTTACCCTCCCTCACTATTTTAATAAACATATGTACTCAAGCTTTCATACGAACTTCATCACTCGTCTATATATACGGTTGAATAAGCAGAAAAGTTTTGTGATTTTCGCAAAATATAAACTGAAAGCATAAAAAAATCCAGGTCTTTCCGATATGGAAAATACCTGGACTTTATAATTCAGATTAACTCATCCACTGATTTACACTCGTAACCTAAATCAGTTGCTACAGCTTCATAAGTAACAAAGCCCTTCAATGTATTTACACCTAATTTTAAGGCAGGATTATCAGCAATTGCCTTTTCAAATCCTTTATTAGCAATTTGGAGAGCATATGGAATCGTCACATTCGTTAAAGCGACTGTTGATGTACGCGGAACAGCTCCTGGCATATTGGCAACAGCGTAATGAACAACGCCGTGTTTTTCATATGTTGGATGATCATGCGTTGTAATATGATCAACTGTTTCAAAGATACCACCTTGGTCAATCGCTACGTCAACAACGACAGATCCCGGTGACATTGCTTTCACCATTTCTTCTGTAACCAGCTTCGGTGCTTTTGCTCCTGGAATTAATACCGCTCCAATCACAAGGTCTGATTCTTTCACTGCTTCAGCAATATTGAGTGGGTTAGACATTAACGTTTGCACACTTGATCCAAAAATATCTTCTAATTGACGTAGACGATCTGCACTCAAGTCAATAATGGTGACATCTGCCCCCAATCCAGAAGCGATCTTGGCAGCGTTTGTTCCTACCATTCCACCACCGATAACAGTTACTTTACTTTTTCTTACTCCAGGTACTCCACCAAGAAGAACCCCTTTACCACCTTTATTCTTCTCTAAAAATTGTGCACCAATTTGAGCGGCCATACGACCTGCCACTTCACTCATCGGTGAAAGAAGAGGGAGCGTACGATTCACTGACACCGTTTCATAAGCAATTCCTGTCACTCCATGATCAACAAGAGCTTTTGTAAGAGATGGCTCTGCCGCTAAATGCAAATAAGTGAAAAGAAGCAAATCTTTACGGAAATATTGATACTCTGATTCAAGTGGCTCTTTTACTTTAATAACCATTTCTGCTTGACCCCAAACATCAGTAGCTGAATCAATAAGTTCTGCTCCAAATGCTTGATACTCTTCATTCGTGAAACCGCTTCCAAATCCTGCGTCTTTCTCTATCAACACTTTATGACCTGCGCGAACTAACGTGCTAACGCCTGCAGGAGTAATCGCTACGCGGTTTTCATTATTTTTTATTTCTTTAGGAATCCCAATAATCATGATGACCATCTCCCTGTTTTTTATTATATGTCTATAGTATGACAATTTTCTAAACATTTCATCATTATAAACAAAAAAATCAGGGAGATATTTTTGTGAATTCTTACAAATCTGTTTCTTCTAATTTTTCAATCAATAAGTCTAAATAGAGAGTAATCTTTTGGTTCGCATCTTTCAAATTAATGTCAGCGATTTCTGAAATTCTTTTTAACCGATAAGCTAATGTATTCGCGTGTATATGCAACGCTTTCGCTGCTTCGTTCATATTGCCATCATGTTGCAAAAAGACAAACATCGTCTCTTGCATATTCGAATGATGATCGCGATCATATTTCATTAGTTTCGTAATCATCGGATTTTGAAATCCGGTTTGTTTTCGAATAGCCGCTAAGTCTTCAATAAACTGAAACACCCCTAGCTTTTCATAACAACAAAGCGAATTTGTAACCTTCGGGAATTGATTCTTAATTTTTAATACAAATAATGCTTCTTGATAGCTTCGACAAATACGTAATGGCTGATCAGCCACAGCACCAACCCCTACTGTGATACCATCAATTTGTTGACGCTCATTGATTTTTGAAATGAAACTGTCGATAAAAGCCTCTAAACTACTCGCATGATCTTTTTCAGATATTTTCGCCAATAAAATTAATTGGGTATTATCAAACGTTCTAGCCACGATCGGGAACTGTTGAATCGTTTCTACTAAATAATCCGTTTGGCGCTCAACGGACTGATTGATCGGTTGAGGAAAATCGAAAATAATCACCGCAAACGGACCTTTTAACTGTAAATGATGGTGCTCATTCATCACTTCTATTTCTTTTAATCTTGAAAAGTGACCCGTCAATAGCTTCCAAAAAAATTCTTGATAGCTTTTCTCCGTTTCTTTTTTCTTCTTTTGATGTTGAAGCAATTGATTTTTCACTGCCTTGGCAGCTTCTTGTAAAATTATTAATTTTTCATCGGTAAAGCTTTTTTTAGGGTGAGCCCAAATAAAACCAACTACTTGGTTTTGTTGACGGACAGAAATTGCTACTCGTTCTCCTAATGATACCTGTTCAATCCGTGGAATAATGACGGGTTCCTCCGTTTCAAACAACTTCGGAATCGCTCCACTTTTCCATAAACTATTGATGACATGCTCTGGCACTCGCCGCGCCATGATAGTCGCAATCCTCACCGAATCGACTTCATCTTCATGTTTACTATAAGCAATAATGCGATGGCTCGCATCTTCTATCGTAATCGGACATTCCAACTCCTCACTAATCCGATCAGCTAACACTTCAATCGATTCATAATCATTTGCAAAATAATTCCCTGTTGCATTTGCCATATAAATGTTGTTCCTCCATTAACTTCATACAAGAAATATTATAAGTCATTTTTATCGAAGTCACTCACTTTTCTCCTTCAACTGACGAACCCCTTCTTTACATACACCAGCACTGAGCCAAGAACACCCCTCACAAAGAAAGTCTAGATCTTCTGGATCCACTCTTTCCGCTGTTCGTCTCATTATATCAGATTTGCGATATACCCCATTTTTCCCCAACCCCAAATGACGAATGACATTTTTATCAAGAGTTGTTACATGTTGTTGTGATGTTGGTGATGCTTCACATATCGTATCTCCTTTATTAGGGCAAGAAAAACAAGCTTCATCAAATCCGACCACCACTCGAATCATGAAATCTTTTTGCTCATCTCTTATATCATCAACAATTTCTGTCATCGTCTCAATAAATTCTTTACTATACCCCATTCCTCTAAATCCGTGAACACATAGAAGATGATGGCCTCTCATTTGTTTCATCATCATTCCCCTCCATTGTTTATTTATTATACAACATCATTGTTTAACAAAGCCAAAAAAAAAGGAAGTGTCCGCTTTAATTGGGACACTTCCTTTTTGGTTTTATAAATTAGCTGAAAGGTTTTAAAGTTTGCAGACGATCAAAATTGACTGTAGGCAAGTAGGAAAAAATTTTGAAGGCTATAGGAGGTAATTAATATTTTCTCGAATCACAATTCGGACAAACATATACATCTTCTGCATCAAAGATCGTTCCGCACTTTGTTTCCTCAAGAACGACTAACGCTTTTCGCAAATCAGCACGAACACCTTCCCATCCACAATCACACTTAATTTTGTTAAAAGAGCCAAACTTATATACGCCATAATTCATAGCATTCACCCCTCGGATAATTTTTCAGAATAGTCTCTGTAGTCTAATATTACACAATACAAGCATGGATTTCAATTTAAATATGTGAATTTTTTGTTAATTTTATTAAAGTCAAGTCTTGTTTTTATTTTTAAAAAAAGAAAATGGCTGTCTAAACATAGGATCGTTAGACAGCCGCTTTTTTATTCCTTTATTAGTTGTTCCATATCTAGCACAATTTCATCAAATGGCACATCTTCGTTGCCGCTATAGCTTTTCACAACGGTTCCTTCTTTATTAATTAAATAAAAGCTTGTTCCGTGCATAATTTGATCGGAATTAGGTTCTGGGATCGCTAGAGTTTGAAGATTCTTCTCTGCAAACTCTTTAATGTATTCATCATCATAACCTGTTAACAAATCCCATTTACTTTCATCAACATCAAAATAAGAAATATATTCTTTCATTTTTTCAGGTGTATCATTTTTAGGATCAACACTAAAAGAAACGATACGATAATCTTCAATACCTTTTTCTTTCAACATTTTTTGCAGATCAGACATATTCTTTGTCATTGGCTGGCAAACTGTTGTACAGTTTGTAAAGATGAGGTCAGCAATCCACACGGTGCCCTTTAAATCTTTAAGGCTCACTTCTTTATTGTCTTGATTGACATGAGTAAAGTCTTGCATTTTCACATCCATATTTCCTTGGAAGTCGCTGTTGCTACATCCAGTGATAAATACGAGTGATGTGATAATCATAATTACAATTAAACGAGATAACTTCAAATAAATTCCCTCCTACATGCATGTAAGGTGTGATAGTTCAATGGTATGGTATCTCATTCAATTTCTCAACTGAATAGAGTGAATGAATCTGAACAATTTATGAACGTGTATGAAAAAAAGGAAGGAAGATTCCTTTTTTCTTCAATTAATTTTCATATATTCAACTTTTTCTCGTTTCTTTTCGATCAAAATTGTTAAGCTAATGAGCGTGACGATAATCGTCGCCCCCATGTCAGATAAAATCGCAATCCAAAGGGTGAGTAGTCCTGGGATTGTTAGCAATAAGGCGATTAATTTTAAGCCAAGAGCTAACATAATATTCACCTTAATAATTCGGTTCACTCTTTGGCTAATGGAAATAGCGGAAGGCAGTTTGCCTAGATGGTCTTGCATTAACACTATATCGGCTGTTTCAATCGCACTGTCCGTTCCTTTTCCCATCGCAATGCCAAGATTTGCTGTCGCCAATGCGGGTGCATCGTTAATGCCGTCACCTACCATCGCTGTCGTAGACGTTTCGGTTAACTCTTTGATTTTTTTCACCTTTTCATCTGGCAGTAATCCTGCATAATAATCCGTTAGACCGATGGCTGCTGCAACCTTTTCAGCCGATTTGTGATGATCGCCCGTCAGCATAACCGTTTGCTTAATCCCGCTTTCTTGAAGTCGTTTCATTAATTGGTGGGCTTCTGGACGAATTTGATCTGAAACACCAAATAAGCCAAGTACTTTTTCTTCATCAGCCACTGCTACTAACGTATATCCACTTTCTTTTAGTTGTGTGATATCCTCTTTCACCTTATTCGACAATGTCAGATGCGACAAACTGTTTTCATTTCCTAAATAGTAGTTTTTTTCATTCATTCGGGCCGAAACACCTTGACCAACAATTGTTTGAACGTCCGTTGCTTGCTCTATTTCCTGCTCATTCTTGGCCACTTCTTTTACGACAGCAACCGCTAACGGATGGGAAGAATTTTTCTCAATAGCTCCAGCCACTTGATAAAAATTCGGTTCATAGACAATTGTTTGTTCCACATGAGGCTCACCCTTTGTTAACGTTCCCGTTTTATCAAAAGCTATCGTCTCTACTTTTCCTAGCTGCTCTAAGTGGACTCCACCTTTTACAAGTATACCATTTCTGGCATTTCTTGTGATTCCAGATACAATCGCGATTGGAGAAGATAAGATTAATGCACACGGACAACCAACAATTAAGACTGCTAATCCTTGATAAAATGACGCTCCCCAATCATTTCCGAATAGAAGTGGGGGTATGATCATCACAAAAACGGAGATCAGCATAATGGCAGGAGTATAATATTTAGCAAATTGATTAATGAACAGTTCAGTAGGCGTTTTTGTTTCTTGCGCTTCTTCAACAAGATGTAAAATTTTCGCCAACGAAGAATCTTCGTAAGCCTTTATAATCTCTATCTTTAATAGGCCTTCATTATTGACGCTACCGCCAAAGACATCGTCTCCAATTTGTTTATCAACAGGCATGGATTCACCCGTAATCGCTGCTTCATTAACTGAACTTTTTCCTTCGATCACTTTCCCGTCAGAAGGAATTTTTTCTCCCGCCTTCACTAGAACGATATCTCCAATTTTCAAGGAAGAAATAGGAACGACTTTCTCCTGTCCTTCATCGATCAAGACCGCTTCTTTCGGCGCCACTTGCAATAAAGCTGCCATCGATCGTCTCGCCTTCTCCATCCCTAGCCCTTCTAAATATTCATTTAATCCAAAAAGAATCGCTACCAACGTGCCTTCTCGCCACTCTCCAATGCTAAATGCACCAATTAAAGCCACCGTCATTAACGTATCAATATTGAATTTTAAACGAAAAAGGTTTTTCATTCCTTTGATGAACGTCTGGTAACCACTAATTGCTGTTGCCACTACGTACAGCGACACAATGACAGCTACATGCAAGTAATCTTCAAGCAGAAAAGCAGAAATAAACAAGATCGTCGAAAGAGAGATTAACACTTTCCAGTTCGGACCACTATGGCCCTCTGCGTGATGATGCCCTTCTTCATCAGAATCATCCTGTTCTTTAATAATCGCCGCTCCATCTGTAGCTAATATCTTTTCGACATTCGATAAATCAACCTCTTCTGGGACAGACAGCTTACCTGAGTTAAAATATATTTTCGCCTCTCCCCCATGTGGAAGTTTTTGTATTTCTCCTTCCATTTCGCGAGCACAATTCGCACATGAAAGACCTTTTAATCGATACTCTGCCATAAAAGGCACCCCTTTTCTTGAACGTCATTTAAGTTGATGATAACATATTTTCCAAATTATATATATGATTATATGCTCATATTAGAAAATATGTACCAGCTTCAAAAGGTGTGCAGTTCCGCAACGCTCCCAATTTCAAATGATGTTACCCGAAAAATTGAAACTCCGTGTAGCTTCCACTTTGAGTAGAAATGACTTCTAAACGCGCTTCGATTCTTTCTTTCAACTCTGGAACATGAGAAATAACCCCTACTAATCGACCACTGCTTTGAATGTCCATTAATGCTTCAATTGCTTGATCGAGCGATTCTTGATCGAGCGTACCAAACCCTTCATCAATAAACATCGTTTCTAACGATACACCACCTGCATATTGTTGAACCACTTCTGCCAAACCGAGTGCTAAAGCTAAAGAGGCTTTAAAACTTTCTCCACCAGATAATGTTTTGACGTGACGTTCTTGTCCTGTATATTGATCAAACACTAATAATTCAAGGCCACTTTGCGCGTTGCCTTTCGCTCGGTCCGTTTTTCGAAGTAAATGATAACGCCCCGCGGTCATTTTGACGAGTCGCTCATTAGCCACCGCTAAAATATCATCTAAAAATGAGGCGAGTACGTATCTTTCAAATGTTAACTTATGAACATTGTTTCCATGCACCATGTCATACAGGTGACCTATTAATTGATATTTCTCCTCTAATTCCTTTAAATCTACGTTTAGTTCCTCTGCTCGTTCTTTAATTCGCTGACAATCACGAATGAGAGCAGCTGTCGTAGCCCATCTCTCTTGCTCGGCAGTGATTTGTTTCGTGATCGATGCTAACTCCTCCTTTATTCGCTCCAAATCCGGCTTCTCAACACCTTCTAATAGTTGGATGAGTTCTTGCCTTCTATCTGAGACAGATCGTAAATCCTCATTGTACGTCATAATCTCTTGCTGTATTTGCTTAACGGCTACTTCCGACCGCTTACTACTTTCATATTGCTTATAATCCTTAAATTGATACTGATTCATTAACTCTAAAAACACATTGCGCTCTTTTTCTAACTGCTCCTGTTTACCCTTATGCATATATTTCACTTCTTGAAGAGTAGCGGCCACTGTCGCGACACTTTTTTCTTGTAACTGTTTTTGCCTCGATGCTTGGTCGAATTGGTCAAGCAATTGTTGTTTCCTTTTTTCCGCCTGCTGGAGTGCTTGATCAAAAGTTGTTTTCTGCCGAATAGCAACAGGGATATTTTTCAATAACTGCTCCACTTCTGCACGCTTTGTGACAAATCGTTCTTGAGCGTGACTTGCCTTCGTGTTCAGCTCGTTGACCTCGTCTTGAAGCTTTCGTTTCGATTGTCTCAACGTGTCCTTCGTTTCCATCCATTTTGTTTTTAATTTCAGTCTTTCCTTGGCTTCTTGAATGATCGCTTCACTCGCTTGCTTTTGCTCTAATAACTCGTGGGTTGTGAAGTCATTAGTTAACCCACTTGCTTGAGCTTCTTGTTCGAGCTTCTCTAACGCTTCCATACTAAGTTCAAGGCGGGTTTGCTTCTCCATTTTGTTCTTTTCTATTTGACGATGCTCATGTTCTAACCTTTCTAGCTCCGCTTTCGCCAATTGTATGTCCTCTTTCGCAGGTCCGTCTAACACTTCTGAAGCAGGATGTGGATGATCAGTAGAACCACAAACCGAACAAGCTTCTCCATGTATTAATGTCGCAGCTAATATCCCCGCTTGATGCTTATTCCAACCGGACTCTAACGCTCCTAAAGTAGCCCGCGCTTGAAGAAGCTGCGCATTTTTTCCTTCCTCTTGCTCCTTGAACTCACGATGCTGTTGTTGCAATAGTACAATATCCGTTTGTTTCGTTGCTATTTCATGACGCAGCTGAATATGACTGTTTACTTTTGTAAGCTTCATTTCTTCTTGATACAGCTGATTTTGCCACTGATCTACAGAAGAGAGCTCCGCTTCCACTTGATCCATTTGACGTTCGATTTCTTCTAAACGATCAGATAACTGCAAACGATGATCTTCTAATTGCTTCGTTTGTATCTTCCATTGCTCTAGCTGCTGTTGCTCGTCATCCAGTGAGTAAACGGCTTCTTTCATCGCATTTAATTTACTGACTTCCTCAGTCGCCTGATGTCGTTCGTCCTCTTTTGACTTCTCCGCTTCCCATACTTTTTCTGCTTGAATATACGCTTCCTGCTGTAAAGCTAATTCTTTTTTCGTCTGTTCAATTCTTTCATGAAGCCGATCGAGTTCACTCTTTAACGCCTTACACTCTTTCTCTTGTTGCTCAAGCTTCGTCGCTTTTTCAGCCCAAATGATTTCTTCTTGTTTATGTACAATCTCCTCTTGCCTAGCATGCAATTGTTGTAACTGTTTGTCTAGCTGCTCTTTTTTCTCGATCTGAATCGTGATTCGCTCTGCTTGATCGAGCTTTTTATTCCATTCATCACGTAAATCGCTCTGCTTTGAAAGAGTTTGTTGAATATGCTTCGATTGAGCCGTCAAGTCTTCGATATCTTTTGCAAGCTGAGTAAGTACAGCTGCTTCATTTACAGGTGCCGCTTCGAGTAATTGAACCATTTCTTCGGAAGGTGATTGAATACTTTTTAATAGCTGCGTTCGTTCCTCAGCACCCGATTGCACTTTCTGTTTTAAAGCATTGGCTTCTATCTTTAATTTTTCTTCAATCTTTTTGTAAAATTGTGTGTGGAATAGTCGTTGCAGTATTTGTTCTTTATCTTTGCTATCAGAAACGAGTAACTTTCTAAACTCTCCTTGAGGAATCATTAATATTTGGCGAAATTGATTAGCGTCTAATTGAACGATTTCTTTAATTTTTTCATCTACATCTCGCACATTGGCTGCTAGCAGCTTTTTTTCTCCATCATTTGTCCACTCATATAGCTCCGCTTTTGCCGTTACCGTTCGATAACCATCCCCGCGTTCTTTCTTTTTTTCTTGTTGAGGGGAACGATGAATTTCATATGTATGACCCTTTAATGAAAATTGAAGCATCACTTCTGTTAACATGTCATCGCTGGCAAAATGGCTCCGAAGCTCGGCACCTGTTCGCCCCTCACCGCTCGCTCTCCCATAAATCGCAAAGCTAATCCCGTCAAAGATCGTCGTCTTCCCCGAACCTGTTCGACCAGAAATCACAAACATCGTATGATTTTCAAGCTGACCAAAATCGATGACTTCTGTTTTGGCATATGGACCAAATGCTTGCATCGTTAGTTTTAACGGCTTCATTTTTGCTCGACCTCCAATTTGACTTCCTGGATCGTTTTCTCCATTACTTCTCTCTTATCTAACGTAAATGGCTCCGTCGTCATTTGTGTGTAAAAGTCAGAAAAGAGATCTAGTTCAGTTTTCTTCTCATCACGTACCGATGTATAATTTTGTTTCTTTTTTTGATCCGTAAGTTCGATTTTCCGATCAAGATGTAACACATTCGGATATACTTGTCTTAATTTATTCATCGGATCAATTAATGCACCTTTG
This sequence comes from Bacillus sp. FJAT-42315, assembly GCF_002797375.1. GTDB lineage: Bacteria > Bacillota > Bacilli > Bacillales > Domibacillaceae > Bacillus_CE. The sequence continues at coordinate 2,322,560 of NZ_KZ454941.1, forward strand.
TCGAGCAAGGTGACTTTTAAATAGTCTTCTACTTGTTCGGTTTGAATGCGACTTGGATCTAGTAATTCTTCCAGCGTCCCTTCTATTTCGCGCATATCTCTTGTTGGAATGAGCGTTCGCTCTTCAATCGTCACTTTTCCACCATCTGTAACCTCAACAATTGAAATACTTTTTCGCTGTTTAGCTTCCGAGAACGAGTATTTTAATAGAGATCCTGAATAGCGAACCGTATCATGGCGAATCGCATCGGGACTATGTAAATGCCCAAGAGCTGTATAATCAAAAGGCTCAAACAAATCAATACTCACACAGCCTGAGCCGCCGACAGATAACGTTCGTTCGGAATCACTCGTTTGACCACCAAGAACAAATGTATGCCCAACAAATACATTGATCTCATCTTTATTCATCTCTTCTTCTATTTTTCCGATGATCGCTTTCATTGCTTCTTGATGAGAATGAATCGAGTCATTACCTAATAACTCGCGAACGACTCCAGGCTCTGCATAAGGAACACAGTAAAAATTCACGCCGTTAATCGATACAGGTGCGAAGTCTTGATCAAGCTTCCCCTTTAAATAAAAATTGCTCTGCTTAAACCATGAAGCACCGAAAGATAACCGCTCGGCACTGTCATGATTTCCAGCAATCGCCACAACTGGTGTCTCAAGCTCGACATTGATTTGAAACATAACCTCATTTAGTAGCTCGACGGCTTCTGTAGGCGGAACCGAACGGTCATATAAATCACCTGCAATGACAACAGCGTCCGGTTTTTCTTGTTCAACCATTTCGACAAATTGTCGAAGTACTTCCCTCTGTTCAGCTGTCATATATACTCCATGAACGAGCTTGCCTAAATGCCAGTCCGCTGTATGAATAAATTTCACTTATCTCACCTCTGTCATAGTCTATATATTTAATAGTAACGAATTCTTATATGAATGCAAACGTCAAAGAATAATATAGTATACTGAAAAGAATGAATTCTTTAAAAGAAGGTGATTGCATGCAATTCTTTTTAAAAATGTTAGGAATGGTTCAAAAAACGAGGTTTCGCCACCTCTTTTTTTGGGCGGGTGGATTGCTTTTTCTCTCCGCTTTCATAATGAGATTGTTAGAACCGGATACTTTTCCGACTGTGTTTGATGGCTTCTGGTACGTGATGACCACTGTAACGACAGTTGGATATGGCGATTATTCTCCAGAAACAACGAGTGGACGCTTGTTCGCCATTACTTTTCTATATTTGCTTGGCATCGGTATACTAGGGATGGTAATTGGGAAAATTGTTCAGTTTTTTTCTCTTTACCAACAATATAAGGAGGAAGGAAAGTTGACCTATCATAAAAAAGGACATTACATTTTTATCGGCTGGTGCGAGGAAAAATCAAAAGAAGCCATTTCTACAGTTTTGTTTGACTATCCAGAAGCTGAAATCGTGCTTATTGACACGTTAGGGAAATGCCCATTTACTCATGAACGTTTGCATTATATTCAAGGTGACTTAACGGAAGAAAGCACGCTAGAAAAAGCGAATATTCGTCATTGCCATCGCGTATCTATTTTCTCTCCTTCTCACATTCAGGATTCCACACTAGCTGACGGCCATACACTATTGATTGCAGCCAACATCGAGGCATTTTCAGCTAAATACGGCATCGAACTACATACGATTGCGGAAATGCGAAAAGAAAGCCATCGAGCAAGTTTTGAAAAAGCGAACATTGATGAAATTGTTCTCTCTACCGAATCAATCTCCCGCATGATGGCAAAAGCGGCTGTCGTAGAAGGGTCCAATCAGCTATTTTTCCAATTGTTAAACGATCAAGCAGGGCATGATTTACGACAAATTCGATCAGAAAACCTTTGGACTACATATGGAGAAGCCAATGAATGGTTGGAAGAACGAGGAGCTAACCTTATTTCTGATCGAGGAGATATGAGTATTATTCAAAAACGAAATGATAGAATCCCTGATTCCGCCTGCTTATTATTTGCATGCGATGATGATCATTATGAAAAAATCATGACAGAAATCAAGAAAATGAAAACACTTCTTCCATAATATTTTTCATGGATTCTACTAGAAAATGACTCCGATAGTTTATCTATTGTTTCACCTCCATCAATTGTCTATAATAGTAACGAAAGTAAGTGATAGTTGGGGGTTACATAATGCTAGAAGGTTGGTTTTCTTATTTCATTTTATTCTGGGTCGTTATCTTAATGGGAAGCTTTGCTATTGGGGGCTTCTTTATGTTTAGAAAATTTTTAAAACGCTTTCCAAAAGAAGATGGTCGTTCTGATATGGACTGGGAAGAATACTATGTGGAACAAACTAGACATCTATGGAAGCAACGAGAGAAGGAGTTACTCGAAGAACTTGTAAGCCCAGTACCTGAATTATTCCGCGATGTGGCTCGCCATAAAATTGCCGGAAAAATTGGTGAAATCACATTAAAGGAAAACGCCAAAGAAGTAACACAAGATTTAGTTATCCGTGGATACATCGTCGCTACACCGAAACGCGACCATAAGTTTTTACGAAAAAAACTAACCGAAATGAACATTGATATGTCTCCATATGAACATTTATTTTAATACATGGCTAAAAAAGAGGCTAACCCAATTTGGGCGCCTCTTTTTTATGAACATCCACTTTGTACTATTTGACCAATTCCTGACTTAACTTTCGATATTTTATATACATCGCAATCCGCCAAGGAACAATCATTGAAAACGCGAGAATAAAAAACATACCACTAAGTTCTCCAACGTCAATAGAAGCGCTTAAAATCCCTTTACCGATAATTCGGATAATAAGCAAACTGATTAAAATGATCGGAAAGGCTTTCGATCGTTTTAAATAAATATGTTCATCCCGAATCTCAAAATTAGACGTTTTAATTAATAAAATAGAAAATAACATCCCGACTGTCATCGCTTCTAATAATTCCATTAAACTAACCCTGAATTCAGGAATAATAAACATCAACGCTCCAGTACTCATAAAAAAAGGAGGTAAAATAATCTTTTTCACTGACGTTGGTTGCTTCGAGGCTTTCATTCGGATGAAAATCACGCCGATTCCCATCAAAATAGCGAAAACAGATGAAGCTATATACAGCATCTTCATCAATCCTTATCCTAAAATAAATTTTCATCAACCATTTAGACACGTAAAGACTACCATAAACGCTTTAGCCTAGCAAACGTCTTAACGCTTCATCTACGCGTGCTTCATCAAATGGCTTGGTTACAAAATCCTTCGCTCCTGCCTCAATTGCTTCCATCACCATTTTTTGTTGTCCCATAGCGGAACAGATAATAATGTTTGCTTCAGGGAATTCAGCTTTAATTTCACTTGTTGCTTCTATTCCGTTCATCACAGGCATTGTAATATCCATCGTCACGACATCTGGTCGAAACTTTCGATACAGCTCAATTGCCTGTTCGCCGTTTTCAGCTTCACCAACTACTTCATGATTTAATTTTTTCAGCATATCTGTTAAAGTCATTCTCATAAACTTTGCATCGTCCACAATCAAAACACTTGCCACTTAAGTTCCCCCTTATTCTATCTTCTGTTTAGTCTCTATGCATGTTAGAACCCGGTGAAATCTCCAAAAATAGGACTTAACAACGAAATAATTTTCGTCATCCAGTCGAAAAATAGAACAATCCCCATGAGGATCATGACATAACCGCCAATTTTCACAATTTTTGCACTATGCGTACGAATCCACTTCATACGACCAATGAAGAAAGAAAGCACAAAAAAAGGAATCGCAAAACCAAGCGTATAGGCGATCATATACATCAGTCCAGACCCAGGATTTGAGGCAGCAAGTGTAAATACAGATAGCAATATCGGCCCTGTGCAAGGCGTCCATCCTGCAGCAAATGCCAAGCCAATCAACATCGAACCTACATATCCACTCGGACGATTTTTAAACTCAATACGACGATCTGTCATCAGAAATTTAGGCTGAATAATACCAGTAACGACTAAACCGAAAAAGACAATAAAAATCGCCCCTATTTGGCGAATCAAATCTTGGTATTGAAAAAGAATATTCCCTATAAATGAACTTGTAAACCCAAGCGCAATAAAAATAATAGAGAAACCTAGTAAAAAGAAGAGTGTGTGAAGCATACTCCGTCTTTGTAGCATCGCGTTGTCGCTTTTTAATTCATTGACACTCATTCCAGTTATGTATGATAAAAATGCCGGATAAAGCGGTAAACAGCAAGGTGAAATGAAGCTTAAAAAACCAGCTCCAAACGCTAGAAAAATATTTACATCACCCATAAAGAACCCCTGCCTTTCTTTTGCTATTGTAACAAAGTTTTTAAAGATTGGCGAAAAAATAATATATGAATACTTTGTGACAGCCCAAAACTTAAATTTCAATCTGAATGGCCATGCCTATATAAAGTGAAACTTCAATCAGTGGGGGTTTTCTTCATCCCCCACTGATGAAAAGAAGAACAAAGGCTAACATCGCAACGTCCTGTTGCAACGCCTTTGTAACCTGCATCGTGCAGGCCCGAACGGATCGGGCGTTTACGGGCTGTTGATCTCCCACCTACATGTCTGCGCTTTTTCTGCCCCGTTGAGGTGGGAGTCTTACAGCCCGTTAATGCGGGATAAATAAAGCACGGATCAGAAAAAGTATTTTGAAAAAAAGAAAAAAATTGGGTATACTAACGTTATATTAAATAAAAATCGTGAAAGGAACTACTGATGTGTCTAAAGAGAAATTATTAGATACGATTGAAAAAAAGCGATTAGAGTTATTCGAAGTAGTAACGATGAAAGGATTAAATTCTCCTTTAGCTATTAAATATAGCCAAGAGCTAGACGCTTTATTAAATGATTACGATCGCCATTATATTCAACCATTAGTTTATAAAAATAAAATGCTCAACTAATATGAACAGGAAACTCATCCGATCCTGTTTATTTTTTGTTTTGCAAGAAAATAAATCCCTGTTGCCTTGCAACAGTAATCACTTGTTTGTTGACTGAAAATACTTACGTAACATAAAACCCACTTATCTTCAAAAGAAATAAGTGGGTTTTATTCATTAGATAAGTAAACAATCGCTACAAGGCTTTATGAACTACATTGAAGATAAAAACAGCTTCCGCTCAAATGTAGATGAAGCCTTTGAGCGACTCTTACTTCCCATCCATTTGTTTGTTCATTTGCGCCATCATTTGATTTATCTTCTTCTGGGATGGTTTCATTCCCATTTGCATCATCATCATGCGTAGCATTTGTTCATTAATTGGTGGATTTTTCTTCAAGTAATCCATCATGTACTTACGAGCAATGAAAAACCCAAGTGCAACTCCAGCTACTAGAGCTAGAATTCCGACTAGCACATACCACATAAAATACTTCCTCCTTCATGTTGTCTACTAAAAGTTTACTAAACCACAAGTCATTATACAACATGAAAGAGAAATTTTCTTTATCTAAACAAGATTTCTTTTTTTATCGGTTCAAGCCAGCCATAATTTTTCCTTTTAAAATCAACAGCAAACAAATAAGCCTTCATTTTCTTTAAGGCGTGGAAGAAAATCGCTTCCGATTCGTAACTTCCAGAAGCCTTTAAATATAAACATTGTTCATCGGCCAATAATTCGGCATGTCCTTTATTATTTGGAAGCTCAATTCGAAAGAAATGGTCATTTTGTATGTTAAACCAACTTCTTGTTGATAACGCTTCGCAAAGCAATTCTCTCACTTGAGAAATAAAAAATTTGTTTGTAATGTATTGAATTTGTTTTTCAATAATTCCTTGCTGTTCACTTTCCCCACAGGAGCTTTCAAAAAATAGCTGAAAAAAGTTTTGTTCTCGTCCATAAAAATAGTGAGCAAACTCTTCCGTGATCCAGTATATTTGATAACTTCTCATCTATTGACCCTCCTGTAAGCCTTTTCATTTCATTATAGTCAATAGATAAATGTAAGCTTGTTGAAGCTTGAAAAAAAACACCACTAGTTTTGTCGATTGGGCTAATTTATGTGAAAAATCACCAAAAAGCCACCCCCTTAGAGGAGCTGGCTGATCGGTATTATGCATTTTCTAATAATGATTTAGCTCGTGACACTACATTATCTACTGTAAATCCATATTCTTTCATTACTAATTCACCTGGAGCTGAAGCACCGAATTGATCAATGGCAATAATATCACCTTCATCACCCGTATAACGCTCCCAACCTAAAGAGGCACCCATTTCAATGGCAAGTCGCTTCTTCACAGATTTCGGAAGGACGGAACGCTTGTATTCTTCTGTTTGCTGTTCAAATGACTTCCATGAAGGCATGCTCACAACCGATGCGTGAATACCATCTTGTAATAGAGCCTGTTGCGCTTCCACCGCTAAACCAACTTCAGAACCTGTTGCAAGGAGAAGAAGATCTGGTGTTTCTTTCTCAGAAGCAGAGATGATATACGCTCCTTTTGCCACTCCTTCTTCCGCCGTTTGAGCTGTTCCTTGAATCGTTGGCAAGTTTTGACGAGTAAGCACCAATACAGACGGAGTCGATTTAGATGTAACCGCTAATTTCCAAGCAGCCGCTGTTTCATTTCCATCTGCTGGACGCAATACATTCAAGTTAGGAATTGAACGCAAGGAAGATAGCTGTTCAATCGGTTCATGCGTCGGTCCATCTTCTCCTACTGCAATACTATCGTGAGTGAAGACGTAAGTAACAGGGAGCCCCATTAAAGCTGCTAAACGGATCGCTGGACGTAAGTAATCAGAGAAAACAAAGAATGTTCCACCAAACACTTGAAGACCTCCATGAAGCGCCATTCCATTCATCGCCGCTCCCATCGCAAATTCGCGAACACCAAACCAAATATTACGTCCTTCATAAGCTGTCGCTGAAAAATCTTCGGCATTTTTAATCATCGTTTTGTTGGAGCCAGCAAGATCGGCAGAACCACCAATAAATGTTGGAAGGTTGTTAGCAATCGCATTAATAATCTCACTTGAAGAAGAACGACTAGCAATGCTTTTGCCTTCTTCATAAGCAGGAATATCCTTTTCCCATCCTTCAGCTAATTCTCCTTTAATAGCAAGCTCAAGCTGATCTCCAAGCTCAGGATATTGCTGTTTATATTGTGCAAATAATTGATTCCACTCGTTTTCTTTCGTTTGTCCTGGTTGAATGATCGCTTCTTCAAAACGAGCATATACTTCATCAGGCACATAGAAATCTTCTTCAAATGTCCATTCGTAAGCTTCTTTCGTTAATTTCCGCTCATCCGCACCTAGTGGAGCACCATGAACATCAGATTTACCTGATTTATTTGGTGAACCGTAACCAATAACTGTTTTTATTTCAATCATAGTTGGACGATCTGTATCTTTTTGTGCCGCTTCAATGGCTCTTGCAATCTCTTCCATATCGTTTCCGTTTTCTACACGTAAGTATTGCCAGCCATATGACTCGAAACGACCTTTTACACTTTCTGAGAAGGATTTATCAAGATCCCCATCAAGAGAAATGTCATTGGAATCATAAAGTACTACTAAACGCCCTAATTTCAAGTGACCTGCTAGAGATGCCGCCTCCGCTGCAACACCTTCCATTAAATCACCATCTCCACATAATGTGTATGTATAATGATTAATAACCTCGATGTCCTCTTTATTATAAACAGCTGCTAAATGACGTTCAGCCATCGCCATTCCTACCGCCATTGCAATCCCTTGTCCAAGAGGTCCTGTTGTTGCTTCTACTCCGTCTGTGTGACCGTATTCCGGATGTCCAGGTGTTTTGCTTCCCCATTGACGGAAATTTTTGATTTCTTCCATCGAAAGATCATAACCGGATAAATGAAGCAAGCTGTATAATAACATCGATCCGTGACCAGCCGATAACACAAAGCGATCACGATTAAACCACTTTGAATTTTTAGGATTATGATTTAAAAAACGGCTCCAAAGAGTGTATGCCATAGGAGCAGCCCCCATCGGTAAACCAGGGTGACCAGAATTGGCTTTTTCAATCGCATCAATTGAAAGTGTACGAATCGTATTTACTGCTAATTGATCTACTTTATCAAACATCACAAACATCCTTTCTTCCACGCATAATAGTCATTCTTAATATTATAGGTCTTTGTCCAAATATACAAGAAGTAGGTGAATTCCTCTTTAATTTTCTTGTATAACCACAAAAAGCTGGGAAACCCCAGCCTTAGTGCATTCTTTTTTTGTTTTGTATATCTTTAATTTTCTTAGGTGTCACTTCATTGCCTTCTGGGTCAAACACTCTAACCGTTTCAACCGTATTTTTCATAGAACTACGAAACGCTTTTAAATATTCTTGGCGTAAATTCATTTGCTCTTGTTTTTCATCATCGGTTAGCCCTTGTGATTTGGACTTTTTAGACAATTCGTTGATTCTAGCGATTTTTTCTGCAGACAGCATGCTATTCCCTCTTTTCCTGACAACTTCGCACACTATTCTACTAAAGAAATAACAGTCAAACAAGCAAGATGTTACTCATTACTCTCTTGATGGTTCTCCATATATTCCTTATACCGTCGATGAACAGTTGCTTTCGAAACATCAAATCCAAATCCTCTTAAAGTGGCTGCAATCTCACCGAACGTAAGCTTGTTATGTCGCAATTGAACAATCTCTTCTATAGGTATTTCTTTGCGATCTCTACCGGAAAGGTTTCCTCGGTTTTTTAAGTTTTTTTCCGGTTGATACCCATTTTCTACGGCACGCTTCATCCCTCGTTTTATTTTTAAATTATGTATCTTTCTTTGATATTCTTCCACCATACTAACAATATTAATGACCATTGAATCAGATTCAGATAACTGCAATTCTCCTTCATCGGCGATCGTATATACTTTTGCCCCCTCTTTAAATAAAGAATGCAAAAGAGCAATCTTAGCATTGCCGCGGCCAATCCTCGTCTCATCTTGAATGAGCACGACTTGAGCCAGTCCTTCTTTTACAATATCCAACAGTTGCAAAATACCTTCTCTATCAAGTTCATAACCACTAGCTTGATCCTTGATCACCGCTTTCACTTCATATCCATATGTTGCAGCTAGCTGTAATAATTCCTCTTCTTGTCGTTCAAGTGACGTTTCTTGTGAATCTTTTTTTGTGCTCACTCTACAATAAATAATTGCTTCCATACAAAATTAGTCCTTTCTAAAAGCTAATTGACTGTCAGAATAGGCTGAATGAGCTGAGTTCACCGGAAGGACCAAGACGTCACCAACTTGAATCATCGCGGTATTCAATTGATTTTCAGTTTGAACCCAAACGATAAACTCATCTCGCTTCATGCCGTTTATCTTATGATACTTTTCGGCGATCGTCCATAATGAATCTCCCTCTTGTACAACGACCTCTAAATACTGATTGCTTTCCTCACTTAGACTAAAAATTAATATAATACCTGTAACTATCGTAATAACAATAAATAATAACACAATAGAATAATTTTTTATGAAAGCTTGCATTGGAACAACCCCTTGATCGAATATTTGTTCGTAACTTTACTTTTATTTTATTAAGAACATTTGTTTGTGTCAAGTATATTTTCGAACTTATGTTTGTACCTGATTTTCAAACATGATATAATAAAGAAAAGAGTCGAATTGAAGAGGTGCAAACGATGACGAAAATTTCGAAAAGGCAACAAGATATTTTAGATTTTATTAGGCAAGAAGTAAGAGCTAAAGGATATCCCCCTTCCGTTAGAGAAATCGGGGAGGCGGTTGGTCTTGCCTCAAGTTCAACCGTACACGGGCATCTTGCACGACTTGAAAGCAAAGGTTATATTCGCAGAGACCCTACAAAACCACGGGCAATTGAAGTGCTTGAAATCGACGAAGCTGTCCCGAAACAAAATGTAATCAACGTACCTTTAATAGGAAAAGTAACAGCAGGACTCCCAATCACAGCAATTGAAAATGTAGAAGAGTACTTTCCGTTGCCTGAAAGACTTGCTTCTGGGGATGAACATGTCTTTATGCTAGAAATCGTGGGAGATAGCATGATCGAAGCAGGGATCTTAAATGGCGATTATGTAGTTGTTCGTCAACAACAAACAGCGAAAAATGGCGATATCGTCGTTGCTATGACTGAGGAAGATGAAGCAACGGTCAAACGTTTCTTTAAAGAAGAAGATTACATTCGATTACAACCGGAAAACTCTTCAATGGCACCAATCATCTTAAAAAAAGTATCCATTCTCGGAAAAGTAATCGGCGTCTTCCGCCAAGTTCATTAAAAACTCAAGGCTTGCTCATAAAGGATGAACCCTCTTATGAGCAAGCCTATTCTTTTTATTTCTATAATAAATTAAAGAACTTCACACATATCATTTCCAGTTCGTCTGCAATTATGTTACCTTAAACAAGGAGCTAATTTATTCCAATAGCTCCAGTTTAAAAATTTTAATGCTAAAAATAGAAAGGTGAAAGATATGTGTGGTTTTATAGGCTGTGCCTACGATGAAATAAATGCTGTCAATAGATTATCAGATCAGCAGTTTAAAAATATGAATGATATTATTTATCATAGAGGTCCGGATGAAGAAGGCTATTATCAAGACGATTATGTTCAGTTTGGCTTTAGACGGCTGAGCATTATCGATATCGAAAGCGGTACTCAACCGTTGTCTTTTGAAAATGAAAAGTATTGGATTATTTTTAATGGTGAAATTTATAATTATGTAGAGCTGAGAGAAGAGTTAGAACAAGAGGGTGTAACGTTTAATACATCTTCAGATACAGAAACAATTATCGCCTTATATAGTCGCATCAAAGAAAAAACCGTAGATAAGCTACGCGGAATGTTCGCCTTCGTTATTTGGGATAAGAAACGAAAAGAGCTTTTCGGTGCACGCGACCCTTTTGGCATCAAGCCCTTTTTCTATAAACAAGATAAGAATCGAACATATTTTGCTTCTGAAAAGAAAAGTATTTTGCAGGCGATGTCTGATACCGGATTAAATAATGATGCCTTACAACATTATTTAACCTACCAGTATGTGCCTGAACCAGAAACGATGGATCGTGACATATATAAATTGGAGCCTGGTCATTATTTCACGAAAAAAATCGGAGAAAAAATGCAAATTCAGCCTTACTGGAAAGCTTCTTTTTCTCCCGTCCTACGCTCCGAAACTGATTATGTAAAAATGGTACAAGATGTACTATTCGATTCTGTTAATGTTCATATGCGAAGCGACGTACCAGTTGGTTCATTTTTATCAGGAGGCATCGATTCTTCCATTATTGCGGCGATTGCCAAAACGTATCACCCTAACATTAAGACGTTCTCTGTCGGTTTTGAACATAATGGGTTTAGCGAGATCGATGTAGCCAAGGAAACAGCTGAAAAATTAGGACTAGAAAATATTAGCTATATCATCTCTCCTGAAGAATATATGAAAGAACTCCCTAAAATTATTTGGCATATGGGAGATCCACTTGCCGATCCAGCTTGTGTTCCACTCTATTTCGTCGCTAGAGAAGCGAGAAAGCATGTCACGGTTGTGTTATCTGGGGAAGGTGCGGATGAATTATTCGGCGGCTATAATATTTATCGTGAACCTCAATCATTAAAGCTCTTTAACTACATACCTTCTATGTTTAAAGCGCTTCTTAAGAAAGTATCACAAATGATGCCTGAGGGAACGAAAGGAAAGAGCTTTATTGAACGGGGAGTCACTCCGATGGAAGAGCGCTATATCGGAAACGCCAAAATGTTCGAGGAGCAGGAGAAGCAAATTTTACTACCAAACTATCAATCTGGTATGGACTACACGAACATTACTAAACCATTCTATAATGAAACGATCGGTTATGATGATGTAGATCGCATGCAATATATTGATATTCATACGTGGATGCGCGGCGATATTTTATTAAAGGCTGACCGTATGACAATGGCACATTCGTTGGAGCTGAGAGTACCTTTTCTAGATAAGCGGGTATTTGAAGTAGCCTCCCAAATCCCTACCGAATTGAAAACCGCTAACGGTACAACCAAATATATTTTACGTAAAGCGGCTGAAGGGATTGTGCCAGACCATGTGTTAAATAGAAAAAAATTAGGATTCCCTGTTCCAATCAGACATTGGTTAAAGGATGAAATGTATGATTGGGCGGTTCAGATCATTAAGACGAGCGGAACTGATCACCTGATCAATAAGCAATATGTTCTACAGTTATTAGATGATCATTGCCAAGGCAAAGGAGATTACAGTCGCAAAATCTGGACGGTTCTGATCTTTATGATTTGGCACGCTGTGTTTGTCGAAAAACTATATGATCGCCAACTAGTTGGAGCATAATAAAAAGTAACGAAAACAGGGCTGTCACCAAAAGTCATTGAAATGACTTTTGGGACAACCCTGACTTTTTAATTAATACATTTGAATATACTGTTCGCGCTCCCATGGATGAACTTGAGTTCTAAACATGTCCCATTCAATTTCTTTCGCTTCGATGAAATGCTCTAAAATATGAGCCCCAAGAGCTGCTTGAATTACTTCATCTTTCTTCAAGAGTTGTAGAGCTTCCGCAAGTGTCGACGGTAAGTCTTCTACACCTTCTTGTGCACGCTCTTCTTGGTTCATCGCATAAATGTTACGATCAACCGCTGGAGGAGGTGTCATTTTATTTTTAATACCGTCTAGACCAGCTTGTAAAAGAACCGCCATTGCTAAATACGGATTTGCTGCTGGATCTACACTACGTACTTCCACACGTGTACTCATGCCACGAGAAGCTGGAATACGAATAAGCGGACTACGATTTTGTCCAGACCAAGCGACATAACAAGGTGCTTCGTATCCTGGAACTAAACGCTTATAAGAGTTAACCGTTGGGTTTGTAACTGCTGTAAATCCTTTCGCATGCTTAATTGTACCTGCAATAAATTGGTACGCTGTTTCACTTAATTGACGCTCGCCATTTTCATCAAAGAAGGCATTTTTTCCTTCTGTGAATAAAGACATATTACAGTGCATACCCGAACCACTTACTCCGAATAATGGTTTCGGCATAAATGTCGCGTGTAAGCCATGTTTACGAGCAATCGTCTTAACAACTAGCTTGAACGTTTGAATGTGATCACATGCCGTTACAGCATCTGCATATTTGAAGTCAATTTCATGCTGACCTGGAGCTACTTCGTGGTGAGAAGCTTCAATTTCAAATCCCATTTCTTCTAATTCTAATACAATATCACGACGGCAGTTTTCACCAAGATCTGTCGGAGCTAAGTCAAAATAACCACCGTTATCATTTAATTCAAGAGTTGGTTCACCATTCGCATCTAGTTTAAACAAGAAAAATTCTGGTTCTGGTCCTAGATTGAAATTAGAAAACCCTAATTCTTTCATCTCATTTAAAATTCTTTTTAAATTATTTCGCGGATCTCCTTCGAATGGAGTTCCATCAGGCTTGTAAATATCACAAATGAGGCGAGCCACTTTTCCTTTTTCTGCCGTCCAAGGGAAGACTACCCATGTGTCAAGATCCGGATAAAGTTGCATATCAGATTCTTCAATTCGTACAAATCCTTCGATAGAAGATCCATCAAACATCATTTTATTATCCAGAGCTTTTTCTAGCTGGCTAACAGGGATTTCCACGTTTTTGATTGTCCCTAAAATGTCTGTGAACTGCAAACGAATAAATTTAACATTTTCTTCTTTTGCCAAGTTCATAATGTCTTCACGAGTATACTTTCCCATAAAAAATAATTCCTCCTCATTTTTAACTACAAGTTTATATCAAAAGATTAATGAAAAAAGCGGTTCCTTTCACTATAAGGATGCCCATTTCGATGAAAACGTCCCGCATTAATTAACTCTTTACGCAACAATTTTCTTAGCTCCTCATCTGTGAAATTCTTTTTCTGCTCTTCTCCTTGTTCTTTTGAATCCTGATGTGGTTCAAACTGTTTTTCATCTAGCAGAATTTTCTTTATTCCTGCGATATTGATCCCCTGGTCAATTAAATCTTTAATTTCTAATAAGCGATCAATATCGTACAAAGAAAAGAGACGACGATTCCCATCTGTTCGTTCCGGTTGAATCAATTGATGTTCTTCATAATAGCGAATTTGCCTAGCGGACAAATCAGTCAATTTCATCACTGTCCCTATTGGAAAAAGCGGCATCGAACGCCTAATATGACTACTCATCTTGATCCCCCTTTCTCTTTCTGTTGAAAATTATATACGATGTTAGAATAATTGTCAAACGCATGTTAGGTTTTCTTACATGAAATTTTTTAAAAAAAGCTAATCTCATAACATATCTGTTGAGATTAGCTTGGTGATGGATTATATTAAATTCTTCTCCATTAAATGATCGATCGCACTGCATATAGCAATTTTCACATGGGCGTATGTTAATCCACCTTGTACATAAGCTGCGTAAGGAGGACGCAATGGCCCATCTGCCGATAATTCAATGCTCGCTCCTTGAACGAAAGCACCAGCTGCCATAATAACATCATCTTCATACCCTGGCATGTAGCTCGGATAAGGCGTGACGTGAGAATTGATAGGCGAAGCAAATTGAATCGCTTGGCAAAACGCAACCATTTTATCGCGATCATTAAACTCTACCGCTTGAATTAAGTCTGTTCTTTTTGCATCCCATTTCGGCATCGTCTTCATTCCGAGCTTTTCAAGCATCGCAGCCGTAAACACCGCGCCTTTTAAACTTTGTGCCACGATGTGAGGAGCTAAAAAGAAACCTTGATACATTTCCTGCAAGCTATACAAACTCGCCCCCGCTTCCGCTCCAATTCCTGGAGAGGTCATGCGATATGAGCAGCTTTCTACCACTTCTTTTTTCCCCGCAAGATAACCGCCTGTTTTCGCTAAGCCGCCCCCTGGATTTTTAATTAAAGAACCTGCCATTAAGTCTGCGCCGACATGACAAGGCTCGCGGTCCTCCGTGAATTCACCGTAACAGTTATCAACAAACACGATGATTTCCGGGTTTATTTCTTTCACAAAACGAATCATCTCTGCTATTTTATCGATCGTAAAGGAAGGACGAATGGCATACCCTTTTGAACGCTGAATGCCAATCATTTTTGTATTTGGTTGAATGGCTACTTTAATCGCCTCATAATCCGGATAGCCATTGTCTAGTAGCGGTACACTTCGATAACCGATACCAAACTCTTTCAACGAGCCATTTCCGTTCCCGCGAATGCCGACAATTTCTTCAAGTGTGTCATATGGGTTTCCTGTAATATAAAGAAGTTCATCCCCCGGTCTTAATACGCCGAATAACGCAATCGAAATCGCATGAGTGCCTGAAATAATTTGCGGCCTGACAAGTGCGCTTTCCCCACCAAATACTTCCGCATAGATGTTTTCAAGTGTATCTCTGCCAGTATCGTCATACCCATAACCTGTAGAAGGCGTGAAATGAAAGTCGCTAACTTGGTGATTTTGAAAGCTTCGCAATACGCGAAACTGATTGCTTTCCGCTTGCTGCTCAATGGCACGGTGAACCTCACTAATTTGACGTTCTACTTCTTCTACCATTGGTTGTATTTTCTGTCCATGCTTTAATAAATCAAACATAATACTCTCCCTTAATCGTGTAATGTATATTGACTGATCTCTCCAAAAATCGGGTGATCAACAAACGAATAACCTTTTACTACGTATTTTTGATCCTCTTCCTCAAAGCTTGTCTCTTCTAGCACTGTCTCCGTTTTTAACTGAGCCAACAGCTTTCCTTCATAAGCAGGGATACGAGCATAATATATACTCATTTGCTGTTTGACTACTTCTTCTATTTGCTGCTTCAATTTCTCTTGATCTTGCAGACTTAAAGCACTGATCAGCAAATGCTTTGCGTGCGAAGAAGGGACAAACTCCGGATGAACCATATCCTTTTTGTTATACACCGTTAATTCCGGCAAATGATCCATCTCTAATTGTTTTAACAACTCTCTTACTGTTGTTTGATGCTGCGTATAATCGGGGTTAGAACTATCAACGACGTGAAGAAGCAAATCCGCTTCTCTGACTTCCTCTAAAGTCGAGCGAAATGCTGCCACTAAAGTCGTTGGCAAATCTTGAATAAACCCAACCGTATCCGTCAATATCACTTGATACCCACTCGGTAAAATAAACTTCCTCGTCATCGGATCAAGCGTGGCAAATAATTGATTTTCTTCTAAAGAATCGGCGGCAGTTAATCGATTAAACAACGTCGATTTACCTGCGTTTGTGTATCCCACTAGAGCGATTTGAAACGTTTTGTTTTTCTTGCGACGACCTCGATACCGTTCCCGATGCTCAACGATAACCTTTAGCTGGCGTTTAATTTCATCAATCCGTCTTCGAATATGCCGACGATCGGTTTCTAATTTTGTTTCACCAGGGCCCCTTGTCCCAATCCCTCCACCTAAGCGTGAAAGAGCAATCCCTTGACCGACAAGTCTCGGAAGCAAATATTGAAGTTGAGCCAGCTCCACTTGTAACTTTCCTTCTTTTGAACGGGCTCGTCTCGCAAAAATATCGAGAATTAATTGTGTTCGATCGATGACACGCGCATTTAATTGAGCAGATAGATTCCGAATTTGGCTAGGAGATAATTCATCATTAAAAATAATTAAATCCGGCTCAAGCTCTTCTTCTAGTCGATGAAGTTCCTCAACTTTTCCTTTTCCTATATATGTACTCGGGTGAATTCGTTCTCTTTTTTGCGTCAATGTAGCAACCGGTTTCCCTTGGGCTGTTCCTATCAGCGACTTTAATTCATCCATCGAGTAAAAAAAATGAATGTCATCGCTATTATTTAGCTGACAGCCGACAAGGATCACTTTTTCTTGTTCATTTTTTTCCAATGATTTTCCTACTTTCATCAAATGTTCTATCCTTCATCTTAACAAAAATACCATCAAAAAACTATGAGGAGAAAAAGAAAAGCCTTTGGATAGGAACTAGTATTTAATATCGATTCATAATATAATGAATTATTAGTAAATTATTTTCCATATAAAAGGGGTAAACAATGGGGATGACTTGGGATATTTTCACTATTCTCGGCACGATTGCGTTTGCTATTTCGGGAGCAATTGTAGCGATGGAAGAGAAGTATGATTTATTTGGGGTATATATACTAGGGATGATCACTGCATTTGGCGGAGGAGCCATTCGCAACTTGTTAATTGGTATACCTGTATCCGCTCTCTGGGAGCAAGGAGACTTTTTTCAAGTTGCTTCACTATCAATTACAGCCGTGATCTTATTTCCTAACAATCTATTAAAGCATTGGCATATTTGGGGGAATTTTTTTGACGCGATTGGCTTATCTGCTTTTGCTATTCAAGGGGCTTTATACGCAGCTAATATGTCTCATCCACTGAGTGCTGTTATTGTAGCAGCGGTGTTAACTGGAAGTGGAGGCGGGCTCGTCCGTGACATATTAGCAAGACGAAAACCAGCATTACTACATAATGAAATATATGGTGTATGGGCTGCTTTAGCCGGTGCTTTCATCGGCCTAAACTTAGTCAATTCTCTAGCTGGTTTAATTACATTATTTCTTCTCATCACTTGTCTGCGCATAGCGTCTTATAAGTTTCAATGGAAGTTGCCAAAAAGAGCGCTTCATCACTGAAAAAAAGAGGGGAACCCCCCTCTTTTTTTTACATTTTTAGTAAGCATCTAATACAACATCACTAGCCACGGATATTTCTGCTTCTGTACAGTTTAAAATATCCTCAACTGAGTAACCAGCCGCCACTTCAACCAACTTCAAATGCGATCCTTCTACGTCCATGACGGCACGGTCGGTAATGATTCGTTGAACGACGCCTTTTCCGGTAAGCGGAAGGGTACATTTTTTTAGGATTTTAGATTCCCCATGCTTATTGACGTGATCCATAATCACAATAATCTTCCTTGCACCATGAACAAGATCCATCGCACCGCCCATTCCTTTGACCATTTTGCCTGGAATCATCCAATTAGCTAGATCGCCAGTTTGAGAGACTTCCATCCCACCGAGAATGGCTACATCAATATGTCCGCCACGAATCATCGCAAAGGATTCGGCACTATCAAAAAATGATGAACCTGGGATCGCCGTTACTGTTTCTTTGCCGGCGTTAATTAAATCGGGATCTACTTGCCCTTCTTCAGGATAAGGGCCGATACCGAGCAAACCATTTTCTGATTGCAAAACGACTTGTTTATGATCAGAAATATAGTTAGCGACAAGAGTTGGTATCCCGATCCCTAAATTTACGTAGTTGCCATCTTCAATTTCTTTTTCTGCACGCCTTGCAATTTTTTCTCTACTATTCATGTTTTCCCCTCCTTACGTACGAACGGTTCTTTTTTCAATTCGTTTTTCTTGCTCTCCTTGAATAAGCGCTTGCACATAAACACCAGGAGTATGAATAGAATCAGGGTCTAGATCACCTGTTTCCACAATTTCCTCCACTTCCGCAATCGTCACCTTGCCAGCTGCGGCAATCATCGGATTAAAGTTACGAGCTGTTTTATTATAAATAAGGTTTCCCATGCGATCAGCCTTATAAGCGCTGACTAAGCTGACATCAGCCACTAAAGCTTCTTCTAGCAAATATTCTTTTCCATTGAACTCGCGCACTTCTTTCCCTTCGGCGATCGGCGTTCCAACACCGGCCGGAGTGAAAAACGCTGGAATACCTGCTCCGCCGGCACGAATTTTTTCCGCTAAAGTTCCTTGTGGTGTTAATACGACTTCAATTTCACCTGCAAGCATTTGCCGTTCAAATTCTTTATTTTCCCCAACGTATGAGCCGATGATTTTCTTAATCTGCTTGTTTCTTAATAGCAGTCCAAGTCCCCAATCATCAACACCACAGTTATTGGAAATCACCGTTAAATCCTTTGCTCCTGAACGAGCAAGGGCTTGAATTAAGTGTTCAGGAATGCCGCATAAACCAAAACCACCAACCATTAACGTCATTCCGTCTTTAATTTCGGAGACCGCTTCATTCGCATCTGTGTAGATTTTCTTCACGCCTTATCCCCCCTTTTCTTATACTGGGTTGACCCCATGCTTGCGATCAGTAAAATTTAAATATTTCGACATGTAAGCTTCTAGTCTGACAGATAGCTCATCACGAAGCTTATTCGGCTCAACGATATCATCGATGATCAATTCTGATGCCAAATGATAAATATCAATGTCTTTTCTATATTCTTCGCGTTTTTCATTAATAAAGGCTGCACGTTCTTCTTCCGGAAGAGCAGCAATCTTATTCGCATATACCGCATTCACCGCTGCCTCTGGACCCATTACGGCAATTTGTGCAGTCGGCAACGCAATACAGCAATCCGGTTCAAAAGCTGGACCTGCCATCGCGTAAAGTCCGGCACCATATGCTTTTCTAACAATAACGGTCATTTTAGGCACTGTTGCTTCACTCATCGCAAAAATCATTTTCGCTCCGTGGCGGATGATCCCTGCTTTTTCAACATTCGTACCGATCATAAACCCTGGGACATCGGCAAGGAATAATAACGGAATATGGAAAGCATCGCATAAACTAATAAATTTAGCTGCTTTATCGGCGGAATCATGGAATAATACGCCGCCTTTTACACGCGGTTGATTGGCAATAATTCCGATCGGCTGACCATTGATTCGGCCTAACCCTGTAATCAGTTCTGATGCAAATAGTTTCTTAATTTCACAAAAACTATCTTCATCAATTAAGCGATCGATCAGTTGATACATATCGAAAGGCGCATTTTGATTTTTTGGAATGAGCTCCTCGATCGTCTTTTCAAAAGCTGCTGGAGCTTTTGGTGAAGCAGGAGCTGGCTTTTGTGTATAATTTTCTGGGAAATAAGCTAAATATTTACGAGCATACTCAATCGCTTCTTCTTCTGTTTTAGCTAATACGTCTCCACAGCCGGAAACCGAACAATGCATTTTTGCACCGCCCATTTGCTCAAGCGTAACTTTTTCTCCAATGACCATTTCAGCCATTCGTGGAGAACCTAAGTACATTGACGCATTTCCTTCTACCATAACAACGATATCACAAAAGGCCGGGATGTAAGCGCCTCCAGCAGCAGATGGACCGAACAATAAACAGATTTGAGGAACTTTTCCAGACATTTTCACTTGATTATAAAAGATTCGGCCTGCTCCTCGTCTTCCTGGGAACATTTCAATTTGATCGGTAATACGTGCACCTGCTGAATCGACAAGATACAGCATTGGGCAACGAAGCTTTTCAGCTGTTTCTTGAATACGAATGATCTTTTCTACTGTACGTTTGCCCCATGATCCAGCTTTCACTGTTGAATCATTGGCCATGACGCAAACGGTACGACCATTGATCTTACCGATACCCGTCACTACTCCATCTGCCGGTAAGTCGCCAGCCATGACGTTGGCAAACATGCCATCTTCTACTTGAAGATCACCATCGAACAATAAACGAAGACGGTCACGAACAAATAATTTGCCTTGCTCTTTATTTTTCTCATGATATTTCTCTAATCCACCTTTTAAGACGGATTCTTTTCTTTCCTCATAAGGTGTTTTCATTTCTGTTTCGTTCATCACTGCTTCTCCTCACTTTCCTTGATATACTGGTGGACGTTTTTCAGCAAAAGCTCGTAACCCTTCCAAACGATCCTCCGTAGGTATTAACGAGTTATAAGCAAGCTTTTCGATTTCAAGTCCAGTCGCAAGTCCAACTTGCATACCGTTATTGATCGCTGTTTTAGCTTGGATTAAAGCAAGTGGTGCATTTTTGACCATTTGTTTCGCTAAGTTTAACGACCATTCCATCACATCGGCTGATTGTACAGCATATTCCACCAGCCCAATTTGTTCGGCTTGATCAGCTGCGAGACGCTTCGCCGTAAAAATCAGTTCTTTCGCTTTCCCAAGACCAATTAATCTTGGCAATCTTTGGGTACCACCCGCTCCAGGAATAATCGCGAGCGACGTTTCAGTTAACCCTAGCTTCGCATCCTTTGAAATGACACGAACATCACAAGCTAATGCTAATTCCAGTCCTCCACCAAAAGCGACGCCATTCATAGCAGCAATGACAGGCTGCGGCAATGCTTCGACTTCATTCACCGTCGACCCAATTAAAGCAACCGTTTGTTTCACTTCTGAATCGGACATACCTTTTCGTTCTTTTAAGTCAGCACCAGCACAAAATGCCTTTTCTCCCGCACCCGTGATGATGACGGCACGAACATCGCGATCATGCTTAATGTGATGCAAAGTATCATGTAAATCGTATAAAAGCTGCTTAGACAAGGCATTGGCTGCATCTGATCGATTCAACGTAACGATCGCAATTCCGTCGTCTCTTTTTTCAAATCCAATCGTTTCACTCAAACGGCTCACCCCTTTCACGATTTTCTGCAAATATCCATTTGTTTACTATTAAGTGGACGCGCTAATATGTTCTCTAATAGCTGTCCAGCTTGTAATAGCTCTTCCATATTTACTCCTGTTTCAATGTTCATTCCATCAAGCATATAGAGCAGGTCTTCTGTCGCTACATTCCCAGAAGCACCTTTAGCATATGGGCAACCACCAAGCCCACCTAGCGCACTATCAAATGTCGTCATCCCCATCTCTAACGATTTAAGAACATTAGCTAAGGCCGTTCCACGCGTATCATGAAAGTGCATCGCTAATTGATCCGCTTTAAAAACAGGCAGCATCGTTTCTAGTAATCTTTCAACTTGAGTTGGTACTCCTACTCCAATAGTGTCACCTAAAGATAATTCATCAATGCCCATTGAAAAGAGTCGATCAGCTACCTTGACTACTTGATCCGGATTCACCAAACCTTCATAAGGACAAGCAATGACAGTCGATAAATAGCCACGAACCGTTTTTCCTGCCGCTTTCGCTTCGTTAACGACTTCTTCTAGCACAGGAAACGTTTCATCAATGGTTTTGTTAATATTATTTTTATTATGAGATTCACTCGCTGACATAAAGACACTGACTTCATCCACTTCAACTTTCAGGGCGGCTTCTAGTCCTTTCATATTAGGCACGAGAGCCGCATATGTAACGCCTGGCTTTCTCTTGATAGCAGATAATACGTCAGAAGCATCTGCTAGCTGCGGAATCCATTTCGGATGAACGAAAGAAGTCACTTCAATATAAGAAAGACCACTTTCTGACAATTGATTAATCCACGCGACTTTATTTTCTGTACTCACGTGATGGGGTTCATTTTGAAGCCCATCACGCGGTCCAACCTCTTTAATCGTTACTTTGTTCGGCAGTTTCAAACCATCCGCCTCCTATTCAATATCGACTAGTCCGTCTGCCTCGTTCACGAAATCTCCTTCTTGGATATGAACTTTCTGAACCTTCCCGTCTTCTTCAGCAGCGATCGGAATCTCCATTTTCATCGATTCTAAAATAACGACATCCTGTCCAGCTTTTACCTCATCACCTTCACTCACTAACACTTTCCATACATTCCCTGCCATACTTGCCTGGATTGTTGTCATATAAAATTCCTCCTTATTTTGCTGATGTTAACTCTGGCAAATAATATTCATTAACAAATTGAGTAGTTGTATATCCTGTTAAAAATTGTTCATGACTGACCGTTTGAATCAGCATCGGGATATTTGTTTTGATCCCTTCGATCACATAGTCTTCAAGCGCTTGCTTTAAACGTTCACAAGCTTCTGGTCTTGTTTCGCCCCAAGCAATTAATTTGCCGATCATCGGGTCATAAAACGGTGTGACTTGCGAACCTTGTTCGATGGCACACTCATTACGAATGCCTTCCCCTTCCGGAAGCTTAAAAGTCGTGATCTTCCCTGGAGAAGGAAAGAAAGTTTTCGGGTCCTCCGCATAAATTCGCACTTCAATCGCATGACCTTTTCGCTTTACCTCTTCCCTAGTAAAAGAAAGCTTCTCTCCAGCTGCAACTTTCAATTGTTCTTCAACAAGGTCTAAGCCAGTGATTTCTTCCGTTACTGGATGCTCTACTTGCAATCTTGTATTCATCTCAAGGAAATAAAAGTTCTGTTCTTTATCTACTAAAAATTCAATCGTTCCAGCGTTTGTGTAGCCAATATGCTCAGCCGCTTTAACGGCAGCATCTAGCATTTTCGCACGCGTTTCTTCGCTAATAAAAGGCGACGGTGCTTCTTCAACTACTTTTTGATTGCGTCGTTGAATCGAACATTCTCTCTCCCATAAAGGAATGACATGCCCATGTGAATCAGCGATAATTTGCACTTCAATATGATGAGGCTCTTGAATGTATTTCTCTAAAAACATCGCTCCGTCACCGAAGAAGGATTCAGCACGCTTTTTATTCCCTTCAAACGCTTTCCCAAGTTCATCTGGAGAATGAATCAGTTGCATACCGATCCCGCCTCCACCTGCAGAAGCCTTTAACATTAACGGGTAACCAATTCTTTCTGCTGCCGCTTTTGCTTCTTCTTCGTTTTCAAGCGGAACGTCTACGCCTTCGATGATCGGAACACCTGCTTCTTTCATCGTTTTACGAGCTTCGATTTTGCTTCCCATAGAAGCGATAATTTTTGGTGAAGGGCCGATAAAAGTCAGTCCCTCTTCGATGCATTTTGTCGCAAATGTGGCATTTTCAGAAAGCAATCCGTAGCCAGGATGAACCGCTTCAGCTCCACTTTCTTTCGCTACACGAATGATTTCATCCGCATTTAAATAGCTTTGATTGACCGGAGGCTTTCCGATGCAAAACGCTTCATCTGCTTGTCGAACAAATAAGGAGTCTGCATCTGCTTCTGAATACACAGCCACCGTTTGAATACCAAGCTTTTGACAAGTGCGAATGACTCGAAGTGCAATTTCGCCCCGATTGGCAATAATAACTTTTGAGAACATCTAGACCGCCCCTTCCCCTATGATAATAAGCTAAGTGATTCTTCTCGTAGCTTAAACTTTTGGATTTTCCCTGATGCTGTCATTGGGTATTCTTTCGTAAATACGATATGTTTTGGAATTTTGTGGCGCGAGATTTTTCCTTTGAAATATTCTTTAATCTCATCTACATCCGCTGTTTCTCCTTCTTTCAAAATAACCCACGCCATCACTTCTTCACCATATTTCGTATCTGGAACGCCAATTACTTGTGCATCAAGAATTTTTGGGTGTGTGTATAAAAATTCTTCTATTTCACGCGGATAGATATTTTCTCCCCCACGAATAATCATATCTTTTAAACGACCTGTAATCCGAACGTATCCCGTTTCATCCATTACGGCCAAATCTCCTGTGTGAAGCCAACCTTCTTCATCAATGGCTTCATGAGTAGCATCAGGATTGTTATAATAACCTTTCATTACATGATAGCCTCTCGTGCATAACTCTCCTTGTACCATCGAAGCAACCGCTTGATTGGTCGTTGGGTCAACGATCTTTACTTCGACATCTGGAAGCGCACGACCGACCGTTTCTACTCGAAGCTCAACTGGATCATTCACACGAGTTTGCGTGATCACTGGTGAAGATTCTGTTTGCCCATAACAAATGGTAATCTGTGTCATATTCATTTGATCCATCACAGATTTCATAACTTCTACCGGACAGTTGGAACCAGCCATGACCCCTGTTCGTAGATGTGACAAGTTATAGTTTTGAAAATTCGGATGATTCAGTTCAGCAATAAACATCGTTGGTACCCCGTGTAGTGCAGTACAATTCTCTTTCTCTACTGTTTGCAAGACCGTTTCTGGATCAAACTCTTGAACAGGAACCATCGTCGCTCCTACCGTCACGCAGGCAAGTGTCCCGATTACACAACCGAAGCAATGGAAAAATGGTACGGGAATACAAAGACGATCTTCTTTCGTTAACTCCATACAGCCGGCAATATTAAAGGCGTTATTAATTAAATTGCTATGTGTCAGCATGACTCCCTTAGGAAAACCTGTCGTTCCTGAAGTATACTGCATGTTAATGACCTCATGAGGATCAAGGGATTTTGTTCGTTCGTCCAACTCGCCCTCACTTACTTGATCAGCCATGTTTAAAATATCTGTCCAATTAAAAGCACCGTTGTACTCTTTCTCACTTAAAATGACGACGTTTTTCAACAGTGGTAGTCGCTTCGATTGTAGCTTTCCAGGTTCACAAGTATGAAGCTCTGGGCAAAGTTCATAGATGGTATCCACATAGGAATTCCCACGATATTCTTCAATTAAAATTAATGTCGTACTCTCAGATTGATTGAGTAAATACTCAAGCTCTGCTGTTCGATAGTTCGTATTCACTGTGACAAGAACAGCCCCCATTTTGCCTGTAGCAAACTGAAGCGTCACCCATTCAGGTACATTTGTCGCCCAAATAGCCGCATGTTCCCCTTTTTCAATACCAAGAGCCATTAATCCTTTTGCTGCTTTTCGACACAACTCATCAAATTCACTGTACGTATAGCGCAGATTACGATCAGAGTACACAAGCGCTTCATGGTGTGGAAGTTGTTTAGCTTTTTCAGTAAGTAATTCCCCTACAGTTTGGTGAATCAATTCCGTCATAACATCCTTCCCCCTCTTTTCAATTAGCAACCTAGGTGCCGAGCGATGACTAATCGTTGAATTTCCGAAGTGCCTTCTCCGATTTCAAGCAACTTAGCGTCACGTAAATACCTCTCAACGTCATATTCACGCATGTAGCCATATCCGCCATGAATTTGAATCGCTTGGTTACTTGCACGGAAGCTAGTTTCTGAGGCAAATAGCTTAGCCATCGCTGCTTCCTTACCGAACGGTTTCCCTTGGTCTTTCAACCAAGCCGCCTTATGTACAAGCGTACGAGCCAACTCAATTTCAGTAGCCATATCAGCAAGCTTAAATTGAATTGCTTGAAATTTAGAGATTGATTGGCCAAACTGCACTCTTTCTTTTGAATATTGCAGTGCTTTCTCAAAAGCTGCTTGAGCAATACCTACCGCAAGAGCTGCAATGGAAATACGACCGCCATCTAGCGTAAACAAAAATTGACTGAATCCCTTTTTGCTATCACCTAACAAGTTTTCCTTTGGCACACGGACATTTTCCAAAACAATTTCACAAGTATTGGATCCACGAACACCCATTTTGTCATAATTACAAGAGATCGTAACCCCTGGTGTGTCTGTTGGGACAATGACAGCAGATACGATGTTTTTCCCATCTTCTCTCTTACCTGTAACAGCTGTTACAATAATTTGACGAGCGTAACCAGCGTTCGTAATCCAACACTTTTCGCCATTAATGACGTATTCACCACCGTCTAGAACCGCTTTCGTTCTAGTTCCACCAGCATCTGAACCAGCGTTAGGCTCCGTTAACCCGAAAGAACCTAATGTTTCTCCTTTCGCCATCGGTACGAGCCATTCCTGCTTTTGTTCTTCCGTTCCAAAGTAATAGATCGGGCTTGCTCCAAGGCTAATGGCTGCTGCGTAACTTAAGCCCGTTCCGCCACAAGCTTTACCAATTTCTTCGACAGCAATCGCGTATGATACGGTATCTCCACCTGCTCCGCCGTATTCTTCAGGAAATGGAATACCTAGCAATCCAAGCTCAGCCATTTTTTGAAATGTTTCATAGCGAAATTCTGATGTTTCATCCAAATGTTGAGCATGAGGCTTAATTTCCTTTTCAGCAAAATCCTTCACCATTTCTTTTAACATTTGTTGTTCTTTCGTTAATTCAAAGTTCATTATTGCTCCCCCTTTGTTTTAAATAATGAAAAATTGTACAGACTAGTCGGTCTCTTTTTGTCGAATTAATAGCCAGCTTCAATTCACCGGCTGACTTTTAAGTAAGTATTTTGTAATATTTGGATCATTCATCCCTTGTTCTGTCATTAAAGCATGAATCAGTAAATCGTTAAAAATCTCCCCAATTTGTTCCATTGTTAATTTTCCGTCTTTCTTAAACCATTTGTATGTCCAATTTACCATACCAATGATCGCCATCGTCGATATTTCTGCAGACACTTCTGTACGAAAATCGCCGCTTTCTTGCCCTTCTCGGATGACTTGCAAAATCACTTTTCGGTACGCATCTCGTTTTTCGTTAATCTGTTGCTCAAAATCCCCTTTTAAATACGTACTTTCTTGATAGAAAACAGTGATATGTGGCTTATAAAGATCAAATACTTTCGTGAAAGACATAATGATTGCACATAACCTAGAAACAGGCGTATTGTAATTATCATATGCTTCTTTCGCTCGATCTAACACATAAGAAATAAAAACATCATGGATGTGGTACAACAATTCGTCTTTAGACTTGAAATTGTGATAAAATCCCCCTTTCGATGTTCCACATTCTTCCACAATTTGATCCACTGTTACTCCGTGATACCCATGTTTCTCAAACATGACGAGAGAAGTATCAACAATTCTTTGTTTCAAAGTTTTTTTTGTCATAAAGACCATCCTTTAACTGTATATTACCATAATCGTCATATTACTGACAAATGATTTATCAGAAAATAAAAAATAATAAGTAATTAAAACTATCTTTTTATGCTACTATTTATTTATTTTTTCTTTTGGAATAGGTCATAATGGGCTATAAAAGGTCTGACTGTACCGATAGAACTGATGAAGCCAGACCTTTTTAGCTCATTCAACCAATCAATAACTAATATCACAAGAACGAATTAACATTAGGTCCTGGTAATGATAATTGCTTTCTTTAAGTAATCGTACGGCATGTGAACGCATCGCTTTTTCTATTAAATTTCGGACGTACCTTCCGTTTGAAAAAGAAGATGGATTTTTTTCTTTAATAAACATAAAGTGCTCCCGCATTTTGATTTTGGCTTCAGGACTTAGTTGATATTGTTTTTCCGCTGTAATTTTTTCGGCAATTTCCATCAATTGATCCGGCTCATAATCAGGAAATTGAAAAACAAATGGGAAACGAGATTCTAATCCTGGATTTAAGGTGAAAAAATGATCCATTTCTTTTGGATAACCAGCTAAAATTAGAATAAAATCATTTTGCTTATCCTCCATATGCTTGACAAGCGTATCAATCGCTTCTTTCCCAAAATCCTTCTCTCCACCTCTTCCTAACGAATAAGCCTCATCGATAAACAAAATGCCTCCCATTGCTTTTTTAATTAAATCTCTTGTTTTTTGTGCGGTATGTCCGATATATTCTCCTACTAAATCCGCTCGTTCCGCTTCAATCAAATGACCTTTAGATAGCACTTTCATTTCGAAAAACAAGCGGCCAATAATGCGAGCAACCGTTGTTTTTCCTGTTCCTGGGTTGCCTTTAAACATCATATGAAGCACTTGACTTCCAGATTTTAAGCCACTAGCTTCCCTTTTTCTATTAATATAAATCCAGGCATATATTTCTCTAATCATCTTCTTCAACTCATCAAGCCCTATTAAGGCATCTAATTCATTTTCAATACTTTTTAAGACGGCATGTTCATTAGAATTCGACCATTCAAACGGTTTCTCTTGGCGAGTTGGTTGTTGTTCGATACGATCGTTTTTTGTATGCAGCACAACCTTAATTTGCCCACTCTCTTTCATTCGTATTGGCTGCTTCATCTTGACCACCCCATACACTTTGACGTAATTCGTCGAAATACGTCTTAATTTGCGCTTTCCCGAGAAATAATTTCCCTCTCCCCATTCTATTCATGGAAAATGCAAACCATACATAAAAGACAGCCGAAGCTGCCTTTTCATTAATATAACTTTCTATATTCTAATAAGGACTGGTGAACGGTTTTGCGTAAATACCATAAGGCAATTAAGTTCGGAATAATCATCAGACCATTGAAAAAGTCGGCCAGTTCCCAAACTAAGTCCACTTGATGAATGGCTGATCCAATCACGATAAATAATAACACGATGACCCGATAAGGTACTACACCTTTATCTTTCCACAAGTATTTGATATTTAGCTCTCCGAAATAAGCCCAGCCAAGAATCGTTGTAAAGGCGAAAAATAATAAACAAATCGCAATAAATATTTGTCCAGCCGTACCAAAGCTAGCGATAAAGCTTTGTTGCGTTAAAGCAACCCCTGTTTCACCTGTTTGATAGGCACCAGAAACCAAAATCACTAATGCAGTGACTGTACAAATAATAATTGTGTCAATCAGTACCCCTAAAATGGCTACTAAACCTTGCTCCGCTGGATGACGAACATTCGCTGTCGCATGAGCATGAGGAGTGGAGCCCATCCCAGCCTCATTAGAAAACAGACCTCGTGCTACACCGTAACGGATCGCTTCCTTAATTGTCGCTCCAAGCACTCCGCCGCCTGCTGCTTCTAATTGAAAGGCTGATTTAAAGATCATTTCAAACACTGGGATGATTTCATGTTTAAATTGAAAGAGTAGAATGATACTTCCGATGATGTATAGGATAGCCATAATAGGCACTGTTTTCTCTGCAAAAGAAGCTATTCTTTTAATTCCACCAAACAAGACGAAACCGACAAACAAAGCTACAATAATCCCAATATAAATAGACGGAATCGGTAACAAGTCTTTAAAACCCGCCGCGATAGAATTTGATTGCACCATATTCCCAATAAAACCTAATGCCAATATGATAAAAATAGCAAATAAGATCGCAAGCTTTTTACTGCCGACTCCCTTATCTAAATAATAGGCCGGACCACCGAGGTATTCTCCATTTCGTTCTTCACGATATTTTTGGGCAAGCACGGCTTCAGCAAAAATCGTCGCCATTCCTAAAAAGGAACTCACCCACATCCAAAAGATCGCTCCCGGTCCACCGGCTGCAATCGCAGTTGCTACACCGGCAAGATTCCCTGTTCCTACTTGTCCGGCTACTGCAGTTGATAAAGCTTGAAAAGAGGAAAGCCCTTTTTCCTTCTTCCCATTTTTTTTAAACACGACTTTGAATGCACGGGAAATTTGCGTCAACTGAACAAACTTCAATTTGAACGTATAATAGACGCCCGTTCCGAGTAGAGAGATGATTAATACCCATCCCCATAAAAATTCATTAATAACTGATACTACTTTAAACAAATCCAATGTAATCTGCTCCTTACCATAGTTGTCTATCTATTTTACATGATTTTGACCAAATAAAAAACGTGTACATAGTAAATGTACACGCCTCTATTTGTTTATTCTTGATCATCTAAAGAAATTTGTACGTTTCTTTGAGGAGCAAAAGTAGAAATCGCATGCTTATACACTAATTGTTGCTTACCATCTGATTCAAATAATACCGTAAAATTGTCAAAGCCCTTTATATAACCACGCAATTGAAATCCATTTAACAAAAATACAGTAACCATTGTAGCGTCTTTTCTTAATTGGTTTAATATTTGATCTTGGATATTGATGCCTTGTTTCATGTTTAATCCTCCTCTTTCTATCTATACTTTAGTATAATTCTATTTCAAATGCAGCTTTCCTGCTATGAAATCCGAAATTTCGTTAATTTTTTTCGATCTACTTTCCTCTTCCGACAGATCGAACCAATGAACGTTCATTTTATTGCGAAACCAAGTTAATTGACGTTTAGCATATCGTCTTGAATTTTGTTTCAACTGCTCTACTGCTTCTTCTAACGTTACTTCGTTGCGAAAATAGCTAAATAGCTCTTTATAACCGATCGCTTGAACCGCTTGTCCTTCTCTAACCCCTTTATCCCACAAGCCTTTGACTTCTTCAAGCAATCCTTCATCCATCATTTGATCAATTCTATCGTTAATGCGCTCGTATAAAAGCGCGCGATCCATCGTTAAGCCAATAATAACGGTATCATATAAAAGATCTGGCTGCTGTTCTGCCTGATACTCCGACATCTTCTTTCCGGTTGTGCGATAAATTTCAAGCGCGCGAATCACCCGTCGAACATTATTAGGATGAATATGATTAGCAGCCTCCGGATCGACTGACACTAACTCCTCATACAGCGCTTGTTTACCGCGACTGTCCACTTCCTTTTCCAACTCTAAGCGAAACTGATCGTCCTTTCCTCTATCAGAAAAATGGTAGTCATAAATAACCGATTGTATATAAAGGCCCGTTCCTCCAACGATCATTGACAACTTTCCTGTTGATGAAATATCTGTGATTTTCTCTCGCACAATCGTTTGGAACTCAGCCGTTGAAAAAGATTCGTCTGGATCTTTAATATTTAACAAATGGTGAGGAATCCCTTCCATTTCAGCTTCTTTAATCTTAGCCGTGCCAATATCCATTCCACGATAGATTTGCATGGAGTCCCCACTAATAATCTCTCCATTAAAGCGGTGGGCTAACTCAATGCTGAGAGCGGTCTTACCAACGGCCGTCGGACCGATCAGCACGATCAATTTTTCTCGATGTTGCAATCTCTTCACTGCCTTTTATGCTTTTTTCTTATCGTATCATATGTTTGAGTACTTGTTGAGGATAATAATCCATTCTCACCACTTTTTTCACTTCTAAACATAAAAAAGAACGATCCAAAAATAAAGTGTCACTCACTCATTAGACCGTTCTTTTTATTTACGTCATTATGGTTGTACTTCTACAGGTGTCTCGGCATCTTTAATTTCTTGATCTAACTCCGCTTCATAACGAGTCGCTGTTTGTTCATCCCAACCAAGCCGTTCAGCCATTAGTTGAATAATGTCCTTTTTGTATGTTTTCGCCCATTCAATATTGAAAAACACGGCACCCGTACGACGAATGAAAAAGTCCACTGGTTTCGCGACCATCTCATGCTGGATCGCATAAACAATTTGAGCATAAATATCTGTCGGTAAAGCTTGCTGCTCGTTAGTAGCGGCAACCTTAAACAATTCATCTACGTTGGAGCCATACATTTGAGTCAGCTTTCTTCCTTGTTCTTTCGTTAAACCAAAAGAAACCGCTTCATTTTCTTTTTTATGAATGAAAAATTCAAAATTGCTAGAACCGCCCACGTCTCCTCCTGAAATCGGCATATGGAGCGTTTGAACAGCTTTAAAAGATTTGCCTTCTTCCGCTGATAATCGTTGAGAAACTAGATCCACGACCATTTCTGCCATTTTACGATATCCTGTCAGCTTCCCACCAGCAATCGTAATCAGTCCGCTATCTCCTTCCCAAATTTCATCTTTACGGGAGATTTCAGAAGGGTCCTTTCCTTCTTCATAAATAAGCGGACGAACACCTGCCCAGCTTGATTCCACATCGCTTGCTTCTACTTTCACTTCAGGGAACATGTAACGGATCGCCTTTAAAATATAGTCTCTATCCTCAGCTAACATTTTAGGATTGGCTGTATCTTTATCAAAGAACGTGTCCGTTGTCCCTACATACGCTTTACCGTCACGAGGGATCGCAAAAATCATTCGACCATCTGGCGTATCGAAGTAGACCGCTTGACGAAGTGGAAACTTCGACTGATCAATGACAATATGCACACCTTTTGTTAATCGTAAATTTTTATTATTAACCGAGTAGTCTTTCTTCCGTACTGCATCTACCCATGGCCCTGCGGCATTGACAACTTTCTTCGCATGAATATCGATCATTTCGCCTGTCAATAAATCTTTCGCTTGAGCCCCAATGATTTTCTTCTGATCATAAAGGAAGTCTTCTGCTTTCATATAGTTGATGGCAAGCGCGCCTTCCGCTACCGCTTTTTTCATCACTTCAATTGTCAGTCGAGCATCATCTGTTCGATATTCTACATAATAGCCGCCACCAACTAGCCCATCCTTCTTCACTAACGGCTCTTTATTTAATGTTTCATTAGCTGATAACATCGTTCTTCTTTCTGATTTCTTCACTCCTGCTAAAAAGTCATACACTCTTAAGCCAATACCCGTTGAAAATTTGCCGAACGTTCCACCTTTATGTAGCGGGAGAAGCATCCATTCTGGCGTCGTCACATGAGGTCCATTTTCGTACACAACGGCTCTCTCTTTTCCAACTTCAGCCACCATTTTCACTTCAAACTGTTTTAAATAACGAAGACCACCATGCACGAGCTTCGTTGAGCGACTAGATGTCCCAGCTGCAAAATCTTGCATTTCCACTACCGCTACTTTCATGCCGCGTGTCGCTGCATCTAAAGCGATCCCGGAACCTGTAATCCCTCCACCGATCACCACTAAATCATAGGTTGTTGATTGTAAATGATTTAATATTTCTTTTCTTTGTAAATTTGAAAAATTCATGATGATTTCCCTCCATTATTTGACGATAAAAACACAAAAAGAGACCTATCGAAACATAGCAAAACAGGTGCTATGAAGACAGGTCTCTCTCATTCTCTAGACAGTTTATTAACTTGTCTCTATTATACTATACTTATTTATATTTTAAAAGCTAAAGTTGCTTCAATCGCTTTTTGCCAGCCATGATAAAGTCGATCTCGTTGGCTTAACTCCATATCCGGTTGGAATTTTTTCTCGATCTTCCATTGGGCAGAAATTTCACTGCGATCCTTCCAGAAGCCGACAGCTAGTCCGGCTAAATAGGCTGCACCAAGCGCTGTCGTTTCATTAATAATTGGACGATCCACCGGTACTTGCAAAATATCGCTTTGGAATTTCATTAAGAAATCATTTTTCACCGCGCCACCATCGACACGAAGCGCTTTTAAGGAAATGCCCGAATCCATTTCCATCGCATCAAGCACATCTTTCGTTTGGTACGCTAATGACTCAAGCGTGGCACGAATAAAATGTTCTTTCGTCGTTCCTCTCGTCAACCCGAACACGGAACCACGTACTTCACTATCCCAATAAGGCGTTCCGAGTCCAACAAAGGCAGGGACGACATAGACTCCTTCCGTTGACTCGACCCTTTTCGCATACTCTTCACTATCAGGAGATTGCTTAATCATTCTCATCCCATCTCGAAGCCATTGAATCGCCGAGCCTGCGACGAAAATACTTCCTTCTAGTGCATACTCTACTTTACCATCAATGCCCCACGCAATAGTCGTTAACAAGCCATTTTGCGAAGCCACTGCTTTTTCACCTGTATTCATTAACATGAAGCAGCCTGTTCCATACGTATTTTTCGCCATTCCTTCTTCATAACAAGCTTGCCCAAACAATGCCGCTTGCTGGTCTCCAGCGGCTCCTGCAATCGGAACTTCATGACCAAAGAAATGATGTGGAGCCGTTAAGCTATATACTTCAGAAGAAGGCTTCACTTCTGGGAGCATCGCTTTTGGAATGTTTAAAATGTCGAGAATTTCATCATCCCATTGTAAACTATGAATATTGTACATTAATGTTCGAGACGCATTGGAATAATCCGTGACGTGTGCCTTCCCTCCAGACAATTTCCAAATCAGCCACGTATCGATCGTACCAAAAAGGAGTTCTCCTCTTTCAGCTTGCTCTCGTGCCCCTTCTACATTGTCTAAAATCCATTTGACTTTCGTACCGGAGAAGTAAGCGTCGATCAACAACCCCGTTTTCTCACGGAATAAAGAGTCATGTCCTTGAGCTTTTAATTCTTCGCAAATTTCTGCCGTTTGGCGAGATTGCCACACGATCGCATTGTAAATTGGGCGACCCGTCTCTTTCTCCCAAACAAGTGTTGTTTCGCGCTGATTCGTAATGCCGATTCCAGCGATTTGTTCAGGGCTAACCCCATTTTCAGAAAGCACTGTCGCCATACAAGCAAGAATCGTTCCCCAAATTTCGTTGGCATTATGTTCCACCCAGCCTGGATGCGGAAAATGCTGTGTGAACTCTTTTTGAGCGGCATGAACAATTTCTCCTTGTTTATTAAAAAGAATTGCTCTTGAACTCGTTGTTCCTTGATCTAAAGACAAAATATATTTTTCCATTATGAAACCTCCATTTATGTTTATTTACTCACATCGAGTCGGCTTGTTCCTACCTGTTTTTCCTTATCTAACAGCAAAGCCGCTAATAAAATAATGGTGATCAGCGCGCATACACCCCAAAAAGCGAGACCAAAATCCCCTTGAAAAGCACCTTTATAGAAAAGCCCTCCTAACGAACCTCCTAAAACAGGTCCTAACACAGGAATCCATGAATATCCCCAGTTTGACTGACCTTTCCCTGGAATCGGTAATAAAAAATGAGCAATTCGCGGACCAAGATCTCGTGCTGGGTTAATTGCATAACCTGTTGTTCCACCGAGAGACAAACCAATTGCTACAATTAATAACCCTACAATAAATGGATTCAAGCCATCCGTAAACTCATTTGCTCCAATCGATAAAATACCAACGACTAAAATAAACGTTCCGATGATTTCGCTCATTAAATTTGAAAATGAATGCTTGATCGCTGGACCAGTCGCAAAAACACCAAGCTTCACTCCCGGGTCATCTGTCGCTTTCCAGTGAGGCAAGAAATGTAAATAAACGACCGTTGATCCAATGATCGCTCCAATCATTTGCGCTAAAATATACGAAGGGACATCACTCCAAGCAAAATCGCCTGTAAACGCGAGACCGATCGTAACAGCTGGATTCAAATGAGCTCCGCTGAACTGGCCGACGGCATAAACAGCCATCGCTACAGCAAGTCCCCATCCCCAAGCGATTACAATCCAACCCGATCCATGGGCATATGATTTTTTTAAACTAACACTTGCATTCACTCCAGCTCCTAAAATAATTAATAGAGCCGTTCCGAGTAATTCTCCCATAAACGGAGTCATGGCAATACATTCCCTTCTAAATGAAATGAAAAAAGAGAACAAAAAAACACAACTCGCCCCTATCGCGGGATCCAGTTGTGATTCTCAATGTTCTCTTTCACAAATTATTAACTTGGCTATATATTAAATCGTACTGAAAGCGTTGTCAACGTTTTTCTAACAAAAAAGAGCTTTTTTGAACTTCTCTCTGTATAATGTTATAATATTCCTATGATTAAAGAAGGAGCGAAGATAGATGAGTACATATTTCACTTCAGTAGATTTAACAAAAAAGATAGAAAATAAGAAAGAGTACAAAGAGCAGTTGAAACTGTATCAACAGCGTTTATTAAGCTTACAACAGCTACTTTTTAAAGAAAAGATTGGCTTAATCCTTGTAATGGAAGGATGGGACGCGGCTGGTAAAGGAGGAGCGATTAAACGTGCTACTGAAAAGCTAGACCCTCGTGGTCTTCAAGTACACCCTATTGCTGCACCTGCTCCACA
Source organism: Bacillus sp. FJAT-42315 (assembly GCF_002797375.1). Classification (GTDB taxonomy): domain Bacteria; phylum Bacillota; class Bacilli; order Bacillales; family Domibacillaceae; genus Bacillus_CE. Next base: position 2,358,731 of record NZ_KZ454941.1, read on the forward strand.
TGAACTGCGCTACCACTATTTACAACGCTTTTGGAGAAAACTTCCTCAATATGGGCAAATTGCGATTTTCGACCGCTCGTGGTATGGAAGAGTACTAGTAGAAAGAATTGAAGGCTTTGCGACAAAAACAGAATGGAAACGTGCTTACGAAGAGATCAATCATTTTGAACAAGAACTGACAAACGACCGTTACATTGTATCAAAATTTTGGATCCATATTAGTAAGGAAGAACAAGCGAACCGCTTTGCTGAAAGACAACAAAACCCGCTGAAGCGCTGGAAGATCACCGATGAAGATTGGCGCAATCGTGAAAAGTGGGAGGAGTATGAAAAAGCGGCTGAAGATATGTTTGAAAAAACAAATGTCGAATCAGCACCATGGCATATCATCCCTGGTAACGATAAAAAATATGCAAGAGTAGCTGTCGCAAAGCAAATCGTTGAAGATATCGAGAAAAATTTAACCGCTAGAGGTATTAAACTACCAGACTACTCATTATTTGAATAACTAACTAAGCCTGTCCCGCAAGTAAAGGGACAGGCTTAGTATATGCTTAATAATAAAGCTTCCACAGCTCTCGATTAGAGGTCGTGATCGCACACGCTCCTGCTTCGAGCGCCATTTCTACTTCTTCTTGCTTCTCAATTAACCCACCGGCAAAGATCGGTTTTCCTGTTTGCTCATGCAACGTTTTAATAACTTTCGGTACAACCCCCGGCAAGACTTCAATATAGTCTGGATCTGCTTTTTCTATCAATTTAATGCTACGATTCAACGCGCTAGAGTCAATAATAAAAGCTCTCTGTGTCGCATACAAGCCTTTTTGCTTCGCTTTAATCAGTGCATTTCCTTTCGTCGAAATAATTCCATATGGTTTCACATATTGCGCAATAAATTCAACAGCATGCTCATCTGTCGTTAATCCATGAATTAAATCTAAGTGAAGAAACATCTTTTTCCCTTGTTTTTGGGCATATTCAAATACACTTTTGACCATACCGACATGAAGGTCAAGGAACACCCCATACTCGAATGGAGTATCTAGCATCTTATCAAAATCCTTCATCGTTCGCACAGCAGGCAAGATTTTTTGACCATGAAAATTCAATTTACATTCTCCTTCATTTTATAGTACTCGTTACTTTCTTTTCTGTATGCTGAAAATTGTACACCATAAATAAGGCTGCTAAAAAGAAAAACATGACGCTAATCATCATAAAAAAGTTGATTTCCTCAAACATTTGCAGCATTAGTCCTCCTGCATACGGACCTGTTAAACTGCCGATACTAAAACTCATGCCGCATAATAAGTTCCCCGTTGGCAGCAAGTGCTTCGGCATTAAATCCGTCATAAAGCTAATCCCAGTACTAAAGGTAGAGCCAACGACCATACCTGTAACGAACAACATGAAAAGAAGAACATAATAATGGTCCATAATCAAACTAGATACGAAAAACAAACCACATCCCACTGTTAAGATCGCTCCTAACACTCGCTTTCTCCCATATTTATCACTCATCATCCCAAGCGGAAATTGAAAGATAATTCCTCCAAGAGCAAAGGTCATTAGCAAAACAGATATTTGCTGAATCGATAAATCATTACGAACACCATATATCGGAAATATACCATTTAATGAAGATTCAAGAAATCCATACCCGAAAGTCGGCAAAAAGGCGATCCAGCCGTAACGAGAAGCTTCTCGAAAACGTTTCAACGTCTCCATAAATGAATTCGTTTGAATGGATTGTTCCGGGAAATCATTTTTCAACAAAAATAAAAAGCCCCAACAACATAAGCAAAGTACACTCGACACGATAAAAGGCAAAGCTTCATTAAACTTGATAAAGCTCGTCATTAGCGGACCTAGCGCAAAGCCACCCCCGAAAAATAAACCGTACAATGAAATATTACGGCCACGGCGATGCTCTGGCGAAAACGAGGTAATCCACGTTTGTGTACCGAAATGAAGCGTGTGATCACCTATCCCAATCAACAATCTTAGCAAAAACCAAAACCAATAAGACTTCCATAATGGAAAGCATAATAAAGAAATGATCACGAGCAACCCGCCACTAATAATGACAGGCTTATATCCATATTGCCTTAACGGCTTTTCCATAAAAGGTGAAACGAATAAAATTCCAATATAAAGAGCCGACGCATGCAAGCCGTTTAAAGAAGAAGACACTCCTTCTTGCTCGAAAATAATAGAAATAACCGGAAGTAACATTCCTTGACTAAATCCAGAAATCGCCACGATGCTAACTAATATCCAAAAGCGATGTTGTTCCTTTACTTGTATCATATGTACCCTCACTACTTTTCCAATTGTTTACTCACCATTGTAAGCGAACGAGACACATTCGTACAGAATACTTTTTGATAGCCTATTTTTTTACTTTCTTCTTGCCCTTCACGTTACGTGATGTCTTATGATAAGAATAATTACTTTTAAGAGGAGAGAAATGATGAAAAAATATACAATCGGAGAATTTGGTAAACTGACAGGTACATCCGCTCGAACATTACAATACTATGATGAAATCGGTCTACTAAAAGCGGAGCGAACCGCAGCTGGTCATCGCTCGTATAAAGAGGAAGACTTTGCTACGCTCCAAAAAATTATTTCTTTAAAGTTTTTAGGATTTTCCCTTGATGAAACAGCCAAATATCTTCGCAATGAAAATTGGGATATGAAAGATTCCCTTGTCTTTCAACGAAATATGATGAAGAAAAAACGAGAGCAGCTAGATGACTCCATTCGATTGTTGAATTTAGCAATCGAACAAATTGATCATAACCACAAACTAGATCCACAAGTCTTCACTTCCATTATTAACAGCGTGCAAATGGAAGAAGAGCATAAAGAATGGATGAAGTCTTATTGGCCCGAAGAATTTGTTGAACAGCTTTATGACAGAGTGAAAGAGGATCAAGAGGAATATGAGAAAAAAATGATGGATCTTTTTTCTCGATTTAAAGGAGTCATGTTTTCTGATTTTATGAGCCCTCAAGTAGAGAAGCTCGTTCATGAATTACTTGCAATGGCAACAGAGTTAACAGGGGAAAGCCTTTCATCACTAGAAACATTACCAGTGGAAGATATCCCGTTAGATCCTTGGCTGTTTCCTAACCCGTTTTCACCTGAAGAAGAGAAATGGTTAGAACAAGTGATGACTTACTACATGGAAAAGGAGACAGAAAATCATGCAGAAGAATAATGGTGCGAAACAATGGAAAACCTTTTTTCAATTATTCACACAGAGCAACATTCCGAAATGGCTGATTGTTGTCGCGCTTACTTTAAGCATCCTCGAAACCGCTGCTGGATTAGTTGTTCCGTTGTTTACCCGCAATTTAGTAGATGGGCTCGCCCAAAACCAACTGCCGCCATCTGTGATCGTTTTTTTAGCTGGTAGCTTCTTATTGCAAACTGTTTCAGGTGGATTTTCTTTTTATTTGATGAGTTATATCGGTGAATACGTCGTTTCCTCAATTCGAGAGCGCTTATGGAATCAAGTGCTCACTCTTCCTGTCGATTACTTTGATCAGCATGAATCGGGCGAGACAATGAGCCGGATTACACAAGATACAAACATTGTCAAAACGTTAATTACACAACATCTCGTCTCTTTTGTTACAGGGATTATCTCAGTGATTGGAGCCGTTGTCATCCTATTATTCATCGATTGGAAAATGACGGTGATCATGTTGCTTGCCGTTCCACTTGCCATCTTAATGATTGTCCCATTAGGGCAAAAAATGTATCGCATTTCCAAAAACACACAAGAAGAAATGGCTGGATTTTCAGGAGATCTTGGGCGAGTGCTTTCCGACATTCGTCTAGTGAAAGCTTATAACGCTGAGCCGATTGAAAAAAGAAAAGGCTCGAATCGCATCCAAGGTTTATTTCAATTCGGCTTAAAAGAAGCGCGAATTCAAGCGATCATTTCCCCTTTCATGACGGTCATTATGATGCTTGTTCTCGTTGTCTTAATTGGCTACGGTGGCGTTCGTGTGGCATCTGGTGAGTTATCGGCTGGGTCACTTGTCGCCATCATCATTTACATGTTTCAAATCGTCATCCCATTTAGTCAAATGGCTTCTTTCTTTACCTCGTTTCAAAAAGCGATGGGTGCAACAGAGCGAATCCAAGAAATTTTATCTTTACCGATGGAAACAGAAGATGCAGGCCGTCCGGTAAAAGAGGCTTCAACGGATCTCGTGCTGAAAGATTTGTCATTTAGTTATAGTGGAGATAAGCCAGTATTAAAGCGGTTTAATCTTCATATACCTGCTGGGAAAACAACGGCTTTCGTTGGACCGAGCGGCAGTGGGAAAACGACGTTATTTGCTTTGCTAGAACAGTTTTATCATCCAAATGACGGACAGATTCTACTAGGAGATGTCCCAATTGATGAGTTTCAACTAGCAGATTGGCGAACTCAAATCGGCTATGTATCACAAGAAAGCCCGATTATGTCAGGAACGATTTTTGAAAATATTTGCTATGGGATGGAAAATAAAGTGTCGTTGGAAGATGTCAAACGAGCGGCGCAGCTTGCTAACGCCGATGAATTCATTGAACGCTTACCCGACAAATACGATACGGAAGTAGGCGAGCGCGGGATGAAGCTGTCAGGTGGTCAACGACAAAGAATTGCCATCGCTCGCGCCTTTATGAGAAATCCGAAAATTTTGCTTCTTGATGAAGCAACCTCCAACCTAGATAGCGCCTCTGAACGACTTGTGCAAAAAGCGTTGGATCAATTAATGAGCGGACGAACAACACTCGTCATCGCTCACCGCCTATCGACAATCGTCAATGCCGATCAAATTGTCGTTATCGAAAGCGGGCAAATCACCGGAACAGGCACACACGATACACTACATGAGCAACACCCACTTTATCGCAAACTAGCGAATCAACAATTTAACAGCTAAAACGCAGTGGGGCTAGTCTCCCACTGCGTTTTAGCTGTTATTTTCCTGTCAAAAACATTTTAGTGATCGCGGCAAATTCCCTTATGTATGCTTGCACTTTCGTGATTTCCGGTGTTGGAGCGGCCAGCGGATATGTTTTTATCCCTTGTTTTTCTGCTAGTTTTTTAGCTCGATATAGATGGAAATCACTTGTGACGATGACAGCTTCTTTTATGTTAAATTTCTGTTTGGAAAAAATGATATTTTCATAGGTCGATGTTGATTCGTCTTCCACTAATATGTGGTCCTTCGATATTCCATTTTCGATAAAAAACCGTTTCATCGCTTCCGCTTCTGTTATATCTTCTCCAGAGCCTTGCCCGCCAGATACAATCACTTTCGCTTCTGGATTTTCTTTTAAATAATCTAATGCCTTACTCACCCGATATTGCAGACTTAATGACATTTCCGTTCCATTGACTTTCGCCCCTAGTACGATAACATGCCCCACATTGGCTGGAGGTTTTTCAGCAGCGGTTGCTTTTATTTGCTGATAGTAATAGATGCATAAGCCGATTGGGACTACTAGTACGAGCATACTGCCAATGAACCATAGTTTTCGAATGATCATGATTTCTCCTTTTTGCTTGTTGTATATGTAACATCCTTCATTAATAACCTGTCATTCTATATTTTAACATATGTATTTACTATTAATGGAGTAAAGTGTGGTGTTAATTATGAGAAAACTAGATAAAAAGAACGCCCTAAAGGACGCCTATGTAAAAATCATTTACTTTTCTTGAAACTTTAATATTGCTAAACATATAACACCAATTGATAGTAAACTTATTGCACTATTCACAGTTATTTCCCCTAACACACTTAAAACAAATGTGCTTACACCCATTCCTAACGCAACAGCTGTTAAAATGATTTTCATCACGTTTCTGTTCATCGTAGAATCTCCTCCCCCTCATTTATCATTCGACGCCTGGGAGGAGAACCCTTTGATTCTTACTGTGATGGATGACTGTCTTGATGTGTAAGAAAAAACCCCACTTAAATAGTGAGGTTCAAAGTACCACATAAGTTTAAAAAATTGGCATTGTCTTAGTCGTTGAATATAATAGTAATATGATTGGTACCAAAGTTGTATTGATTGGATCCGCTAATTCTATCCCTATCAACTCTCACTCCAATATTAGTTACAGTATTAATAGATGTATGGGCATTCGCTTTTCCAGTTATCTCATATCTTAGACGTGTATCACTTTCACGTACAACATTATAAGTAAATCCATTTGGCAAACCATCTATAACTGTACCATTATACTTCCCAATATTTTGTACAAATGTTCCGTTTACTACATCAACATATAAAATTCCAGATTCTAAACTTCCATCATTAGCATTAGATTCTCTTAATGATGGACTTAGAGTAATTCTAGGTACGCTATTCTCGTCTTATCCTTCTCTCTATCTCGGTTTATAACGAGCCTACACCATACAGGCGGCTTTCACCGCATACAGCGTGCCATCTGCAATAGTTCTATTTTCTTATTTCCCCTGAAGTCAATTTAACATGAAAAACTCTCAAAAAACTCTCAAACTTTCTTAAACATAAAAAATAACGCCTACTCTCCAGCAGTGTTTGCTTATATCACAGTATGCTCCGAATACGAAAGAAAAACCCCACCCATAGGTGAGGTCTTATAATTCGTCAAGTTACGGTAGTGGTGGTGGTTCAATCCCCTCATTTACCATAACTATTCTGTCTTGATAGTCAGTTGCTTTAATAATGAATTTTATCTCAAATGGAGGTGCACCATTAATAATGATGCGACCTGGAACATCTAGGTTATAGAACTCCGGAGGTATTATACCTGAATCAACCCCAATAGCGAATTCAATACTTTCTATAGACGTTCTCCATTCCTCATTTTCGTCAAAATCAATATAAAGGGTAGAACCATCCAATGAACTACTTAAAATTGGTGCAACTTTACCGCTATTCTCGCCTTATACCTTCTCTATCTCTCAGTTTTATAACGAGCCTACACCATACGGGCGGCTTTCACCGCATACGGCGTGCCATCTGCAATAGTTCTATTTTCTTATTTCCCCTAAAGTCAATGTAGCACACAAAGTTTAAAACTGGTTAAAGTAGTGAAAGAAATATAAAAATAAAATTTCATGATCTTAGACATACTGACGCGACAATTATGCTACAGATCGGAGAAAGTGAAAAAGTGATATTATTGTGGTCAAATCCTCCAACAAAGCACTAAGAACCCTTATATATCAAGGGTTCTTTATACATTGAAATCACATAATCCGCTTAAACATTTTTTCCAACTCATAAGTAGAGTAATGAACAAGAATTGGGCGACCATGTGGACATGTAAACGGATCGGAGCTTTTCCTTAAGTCATCAAGCAGCTGTTGAATTTCATCTTGTCTTAAGTGATGATTCGCTTTGATCGATGCTTTGCAACTCATCATAATCGCCGCTTCTTCCCGCAACTTTTTAATATCGACTTGTTTCATCGCTAATAGCTGCTCGATCATTTCTTCGATGATCGTTTGCTCTTCTCCTTTTGGAAACCATTGCGGATGAGAGCGGACAATGAACGCTCGATCCCCGAACGGCTCTAGGAAAATACCGACTTCTTCTAACTGCTCTGTATACTGTGAAATTTTGATACAATCATCCGCTGAATATTCTAATGTCAGTGGCACCAGCATGTCTTGCAGCTCTTTTTCGACTTGTCCCACTTTTTCTTTGAAATACTCGTATTTAAGCCTTTCTTGAGCGGCGTGCTGGTCGATCATATATAGTCCCTTTTCGTTTTGAGCGAAAATGTACGTGCCATGCATTTGACCGATCGGATAAAGCGGCGGAATACGACTGTCAATGTGCTTACTTTCTACTACCGCTTCTTCTATTTCATGCCCATGATCAGGAATCAAAAAGCTAGGTTCTTCCTCTATCACAAGCGCGGCTACACTCTCTGTTTGTTCTTGATTGAACGAATCCACCGGCTCATTTTCTAGTTGCTTTCTCTCTTCCACAAACGAAAAGCTAGGTTTCGTTTTTTCTATTTGCGGTGTTGGAGATGGGTCCAGATGATCGAGTGTCAACGTTTGCTGTTCGGATTCAACTCGCACCTTTTTTTGGATCGGAGCGGCACTAGGAATTAATGTTTCCTTTTTAAAGGCTTGTTGGACAGCCGAAGTAATTAACTCGATTAACTGCTGCTCCTTACTGAAGCGAACCTCTAATTTAGACGGATGTACATTGACGTCAACTAACAGCGGGTCCATGTTAATATTAACGAGGGCAATCGGATAACGGCCAATCGGAAGAAGGGTATGATACCCCTCTAACACCGCTCGCACTAATCCATAGTTTTTAATGAAACGACCATTCACCATCAGTGACATATAGTTTCTCGAAGCTCTTGTCACTTCCGGAAGAGCTAGCCAGCCGTGGATTTCAAAATCTAGTGAAGAAGCTTTTAACGGAACCATTTTCTTCGCGATATTGACTCCATAAATGGCGGCTAACACTTGTCTAACATCGCCACTTCCCGTTGTGTGCAATAGCTCGCGGCCATTATGGCGCAAACGAATAGATACCTCCGGATGGGCTAGCGCTAGTCGATTGACAACATCAGTAATATTTCCAAGCTCAGTATGAATTGTTTTCATATACTTTAGCCGAGCGGGCGTGTTAAAAAATAAGCCCGATACTTTAATATCTGTTCCTTGACGACTGTTCGCTTGAATATGTTCCTGCACTACGCCACCTGAAAGGATGATTTTTGAACCTGCTCCCTCTCCGGTGCTCGTCGTCATTTCGAGCTCTGAAACCGAAGCAATACTCGGTAAAGCCTCTCCCCGAAAGCCGAGGGTGCGAATACGGAACAGATCATTTTCGTCTTTAATTTTACTCGTGGCGTGCCGGGCAAAAGCGGTGAGTACATCTTCCGGCTCAACACCACTACCGTTATCAACGATTCGAATACTTTCAAGTCCTGCTTCCTCGACATCGATTTCAATCACTGTGCTATTGGCATCAATTGAGTTTTCTACTAGTTCTTTTACAACAGAAGCCGGGCGCTCGACCACTTCTCCAGCCGCGATTTTATTGGATAATAAGTCATCTAATAAAATGATTTTCGCCATCTTCGTCACCCTCTTTCATCGGTTATTTTTTGACTTTTTTCTGCAATGCATAAAGAGCATTCATCGCATCTAACGGCGTCATTTCTAGCAAGTCAAATTTCTTCAATTCATCAATGATCTTGCTTTCTTTTGCTGAAGGCTTAGGTACAACTTCTTCTTGGAAAAGTGACAGTTGAGCCGCTCCTTTTTCCACTTTAACCGTTGCCTGTTCTTCTTTTACTTGATGATTAGTCGGTTTACTTTCTTGCTGCCCCTTTTCTTCTAATCCCGTTAAAATTTCATTCGCTCGTTTGATTAACTCTTTCGGAAGCTCAGCTAACTCCGCTACATGAATTCCGTAGCTTTTATCGGCTGCTCCTTCTTTGATCTTATGCAAAAAGACCACTCTTCCGTTTTGTTCAACCGCTTGGACATGGACATTTGTTAATTGAGCTAATTCTTCTTCTAGCACGGTCAATTCGTGATAGTGCGTTGAAAACAGTGTTTTTGCTCCAATTTTATCGTGAATGTACTCAATGATCGCTTGAGCAAGTGCCATCCCATCGTACGTAGACGTTCCACGCCCGATTTCATCAAATAAAATTAACGATTGATTCGTGGCATGAGTAATGGCATTTTTTGCTTCTAGCATTTCGACCATAAACGTACTTTGGCCGGAAATCAAATCATCAGCCGCTCCGATTCTCGTAAAGACTTGATCGAAAATAGGAAGCTCGGCTTTCGCGGCTGGTACGAAACAGCCAATTTGAGCTAAAATCGCTGTTAACGCCACCTGTCTCATATACGTGCTTTTTCCGGACATATTCGGCCCCGTAATCAGTAGCACTTCTCTTGCTTCGTTCATCTGACAATCATTCGGCACATATTGTTGAGAATCCATCACTTTCTCAACAACTGGATGGCGGCCATCTTCAAGAACTAATTCTCGTCCGTTCGTTAACGTTGGACGGATATAATGGCGCATTTCACTCACAGTCGCAAAGCATTGCAAAACGTCTAGCTCACTAACTAAATGCGAAAGCTTTTGCAAACGCGGAATATACTCCTTGACGCTTTCTCTTAGCTCTAAAAATAGTGCGTATTCAAGTTCCACCATTTTTTCATTCGCCTGTAAAATCATCGCTTCTTTTTCTTTTAACTCTGGCGTGATGAACCGTTCACAGTTCGCTAACGTCTGTTTTCTTTCGTAACGACTGTCATCTAATGCGTTCAAATTCGCTTTTGTAATCTCAATGTAATAGCCAAAAATGCGGTTGTAGCCGATCTTTAAAGACTTAATGCCTGTCCGCTCTTTTTCTTCACGTTCTAAGTTGGCAATCCACGTTTTTCCGTTGCGACTGGCATCACGATACGTATCTAGCTCTGCATGAAAGCCTTCCTGAATCATGCCGCCTTCTTTAATCGTCAATGGTGGATGATCGACTAGCGCTCTTTCTAAAAGATCGGTCAACTCCTCACAAGGGTCGATATCGTCCATTAACTTACCGATTTCTTCGTTGTTTATTTGCGAAAGAATTTGCTGTAATAACGGAATTTGCTGTAACGATTTTTTTAACTGAACGAGATCGCGCCCATTCACGTTGCCAAAAGCCACTCTTCCAGCTAAACGTTCTAAATCATATACTTCCTTTAATTGCTCGCGAAGTTCTTGACGTTCAAAAAAGGAGAAAATGAGCGTTTGCACCATCGTTAGGCGCCTTTCAATTTGACCTTTTTGGATAAGCGGTCGGTCGATCCATTGCTTTAATAGTCGTCCGCCCATCGCCGTCATCGTCTCATCAAGAAGCCAAAGCAGTGAACCTTTCTTACCTTTCGAGCGAATCGTTTCTGTTAATTCCAAATTGCGCTTCGAATATTGATCAATTCTCATAAACTGATGGACATGATAGGATTCAACCGACTGTAAATGATCTAAGCTTCTCTTTTGTGTACGATGTAAATACGAGAATAGTAAAGAAACAACTTGTCTAAGCTCTGATTGATTCACCTTTTGCATTAACGGAAGAAAGACCTCTTGTTCAGAGCTACCCTCTTCCGTAGAAAGTGTCACGGATAACCTCTCTTTCAGTTGGCGTTGAATCGCCCCGTCAAGATTCGCTTCAATGACAATTTCCTTCACTTGTAAAGTAGCTAATTCATTCATTACTTCATCTAATGAAGATAAAGAAGTAACTTTATTTTCTCCTGTTGATAAATCACTAGCCGCTAACGCATACGTTTCGTTAGTGAATGAGCATAACGCTGCTAAGTAGTTATTCTCTTTATCTTGAAGCCCTTTGCCTTCCATGACTGTTCCAGGGGTAATCAGCTGTACGACTTCACGTCTAACGACACCTTTCGCTTGTTTCGGATCTTCTGTTTGCTCACAAATAGCGACTTTATGACCTAGCTCGATTAGTCTTTCGATGTAGCCTGCAGCTGAATGGTAAGGAACGCCGCACATCGGGATCTTTTCTACTCCTCCTCCATCCCTGCTCGTTAACGTAATTTCAAGCAATTGACTCGCGTTCGTCGCATCCTCAAAAAACATTTCATAAAAATCGCCTAAACGGAAAAATAAAAAGGCATCTTGATACTCTGCCTTGACTTTTAAATATTGTTGGATCATTGGGGTATATTGCTTCATTACATTCCAATCCCTTTCCACATTGCCTATCTATTTTCAAATTATAATTATATCATAGCTCTTATATGGAAACAGAAAAAAAGTGCCGGCCATTTTTTCGGCCCGCACGGATGATTAATGGTGATGTCCATCATCGAGAAATGATGTATCCAATTTTTCATAGTCATCCTCATCATCAAAATCACAATCCCAGTCATCATCACAGCCATGCGGATGAACGGCTACACAAATTTTCGTCTCACCAACCACTTCAACTAAAAATTCTCTTTCTACATGCACTACGATTTTGTTTCCGTGCTTCGAAATGACAGCTTCACAGCAATTTGGTTGCTGTAATACTCTTGCTATGACTTCATCATCATCGAAGCAATCTTCATCACGATATTTCAGTTTAATCACATCTTTATAGTCGACCTTCTCTGTGACAACTGATGTTTTTGTATTATCGTGATGAGAATACCAGACGTTAATGTCATACGTGCCGTGCACTTCTACTGTTTTCCCGACCTTTTTGGCTTTATACTCATGATTAATGATCCAACAGCCTAAAATGCTCGATGGATGATGCGGCGGACAAATCGTGTGATGAGACTGTGTAAACTTACGGCCTTTGGCAACGACCGACTTGGTTATAATCTCCCTATATTCTGCCATTCGAGCGTACCTCCTCGCTTGTTCTCCATTTATCCTATGCACTAAAAGCAAGACATGTGCCTAGTGAAAATAAAAATTATTTAAACGAAAAAGAGACTGTGCTTTTTAGCAACAAGTCTCTTTTCCATTGTTTCTTCTATTTAGCTGCAGCTTCCTGGCTGACTATTTTTCACTTGAGAACCCGTCTCTCCGCGAAGTAAATCTCCACCCGTTGATTCAATAATCTGATCTGTCACTGTATTAGAAATAGCAGATGCGACAATTTGTAAAATTTCATTTACTTCCACTTGCGACTCTTTAAATTGTTGAACAACAGGAATTTCATCTAATTCCTGTTCAATTTTTTGAATTTTTTCTTCTACCATTTTTAAGGCTTCAGTTTTTCCATAATGTTGAAAGTTCACTGCTTGTTTTTGTAAGCTTTTTAGACCAGCGATTTTTTCGCGCACCTTTTGATTTTCATGAATTTTAGCTTCAGCTTCCTTAAAAAAGGCTACTTCCTCTGTTTCAGAAATCATGTGGGCTAACTCTTTCGCACGTGCTAAAATATCATCTTTCGTATATAATGCCATATTAGTTCACCTCTGCCATTGTATGTTCTTCTACCATCTCACCATTTAAGGACCATGTTTTTGCTTCGGTAATCTTCACTTTAACAATTTTTCCGATCGCTGTTTTTGGTCCTTTAAAGTTCACAAGTTTACTTTTATTCGTATAACCAGCGAGAATATCAGGGTTGTTCTTACTCTCACCTTCTACTAATACGTCAACAATTTGACCTTTATACGGTTTCATCGCTTCAGCTGATGACGCATTCACTAACGCATTTAATCGTTGTAGACGCTCTTTTTTCACTTCCATCGGAACATTGTCTTTCATTTTTGCCGCTGGTGTTCCTTCACGTGGAGAGTAAATGAACGTATAAGCCGCTTCAAAGCCTACTTCTCGATAAAGCGATAACGTTTCTTCAAATTGTTCTTCTGTTTCATTTGGATAACCAACAATAATATCAGTTGTTAATGCAACATCTGGAATCGCCGCTTTAATTTTACGAACAAGCTCTAAAAATTGCTCACGGTTATATTTACGCGCCATGATCTTCAATACTTCCGAAGAACCTGATTGCACTGGCAAATGAATGTGATCCATTAAATTGCCTTTCTTCGCTAATACTTCAATTAAATGATCATCAAAGTCACGTGGATGGCTTGTTGTAAAACGAATACGCGGGATATCAATTTTGCGGATCTCATCCATTAAATCGCCTAAGCCGTATTGAATATCGTCAAAATCTTTACCATACGCATTGACATTTTGACCAAGCAATGTAATTTCTTGATAACCTTGAGCCGCTAAATGACGCACTTCTTGAATAATTTCCTCTGGACGACGGCTTCTTTCTTTGCCTCGTGTATAAGGGACGATACAATACGTACAAAACTTATCACAGCCGTACATAATATTCACCCAAGCTTTAATATTGCCTCGGCGCACTTTCGGAAGATTTTCAATGACATCGCCCTCTTTAGACCATACTTCAACGACCATTTCTTTCGATTTATAAGCTTCGTCTAAAATTTGTGGCAAACGATGAATATTATGCGTACCAAAGATCATATCGACATGCTGATACGTTTTTAAAATTTTATTAACAACCGACTCCTCTTGGGACATACATCCACAAACACCTAATAATAAATCTGGTCGCTGTTGCTTTAAGGCTTTAAAATGACCTAATTCGCCAAACACTTTATTTTCAGCATTTTCGCGAATCGCACATGTGTTTAATAAAACGACATGCGCATCATCGACAGAATCCGTAGCTTCATAGCCTAGCGCTAAAAAGATCCCAGCCATTACTTCTGTGTCATGCTCATTCATTTGGCATCCATATGTGCGGATATAGAATTTGCGGCCTTCACCCAGTCCACGAAACCTCTCATCAATTTTGAAATCGTTATGATATTGGATTTCTTCTTTCCCACGCTTTTTAGCATCTTTTAAGGATGGTTGCTGATATACTGATTCAAAATATTTACTATAATCCTTTTCGGATTTTTTGTCCGTTGGATTATTTTCATTCACTTGTTGTCCATGCTTTCGTTGTTCTTCGTTCATTTTAGTTCTCCTTTCCTTTGCTATTAATTAAGCAAAAAGAAAATACATTTGTAATGCGTACACATTATTTTAGTATATAATACAACAAAAAAAAGAACAACTAGACGAGTTCAATCTGCATGAAAGTGTTAAAAATCGGTTGTTTTTTCAATAAAAAGAGGGTGACACTCAAAAGGTCCGTATTCATCGACCTTTTCGTTCACCCTCTTTTTCATTCCATTACATAAATTCTTTCACAAGCTTGTCAAAATAAGCATCTTCTAGTTTCAGATCTTGAACAGTTAACGGTTCATCAGAATAACCATATACAAGCTGTTGATAAGACGGCTTCTCTTTATTTTGATAAATGATCCCCGTGACAAGACTGTCATGCTTCATTAACGTACTCATCGCTAATTCACGATTGGAAGCGTCATACTCTTCAACCGTTGATAATTTTGTTAAATGTTCTTTAAACCAGTCATACGTATTAATTTTATTATAAGTGACGCATGGGCTGAATACATTAATAATAGAGAAGCCTTTGTGCGCGATCCCCGCTTCAATGATCGCTGTTAACTCTTTTAAATCAGTTGAAAAGCTTTGGGCAACAAACGTCGCTCCGCTTGTGATCGCTAACTCCATCGGTGAAAGCGCGCTTTCAATCGCCCCTTTTGGCGTCGATTTCGTTTTAAAGCCTTCCGCAGAACGCGGCGATGTTTGCCCTTTCGTTAAACCATAAATTTGATTATCCATAACGATATAAGTTAAATCAATATTACGGCGCATCGCATGAATCGTGTGACCCATACCAATGGCAAAACCGTCGCCATCTCCACCCGAAGCGATGACTGTTAAATCTTTATTGGCCATTTTCACCCCTTGAGCAATTGGAAGAGCTCGACCATGGATGCCGTGAAGGCCATAAGAATTGATATATCCAGAAATACGACCAGAACATCCAATCCCCGAAATGACTGCGAGCTTCTCAGGTGTTAAGCCTACATTCGCTGCCGCACGCTGAATCGCCGCCTGTACGGAAAAGTCACCGCAACCTGGGCACCAGTTTGGTTTCACATTATTTCGAAAATCTTTAAACGTCGCCATTTAAAACAACTCCTTGCTGCTTGTATAAATATGATGTGGCTGGAATGGATTTCCGTCGTATTTACACAGACTTTTAATTTTTTGCGGGTGGCCTACGTTCATTTTAATAATATTAGCTAATTGACCTGTTGCATTGTTTTCCACCACTAACACATTCTTTGTTGATTCAATCAATGGCAAAATTTCTTCTGTCGGGAACGGGTGAATCAGTCGAATTTGCGCATGATTCACTTTCATTCCTTCTTGCTCTAATCGGTCTATCGCTTCCTCAATCGCACCGCGAGTCGAATTAAAGCCGACGAGTAGTAAATCCGATTGCTCATGTTTCGCATTTTTATAAACTGGCGTGTTAAACTTCAGATCATTCAATTTCCGCATACGCTTATCCATTTGCGCTTGACGATTAGATGGAGACTCTGATGGTTTACCTGTTTCATCATGCTCAACACCTGTGACATGGTGAATGCCGTGCTTCATGCCAGGGATCACACGAGGAGAAACACCATCTTCCGTCACTTCATAGCGTTTAAAATACGTCTTCTCTTCCATTTCAGGCAGTTCATCTTGAATCAATTTCCCACGGCGAATTTCCACTTTACTATAATCAAGCGGCTCAACCGTTTGTTTTCCTAATGACAATTGCAAGTCAGACAAAATAATGACTGGGCATTGGTATTCCTCTGCCAAGTTAAAAGCCTCGACCGTATCAAAAAAAGCTTCTTCCACTGTGCTTGGTGCAAGGACAATCTTTGGAATTTCCCCATGCGTTCCATAAATCATCGCCATTAAATCAGATTGTTCCTGTTTCGTCGGTAATCCCGTTGATGGACCTCCACGCTGTGTATCAACGACAACAAGTGGCGTTTCTGTCATACCAGCTAAACCGATCGCTTCCATCATTAAGGAAAGGCCCGGTCCTGCAGAGGCTGTGAATGAACGAATGCCTCCATAGTTCGCACCGATGGCCATCGTTGCTGCTGCGATTTCATCCTCCGTTTGAATAACCGTTCCGCCGACGTCTGGTAATTTTTCAATTAAATATTCCATAATTTCAGAGGCCGGTGTAATCGGATAAGCCGCCATTAAACGGACGCCGCCTGCGAGTGCTCCTAGAGCGATCGCATCGTTACCGATCATAAACATCCGCTGTTTGCCATCCGCTGCTTGAAGTTCCAGTGCGCCGGCTTTGCCTTCTAATTGGTCAAGCATATAACGATAGCCTGCTTGAATAGCTTCCATATTTTTTTGAACGACCGCTTCACCTTTACGCCCAAAGATCTCTTGAACGACTCCTGTAAATACTTGAACATCGAGATTAATGACCGCGCAAGTCGCTCCTACAGCCACCATATTTTTCATCAGTGATGTTCCAAGTTCCGTTGCCATTTCCGTAAATGGCACGATATACAGCTCCGCCTTTGTATCGTCCGGTTTGACTGGATTAAATTTCGAATCCGCCAAAATCATACCTTTATCGTGTAGTTCCTTGTAGTTCACATCAATGGTCTCCTGATCAAATGCCACCAATATATCAAGATCATCCGCTACCGCGCGAACAGGTGTCGTGCTTACGCGAATTTTATTGTTCGTATGTCCGCCTTTAATTCTTGATGAAAAATGACGATATCCATATAAAAAATAGCCTAAGCGATTCAAAGCCATAGAGAAAATCTCTCCAGTACTTTCAATCCCTTCTCCTTGCTGTCCTCCAACTTTCCAAGAAAGCTGCTCTATCATTGACCATTACACTCCTTTAATACGCTTCTTTCTCCACTCAACTAGTTTATCACTTTTGAGGCTAAATCACTAACTTTATACTTGCTGATTTAGTTTGGAAACCGACGCGCGAAATTGTAATAAAGAAACTTCTCTGTTTGAAGAGATGAATAATATTTATTCAGCAATTCACCCCATTGTTCATACGCTTCATAACGATCTAATCCTAAAATCGTTTCATCAATCCCATCAAAGTCTGAGCCGAACCCAAGGTGATCTTCTCCCCCGAGCTCACATAGATACTCTACATGTTTTAATACATCATCGACGGTGGCTTCTCCTTCCTTCTTCACAAAAAAAGGAACAAACGTCAAACCAATCACCCCATCTTTTTCAATGATTGCCTTGAGCTGATCATCCTTTAAATTTCTCGGATGAGGGCAAAGCTGATAACAATTAGAGTGGCTCGCTATCGGGAGGTGAGCCACATCTATGACATCCCAAAACGCTTGCTCACATAGATGGGAAACGTCTGTCCATACACCAAAACAATTAAGTTGCTCAACCACTTGCCTACCAAAAGTGGATAAGCCAGCTCCTCTCTTTTCTAAAGCTCCATCGGCTACTGCATTGGCATTATTCCAAGTTAATCCAACAGAGCGAACGCCAAGGTGGTAAAGGATCTTTAGCTTGAGAACATCTTCTTCAATTGCTTCACAGCCTTCAAGCGTTAATACGACCCCAATTTCTCCCTTAGCTAAATTAAATATATCTTTCCTTGATTGGACTACTTTTATATCAGGATGAGGCTTGATGATCTTCTCATAGAATAAATCAATTTGCTCTAATGCTGCTCGAAATCGTTCAAATGGTTTTAGTGTAGGAGAGATAAAAATAGCAAAGCATTGCACTTTGCCTCTTGCTTTCTTTAACTGTTCATACGTAATATGCAAACCTTGATTTTGTTGAAAGCTTACACCCGTTTCATTTTGAAGTCGATACAAAACATCACAATGAGCATCAAAAATCATCTTACCCCTCCTTAAAACTGATTATTTTAGTCGGATTAATACATTTACTATATGTGATTTAACATAAAATTGCAAATATTTTTTATTCAAATAAAAAGTCAGCCTCCAACACCGAGCAGAGGAAAACGCCACTCCATTTTCAGTGTTTGAGCCTGACTTTCATGATGATTTCTATCTTGGTTCGATAATCAATTTGATCGCGGTTCGTTCTTCCCCATCGATCAAGATGTCGGTAAAAGCAGGAATACAAATTAAATCAACCCCGCTAGGAGCAACAAATCCTCTCGCAATGGCGACTGCTTTTACTGCCTGATTAAGCGCTCCAGCTCCAATAGCTTGAATTTCAGCGGCACCTCTTTCACGTAGAACACCGGCAAGTGCACCAGCTACAGAATTAGGATTGGATTTTGCCGAAACTTTTAATACTTCCATTTCATGGCCCCCTTTATTAAACTATACCGAATGCTCATTCCATCAAACACAGTTTGTCGCTAGTCTTCCATTGTTACTATATTCGTGGAATGGCTCGCGTATTACTTGTCTATTTAACAAAAGGGGCAAGATGTTATTCTGCAATAAATGGATGATCTTCGTTAATTAAAACCGGATCAATTGTTTTTGCTAAACCTGTTTTTCGGTCTAGTTCAATCAAACAGGCACTCAGCTGGGTGCGACCGCTTTTCGGTACTTCAAATCTAACCGGTAGACTCATGAGGAATTTTTTTAGCACTGCTTCTTTTTCCATCCCTAAAATGCCATCATAAGGCCCTGTCATTCCAACGTCTGACAAATAGGCAGTTCCTTTCGGTAACACGCGATGATCTGCCGTCTGAACATGAGTATGTGTACCGACAACGGCCGATACTTTCCCGTCTAAAAACCAACCGATCGCCTGTTTTTCACTAGTCGCTTCTGCATGGACATCGACAAAGATAAACGGCGTTCGTTTTCTCGCCTCTTCCACCAGTTTTTCGACCTCAGTAAACGGACAATCTAATGGAGGCATAAATGTACGCCCTTGAATGTTAATCACCGCAACTTCTACTCCTGCTTGCTTCACGAAGATCAAGCCCTTTCCAGGTGTACCTTCTGGAAAATTGGCTGGTCGCACAAGTCGCTTGGCTTCATCGATAAATTCAAATATTTCTTTATTATCCCAAGCATGATTCCCTAATGTGACAGCGTCCGCTCCATCATTTAAAAACTGACGATAGATTTTCTCAGTAATTCCTCGCCCAGCAGCCGCATTTTCACCGTTGACAATTGTGCATTCAGGTCGGTATTTCTTTTTAAGCATCGGTAAATACTCACTGACCATTTCTCGACCTAACGAGCCAACTACATCGCCTACAAATAATATTTTCATCTTTTTTTCCTTTCTATCACTTGTTTCTTTACAAAGGGAAAGCGGTGTGAAGGACTCACACCGCTTTATTTCGCATATTCCACAGCTCGTGTTTCTCTTATCACTGTCACTTTAATATGGCCTGGATAATCCAGTTCCCCTTCAATCCGTTTTCGAATGTCGCGTGCCAGTCGATGAGCGTGAAGGTCATCGATTTGATCAGGTTTCACCATAATACGCACTTCACGTCCTGCTTGAATCGCAAATGATTTCTCTACTCCATCATAGGATTCCGAAATTTCTTCTAGCTTTTCAAGACGGCGAATATAGTTTTCGAGCGTTTCACTACGAGCACCTGGTCTAGCAGCAGACAGAGCATCTGCAGCGGCCACAAGTACAGCAATAATGGACGTCGGTTCTGTATCTCCATGATGCGACGCAATACTATTAATAACAACTGGGTGTTCTTTATACTTCGTCGCAAGCTCTACACCGATCTCTACATGGCTTCCTTCTACTTCGTGATCTACCGCTTTTCCGATATCATGAAGTAGTCCAGCACGGCGAGCAAGGATTTCATCTTCACCAAGCTCAGCAGCCATAAGCCCTGTAAGAAAGGCCACTTCCATCGAATGCTTTAACACATTCTGACCGTAGCTCGTACGGAATTTCAAACGTCCTAATATCTTAATTAAATCAGGGTGAAGTCCATGAATACCTACTTCAAATGTAGTTTGTTCACCTACTTCGCGGATGTATTCATCCACTTCTCTTCTAGCTTTATCAACCATTTCCTCAATACGAGCTGGATGGATTCGTCCATCTTGAACAAGCTTCTCGAGTGCAATTCGAGCCGTTTCACGACGGATTGGATCAAAACCTGAAAGAATAACCGCTTCTGGCGTATCATCGATAATTAAATCGATACCTGTAAGCGTTTCAAGCGTTCGGATATTTCGTCCTTCACGACCAATGATACGACCTTTCATTTCATCATTTGGCAAGTTTACAACTGAAACTGTTGTTTCTGCCACATGGTCTGCTGCACAGCGCTGAATAGCTAGAGAAAGAATACCTTTCGCCTTTTTATCGGCCTCTTCTTTCGCGCGATTCTCTTGCTCTTTTGTCATCACAGCGATATCATGTGCAAGTTCTTGTTCGACACGGTCTAAAATGATCGCACGAGCTTCATCACGAGTGAGACTTGAGATTCGTTCCAGTTCAGCTTTCTGTACTTTCACCATCTCTTCCACTTTGCTGTCCATCTCTTCAATATGTTGTTGTCTCTTAATCAGAGCTTCCTCTTTCTTCTCAAGCTGAGCCTCACGTTTATCTAATTGCTCATCTTTACGATCAAGGTTCTCTTCTTTCTGTAATAAACGATTCTCTTGTTTTTGCAATTCGTTTCTTCGTTCACGAAGCTCTAATTCAGTATCTGTACGAAGTTTATGAATTTCATCCTTTGCTTCAAGCAGGGCTTCTTTTTTCAACGCTTCCGCTTCTCGGTTGGCATCCTCAATAATTTGTTCTGCCGCACCCTTTGCCCCTGCAATCTTAGACTCTGCAATGGATTTCCTAACAAAATAGCCAACAACTACACCGACGATTAGGCCAAGCAAAATGGAGATGATTGTAATAGCATCCATGATTTCACCTCCCCTTGCTATGATCTTTTGTCATGTTTTTAACATGTCGGCTGATACATTGTTTCAACATTTCAATATACAGCATCAATTCTTCCACTTTTAAGAGAAAAAAATGTAAAATATACATACTAATTTTATAGGTGCGGAAATTCGTTGTCAAGCGTTTCATCTTAGACACCGTATTAATTCTTTCATATATACAAAAGAAGCAGTGTAACTAAACACTGCTTCAACAGATTTTATTCATCTAGAAGGTTAAATTCGTCTGACGCATCCCCTTCTACAGGTTCAGTTGCATCCTCATCTAACCCATACTGCTTTCGAATCTTCAGCATGATCTCTTGAGAAATATCAGGATTCTCTTTTAAAAATTGCTTAGCATTTTCACGCCCCTGACCTAAGCGCTCTTCATTGTAAGAGTACCAAGCACCGCTCTTTTGAATAATATCTTCATCTGAGCCTAAATCAATGATTTCTCCTTCTTTAGAGATACCTTCTCCGTACATGATGTCCACCTCTGCCACACGGAAAGGAGGAGCTACTTTGTTTTTCACAACTTTTATTTTCGTTTTATTACCGACCATTTCGTTACCTTGCTTCAATGTTTCTGCACGACGAACTTCTAAACGAACAGAGCTGTAGAACTTAAGCGCACGCCCACCTGGTGTTGTTTCAGGATTCCCGAACATAACACCTACTTTTTCACGAATTTGGTTAATGAAGATGGCGATCGTTTTCGATTTATTAATCGCTCCTGAAAGCTTGCGCAACGCCTGCGACATAAGACGAGCTTGCAAACCGACATGCGAGTCACCCATTTCCCCTTCGATCTCCGCTTTCGGTACTAAAGCTGCGACTGAGTCGATGACAAGAATATCGATCGCACCGCTTCGCACAAGTGCTTCCGCAATTTCTAATGCTTGTTCCCCTGTATCTGGTTGAGATAGTAAAAGTTCGTCAATATTGACCCCTAACTTTTGAGCGTATACTGGATCAAGCGCGTGCTCCGCATCAATAAACGCTGCCTGACCGCCATTTGCCTGCACTTCAGCAATCGCGTGAAGAGCCACCGTCGTCTTACCAGAACTCTCTGGACCGTATATTTCAATAATACGTCCGCGCGGATAGCCACCCACTCCAAGTGCTGCATCAAGAGCAAGGGAACCACTTGGTATTGTTGAAATTTTGCGGTCGGTTTGCTCACCTAGCTTCATAATCGACCCTTTACCGAATTGCTTTTCAATTTGTTTTAAAGCCATATCTAATGCTGCTTGACGATCGTTCATTCAAATTCCTCCTTAAAATAACAAATCTATTAAAAAAATTAACTATTGAATTTCCTGTTTCAAAATCTATCATTACTATACCTTTTTCATGAGATAATTTCAAGTAAAAAGCGAACATTTATTCGCTTTTTTAACATTTACATGTTTTGAGAAAAAAGACCACACAATCTGAAGAGTGACATCTTTTGGAGAAAAATTGAGGAAGAGACTGATAAATATCCGCATACCCATATTACCACAGTCTTTATCAAGAAGGGTATCTTTAGTGAATGATTTCAATCAACTTATACGCTATTTTCATCATAAAAAGACCGACGCTAAAATGGAATATACAGTAACTAACCTATACCGTATAGATATTCCATCTAAGCGCCAGTCTTTTATTTTTTTATGCTTCTACAGTAACTCCTGTTGCTTTTTCAATCGCTTGATTTAAATCAGCAATTAAATCCTTGGTAGATTCTAGTCCGATCGATAAACGAATTAACTCTTCTTTCACGCCAGACTTTTCTAATTCCTCTTTATTTAACTGTTGGTGCGTCGTCGTAGCCGGGTGAATAATCAATGATTTTCCATCCCCTACATTGGCGACATGTGACCATAATTGAACATTGTCAATGACTGTTTTGCCTGCTTCTCGACCACCTTTAATACCGAAAACGACGATCGATCCATTGCTGTTGCTCAAATATTTTTTTGCTAAATCATGTGATGGATGTTCTGGTAAGCTCGGATGGGAAACCCATTCTACACCAGGGTGGTTGTTCAAATAGTTCACGATTTCTAATGTATTTTGGTGATGACGTTGAATCCGCAAATGGAGCGTCTCTAGTCCTTGCAACAATAAGAAAGCGCTATTGGCACTTAAAGCCGGGCCAAAATCTCTTAACAGTTGCACTCGTAGCTTCACAGCGAATGCTGGCCCTTCAATATCAGCATATTTCAACCCATGATAAGATTCGTCAGGCTCTGTAAAGCCAGGGAATTTCTCGCTGTTCCAATTGAACTTTCCTCCATCTACTACAACACCACCAATCACTGTACCGTGACCGCTAATCCATTTCGTCGCGGAATGGACGACAATATCTGCTCCCCAAGTAATCGGCTTGCAAACATATGGCGAAGCGAATGTGCTATCGATAATTAGCGGAATACCACTCTCATGAGCAATATCTGCTACCTTCTCCACATCCAACACATTTAGAGACGGATTTCCAATGATTTCTCCGAAAAGAGCCTTCGTTTTCGGCGTAATCGCTTTTCGGTAATTTTCAGGGTCCGTCGAATCAATAAATTTAACGGTAATACCGTACTTCGGAAGCGTGTTGGCAAATAAATTATATGTACCACCATATAAATTACTCGCTGCCACGATTTCATCGCCCGCATGAGCTAAATTTAATATCGAAAAAGCAATCGCCGCCATTCCGGAAGATAGTGCTACTGCAGCTGCTCCTTCTTCAAGCAATGCTACTCGTTTTTCAAATACGTCGACCGTTGGATTCGTAATACGGGTATAAATATTCCCAGGTTTTTGCAGAGCGAATAAAGCGTTCGCATGATCTGTATCCTCAAATACGTAAGAGGTTGTTTCATAAATTGGTACAGCACGAGCTCCTGTCACCGGATCCGGCACCTGGCCTCCGTGTAATAATAATGTCTCTTGATCCCAATTTTCTTTTGTCATGTGTAAACCCTCCTAAATGAATTTTATTATTTTTTCTAGAGGAAGATAAAAACCCTCTTCTTATCAAAAAGAAGAGGGTTAAATGATTAGGTCCTCCTCTTATCTTCCAGACAAAAAAGTCTGTAGGAATTAGCACCGTTTCAGACAATATCGCCTGAAGGTTGCCGGGCTTCATAGGGCCTAATCCCTCCGCCGCTCGTAATAAGAGTGTAAATATTAAATTAAACAATCCAGTAAACTCTTAAAATGATTATATAATAATCAAATCGGAATGGTCAACAATATTTTGAATATTTTTATTTGTTTTGATTTAGGGCATGAAGTAAATAATGACAGCCATATTTTACTGAACGCTTACGAATCCCCGCTCGACTTCCCGCAAGATTAAGCTGATAAGTCTTTGTCTCTTGAGAGCGCTCGGCCAGTCCAATCCAAACGGTACCCGGTGCTTGTCCATCCATTTCATCAGGGCCAGCCACTCCCGTAAAACTTATAGCAAAATCACTATCGAAAATCGCTCTTGTGTTTTTCGCTAGTTCGAGTGCACATTGTTCACTGACAGCTCCATATGTATCAATGGTCTCTTTTTTCACATTAACAAGCTGCTTCTTCGCATCGTTAGAGTAACAAACGATCCCGCCTTTAAAGATCGCACTCACACCTTCGACAGCTGTCAATTCACTTTGGAAGAGGCCTCCCGTTAAACTCTCAGCAGCTGCAATCGATAAGTTTCTTTCCTTCATTAATTCCGCCAACTCTTCCACAATCGTTGTTTGGTCATACCCATAAAAATATTGACCGACGCGACGGAGAATTTCATCTTCTACTTCCTGAATCATACGAAAAGCCTCTTCTTCTGATTCATGCTTAGCTGTAATACGAAGCGTGACCTCTCCATCTCCTGCTAACGGAGCGATGGTTGGATTGTTTTGATTGAGTAACAAGTCCTCCACTTCGATTTCAAGAGCTGATTCACCAATCCCGAAAAACCTCAACACCCGAGACTCGATCCGCTCTACTTTTTCTAAAAGCTGAATCAACTCATTTTTTCCATAGTTTAAAAACATCGGCTGCATTTCTTTTGGTGGACCAGGTAATAACATATACTGTTTGCCGTTTGCTTTAAGCAGCATTCCTGGAGCCATTCCATAATCATTTGGCAATACTTTGCTTCCACTCATCACTAAAGCTTGTTTTTTATTATTTTCAGTCATCACTCGATGAACTTTAGCAAAATACGCTTCTATACTTTTCAAAGCAACTTCATTGTCTTCAAGCTCCTGCCCAATATGTTTAGCAATCGCTTCCTTCGTCAAATCATCCTTTGTCGGCCCAAGCCCACCTGTGAAAATTAACAGATCGGCACGCTTCTCTGCTTCTTTCACCACGTCAATCAGTCGTGTCGGGTTATCTCCCACAACTGTATGATAGTACACATTAATGCCAATTTCGGCTAAATGATGAGAAAGAAACTGCGCATTCGTATTGGTAATTTGTCCTAACAATAATTCGGATCCTACGGCAATAATTTCAGCATTCATACTAACACCCCTGCTCCTAAAAAAAGCTGACGAAAACATTGAACGACTGCTCTTAACACTCATATAGTACTCAATACAAAAACTATATGACAGTAAGAGTGCCTGATTCTTTATTTTCGTCAGCCTCCTATCTATTATTTTGAATGTTTAAATACGTGACGATTGAGATAAAAATAATCCCAACCAGACCATATCGTAAAAAATGTAGCTACCCATAGCGAAATATCAGCAAACGGGATTGACAAACTTTCAAATGGCGCATTATGGAGCAATAGAGCGGAAATCGCAATAATTTGCATCCATGTTTTGATTTTGCCAAGCATATTCGCAGCGACTACTTCGCCTTCACCAGCAAGAATAAGACGCAGCCCCGTCACAGCAAATTCGCGGCTAATAATAATGATCACAATCCAAGAAGCAGCAAACCCAAGCTCAACTAAAACGATGAGTGCCGCAGATACGAGTAATTTATCTGCCAACGGGTCCAAAAACTTCCCTAAGTTCGTCACTAGATTGTACTTTCTTGCCAAATAACCATCGATCCAATCTGTTGTTGCCGCAATAATAAAGATTAGCGCCCCTACAAAGTGGGTCATCGGCATAGTTGAGCCTAAAAATTCGATCTCTCCCCAATTAAAATCGACCACCATGACAATTAAAAAAATGGGGATCATCAAAATTCGCGATACAGTAATCTTATTAGGTAAATTCACAATTGTCCCTCCACTTATCAAAGTGGGATGCCTGTTAACAGGCACCTCACCATCCAAACCGTTCCTTACTCAGAAGCTTACTTTTTTTGAATAATAATGTTTTGTGTTACTTGACTAGCTGCCGGAATTTGATACGTGACTACTTCACCGTTTACTTTAATTTCCGTATCCACCGCGTTTCCAACTCTAATCTTCGCTTCTGTTTGACCCGTTAAATCAAATGTTTGCGTTTGACCATTTGGAATCATATCACCGAAATAACTTTTCCCACTTCCATCTTTGACACCGACCCAAGTACTTCCTTTCGATGAAATGGATAGTTCAAATTTTTCAGCTTCTTTTAGTTCATAAGTGGAGTCACTTCCGCTCGTCCCAACAGCTGTTAATACTGGCTTAGCAGGTTCTTCTACTTTCGGCTCCTCTTTTACTTCTTTTTCTTCTTTCTTAGGAGCTTCCACTTTGCCTTCATCTTCATTATTTTGCTCAGTAGATTCATTAACAACCGGCTTTTCTACCACTTGCTTCTCATCCGCATCATTTTTTGGCATTAGCACCCAAACTAAAAACAGAGCCCCAATGACAAAAGCCGTCACTAATATTTTCGGTAAATGCTCAAGAATTTTAGATGGTTCAGCAGGAACATTTGATTTCACTGGTTCTACTTTTGTCGCTCTTTGAGGAACTTCATCTTCATGGGAAGACGGTACCTCGCTTTTAAATTCCTCAAACAATTCATCTGGATTCAGCCCTACAGCTTCAGCGTATTGTTTAATAAATGCTCGAACATAAAATTTCCCGGGCATCATGTCATAATTTCCTTCTTCGATGCCGGTTAAGTATCTTTTTTGAATTTTCGTCATTTCCTGTACATCAGCTAATGACAACCCTTTTGCTTTTCGCGCTTCTTTTAAGCGATTTCCTAGTTCAGTCAACAATAACACCTTCCATAATTAAAAATCAAAACCACCGAAGTTTGAATCCTGAAAAAAGCTGTTCCTTTCAACAGGTTCATATGTAATTTCTTCTTCTGGATGATTTCGAAGTTCAATGATATAATCAAAATCTTCTATTTTATACTCACTGTTTCGCACAAAAATATCCGGGTGCTCTACTACTTTAACAGCAGGCAACCTCATAATTTCTCGAACGAGCTGCCAATGCTTTTCACTCGCTCTTTGTGTTGATACAACACCATCCATAATAAAAATGTTATTGGCATTATATTCGTCGCGAATCAATTGATCACGAACCGTTTGTTTAATCATAGTAGAAGACATAAATAACCATCTTTTATTCGCACAGACGCTAGCGGCAACAATTGACTCCGTCTTCCCTACGCGAGGCATACCACGTATACCGATTAATTTATGCCCTTCCATTTTGTACAATTCTGCCATAAAATCAACAAGAAGTCCAAGCTCATCTCGCACGAATCGAAAAGTTTTCTTATCATCGGCATCTCGTTCGATATATCGACCGTGCCTCACAGCCATTCGATCACGCAATTTCGGTTCCCTTAATTTAACAACTCGAATCGTATCGATCGTTTCAAGAATCGATTCAAGCCTTCGAATCTGATCTTCACTTTGAGCTCGTATTAACAATCCCCGACTGCCATCATCCACACCGTTAATGGTAATAATGTTAATGGAAAGCATACCCAACAATGAAGAAACATCCCCTAATAATCCGGGGCGGTTTTTCATAATTTTATACTCTAAGTACCATACTTTTTTGGACATATAAACACCCCTTGTGACTTGACCTTGATCATGCCCATAAATAAATAACATCTATCTTCTATCATAAATGATTTATGCGCTTTTTAAAAGAAAAAAGAGAGGAATTTCCTCCCTCTCTTTTAGCGCCCCCCATTATTCTGAACTAATTTTACCATAACATTGGCAATTGCGTGCTGTTCTTCTTCAGAAGCGACAGACCATAAATCAGATAACACACGCTCTTGTTCATTTTTCGGATCAACCTTTTTGGCTAAATAGTCTCCCACTTGATAAGCCACATTTCCGATTGTTTCATTGTTCATGCCTTGGTCTTGGGCTTGATTGAGCTTTGTTCCTAAAAAGTTTTTCCACTCGTGCCAATTTTCAAGTACTGACATCTTATTGTCCCTCCCTTTATTGAGTTACAATAGTAGTTTGTGTCGGTTTAAAAAAATTATTCAACAACTTTACGTATACCATCCGCCGTTCACTGACACAACTTGTCCAGTGAGATAGGAAGAAGCTGACGAACAAAGGAAGCTGACGACCGCTGCAATTTCTGTCGGCTCCGCCAGTCTCCCCATTGGAATCTCTTCTGCTATCTCGTCTAGCTCTTCGCTAGAAAATTGCGCCATCATTCTTGTGTTGACTGCTCCAGGCGCTACTGCATTCACTTTAATACGAGCAGGAGCCAACTCCTTCGCCAATGACTTGACGAACGCAATTTGCGCACCCTTCACTGTAGAATAAACGACTTCACAAGCCGCACCTGTTTGACCCCATATCGAAGAAATAAAGACAATCGACGGCGTTTCACCTTTTTGTAGCTTCGAAATGAGTTTTTGACTGATCATCATCGGGCTTTTTACATGAAGTGTCCAAAGCAGGTCCATTTCTTCTTCTTTTACGTCTTGAAATAAGCCGTAGTGAGACGTTCCATGAGCAAAAATAACCGCTTCAACAGAAAACAGCTGCTGAAGAAGCGTCTCAACTCCGCTAGATGAGGATAGATCTGCTTGGATAGAAAAGCTCTCGACTCCAATCTCTTCTAACTGCTTTTGTAATGCTCTTATTTTGTCTTCCCCATTGGTGTATTGCAAATATAAATTCCAACCGTCAAGCGCTAGCTTTTTGGCGATTTCTTGACCAATTCCGCCGCTCGCTCCAACGACTAAAGCAAATCGTTTCATAATTCTCCATTCTCCTCTTAAATCTGAAAAGCCGGACTCATCAACGAAGAAAGAACCGGCTTTTTTTCTATATTTAGTGCTTTGGCACAATATGAAAGGCGGTTAAACGTTCCTCCGCGATCATGTGAGCAGAAACCGATTGCACATCTGCAAACGTAATCGCTTCAAGCATCGGAACGACTTCAAATAAATCCATCTCATTAAAAGTATAGCGCGTAAACTGGTTCGCAATATATTCAGGCGAATTGACTGCTCGCAAAAAAGCACCAATTTTTTTCTTAACGGATCGTTTCAGTGCTTCTTCAGTTAAGTGCTTGCCTTCTTTCGCCTCTAAGAGAATCTTTTGCACTCTTTCCTCCAACTCATCTGGACGAGTCGTGTCTCCTCCTACCATCGCAAAACCAAAGCCCTTTTCTTGAGTGAAGTCATAACCAAATGTGTCATCAATTAACCCTTCACGATACATTTGATAGTATAGCTCAGAGCTTTTTCCAAAGAGCATGTCAAGCAAAATATTCATCGTTAATTCTCTTTTCAATAATTCTTTACCTTGTAAGTCGGTGTCAACCGCTTTCAACCCTACTTCACATTTCGAGGATTGGACATTCATCGCAAGTACTCGCTTCTTCTCCTGCACCGTTTCAGGCTCTTGTTCAAAGTGGCGCTTGATCTCTGGTTGATCAGTAAACGGCTTTTTCGCTTGATTGTCGCGAATGAACGACATCGTTTCTTCTGGATTGATCGAGCCAACCACGAATAATAACATATTACTCGGATGATAAAACGTATGATAGCATTCATACAAATGATCCTTTGTAATATCGGCAATCGACTCAACCGTTCCGGCAATATCAATTTTGACCGGGTGCTGGTGATACATATTGTGAATCACACCGAAATATACTTGCCAATCTGGATTATCGTCATACATCCGAATCTCTTGTCCGATAATGCCTTTTTCTTTTTCAACTGTTTGCTCCGTAAAGTAGGGAGCTTGCACAAAGTCAATTAACGTCTCCAAGTTTTGCTTGACATTCGCTGTGCTTGAAAATAAATAGGCCGTTCTAGTAAAAGATGTAAAAGCATTGGCTGATGCGCCTTGGCGACTAAAATGTTGAAACACATCGCCATCTTCTTTCTCAAACATTTTATGCTCTAAAAAATGGGCGATACCATCCGGAACCATAACAAATTCTTCCTGATCTTTCGGAACAAAATGATTGTCAATAGAACCATACTTGGTCGTAAACGTAGCAAATGTTTTATTAAATCCTTTTTTCGGTAACACATACACATCTAGACCATTGTCCATTTTTTCATAATATAGTTCTTCTTGTAGCTGATCAAACGTGATTTTCTTCATGAAACTCCCTCCCCTGACAAAAAGTAGATCGTGTCTAGCTCAATTTTAGCAGCGACCGCTGTCACTTCTTCGATCGTTATCCGCTCGACTGCTTCGAGCCAGTCATCGATGGTTACATTTTGTTTTGCGACGACGTTATGGTATAAAATCTCGATCGATCCTCGTGCAGTATCAATCGTTTCAAGCAATTGGTTACGAATGACCGCTCGCGTTTGCAAAATTTCATTTTCTGAAATATCCCCTTGCTTCATCGCTTGTAACTGCTCATTAATAATCTGTACCGCTTGGTCATAATTTTTGCTATCGATCCCTGAAAGCACCATTAAGAACCCTTTATGGCTCTCTACACGACTTGCCGCATAATACGCAAGGCTCGCTTTCTCTCGGACATTTGTAAATAGCTTGGAGTGGGAGAATCCGCCGAATATGCCGTTAAACACTTGGAGAGCAAAATAATCGGGATCACCAAATTTGATCTTTGTTTGATAACCGATATGGAGCTTTCCTTGATTGATTTCTTGCTCTTCCTTCACATGTTTCGGTGCACCTTGACGAATAGGAACGTCATTGGAATTGACAATCATCGGTTGTCGATCATTCATCGTAAACAGACGGTCAACGATCTCTTCTACTTGTTGCTCATTAACATCTCCGACGATGTATAAATCGATCTCGTCTTCTGAGAACGCTTTCTTATAATAGGTATATAAGTCCGCTGCCCCAATCGGATCGACCGCATCTAATTGTCCGTTAGGTTGCAGGGCATAACGATCCTCTTCATACATTTCTTCAAGCAGTCGCATGCTAGCATAACGCATTTTATCATCGTACACAGATTGGATACGTTGCTTTAAATTCCGCTTTTCGCTTTCGACAATTTCCTGATCGAATGCCTCATTTTTCACAAGTGGGTTTGTTAGCACATCATTGAAAAATTGAAATGCTTTTTCTAATAACGAATCTTCCTTCTTCAAATAGTTCTCATTGGCTATTTCAAGCGAAAAGCTCATCGTATGATAATCACCTTTTTTCGCTAAGTCTACAAAGAAACTAGCCCCATATAAGTCATCTAAATGTGAGCGTAAAGCGGTAGAAGTAGGGAATCTAGCTGATCCATTTTGAAGGACATAGGGAAGCAATGCTCTCATCGTTACCGTTTCTTGTTCAAGCGGCGCTTTCATTTTCCATACAATCGTATTCGTTTTGTATTTATCCGTTTTGATAATATGAAGATTATACCCTTTTTTCGCTTTGACTATCTCATTTACTAATGTCACTGAAACATCCTCCTTTACGGTGCTGCTATGTCTATATTTTTATCCGAATATAGCATGCTTCATGCTTTTATTTCACAAAAACTTACTTTAACTATACACGAGCAACTAGTCGTTGAAAAACAAAATGCTATTTTTTTAAATAGAAAAAAACTGCCCACCAAAATGGACAGTTTCCCTCTGTTTACCTTGTTCCTTTTACATATGGCGTACCTAGTGCCTTCGGAGCATCTGCTCGACCGATGAAACCAGCCAACGCTAAAATCGTCAATACGTAAGGGGCCGCTAGTAAATAAACAGCTGGAACATTTTCTAAAAACGGAATACTTGACCCTACAACACTTAAGCTTTGGGCAAATCCGAAGAAAATCGCCGCTCCCATCGCACCTAATGGATGCCACTTCCCAAAGATCATCGCCGCTAATGCCATAAATCCTTGACCTGTAATGGTCGCATGACTGAAATCTAGTGAAATAGACTGGGCGTAAACGGCGCCCCCTAAACCTCCAAGCACACCAGATAAGCAAACGGCCATATAACGCATTCTCGTCACGTTAATTCCCATTGTATCTGCAGCCATTGGATGTTCACCTACTGCACGTAAACGCAGGCCAAAAGGTGTTTTGTATATGACATACCAAATGACAAAAGCTAAAGCGATAGCGATCATCGCCGGATACGAAACGTTAGAGAAAAAGATCTTTCCGATCACAGGAATATCACTTAACAAAGGTAAATCGACTTTTTTAAAGCTTTCTTTTATGATATCTGTTTGCCCTTTATCGTAAATGAGTTTCACAAGGAATAAAGAAGTACCTAAAGCTAAAAAGTTAATCGCTACCCCGCTGACAACTTGGTCTGCTCTAAATGTAATGGAAGCAAGAGCGTGTAATAGCGCAAACAGTCCGCCGACGACCATAGCGGCTACAAGAGCCACCCACGGAGTAGCTGCTCCTAATGAAGACGCGAATGTTAAGTTGAAGACGATCGACGTAAAAGCGCCGACGATCATTAACCCTTCTAGCCCAATATTGACAACTCCAGAACGCTCTGAAAACACACCGCCTAATGCTGTGAAAATAAGCGGAGCTGCGGCAAATAAAGACGACGAAATAATGATGGATAAAATCGTTACAATATCCACTTATTTCACCTCCTTCTTGAATCGGCTAATGAGCCATTTAATCATATAGCTTGAGGCAACAAAAAAGATAATTAAGGCGATCACAATTTCAACCAATTCGTTAGGGACACCTGATTCAATTGGCATATTTAGTGCCCCTACTTTTAATGAACCAAATAATAAGGCAGCTAACACTACACCAATCGCTGTGTTTCCTCCAAGTAATGCGACAGCAATTCCATCAAATCCAACGCCTGAGAACCCAGCATGTAAAAAGGCATTACCGAATGTTCCAAGCCCTTCCATTGCGCCACCAAGACCTGCAAAAGCACCTGAAATAACCATAGATAACACGATATTACGGTTGACGTTCATTCCTGCATACTGAGAAGCATGTTGATTAAACCCAACGGAACGCAATTCATATCCAAGCGTTGTCTTTTCTAACATAAACCACATAATAACTGCCGCCGCAAAAGCTAAAAAGATTCCATTATGCAAAGTAGAAAAATCAGTTAACGATTCAAACAATGGTGATTTTAAACTAGCAGACTCTGGAACAGCAGCCGTCGAATCTGCTTGATCACTAATGACATTACGAATGAAATGATTCGTTACATGAAGAGCGATATAGTTCATCATAATCGTCACAATTACTTCATGAACACGAAGCTTAGCTTTTAAAATTCCAGGTATAAATCCCCAAAGTGCTCCGGCAACAGCTGCGGCTAGCACAGCCAATGGCAAATGAATGACTTTCGGTAAATCAAATGCAAGACCTACCCAAACTGATGCGACCCAACCGACTAAAAGCTGCCCTTCGACACCGATATTAAACAACCCTGTTCGAAAAGCGAAGGCTACTGCTAAACCAGCAAAAATATACGGTGTCATTTGCCGCAATGTTTCTCCTAAATAAAAGGAATCTCCAAAGGCTCCGTTCCAAAGAGCCGTGTAACCAGCCAGCGGATTATAACCTGTAATAAGCATAATAATAGCTCCAACTAATAAACCTAAAAGAACAGATATAACCGGGACGGCTAAACTAGACAAACGTTTAGACATGGATCTCACCTGCTTCCTTGCGTTTTGAACCGGCCATCAATAATCCTAATTCTTGTTCGGTTGTTTCCTTTGGATTAACGATCGCCACGATTTCCCCTTCATAAATAACAGCGATCCGGTCACTGACATTCATGATCTCATCTAATTCAAATGAAATGAGAAGAACCGCTTTGCCATGATCACGCTGTTCAATTAATCGTTTATGAATAAATTCAATCGCTCCCACATCAAGTCCCCGAGTCGGCTGAGCGGCAATGAGTAAATCTGGGTTACGATCGACTTCACGACCAATAATCGCCTTCTGTTGATTTCCACCTGATAACGCGCGAGCTAGCGTATATTCATTTGGCGTTCTTACGTCAAACTCTTTAATTAAATGATTTGCTTTTTTATAAATTTCTTTGTAATTTAGCACGCCACTTTTTGAAAATGGCTTTTGATAATACGTTTGCAACACCATGTTTTCCCCAATCGGAAAGTCTAATACGAGGCCATGTTTATGACGATCTTGCGGAATATGGGCAATGCCTGATTCAGTAATTTTTCGGGGTTTAAAATTGGTCACGTCTTTACCGTTCAACTTCACTGAGCCATGGTCCACTTTTCTTAACCCGGTAATCGCTTCGATTA
The DNA here is from genome assembly GCF_002797375.1 of Bacillus sp. FJAT-42315. GTDB lineage: Bacteria > Bacillota > Bacilli > Bacillales > Domibacillaceae > Bacillus_CE. The sequence goes on from NZ_KZ454941.1 coordinate 2,393,665, forward strand.
GTTCGCTCTGTCCATTTCCATCGACACCACAAATACCAACGATTTCTCCTGCATGGACAGTTAAGTTTAACCCGCGCACCGCTTCAATCCCTCGCGAATCCTTCACAGATAAATCATTGATTTCAAGCACGCCACCCTCTGGTTTCGCTTCTGTTTTGTCGATTTTAAAAGTGACTTCTCTCCCGACCATTAAACTTGCCAAATGATTCGGGTCCGTCTCTGAAATATTAACCGTACCAATCCCTTTTCCTTTACGGATGACAGTGACACGATCACACACTTCCATAATTTCCTTCAACTTATGCGTAATGAGAATAATAGATTTGCCTTCTTGAATGAGCGTTTTCATAATTTGCATCAGCTCTTTAATTTCCTGAGGTGTCAACACCGCTGTCGGTTCGTCAAAGATTAATATTTCAGCTCCACGATAAAGCGTCTTTAAAATTTCAACCCGTTGCTGCATTCCAACAGAAATATCGGCAATTTTCGCCTTTGGGTCAACAGCTAAGCCATATTTTTCTGAGAGCTCACGAACCTCTTTCTCCGCCTGTTTAATATCAATTTTTCCACCTGCTTTTGGCTCTCTACCTAAAATGATATTCTCTGTTACAGTAAATGTATCCACTAGCATAAAGTGCTGATGCACCATGCCAATTCCAAGATCGTTGGCCACGTTAGGATCGGTCACTTTAACCGATTTCCCATGAACACGAATCTCACCCTTCTCCGGCTGATACAATCCAAATAAGACATTCATTAATGTCGATTTCCCTGCTCCATTCTCCCCTAGTAAGGCATGAATTTCTCCTTTTCGAAGCTGGAGCGTGATATCGTCATTGGCTACAAATCCATTGAACTCTTTACGGATGCCGAGCATTTCAATAACATATTCCATGATATTTCACTCCCTATGTAGGATCTTCTCCTTTATTTCAAAGACATTATATTATTCAAGTAGGATGTCTGACCTTCATAAACTAGGATTTCCCTCATCACTCTATATGAACGAGCTTTTAAAAATCCTAATAGAGATACAATCGTCGTTTGCACCCCTATTACAATTTTTAAAAGCGAGGAGCGGTTCACGAAGCCGCTCCTCTTCATGCATGACTTTTTATTTTCCTTCTGGCTTTAATGGCACTTTTACTTCGCCATTTTTAATTTTTGCTGTCCATTCTTCTACAGCTTTTTTCACTTCATCAGATAAATTATCTTGAGTTGGAGCGATGCCAATCGCTTCATCTTCTAATCCGTACTCAATCACTTCTCCGCCAGGGAATTTGCCGTCTTTCGCTTTTGTAGCTAAGTCTTTCACCGCAACATCTACACGTTTTACCATAGAAGTTAACGTTACATTCATTTCTTTGCCATCTACATTGACTTTTCCTTCTTCTGCTTGGTCACGGTCTACTCCGATTACCCAGTAATCTTTGCTTGGATCTTTTTGTTTCAAGCCTTTTGCTTCTGTAAATACGCCGTTACCTGTTCCGCCCGCTGCGTGGTAAATCACATCGATACCAGAAGAGTACATAGCAGCTGCCATTTGCTGACCTTTATCCGCTTTATCAAAAGCACCAGCAAATTCGATTTTTACGTCCGCTTTCGGATTAACCGCTTTCACACCTGCTTCAAAACCAGCAGCAAATTTATTAATTAAATAGCTGTCTGTTCCGCCGATGAAACCTACTTTATTCGATTTCGTTGTTAAACCAGCAGCTACCCCAACTAGGAAAGAGCCTTCATGCTCTTTAAAAGTTACGCTTGCTACGTTGTCAACACCTTTAATTTCACTGTCAACAATCGCAAACTGATTATCTTTACGTTGTTTAGCTACTTCTTCAATCGCTGGTTGTAACTTATAACCAATTCCGTAAGTTAAATCAAATTGATTACGAACCGCTGTGTTTAAGTTCGTTTTGTAATCTGCATCCGTTTTCGATTGAATGTAATCGAAGCCGTCTGTTCCTTTTTCTAAGCCATTCTCTTCACCAAATGCTTGAAGGCCTTCCCAAGCAGATTGGTTAAATGATTTATCATCTACCCCACCGACATCTGTAACCATCGCAACGGTAAATTTATCTTCTTTAGTACCGCCTTCTTCTTTCACTTCTTCCTTTTCTCCACCGCCACATGCTCCTAGCATCGTGCCCGCAGCAAGAACAAGTGACATCGCAAGACCAAACTTACGCTTTTTCATTCAAATGACCCCCTCAATAATTAGTAAAATGTAGTAGAAATGTTACATAGTGTTAAACTCTCTTTCTTAACACATGAAAGCTGAACTTATCCGCTTTAAAATAGTTCATGGAGTATAAAATGGGCTCGTCCAATTCATCATAATGAAGCTGTTTCAACAAAAGTAAAGCGGTTTCAGGATCGCACTCAAGAATAGGAGATACCTTTTCATGATACCCAAATGGTTCAATTTGAGCCACCGCATGAGAGATTCTTCGATTCCCAACCCGATCTAGTAAGACAAACAACGATTCATCTTGATAATCATAATTCTCTGGAAAAAACCGAGCGGGGATTTTGTCCAAACAGTAGACGACTGGCTCACCATTAGCTGTTCTGACGCGTTCAATCACAACGATTTCTTCTTCTAAGTTACAATTAAATCGCCGCTGATCTTCTTCAGTCGGACTTTGCGTACCAGAACTTAAAAAGATGGTTCCTGGTTCCATTCCCGCTTGAACGATCATATCTGTCACACTCGTCAGCTGTTCAATTCCTGATGTAAACAACGGTTTCGCATTCACAAACGTTCCTACTCCATGCCTGCGGACAATCACATTTTCTTCTTCCAAAATTCGTAACGCTTCTCTTAATGTTGCTCGGCTTACACCTAATTGCTTTGCCAATTCGAACTCAGAAGGAAGCTTTTCCTTCTCTTTGTAAATACCTACTTCAATATCACGTTTTAAATGATCAATGACTTGCAGGTATAGATGTCTGCTATCGGATTTAATCGACATTCAACAACCACCCTCTTCCTGAAGACATCAGACCTCTGAAGTGTAACATCTCTACTAATTTCTTTTAACATAGCACTTTTTATCCTGCTTGAAAAGATGTATTCGCTTATTATTAAAAATTGTTTAAAATTATTTGTCTATTTACACCTAATATCTTGACAAAATAGAAAAGGCTTTCACAAACATGTACATTTCTTTATCTTTTACCCTTTTGTTCACAAGAAAAACGCCCAAAAGTTTTCTTTTAGGCGTTTTTCTCCTTATTCCTCCGGCTTTGGAACCAATACATGTCGTGGTTTGCTACCTTCATACGGTCCGACTACCCCTCTTTGCTCCATTTCATCAATTAATCTCGCCGCTCGACTATAACCGATACGAAAGCGGCGCTGCAGCATCGATACGGAAGCCGTCTGCATTTCAGCGATGAGCTGAACCGCTTCTTCGTATAATTCATCTTCTACTTGTGATGTATTTTCCGGCACGTCTTCTGGGATCATATCGTCTTGATATTGTGCTTTTTGCTGGGAAATCACATAATCGACAATTTCCTCTACTTCTTCATCAGATAAAAAGGCGCCTTGTACACGAACCGGCTTCGAAGCACCAACTGGGAAGAACAACATATCCCCTCGTCCTAACAGCTTCTCTGCTCCACCCATATCTAAAATCGTTCTCGAATCCGTCATAGAGGATACAGCAAAAGCAATTCTAGATGGAATGTTAGCTTTAATGACCCCAGTAATGACATCGACTGATGGCCTCTGAGTCGCAATAATCAAGTGGATACCAGCGGCCCTTGCCATTTGAGCTAATCGAGTGATCGAGTCTTCCACATCATTCGATGCCACCATCATTAAGTCCGCTAATTCATCGACAATCACCACAATATAGGGAAGAAACGGCTGTTTTTCTCCTGTCTCTTCATTTTCGCGTCTAATATGTTCATTGTAGCCTTCAATATTCCTCGTGCCACTATGCGAAAATAAATCGTAGCGACGTTCCATTTCACCAACTACTTTTTTTAATGCTTGAGAAGCTTTTTTCGCATCTGTCACAACTGGAGCAAGCAGGTGTGGAATGCCATTGTATACATTTAATTCAACCATTTTCGGGTCAATCATCATCATCTTCACTTCATGCGGCTTGGCTCTCATTAAGATACTCGTAATGATGCCGTTAATACAAACACTTTTCCCGCTCCCCGTCGCTCCAGCAACGAGTAAATGCGGCATCTTGTTTAGTTCTGCCGACACGGCTTCACCAGTAATATCCCGCCCGAAAGCAATCATCAATTTAGAGTTTGGCTTTTCATTCACGTTTGCTTCTACGACTTCACGTAGTGACACCATCGCCACTTCTGAATTCGGCACTTCAATTCCAATAGCGGACTTTCCTGGAATTGGCGCTTCCATTCGAATATCTTTCGCCGCTAACGCTAACGCTAAGTCATCACTTAAACTAACAATTTTACTTACCTTCACCCCAACGTCTGGATGCACTTCATATTTAGTGACTGCTGGACCTAAATGCACTTGCGTCACCTTCGCTTTTACGCCGAAACTTTGAAACGTCCTTTCAAGTTTCGCCGCATTCGCATGAATCAATTGATATTCTCGACTTTGGTCTGTTTGCTTCGGCCGTTTTAATAGCTTAAGAGGCGGAAGCTTATAATCTTTATTTTCCACTTCTGTAAAGGTGATTGCTGGAGTGCTTTCCTCTACTAGCTCTTTCTGCTCTACTGGAGATGGATCTTCTGGCGGGTCTTCTACGTAAGCACGTTCTGTAAAGCTCGAAATCAGTGGTTCATCTGAAAGAGGCTGAGCTTCATCTGCTTCTATTTCCACCTGTTGATGATCAGTAATTTTCACTGGCTGGTCAGCCGCTTCCACTTGCTTCTTCGCTTTTCTTTCGCTTGTCCAATCTTTCATATCTTGTAGAAAAGCAGTCCATTGTTGACGGAAAAATCCTTTCACCATGACAAATAACTTGCCAAATAATTCACTGAATGATTTTCCAGTAATTAAGATCATACCGATTAAAATAAGAACGAAGCTACAGATTCTCGTTCCTAGCGTATCAAATAAAAAATAAGTGACAGAAAACAACAAAGCCCCAACCATTCCTCCACCGAGGTCACTTGATGCCCCTGCACCTTCTTTTACTTCCATCCAAAATAAGTTCCATGTATTAATTAATACACTCGGCTGATCAAAGGAGCGACCATTTCCAAGCAACTCAAACAATTTCACATGGCTTAGTAGTAACATACTAATGAAGATAATGTATACTCCTACTAACCTTCTTTGAAAGAAAAATGGCTTCTCTCGCTTAAACATAATGTAACTAGCATAAGCCATTAAGCTAATGAATCCACCCATATACCACTGTCCGAAGAAAAAGCGAAAAAAGTACGCAAACGCTTTTCCAACTGCTCCTAGCTGAATAATCCCTATCAAGCTTAAAGCAATGATCACAATTCCTATCAATTCAAGTTTGATCGTTTCTTTTATTTGTGGCGCTTTTTTCGTCTTACGGGACGTCTTCTTTCTTTTTCTAGTCATAGCAACCACCTACTCTATAGATTTCACAAAAAATAAGAAAGCAGCCGCTTTGGCTGCTTTTTATATTATAGCATATTTGTTCGTATTCATCTAAGAGAAATGAGGCTACCAGGAGCAATTTTTTCATTTAAAAAGTCGTTAGGGTTCGTACTTGCAACTCGAATAACACGATATTGATGGTCTTGTCTTTGAGCATATAAAGAGACCCCTTGCCAATCAATTAACTCTGTCTCTTCTTCTATCATCGGATTAGGAAAAATATATTCTCTCGGCATCATCGTATATAAAATCATTGAATCATCTTTCCATTCTGCTCGTTCTCTTTGATCAGTTCAGTTAATTTTTTCATTGCTTCACCGATTCCTCCAACCTCGTTAATCAATCCGCAACCAACGGCATCTTCGCCAACAACATTTGTCCCAATATCTCTCGTTAAATTGCCTTTCGCAAGCATCAAATCTTTAAACGTGTCCTCTTTAATGGCCGAATGTCTTGTTACGAACTTCACGACTCGATCCTGCATTTTATCTAAGTATTCAAAGCTTTGTGGAACACCGATAACAAGACCTGTTAGTCGAATCGGGTGAATGGTCATCGTTGCTGTCTCGGCAATAAAGCTATAATCACAAGAAACAGCGATTGGCACACCGATCGAATGCCCACCTCCGAGCACAATCGATACCGTCGGCTTCGACAAAGAAGCAAGCATTTCAGAGATCGCCAGCCCCGCTTCTACATCTCCTCCGACTGTATTTAATACGATTAAAAGCCCTTTAATATCTGGGTTTTGTTCAATTGCTACAATTTGTGGAATAACATGTTCATACTTCGTTGTTTTATTTTGTGGAGGAAGCTGTATATGGCCTTCAATTTGACCAACAATCGTTAAACAATGAATCGATGTATCCTTAGGAAGCTGGGGTACATTCGTCTGTCCAAGTTGTTGAATATTTTCCATTAAAGAGGACTCTGTCTTTGTTTGTTCTTCTTCCGCCGGTCCGACTTCTTCCCCCGTCAGCTTCTTCTCAATGCTCATACTCCTTTGCTCCTTTCAAGAACGAATATGAATATTTTCTTCTTTTTCCCCGAAATTATACAAAAGAAAAAATGGCATCAAGGCAAAAAAAAACGAACCATTTAGGTTCATTTTTTTAAGATTAACGCGCTGGACAAGCGCCTTTCGCTTTTCTTGTCTAGCTGCAGGCGCTAGCGCGTACGCTGATTTTTTTATACTTCCATGATAATTGGTAGGATCATTGGGCGGCGTTTTGTTTTTTCAAATAGAAAGGCGTTAAGTTGATCTCTAACGTCTTGTTTAATGCTTGACCATTCAAATGATTCTCCGGCCATATTTTTTTCAACGATATCAGTAATTAATTGTGTCGATTGTTCCATTAGCTTTTCCGATTCTCTCACATAAACGAATCCACGTGAAATAATTTCAGGGCCAGAAACAATTCGCTTTTCTTTTTTGCTTAATGTAATAACAACAATAAATATCCCATCTTGAGACAGTAGCTTTCGATCGCGTAACACGATGTTACCGACATCTCCTACGCCAATTCCATCAATTAGTACATTTCCTGCAGGTACTTTTGAGGTTACGCGCAGCTTGTCACTTTTGTATTCAATGACATCGCCTTTCTCCGGGATGACAATGTGATCTAAAGACATACCAACCTGAACAGCGAGCTTCGCATGAGCTTTCAACATGCGATATTCTCCTTGAACCGGCACGAAGTATCTTGGCTTCATTAAGTTCAACATAAATTTCAAATCTTCTTGGAAGCCATGACCAGACACATGCACTTTTCGCTTACCAGTAAGAACGTTGGCACCTGAGCGATACAAAAGGTCTACCGTTTTAGCAAGCAATAATTCTAACCCTGGTGAAGGAGTAGCTGTAATTAATACGGAATCACCTTGTTTAATTTTGACTAATTTATTCGTCCCTTTTGCCATTTTTTGCAATGCTTCAATCGGTTCTCCTTGCACACCCGTCGTTAAAATGACAATTTTCTGGTCTGGGTATTCAGAAATTTCTTGTAGGCTAATGAGAATATCTTCCTGGACGTTTAAATAGCCGAGTTTAATCGCTATATCGTTCACGCGCTGCATGCTTTTGCCGCTAACAGCCACTTTTCTGCCGTTCTGATAAGCTGCATCAAATACTTGCTGAATACGAGCAATGTTTGACGCAAAGGAAGCGACAATAATTCGACCTTTAGCTGAATGAAAGGCATCTGACAATTGATTCGCAATGACCGCTTCAGAAGTGGTGTGCCCTGGTCTTTCCGCTTCTGTTGAATCAGATAGCAACATAAACACGCCATTGTGACCGAGCTGGGCCATCTTGCCAATATCAGGTTCATACAGCCCTTTAGCTGCTTGATCAAACTTAAATTCACCAGTGTGAACGATCGCTCCTTCTGACGTATGAATCGCCACCCCTAATGAATCTGGAATGCTATGCGTCGTTCTAAAAAATGTGACATCGACCCCATTAAAACGCAAGCGAGAGTCAGAATGAACAGTATAATATTTAACCTCTTCTTTGACATTCTCTTCACGAAGTCTCATTTTTGCTAAAGCAAGTGTTAGCTTACTTCCATATACGGGCGCTTTAATTTTCTTTAAAATATATCCTAAAGCCCCGATCGCATCTTCATGCCCGTGCGTTAGGAAAATTCCCTTTACCCGCTCTTTATTTTCCACTAAATATGTAATGTCTGGAATAACAATATCAATTCCAAGCATTTCATTTTCAGGGAACATTAAACCAGTATCTACTACGAAAATTTCTTGGTCCACTTCAATGACCGTCATATTCTTTCCAATTTCTCCGACTCCACCAAGTGGAATAACTTTAATTATTTCATTTTTTCTCTTACCCAATGTATTTTTCCTCCTATATAAAGACCAGCCCGTCCCATACCATTGTTCTTATTATAATAGATGAAGGAAAGTAAAGCCAATACAATCTTTTCATCATTTTCAGATTGCTCACTCTGTTAAAAAAGAGCATCGATATAATCAATGGTTTAACGCATAAAAAAACTGTCCAGCTAAGCTAAGCTCAACCGGACAGAGTACTAACGTAACTTATAACAATTTCATTAAATCCGCTCTTTCAGCTTCTGAAAGAGGAACAAGTGGTAATCGTACACTTCCCATATCCATTCCCTTTAATTGCAAAGCGGTTTTAACTGGGACTGGACTTGGAGCAGCAAACAATCCTCTAATAACAGGCAACAACTGCTGATGAATTTTAGCCGCTTCTTGGTGTTTGCCTTCTAAAAAGTAGGAAACCATTTGTTGCATTTCATTACCAACAATATGAGAAGCAACGGAAACGACACCATCTCCCCCAACAGAAAGAACAGGAAGTGTCAAACCATCATCTCCACTATAAACGAGAAAATCATCTGCTGTTCCTGCAATAATCTCAGTCATTGCATCGATGTTTCCACTCGCTTCTTTCGCCGCTACGATATTCGCTATTTTTGATAGTCTAATCGTTGTGTCTGGAGTGATATTGACGCTAGCACGACCAGGGATATTATAGATCATCACTGGTAATGAAGTCGATTCAGCAATTGTTTTAAAGTGCTGATAAAGACCTTCTTGATTTGGCTTGTTATAGTAAGGAGCGACGAGCATAATCGCATCTACTCCTGCCTCCTCGGCCTTTTTCGTTAATTCAATCGACTGCTTCGTATTATTGCTCCCTGTTCCTGCAATGACCGGAACTCGTCCGGCTACCGCTTCAACCGTATGGCGAAACAAAGCAACTTTTTCTTCCGCAGTCAAGGTTGGAGATTCTCCTGTCGTTCCAGCAACAACAAGAGAATCCGTCCCATTGTTAATTAAATGGTTCACAAGCTGGGTTATTTTCTCAAAATCGATATTTCCTTTTGAATCAAAAGGTGTCACCATGGCAGTGGACACCCGTCCGAATGAAACCATACTGATTCCTCCCCTGTCAAACTTATTTCTTCATTTCATATTCACTGTGGTCTTCATGTAATTCAAACGCATCGTGTAAAGCATTGACCGCTGTGACGAGTTCTTCATTTTTCACGAGCACCCATATCGTTGTGTGACTATCAGCTGATTGCAAGATTCTCACATTTTTTTCAGCAAGAGCCTGAACAATTTTCGATGTCACTCCTGGCACACCTGTCATTCCAGCGCCTACAACCGATACTTTGGCACAGTCTCTCTCAACGTCAGGGGCATACCCCATCTCTTTTAATACTTGCTCTGCTCGGTCAGCTGTATTGCCTGTTACGGTATAAACAACACCTGTTGGAGAAATATTGATAAAGTCTACACTAATTTTCTCTTGAGCCATCGCTTTAAATACTTCAGCCTGTAAATTGTATTGATCTTTTTTTGCCTGTACTTTAATTTGGGCAACGTCAGCTACATGAGCAATTCCCGTCACTAGTCGTTCTCTAATGTCAGAACCTTGACTTTGCTTGGATATCGACGTAACAAGCGTCCCTAAACCGTCAGAGTTAGTCGAACGGATACGCACAGGAACCTTCGCTTGCATCGCTATTTCGACCGCTCGAGGATGAATCACTTTCGCTCCTTGGTAAGCCATATTGCAAACCTCATTATATGTGACGACAGATAGAGGTCTCGCTTTATCAGCCACCCGAGGGTCAGCTGTCATAATCCCTTCTACATCAGTAAAAATATCAATCCAGTCAGCGCTAAGAGCAGATCCTAAAGCAGCCGCAGACGTATCACTACCTCCTCGACCAAGCGTTGTAACATCGCCTTGCGCATTCGCTCCTTGGAAGCCAGCAACAACAACGACGTCATGCGCTTCTAGCTCTTTACGAACTCGCGAGCATTTCATCTCTAGGATCTTCGCGCTTGTGTGCTCACTATTTGTGACAAAACCAGCCTGTGCTCCAGTTAATGCGCAAGCAGAAATACCACTATCAAGCAACATATTCGTAAACACAAGACTTGAAATGACTTCACCGCAAGAAAGAAGCAAATCTTGCTCTCTTGCTGATAGCTTCATATCTTGCCCGTTAGCTAAAGATAAAAGAGTATCCGTCGCATAAGGTTCCCCTTTTCGTCCCATAGCGGAAACGACCACGACGACTTTATATCCTTCTTTCATCGCTTTTTCAATGTGACGTTTAGCATTTTGACGCGTTTTTTCATCGCGCACAGATGTACCGCCAAATTTTTGAATGATAATTTTCACTGTTTTACACCTCTGCATTTCCTCGGTGAGAATTCATCTATTAATTATTTCGCTTCAACTAGACCCATTTCGACTAAAGTTTCAGCAATTTGAACAGAATTCCAAGCTGCACCTTTTAATAAGTTATCAGATACAACCCACATATGGAAGCCTGTATCTTCATCTAGGTCTTTTCTAATCCGTCCAACGAATACGTCGATTTTGCCAACGCAATCAGCTGGCATTGGATACACTTGCTCCGCAGGATTGTCTTCTAATACGATTCCAGGTGCATCCTTTAATTTCGCTTGAACATCTGCCGTTGTAACACCCGCTGCTTCCACTTCAAAGTATAAAGACTCAGAGTGCCCTGTGGCAATTGGAAGACGCACACAAGTAGCTGCTACTTTTAATTCCGGCATATGCATAATTTTCTTCGTTTCATTAATCATTTTCATTTCTTCAAATGTAAATCCATTATCCTCGAATTTATCAATTTGAGGAATCGCATTAAACGCAATTTGATAATGCTTTTTATCGCCACCTACAGGAAGAATTTCGGGTTGGAAATCTTGCCCTTCAATGATTGCTTTTGTTTGATCATTTAATTCTTGAACGGCTTTTGCACCTGCTCCTGATACAGCTTGGTAAGTAGATACTAATACTTTTTTCAAGCCGTATGCTTGACGTAGCGGTTCAAGTGCCGCCACCATTTGAATCGTCGAGCAGTTCGGATTAGCAATGATGCCTTTATGCTGTCTTAAATCTTCTTTATTCACTTCAGGAACAACAAGTGGCACTTCAGGGTCCATTCTAAATGCACTCGTATTGTCAATAACAATAGCACCGCGCTTTGCCGCCTCTGGAGCTAATTCTTTAGAAATACTTCCACCTGCGCTGAAAAGAGCGATATCCACACCTTCAAAGCTTTCAGGCTTCGCTTCCTGTACGATCACTTCTTCGCCTTTAAATGAAATTGCTTTTCCAGCTGAACGCGCTGAAGATAGCAATGTAAGCTCACGAATTGGAAAATCTCTGTCCGCTAACGTTTCTAACATTTGTTGTCCTACTGCACCTGTTGCACCTACTACTGCTACATGAAATCCTTGATTACTCATTTTTCTTCCCCTTTCCCTAGACCAAAGTACTCGTGTATATGTAACACGTTTTCTAATAATAAAAAATAGTAAAAAAAATGTAACAACACTTTTTAATAGCTATTATTTTAACACATTAAAGTTTGAAAAGCAGAAGAAAATATTCAGTTATTTAAAAAAGAGAAAAAGGGAAGGTTAATTCCCATCCCTAAATCGTTCAATAATAACAGGTTGAAGCTGTTTGCCTAGTAAAGCGGCATCAATCGTTTCGATTAAACTATCCATCCGCGCCACCATGGAGTTCGGCTTCTTCACTGGATCATCTTGACCAAATGGAACAAAATAAATATGTTTCACAGGCATTAACCTCATAATATTCATTCCATTTAATCCAAGAGCATCATTTGTCGATATCCCAAGAATAACTGGTTTATGATTACGAAGTGTTGCTTTCGCTGCCATTAATACAGGGGAATCCGTCATGGCATTGGCTAATTTGCTAAGAGAATTACCGGTAATCGGGGCAATGACCATGCAATCTAGGGGAATTTTTGGTCCAAGGGGTTCTGCTTCTACGATGGAATCAATGACTGTAGTGTTTGTTACTTTTTCAATTTTCTCGACCCATTCTCCCGCTTCTCCAAACCGGGTTCCCGTTCCTTTGACTGTTCCTGTGACTACTGGAACGACTTCCGCTCCGAGTTGAACTAATTTTTCAATCTGAGGGAAAATTTCGCTGTACGTACAATGCGAGCCGGTAATACCAAAACCAATTCGTCGTCCTTTTAAAGTCATGATCTTACTCCCCTTTCATTTTGTCGCATCATTCTTTAACAATTCCGCGAGCACGTTTGCCAATATTTGCCCTGCTGTTTTCGGAGCAACAAGACCCGGAAGCCCAAGTGCTAAAATCGCCTTTATACCTCTTTTCTCTGCGTATCGAAAATCTGTTCCTCCTGGCTTTGAAGCGAGATCAATAATGAGTGTATGCGGTCGCATTTTAGCGATGGCAGACGCTGTCACAACTAAAGAAGGAACGGTGTTAATAATAATATCCGCCTGCTCCGCTACTGCTGCTAATTCATTCATTTTAAACGGCGTTAATCCTAGTTCAATCGCTCGCGCTAAATGTTCACTTCGTCTAGCCCCAAGCCAAACATCCGCACCGAGATGTTTAAATGTTCTAGCTACCGTCATCCCTACACGCCCCATTCCAATCACAGCAACAGTTGATCCATGAATCGTGAAGTCGGTATGCTGAATTGCCATTAAAACCGTTCCTTCAGCTGTCGGGATCGAATTATAGATTGCTACATCATCTCGATCAAATAATCGGACCAGCTTTCTCCCTGCTTTTTCAGCCATATTTGTTAATAAAGGCGGACTAATACCAGTAAAAATGATGCAATGATTAGGTGTTCTATCAAAGATCTCTTTTGATAATCGTAAGTTACCATTTGAAAAGATCGTTTCCACTTCACCAGTCGCTTGCACCCCTGCCACAGGAAGGACAATCGCATCGATTTGTTCAAAAGGAATGTCTTCCATATTTTCTTTGACCGCTCCAGTGAAGCTTTGCTCTAATTGATCAAATCCAGCTAAATAAATTTTCGCATCTAGTTCTGTTAACTTTCTAATGATTTCAAGTTGACGAGCATCTCCACCTAATACTGCGACTTGAAGCCCTGTCAGCATAACCTTCACCATCCTTTTTGTGTGTGGCACCGATTCACTTTTATATTGTATGAAAAAGTTTTTTATGGGTGAAATAAAATATGATTTTCAACAACAAAAAAACTGCCCTACCAAAGAAATACCTAATGGATAAAGAGTGTAAATCCCTCTTTATACTAGATATCCTTGATAGGAGCAGATCATTTGAATTACTTAATTATAGAAGTCGGCAGTTTTCCATCCGGGCTAATAAGCGCTGCAGAATAATCTTTAGTAAAAATGCGCTCAGACATGTTGTTAACCGAATCAAGTGTCACCCGATCAATTAAACTAACAATTTCATCTAAAGAACGATGCTTTCTTAATACGAGTTCATTTTTGCCGTTTCGGCTCATTCGGCTGTTTGTGCTCTCTAAACTAAGCATTAAGCTGCCTTTTAACTGTTCTTTACTGTTGTGTAGCTCCTTCGCTGTAATGCCCTCTTGTTTCAATGAGCTCAGTGTACTTTGAATCGTCTCAAATAACTGGTCGAGCTGTTTCGCTCCCGTCCCTCCATAAATCGTTACCAGTCCACTATCTTGAAAAGACGAATGATAAGAAAAGACTGAATAAGCTAGTCCTCTTTGCTCACGAACTTCTTGGAACAAACGAGACGACATGCTACCTCCAACGATATTATTTAATATAATAAGACTATAAATGTCTTCATTCCCTAAAGGAAGCCCTTGAAACCCTAAACATAAATGAGCTTGTTCCGTTTCTTTTTTTCTAGAAAGCTTATTGCAATAAAATTCAGGTATCGTTTCGTTCGTTGGTCGGCTGCCACCTTCGTAGCTTCCAAACAATTCCTCCGCTTGTTTTACCAGCTCTTCGCTCACATTTCCCGCAATAGAGATGACTACCCGATCCGGCGTGTACATATCATGCATATATTGCTTTAATGTATCTCTCGTAAACGTTGACAACGTTTCTTCCGTTCCAAGAATCGGATAACCGAGTGAATGGTTCTCATACACGGCACGGCTTAACAAGTCGTGCACAATGTCATCTGGTGTATCCTCATACATTTTAATTTCCTCTGCTACAACATTCTTCTCTTTGTCCATCTCTTCTTGGTCAAATGCCGAATGAAAGAACATATCCGCAAGTGTCGATAACGCATAAGAAGCATGATTATCTAATACTTTCGCATAGTAACAAGTGTATTCTTTTGATGTGAATGCATTAACTTGCCCACCGATGCTATCAAAGCTTTCTGCAATTTCTTTCGCTGACTTTGTTTCTGTTCCTTTAAAAAACATATGTTCAAGAAAATGAGAAATCCCGTTATTTTCAGGCGTTTCATCTCTTGAACCTGTGGCGATCCAAATTCCAATCGCCGCGGATCTAACAGTTGGAATTTCTTCCAATACGATTCTAACTCCATTGTTACAAGTGAATTTCTTTATCAATGTAATCCTCCTATTCTAGCTGCAGCCAAAAAGCAAATTCTATACTAGATCTATTTCGTATCACTCGATAACACCCGTGTCTCACTTAACAGGCTGGATACTGTACCTATTTTAAGCTTCCTTGCTTGGATTTCTTTAATGAGGGTGTCTAAAGAAGCGGATGAAGACTTTGTTGGGTGCATTAAAATAATGGCCCCTGGATGAATTTTCTTCATCACTCGATCAATCAGCTCTCCAGGCATCGGCTTCTTCCAATCAATCGTATCCACGGTCCATAACGTAGTCAACATCCCCAATTTATGAGCTTCCTGTACGGTATGGTCATTAAAGCTTCCGCTAGGCGGAGCAAACAATTTAGGGGTGTGACCTATGACCGCTTCAATCACTTCATTTGTCTTGACTATTTCTTCATTTGTTTTACTCGTGCTCAAAATGGCCATATTGGGATGTGAATAAGAGTGGTTTCCCGCCTCATGTCCAGCTTTACTAATCATCTTCGCAAGATCAGGATGTTTTTTCACCCATCGGCCTTCAAAAAAAAAGGTGGCATGAACATGATGTTTCTTCAATATTGACAGCATCTCAGGTAAATATTCTTCTCCCCAAGCTACATTTATGGCAAAGCTCACCATTTGTTTTTCCGGGTGTCCTCGATAAATGGGAGCTGGTGGTAAGTCTTTTAAATGTATTTTCGGAGGTACCTGCCTGTATATTAAATGTTTTTCAACAAACATTCCATCTTTTTTCATATTTTTTAAAGATTTCTCAATGTCGACTTCAAGTCCATTGTACCCGGGAGTCTTTTTCCATACACGATCGATAACAGCATCTTGAGGGTCTTTGTGACGTTTTTTTGCTTCATCCTTCACTTGATTCTCTAACGATCGAACAGGCTTTTGTACAGTGATCGTATCATATTTTAGATGATTTATATAGGTATTAATAGATGTATAATTCATAATCGCAAAGGTGATAATGGCCATGGCGACTATACTAGTAACTTTTTTTGACATGGGAGCTCTTCCTCCTTTCGTTTTTCATTCATTTAAAACTATGAGTGAACGAAAAGAAGTAGAACTCGGTCCATTGTACAAACGATCAAACGGTGGCTCTCATTAAAAAAGGGTCGATCCCTCACGATGCAATACCTACAGTCTATCATGGATAGCTTTTTTAGGTATTGTAAAGTTCATGAGAGACAGACCCCATTATGACAAACTTTACTATTAAGATTCTTGCTGCTTTTCAGCTGCTTCTTTTTGCTCTTTTAATACCGCTTTACGAGAAATATTTACTCGTCCTTGGTCATCAATACTAATGACTTTCACCAGTATTTGATCTCCAAGAGAAAGAACATCTTCTACTTTGCGAACACGCTCTTCTGCTAATTCAGAAATATGAACGAGCCCATCTTTACCTGGGAATAATTCAACAAAGGCACCGAACTTCTCAATGCGCTTCACCGTTCCTAAATACATTTGGCCAACTACCGCCTCGCGAACGATATCTTCAATAATTTTCTTTGCTTCATTATTTTTCGCTGCGTCTGCAGAAGAAATGAAGATCATTCCATCTTGCTCGATATCAATTTTAACGCCTGTTTCATCGATGATTTTGTTGATTTGTTTTCCGCTTGGTCCAATAACATCACGGATCTTATCTGGATTAATTTTCATTGTTAAAATCTTCGGTGCATAGGCAGATAGTTCCTCACGCGGCTCGGAAATCGTCGCCATCATATGGTCTAAAATCTGCATCCGACCTGTTTTTGCTTGTTGCAATGCTTCTTCAAGAATTTCTCGGCTAAGTCCTTCAATCTTAATGTCCATTTGAAGCGCCGTTACTCCTTTAGATGTACCTGCAACTTTGAAGTCCATATCGCCTAAGTGGTCTTCTAGCCCTTGAATATCTGTTAAAACCGTATAATGTTCACCAGATTTCACTAGCCCCATCGCGATTCCAGCTACTGGAGCTTTAATTGGGACACCCGCATCCATCATTGCCATCGTACTTGCACAAATACTTGCTTGAGAAGAAGAACCGTTTGATTCTAATACTTCTGACACAAGACGAATCGTGTATGGGAAATCCTTTTCGCTAGGAACAATTGGTTCAAGCGCTCTCTCTCCTAAAGCACCATGTCCAATTTCACGACGACCAGGCGCACGAAGAGGACGAGTTTCACCGACACTGAAGGAAGGGAAATTGTAGTGATGCATAAAGCGTTTCGATTCTTCTACACCTAGACCATCTAAAATTTGTACATCGCCTAGAGCACCAAGTGTACAAATGCTTAATACTTGTGTTTGTCCACGCGTGAACATACCAGAACCATGCGTACGCGGTAAAATACCGATCGTTGAAGCAAGTGGACGAATTTCATCGATTTGGCGTCCATCTGGTCGCACTTTTTCAACCGTAATTAAGCGACGAACTTCTTCCTTCACAAGTTTATCTAGCATTTGACCAACTTGTTTCATCGTTTCATCATCGGCTTCTTCTTCAATGAACTTCTCTTTTACTGCGTTTTTCACTGCTGTGATCGCTTCTTCACGAGCATGCTTTTCTTGTACTTGAATCGCTTGAACCATCTCTTGCTCACAAAGAGCGCGAACTTTTTGCTCAATGTCTGTATCAATTTCGTATAGCTCTATTTCGATTTTTGCTTTGCCAATTGCTTGAACAATTTCCTCTTGGAAAGCAATCATTCGTTTAATTTCTTCATGCCCGAACATAATCGCTTCAAGCATCACTTCTTCAGGCACTTCATCCGCGCCAGCTTCAACCATGTTGATCGCATCTTTCGTACCAGCAACCGTTAAGTTCATGTCGCTGTGCTCCATTTGCTCAACGGATGGATTAACGATGAATTCCCCATCAATGCGACCTACTACAACACCAGCAATCGGCCCTTCAAATGGGATATCAGAAACGCTTAGTGCTAAAGAAGATCCAAACATCGCTGCCATTTCAGAGGAACAATCTTGATCCACACTCATGACGATACTAATAACTTGCACTTCATTACGGAATCCGTCTGCAAACAATGGACGAATTGGACGATCGATTAAACGACTAGCTAACGTCGCTTTTTCACTCGGACGACCTTCACGCTTAATGAATCCACCCGGAATTTTTCCTACCGCATATAAACGTTCTTCATAATTGACTGTCAACGGGAAAAAGTCTACTGCTTTTGCTTCTTTTGATGCTGTTGCTGTGCTTAGCACAACCGTATCTCCATAACGGATTAGTGCCGCTCCATTTGCTTGTTTAGCGACCTCGCCGATTTCTACAGTCAGCGTTCGGCCTGCCCATTCTATGGAAAATGTTTGTTTCCCTTGCTCCATAAATGAACCCCTCTCTATATCAATAAAAATGATGAATAATTTGCAATTCTACATAATAGCATAACATTCGTTGAATGCTCTGCAAAGGCATAACCTTTAAATTACTTATCTTATGTATTATTTACTGAAAACACATTCGTTAAGCATTTATTTTCAACACCAAATGTAATTAAATACCAAATGTTTTGAACGTAATAAAAAAGCGGGAAAAATCCCGCTTCTCGCATTGCTTATCGACGTAAGCCAAGTTTTTGAATTAGTTCACGGTAACGTTGAACGTCTTTGTTACGAAGGTATGTTAACAAGTTACGACGACGTCCTACCATTTTTAAAAGACCACGACGTGAATGATGATCTTTTTTGTGAGTACGTAAATGATCGTTTAGCGTGTTGATTTGCTCAGTAAGTACAGCGATTTGTACTTCTGGAGATCCAGTGTCACTCTCGTGTGTTTTAAATTGGTTAATGATTTCGTTCTTACGTTCTTGTGTTAATGCCATTTGTAATTCCTCCTTAAATTGTTAAATCCCCTGTTACTGAGCATGCGTCGGAGTGGCGCGATGCCAAGCAAAGGTTCAATTCATACGATTTCAATTATATCGGACATTCAATCAAAATGCAAGTTTTTTATTCCACGTTAATGGGTGTAAAACGCCCACTGATTGAAGTTTCACTTTATAATTGCTTAGCTAAGTAGTCGATAGCCATTTGTTTATCCTGTTCAATTTGCTGGACAAGCGCTTCAATGCCGTTAAATTTCTGCTCTCCTCGAATATGGATAAACCATTGAATGGTCGCTTCCTCTCCATAGATCGAATATTGAAAATCAAAAATATGTACTTCAATGGATAATGAAGGTTCATCTGGATTTTTAAAGGTTGGTCTGTATCCAACATTACAAACCCCATTATACCATCGATCTTTCACCTTGATCTTCACCGCATAAACGCCCGTTTTGGGAATGATAAAATCCCCACTTACTTCAATATTAGCGGTCGGAAAACCTATTTTTCTTCCTCGCTTATCTCCATGAATAACGGTCCCTCTCACTTCATATGGCCGACCAATTAATTGATGCACCATCTCCATTTGTCCATCTTCAAGAAGTGTCCTTATTCTCGTGGAACTCACCTTTTCTGCTTCATACTCCAATTTGTCAACCGTCGTAAAATCAAATTGGCCGCGAGAATGAAAATGAATCGTCTCCATCGTTCCCTTGCCTAATCTACCATACGTGTAGTCAAAACCAGCTACTACATGTACGACGTGTAAACCAATAATATAGTTGTCAATGAATTGCTGCGGTTCTAGAGCAGCAAAATCAGAAGTAAATCGCACGACAAATAAATAATCCACATCAAGCGATTCCATGACTTTCTTCTTTTCTTGTAATGGCGTAATATATTTAATTTGCTTATGCTTTCGACCTAACACAACAGAGGGATGCGGGTCGAAGGTCATGACTGCACTTTTGATGCCTAACTTTCGCGCTTTGTTTACGGCTGTTTGAATCACTTGTTGATGACCTTTATGCACACCGTCAAAAAAACCAAGAGCCATAACGAGCGGTGGTAAGTCTTCTCTTTGTAATTGATGAGGATGATGCAACATGATCATTTCCACTTTTTTCACCCTTCTTCCTGGTCAATCACCTAGTACTTTAACGGGCTTTATCTTTCCCGGTTTTGTCGGATGCAGACCATATATAGCTAATAAATGCCCACGAACAATAACAACAGCTTCTGTTTCTCCTGCCGGCCAATCATTTGGCCAATCAAGCACAGCGCCATTTTTCACTTTCTCTGCTAATGTATCACTTATCTCCCATTTCGGCAAATGTGAAACCCCTTTTTCAAGCGGGTGTAACCAACTTTCGACCTCGTTATTTTCTTGCTTCTCCTCTAGCTCCTTGAGAGTTAAACAATCCGCTTGAGTAAATCCACCGGATGAAGTTCTCACCAAATGTGACATGTGAGCAGGGTAACCTAATCTTTCTCCGATCATAACAGCAAGGGTACGGATATACGTTCCTTTCCCGCAAACTACTCTAATCGAAAAACGAATTGACTCGCCAGTAAACATTTCTCGATCATCAAGAAGTTCAATATCTTCAATGACGACTTTTCTAGAAGGACGTTCTACTTCTATTCCTTGCCGAGCATATTCATACAGTCGCTTTCCATTGACCTTTACAGCTGAGTACATCGGTGGAGTTTGAACGATCTCTCCTGTTAAAGATTGCAATACATGTAAAATCTCTTTTCTCGAAAATGATTCAGTGACTGCTTTTTGTTCCACCGTCTCGCCAGAAGCATCTTCTGTCGTTGTAGAATAACCGATCGTTACTTCAGCCACATACTCTTTCCCGGAATTCATAATATATTCAGATAACTTTGTTGCTCGACCGATGCAAATAGGCAGTACTCCCTCAACATCTGGATCAAGCGTGCCTGTATGCCCGACTTTTTTTGTGCGCAAAATTTTTCTAATGCGGAAGACGCAGTCATGAGAGGTCATCCCTTTTTCTTTCCAAAGTGGTAATATACCGTTCATCCTCGTTCTCTCCTTGTTCATTTTCTTCGTAAAAAAAGAGGTCTTAAGTCTCTTAATGAATGCCATATAGAAAAAGTCTATATGCATTCAAATGAAGAAACGAAAGACCCCTCACTTTATTGCTCGCTGTCAATTTCTCTTAGCAGAGCATCAATTCGATTTCCATAAGCAATCGATTCATCGAATTCGAATAGTAACTCTGGTGTTTTACGAAGACGGATTCTCTGTCCAACTTCAGAACGGATGAATCCTTTCGCTTTTGCAAGAGCTTTTAACGTTTCTTCCCGTTTTTGCTCATCGCCAAGGACCGTAATATAAACCGTCGCTTGTTGAAGGTCGCCAGTGACTTCTACATCTGTCACTGTAATAAAACCAATGCGAGGGTCCTTCACTTTACGATTTAAAATATCCGTTAGCTCTTTTTTCATTTGTTCTCCGACACGATTCGAACGAAGCGTCATCTTTGTTCACCTCTTTATAACCATTCATAAGATGTCACCAACCGCTCCCATTCAGGAAAAGAGTCTAGAAATTTTAGTGCATTTTCTAGTTCCCTCTCAGCTGCCTGTTTGGAGGAAGCGACGGTAACAATGGTAAGCTGCGTCCGTTGCCAAACGTCTTGATGGTTCGTTTCAGCAACAGACACATTTAATTTTTGCTTTAGGCGAGTGATTGTACGTTGAAGCACGGCCCGCTTTTCTTTTAAAGAATGGGACTCATGAATGACATATTCTACTTCAACGCAACCAATCATTTACGCTCAATTTCCTCTTCAATGAAGGCTTCAATAATGTCGCCTTCCTTCACATCATTAAAGTTTTTAATCGTGATTCCGCACTCATAACCTTGAGCAACTTCTTTCGCATCATCTTTGAAGCGTCTTAGTGCATCCACTTCCCCTTCAAAAATAACAATGCCATCACGAATTAAACGAACACCGCTATCGCGAGTGATTTTTCCTTCTGTTACATAAGATCCAGCAATGGTACCGACTTTCGATACTTTAAATGTTTGACGAACTTCGGCTTGACCGATGATTTTTTCTTGGAATTCTGGGTCAAGCATTCCTTTCATCGCCGCTTCAATTTCTTCGATCACTTTATAAATGATGCGGTGAAGACGTACATCTACTTCTTCCGCTTCCGCTGTACGTTTTGCATTCACATCTGGACGTACATTGAAACCAATAACAATCGCGTTAGAAGCTGAGGCCAAAATAACATCTGACTCAGTAATCGCTCCAACACCTGTATGAATGATTTTCACATTTACGCCTTCTACTTCAAGCTTTTGTAGGGCAGCAGCAACCGCTTCAAGCGACCCTTGAACGTCGGCTTTTAATACGATATTTAAATCTTTCATTTCACCTTGCTTCATATGTTCAAACAAGTTATCTAAGCTGACACGAGATTTCTCGCTACGTTGTGCTTGTAATGCCTCTTGAGCACGTGCTTCACCAATTTGGCGAGCTGTTTTCTCATCTTCAAACACGACGAAACGATCTCCAGCTAATGGTACATCATTTAATCCAGTAATTTCTACAGGTGTAGAAGGACCAGCTACTTTTACTCGGCGTCCTAGATCATTCACCATCGCACGTACACGACCGAATGTATTACCGACAACGATTGGGTCTCCTACATTTAACGTACCGTTTTGAACGAGCAACGTCGCAACAGAACCGCGGCCTTTATCAAGCTCAGCCTCGATCACTGTTCCAATGGCACGACGATCTGGATTCGCCTTCAGCTCTTCTACTTCAGCAACAAGTAGAATCATTTCAAGCAATGTGTCAATCCCTTCACCGTGTTTCGCTGATAGAGGAACGAAAATCGTTTCGCCGCCCCAAGCTTCCGGTACAAGACCATGCTCAGTCAATTCTTGCATTACGCGATCTGGATTTGCTGTTGGCTTATCGATTTTGTTGACAGCAACAATAATCGGTACTTCTGCCGCTTTCGCATGATTGATCGCTTCAATTGTTTGCGGCATAACTCCATCATCCGCTGCCACAACAAGGATCGTGATATCTGTAATTTTCGCTCCACGAGCACGCATCGTTGTAAATGCCGCATGTCCAGGTGTATCAAGGAACGTGATCTTTTTATCTTGCTCCTCAATTTGATACGCACCGATATGCTGAGTAATTCCGCCAGCTTCTCCTTCAGTGACCTTCGTGTTTCGAATAGAATCAAGAAGCGTTGTTTTCCCATGGTCAACGTGCCCCATGATCGTCACTACTGCTGGTCTTTCAATTGCTTTCCCTTCTTCATCGACTTCAAAATACACTTCTAGATCTGCTTTATCAATTAAAACTTCTTCTTCTACTTCCACACCATATTCACCAGCAATTAATTCAATCGCATCGCTGTCTAACTCTTGGTTAATCGTAGCCATAACACCTAACATGAACAGCTTTTTAATAATTTCAGACGGCTCACGATTTAATTTCTTTGCCAATTCCGTTACTGTTAATGACCCAGTAAATGTGATTTTTTCTGGTAATTCCTTCACTTTAGGTGGAGTCGGTACAGCAGGTTTGACGTTTTTCTGTTTATTACGCCCTTGATTCTTATTGTTCCCTTTTTGATGGGAATTTCTCTTATTACCTTGAGATTTTGCTCCCGGTTTCGGTTTTGATGTAGAACCTTTACCAGCACTTTGTGTATTATTTGTTTTTGATTGATTTAATGATTTATCCAATTTTTGTGTAGCCCCCTTGTCAATAACAGTCATTGATTAGAGACTTCTGCATTCAATTCTTTGAATTCATCAATGACCACTTTATTTGACACGTTTTTTTCTTTCGCGTATTCATGCACTCTTTTTTTAAGCTATTATATGTTCATCCTTGCGCATAATCATCAAGGAGGGAAGAAAGCTTTTTGGCAAAACCTGAATCAAGCACTGCTAAAACCACTCTAGCCTCTTTGCCAATTGCCTGACCTAGAACATATCGATCGTCTACCCATCTCACGGGCACTCGATAAAAACTTGCTTTATCTTGAATTTTCTTCTTTGTATTGGGTGAAGCATCCATTGAAAGCAAAATCAGCTTCGCCTGACCTCTTTGAATTTCCTTTACTGTCAATTCTTCACCAGAAATAATTTTCCTTGCACGGTTAGCTAATCCGAGTAATCCTACCCACTGAGGTTGCTTCATCAATTAATGATTCTCCTTTTCCACAAGAGACAACAATTCCTCGAAAATAGCATCCGGAACTTCTGCACTTAAATGTCGGGATAAGATTCCTCTTTTTTTCGCTAATTCAATAGCTTCTTTATCTTTAGATAAATAAGCTCCGCGCCCCGATTTTTTACCCGTTAAGTCAACAGATACGTCTCCTTCTTTCGAACGGACGATTCTTACCATTTCTTTTTTTGATTTCATTTCGCCTGTAGCTACGCATTTTCTTAATGGAACTTTTTTAGGATTAGCCATAGTTCTTCACCTCTTATTCAATTTCTTCGGAGGAAAAGTCATAAGCTTCTTCATCTACAGCTTGGATCGCG
Organism: Bacillus sp. FJAT-42315; assembly: GCF_002797375.1. Classification (GTDB taxonomy): domain Bacteria; phylum Bacillota; class Bacilli; order Bacillales; family Domibacillaceae; genus Bacillus_CE. The sequence continues at coordinate 2,418,048 of NZ_KZ454941.1, forward strand.
ATGTCTTCTCGCGGATAAATTCCTGCTTCACGAGCATCTGATTCGCTCTTAATATCGATCTTCCAGTTCGTTAATTTTGCAGCTAAACGGGCATTTTGACCTCTTTTACCAATCGCAAGGGAAAGCTGATAATCCGGCACAACCACTGTTGTCGCTTTATTTTCTTCGTCCACTTGCACATCGACTACTTTCGACGGGCTTAAAGCGTTAGCAACAAAAACTACTGGGTCTTCTGACCATTTCACGATATCAATTTTTTCGCCTTTTAATTCGTTGACAATCGCCTGTACGCGATTTCCTTTTGGACCAACGCATGCGCCAACAGGATCAATTTCTGGATTTTCTGCATAAACGGAGATTTTTGAACGATCTCCTGCTTCACGTGAAACCGAACGAATCTCAACCGTACCATCAAAGATTTCTGGCACTTCAATCTCAAACAGGCGCTTTAATAGACCTGGATGCGTTCTTGAAACAAAGATTTGCGGTCCTTTTGTCGTTCTCTCTACTTTTGTAATAAAGACTTTAATGCGGTCATGTGGCTTATAGCTTTCATTCGGCATTTGTTCAGATAACGGTAATAAGGCTTCAATTTTGCCAAGGCTCACATAGATAAAACGAGAATCTTGACGTTGAACGATCCCAGTCATAATGTCTTCTTCGCGATCGATAAATTCGGAATAAATAATTCCTCTTTCTGCTTCACGCACACGCTGAGTGACTACTTGCTTCGCCGTTTGAGCGGCAATGCGACCAAAATCCTTTGGTGTTACTTCTAATTCTACAATATCGCCAATTTCATACGCTGGATTTACTTCTCTCGCATCTGCTTCTGAAATTTCTAAGCGACTATCAAACACTTCGTCTACCACTTCTTTACGTGCAAATACACGCATCGTACCTGTTGCTAAATTTAAATCCACGCGAACATTTTGCGCTTGATTAAAGTTGCGCTTATAGGCAGAAACAAGTGCTGCTTCAATTGCCTCAATGATCACATCTCTTTCAATTCCTTTTTCTTTCTCTAAGTACAAAAGAGCATCATATAATTCAGTGCTCATCGAACGTTCCGCCCCCTTAAATTAATTCAAACTACCCTTCATGGAAAGTTCCTCAGAAACAAGTTCCCTTTCACCATCATTGAAAAAGCCGACTCATTCGGCAAAAATGAGGCTAGGAACGATAAAAACCTCCACTTTCCTCTCTATCTTAAGAAAAGGAAACAGCAAGGCGTGCTTTTGCTACTTTCTCCATCGGGATTTCCACTTGTTTCTTCCTTGTTTTGACCATATATTCAACGGTCAATGACGCTTGGTCATAAGATAATAATGTGCCTTCAAAAGCTTTTTCACCATCAATCGCTTCATACGTTTTCACGTGCACTCTTTTGCCGATGGCTCTTTCGAAGTCTTTTGTTTTTTTCAGCGGTCTCTCCGCTCCTGGCGAAGATACCTCAAGGAAATAATTGTATGGGATAGGATCTTTCTCATCTAGCTGCTCGCTTAAGCGTTCACTGACGATGCCGCATTCCTCAATATCCACACCTGTTTCCTTGTCGATATAAATACGCAAAAACCAGTTTTTACCCTCTTTGACGTATTCAATATCGACTAATTCTAAATTTAAATCTTCTGTAATTGGTGTCACTAGCTCTTCTACAATTTCAATTACTTTACTCATATAATACCTCCTGGTTGACTAGCTTTCCGGACCAAGAAATGAAACTCTATACAAACACGAAAGAGTGGGGATGCCCCACTCTTTCACAGAGAGTTATCAATTAGTATTTCCATTAAAAATATACCACATCCATCGCATATATGCAACTAAGGTAGGTCAAGGCTAAAATAATGACAATTGATTTTGGTCAGGTAGTGAAGCAAGACAGCCGTGGTTATCTAAATACTCAATAATGGTTTTCGATACCTTGCCTCGTTGTTGTAAATCTTCCTTCGAGAGGAATTCGCCTTCTTCACGTGCTTTAACAATATTATAAGCAGCGTTCGTTCCTAAACCTGGAATCGAATTAAACGGTGGAATAAGAGATTGACCATCTATCACGAATTGATCGGCACTTGAGCGGTATAAATCCACTTTTTGAAAAGAAAATCCGCGCTCGCTCATTTCAAGAGCTAACTCTAAAACGGTAAGTAAGTTCTTTTCTTTCGGTGAAGCATCAAGTCCTTTCGCATTGATCTCCTCTAGCTTCGATTTAATAGCCGCCGAGCCTCTTACCATCGCTTCAATATCAAAATCCTCTGCGCGCACAGTAAAATAGGCAGCATAATAAAGCAGCGGCAAATGTACTTTAAAATAGGCAATCCGCACCGCCATTAATACATAGGCAGCGGCGTGAGGTAGCGATAGGTAATATTCCCCTCAGCCTTACCTGTTTGGGTTCAATTTTCCCCCGCTTCACACCGTACGTGAACCTTTCGATTCATACGGCGTTCCATCGAACAACAACCAGAAATTAATTCACTAATTTTTCCCGAAATGAAAGTATCTTTTTGATTTGTTTTTGTTTATAACCTAAGTTAAGAAGTTGTGATTCATCTAATGTGACATTGTGCAAGTGGTTATGGCATTTATGATGTAGTGACACAAGATTAGTTACCCTGTTTACCTGTTCAGCAGGCAATTCAGGATTTTCGTGATGTGTCTCAATCTCATAGGGGGCTATATCTTCCCCACATATTCTGCACTTACCCTTATCACGATTAAACGCGTAAGCTCTGTTAAGAAAGAATTCAAAATTATAGAGCTTCCTTCTACACTTACTTTTGTTTCTATTTCCAAGCAATCTTTTCGTAGCCATTGCGTCCGCTCCGAATATCCAATCAAGTCTATATAATCTTGGCTTTTTCCTTGTTCTCTTGAGGTGTAGCTCTCTTCCTCTCGGGGTAAAAGGCGTTTCCTCTTGATTAAACAATGCAGGGTCAACTCGTTTGATGAATGCAAGGTCTGTAACACCAATAATATGGTCTTTATATTTAACGGCAGGTAAAGCAGTGTTGTACTTAGCATGAAGCTCTGTTAGGTTAGTGCACTTATGGGCAGGAACCCAGTCGACGACTTTATTCTTGCCTCTTGCACTTTTAGCACCCAGCCTCCGCCGTATTGCTCTATATGCCGCCCATCTGACTCGATAATTATACTGTTTAAATATTTCTGAGCCCCAAGTGGTGACTTGATAATAGTTAACCAGTCCTCTTACCTTTGAATTGATGATATTGATGTCACTTATTAGGGTTTCAATGTCTTTGCACTTTTTGAGGAGCTTTATGTCCTTAAGAAGCTGCGCAACCTTCTTAGCCAGCTTTTCCTCATTCGGCTTCGACCTAGTAATGTACCCTTTTTCTGCATTTCCTCTCACAAGTTTATATTTGTAACCAAGAAAACTGATTGGTGTCGTCCTAATGTCGGTTATCTTTGTCTTTTCTAAGGATAATTGCAATTTTAACTCTTCTCTCAAGTATTTTTCATACCTGTATACGAGTTTTTCTGCATTTTCCTTCGTATTGGTCAGTACGACCCAGTCATCAGCATACCTCACGAGATAGGCTGTTTTTAACTTAAGACGAGGCTTACCTGATAATCCGCGCAATACAAGGCTTCTTTGACTAGAGCTGTAATTTTTCCTGAGAACTTTCTTCTCGTATTCTCTAGTAACAAAGTTGTCAAAAGGGGTGAGATATACGTTTGCTAAAAGAGGCGAAATAATTCCTCCTTGGGGAGTACCCAATTCGTTCTTCGTAATCTCTTCCATTACTCCCGCTTTTAACATCGCTCGTATCATCATTAGAACCCGTTTATCGGCAACACCGAAACCCCAAAGTATTTTCAACAGTTTATTGTGATTTACGTTGTCGAAGAATTTTGATATATCACCTTCAACCACCCAATGATGACCTGTTTTATGAGCAAGGAAACCAAGTCTGGCCAGGGCATTTTCAGTGCTTCTCCAAGGTCTGAACCCGTATGAATGCTCAAAGAAATGAGCTTCGCATATAGGTTCGATGACCGAACGGACACATTCCTGAACTATTCTATCTGCAATTGCAGGAATACCAAGTGGTCTTGTTTCACCGTTGTCTTTTGGAATATGCACACGCCTTACCATTTTGGGTTGATAGTTATCAAAACTCTTTTGGACTTGCTCAAGGACTTCCTTGAAATCCTTCTGAAGAACATTCATTCTTATCGTTTGTCCATCAACGCCAGGTGTCTCACTGCCTTTATTACCTTTGAGCTTGTGAATTGCTGTTAAAATTACGGCTTCACTTCTGGCTACTTCAATAATGCTTTGAAACTTAGGTTGTTTTTCCTCAGAAATAGCGGCTTTTGTTACCGCATATAAAGTATTTCTAAGGTTATGAAATTCCTCTTCCGATTTCGGTATGCTAAGTTTGATGGATGCTCTCCCCTTTCACAAGGATACTCGCATCTCGGTTATTTACTCTCAACGGAATTTCTTAGCTGTTAGTGAATATTGGTTGTCAACTTTCTCGGTGTCCGACTATGCCCCTTCGCTCCACTTCCATTACAGAAGCTTCCACACTACTACGGGCTGCCGCCAGGTACATTAAGAGAGTCATTTCCTACTCTCAGGGACTTCAGTTGGCCCCTGCCATCCATCCTGTACCCTTCACACGTTCCACATGAAATTATCCCTTCTTTAGTAGTAACCTTAGGTGTCCTCTCTGACCCGACATTTAGCTTAATCTAACAGGAGTTTATTGATTAAGCCGAACAACCTTTATGGTTGAACGCAGATATTCCCCCAAAAGATAGGTAATCCGCAAATGTTCCATCGCAAGCGATAGCCCCAGCTTCTCAACTGGGTTGTCCTTACGAGCCTTTCCATACGAGGATTCGTTGCCTCACCATAGTTACTTTTTGGGACCCCCGCCTTTACTCACGTCTACGTGTCACGCTTTTAAGACGAACCTTAGCGAGCTCTCTTACAGTTCAAGCCAGGAGGACCTTTCCTGCAAGTCGCGGTGCTCAGGGGGTTTCACCGTATCCTGTTACAGTAGGAGGGAATTTCACACCTCCGACTCATTTCATGTAGTTCTCATGTAGATTACTGTTTTAGTATCTACACAGGCTGGTCTTTATCCAACATTTCTGTTGAGGTTCAACCAACAACGTGTCGCACCTTTTGGAAACATGTATTTGATCTTTTTGCACGAATCAATATACCACTCTGGAACTTTTTTATTGCGCATTTCTTCTTCCATTTCCTCTGTTAGCCCTTTTCCTTTACGAACGGACTCCATAATTTTAAAGGCAAAGGCCGGATCAAGATCCTGGTAGATTAAATAAACCATAATATCATCACGACAGCCGATCACATCGCTCAGTTCACAAATACCGTTGTGAATCAATTCTTGCGCATTGCCGAGCCAAACATCTGTCCCGTGAGATAATCCCGAAATTTGTACGAGCTCGGAAAACGTCGTCGGTTTCGTATCTTCAAGCATTTGACGAACAAACCTCGTTCCGAATTCCGGTATTCCAAGCGTTCCTGTTTTACACATAATCTGTTCTTCTGTCACACCGAGTGATTCCGTTCCACTAAAGATTTTCATCACTTCAGGATCATCGGTAGGAATCGTTTTTGGATCAATTCCTGATAAATCCTGAAGCATCCGGATCACGGTCGGATCATCGTGTCCGAGAATATCGAGCTTCAATAAGTTGTCATGAATAGAATGGAAGTCAAAATGGGTCGTTTTCCATTCCGATTTATCACTATCGGCTGGGTATTGAATCGGCGAAAAATCATAAATGTCCATGTAATCAGGAACAACGATTATTCCCCCAGGATGCTGTCCTGTCGTCCGCTTTACTCCGGTACAGCCTTTCGCTAAACGATCAACTTCCGCTCCACGAATTTGCAAATTATTATCAGCAGCATATCCCTTCACATACCCAAAGGCTGTTTTATCAGCAACTGTACCGATTGTTCCCGCTCGATACACATTGTCTTCACCAAATAGCACTTTTGTATAGTTATGCGCTCTCGGTTGATACTCACCAGAGAAGTTTAAATCGATATCCGGGACTTTATCCCCTTTAAACCCAAGAAACGTTTCAAACGGGATATCATGACCGTCTTTTTTATATGGAATGGCGCAAGTTGGACACTCTTTATCAGGCAAGTCAAAGCCAGAACCGACAGAACCATCATTAAAGAACTCCGACTGCTTACATTTCGCACACACATAATGCGGTGGCAATGGATTAACTTCAGTAATTTCCATCATCGTGGCAACGAATGATGATCCTACTGAACCACGTGAACCAACAAGATAGCCATCTATCAGTGATTTTTTTACAAGTTTATGTGAAATCAAATAAATAACGGCAAAACCGTGCCCGATAATACTTTTTAACTCTTTTTCCAAACGAGCTTCTACGATTTCTGGAAGTTCCTCTCCATATATGCTACGCGCCATGTCGTAACTCATTTCACGCGTCTCATCATCTGCCCCTTCAATTTTAGGCGTATATAGATCATCCTTAATCGGCTTAATTTCATCTAAACGATCCGCAACTTTATTTGGATTAAGCACGACGACTTCTTTCGCTTTATCCTTGCCTAAAAAACTGAAAGCATCGAGCATTTCATTCGTTGTTCGAAAATGCACATCTGGCAATTGATGACGGTTGAGCGGATTCGCTCCCCCTTGAGAATTAACTAAAATTTTGCGATGAATCTTATCTGTAGGGTTTAAATAATGAACATTTCCTGTAGCACAAACAGGTAGATTCATCTTTTCACCGATCTCAACAATGTTAGAAAGAATGTCTTCGAGTGCATGATCATCACGAACGAGTTCAAGCTCCAATAAATGCGCATATACTTCTTTCGGGTGAATTTCTAAGTAATCGTAAAAAGCCGCTTTTTTCTCCGCTTCTTCGCTACCTTTTTGCATCATGCTTTCAAATACTTCACCTTTATCACAAGCTGAGCCAATGATCAAACCTTCCCGATATTTTTGTAACACCGACCGTGGAATTCGCGGCACACGATAAAAATAATTAATATGAGAAATCGATACCAACTTAAACAAATTTTTTAAGCCGACTTCATTTTGAGCAAGAATCGTACAATGATAAGGGCGCGCTCGCTTGTAAGCATCTCCTTCACCCATATGATCGTTAAATTGATCATGATACGTAATCTCTTTTTCAGCAGCATCCTGAAGCATTTTCAACATTAAATAACCGGTTGCTTCAGCATCATAAATCGCTCGGTGATGCTGAGTTAATTCGACATCAAATTTCTTGGCTAACGTATTTAAGCGATGATTTTTCATCGTAGGGTATAAAAATCGGGCTAATTCTAACGTATCAATGACCGGGTTCGTTGCTTTTTCAATATTGTATCGCTCATAACCAGCTTGCAAAAAGCCCATATCAAAGGAAGCGTTATGAGCGACTAAAATCGCATCCGCTGTCCACTCTTTAAACTTTTGTAATACCTCTTCTACTTCTGGCGCATTCTCCACTAAATCATCGGTAATTCCTGTTAAATTAATGGTTGTCGCAGATAATGGATGATGTGGATTGGCAAACGATTCAAATCGATCAATAATCTCTCCGTCCTTAATCTTAACACCCGCTAATTCGATAATCGTATCATACACAGCGGATAGTCCTGTGGTCTCTACGTCAAAGACGACATACGTTTCATCTGGTAAAAAACGATGAGCATCATGATAAGCAATCGGTACACCATCATCGACTAAATTCGCCTCAAGACCGTACAATATTTTAATCCCATTTTTCTTTCCGGCACTGTACGCTTCTGGAAAAGATTGAGCGACGGCATGATCGGTAATTGCGATCGCTTTATGGCCCCATTTACTTGCTTGGGCAACTAGTTCACTGACTGACGTCACCGCATCCATTTGACTCATTGGCGTATGCAAATGAAGCTCAACTCGCTTTTCATCTTCTGGCGCCATATCTTGACGAGTAACTGGAGGAATTTCATTAACGTCATTGGCAATCATCACGAGATCTCGAACAAATGTATCGTTCTGAACAGTTCCCCGTGCTCTTACCCACATCCCTTTTTTCACTCTACTGAAAAGCGCAGCGTCTTCCTTATCTCGAGAAAACATCTTTACTAACAAGGAATCAGTGTAATCAGTGATTTTAAAAGTAAGCAATGTTCGACCGCTGCGAAGCTCTTTTGTTTCCGCATCAAATACGTAACCTTCAATCGCAATCCGGCGTTCTTCATCTTGAATTTCTTCGAGCTTTTTAAATTCAGCATCGTCTTTGATTTTCAACCCAATCATCAATGGGCCATCAAATTCCTGCCCTTCCTCTCTCGCGCTTGCTTCTCGTTTTTGCATATCAACAACCGCTTGCATCGCTCGCTCAGCGTCTTCTTTTTGCTTCGCTTCTAAAAATTGCTGAAAAGCTTCATCTTTTTCCGCTTGACTCACTTCAACATCAAAAGCAAAAGAAGGGAAGCCATAATTTTGATAAGCCTGAATAACCCAGTCTCCATACTTATTTTTTAATGCCATTCCTTCTGCTTCATTATTGACTGCAACGACAAGCTTATTGCCTTTGATAGCAGGTAACTGTTTCGTTAGTAAAGCAAGCATTGGCGGCGAGATGCCTTCTAATTGCTTGATGCATAAGTTCCAGTATTGTCCGATCAATACATCTGACACTTCCGGATTTTTTGCTTTCACTGAAAATGTAACCGTGGCGATTTCTTTAAAAGCTTGCAATAGCTGATTCGCGAAAAGCTCCAACACTTGGCTAGGAACAATTTGCTCCACTAAAAACGAAAAATGCCATCTTCTCTGTTGGCGCTCGACGGTTAGCTTAGCAATTTCCGCTCCTTCAAAGTGCTTGACAATGGCATCGTCTGTTAAATGTAACTGTTGTAATAGTAATTGAAATCTTTGTCGCTTCCCTTGGGATTCTTCACTCATTTTTACGCCTCCCAAATTTTTTATAATCGGAAGAAAAAGGTACCTAAAGCAGGCACCTTTTTCTCTCCTTCACCAAAAACTTCTCGTTTATATCTGGAAGTTTGATAGCAAATTTCATCTCATATATACACTAAGCCAATGTACCGAACAACTCATCTAATGTAGCAACTAATTGTTCTTTAGCTACTTCCATCATTTCTCCTGTCGCTCGCACCTTCACTTCTACAATTCCTTCAGATGCCTTTTTACCGACTGTAATTCGAACTGGTAAACCAATTAAATCGCTATCAGCAAATTTAACACCTGGTCGCTCAGCGCGATCATCCATCAACACGTCAAAACGTTTTTCACGTAGTGAGCCATACAATTCTTCCGCTAATTCGCGTTGATGATCATCTTTCATATTAATTGGTACGAGATGCACATCATATGGAGTCAACGCTTTCGGCCAAACAAAGCCTTGCTCATCGTTAAATTGTTCAGCAACGGCTGCTAATGTACGTGATACACCAATGCCGTAACATCCCATAATCATCGGTTGAGTGCGTCCATTTTCATCTAAGTACGTCGCATTCATCGCTTCACTATAGCGAGTGCCTAATTTAAAGACATGACCGACTTCAATTCCTTTTGCAAATTTAATCGTACCTTGTCCATCCGGAGAGACATCTCCTTCTTGAATAAAGCGAAGGTCCGCATATTGATCGACTGCGAAATCTCTTTCTGTGTTCACATTAATATAGTGGAAACCTTCGTCATTCGCACCACACACCATATTTGTAATGGCTTGTACGGCATGATCCGCGATGACTTTCACATCCCCCTTCACATCGACAGGGCCAAGAGATCCAATGGAGCAGCCTAAAACTTCACTCACTTCTTCTGGAAGAGCTAGTTCTACTTGCTCAGCATTCAGTAAGTTTTTCAGCTTAATATCATTTACTTCATGGTCCCCTCTTGCAAGGATAAGTACGTATTCTTCATCTACTTTAAATAAAAGAGATTTAATACATTGTTCTGCTGATACATTCAATAAAGCAGAGACCTCTTCAATTGTTTTCGCATTAGGAGTAGCGATTTTTTCTCTCTCTTTTTCCGCTTCGTCGCTCTTTTCATACGTTGTCACAACTGGAGCCATTTCGATGTTCGCTGCATAATCAGACTGATCCGAATAAGCAATTGTGTCCTCTCCAATGTCGGATAACACCATAAATTCATGCGTATCTTTTCCACCCATCGCTCCAGAGTCGGCAATTACCGCTCGGAAATTCAAACCACATCGACGGAAAACATTGGAATACGCCGTAAATAAACGGTCATACACTTCATCTAAACTTTCCTGAGAAGCATGGAAAGAGTAGGCATCTTTCATCACAAACTCTCTTCCACGAAGCAAGCCAAAACGCGGGCGCTTTTCATCACGGAATTTTGTTTGAATTTGATATAGCGTTAACGGCAGACGCTTGTACGATTTGACTTCATCACGAACTAAGCTGGTGATGACCTCCTCATGAGTCGCCCCTAAAGCGAATTCACGATCATGACGATCTTTTAAGCGCATCAACTCTGGGCCATACGTATACCAACGGCCTGATTCTTGCCACAGCTCCGCTTGCTGTAAAGCAGGCATCAATAATTCAACCGCTCCAGCAGCGTCCATTTCTTCGCGGACAATCTCTTCCACTTTGCGCAATACTTTTTTGCCAAGCGGTAAGTAGCTATATACCCCACTCGCATTTTGTCTAATGAATCCAGCCTTTAATAATAACTGGTGATTTTTCACTTCTGCATCAGCAGGAGTTTCTCTTAATGTAGGAATTAACGTTTGGCTTTGTTTCATGACATACACCTCAGACTATATTATTGTAAAAAGAATCGTTGAATATCATTCCAAGTAACAACGATCATTAACAGCATTAATAATGCAAACCCGACGAAATGAACCATTCCTTCTTTATGGCGATCAATCGGTTTACCTCGGACAGCTTCAACTAAGAAGAATAACAATCTCCCACCATCAAGAGCTGGAAGTGGTAATAAATTCATGATCCCAAGGTTGATGCTTAATAGCCCGGCCCATCTCATTAAATTCATTATACCAGACTCGGCAACGGTCTCTGTAGAAACATAAATCCCAACTGGTCCTGAGAGCTTATCAATGGAAAATTGACCCGTTACTAGTTCACCAACCAGTTGAAAGATTTTTATCGTCCATTGGTATGTTTCTTTTGCTCCATACACAATGGAACCGAAGAAATCCTTTTCGACTGGACTGTAAACACCTATTACGCCCATTTCTTTTCCTTCAATTTCACGGACATCTGGTGTAACAGGAATTTGTAGCGTAGTTCCATTCCGATCCACGGTGAAGTCTAGTTCTGATTCCGGACTTTTCTGAATCAACACTACAATTTCTTCCCAGCTCGAAACCCCTTCACCATTGATGCTGATGATTTGATCTCCCTCGGCTAACCCTGCTTCTTGTGCAGCGCCGTCTGCTGTTAATTCGCCTAATTTGGCCTCGTTCGTTGGAATTCCTTGAATCCAAGCGATAATAACAAACACGAAGAAAGCTAAAATAAAGTTAAACAGCGGACCAGCAAAAATGGTCAATGCTCGTTGTCCGAGTGTTTTCGACGCAAACTGACGATCCCATGGAGAAATTTGTGTCTCAATTCCATCCTCGACAATAACAGCTTCCTGATGAATAGAGAAAGATTTCAACTCTTCTTCTCCATCCTCATAGCCGCGTATAAGTAGCTGATGTTCAAGATCCGCTTGCTCAACTTCAATGACACGAGCTCTCGGATAACGATCTTTTCCATTGATGATAATTTTAACAATTTCTTCTTGCTCATTACAGACAATACCGATTCGATGACCGGCTTTTAAATCGACCATTTCAGGGTCCTCACCAGCCATACGAACATAACCACCTAATGGCAAGAGACGGAGCGTATAAATCGTTTCTCCTTTTTTATGAGCAAATACTTTTGGCCCAAAACCGATCGCAAACTCTCGGCAAAGGATACCCGCTCGTTTGGCAAAAATAAAATGCCCTAGTTCGTGAAAAAAAACGAGCGCGCCAAATATAACAATAAACGCTATCACTGTGTTCAAATATATAACCACCTTTTTTTATAAAAGTGAATGGACGAAATCCCTTGCTTCTTGATCAGTGTGCTGAATCGTTTCTAAATCCGGATGTAAAATTTGCTTATGCTGCTCTAACGAACGCTCCACTAATTCATCAATTTGTAAAAATGAAATCTTTCCAGCAAGAAAAGCGGCGACTGCTGCTTCATTGGCTGCATTTAATACAGTTGGCATCGTGCCGCCAGCCTTACCAGCCTCATAAGCTAACGCTAGCATTCGAAAGCGTTCCAGATCCATTTTCTCAAAATGGAGTTTCCCTATCTCTACTAAGTCTAAGCGTTTAGACCCTGGTTGCACGAATCGATCGGGATACGTTAAGGCATATTGAATAGGTACTCGCATATCCGGTGTTCCTAATTGAGCGATCACTGAGCTATCATGGAATTCGACCATCGAATGAATCATACTTTCACGATGTAAAATAACATCTATTTGCTCGTATGGCAAATGAAACAACCAATGAGCTTCAATCACTTCTAGACCTTTATTCATCATCGTCGCCGAATCGATGGTGATTTTTGCCCCCATTGACCAGTTCGGATGATTGAGTGCCTCTTTCACAGTCACATCTTTCAATTCTTCTCGAGAGCGATCGCGAAAGCTCCCTCCAGATGCCGTCAAGATTAAACGCTCAATATTTTTTGATTGCTCGCCTTGTAAGCATTGGAAAATAGCCGAGTGCTCACTATCGACAGGCAATAAACTGACATGATGCTTTTGTGCAGCTTCCATCACTAAATGCCCAGCCGTCACTAATGTTTCTTTGTTCGCGATTGCAATCGTCTTACCTGCTTCAATCGCTTGCACCGTGGGGAACAAACCGACACTGCCAAGCACAGCATTGACCAATATCTCTGCTTTAGGATAGACAGCTACTTCCACCAAGCCTTCTTTTCCATACTTGATGTTTAAGAAGGGAAATTCCGCTTGTAAACGCAAAGCATCGTCCTTTTCCTGAACAGACACTAACTCTGGTTGAAACGTGTGGATGATTTTTCTTGTTTCCTCGATATTTCTCCCAGCAGAAAAAGCAACAAGCATAAAATCGTCGCTATGATGCTTAATCACATCAAGTGTTTGTTGTCCAATCGAGCCCGTCGCTCCCAATAGACTAATCTTCTTCAAACCCATTCAACTCCTCAACCAAACTCTAACTAACAATTTGTAAAATATGGATAAGCGGGAACACAAACAACCAACTATCGACACGATCTAAAATTCCTCCATGTCCAGGTAAAATCGTCCCTGAATCCTTCACACCAAAATGACGTTTTAAAGCCGATTCAACAAGATCACCCATCTGGCCAAACGCCGACAGCACGACCGTACCGATCAATAGCTGTACTAATGCCGTATTCATATCGGCAAAGAAATAAAATAATAAGGCAACGACAATAGCTGAAAAAATGCCTCCTAAAGAACCTTCGATCGTTTTTTTCGGGCTAATGTCTGGCCACAATTTGTTCTTTCCAAAGGAACGCCCAATGAAATAGGCTCCCGAATCGGTTGCCCATGTAATAAATAAAGCGAAGAAGACAAACACGATGCCCGCCTCTCTGGTTTCCATAAAATAATAAAAACCAAAGCCGATATATAATACGGAAAGGACACAAAAGCTGGCATCTTCAAACGTAAAACGATTTTTAGACATGACCATGTAGACTAACAACAACAGAACCATTAGCAACATCAACTGCAATTTGTCATAGCCTGCCTGCTCGATGACACCGCTCATCTTATTAGGAATTAATAAAATGGTCAACATAATTATTGACAAAATTCCTGGTATAGAAGCTAACGAGATCTTTTTCATTCTTAATGCTTCTCCAAGCCCTATTACGGCCATCAAAAAGGCCAGTAGTAAAAATGGCCAGCCGCCATAAAGGACAATTGGTAAAAAAACGGCTGCAGCAATGACAGCTGTTATAATACGTTGTTTCATTTTATAAACTCCTAACTTTCATCGAAATTCAAATTTATGATTGCAAGCCGCCAAATCGACGAGACCGTCGCTGATAGGCCTCAACGGCTTCTAACAAGTGGTTTTCATTAAAATCTGGCCATAGCACATCAGAAAACCAAAACTCGGTGTAAGCGAGCTGCCAAAGCATAAAATTACTCAAGCGTATTTCTCCACTTGTTCGAATCAGTAAGTCTGGGTCGTTTAAATGCTTCGTCATTAAATAGCGGGAAAAGACTTCTTCTTTTAAGTCATCTTCTTTTAGTATACCATTTTTTGCATCATGCATAATAGCTTTCACGGCATCTAATATCTCCGCTCTACTCCCATAGTTCAAAGCAAAGTTTAAAATGAGTCCATCATTATGTTCAGTCTCTTTTCTCGCCTTGTCGACTGCACGTAATGTATGCGCGGGAACTTGTTCTCGATCCCCCATCATTTCTACCCGAACGTTTTCCTCAATTAATTCAGGTAAAAATGTGCCCAGAAACTCTTCTGGCAGCTTCATCAAAAAATCCACTTCTAGCTTAGGACGCTTCCAATTTTCCGTAGAAAAAGCATATAAAGTTAACGTTTTCACTCCTAGACGATTAGCTAATTTCGTGATTTTTCTAACGGTTTTCATCCCTTCATGATGACCAGCCACTCTAGGAAGAGCCCTTTTCTTCGCCCACCTTCCATTTCCATCCATAATAATGGCGATATGTTCTGGAACCGACTCTTTTTTGATTTGTTCAATCTTATCTTCAGTATGATGGACTCGATTGCTTCCCCACAACTTCTTTTTGTTGATCATAAAATATCCTCCAAAATGTAACCTCATCAATATAATTAAAAACACTACCTATTATAATACCAAAATCTCTCGATGATTACTTTGTAGAATTTTATGTATTTGATTTTTCTTCGTAAAAATAAGAAAACCCCCTTACAAAGAAGAGGGTTTATAATCGTTAAACTTCCATGATTTCTTTTTCTTTGTCTTTGGCAATTTCATCAATTTTCGTAATAAATTGATCGGTTTGCTTTTGAACATCTTCTGTATGTCCACGAAGAGCATCTTCTGTAATGTCGCCTGCTTTTTCAAGTTTTTTAAGATCTTCATTTGCATCACGACGAACATTTCGAATCGCGACTTTCGCATCTTCCGCTTCTTTCTTCACTAACTTCGCAAGTTCTTTACGGCGTTCTTCTGTTAGAGCTGGGAAAGCAAGACGGATCACAGAACCATCATTCGATGGATTTAGTCCTAAATCAGATTTTAAAATGGCTTTTTCAATATCACCTAAAGCCGTTTTATCGTAAGGTTGAATAACTAAAAGTCTTGCTTCTGGTACAGAAACAGAGGCAAGTTGATTAACTGGTGTTGGTGCTCCGTAGTATTCTACTGTCACACGATCCAATAATGAAGCACTTGCACGCCCCGCACGAATTGAAGCTAACTCTCTTGTGAAAGCTTGAATCGCTTTTGTCATTTTATCATTTAATTGTTCCATTACTTTAGTTGGCATTATTCTTTCCCCCTAACAATTGTTCCAATATTATCTCCCATGACAACACGTTTAATATTTCCACTTTCCATTACAGAGAATACAATTAATGGGATGTCGTTATCCATACATAAAGAAGAAGCTGTTGAATCCATGACAGCTAAACCTTCTTTTAACACATCTAAATAGGAAAGCTCGTTATATTTGACTGCATCTTTATCAACGCGCGGGTCCGCAGAATAGACACCGTCTACATTATTTTTCGCCATTAAAATGACTTCTGCTTCAATTTCAGCTGCTCTTAGTGCAGCCGTTGTATCTGTAGAGAAGTAAGGGTTTCCTGTACCTGCTGCAAAAATAACGACGCGTTTCTTTTCTAAATGACGAATCGCACGACGACGAATATAAGGTTCGGCAACTTGACGCATTTCAATGGATGTTTGAACACGAGTTTCAATACCTAGTTGTTCTAAACTATCTTGTAAAGCCATTGAATTCATTACTGTTGCTAGCATGCCCATGTAATCAGCTGTGGCACGATCCATGCCCATTTCACTGCCAATTTTGCCTCTCCAAATGTTTCCGCCACCAACGACAACCGCTACTTCCACATCTAATTCTGCAATTTCTTTTACTTGTTCTGCAATGGATTTAATGACTTTAGGGTTAATACCAAATCCAGCATCTCCCGCCAATGCCTCTCCACTAAGCTTTAATACAACACGTTTATATTTTGGAACACTCATGTAGACCTCCATATGTAATGGTTTTAATTACGATTTTGCCGAAACTTCTATATGAAATCCCTCACCAACAAGCGGTAAGGGATTTCCAATTTTCCATACATTCTTTCCGATGAAGCAATAGTAAGGAATTATTTTTTTACTTGGCTCATTACTTCTTCAGCAAAGTTATCTTGACGCTTTTCGATTCCTTCACCAACAGCATAACGAACAAGCGCTTTTACTGTTCCACCTTTAGATGCTACAAATTGACCAACTTTTTGATCAGGATTTTTAACGAATGCTTGATCGACTAAGCAAATATCTTCGAAGAATTTGCTGATGCGTCCTTCAACCATTTTCGCAACGATGTTTTCTGGCTTGCCTTCGTTTAATGCTTGTTGAGTTAATACTTCACGCTCACGCTCTACTTCTTCTTGAGATACAGAATCACGTGAAATGTATTTTGGATTTAAAGCAGCTGCATGCATTGCTACGTCTTTTGCTGCTTCTTCATCTGTTGTACCTTCTACAAGTGTTAATACGCCGATACGTCCACCCATGTGAAGGTAAGCACCAAATGCATCATTGTCGCCTTTTGCTACTACTTCAAAACGACGTAATGTTAATTTCTCACCAATTTTAGCTACTGCTTCATTGATGTGCTCAGCAACTGTTTGACCATTGCTCATTGTTTGCTCATGCGCCTCTTCAATAGAAGCTGGTTTGTTTGCTAATAAATGGTCTGCTAATTCTTTTACAAGCTGTTGGAAGCCTTCGTTTTTCGCAACGAAATCTGTTTCAGAGTTTACTTCTAAAATCACAGCTTCGTTACCTTCAGCCTTGATGAAAGTCGTACCTTCAGCAGCGATACGATCCGCTTTTTTAGCTGCTTTAGCGATTCCTTTTTCACGAAGGAAGTCAATCGCTTTCTCCATATCACCGTTTGTTTCTGTTAAAGCTTTTTTACAGTCCATCATGCCTGCGCCTGTTTTTTCACGAAGTTCTTTTACCATTTGTGCAGTAACTGCCATAAGTATTCTTCCTCCTTTAATTGTATGTAACTATCAAATATATGATTAGCACAGAAAAGCTGACTATACAACTTTTCTGGCTTTTTCTCTTTAAAAAAAGGTGATAAGGGACTTTCGTCTTATCACCTTTTCATCAAGACTATTACTCAGCAGTAGCTACTTCTTCAGTCGCAGCAACTTCAACTGTTTCTTCGCCTTGTTTCGCTTCTAAAATCGCATCTGCCATTTTTCCAGTTAAAAGTTTAACTGCGCGAATCGCATCATCGTTCGCTGGAATTACATAATCGATTTCATCCGGATCACAGTTTGTATCAACAATACCTACGATTGGGATGTGTAATTTACGAGCTTCAGCAACCGCAATACGCTCTTTACGTGGGTCGATGATGAATAACGCATCTGGAAGATCTTTCATATCTCTAATTCCGCCTAAGAATTTCACTAAGCGCTCATGTTCTTTTTTCAGTTGAACTACTTCTTTTTTAGGAAGAACTTCGAAAGTTCCGTCTTCTTCCATTTTCTCAATGTTTTTCAAACGTTGTACACGTTTTTGAATTGTAGAGAAGTTTGTTAATGTACCACCTAACCAACGTTGGTTAACAAAGTACATACCAGAACGTTCTGCTTCTTCTTTCACAGACTCTTGAGCTTGTTTTTTCGTACCAACGAAAAGAACTTTCCCGCCGTCTTCAGCTAATTCTTTTACGAATTTATAAGCTTCTTCGACTTTACGAACTGTTTTTTGAAGATCGATAATGTAGATCCCGTTACGCTCTTGGAAAATGTATTTTTTCATTTTTGGGTTCCAACGGCGTGTTTGGTGTCCGAAGTGTACACCAGCTTCAAGCAATTGTTTCATTGAAATGACTGACATATTTTGTTCCTCCTAATGGTTTTGATTTTCCTCCGCTCGCCTCATTTTCGTCCAGAAACTGTCTAAACAGCACCATCTGTCCAAATCCGCAAGCGTGTGTATTAACACCGTTAGTAAATATAACATATCCTTCTAAAGCAATCAACTATTTTTCCCGATGTTTGAAAATTTCAAAGCTAGTTCCACTTCAGTCTTGCCTTTATTTAATTTCTTGGCAATTTCTTCAACGGTGAAACCTTGTTTATGAAGAAGATCGATTTCATCTTCAACCTGCTTTTTTTTCAGTGGAGTCGTATGCTCATTTGTTGAACTAGCTGTTTTATATCCTTTAACAGCTCTCGCTCGCTGTAAATTCGGGATCAATAGCACCTGCTCTGGAGCAGGTGAAGGCTTAACTTCGTTTACTGATGCTTTCTGTGAAAGTTGTTCAATAAATTTCTCGTTTTCCTCTTTCATTTCTAACAAATAGGCATCCATCATTTCCTCCATTTCTTGAGCCATTTTTTGTTGTTGATTTTTTAAATCAAACAAACGGTTTTGTCTCAAGAATAGAAGGATAATGGCAAATAGAGCGACCGCATTTAGTATAAGCGAAGCCATTATGAAAAGTGTTGTCATATTTCCTTATTATCCTCTAGAGTCAATTTGTTTTCCTTAATGAAGGCGCTGTTCCATTCACCTTGATCAGCTGGTTTTTTAGTTTGAAAATAGCTTTAGAATGAATTTGGGAAATTCTTGATGTCGATAAACTCATCACTTCACCTATTTCAGTAAGGGTCAGTTCTTCATGATAAAACAAACTCAGTACCATTTGCTCTTTGGCCGTTAGTTTAGAAATTTCTTGCACTAGCTCTTGAATGAGCTCACCCTTTACTACTTCCTCTTCAGGTGAGATCGTTTTCTCATCCTTTAGGATAAACCCTTTGGCATCGGAGTGATCCGAATCTTGTACATGTTCATCCATAGAAAGCACATTAGCAAATAAGTGTTCAGTCATCGTTTGATGGATTTCATCTTCACTTAAATTGAGCTGCTCCGCTACTTCAACAGCCGTGACGCGACGCAAATAAGTTTGTTCCATCTCCTCTATCTTCGCTTCGATTTTTTTCGCTTTTTCTCTCGTACCACGCGGTAGCCAATCTTCTTTCCTCAGACCATCTAATATGGCTCCACGGATTCGGAAGGAGGCATATGTGTCAAACTTTAAATCCCTAGATGGATCAAATTTAGTTAACGCATCTAATAACCCCATTAAGGCTAAGCTTTTTATATCTTCCTTATTAACGCTCCGTGGCAAGTTCGCCGAAATCCGCTGCGAATGAAAAGAAACAAGAGGCATATACTTTTCCACAAGCAAGTTTCCTGCCTGACTATCACGACTCTTTAACCAAGCATCCCATAACTTTTCTTCTTCATTAACGTTCATCCTAGGCATTTTCTATCTCTCCTCCTCGGGTTAACCTCGTCGAGAAGTTTATTTCTAAATGATTTATTCTAACTTCATAAAGTTGCTAATTATATTATAAGAAACTAACCACAAATGCCTAATGGTGTTTTCTGCAAAAATTGAGAGGCTATCACCATTCTTTTTACTCGTTGATCATTTCACGAATAATTGCTGCTGTTTTCTCGCTATCCGTCATTTCTAGCCGTTTCGCCTGACCATCTTTCTCAACTTTAATAGGCATCTCTTCTTCATGAATTTCTTCTTGTGTCTCTTCTTTAGTAGACAACTCTTCCTCTACTACAGGCTCCGCAGCAAAACTATCGGGGGGAAAAGCGATGAACAACATGAAACGAATAACAAACATCAACATAAAAAAAATGGTAGCGGTAGCAAATGAGCCTAAAATAACAGGTAAAGGTTCTCCATTAGGAAATGAAAGTAGAAAATAAAGAGTAAATCCTGCAATCATGATCCATATATTCCATAAAATCGAGCCTCTCATTATATATCTCGAACTCCTTTATTCACAGTTCGAATCATTAATCGGCATGTTTGTGGATCAAATTCAATGGTTCGACCGTTATTACCACCAACGTCTTCAGCAGCAATTTGAATGTTTTCTTCTCTCAGTTTACGCTTGACCGCTTCAACATTTCTCGGGCCTATTCTCATAGAATCACTTTGAGGGCTAAATTGAAACATTTGGGCACCACCGGCAAGCTTAGCTTTTAATCTATGGATGTGAGCACCTTCCCTTTTTAAAATGTTAAGTAGCTCGATAATCCCTGTATCTGCAAATTTTGCTTTGTTTATATTATCGGTTTTAGCGAGAGCTGAGTCTGGTAACATCACGTGAACCATTCCGCCAAGAGCTTGCTGTTCATCATAAATGACAACTCCAACACAAGAACCTAGCCCCGATGTCCGAATAGTGTCTGGGGAACGAACGATATTTAACTCAGCAATCCCTACTTTCACGATTTGTTTGATTCTATTCATTCATCTCGACTCCCAAGGCACGAAATATTGTAGGGAAAGAGAATGGAGAAGGAAGCAAAAAGAAATGCCCTTTCACTTCCTCCTTTTCACCTGTCTCCTCTTCTTTAAGTACCGTGTCAATGACAATTGCATAATCCCCGTATTGAGAGGCTTCTACTAAACCAAAACTAATAATGGCACCAAACATATCAATCGTTAATTCAGGGACAGATGGATAAAGCTGTAATCGTGTAAAGTCGCTCAAGGCTGATAAGTAAGATCCAGACAAAATATTCCCTAGCTCTTGCATAGCAGAATAACCAATGGCTTCTCTATTCACCTCTTGAAAAGAAAACTGTTTATCGCCCGTCATATTGCAAATATAATTTTCTGCTTGTTCTAAAGACAGGATGAAAAACATATTTCCACTCGCTTCTCCTTCTATCCTTAAGCTGACACTAACCACTTCTTGGTCCGGTCCACCAGCCATTTCCATCATTTCAGTAAAGCTAGCAACCCTCACACTAGGTACCTTCATATCTACCTTTTTATTTAAAAGCGTAGAAAGAGCCGTTGCTGCATGCCCAGCTCCTATATTTCCAATTTCTTTTAATATGTCTAAGTGGAGAGTTTGAATTTGATCGATATAGCTCATGTATTTACCCCTTTACTTAAACACTTTTTCTAAGCTTAATAAAATTAACAGTCTCTTTTCTAATTTGGCTACTCCAACAATATATTCCGCTTCAATAGAACCTACCACGTCTGGCTGAGGTTCAATGATGTCATTTGGAATATCTAGCACATCGTTAGCTCCATCAACGACTAATCCCACTTCCATCTCATCTAAAGAGGCGATGATAATTCTAGTATTCTCGTTATACTCTTCATCAGGAAGATTAAATCGATTACGTAAATCAATAATTGGCGTGACAACACCACGTAAGTTGATAACGCCTTTAATAAAAGGGACTGTACCCGGAACCCGAGTAATATGCATTAATTTCTCTATAGAATGGACTTGATGGACTGGGAAAGCATACTCTTTATCCATTAATTGAAAGGCAATCACTTTTATTGTAGACTGAGCGCTCATATTACTCATCATTTTCCTTCCTTCCATCAATTATTTAATCAAGGCATTACAATCTACGATTAAAGCAACCTGGCCATCTCCTAAAATCGTAGCACCTGAAATAGCAAAAACATTTGTTAAATAGTTTCCTAGTGATTTCAAGACAACTTCTTGTTGACCAATGAAGGAATCGACAACAAGTCCGGCCATTTTATCTCCTTTTCGAACGATGACGATCGAATAATATTCATCTTTTTCTTCAACAGCTGGGACTTCAAAAATTTGTTCTAAGAAAACGAGTGGAACGACCTTGCCGCGAAAATCAATGACTTGTTGATTATGCGCTTTTAAAATATCCGTTTTCTTGACAATCGCTGTTTCAATAATAGAAGATAATGGAATGGCATACTTCTCTTTTTCCACTTCCACTAGCATGACAGAAATAATTGATAGCGTTAATGGAAGCTGAATAGAAAAGATGGAGCCTTTTCCTTCATTAGCATCGATACTAATTGAACCACCAAGAGATTCTATCGTTGTTTTAACTACATCTAAACCAACACCACGACCTGAAATATCTGAGACTTGCTCGGCAGTTGAGAAACCCGAGGCCAAAATAAGCTCATAAATTTGCTTATCTGAAAGCGTCAACGCTTGCTCTTCTGTTACAACACCCTTTGATAGAGCTTTCCTTAACACTTTGTCTTTATTAATTCCCGCACCATCATCTTCTATTTCAATAAATACGTGGTTTCCGCTATGGTAGGCTTTTAGCTTAACCGTTCCTTCAGCAGGTTTACCTTTCGCTTTACGATCTTCTGGGCTTTCTATGCCATGGTCAATCGCGTTACGGATTAAGTGAACGAGAGGATCGCCGATTTCATCAATTACCGTACGATCAAGCTCCGTATCCGCCCCGATAATTTCTAAATTAATTTGCTTGTTTAACTCTCGCGCAAGCTGGCGAACCATTCGTGGAAAGCGATTGAACACAGTTTCTACTGGAACCATTCGCATGTTCAAAATGATATTTTGTAAATCTCCGGAAATTCTTGACATCCGCTCTACAGTTTCATTAAGCTCTGGATGATTAAGGTCCCCAGAAATTTGTTCTAGCCTTCCACGATCGATCACTAGCTCTTCGAACAAGTTCATTAAAATATCCAAACGCTCGATGTTCACACGAATGGTTTTGTTTGCAACAGCTTGCTGCTTACTTTGCTTTGTTTCTTTCACTTCTTTATTTTCAACTGGCTTGCTAACTTCTACTTGAACCTCTTCTTGCAGTGCTACATTTACGTTTAAAGGTTCTAACTCTACATTAGTAATCGTGACGTTGACGACTTCTGATACTTTTTTAACTTTGCTTTCAATTTCTTCAGCAGGGCTCTTCGTAATGATAGTGACAACGAACTTTTCATCAAATTTTTCCTCTTCTAACTGTTCCGTTGAAGGAGTTGATTTGATTACTTCTCCGCATTTCTCCAGCACTTCAAAAACCATAAATACCCTTGCTGCCTTTAAAACACAATCGCTTCTTAGTTGAACTTCAATTTCTAAGCAAGAGAATCCCTGCTCTTTAGATTGACCAATCACCGTACGTTCAAATTCATCGTATTCAGCGGCATATGCTGTTTGAGGTAATGACTCAGACACCGTTACGGCAACCTCTTCAGAAGCAGCTGATAATTCTTCGCCATTTTCAATTTTTAATAGCTTCTCAACAATGGCTATGACATCTCTTTTTCCATCTCCACCAGAGGCAATATCATTGACCATAGCCTCTAGATCATCAATTGAAGCAAAAACAACATCTAATATTTCCGCAGTAACCTGGATTTTATGGTTTCGAATCGCATCTAACACATTCTCCATTTTGTGTGTTAAGTTGGCTAAATCCTCATATCCCATCGTTGCGGACATCCCTTTTAACGTATGGGCTGAACGAAAGATTTCATTAACAATTGAGATGTCTTCTGGATTTTTCTCCAAAACTAAAAGATTTTCATTTACTGCTTGCAAATGCTCCTTGCTTTCTTCAATGAAAATTTCTAAATATTGATTCACTTCCATTAGCCGCTCATCCCTCTCTAAGGTATATACTTAACAATTGTTTCTGCAATTTGATCCACTGGCACTACATCATCTACTACATGCGTAGCAATCGCCGCTCTTGGCATCCCAAACACTACACAAGTATCTTTCGACTCAGCAATAGCCGTTACACTCCCATTTCCCACTTCTTTCATTTTAAACAAACCATTGGCACCATCCGTCCCCATACCTGTCATGACGACAGCCACCTTGTTGTAATCTGATATCTCACTTGTTGACTCAAAAAGCACATCAACAGAAGGCCGATGTCCGCTTACTGCAGGTGTTTGATCTAAATGGACAGCTAAAGAGACGCCAACTTTTTTCACTTTCAAATGATAATTCCCTGGCGCAATATACGCCGTGTTATTCCTTAAAATTTCACCGTCTTCAGCTTCTTTAACAGAGATAGCTGAAAGTGAATCTAGCCTTTGAGCAAGTGAATGAGTAAAGCCTGCTGGCATATGCTGTACAATTAATATAGGTGCGTTAAGATTGGCTGGAAGCCTAGTTAGTACACTTTGAAGTGCACGCGGACCACCTGTTGACGTCCCGATCACAATTAATGTCTTTCCGCTTATTTTTGAGCGTTCTAACCTATTGGTTGAGGAAAACTGTTCCGTTTTAGCACTCATATTCCTATGAATTCTTGGTTTATTAAATAAAGAGAGTGGACGGACATTAGCGCGACTAGCCGCTAGCACTTTTTCAATCAATTCATCTTTAATTTTGTATAAATCAACGGAAATTGTTCCAGAAGGCTTAGCGATAAAATCAACCGCTCCTCTCTCCATAGCTAGCATCGTCGTTTCCGTGCCTTTTTTCGTTAAACTCGAAAGCATAACGACAGGTGTCGGTTTGTGCTCCATAATGTAGCTCAATGCATCTAAACCGTCCATTTCAGGCATTTCAACATCCATCGTCATAACATCCGGATTATATTTCTCAAACTTCGCAATCGCATCCTTGCCATTACGTGCCGTCGCTACCACATCAAGCTCGGGATGATAGTTTAAAATATCAGTGATTAGTTTTCTCATAAAAGCTGAATCATCCACTACAAGTACTTTTTTACTTTTCATTTTCGCTCCTGCCTTTCATGAAAAAATGACGAAGCTTTTCTATAAATTTAGATGAATTTCCATTAAATGAAGGGGTTTTTGCACCCGTTAAATAATTATCCGTAAGCGTCTTACATGCTATAGAAATTGGAGCCTGTGGAAAGGCAAGTAGAAAAGGTGTTTGCTTCGTGACTGCTTGCTTCACATGCCGATCCTCTGGCAATACTCCAAGCTCAATGACCTCTCGTTGCAAAAAGTTGTCAACGACATTTTGCAAACGCCCATTAGCTTCCCTACCTTCCGCAAGACTTTCGGCTCGATTGCATATGAGGTAAAACGTATTCGTCCCTCCTTGAAGGTGGATAAACTTAATCATCGAGTAAGCATCAGTAAGGGACGTGGGCTCAGGTGTGGTCACCACTAAAATGTCTTCTACTGACATCAGTATATCTAAAGATTCTTTTGTCACTCCTGCTCCCATATCAAAAATCAAATAATCATACTGATATTGTAGTGCCTCAATTGCAGAAATCCATCGCTCTAAATGATAGTTATCCCATTCGATTAACTTACTTAAACTAGAGCCTCCTAATATATAAGACACTCCTTCAGTTCCAGTCATAACCAACTCTTCAAGGCTACATCCTTTTTCAAAAAATTCAACAATGGAACGTTTGCCTGTTAGACCTGATAACACATGAATATTTCCCATACTTATATCCATATCAAATATTAGCACTTTTTTACCACGTTGTGTTAAATTCAAGCCAAAATTCATAGAAATATTAGATTTTCCTACGCCGCCTTTTCCACTAACGACAGCAACCGTTTTCGCTAACTTTCCGGTTAACCGATTAATCTTATGCCGCAACCCTGAAGCTTGGTCATGTGTCATACATTTTCACCAAACATAATATCAACAATTGTTTCCGCGTCGACTTCCATCAAATCATCTGGGACATTTTGCCCATTCGTGATAAAGGCCACTCCTTTTTGAAAATGACACATCAAATTAAGAAGCGTACCGTGCGTTTTCGTCTCATCCATTTTTGTGAAAATGAACTTTTCGATCGGAATAAGAGAAAATTTATCAATAATCTCCTTCAAATCATTTTCTTTAGATGTAAGAGCCATCACTAAGTAGCTTTCAACTTCCTCTTCAAAGGAAATCATGCTTTTTAATTCTTTTACATATCTTTCATCACGGTAATTTCGTCCTGCAGTATCGATATAGATCATGTCGTGGTCTTCTAATTGTTTGATTGCTTCTGTAAAGTCTTCTGCCTTATAAACGACATGCATCGGTACTTTCAACAAGTCAGCATACGTTTTTAATTGGTTAATAGCGGCAATCCTGTATGTATCAGTAGAGATAAAGGCGATTTCCTTTCCTTTTTCTAACACACTATCAGCCGCCATCTTTGCTAAAGTGGTTGTTTTCCCCACACCTGTTGGTCCAACAATATTGATATATTTTTTCTTTTGCGACGTTTTTTCTTGTAGTGGCTTAATTTTGTTTAATAACCATTCTTTCGCCCATATAAGCGCCTCTCGTTGATCTACATGCCCCTTTGAATCCTTCCATTTTGATAAAAGGGCTTGCTTTAATTCCATGATTAAATCATTTGACACTTCCTGCTCTTTTAAGGTGACTAACGGTGACTTCAATTCTTCCGGTACACCTTCGAGAGAAATTTTATTGTTACGAGAATATTGCTCCAATATTTTTTTCAATTCTTTTACTTCTTTCGCAAGCACCTCTGCATTGTTTATCGGTGTAACTGCGGGTTGAGTTTTTTCAATCATTGGAACAATTCGAGACTTTTCTTTCACTTCCGGACGAGGATTCGGATCAACTCCAGCTACGACTTCAATCGCTTTCTTTTTAAATAGGCCAAAAAAGCCACCTGTATACACCGTTTTCGATTGAAGAATGACAGCTTGCTTCCCTAAATCCGCTCGAATTTTCTTCATCGCTTCTTGCATAGAAGACGCTTGGTATTTTTTTACTTTCAATCAATGTTCACCACCCCAACACTTTGAACTTCAACATTCGGCTCAAGCTCATTATAAGAAAGAATCGGTAGCTGCGGAAAATACCTCTCAGACAATTGTTTCATATACATGCGAATGGCTGGCGAGCAAAGGATGATGGGTGTTTGCTGCATAAACGTAATTTGCTCCACTTGTGTAGCCACCGCTTCTAGAATTCTTTGAGAATCCATCGGGTCTAACGATAAGAAATTGCCATGTTCTGTTTGTTGGACACTATCAGCAATTAATTTTTCAATTCCTCCAGACAGGGTAATTACTTTTAAAGAGTCATCCCCCTCTAAATACTGTCTCGTAATTTGCCTAGAGAGTGCTTGACGGACATATTCCGTTAATAGATCCGTATCCGACGACATTTTTCCAAAATCAGCAAGGGTTTCAAAGATGATCGGTAAATTTCTGATAGAAATATTTTCTTTAAGTAACTTAGCCAATACCTTTTGCACTTCTCCAACAGACAGTGGATTGGGCGTGACTTCCTCTACTAAAATTGGATACGCTTCTTTCAAATGTTCAATCAATTGCTGTGTTTCTTGACGACCAAGCAATTCATGGGCATTTGCTTTAATCACTTCTGTTAAATGCGTCGATACGACACTTGGAGGATCGACAACTGTATAACCTAATATTTCTGCCTGCTCTTTCATTTCTTCTGTAATCCATTTAGCTGGCAAACCGAATGAAGGTTCAATCGTATCAATTCCTTCAATGGAGGCATCGTCTTCACCTGGACTCATCGCTAAATAATGGTCTAATAGCAAATCTCCTTGTGCCATAACACTGCCTTTAATTTTAATCTGATATTCATTTGGTTGAAGCTGAATATTATCACGAATACGAACGACTGGGATAACTAAACCTAGCTCAATCGCAAGCTGTCGACGAATCATTACCACTCGATCTAATAAATCTCCGCCTTGTGTAGCATCTGCTAGCGGAATCAGCCCATAGCCGAATTCAAATTCAATTGGATCAATATTTAATAAATTAACGACGCTTTCAGGACTCTTTAACTCGGCGGTTTCAATTTCTTCTTCCGCTTCAATCAAGTCTACCTCATCCTTCTCAGGCGTTCTTTGTAGCATGAACGCTCCTATCGCTAGCATGCCCGCAATCGGAATCGTTAATAAATCATTGATCGGTGTCGCAATCCCTAACAAAAGAATTGTTCCTGCTGCGACATATAGCATAATCGGATAAGCGAGTAACTGCGACATAATATCCTCGCCTAAATTCCCTTTAGAAGCGGCCCTTGTGACCACAATCCCTGTCGCTGTTGAAATTAATAGTGCCGGAATTTGTGAAACGATTCCATCTCCTACTGTTAATAGAGAATACCGAGTGGCAGCCTCTGCTAACGGCAAGCCTTGCTGAACACTACCAATGATAATTCCAAAAATCAGGTTAATGATCACGATAATAATACCAGCGATCGCATCACCTTTGACAAACTTGGTCGCACCGTCCATGGCTCCGTAAAAATCAGCTTCACGGCTCACCTTTTCCCGGCGCTCTCTTGCTTCCTGCTCAGAAATCATTCCAGCATTTAAATCGGCATCAATACTCATTTGTTTCCCTGGCATCGCATCAAGAGTGAAGCGGGCTGCTACCTCAGACACACGCTCAGATCCTTTTGTAATAACAATAAACTGAATAATGATTAAGATTAAAAAGACGACCATCCCAACGACTACATTTCCGCCGACAACAAATGTTCCAAATGTCTCAACCACACCACCTGCCTCACCTTTGCTTAAGATTGAACGAGTGGTAGATACATTTAGTCCTAAACGAAATAAGGTCAATAATAGTAACAGTGATGGAAAAATGGAAAATTCCAATGCCTCTCGCATATTCATCGAAATGAGTAAAACTAAAAGTGCAAGAGAAATATTCATAATGATCAATACACTCAATAACCATGACGGCAATGGAATAATTAACATGGCAACAATTAAAATAACACTCAATAATACGGAGATATCTCTTGCTCGCATTTCTCTCTCTCCTAACAACAAAACTTACAATTTATTTTTCATTCGGTACACATAAGCTAAAATTTCAGCAACTGCTTTAAAAAATTCTTCAGGTATCGGATCACCAATTTCAGCTTGGTCATATAAAGCTCTAGCAAGCGGCCTGTTTTCCACCATTGTGACTTCATTTTCACCTGCGATATACTTGATCTTTTGAGCTAAATAATCGACTCCCTTGGCAACCACATAGGGAGCATCTAGCTTGCCCTCATCATACTTTAAGGCAATGGCGTAATGAGTAGGGTTCGTAATAACAACATCGGCCTGAGGGACCTCTTGCATCATCCTCCTCATCGCCATTTCACGTTGCCTTTGTTTAATCTGTGATTTAATCAGTGGATCCCCTTCGATGTTCTTATGTTCATCCTTAATGTCTTGTTTAGACATGCGGATGTTTTTCTCAAAATCATACTTTTGATAAAGATAATCGAGAAGAGCGAGAAACAGCAGCGCTAAAGAGGCAACGAGGCCCATTTTCAAGGTCAATACACCTACTGTTTGTAACGCATCTGCGACTGATTTAAAAGACAGCTTTAATACATCTTCAATATTCGACCAAAGCACGATGAAAGTAGCAGCTCCAACAAACGAAATTTTCAACATCGACTTCAACAATTCTACAATCGCTCTTAACGAAAAAATTCGTTTAAACCCTTTAATTGGATCGATCTTTTCTAACTTTGGCTTGATCGGTTCACCCGTTAATAAAAAACCAACTTGCATGTAATTGGCCGCTAAACCTGCGAGGAGTGCCACTAACATTACCGGACCGAGAATGTATACAAGCCGTTGCATAATTTCAAGTACAATCACCTTTAAATTAGCCTCCGTCACAGGCATTAACATATAACTTTGCAGTGATTGCCGAAAAAACTCAAAAATATGCTTTCCCATAAAAGAAGCACCGATAAACAAAAAGCCAAAAACAGCAAGCAAGCTTATTGCCGTATTAACATCCTGACTCTTCGCAACCTGCCCTTTTTTTCGAGAATCTTGACGCTTTTTAGGAGTGGCTTTTTCAGTCTTTTCTCCGGCAAAAAACTGAAGGTCTAACTGTAACCTTTTCAAGTTAACTCCCCCCTAACAATGTCATCACATCGCGCATCGTATGAAGCATCATTTCAAACAATTCCTGTACGACCGTAAAGATGACTCCGAACACAATCATTAACACGATAAATGCCACAGCAATTTTGATCGGAAAACCGACAACAAAGATGTTGAGCTGCGGAACCGTTCTTGCTACGATTCCGAGTGCCACATCTACTAAGAATAAGCAAGCGACAACTGGCATCGCCATTTGAAAAGCAATCATAAACATCGAGTTAAACGCTCGACTAACATATTCAGCTAGCTGACCATTCCCGAAAGAAAGACCCGTTTGATCAATCGGAATAAACTGATAGCTATAGAAAATTCCATCTAAGATCAAATGATGCCCATTGATCGCTAGCAATAAAAGCAAGGAAAACATATACAAATATTGACCGACAAGCGGACTTTGGACACCTGTCTGTGGGTCAATTACATTCGCAATTGCAAAGCCCATTTGAAAATCGATAAAGCCCCCCGCAATTTGAATCGCTGATAAAATCATATAAGCAACTAACCCTATTAATAAACCAACTAATGCTTCTTTTATAATTAAAATAAAATATTCACCGTTTATTTCTAGTGATGGCACATCAAGCGTATAATACATCATCCACGATAGTACAACCGAAAACCCTATTCGATGCATCGCCGGGATCGTTCGATAAGAAAACAGTGGCATCGTGACAAAAAAAGCTGATACGCGTACAACTATTAATAAAAACACCGACAGTTTCGGTAGTAATTCATCCATCCCTCTACCCTACAAATCTCGTTAAATTTGTAAATATATCTAATGTATAAGACAACATACGGCTAAGCATCCAAGGACCGAAAAAAATTAAGCCAACTAATACGGCTACAATTTTCGGAATAAACGCGAGCGTCTGCTCCTGTATTTGCGTCGTTGCTTGAAAAATACTGACAGCAAGCCCCACAACAAGGGCTAAGATAAGCAGAGGAGCACATACGATGATCGTCGTATAAACCCCTTTTTCTGCTAAGGAAATAACCATTTGTGAATTCATTGTTTCCACCTACTTAAAAGCTTTGCAGCAAAGATTGAATGACTAAGTACCAACCATCTACTAGAACAAATAACAAAATCTTAAATGGCAACGAAATCATTACTGGCGGTAACATCATCATCCCCATCGACATTAAAACACTAGCAACGACCATATCAATGACAAGAAATGGAATAAAAACCATAAATCCAATTTGAAAGGCTGTTTTAATTTCACTAAGTGCAAAGGCTGGAACTAACGCAGTTAATGGAATATCCTCGACCGTTTTCGGTTGTTCCGCCTGGGCATAGTCTAAAAACAACTGTAAGTCTTTCTGTCTCGTATGTTCGCTCATAAATTCCTTCAACGGCAAGCTCGCCTTATCATACGCTTCCTCAAGTTTAATTTCATCATTAAATAACGGTGTCAATGCCTCGTCATTAATTTCCTGAAATACAGGCGCCATAATGAAAAACGTTAAGAACAAAGCAAGACCAATTAACACTTGAGTCGGCGGCATTTGCTGAGTAGCAAGCGCCGACCTCACAAACGACAAAACGATAACAATGCGCGTAAAACACGTCATCAATATTAAAATACTAGGTGCTAGAGACAAGACCGTTAACAATAACAATAACTTAACAGAAGTTGTCACTTGATCAGGTGAACTATCGTTAAATAACTGGATAAACTCATTCATCTTGCCCATTCTCCTTGCTGTTCATTTTCCTGATCGCTTTCTCTCTTGAAAGTTTCATATGACTAAGCTTGTCTTCAAACACCTGTTTAAATTCCTTCTGATCTTCATCAGCGTTTGTTCGATCAGATTTCCACTTTTTCAAGACATTCGACATCATGTCTTGTGGCTGTAGCATTTGATCCACTTGATCATTGTACTGTTGTAAAAAACGTTCATATTCTTCTCGATCACTAATCTCTTTCAATAATTGAATGTCCTCACCTACACCAAGCACAAGCAGGCGATCTCCTACTTTAACGATCTGTACAGAACGATTCCCTCCAAGAGGCGTGCCACCAATATGTTGGATCAACTTGGTCTTTTGATAAGAACGACTCTTTTGATTGACAAATCGCAACAAAAAATAAATAAGCGCCACAACAAAAATTAACGCTCCGATCATTTTGACAAAATCCCAAATCGATAGTCCAACAGCTTGGACATTTTCATTTCCTTTATTGGATTGTTGCTTCTCTTTTGTATTAACATCTTGCTGACATTTCTCAGGATTATTAATACAATCTTTAACATTATTGTTAAATGGCTCTGCCCAGGCAATGGAATAATTGCCTGTAAACAGAGCCATACTAAATAGTATAAAAGCTATAGACTTCATGATTTGTTTAATCAAAGGATGCACCTTCTTAACTTTACGCTAAAGTTTTTGAAATGGCCTCAATCACTCGATCAGCTTGGAACGGTTTCACAATAAAGTCTTTCGCTCCTGCTTGAATCGCATCAATAACCATCGCTTGTTGACCCATCGCTGAGCACATAATAATTTTTGCATTTGGATCGATTGCCTTAATTTCTTTCAATGCCGTAATGCCATCTTTTTCAGGCATCGTAATATCCATTGTGACTAAGTCCGGCTGTAATTCTTTAAACTTTTCAACCGCTTGAGCACCATCTGCTGCTTCGCCGACTACCTCGAAGCCGTTTTTTGTTAAAATGTCCTTAACCATCATTCTCATAAATGCTGCATCATCTACAATTAAAATACGCTTTCCCATTATCATATCTCCCTTATTTCAAATTATTCAAACGTTCGCTCTGACTCAAAATATCCGTAATCCGAACGCCAAAATTTTCTTCTATGACAACTACTTCACCTTTAGCAATTAATCGACTGTTTACAAGAATATCTACTGGTTCACCAGCTAATTTATCCAATTCAATAATCGAGCCTGCTGTTAAATCAAGGACATCCTTTACAGATCGAGTCGTTCTCCCCAACTCAACCGTCACTTGAAGCGGAATATCAAGAAGCAGATTTAAGTTCCGAGCTTCATGTTGCTGCAATGCTGGCTGTTCAAACGTGGCAAAGGAAGCAGATTGCACATTCACATTCGGCTGTTTTGGCCGCTCTTGTATATGAATTGGGGCCGATTCTTGCGCCTGCTGAACAGGAGCGCTCGGCTGCTCTTGATATTGCTCAACTGGGTTTGGTTGTTGTGGCTCCGGTGCTGGCATCACTGGAGGTGCTTCTGCTGGTTGGACAGTAGCTACCGCTTCCTCAGAAGGGTTAATCAGCTCATGTACTAAGCTTTTAGCAAAAGTTAATGGCACAAGTTGCATAATATTAGAGTCTATTAACGTTCCAATCGTGAGGCGGAAAGAGATTTTAACAAGTAAATCAAGTTCAGGTATTGTATTGGCACCCTCCCCCTGCTGTAAATCCATTAAAGCAATTGATGGAGGTGAAATATCTACC
Organism: Bacillus sp. FJAT-42315; assembly: GCF_002797375.1. GTDB lineage: Bacteria > Bacillota > Bacilli > Bacillales > Domibacillaceae > Bacillus_CE. Next base: position 2,451,548 of record NZ_KZ454941.1, read on the forward strand.
TTCTTGCTAAAAATCGTGGACATCGAAGTCGCTGCCGACCCCATCATCTGATTCATTGCCTCTTGTACAGCGCTGAGTTGAATTTCTCCTAAATCTGGGTTAGGAGAGGTACCATCACCACCAAGCATTAAATCGGCAATAATCGCCGCATCTGCTTGCTTAATGACGAGCAAGTTTGCACCAGAAAACCCTTCTGTATACTCCACTTCAATCGCTACATATGGATGTGGAAATTCGTCTTTTAATTTTTTTCTTTCAATGATTGAAACAGTCGGTGTCGTGATATCCACCTTTTGATTCAATAAACTAGAGAGAGCTGTAGCTGAACTGCCAAATGAGATATTTCCTATTTCACCTAGCGTATCTTGTTCAAACGAATCCAAGTAATCTTCTACGTTGGTTAACATTTCACTTGAAACTTCGTCTTCTATACTGTCTCCCCCAGTTCCTTTTAACAAAGCATCAATTTCTTCCTGAGATAGCATATCATCACTCATCATCGTCTTCTCCCCCCTTTATATGATCAAGAATTTGTACAGCCAATTTTTTATTTACTTTGCCCGGCTGTGCGGTGAATTTTGGTTTTTGACCAACCTTGACAGACAGGGGCTCATTAATGTGCTGTTTCAATTCAATGACATCTCCTACTGCAAGCGTCAAGAATTCTTCTATTGAAATAGCCGAATGTCCGAGCTCTGCGACAACAGATACATCTGCTTTTTTAATACGTTTTTCAAGTTTTTCAAGTTCACCGGGTGCTCTTTCCTTTTTATCTGGATTTTGCATCCAATAATGAACAGAAAGTTTAGGAATAATCGGTTCTAATACGACGTGCGGAATACAAATATTGATCATCCCAGTCGCTTCACCGATCGTCGTATTTAATGATATCACAACTACTGTTTCATTAGGTGATACCATCTGCAAAAATTGAGAGTTTACTTCAAATTCAGCCATTAAAGGATCAATATCGACAAGATTCACCCATGCTTCTCGATAGTTTTCGAAAGCTCTCTCAAACATATTCGACATAATTTTCGTTTCGATTTCTGTTAAATTGTCGACTTTATTGACGCTTACCCCTTTTCCACCTAACAATCGGTCTAACATCGCGTACGCTATATTCGGGTTAACCTCCATTAGAATTCTTCCCTCAAGTGGAGGAACCTCAAATACATTAAGAATTGTTTGATTAGGAATAGAGCGAATAAACTCTTCATAAGGGATTTGATCAGCTGATACAACGGCAATTTGCACGTACGTTCGAAGCTGAGCTGAGAAAAATGTCGTCAAAATGCGAGCGAAATTATCATGCATTCTCGTTAAACTTCTAATTTGATCTTTCGAAAAACGCAACGCCCTTTTAAAGTCATACACTTTGACCTTTTTCTCTGCTTCTTCTTTTTTCAACTCATCAGCGTCCATTTCTCCAGTAGATAAAGCTGACAATAAGGCATCAATCTCATTTTGAGATAATATTTCTCCCGACATGCTCTCACCTCCGTCAAATGAATTAATTATTGGATGATATAAGAGGTGATATACACTTCAAGAACCTTTCCATCCTGCATAATTTCGTTTAATTCCATTTTTAATTGTTCTGTTAATTGTTCTTTCCCTCTACTACCTTTTAGTTCTTCTGCCTTCATTTCAGACAACTGCTTAATAATAATATTTTTCGCTTGAAAATCACGTTTTGTCATTTCTTCCATCGCTTCTTTGCTATCCGTTTGGATTTTAAACGAAATTCGAATGTAATCATCAGATGCCAAGTTCGTTGTCAATTCAGGTATATCGACCGATGATTCAATCACTTCATCGATCGTCGGTTCTTTCGCACTGCCTTCACCTGAAGATTTCAAAATAATAATGATGGCGACAGTACCCACTAATAATATAACCGTTAAAAGAACAAGCATGATCGTTAAAAGCTTATTTTTGCTTTTTACTTCTTGTGTTTCAGTCTCCATCCCGACCCTCTCCTATATCCATTTTCCCTAAAAGATGAACGCGACGATAAAATTCCTCCATCCGCTTTCTCACTTCATCCTCCGACTCACGAACAAGAAACTTCCTCCCATTCGAAAGCGTAATTGTCGTATCTGGAAAGCTTTCCACCGTTTCAATATACAGGGCATTTAACAAAAACGATTTGCCATTCAATCTCGTCACATTAATCAATACGTTTCAGGGTTGAAGCGACACTCCAACCCTGGCCCCTCCCCTATATGTAAAAATTATTCATTATCGTTTCAAATTCACTAGCTCTTGCAAAATCTCATCAGACGTCGTAATAATCCGCGTATTCGCCTGGAACCCACGCTGCGCAACAATCATTTCTGTGAACTCTTCAGAAAGGTCAACGTTCGACATTTCTAGTGTACCTGCAACAATTACACCGGTTCCGTCTTCTCCAGGATTCGCAGAAACAGGAGCACCTGAGTTTGGTGTTTCTTCAAATAAATTGTTTCCTACTTTCATCAAACCATCTGGATTAGGGAATTTTGCAAGCTCGATGATTCCTGCTGTTTGTAAAGTCCCGGCAGTATCTGTATAAGTCACTTCACCATTAGCTCCAACACTTAGATCTTTAGCATCTTGTGGAATTTGGGCAATAGCAGGTTCAATTTTAAGACCATCTGCATTGACTAAATTACCGTCGACATCTAAATAAAGATTTCCAGCTCTTGTATACAGTGTGTTATTGCCATCTGTCACTTGGAAAAAACCATCACCAGAAATCGCTAAATCCAATGGACGAAACGTTGTTTGTGTACTTCCTTGGGTATGGATCGTATCAATCGCTGCTAATTGAGAACCAAGTCCTACTTGTCGTGGATTCGTCCCTCCACGATTAGCTGTCGGAGCACTCGCCCCAGACACTTGCTGACTGATCATATCTTTAAATACGACACGACCTTTTTTAAATCCAAACGTATTGACATTCGCAATATTATTTCCGATGACATCTAATTTCGTTTGAAAGCCTTTCATTCCACTAATTCCTGAGTACATGGAGCGTAGCATAATTGAATTTCCCCTTTCGATTTTCGAAATGTTTTTTAACGTTTGTTATTATTCAATTTTTGTTAACTCAGACGTGGCGATTTTTTCACCATTGTCTAAATGGAGCCAGATGGTTCCATCTTTAATCGATACGGATTGGACGGTGGCAGTTTGTTCAACTTCTTCTTTTTGCCACGTTACTTTACGACCGATTAATTGGCTTGCCTCGACCAGTGAATGACCACCTGAGGCTGTTCCACCTTTAATTTCAGAAATATTACCCGGCTCTAGCTTCGTGCCATCTTCGAGCGTGAACTCGACACCACCATCTTTGAACTGAACAGATACAATTTTACCTGTTCCTTCCGTGATAATAGGCTCAGGCTTTTTACCACCTTCATCAACTTCCTCTGTACTCTCTTCGATTTTATGCCAGACGACTTCTTTACCAACAAATGAATTATAACTAATCATTTGCGAGGAATATTGAACTTGTGCCATTTGGTTGATAGCTGCTGTCATGTTAACTTGCTGCTCGAGAGAAGAAAAAGTAGCCATTTGGGCGATAAAATCTTTATCCTCCATAGGACTTAATGGATCTTGGTTTTGCAACTGTACCATTAATATTTTCAGAAATTCATCTTTTCCAAGACTGCTATTCCCTGTCTTTCTTTCTTTTGACTTATCAGGTAAATATAGACTCGGGTCGATTTTAGACATGCGATCACCTAAACTTCCATATTTTCTAGTACATCTTTAAATTGTTCTACTGGCTGGTCTTCAGTTTCTTTCTGCTGCGACTGTTGCTGCTGTTGCTTCGTTTGTTGTTCCTGTTGAGATGGACGATCAAACTTTTGAGGGTCCGCTTGACTATGAGCTAACTCAATTTTGTCCACGGTAATGTTTTGTTGAGTAAACGCATGCTTTAAGCTATGAACATGCTGTTCAAACAAATCCTTCACCATAGAAGTCGAAGAAAGAATCTTCGCCGTCATCACACCATTCTGTTGTAACAACTCAATTCTTAAGCTGCCGAGTTGCTCCGGATAAAGCTTAATCAGCAACCGATTACCATTTGGCGTTTTCATTAAGTTGGAATTATTGAGAATTTGTGAAAATTTTTCAATAAACTGTTCCATATTCATCGGCTTCGGATTCGTTGGCACCATCATCGTAAAATTCCCTACTTTTGATAATGGTTGAAAAATAGGTTGAATGACGATTTCTTCTTTAGATAATGCTTGTTCCTGATTTACATGTTGATAGTTTTTAAATGCCTGTTGCAAAACCCCATCTAATTTACTTGAAAGTTCTTTTAATATGCTCTTTAGAGCTTGTTGTTGTTCTTGAATACTTGTATTGCTATCTGCCTTTTCGCTGAACAACTCCCAGACTTTTGCGGCTTGTAATAACGTATTAACTAATTTCCCTTCGGCTTTGGGCCAATCTTGGGGAGAAATTGTTGTTAATAGTTGAATCACACTCAGCATGTCACTTATGTCCGTTGGATTCTCTATATCTGTAGGGGGATCTTCGTTAATCGCCACTTGTCCAGCAACATCGTTTCCATTCGTTATATTGGTGAACTGCTTCATCAGCTTCTCAATCATGCTTTGTAACTCAGTTGGATTCATCCCTAGAAACAGGGCTATTTCTTCAAAGGACGGCATTTTCCCATCAGACATCCATTCCTTTGCTAATGGTTTCACGCCTGGAGCTATGCCCGTTAACTCATCGATGTTTTTCGTATTGATAATTTGTTTAATTGCTTCTAACAGCTGTGATGCTTCATTTTGTACAGTTGCACTTAATCCACTTGTTTCTAATTTCAACATTAATTGGAATGAAGATCCTAACCCCGCTTGCTTAGGTGCGGCAGCTTGATTTATCTGCGAACCACCTAAAAATATATTCCCTACACCTATCATCTATTTGTCACCTCTATGTTTTCTTTCTCATTGAGTGAGCAATTTTGTATACTTTGCAGCTGTTTCTGGCGGGAGCTTCTCTAAAATCTTAGCTTGCTTATCCGTGCTCATCGCTGAAATAATATCGACCGCTTCCTTATCAGATAAATTTACAATGATATTGGCGATGTTCTTCGGTGCCATTGATTCATACGTATCAACCAACGGGTTATCGACTTTATCATCTGGCTTATTTCCCCCGTCTGGCTGGCCATCTTTACTGTCTTGTTGTTGTTTCTGCTGTTGTTCCAGTTCAACCTTTAATCGATCTTTTTCAGTTAACAACTTCTCGACTTCCTGTTTAGAAGCTTCAAGTTTCTTTTGTAACTTCTCGATTTCTGCTTTTTGATCTTCCACTTCTGCCTGTAAGGAAACTAGCCGATTCTTTGCTACTTTCTCGTCTTTCGATGCTTCACTATCAATCATTGAAGACACACCTGGAATGCTCGTACCAAGCTCCTTCGCCTTATCAAAAATATTCACACCAGCGACTGTCATCACAATAAGCGCGACTGTTATTGCAAACAAAATAGGAATCACAATAGCAAAAAGAAACCATTGTAGTTTGCCCGCTTTATTTCCTTTTTCTTGTTCCACGTTTTCTTTTTTCTTTTTTCGTGCCATAATTGCTCCCACCTAATTTCTTTGGTTCATAAATTGAATCGTTGAAATTTCATCCATTTGATGTTGTTCCATCACGAGCAAACTTGCATTAAATTTCTTGAAATCTTTTTCTTTCATTTTCTCATACTTTTTTACTTCAATATTTCTTTCCTGCAATTGCTGTTCGCACCACTGCATTTTATTGCGGGCATGAATAACGACTTGCTGTTGGAAAGAAATCGTTTGTTCAAGGTTGGAAACAAATTGTTGATAATGCTGAACTTCGTATATCGAAAAGCCGCTCACCATTCGCGTTTCTTGATAATCGATTAACTCTTCTTTTTTCTTTAAGAGTGTATAGAGCTTTTCAGCAGCTTCCTCGAATTTTTTCATCGCTTCCATATAACTATTTTGCATTTCTTCTTTTTCTTGTTCTCTCAGCTGCAATATTTTTGTAAATTTATAGTGATAAGCTCCCATTATAACGCTCCTTTTTCAGCTAACTGAATGAGGGATTGAATGCTATTGTCTAATGTCACCTTTTCTTCTGTTTGCTGCTTTAAAAACGAGAGGATCTTCGGATAATACTCAATGGCCCGGTCAATTTCAGCAGATGATCCCTTTTTGTATGCACCGATATTAATTAAGTCTTCTGAATTCAAGTACGTGCTCATCAATTCTCTTATCGTGCCGGCTGCCTGTTTATGTTCTTTTGATGCTAAATGGCTCATCAATCGACTGATACTTTTTAAAACATTAATCGCCGGGTACTGTCCTTTATTGGCTAGTTCTCGATCCAGGACAATATGACCATCCAAAATTCCACGAACAGCATCGGCAATCGGTTCATTCATATCATCCCCATCGACTAGTACCGTATAAAAAGCAGTAATTGTGCCATGATGATTGGTGCCCGTTCGCTCAAGTAGCTTCGGCATAATCGCAAACACAGAAGGAGTATATCCTTTCGTAGCTGGAGGTTCTCCAACCGCTAGGCCTACTTCCCGTTGTGCCATGGCCACACGAGTAACAGAATCCATCATTAGCATAACATTTAAGCCTTTATCTCGAAAATACTCAGCAATGGCCGTTGCCGTAAACGCTCCTTTAATTCTCATTAACGCAGGCTGATCGGAAGTAGCAGCGACGATGATGGAGCGAGCTCGGCCCTCGGGACCAAGATCTCTTTCCACAAATTCGCGGACCTCTCTTCCGCGCTCTCCGATTAAGGCAATCACGTTAATGTCTGCATTTGTGTTTCTAGCAATCATCCCGAGTAAAGTACTCTTTCCGACACCGCTTCCTGCAAATATCCCGATTCTTTGCCCTTTCCCTACCGTCAATAAGCTATCAATCGCCCTTACTCCTACTTCTAATTTCTCACTAATAGGTGGCCTACTTAGAGGATTAGGTGGTTTTTTTTCCGTCCCGACTGTTGTCAATGTTTTCGGTAAGGGTGTCCCATCTAAAGGTTCCCCCATAGAGTCAATAACTTTTCCTATTAAAGCTGGACCTACCTTCACTTCAAGCGATCGACCTGAATTCTCAACTAAGCTTCCAGGAGAAATGTCATTAATATCTCCATAAGGCATTAAAACGACCATTTCTTCTTTAAAGCCGATCACTTCTGCTGGAATAAACGTCTTAGGTTGATCCTCTTTATTCGGATAAATATAACAAACATCGCCAATTGAAGCTTTTGGTCCTTGGGATTCAATCATAAGCCCTACTACCCGCTTGATTCGACCGTATCTCTTGTATGTATCTAATTGTTCCAGTTTTGATGACAATGTCGTTATATTCACTGTTCTTCACCTTCAAGAAGTTCAAATAGTTGTGTTCTTAACTGCCATAATTGACTATCAATGCCTACATCAATTCTTCCCTGTTTCGTGTCGATGTAGCAACCATTTTCTTCAAGCTCTTCATTTGGATAAATGTATATAAGAGTATCAACAGGGAACATCGCTTCAAACTCTACTTTTTGATCAACGACAAGCGGATAGTGAACAGGGTGGACATGAATTTGGATTTCTTTTTGATCATATACTTCTTTCAATGCTTGTTGTAAAACAGGAAGGAACATGTCTGGATGCTCCTGTAACACCTGTCCTAAAATTTTTTCAGCTGTTTGCATAGCCAAATGCAAGATCGTCTTTTCTGCTTGTTGAACATTATTTTGATACTCTTGTTGCGAACTAACTACCGCTTGTTTAGCTGCTTCGATTAACTGTTCGTATTCGCTGTAGCCTAATTGTCGACCTTCTTCATGACCGCTTGCTACACCTTCTTCATGAGCTTTCTCTATTAACAGCTTTCTTTCCTCATTCCACGCTTGTCTTTCTTCGTTCACTTGCGCTCTAATTTCTTCGCTTTCTTCTTTAGCTTTTTGGATCATTGAATCAGCTTCTATATAAGCCTTATCTAATTGCTTCTGCCTTTCTGCTTCCAATAAAGCCTTTTGACTACTTTCTTCTTTTTTTTGTTCCTCTATCAGTTCTTTCTCCGATTGAATGATTTTTATTTCGATCATTTTTTGAGGTTCACTTGGCATTTCTGTTCTTTGAGATTTAATCAGCCTAGACAATGATGTCATCTCCTCCGCCACGCGCGATGATAATTTCCCCTGCTTCCTCTAACCTACGAATCGTAGCTACAATGCGGGATTGAGATTCTTCTACATCGCGGAGACGCACAGGTCCCATATATTCCATCTCTTCTTTGAAAGTATCCACCATCCGTTTAGACATATTACGGAATACAACATCCTTCACTTCTTCACTAGACACTTTCAATGAAAGCAATAGATCTTCATTCTCACAGTCACGGATAACGCGCTGAATCGATCTGTTATCCAATGTAACGATATCTTCAAAGACGAACATCCGTTTCTTGATTTCTTCTGCGAGTTCTGGATCTTGAATTTCAAGTGCATCCAAAATCGTTTTCTCCGTTGCTCGATCGACTCCATTCAATACTTCCACAACTGCCTCTACTCCACCTGTTTGTGTATAATCTTGCGTGACAGTTGCGCTTAGCTTTCGCTCAAGAATCGCTTCAACTTCATTAATAATTTCAGGAGATGTGCTATCCATAATCGCTATCCGTTTAGCAATATCCGCCTGTACCTCTTGAGGCAACTCCGATAGAATTTGACCCGCTTGTTGCGGGTCTAAATAAGATAAAATCAATGCAATCGTTTGTGGATGTTCATTTTGAATAAAGTTCAATATTTGATTCGCATCCGCTTTCCTTGCAAAATCAAACGGCCTTACTTGCAAAGACGAGGTCAGTCGATTAATAATCGTTTGTGCTTGGTCTTTACCAAGAGCTTTCTCTAAAACTGTTTTCGCATAGCCAATTCCCCCTTGACTAATATAGTCTTGAGCAAGGGCAATATTATGAAACTCGTCAAATACTTCTTCTTTTATTTCAGATTCGACCTTCTTAACACCCGAAATTTCTAGAGTTAAACGTTCGATTTCTTCCTCAGACAAATGTTTGTAAACTGACGCCGATACGTCAGGGCCAAGAGAAATGAGAAGAATGGCTGCTTTTTGTTTACCTGTCAATTTTTTATCTCTAACGCCCACTTCCAATACCTCCTACTCCTCTGATAACCATGACCGCAATAGCTTGGCAAATTCTTCAGGCTTTTCTTTTGCCATTTTCTCCAGTTGCTTTCTTTTTATAGATCCTTCGTCTGTTGCTTCTTCAATGTCGGCAATCGTTTCAAGAATCTCTAATTCTTCTTCGAATTCTTCCTCATCCTCGTCTTTATTTCTACGAGAACGAATCATTAAGAAGACTAATAAACCAATGACAACTAGTAAAATCCCACCAATAACATAAGCCCACCACGGTAATAGCGGCTGTGCCTTCTCTTCAAAATCAACCTTTCCATTGAATGGTTGAACAGAAACAGCAATCTTATTCTCTAAATCTTGATCGGTCAGTTCTGCACCGTACCCCTTGTCAATAGATGTGCGCACGATTGTTCCGAGCATTTGCTGAATATCATCTACTCGCTCTTGCGGAAGTGATTCTGGATCGTTAGGCTTAGGTGGTTCCACCATAACTTGGATACCCAAATCTCTTATTTTATAAGGACTTTCCGTAATTACTTTTCGAATTCGATTCACTTCATTGTTAATCGTTTCTTCTGTTCGTTCATAATCACCAGATTCGCCCGTTCCTTGCATGTAAGTAGAACCGAGAGCATCAGCAGGGTCCTCTCCTTGAGGAATACCGCCAGCAGCAGCCCCATTACCAGTAAATGTTTCTGTAATCCTTTGGGCGCTAATTTGAATTCCTTCCATGTTGTCTTCATCCACAGGAGTGACAAGGTTTTCCTCTCGCTTTTCTTGTGTAAAATCGATATCTGCCGTAACGGATGCGACCACTTTTCCTTGACCCATTAATGTGCCAAGCATACTTTGAACTTGACGTTGAATATCACGTTCAATTTGTCGTTTCACGTCCATTTGCTGAACGAGGCTATTTCCAGACAGTGAGCTACCATTTTGAAGATCAAAGTACTCAAAGTTCTGATTCATAATAACGATGTTTTCTGTCGGTAAATTTGGTACACTTTTAGACACTAAATGATATAAAGATTTAATTTGCTTTTCATCAAATTGGTATCCTGGTTCTGTACTTAAGACGACAGAAGCAGATGCTTTCTCTCCGTTTTCCTTGATGAATACATCTTTTTCAGGAAGGGTAATCATTACCTTTGCGTCTTTGACCCCTTCAATTCCTGTCATGAGCTGAGCTAGCTCCGTCTGCATTGCATCGAGCTTCATAATATTAAACTCGTTATCTGTCATACCAAAACCAGCATTTTCACTAAAAAAGCTATAATCGATATTACCTGATTTCGGCAGCCCCTCAGCTGCTAAATCTACTTTTAACGTATCTACTGCTTCTTTCGGGACAAGAATTCCTGTTCCGCCTTCCGTAATCTCGTATGTAACTCCTCGCCCATCTAGATTTTCTTTGATTGCTCCAATCTCAGTAGGGGAAAGATCACTATATAATGGAACCATATCCTTTTTTGTTGCAAGAAGAACTGTTATTGTGATAGCCGCTACAAATAGCAAAAAAGCACCTATTCCGATCATCTTTTGCTTTTTTGTTCGACTGTTCCAGTACTCCTTCAAGCTATTTATTTGCTGACTAAATTTATCATTCATCACAATCCCCCGGTTATTTCACTACTAATTGCAAATTTTCTCGTATACTATTACATTGGCATTCTCATGATCTCTTGATATGCTTCAACCACTTTGTTTCTGACTTCCATCGTCAACTGCATTGAAACACTCGCTTTTTGACTTGCAATAAGCACTTGATGAAGATCGACATTTTCTCCATGAATCAATTTATCTGTCATTTGTGTCGATTTTGTCTCTACTTTATTCAATTCATTGATTGAATTCTTCAGCATGCTAGCAAAATTCTCTTGCGCTTCACTAGGAGACGCTTTTTTGCTATTTTCTATCGCATTTGTTTTTATAAACGGGGATACTCCCTGAATTGATTCGATAGCCACCTTATCCACCTCCGTTATTTACCAATTTCTAATGCTTTCATCATCATTGACTTAGATGCATTGAATACTGTTACATTTGCTTCATAAGACCGAGTTGCTGACATTAAATCCACCATTTCCCTTAAAGGGTCAACATTAGGCATTTGTACGTATCCTTCTTCATTCGCATCCGGATGACTTGGGTCATACACCATTTTATATGGGGTTACATTGTCATCAATGATCTTTGTCACTTTAACCCCGTCACCTACTCCATTTGTTTGCCTACTCATCGCTTTATTTAAAAAGTTAGCGAATTGGTCTTGTTTCGGTTGTAATACGACAGATTTACGTTGATATGGTTGCCATTCTCCATCGACTACCTTAGCACGAGTTGATTCCATATTCGCCATGTTTGAAGAAACAACATCCATTCTCAACCTTTGGGCTGTTAAGGCGGATGAAGTGATGTTCATGCTTTGGAACATGGACATATTACTTTCCTCCTTTAATTACATTTGTAAGAGAATTAAATTTCCCAGCCATCCGATCGGTAAGTGCATTAAAGTAAATTTGATTGGTCGCTAAATCTGACATTTCTTTATCAACATCCACACTATTACCATTTTGGTTATAAGAGACATTTCGTTTCGTCACAATCGCTGGATGTTGATTATTTGATTGGAATTCAAAATGGCGAAAATCAGTACGGTTGGCAGTTATTGCATCATTGAGCGCATTTGTAAAAACTTTCTTAAAACTAACATCCTTCGCTTTATAGTTCGGCGTGTCTGCATTAGCAATATTGTTCGCTAATGTCTTTTGCTTTAACGCTGAATAATTCAATCCCTTCTCCAAAGTTACAAAAGACCCACTAAATAAATTCACTTACGATCACTCCAGCTTTAACTTTATTATTAATTTGATAACAATCATTACTAATCGACATATACCTTTAAAATCTGCACCTAAATATACTACAAATACGCTCATTCCACACTATAATTTACAAAAACTAAATATTTTTTTCATGAACCAAATATGAAAGAAATTAGGAATAGGATATATGACATAAAAACAGAGATTTTCACAATTATATATCCTTATTTAATCACAAATACATACGAACAACAAATGATAAAAAGCACAAATTTCGTAAAAATCAACAAAAACCGCCTGTCGTAAACAGGCGGTTTTTGTTTTTTTATTATAGATTAGTTTGATTTCAACTTTTCTAGTTCCATTAAAAACTTATCATTTAGGACTTTTATATACGTTCCTTTCATCCCTAATGAACGAGATTCAATAACGCCTGCACTTTCTAATTTACGAAGCGCATTAACGATAACAGAACGCGTGATACCCACTCGATCGGCAATTTTAGATGCAACCAATAGTCCTTCTTTTCCATCTAATTCTTCAAAAATATGTTCAATCGCTTCTAACTCACTATAAGATAGAGAGCTAATCGCCATCTGAACAACTGCTTTACTTCTTGCTTCTTCCTCAATTTCTTCTGTTTTCTCACGTAGGATTTCCATCCCAACGACCGTAGCACCGTATTCCGCTAAAATAAGATCATCGTCATGGAATTGCTCTTCAAGACGAGCAAGAACTAATGTCCCTAACCGTTCTCCAGCACCGCTAATCGGTACGATTGTCGTAAAGCCGTTTTTGAATAGCTCCTTATTTTCGACAGGGAATGCCGTATATTCACTGTCTACATCTAGATTAGAAGAAGTCTCTTGGATGTTAAAAAGATTGTTTGTATACTCTTCAGGAAACTGACGCTCAGCTAACATTTTTTTCATGCGCTCGTTCTCAATTTGTTGATTAACCCCAAACCCTAACAATTTCCCACGGCGACTAACAACGAAAATATTCGCTTCAATCACTTCCGAGAGAGATTCTGCCATTTCCTTGAAATTGACTGATTTACCAGCTGCGTTTTGCAGCATTTTATTAATCTTTCTCGTTTTATCTAATAAATTCATCATTAAATCCTCCTACAAATGACTGAATATTCTACAGCCGATCCTAGTATTTCATTTTTTTAGTATATTTTTTCTTACCCATATTATAGGTATTTTGAAACATTATAATATAAACTGACTTAAATCTTTGTTTCGCGAAATAGCCTCTAGCTTCTCATTGACATACTGAGAGGTAATTGTGATTTTTTCCATTGTGATATCAGGAGCTTCGAAAGATAAATCTTCAAGTAGCTTTTCCATAATTGTATGAAGTCTACGCGCACCAATATTATCAGTATTTTGATTCACTTCAAAAGCCATTTCAGCAATTCTACGAATAGCATCGTCAGAAAATTCAATTTCTATACCTTCCGTTTCCAATAATGCCTCATATTGCTTTAACAATGCATTATCTGGTTCAACAAGGATTCGAACAAAATCTTCAACCGCTAACTTTTGTAGTTCGACTCGAATCGGAAAACGCCCTTGTAACTCTGGTATTAAATCTGATGGCTTTGACATATGAAAAGCCCCAGCCGCAATAAAAAGAATAAAGTCCGTTTTGATTGATCCATACTTTGTGACAACTGTTGACCCTTCAACAATTGGTAAAATATCTCTTTGTACTCCTTCTCGCGAAACACTTCCTGAAGAAGCAGTCGCACCTTTAGCAGCTACTTTATCAATTTCATCAATGAAAATGATCCCTGTTTGTTCCGCTCGGTTCACAGCCTCTTGCGTCACATCATCCATGTCAATGAGCTTTTGTGCTTCTTCCATCGTTAAAGCTTTTCTAGCTTCTTTTACCGCTAGTTTTCTTTTCTTTTTCTTTTTAGGCATTAGGCTACCTAGTGCATCCTGCATATTCATACCCATTTGTTCCATACCTGAACCTTGGAACATATCGAACATCGATGGTGGCTGTTCTTCCACCTCAATCGTTACCATTTCCTCTTCCATCTCACCACGCGCCAAGCGATCAGCGACCATTTTTCGCTGTTCACGAATCGTCGTTTCTTCCATTGAATCGTCCGCACTCGTATCTACCTGATTGCCATTTCCACCAAATAACATTTCAAATGGATTTTTCATCGTAGCAGTTTTCTTTTTTGAAGGCACCAGCAATTCAACTAATCGTTTATTGGCAGCTTCTTTTGCAGGCTCCTGTACAGCTTGAATTCGCTCTTCTTTTACAATTCTAACAGCTGTTTCAACTAAATCACGTACCATGGATTCCACATCACGCCCAACATAGCCGACCTCTGTAAATTTCGTCGCTTCAACCTTTACGAAAGGGGCTCCAGCTAGCTTGGCAATTCGACGAGCAATTTCTGTTTTACCTACTCCTGTTGGACCGATCATTAATATATTTTTCGGGATGACTTCATCACGTATTTGTTCATGCAGGAAACTACGGCGATAACGATTTCTTAACGCAATAGCTACCGCCTTTTTCGCATCTTTTTGTCCTACAATATACTGATCTAAGCGTTCAACTATTTGTCTAGGTGTTAACTGTAATGATTTGTTCTCCACGTCTCTTCACTCCTCAGTCGAGTTCTTCCACAATGATCTGATCATTCGTATACACGCATATTTCACCAGCAATTTCAAGAGCTGCTTTTGCAATCTCCTTTGCTGTTAAATGCTCACCGGAAAATTTCTTTAGCGCTCTGCCAGCCGACAAAGCATAATTACCACCAGAACCAATCGCTAATATACCATCATCAGGTTCAATCACTTCTCCTGTTCCAGAAATTAACAGTAGATTTCGTTCATCCATCACGATCAGCATCGCTTCTAGTCTGCGCAATACTTTATCTGATCTCCACTCTTTCGCAAGTTCAACAGCTGCTCGTTGCAAATTACCATTATATTCTTGAAGTCGATTTTCGAATAGCTCAAAAAGGGTAAAGGCATCTGCTACTGATCCAGCAAATCCGGCAAGTACTTTTCCATTAAATAATTTACGCACTTTGCGAGCGGTATGCTTCATGACCACAGCATTCCCAAAGGTCACCTGCCCATCTCCTGACATGGCGCACTTTCCTTTATGCTGTACCGCAAATATGGTCGTTGCATGAAATTGTTCCATTGCTATAGACTCCTCCTTTAGGCACGCGGATGGTGTGATAAGTATGTTTTTCGCAAATGTTCTTTTGTAATATGCGTATAAATTTGAGTGGAAGACAGGTGAACATGGCCGAGTAACTCCTGCACCGTCCTCATATCCGCTCCGTTGTTCAGCAAATGAGTAGCAAATGTGTGCCGCAACATATGGGGATAGATCTTCCCTGTTAACGAAGCCTCACTAATAAGCTTCGTTAATATATAGCGGATTCCCCGAGGTGTCAATGGGGATCCTCTATGATTAACAAATAAATAATCATGTTTCCTGACCGATTGCATTAACGTTTCTCTTGGTTCACCTATGTATCTTTCTAGCGCTTGATGAGCAAAGCTTCCAAAAGGTACATAACGTTGTTTTTGACCTTTTCCATGAACAAGCATGACCGACATCTCAAAATCAATATCCTTTAGTTCGATTGCTGCACATTCACTTACTCGCATCCCCGTTGCATAGAGAAGCTCTAGCAACGCTTTATTACGTATTTGCAATGCGCTTTCTCCTTCACACACAGCAAAAAGCTCCTCCATTTCTTCTTCATAAAAAAAGGAAGGTAACTTCTTTATTTCTTTTCGATGTTGAACGAGAACGAAGGGATTTTCCTTTAAAACTTTCTCTCGAACTAAATAGCGAAAAAAACTTCTCAAGCTCGAAACTTTTCTCGCAATGGACGATCTAGCCAGCTGTCTTTCATGAAGTTCTGTTAAATATAAACGAACGTCAAAATATTCAATATGACCTAACGCCATAATACCTTGTTCACTAGTGAACGTAAAGAATTCATCAATATCTCGTTCGTAACCATCTATTGTATAAGCAGAGTAATTTTTCTCGATTCGCAAATATTCAATAAAGCTTCGTAAATAGTTATTGAAAAGTTTCGACATCAGTACACCCCATAAAGGCTACTAAATAGTATCACACTACTGTAGCCCATGCAATAAAGTTTACAAACTTTTCACAAAAGTTTGAATTTTATCCAATGCTCGAGTAGCGTGCGCTTCATAGCGCTCCTTTTTGTTCCTAATCTTGACAGGAAGCTCAGGGAATAAACCAAAGTTGGCATTCATCGGTTGAAAATTCTTTTCATTAGCGGTTGTGATATAGCAAGCCATACTGCCAATACTTGTTTCTGCAGGGGCAACTAATGGCTCTTCTCCCTTTGCTAGTTTAGCGGCGTTGATTCCGGCCATTAACCCACTGGCTGCCGATTCAACATACCCCTCAACTCCGGTCATCTGACCAGCAAATAGTAAACGTTCCTGGTCTTTTAATTGATAAGTTGGTTTTAGCACTTTTGGTGAATTAATAAATGTATTTCTGTGCATTACTCCGTAGCGGATAATTTCCGCTTGTTCAAGACCTGGGATCAATCGCATGACTTCTTTTTGTGGACCCCATTTCAAATGAGTTTGAAACCCAACGATATTATACAAAGTTCCCGCTGCATCGTCTTGTCTTAACTGCACGACGGCGTATGGTCTTTTCCCTGTTTTTGGATCTTCCAAACCAACCGGCTTCATCGGTCCAAATAACATTGTTTTCTTACCGCGCTTAGCTAGCACTTCAATCGGCATACAACCTTCAAAAAATATTTCCTTTTCAAACTCTTTTAAAGGAACGGTTTCAGCTGAAATTAACGCCTCGTAAAAACGATCAAATTCTTCTTCTGTCATCGGACAGTTTAAATAAGCCGCTTCCCCTTTATCATAACGAGATTTCAAATACACCTTATTCATATCTATGCTGTCTTTTTCAATAATAGGAGCTGCTGCATCATAAAAATATAAATAATCTTGACCGGTTAATTCCTTTAATTTTTCAGACAGCGATGGACTTGTCAATGGTCCTGTCGCAATCACTGTAATCCCCTCAGGAATTTCTGTTACCTCCTCATGAAACACAGTGACATTCGGATGGTTCTTTACTCGTTCTGTCACTTTCGCAGCAAATTCATGGCGATCGACAGCTAACGCTCCTCCTGCCGGCACTGCACAATCATCTGCAGCAGAGATAATAACTGAGTTTAACTTTCTCATTTCTTCTTTTAATACACCAACTGCATTTGTTAATCCATTTGCACGCAATGAATTACTACATACTAGCTCGGCAAATTGATCGGTATGATGAGCAGGTGTTTGCTTCACTGGACGCATTTCATATAAATGTACCTTGATGCCTCTTTCTGCTATTTGATATGCTGCTTCACTTCCTGCTAAACCAGCACCTATGACATTAACTGTTTGCTCCATATCTATTACAACCTCCTGAACAATTAGTGGTGGTACGTACAAGTATATCCCTAAAGCATTGTACAACAGACGTTCTTATAAAAAAAGCATTATATATTAAAAAAACAGAAAAAAGCGGGTTTCCCCCGCTTTTATGTCTGTGGCTCCTCTTTATAATCACAACCTGTACATTGAATCTGTACACCTTTTTTCAATTTCTTTTCGACTAACAGTTGTTCACATTTCGGACATTTCCTTTCAATCGGCTTATCCCACGATAGAAAATCACATTCTGGAAAATGATCACACCCGTAAAAAATTCGGCGTTTTTTACTTTTCCTTTCTATTATATTACCTTCACTGCACTTCGGACATTTCACACCGATTTCTTTCACAATCGCTTTTGTGTTTCGGCAATCCGGGAAATTGGAACAAGCCATAAACTTACCGTAACGTCCCATTTTAAAGACCATCGGGTGACCACAGCTTTCACAATCTTCACCTGCTGGTTCATCTTTAATCTCTACTTGTTCCATCTCCGCTTCCGCCTTGACTAAATGCTGTTCAAAGCCTTTGTAAAATTCATCGATCACTTGAACCCATTCTACTTGTCCGTCCTCTACGCCATCAAGGTCTCTTTCCATTTTTGCCGTAAATTCCACATCGATGATATCATAGAAAAATTCAACCATTAATTCATGGACGATTTCACCTAGTTCTGTCGGAATGAAACGTTTATTATCTAACGATACATAGCCGCGCTTTTGAATCGTATCCAACGTCGGCGCGAAAGTAGACGGACGACCAATTCCAAGCTCTTCAAGTGTTTTCACAAGGCGAGCCTCTGTATATCTAGGTGGCGGTTGCGTAAAATGCTGCTTCGGATCAATTTCTTCAGCCTTCACTTTATCTCCCACTTCTAAGTTTGGCAATTGTTTTTCTTTCTCTTCTTGTCCATCGTCTGATCCTTCTACATATACCTTCATAAACCCAGGAAATTTAATTTTGGAACCGGTTGCACGAAATGTTACTTCCCCATTGACGACATCCGCACTGACCGTATCCATAATAGCAGGAGCCATTTGACTAGCAAGGAATCGCTCCCAAATCAATTTGTATAAGCGAAGTTGATCTCTTGATAGAGAGTTTTTTAAGCTACTCGGTTCTTTTAAGATACTAGTAGGACGAATAGCTTCATGTGCGTCTTGAGCATTAGATTGTTTTTTCTCTTTCTTCGCTACTGCATTTGTTGTGAATTCTTCACCATGAGTTGTCTTCACATAGTCGTACGCTTCCTTTTGAGCCACTTCAGATATTCTCGTTGAGTCGGTTCTCATATACGTAATTAAACCAACTGTTCCTTCTTTTCCAAGATCGATTCCTTCATACAATTGCTGAGCAAGCATCATTGTTTTTTTCGCTCTAAAATTCAATTTACGTGCCGCTTCTTGCTGTAAAGATGACGTAGTAAATGGCGGAGCTGGGTTTCTTTTGCGCTCTTTCTTCGTTACACTTGCCAGTTGAAATTCATTGCCTTGAATTGCTGAAAGTACTGCTTTCACTTCTTCTTCCGATTTCAACGCGACCTTCTTCCCGGCCTTCCCATAAAATGTCGCTTGGAAAGTGTCTTGATCTTTCAAAAACTTCGCATCGATCGTCCAATATTCTTCAGGTTGAAAGTGTTGAATTTCTTTTTCACGATCAATGATTAACCTTAATGCGACCGATTGTACCCTTCCAGCACTCAGCCCTTTCTTTACCTTCTTCCAAAGAAGGGGGCTAATGTTATATCCAACAAGTCGATCTAATATTCTTCGCGCTTGCTGAGCATCGACAAGATCCATGTTAATCGGTCTCGGATGTTTGAACGATTCTTTAATTGCATCTTTGGTAATTTCATTAAACACTACTCGACAATCCGATGTAATATCAAGATTTAAACTATGCGCTAAGTGCCAAGCAATCGCTTCTCCTTCTCTGTCGGGGTCAGCTGCAAGATAAATTTTCTTCGCTTTTTTCGCTGCGGTCTTTAACTCTTTCAAAACAGGACCTTTACCGCGAATCGTTATATATTTCGGTTCATATTGATGGTTTATATCTACACCCATCTGACTTTTTGGCAAATCACGCACATGGCCCATGGATGCTTTCACTTTATATCTCTTCCCCAAATAACGTTCAATCGTTTTTGCTTTTGCAGGGGATTCTACTATTACTAAATAATCTGACATGCCTAAACCTCCCCTAGAGGTGAAAATAAATAGATGTAACAAACATTATTATCTGTCTTCATAAGGATTGTCAATGAATTCGTGTTTATTTTCTCTATTTCGTTTTCCCTGTATAAATATTTGATTTACCTTATAGTTAAAAATGATGATTCTTTTGCAAAATTTAATACAGATTACGAAGAATTGCAACCTTTTTTTAAAAAACTTTCCAAAAAGAATCGAAGTGAGGAGAGGTTTTACCGAGTTTCTTCATTATATTTCATCCATTTTTAATGAGTTCATTTAAAATATCTTCACTCGTTCTCACTAGTTTCGCACCATCATTTATTAAGTCATTTGTTCCTTCTGACAAGGGATCATTAATTTTTCCAGGGATACAAAAAACATCTCTTCCTTGTTCTAAAGCACAATACGCTGTAATTAAAGATCCACTTCTTTTCCCAGCTTGTATGACTAATGTACCAAGAGAAAGCCCGCTAATGATTCGATTTCTCGCCGGGAATTGCCATTTTTCCGGGCGGGTATTTGGAGGATATTCGGATAAGATAAGTTGAGTTTTCGCCATTTCACGAGCAAATGAAACATTCTCTGCTGGATAAAGATGCTGAAATCCCCCAGCAATTACGGCGATCGTCCGACCAGATAGCTTCATCGCCTCTTTATGGGCAAATATATCTATTCCTTTTGCTAAACCACTCACGATCACACACTGATGTTCGACAAGTTTCGGCATAAGCAATTGAATCGACTGTAATCCGTATTCATCAGCTTTCCTAGCGCCAACGATTGCTAATTTCCGTTCAAATGATAGTAAAGAGAGATCTCCTAATGCATATAAGCCCCAAGGAGGTTGCGGAAGATACGATAAAAGTTTGGGGTATTTCTCACTATATAAGGGAATAAAGGATATTTTTTTAGATTCATACACTTGGAGAGTGGGTTCAATAGGTTGTTGTAGATGTTTAATAATCTGAGAGGATTGAGGGCTTGAGATGTTTAATAACGAAGAATAATAAGAAGATGAATAATTATACAGTTCGTCTAAATTCGGGTCTTTTTTTAGTAATAAATAAATCGATTTCCAACCGATCCATGGACAATGCTGTAAGTGGATAAGTTTTTTTGTGAACAGGTCCAAGATGAACTCCTCCTTTTTTAAATGATATTGTTTTCGATTATTTTCGACTTATTTCAATGAGCTAAAAAGCAACGCTATACACCTTAATAGCAGAAACAGCCTCACGTCTTATGATATGAGGCTGCTGTCTACTGTCATTATATTAAGTATGAATTAATGAGTTTTACACTCGTCATAAATACCTTTTTCTTTAATTACTTCGATTAACGTTTCACCCATAACAGATGGTGTTTCAGCTACTTTAATGCCGCATTCGTTCATTACGCGGATTTTTTCGTCAGCTGTACCTTTTCCGCCTGAGATAATCGCACCAGCGTGGCCCATGCGTTTTCCTGGAGGTGCTGTACGTCCACCGATAAAGCCAACAACTGGCTTCGTCATGTTTTCTTTTACCCATAATGCTGCTTCTTCTTCAGCCGTTCCGCCGATTTCACCAATCATGATCACAGCTTTTGTTTCTGGATCTTCATTGAATGCTTTTAATACATCAATGAAATCTGTTCCATTTACAGGGTCTCCACCGATTCCAACAGCTGTTGTTTGACCGATGCCAGCTTGTGATAATTGATGAACTGCTTCATAAGTTAATGTACCAGAGCGGGAAACAACGCCAACATGACCTTTTGTATGAATGTAACCAGGCATGATACCAATTTTACATTCGCCAGGCGTGATGACACCAGGGCAGTTTGGTCCAACTAAGCGAGTTTTCTTATCTTGCATATAGCGTTTTACTTTCACCATATCAAGAACCGGAATATGCTCTGTAATACAAATAACTAAATCAAGTTCAGCGTCTACTGCTTCAACAATCGCATCTGCAGCAAATGGAGCTGGAACGTAAATGACAGAAGCATTTGCTCCAGTTGCTTTCACAGCATCTGCTACTGTATTGAATACAGGAACTCCTTCTACTTCTGTTCCACCTTTACCAGGCGTTACTCCACCAACGATTTGCGTGCCGTACTCAAGCATTTGCTTTGTATGGAAAAGAGCAGTAGAACCAGTAATACCTTGAACGATTACTTTCGTATCTTTATTAATAAATACACTCATGCCTATACCTGCCTTTCTATTGTCAACTCTCCGAAATTATTTGCCAACAAGCTCAACGATTTTTTGTGCGCCATCAGCCATAGACTCAGCAGCCACAATATCGATATCAGATTCACTCAAAATTTGCTTTCCTAAGTCAACGTTCGTTCCTTCTAAACGCACCACTAATGGTACTGAAAGACCGACTTGTTTTGCCGCTTCCACGACACCAGTTGCGATAATATCACATTTCATAATTCCACCGAAAATGTTAACGAAAATTCCTTTAACGTTTTGGTCAGAAAGAATGATTTTGAATGCTTCTGTTACCTTTTCAGCTGTTGCACCGCCCCCAACATCAAGGAAGTTAGCTGGGTCTCCACCGTAGTGCTTAATGATGTCCATCGTTGCCATCGCAAGACCTGCACCATTAACCATACAACCGATGTTACCATCAAGAGAGATATAGCTTAAGTCGTATTTAGATGCTTCGATTTCTTTCGGATCTTCTTCTGCTAAATCACGGAAATCTTGAATATCTTTATGGCGGTATAATGCGTTAGAATCAAAGTTCCATTTCGCATCTAAAGCCATTACATTGCCGTCACCTGTAACCACTAGTGGGTTAATCTCAGCGATTGAAGCGTCTTTTTCAACAAATGCTGCGTAAAGACCCATCATGAATTTTACTGCTTTGTTCACAAGCTTCGCAGGGATGTTAATGTTAAACGCGATACGACGCGCTTGATATGGCATTAATCCTGTTACTGGATCAATTACTTCTTTGAAAATTTTCTCAGGAGTAGCTTCTGCCACTTCTTCAATTTCCGTTCCACCTTCTTCAGAAGCCATTAATACAACTTTTGAAGTCGCACGATCAAGAACAAGACCGATGTAATATTCCTTCTGGATATCACAACCTTCTTCAATCAGTAAGCGCTTTACTTCTGTTCCGTCTGGACCGTTTTGATGCGTGATAAGCGTTTTGCCTAAAATTTCTTCTGCATATGTACGCACTTCTTCAAGATTTTTTGCTACTTTTACTCCACCCGCTTTACCGCGGCCACCTGCATGAATTTGCGCTTTAACAACACAGATCTCTGTGCCTAATTCTTTCGCTACTTCAACTGCTTCTTCAACAGAGAAAGCAACTTTACCGTTTGGAACGGCTACCCCGTAACTTCTGAGGATTTCCTTACCTTGATACTCATGGATATTCATACTGATCCTCCTATCAATCTCAAAAAAAGTAGACTGCGCTTTCATTGTATATAAAGTCGGTATTCATGTCTACAATTTGTACATATTTTTGTTCATAGTTTCAATTTTTTATCTTTTCATATTATTCCGTTGTTTTCGAACTTTTCTATAACAATGGAATGTAAGTCACGCAGCCCTTTTTTATATTGTCCCAGATCGCAAAGTTTACACCTATTTTTTGTTATTTCTTCTGCTGATCTAATCGATAAATAAAGGCAAACACTTCAGCCACTGCTTGATATAGCTCCTCTGGAATCGACTCGTTAATCTCGAGCTTACCTAAAATTTCAACCAAGCTCGGGTCTTCCTGGATTGGGATATTATGTTCTTCAGCTTTTAGAATAATGTTTTCAGCGATTTTCCCTTTTCCTTTTGCTAACAGTGTTGGAGCTTGTTGTCCTGGCTGATAAGATAAAGCGGCCGCTTGCATTCTTTTTTCTTCTTTTTTCATATTCGAATGTCCACTCCTGCATAGACCTGTTCGTTCATAACTTGAACGAAAGGTAGCACCTTCTTCTCCTCAGATTGTTTAAATTGCACCGTTGACAATTGATATCCTTTCGCTTCCACTCCTGCTTTTAACATCGGTAACATTGGAACCGCCATCGTTTGAATCCCAGGAGTATCGTTGAAGATTTGCAAACTAATGATTCGGTTTTGCACTTGCATATCAATCACCGTTTCCTGTAAATGTTCAAGATTTAAGTAAAATAACACACGGCAATAGTCCGCATCTAACTGACCGTTTTCTTTTTTTCTTCCTGACCATTGCAACGTTAAATCTGTTTGAAATCCAAATAAGTTTAAAGGAGCTTGCATAATCAGCTGCTGCAGCGGACCATTTTCAGCGGACAAAATATGTTGGGCGTTTATTCGGCCAATCATTTTCTCAGCGAGGTCTCTTGTCGATAATGGTATCTCCTCTCCTAGCAACTTTAATAGTTGCGTCTTCATCATTTGTTCTACATTGACATCTCCTGTTCGTTTCGCACCAAGAATGGCTTCTAAATCGATCCCTAGAGAAATAAAAGCCTCTTTCATTAAAACATAGGCTTCTTTTCCTATCATTTGCATTCTCGCTTGATTGTCGACTGATGACTGTACTTGTTGAAACAATGCTTCTTCTGGAGTAAGCGCTACTTGTGGTTTCGCGACAATAGTCGCCGCTTCTTGTCGAAAATTCTGGATCATCGACTCCTGTTCTTGATTGAAAAGTAACGCTAGCCCCTTCAACGCTTCTGGATGATTGTCATTGAATGCCATCAGTTTCGTTGCTAATTTAAAAATGGCTGGAAGTTGCTCTTGCGGCCGTTTATTTTCTTTTAAAGCCGATACGAGTAAGTCGATCTCGTCAACGACTTCCTGTGGTATAGCTAGTTGCTGTGAGACATTTAACAATGCCTGTCGTAGCCTGTCAACCGCTTTATCGCTAGGCTCAGCCATCATTTGAGTGATAGCCGCTTGTAATTGATTGACTGTTGCTGGAATCGGTAGCTTCTGAGCATTTCCGCTCATCTCAGCCGCCTTTGTATCATTGGCCTTCCATTGCTGAACAACGGCTTCTAAAGCTCCTTGTATTGTCGTTGCTGAGCTAGGCACAAGCCCTAATGATTTTAATAAAAGAAAAGCCTGATTTTTTTCAGCGCTCGAATGAGTTGATTGAGTAGCCATGTCGATTAAAGTCGTCAATGCCTGTTGCATAGTGCGTGCCATTACTGGTTGTTGCCATTCCTTAATAGCCTTCAATAATTGAACAGCGGTCTCAGATGGATTAGAGAAATTTTGTAAGTTCGCTGCTAACTGTTCCGTCAGCTTGCCAAAACTAACTGGCGACTGCGCGGTGATTAATGCTTGAAAGATATCTTTCGTCAGCGGCAACGAACGATCAATCATCACTTTTAGTGCTTGCATCCCTTCGTTAATTCCTGATTTCGCTAACCATTCTCCTGCTTTCACAACCATGTCTTTCGTCAGCGGTAGACCTTCTTTAATCATCATTTGTACAAAAGCCTTATTTTCTTTCGTCAGCGGTAGCATCAACTGTTTTAAAATCGACTCCGCCAATTGCTGTATGCCATCTCTCGGTGAGTTCGGAGCGGCCATTACCTTTAACTCAAGACCATTCTCTACAGAGGTCACATTAAACCAGTAACGTTCTCCGGCTTGTAATGGTGTTTCTAGCTTAGCAATTAGCTTGTTAGAGCCCACCATCACCTCCGCCATATCATTAGAAAGAATTTTTACCACTTTTCCAGAAAAAATTTGCCCCTCACTTAATTGCAAAGGCTTTTCCTTGCCCATTAGACTTTTATTTGCTGCCATTAGCTCAATATTCAAGGTACGCCCCTCCTATTGTTTCGCTGTTTCGACCATTTCTTTCACAGGTGCAAAGCTTTTGCGGTGAATCTGACTTGGTCCAAATGCTTTCAGTCCTTCTAAATGTTCTTTCGTACCGTAGCCCATATTTTTTTCAAATCCATAATGCGGGTAAATTAGTGCATATTCTTTCATCAATCGATCTCTCGTTACTTTCGCCACGACGGAAGCAGCGGCAATCGAAACACTATGCGCATCACCTTTAATAATAGATGTTTGACCGATCGGTACATCCAGCTTCATCGCATCGATCAGCAAATGCTCCGGTGGCGTTTTTAGCGCAGAAGCGGCCGCTTTCATCGCCTGCTTTGTCGCTTCATAAATGTTTAACTGATCGATGTCTTCTGAGGATATAATCCCAACGCCTACGTCTGCTTGTTCTATAATCACGTCATAAAACTGCTCTCTTTTTGCTTCACTTAGCTTCTTTGAATCATTTAACCCCGGTAAATAAAAATTCAAAGGCAGGATGACGGCCGCGGCTACGACTGGACCCGCTAGTGGCCCTCGTCCAACTTCATCAATTCCTGCTATGTATGTCATGCCTTGGTCAATGAGTGATTGCTCGTATTTCAGCATTTCGTTATAAATTAGGCGCTCTTTCTCAAGCTTCTCCTGCGCTTTATACCATTGCTTGAGAGCTTGTTGGACACCTTTACGCGAATCGCTTACGAACGATTGCAACTGTGGATCTTCTTTTGATTGAATGTCTTTCAATAATATTTTGACTTCAGAGACAGATAGTGCCATATCATTTTCCTCGCTTATTGATTGATTGCCCGACTACATTTTCTATTTATATCGGATGTTTAGGAATGAAATAAAGGCCCTTTTTTAAGGACCTTTAATTTTCGTTATTAGGGAATGTATAGTCAGGATCGTCGAAAGTTAATCGACCTAGTTTTTCTCCACGAATATCACGGATAATGACTTCAGCCGTTTTGTCATAGTCGACTTCAAATTTATTCGCTAAACAACCTCTTAATTTTCCGATATGGTTAAAAACATCCACTACTTCATCATAGAGTTCGTCCATCTCATATCGTTCTTTTAATCGATCAGGGTAATGCGTTTCTAAAAAACGAAGAGCGAACATCGCTACATCTTGCAAATTTAAAATCGCATCTTTAATAGCACCAGTTAATGCTAGTTTATACCCGATTTCTTGATCTTCAAACTTTGGCCACAGGATACCTGGTGTGTCTAACAGTTCCATCTCTTTCCCTGCTTTAATCCATTGCTGGGCTTTTGTTACACCAGGCATATTTCCTGTTTTAGCGATATTTTTTTTCGCTAATCGATTAATCAATGTAGACTTTCCAACATTCGGAATGCCGACGATCATCGCCCGAATCGCTCTCGGTCTAATGCCGCGAGCTTTCATGCGCTCCAACTTCTCTTTTAACACTTCTTTCGCCGCTTTGCTGATCATTTGCAATCCGCTACCAGCTTGTGAATTGATCGGCAAGGCTTTAATTCCTGCGTTCTCAAAATAAGCTAGCCATTTAGTTGTCATTGCTGGATCCGCTAAATCCGCTTTATTGAGTAAAACTAACCGCGGCTTTTGCTGGATAATCTCATCAACCATTGGATTTCTAGATGAAAGCGGAAGCCTAGCATCTACTAATTCAAAAATAATATCTACAAGTTTTAATTTTTCAGTTACTTCTCTTCTTGCTTTTGCCATGTGGCCGGGAAACCATTGGATTGTCAAAAGCTCCACCTCCGCTCTAAGATGTAGGTTTCATTTAATCGACTAAGCGCATGCTCCCTAAAGGCCAGAAAACAACGTTTGTATCTCCGACGATTTCATCCATACTTACTGTTCCAATGTGTCGTCCATCTTTACTATAGAGACGGTTGTCACCAAGAACAAAGATTTCGCCTTCTGGCACCGTTTTACGCCCTGTGATTTCTTCTAAAGTAAAATCAGGGGTAAGCGGGCCTGGCTCTTGCTGCTTGTATTCATCTAAATAAGGTTCTTCATAGTATTTACCGTTAATATATAGTTTATCGTCTTTATACTCGACCGTATCCCCCGGAAGCCCGATGACTCGTTTAATATAGTCCTTGTTTTCGGGAGCATGAAAAACCACAATATCGAATCGTTCTGGACCACCAATTTTATTGACAATCATCCAATCTCCATTATGCAAGGTTGGCATCATCGACTCTCCATCTACAACGATCGGTGCAATAATAAAATATCGAATGATAGCTGCAAGTCCGATTGCAATTAAAAAAGCTTTCGTCCATTCCCAAAATTCGTTTTTTTCCTTCGCCAAAATAACCACCACCTATTTTTTATACTATAATCATATCATGTGAAAACAGAGAAAGAAAAGTAATGGGATTGAAAAAGGAGCTTGTTTCCAAGCTCCTTTCGCAAACCTTATTATCGAATTTCTTTAATACGAGCAGCTTTACCACGAAGGTTACGTAAGTAGTAAAGTTTCGCACGACGAACTTTACCGCGACGAATTACTTCGATTTGAGCGATTTTTGGCGTGTGAAGTGGGAATGTACGTTCCACACCAACACCGTAAGAAATTTTGCGAACAGTGAATGTTTCGCTAATTCCGCCACCACGACGTTTGATTACTACACCTTCGAATACCTGAATACGCTCGCGAGTACCCTCGATAACTTTTACATGTACGCGAACTGTATCTCCAGGACGGAAAGATGGTAAATCTGAACGAAGTTGTTCTTGAGTAAGTTCTTGAATTAATTTTTGCATTATATTCCTCTCCTTCTAACAGATGCTCTTATCGGCTTTATTTGCCCCAGCGGAACACCGTTTTGATGGGCTGTAGCGTTCGCTACAAACCACTTGTAAATTCTATCAAAATCGAACGAATAAATCAAGATTTTTTTTGCTGATTCCATTCTTTTATCCAAGTTAACTGTTGGTCTGTTAACGGGTATTTTTCCAATAGATCTGGTCGCCGCTCCCATGTACGTCTTAAAGATTGCTGGTCGCGCCATTCATCAATGAGCCGATGGTTGCCTGACAGTAGAACGTCTGGCACCTTGAATCCTCGAAAATCGGCTGGTCTTGTGTACTGAGGGTGCTCAAGCAAGCCAGATGAAAAAGAGTCTAATACTGGTGAGTCTTCATTGCCTAACACATCAGGTAGCAAGCGAACGACGCTATCAACAACGACCATCGCACCGAGCTCTCCTCCCGTTAAAACGTAATCACCGATCGAAATTTCATCAGTAACAAGCTGCTCTCTAATTCTCTCATCATAGCCTTCATAGTGACCACAAATAAAAATTAAATGCTCTTCTTTAGCGAGCTCCTCCGCTTTTTGTTGCGTATATCGCTCTCCTTGCGGGCACATTAATATAATTCGAGGTTGAGAGGATGAAGCTTGCTCTTTTAAATGAGCAACCGCATCAAAAACTGGCTGTGGCTTTAATACCATCCCAGCTCCCCCACCGTACGGATAATCATCTACTGTATGATGCTTCCCTTCAGCAAACTCACGGAAATTCACGACGTTGTATTGAACTTTCCCCTTCTCAGATGCTTTTTTTAACATCGAAGAATGAAAAACACCTTCAAACATCTCCGGAAAAAGCGATAACACATCAATATTCATCATGATAAAAGCCCTTCCATCGGCTCAATAATGATCACTTTCTCCTTTGTATCTACCTTTTTGACAATCTGTTCGATATAAGGGATATATTGATCTTTTCCTTTTTCTCCTTTAACAACCCACACATCATTGGCACCCGGTGTTAGAACCTCTTTTACTTTACCCACTTCTTCACCATCGATCGTTTGCACAGTACAACCGATGATTTCATGAAAGTAATATTCTCCTTCTGGTAACTCACCGAGCTGACTTTCTTTAATTTTTAATAAGGCGCCTTTTAACGGCTCTACTTGATTAATATTGTGAAACCCTTCTAACGTCAGCAAGTCAAAATTTTTATGTTTACGATGAGAAGTAATGATGACAGGCTTCCCTTCTGTTTCCTCCGACATAAACAAGTAAAGAACATTGCCTACCTTATATCTTTCATCTGGAAAATCTGTTCGTGAAATCACTCTTATTTCTCCTTGGACCCCATGAGTATTCACGATTTTTCCAACATTAAACCATTTTTCCACCTTGTGTTTCACCTCTATCGAATGTCAATGATTATGCCATCTTTAATTACGATTGTTTTCTCATTTTCGATGTCGCTCCAGCGGTCGCCCACTTGGATCTCCGTCATCGTTTGCAGTTCTCGTTCCTTTAGTTCACTTCCAAGCGGTAATAGCTTTAGCTGGCTTATCTGAAATTCGATATTTTGTATCTTCTCTAAACGTTTTTGCATTTCCTTTTCATATAGTTCAGCACTTTCTTTTCTGATATGCTTATACTTTTTCTCCGCTTTCTTTTGCTCAAAGCGAAGCTGTTCATATTCTCTTTGGAGCTGATTCTTTTGCTCCTCATATGAAAGGAGTAGCTGGCGCTTCATTTTTTCAGTTAATACCTGTTTTACGACTACCGTTTGTAAAATGTACATGATTGGAGCCTCCCATTCATTTTAGGGAAGAATTTATAATTATATACACAAAAAGGGAGGTTTTCTCCTCCCTAATTGATGTTTACTACATACAGTTTGAAATTATTTGCCTAATTTAGCGTTATGGAATTTTTCCATGATGCCTTCGTTAGAGAAAAGGTTACGAACCGTATCAGATGGTTTCGCACCGTCTTGAAGCCATTTAAGAGCAAGCTCTTCGTTGATTTTTACTTCAGCTGGTTGAACAACTGGGTTGTATGTTCCAATTGTTTCGATTTGACGTCCATCACGAGGAGAACGAGAATCTGCTACTACGATACGATAGAATGGGGATTTTTTTGCACCCATGCGTTTTAAACGAATTTTTACTGCCATTTTTAAAGCACCTCCGAATAGTTTTACACAAGATAGTATAATAGCAAATAACACTATTGTTTGTAAAGGGTTTTTTCTTTACATGAATGGAAATTTGAATGGCATGCCTTTTTTCTTGCCTTTTTGTTGCATACCAGACATTTGTTTCATCATTTTTTTCATTTCTTCAAATTGCTTCAAGAGGCGATTGACTTCCTGAATGGATGTACCGCTACCTTTAGCAATTCGTTTTTTGCGACCTGCGCTGATGATTTCTGGATGTTGCTTTTCTTCCTTTGTCATCGAGCGGATAATTGCTTCAATATGACCAATTTGTTTCTCGTCGACTTGAATATTATTCAAGCCTTTAATTTTATTCGCTCCTGGAAGCATTTTTAGAATTTCATCTAAAGGTCCCATCGAACGAACTTGACCTAATTGATCAAGGAAGTCATCAAATGTGAACGACATCGTTCTCATTTTCTGCTCTAGCTCTTTCGCTTTCTCTTCATCCACATTGGATTGTGCTTTTTCAATTAAGGTAAGCACGTCCCCCATACCTAGAATTCGAGAAGCCATCCGTTCCGGGTGGAAAGGTTCTAATGCATCTAGCTTTTCTCCCATTCCGGCAAACTTGATCGGTTTATCAGTGACGGCACGAATGGACAAAGCAGCCCCTCCGCGTGTATCACCGTCAAGCTTTGTTAAAACAACACCTGTTACTCCCAGTTGATCGTTAAAGCTTTGAGCTACAGTGACGGCATCTTGACCCGTCATTGCGTCAACAACAAGGAAGATTTCATCAGGATTCGTTAGCTCTTTAATTTGCTTTAGTTCATCCATTAAGTTCTCATCAACATGAAGACGTCCTGCTGTATCAATCAAGACATAGTCATGATGATCAGCTTTCGCTTTTTCAATTGCTTGTTTGGCAATTTCAACAGGATTCACTTGATCGCCCAATGAGAACACAGGCATATTTAATTGCTTCCCGAGAGTTTCCAACTGTTTAATGGCAGCTGGTCGATAAATATCGGCAGCAACTAATAGCGGTTTGCGATTATAGCGTTTACGAAGCAAATTCGCCAGTTTTCCTGTCGTCGTTGTTTTACCAGCACCTTGCAAACCAACCATCATAATGACTGTTGGAGGGCGCTTAGCTACCGCAATTTGACTTTGCTCTCCCCCCATCAACTCTGTCAATTCTTCCTTAACTACTTTAATGACTTGCTGTCCGGGAGTTAAGCTTTTCATGACTTCTTGACCGACGGAGCGCTCACTAACTTTTTTCACAAAATCCTTGACAACTTTGAAGTTAACATCCGCTTCTAAAAGGGCAAGACGCACTTCACGCATCATTTCCTTTACATCCGCTTCTGTTACTTTTCCTTTGCCTCGGATTTTTTGCATCGTATTTTGCAGTCGGTCGGCTAATCCTTCAAATGCCATCTATGCCGCCTCCTAATCTAACTTCTCCAGCGCTTCAACGATCGACCATTGTTCATCAGAAGCAATTTTTTTCAACTTCTGCAACAGCTTCGTGCGCTCTTGAAATTTTTTAAATAAAAACAATTTACTTTCATATTCCTCTAGCATCGCTTCCGTGCGTTTAATATTATCATAAACCGCTTGGCGGCTCACTCCATACTCTTCCGCAATTTCACCGAGAGAGAAATCATCCAAATAATAGAGGGACATATAGCTACGTTGCTTTTCAGTTAACAACGATTGATAAAAATCATACAAATAATTCATTCTCGTCGTCTTCTCAAGCACACAGAGCCCTCCTTTGTTAAGTCAAAAACCTTTACACTCGACTATTTTACCCACAAACAAAAACAATGTCAAGAAAAAAACTTTACAACACCGAAAAGCGAAGCCGACTGCCCTGGGGCGACAAGCAGATGACAGAATGACGGAATGGCGTTCTTCAGCCATGCAGTCAGGCTGGCATCTGACTCGAGACCCAAGGAGGCGAAGCTAGACAACATCGAAAAGCGAAAGCGCTTATTCCTCTTCTTTCTCCATCTTCAAGCCTGAGAATAATCCATAAACATATTTTTCAGCATCGAACGGTTGAAGGTCGTCCATTTTCTCTCCTAAGCCAACGAACTTCACTGGAATGTCTAATTCTTTTCGAATCGCAAGAACAATTCCACCCTTTGCTGTTCCATCTAGCTTCGTTAACACGATACCCGATACGTCCGTTGCTTCTTTAAATGTTTTCGCTTGAACCATCGCGTTTTGTCCTGTCGTTGCATCAAGAACAATCAACACCTCATGCGGAGCTCCTGGAATTTCACGTTCAATGACTCGCTTCACTTTTTCTAACTCATTCATTAAGTTGACTTTATTTTGTAGGCGTCCCGCGGTATCACAAAGTAAAATATCTACATTTCTGGATTTAGCCGCACGAACAGCATCATACATCACAGCTGCCGGGTCTGACCCCTCTCCTTGTTTAATGACATCAACACCCGTTCTTTCGCCCCATACCTCTAGTTGATCAATCGCTCCGGCACGGAATGTATCGCCAGCGGCAAGAAGGACTTTTTTGCCTTCCGATTTGTACTTATGAGCAAGCTTCCCAATCGTTGTTGTTTTCCCTACACCATTGACACCGACGAATAAAATAACGGTTAAATCATTCTCTTGAATGTTCACTTCATTTGGTGTATCTTCACCCGCTTGATAAATCTCTACCAATTTCTCTGTAATAATATCTTGAACTTCCGCCGGGTCTTGCGTATTGCGACGTTTCACTTCAAATTTAAGCTGTTCTACTAGCTCCATCACGATTTCAAAGCCGACATCTGCCCCAATTAAAATCTCTTCTAACTCTTCAAAGAAATCCTCATCAATTTTACGATAGCGAGCCACTAAATCATTCACTTTATTGGAAAAATTATCTCGCGTTTTCGTCAATCCTGTCTTAAATTTTTCAGTTGCTTGATCGGTTGTAGCTGTAAATTTCTCTTTTAACTTTTTAAAGAAACTCATTTCACGATTTCCTCCTTTATTTGTGGTGTGTCTTCCATTCGAACAGATACTAACCGAGATACACCTGACTCCTCCATTGTCACTCCATATAACACGTCCGCTTCTTCCATCGTACCCTTGCGGTGAGTAATGACAATGAATTGTGTTTCTTCACTAAACTGCTTTAAATACTTACTAAAACGATGAACGTTTGCCTCGTCTAATGCCGCTTCAACCTCATCAAGCACACAAAACGGAACAGGGCGCACTTTTAAAATAGAGAATAATAAAGCGATTGCTGTAAGTGCTCGTTCCCCACCAGATAACAAGCTTAAGTTTTGCAGTTTTTTACCTGGAGGCTGCGCAACAATATCAACTCCTGTATTCAATAGATCGTTCGGCTCTGTCAGCTTTAATTCAGCTCTCCCTCCGCCAAATAGCGCCTGAAATACCGGTAAAAAGTGCGAGCTGATCGCTTGAAATGTTTCTTTAAATCTTTTCGTCATTTCTACGTCCATTTCTTCAATCACTTGAACGAGTGTATCTTTTGCTTCTTGTAAATCCACCCGCTGTTCCTCAAGAAACGTATATCGCTCATATACACGCTCGTATTCATCAATAGCGCCGATATTGACATTGCCAAGCTCCTCAATCGACAGCTTAATCAATTTCACTTTTTTGCGGACTTCCTCTATAGAAAACGGCAACGGATACGTTTCTTTAGCATAATCGTAAGACATCGAATAATCTTTACGCAATTGCTCTAAGCGGTTTTCCATTTCGACATCGAGACGATTGATTTTTACTTCTTCATCTTGAATCGCTTCGCTCATCGCTTTATGAAGTCTTCTAAGCTCTTTTAATTCTAATTCTTCATCTTCTAATTTTTGCTGTTTCTCTAAACGTTCTTCTCTACGCAAGGAAATTAACTTAACAGTTTGTTCTTTATCTTTTTGCTTGATGTGTGCCGCTTGTTCAAGCTCTTCTTCCCCTTGATGACTAGAAGACATTTCGTTTTTCAGCCAATGGAGCTCTTCTTGCCATTGTTGATATTTCTTTGTCGCCTCGTCTAATTCTCTTTGCACTTGTGCTAACCGAGTTTGACCTGTCCTTAACTGTTCTTTCTTGACGGCAAACATGGATTTCATGTCACTAATCGACTGCATTAAAGACTCTTTTAATGAGCTTTCTTTTTGCTTCTTCTCTGTCAAGCTTGTAATTTCAATATTTAGTGCCTCTATTTCTTTTTGTTTAATCACCAATTGTTCTTCCACTGATTGATAGCGATTGGCTAGCTGTTCTTTTTCTTCTTGAAATTCTTTTTTCTCCATATCATATAGCGATAAACGGTCGTTAATCGTTTGATAAGAGAATTGCCATTCAAGTAGCTCATTTTTCCATTGCTGTTCTGCCACTCGCAATTGTTCGCCTTTTGCACGCATTTCCTCTAATAGAATTTCGTTTTTGGCGATCGTCTCTTTTAGTTTCTTTACTTCCCGCTCAACCTTGGCTGTTTTTTCTTCCATAGAAGCAAGCTTCGTCTTCAAATCTTCTAATTCGTTTTTACGAGTGAGTAACGAGCTTGTTTTTTGTTGAATAGCTCCACCGGTCATTGAGCCACCTGGATTGACGACATCCCCCTCTAAAGTAACAATCCGATAACGATAACCGAGCATCTTAGCAAGTTCATTTGCAGCTGTTAAGTCCTTCGAAATAATGACAAGACCTAGCACACTTGTAATAGCTCGTTTGTATTGTTCGTCATATTGGATTAAGTCGGAAGCAAGCCCGATAAAACGAGGGTCCGTTTGCAACTGAGCGAGAGTTGCTGCCGGAAATACCTTTTCTTTCATTGCCGTTAAAGGTAAGAAAGTCGCACGGCCATAACGATTCTTTTTTAAATAAGTAATCGCTGCCCGAGCAGACGCTTCATCTTTAGTAATAATATGCTGCATACTACTACCAAGGGCGATTTCAATGGCTGTTTCGTACTGTTTTGGCACATCAATCACTTCAGCTATTGCCCCTTCAATCCCTGAAAGTGTATGACTTCTAGCTTTTAGTATTTCTTTGACTCCTTGAAAAAAGCCGGAGTAATCCTCTTCTAACGATTCAAGCATCTCTTTTCTTGACTTGGCATCTTGCAAAATTTTATAAGCTTGATATAAGTTCGATTCTTGTTTTGTATATTTTAACTTCAGTGCTTCTAACGTTTGTTGCCCGCTGCGAAATGCCTCTACATGTAAAGTAAGCTCTCTTTGAGCACTAACTAACTTTTCTTCAATTTGTTGTTTGTTCGTTTCAATTTGTTGTCTTTCAAGTACTTGCTTTTCATTTTCCGCATCGATTCTTGATCGACGACGAGTCAGCTGTTCTATTTGTTGCGTTAAATTGTTCAACTCATTTTTAGCGGATGCCTGCTCATTTAACCCTTCGATGTAGTCTGCTTTTAATGACTCAATCTCTGCTTCTAAATCTTTCGACAAGGTTTGCATTTCTTGTTGTTTTCCGCTGAGTTGACAGCGTAATTGTTCCTCTTCTAGCTGATCTGCTTCGACTTTTTGTGTCAGTTCTTCAGCAAGCTGTGAAAGCTCAACTATCTTCGCTTTCGTTTCTTTCATATAATCCGCTAGCTGCCCCTCATTTTGAGCCGCATTTTTCTTTCGTTCTTTTAATACTTGCTTGCGGCCTTCTAGCTTTTCAAGTTCCTCACTAGCCGCCAATAAAACATTTTGCAAATCATTGACCGATTCATCGATCGCTGTAATTTGATCACGTAACGCAGCTGTTGCAGCTTCTTTCTTTTGCAAATTAGCAGTTAGTTGCATTTCTTGCTGTTGATGCAACGAAAAGCTTTCCTTTAGCTTTTGCCATTCTGCATGGAGTTGATCAATTTCATAAACGATGGAGGCAATATCGTAGGATGTAAGCTCCTCTTTCTTTTCGAGGTAATCTTTCGCCATGGAAGCTTGAATTCGTAACGGTTCTACTTGACTTTCAAGCTCGTGTAAAATATCTTGGACTCGATTTAAATTCTCCTGCGTTTCAGTCAGCTTTTGCTCCGCTTTTCGCTTGCGCACTTTATATTTCAGTACCCCAGCTGCCTCTTCAAAAATCGCCCGTCGATCTTCCGGCTTGCTATTTAATATCTCTTCTACTTTCCCCTGTCCGATGATCGAGAAGGCTTCTTTTCCAAGACCTGAATCCATAAATAATTCGACAATGTCTTTTAAACGGCAGGACTGCTTATTAATGAAATATTCACTATCTCCTGACCGATACACTCTCCTTGTCACATTGACTTCATTGTATTCAATTGGGAGTATTTGCTTTTCATTATTTAAAGTTAACGTCACCTCGGCAAAATTGAGCGCCTTTCGAGTATCACTACCTGCGAAAATAACATCCTCCATTTTTCCGCCGCGTAAACTTTTGGCCGACTGCTCTCCTAACACCCAACGAATGCCGTCTGTAATGTTACTTTTTCCAGATCCATTTGGGCCCACTACTGCTGTGACCCCATCGACAAAATCGACAGAGATTCGTTCGGCAAAAGACTTAAAGCCTAAGATCTCTAATCTTTTCAGGAACATATGTCTTTCCTACCTTCTATTCTTTATGTTGCAACGCTGCTAAAGCCATTTGAGCAGCATATTGTTCCGCTTCCTTCTTTGATTTTCCCTGTCCATTTCCAAGCACTTCATCATTAAACGCGACTTGAGCAACAAACTCCTTGCTATGTGCAGGTCCTTTTTCTTCAAGAATTCGATATTCAAGCTGACCTTTCGCATGCCGCTGCACGTACTCTTGCAGCTGACTTTTGTAATCCATCATATGAGAAAAAGCACCGGAATTAATTTTCGGGAAAACGACAGCTTCTAAGAATGAAATGACCTGCTCCATCCCTTGATCTAAATACAGCGCACCAACGAACGCTTCAAACACATCTGCTAAAAGAGCAGGTCTCATACGACCACCCGTCATTTCCTCTCCCTTTCCAAGCAACACTACTTCGCCAAATTGTAACTCATTAGCAAATGTCACAAGAGAAGGTTCACAAACGATGGCCGCTCTTAATTTCGTTAAATCGCCTTCTGACAATAACGAATATTTTTTAAATAAAAATTGGGAAACGGTTAACTCTAACACCGCGTCTCCTAAAAACTCTAATCGCTCATTATCTTCGTATGGTTTTTTCCGATGCTCATTCACATAGGATGAATGGGTAAATGCTTGTTTTAATAAGCTTTCATCATGAAATTGAATGCCTAGTTTTTGCTGCAATCGTTTAAAGGCTTCGTCTTTTCTATGTGATGGTTTTCGATATTCTTTATTTGCTTTCCTCATGGGACTTCCCTCGCTATATAACAAATTTACACTCAAAGACAGTTTAGTCGAAAATGAAAAAAATCGCAAAAGAAGAAAGCTCCGTTTAGATAACGGAGCCTACATCTTTTGAACGACTTAGTTTTTGCTGTTTATGTAATTCACAGCGTCACCCACTGTCGCAATTTTCTCTGCATCATCATCAGAAATTTCCATATCGAACTCATCTTCTAATTCCATTACAAGTTCAACTACATCTAAAGAATCTGCACCAAGATCTTCCTTGAAAGAAGCTTCTAATTTTACTTGAGATTCTTCTACTCCAAGACGATCTACGATAATTTTCGTTACACGCTCTAATACGTCTGCCATACTCGTTCACCTCCCCTCAAGTCATTATAGACGAATTCACGTCAAGATTAAATAAAATTTCTCTTACATGACCATACCGCCATCAATTTGTAATGTTTGGCCCGTCATATATTTTGAATCTTCCGATGCTAGAAAGACAACTGTTTTTGCAATATCTGCTGGTTCACCAAAGCGAGCAAGTGGGATTTGACTTAGCATCGCTTGCTTCGCCTCTTCAGGCAAAGCATCGGTCATATCTGTCGTGATAAAGCCTGGAGCGATCGCATTGACCGTGATCCCTCTTGACGCTAATTCTTTGGCTGTCGTTTTCGTTAAACCAATGACACCTGCTTTAGCCGCTACATAATTTGCTTGTCCCGCATTTCCACTTACCCCTACGATCGAAGCGATGTTCACGATGCGACCACTTCTTTGCTTCATCATCGGGCGAGTGACAGCCTTTGTGCAAAGGAATACGCCTTTGAGATTGATATCAATAACGTCATCCCACTCTTGCTCTTTCATGCGCATAAGCAAGTTATCTCTCGTGATACCAGCATTATTGATGAGGATATCTATTTTCCCAAATGTTTCGAGGGTTTCATTGACCATTTCTTGCACAGATTCAGCATTTGACACGTTGCACTGAACCGCCACCGCCTGACGACCAAGCGCTTTAATTTCTTCTACCACTTCATTCGCTTTTGCTTCACTACCGGAATAATTCACAACTACGTCCGCTCCTTGACGAGCAAGTTCAAGAGCAATTTCTCGACCAATGCCGCGAGAAGCGCCTGTTACTAAAGCTGATTTTCCTACTAACTTCATTGAGAGGCCTCCTTTAATTGTGCTGCTACTGTCTGAATCGACTCTTCATCTTGAACCGCAAACGTGCGCACTTGACGATTAATTTTTTTAATCAGACCAGAAAGTACTTTCCCTGGACCAATTTCGATAAATGTATCTACACCTTCTTCAATTAACGCTTCGACACTATCTTCCCACAAAACAGGAGAATACAGCTGTTGCAGTAGCTTCTGCTTAATTTCATCTGCCTGTTGAACGACTTTCGCATCGACATTCGCCATCACAGGTACTTGGCTATCGGATAGCTCAATTTCATTCAAAACTTCCTCAAGCTGCTTCGTTGCTGGCTTCATTAAAGAGGAATGGAACGGTCCGCTCACATTTAACGGTAAAACACGCTTCGCTCCTTTTTCTTTCGCTCGCTCAGAAGCTTGTTCCACTCCCGTTTTTGTTCCGGAGATGACAACCTGACCAGGGCAATTTAAATTAGCAAGGCCAACCGCATGGCCATTAGCTGTTACTTCATCTACTACTTGCTGTAACAAACTTCTCTCCATCCCTAATACAGCCGCCATCGTGCCTTCTCCCGCTGGTACAGCCTGTTCCATAAATTGACCGCGCTTATGAACGGCATACACAGCATCTTCAAACGATAAAGCACCAGCTGCTGTTAAAGCCGTATACTCACCTAAGCTATGGCCTGCCACATAATCAGGAACAATTTCTTCTTTAGCAAAGCGCTGCAATACTGCCATACTAGTAGCTAATAAAGCAGGCTGGGCATTCATCGTTAACGTTAATTTTTCTTGAGGACCATGAAAGATAATGTCGCTTAAGGAGAAGCCTAATCTTTCGTCTGCCTTCACAAATAGTTGTCGAATACCTTCATGTTGATCCGCTAGTGATTGCCCCATACCGACCACTTGTGATCCTTGACCTGGAAATACAAATGCTATTTTCCCCATCTTGTTACCCCCTTATTTTTCATCATCTATTAAAAGGTTCGCCGCCTCTTGAATCTTTGCTGGCACATTTGCTTGCGCCATCGTATATGCTTGCTTCAACGCGTTATAAAACGCATTCGCATTCGATGAACCGTGAGCTTTAATGACCGGCGCTTTTAAACCAAATAATCCAGCACCGCCATACTCCGTGTAGTCCATTTTATTTTTCAATCCATATAGCTCAGACTTCAGTAAGCCTGCACCGATCTTTGCCTTTAATGAAGAGGTTAAAGAAGACTTTAACATTGAGAAAATCGAAATCGCTGTACCTTCTAACGTTTTAAGAACCATATTACCGGTAAAACCATCTGTAACGACGACATCAGCTACACCATTCAATAAATCTCTAGATTCTACATTGCCGATAAAATGAATATTCGTTTGCTGCTTTAGCAACCCGAATGCTTCCTTCGTTAATTCGTTCCCTTTTTTCTCTTCGGTACCGATATTTAATAGGCCTACTCTAGGCTTTTCGATTCCTCTTACTTTTTCAGCATAAATTGAACCCATAAGCGCATATTGCACTAAATGTTCCGGTTTCGCATCTGAGTTGGCTCCAAGGTCTAGCATCACAAAGCCACGGCCATCGATCGTTGGTAACGTCGGCGCTAAGGCAGGACGCTGAATGCCGTCAATTCGCCCGACGATAAATAAACCAGCCGCCATCAATGCTCCTGTGTTCCCTGCTGATACGCAAGCAGCCGCCTCGCCATCCGCAACGGATTGAGCCATCATCACCATGGATGCTTTCTTTTTGCGACGTACAGCGCGAACGGGTTCATCCGTTCCCGCAATGACTTCCTCGGAATGAATAATGGTGGCGCGACTCGTTGGAGTTAAGAGCGGCTTTATTTTCTCTTCATCACCAAAAATCAATACTTCGAGATCCTGGAGTTCTTCTAATGCTCGATTCGTTCCTAAAATAATCTCCTTTGGCGCATGATCTCCGCCCATCGCATCTACCGCTATTTTCATTTTGTTTCATCCTTTGCTCATATATTGGAACGATACATCATGAAATCGCCTTGAAACACTAATTCATGACCAACATAACTATGTACTTCAACGATCGTTCTTTCCTTTTCTACATTCACATCGATCACTTTCGCTTTTGCTACCACTCGTTCACCTTCACGAACGGAACGTTTAAAATGAATATTCGCTTTTGCTGTCAAGGCGAGTTCATCGTTAATGACCGCTACAGCGAGCGAGTTAGCTTGCGCAAACAAATGATGTCCCCGTGCAATGCCATTTCTCGTAAAAACATGCTCCTTCTGCACATCAAAAATGGAGATGGCGCTTTTATCTAATTCAATATCAATCACATCACCGATTACTTCCTCGATTGGCAATGAGCGAACTTCATCAGCTAATTGTTTTTCTGCTACATGTTTAATTCTTTCACGCAATTCTGGTATCGATAATTCCATTCGATCTAGACGAATCGTTTGTACACTCACTCTGAAGCGATCTGCCAGCTCCTCATCTGTGATAAATGGATTATCGGTAATTGTTTCTTGTAATTGTGCTTGTCTCTCTTTTTTTGAACGTCTCATTAATATTACACCATCCGATATTAGGACTAGGTACTAACAGTAGTATAAAAGCAAAAAAAACAGAATGCAAGGAAAATCTTGCATTCACAATTAATCTAGCTTTTCTCCCGACAGAACACCGGAGTGATGAAGCGACTCCCGAAGCTTAGCAAACTCTTCCTTCTGCCAAAATTCTTCCGATTCGATTAACGTTTTTGCGTCTTCTCTAGCGACCTCAAGCGTACGATAATCATGCACCATATCAGCGACTTTAAATTCTGGCAAACCGCTTTGTTTTTTCCCGAAGAAATCTCCTGGTCCGCGGAGCTCTAGATCTTTTTCACTTAATACAAACCCATCATTCGTTTCCGTCATAATCTTCATGCGCTCTTGACCGACTTCTGTTTTCGGGTTAGCTAGTAAAATACAGTAGGATTGCTCACTCCCCCGCCCGACACGACCTCGGAGCTGATGTAGCTGCGATAGCCCAAATCTCTCTGCATCATAAATGACCATCATCGTAGCATTAGGTACATTGACCCCTACCTCTACTACTGTTGTCGAAACAAGTACTTGAATGTGATTATCTGAAAAAGCTTTCATCACCTGATCTTTTTCTTCAGCAGGCAATCGACCATGCATTAAACCGACTTGAAAACGGTCATGAAAATAATGAACGAGCTGCGAGTGAACATCTAAAGCATTTTGAAGATCCATTTTCTCTGACTCTTCGATTAACGGACAGATTACATACGCTTGTCGACCTTTCACTAATTCTTTTTCCATAAAGCCGAGTACACGCTCGAGCATTTCTTCTTTCGCCCAATACGTTTCAATCGCTTTTCGCCCTGCAGGCATTTCATCAATAATCGACACATCCATCTCACCAAAAACAGTGATGGCAAGCGTTCTAGGAATCGGAGTAGCCGTCATAAATAATACATCCGGGCTCTCTCCTTTTTCTCTTAACACTCTTCTCTGATTCACACCGAAGCGATGCTGTTCATCGGTAATCACAAGTCCAAGGCGACGAAAATGAACATCATCTTGAATTAATGCATGCGTACCAACAACAATATCAATTTCTCCTGCTTCTAGTCTCGCTAATAGCTCTTTTCTACGTTTCCCTTTCACTGAGCTCGTTAAAAGAGCGAGAGAAAGACCCATCGGCTCGAACATTTCACTTAAAGAGTCCGCATGCTGCTCCGCCAATATTTCCGTCGGCACCATTAACGCTCCTTGATATCCCGCCGTTACACTTGCATATAAAGCAACAGCCGCAACCGCGGTCTTTCCGCTACCTACATCCCCTTGAAGAAGACGATTCATCCGATAAGGGGATTTCAAATCTGCACAAATATCATTGATCACTCGTTTTTGAGCATTTGTCATTGTAAACGGCAACGAATCAATAAATTGCTTTAACTGATGGATATCATAATTTTGCTTCATGCCGTTCGAGTGCTCCCTTTCAAACTTGCGAAGAGCTTGCATTTTCAATTGAAACGCTAAAAACTCTTCATAGACAAATCTCCGTCTAGCTTGCTTCATCTCTTCTCCATTTGCCGGAAAATGAAGTGCACGTAGAGCCTCGTGGGCAGGTAATAGTTTATATTGATGTAAAAAACGAACCGGCAATGTTTCTTCAATCAAATCTCCATATTGCGACAACGCCAGTCCGATATATTTACGAAATAATTTAGGAGATACAACCCCTTTCAATGAATACACCGCTTCAAAATCACCCTGCCTTTGATGAGGGCCGAGGTCTAGCTGTTGAGCAGTGATCGTTTGCCGATTTTTATCCCACTTCCCTGTAATAGTTACCGTCTCATTAATGTTTATTTTATTTTTTAAATACGGCTGATTAAAAAAGACGACACTGACTAAATAGCGGCCCACTAATAATTTAAATGTTAAACGTGATTTTTTCTTCGAATAAAACATCAGTGACGGGATGCTATGAACTTTCCCTTCTACTGTCACGCGTTCATCATGAGCCACTTCTGCTAAATCCTTTAAACGATAATCTTCATAGCGGTAAGGAAAGTAATACAATAAATCATGAATGGTGTCTATACCAAGCTCTTTTAAAGAGGTAGCGGTTTCCTTACCTACCCCTTTTAAACCATTCGTTTGTTGTAGCAAAGGGGAATCATTGACTTGCGTTTCGGGTTGTTGATCCATAAATTTGTTCCTCCAACTTACGCCCGGTCGGTGTTGCAGCTAATCCTCCACCTGCTGTTTCTCTTAAAGCAGTAGGCATTGTTTGCCCAATTTTGTACATAGCATCAATAACTTCATCGCATGGAATTCGACTCGTTACACCAGCAAGAGCCATGTCAGCGGCAACAAGAGCATTAGCGGCTCCCATAGCATTTCTTTTCACACAAGGAACTTCCACTAATCCAGCCACAGGATCGCAAACAAGTCCGAGCATATTTTTCAACGTAATCGCCATTGCCTCTGCACTTTGAGCAGGAGCCCCACCAGCCATCTCTACAATAGCGGCCGCGGCCATTCCGGATGCAGACCCCACCTCCGCTTGACAGCCGCCCGCCGCTCCAGAAATGGAAGCATTATTGGCGACAATAAATCCAAAGGCGCCAGCTGTAAACAAAAAACGAACCTTCTCTTCCTTTGAAGGATTTAGCTTGTCTTGAACTGCAAACAAAGTACCCGGAACGACACCTGCACTGCCGGCTGTCGGAGTCGCGCATATCGTTCCCATGGCGGCGTTCACTTCGTTTGTCGCAACAGCTTTACTGACAGCGTCTAATAATAGTGGTCCTGATAATGTTTGACCTTTAGCAATATAGTCTTGCAGTAAAACAGCATCTCCACCTGTTAACCCAGAAAGAGACTGCACACCGCTTAGTCCTCTTTTTACCGCTTGCTCCATCACATCTAAATTTCTTTCCATCAAAGACATGACTTCATCAAATGTTTTGCCGGTAATGGTCATTTCTTGTTCGATCATGATATCTGAAATTTTTTTCTGCTGCTCATTGGCCCTGTTGACGAGTTCTGCTGCTGATTTAAACATTTTGCTCCCTCCTGTTCTTATAGTGATCATTTAAGTATGTCCTGTCGGTTTTCCTATTTCATTCAACTAATCAGCAATTCGTGCAACTTGAATAACGTTAGGCAAATGCTCGATCGCTTGAATGACATGATCATCGATTGTCTGATCGACTTCTATGATCATTAATGCCATTTCACCCTTTGCTTTACGAGAAACCTCCATATGTCCAATATTAAT
Organism: Bacillus sp. FJAT-42315; assembly: GCF_002797375.1. Classification (GTDB taxonomy): domain Bacteria; phylum Bacillota; class Bacilli; order Bacillales; family Domibacillaceae; genus Bacillus_CE. Next base: position 2,496,174 of record NZ_KZ454941.1, read on the forward strand.
TTCATGTTTAGCTAGTTCATTGGAAACTGTCGCAATCGCACCGAAACGGTCATTATGAACAACTAAAATCGCCGGGTGCTGGCCAGAAAGCTTTAACTCAAATCCGTTTAGTTCCGTCACTTCAATTTTGCCACCGCCGATAGAAATACCGACAAGCTCTATTTCACCTGTTTCATCGCCAATGCGCACTTTTGCTGTATTTGGATGAGCGGGAACAGCCATTTCTTCAATAAATTGAATGCTTATCCCTCTACTCTCCGCAATCTTTATCGCATCGATAATTCGTTCATCAAATGTATCAAAATCGAGCAGCCCACCAATAATAGCGACATCTGTTGCATGACCTTTATATGTTTGTGCGAAGGAACCATAAAAAGAGATGATCGCCCATTTCGGTTCTCTCCCAAATAAAGTTCTAGCTAAGCGACCGATTTTCGCTGCACCAGCTGTGTGCGAGCTAGAAGGTCCAATCATAATTGGTCCAATAATATCAAATACACTTTTGTATTTCATGATGTCGCCCCCTCTGGTCATTAGATTGCTTTATATACGTTAATAACTATATTTTATTATACGTAAGAAAAAAATGCACAAATAAAAAAGAAGAGGAATCCCCCTTCTTTTTTATTCAACTGAGAAAATGAAAGAATACAGTGGTTGTTTTCCATTATGAACTTCTACTTCCACTTCTTCAAAATTCTCTTCTATAAATGAAGATACTTTCTCTACTTCATCCGAGCCGATGTCTTCCCCATAAATAATCGTTACAATTTCAGATTCCTCATCAATTAAATGATGGAGTAATTCTTTCGCCGCTTCGATTTTATTTGGGTTCGTTAACACAATTTTCCCATCAGCTAACCCCATGAAGTCATCTTTGGCAATTTCAACACCATCAATATTCGTATCACGAACAGCAAAAGTAATTTGCCCCGTTTTCACATGAGCAAGGGCTTCTGTCATTGCTACTTTATTTTCTTCCAATGTGGCTTCAGGGTTGAAAGCAAGCAACGCTACCATTCCTTGAGGAACCGTTTTAGATGGGACAACCGTTGCTTCAACGCCAACGACTTCAGCCGCTTGTTCAGCTGCCATCACGATGTTTTTGTTGTTAGGTAAAATAATCACTTTTTTAGCATTTGCTTCTTCGATCGCTTTCACAATATCTTCCGTACTAGGATTCATTGTTTGTCCGCCTTCAATCACCGCTGAAGCACCGATACTTTGAAGTAATTGCGAAATCCCTTCACCCATAGCCACTGTAACAACTGCATATTCTTGCTGTACTTCCGGCTTCTTAACCTCTGGCTGTTTCGGCGTGTCCCCACCAACAATATTGCTATGTTGCTCTCGCATATTTTCGATTTTCATGCTAATTAAGCTACCATATCGTTGCCCATAGGATAACACTTCCCCAGGTTGTTCCGAGTGAATGTGAACCTTCGCAATTTCATCATCTGAAATGACGAGAAGCGAGTCACCATACACGCTTAAATCCGCTCTAAACTGTTCTTCTGAAAATGGATGCTTAGCTACTTTCTCGTCTTCAAAACGGACCATAAACTCCGTACAATAGCCAAACTCAATGTCCACTGTATTCATAAATCCTTGCACACTTTGATGATGCTGAGCGCTAACTAACTCTTCCATATTAGGCGCGATAGCTGGACTATCAGGTAAGGATTCTCCTTTTAAAGCGGCAAGAAATCCTTCGTAAACAAGCAAAAGTCCCTGACCTCCACTGTCGACAACACCTACTTCTTTCAATACAGGGAGAAATTCAGGGGTACGTGCCAATGAAGCTTTGCCTTCTTCCACTAAAGCTTCCATCACTACAATAATATCTTTTTGTTTTTTAGCAACTGCTACCGCTTTTTTGGCAGCATCTTTCGCAACAGTTAAAATCGTTCCTTCTACCGGCTTCATCACGGCTTTGTAAGCTGTTTGCACACCCGCTTCAAACGCAGCAGCTAATTGCTTACTATCAACTACTGATAGTTGTTCAATTGCTTTGGTAAACCCTCGGAACAATTGCGATAAAATAACACCTGAGTTACCGCGAGCTCCCATTAGTAAACCTTTAGATAATGCAGCAGCTGTTTGTCCAAAATGCTCACTTGACTGTTGTTGAACTTCCTTGGCTCCAGAAGTCATTGATAAATTCATATTTGTTCCTGTATCACCATCAGGAACAGGGAAAACGTTAAGTGCATCTACCATATCAGCATTCACTGAAAGATGATTAGCTCCCATTTTTACCATTTCGGCAAACTTTTTCCCATCTAACGAAGTAATTGACACAAATCTTTCCTCCTCACACTACGAGTTCGTCACTCGAACTCCTTGAACAAAAATATTAACCGAGTCGACAGCTAGTCCAACTGTTTGATCGAGCGTATACTTTACTTTTGATTGAACATTGTTCGCCACTTCAGAAATTTTCGTTCCATAGCTAACAATAATATACATATCGATGTTTACTTGATCTTCTTCTTGGCGCACAATCACACCACGAGTGAAATTTTCTCGACGCAATATGTCAGTAATTCCATCTTTAATTTGATTTTTAGATGCCATTCCAACGATGCCATAACAATCTACCGCTGCTCCGCCAGCAATCATGGCAATCACATCATTTGAGATATCAATTTGCCCGTACTTTGTTTTGAGTTCAATAGCCAATGTAAACCCCCCTTATAAATGTTGCTAAACTAATGCCATTTTACTATACTTGCTGCTTTTTTAAAAGCAATGCAATCACCATATTCTATCATTCCAAAGGATAGGATATGATGTCAAGGTTTTTTTCTTGAAAGACTTGCGAAGAACTATTGCATTCAAAAAAGTTGTGTGGTAAATTATTAAAGTATCTTTTAGAATATAACGAAGTGTTGAAACAAATTTTTTCAGCTTCAATGGTGAGGAGTGAATAATATGCCAAAAAAATGTGTTGTTTCTGGTCGTAAAGCTCGTTCCGGCAACGCTCGTTCCCACGCTATGAACGCTAACAAGCGTACTTGGGGTGCTAACCTTCAAAAAGTTCGCATTCTAGTAGATGGAAAACCTAAACGTGTTTGGGTTTCTGCAAGAGCATTAAAATCCGGAAAAGTTGAGCGTGTATAATACTTTTCAATGAAAAAAACCAGCTGAATTCAGCTGGTTTTTTTCTATTCTACCCCATTCATCTATTCTCAGCGTTGGACAACTTCACTTTTTGAATGTTCCAAGCATCGCACGAACAATCCCACCTAAAAATTTAGGTAATTTAATGGTATAAAATTTCATGATTGCCACCCCTCCAATATAGAACTTCAACCATCAGAGCTTCTTATCACCATAAGTATGCCAGAAGCAAAAGAAAAAGTACCACTTTCTTGGTCTAGCTCATTGCTAACGTACAAAGTTGAACCTGGCTGAACGGTATGATTGCTTAGCGGATACTTAAATCCCTTTAATGTAAAATTAGTCACCGTATTCGTGATAGCAAAAAAAGAAAAATATTTTTTTCGGACATCCATAAACACAGTATATGTACCTGGCCCATAAAGAGACACACGATTTTGTTTATCCACTAGCTCTATTTTTAGTGCAGATGCCATGATGTCCTTATTCATGAGCAAGCTAATCGTACCGAAGAAATGATCGAGTCTTCCACCTGTTGCACCAAAAATAACGATCGACTCTGGCTCCTGCTTCATTGCCCATACAATAGCTAGCTCTAGGTCTGTTTCATCCTTTTCAGCAGGAAAGCGCTGAATATGCTCTTGTTCCACGCCGGACTCAATCACTTTCCATTCCGATTCCGTAACGGAATCAAAATCACCAATCGCTATTTTCGGCGTAATGCCTCTTTCTAATAAGTAGATCGTCCCGCGATCCACTCCTACAAAGACGGTATCTTCTGTATGATAGCTTTGTAAATCAGCCAATTCCGTTTCCGGGCCACCGGCAACTACAGCAATTCTCATATTAAAACCCCCTCGATACGAAAAAAGGAACCGAATGAAACGGCTCCTCTCTTTTTAAATGACTGCCCACATTATTCAGCAGCTGCTCTAATTTCATCAATTGCTTGCTTGCGATCTTCCTTATTGTAAACAGCAGAACCAGCCACTAAAATGCTCGCTCCTGCTTCTGTGCAAAGCTTCGCTGTTTCGATGTTGACACCGCCATCAATTTCAATTTCAACGTCCAATCCTTTTTCGTCAATCATTTGTTTCACTTGACGGATTTTCGGAACGACGGAGTGAATAAACGATTGTCCCCCAAATCCAGGATTCACGGTCATAAGTAGCACCATATCGATATCTTCTAAAATATGTTCAATCATCTGAGCAGGCGTTGCTGGATTAAGAACGACCCCTGCTTTCACCCCATGAGAACGAATCAATTGAATCGTGCGATGAAGATGAGGACACGCCTCCACATGAACGGTAATATAATCGGCTCCTGCTTTGGCAAACGCTTCAATATATTGATCAGGATTCTCAATCATTAAGTGAACATCAAGTGGTAGCTTCGTAATTGGACGAATGGCATCAACAATGAGTGGTCCAATCGTAATATTCGGAACGAAATGACCATCCATGACATCGACATGAATAATGTCAGCTCCTCCCATTTCTACATCTTTTATTTCCTCTCCCAACCGGGAAAAATCAGCGGATAAAATCGACGGCGCTATTTTGACCATAATTAATACCTCGGCTTTCTCTCTTTTATTTCTTCCATGAATTGCAAATAATGCTCATAGCGGTAAGCAGGAAGATCACTATGTTCAACCGCATCTTTAATGGCACATTTTGGTTCATTCACATGCAAACAGCCTCTAAATTTACATTCATGGCTCAGCTTGACCATTTCAGGAAAACAAAACGGCAAATCCTCTACCTCTATATCTGTAAATTCTAACGAACTAAAGCCGGGAGTATCAGCAACCAGACCGTTGTCTACATGAATTAACTCCACATGTCTTGTCGTATGCTTCCCACGCCCAAGAGAATCGGATATTTCATCCGTTTTCAATCCAAGCTCTGGACGAAGAGCGTTGAGCAAGGATGATTTCCCCACTCCTGACTGACCGGCAAACACCGACGTTTTTCCTTGTAAAAAAGAACGGACCTCTTCTAAATTCATTTCATCTTCTGAAGAAGTTAAGACAACGTGATAACCAAAAGCTTGATATTGTTCAGCAAATTGCTGAATCCCTTCTGCTTGTTGCTTCGTTAGCAAGTCCATTTTCGTGATACAAATGATTGGTTCAATCTGCTTCGATTCAATTAATACTAAAAAACGATCGAGTAAGGCTGTACTGAAATCCGGTCGAACAGCGGAAAAAACAAGAATCGCTTGATCGACATTGGCAATAGGTGGTCTAACGAGTTCATTTTTTCTTTCTTGAACGGCCAGAATATAGCCTTCTTGGTCATTATCTGCTTGGTATTCTACATAATCGCCAACAAGTGGTGAGACTTTCTTTTTACGAAAATTTCCCCGTCCTCGGCATTGAACAAGACGTTCACCATCTAAAACATAATAAAAACCGCTTAAAGCTTTAATAATCTTTCCTGCTGGCATTACATTCCTCCTTGGTTCTCTCCCTCATTTTCTGGGTATGGAATGGTTTCATCAAAAATCACTCGTTGATCACGAATCACTTTATAGCCTGCTTTACTCCCTTTAGAAACAATAAATTCCAATGTTTTCTTCGTTTCCTCTTGGATCGAAAATACTTCATAAGGCTCGGTCATGCTGTGATTCATATCTTCAATATATATTTGTACTTCTTGAGGAGTTCCGAATTCATCCGGCTCATATGGAATCGTAATTTCTTTCGTCACAGTGACTGGTGGAATTTCTCTTGCTCCTTTTGACAGCATCACTTCCACTTTGTCTCCTTTTTCTAACTTCGTCCCTTGCTCTGGTGTTTGAGATAAAACGAGCCCTTGCCCGACCTTATCTGAATACTCTTCACCAGCAATGACGATATTTAACCCTGTAGACTCAGCATAATCCTTTAAGCTTTTTTCATTATATTCCGTCAAGTCAATTAATGAAATTTTCTCCGGACCTAGACTAACGGTAAAAGATAATACCGTCTCGTCTGGAATGACTTCGTCCGATGCTTCAGGATTTTGATCAATAATCGTTCCAGCTTCGCTTTCATCATAGACGCTTTCTTTACGAATCTCCTTAAACTCATATTTATCGAGTGATTTAGCTACCTCTTCGTATAGTTTACCTTCGTAATCATCAAGCGTAAAAGTTTCTTTTCCACTGCTTATATAAATATTGACGTTTGACCCTTCTTGAGCGACCCGTCCTGCACTAGGTTTTGTTTTAATGACCTTTCCTTCAGGGATTTCATCACTAAATTGTTCATATGTCTCATTGACAACGAATCCACTTGTTACTAACTCTGAAACCGCTTCATCTAATTTTTTCCCCTTAACCTCTGGAATTTCTATCTCTTGTGGTCCTAACATACTAGGAACTAACACTGCTGCTAACCCGCCTAAAACAATAAGAAAAGACATGATTAACAAAATAATCGGCCATTTTCTTGTCGGTTTCTTGTCTGCAGATTCACCAGTCACCACTTCTTGTTTCGATTCAGGCGTCGGTCTCATCATCGTCGTTTGCGTGTTTTCTGTTTGCTCTATCTGTTTAATAACCGGTAGTGCTTTCGTTTCATCTTCATCTAGAGGCACTGTAAACTTTGGCTCATTGGCTCGTTCAGGATCGAGCGCCGTTGATAAGTCCTGCTCCATATCTTCTAACGAATGGTAGCGATGGAATGGATCTTTCGTCGTTGCTTTTAACACGATATTCTCAACGCTTTGCGGAATAGATGGATTCCACCTTTTCATCGAAGGCGTTTCCGTCTGCAAATGCTTCAGTGCAATCGAAACAGCCGACTCACCTGAAAAAGGTAATTGCCCAGTTAATAATTCAAACATAACAATCCCAAGAGCATAAATATCTGATTTTTTCGTCGCCATACCACCACGTGCTTGCTCTGGAGATATGTAGTGAACAGAGCCTAACACCGCATTTGTTTGTGTAATGGAGGTAGCACTTAACGCCATCGCAATACCAAAGTCAGTAATTTTCACATCCCCGTTAGCATCTACTAAAATATTTTGCGGTTTAATATCGCGATGAATAATAGAATTATGATGAGCAAAAGCCATCGCCGCCGAAAGCTGCTTCATAATATCGATCGCTTTTTCTACTGGGATCGGTGAAAATTGCTGAATGTATTGCTTTAACGTCATGCCCTCGACATATTCCATGACGATATAATTAATTCCCTCTTCTTCACCGACGTCAAAAATATTGACGATGTTTGGATGAACAAGGCTCGTAGCTGACTGCGCCTCCCTTTGAAAGCGGCGAAGAAACTCTTCTTCATTGGCAAAATCTAAGCGCAACACTTTAATAGCTACTTCCCTCTCTAGGATCACGTCCTTGGCTAAATAGACATTCGCCATGCCACCGCCGCCAACCATTTTAATGATTTTATAGCGGCCATTTAATCGCTTTCCTATTAGCATTCTCTTACTCACCCACTTTCAAGGCCAGCAGAATGTTTGAGAATCACAAGTGTAATATTGTCTTCCCCACCTTTTTCGTTTGCCAATTGAACAAATGAATCAGCTTTTTCTAATAAGGAAAGGTCATTTTTCAAAATTGCTTGCATTTCTTGCTGTGCCAGTTTGTTAGATAAGCCATCTGAACAAAGAAGCATATAATCTCCTTGTTCAAAGGTAATGGTGTGATAATCAGCTGTGACATGATCATTCGTTCCGAGAGCACGAGTCAGCACATTTTTTCGAGGATGATGTTCTGCTTCTTCTTTCGTAATCTCTCCTGATTTGACTAACTCATTCACAAGCGAATGATCGTCCGTCACTTGTTTAAAGCCATCATCATTGAGTAGATAGCAACGGCTGTCTCCAATATTGGCAATCGTACAAAAATTAGTGGTGCATAAAGCAGCAACAAGCGTCGTCCCCATCCCATTGCATTCTTGGTGACTGTTTGCATGGGCCAAAATTTGCTTATTGATCTGCCGGATAGCCGATTCTAACCATTGTTCGGCTTGAGTAGCACTTTCAATTTTGTCTACATTTTTCCACATCGACTTCATTGACTCAATTGTGAGTTGGCTAGCAATATCACCAGCATTATGACCACCCATGCCATCTGCTACGATGGCCAGGTAGTCATTGGCGGCATTGATAAATACTCCACCATTATCTTCATTATGAGCTCGAATTCGGCCTTTATCTGTCCGAAAGACGGAATCCATCTTTACTCACCTCGTTTCTTCTTTTCGCTCTTTGGCACGAAGCTGGCCACATGCGGCATCAATATCATGACCATGTTCACGGCGGATCGTGACGTTAACTCCGTGCTTTTTCAACGTCTTTTCAAACTCGAAAATTTGATTTTTCGGTGTTCGAACGTAATCACGTTCAGGGACATAGTTGACTGGAATCAAGTTGACATGACATTTGATACCCTTAATTAATCGAGCAAGCTCTTCTGCATGCTCGACAGAATCATTCTCTCCACCAAACAAACCATATTCAAAACTGACTCTTCGTCCTGTTTTATTGACGTAATAACGAACGGCTTCCATTAAATCAGCAAGCTTGTACGCTTTATTGATTGGCATTAATTTTGTTCGCAATTCATTGTTGGCCGCATGTAAAGAGATAGCAAAATTAATTTGCATATTCTCATCAGCAAATTTGTAGATTTTCGGAATGATTCCACTAGTGGATACCGTAATATGGCGGGCACCAATATTGAGTCCTTTATCATGGTTAATAATTTTTAAGAAAGCAAGCATTTGATCGTAGTTATCAAATGGCTCACCGATTCCCATAATGACGACGGAGCTTACGCGTTCTTCGCTTTCATCAAGTGCTTGCTGAACCTTCACCACTTGAGCAACAATTTCTCCCGCTTCTAGGTGGCGCTTTAGCCCTCCAAGTGTAGAGGCACAAAATGTACAGCCAATTCGGCATCCTACTTGAGTCGTGACACATACAGAATTGCCATATTCATGGCGCATTAAAACCGTTTCAATGGAATAACCGTCATGAAGCTCAAATAAAAATTTGATCGTTCCATCTGCTGATTCTTGCTGGACAAGTGTTTTTAATGTAGTGATCGTGAAATGAGCGGCTAGTTTCTCCCTTAATGCTAAAGATAAATTCGACATATCTTCAAAAGTAGCTACTCTTTTCTTATATAACCAATCAAAAATTTGTTCTGCCCGAAATGCCTGTTCTTTTTGTTCCTTTAACCAATCTTTCAAATCTGCCAGCTGCAAAGAGTAAATGGATGGGAGCTGCGGCTCGTTTGCTGATGAATCTTTTTGTAATTTTGTTTGCTCCATTATTATACCTTCTTTCTAAATTTACTGATAAAGAACCCATCTCCGCCAAAGTCTTGCGGAAACACTTGTAGCATGTGACCTGTTGTTAATGCTTGAATCTCAGGAGGTAAATGATCCAATGCTGCTGGTTCAAACTCAGAGTTAGAGGCTAGAAATTTCGCTACTGTGCCTTCATTTTCTTCACGATCGACCGTACATGTACTATACACAAGGACTCCACCTTCTTTTAACAAAGGTGTGACTGCCTTTAAAATAGCTAATTGTACATTTTGTAAAGCAAGAAGGTCTTCTTCCTTCTTAGCATATTTAATATCTGGCTTTCTGCGAAGAACGCCAAGGCCAGAGCAAGGAGCATCGACTAAGATCCGATCAAAGCTTTCTTTTGGAAACATCTCTCCTGCTTTTCGACTATCAAGCGCTTTTGCTTCCACATTTTCTAACCCTAGTCTTTCAGTATTTTCTTTAATTAATTTGATTTTATGTTCGTGTAAATCAAGAGCGATTACCTTTCCTGTCTGTTGCAGTTTTTCGGCTATATGGGTCGTTTTCCCTCCAGGAGCTGCACAGGAATCAAGTATCGCTTGATCTTGGTGAATATCAAGTGCATAAGCGACGAGCATCGAGCTTTCATCTTGAATCGTAGCAAGTCCTTTTGCAAACACTTCCGAGCGAGCGATATTTCCTTTCAAAATTCGAATCGCTTCTGGAATAAACAGACTCGGTTCCACTTGAAAACCCTCTTCTTGTAACTTTTGAATCACTTCATCGCGACTGGCTTTCGTCGCATTTACTCGAATCGTTTGCACCGGTGCGATTAAGTTCAGTTCACACATCGCTTTCGTTTTTTCAGCTCCAAATTGAGCCATCCATCTTTGAACTAGCCAAAGAGGATGACTAGTCGCAATCGATATGCGTTCTGCCTCATCTTTAATTTGATCAAGATCCTGCAACCCTTCTCGCTGAACCGAACGAAGCACTCCGTTGACTAAACCACTAATCCCTTTATGCCCCTTCGTCTTCGCAATTTCAACCGCTTCATGAATAACAGCTCGCTCCGGTACTTTATCGAGATAGACCATTTGATAAACCGACATGCGTAAAAGCTGTCTCACCCATGAATCAATTTTCTTCTTCAAAAACGGAGCTAAATAAAAATCAAGTGTCATTTTTCTTTGGATCGTGCCGTAAGCGATCTCTGTTAGTAGAGCAGCATCTCTTCCTGAAAGGGCATTTTTTTCTATTGCTGAATGCAGTAACAGATTGCTGTAGGAATGGTTTTTCTCTACTGATTCTAACAAATCGAGTGCAATTTCACGCACTTGTTTTTTCTTTTGTTTCATCCTATTCTCCTAACTGCTTGCCGATCGGTAAATCTGAACCGGCTCCTCGTAAGTACTGCTGGGCAGACATTCTCTTTTTCCCTGAAGGTTGTAAGTTTGTCACTTTGATCGCTGTTTCATTTCCTGTCGCTACGATAAAACCATCATCTTCAATGGAAAGGATCGTACCAGCTGGCACCTCTTTATTAGTAGGGACTTTTTCTCCCCACCAAATTTTCATTACTTTTCCATCTAGCTGTGTATAAGCGACTGGCCACGGATGAAGTCCACGAATATGGTTATAGATTTCTTCCCCATTTCTTGACCAATCAATCTTTTCTTGCTCTCTTTTAATATTAGAAGCAAATGTAGCTTTCTGCTCATCTTGTTGAACCGGCTGAATTTCACCTGCCAATAATTTTGGAAGTGTGTCCGATAGTAGCTTAGATCCAATCGCACTCAACTTATCATGCAAACTGCCGACATGATCCGTCTCTTCTATTATGACCTCCGCTTGACTAATGATATCCCCAGCATCTAACTTTTCTGCCATGTACATAATCGTGATACCCGTCTTTTCTTTTCCTTGTAAAATCGAATAATGAATCGGGGCTCCACCACGTAACTCAGGTAGTAAGGAAGCATGAACATTGATGCATCCATGTTTCGGAGCTTCTAGTAGTTCCTTCGGTAACAATTGTCCATAAGCAGCCGTCACAATGACATCGGGTTGTAAATCAATGATTTGTTGAAGCTCTTCTGATGAGCGTAGTTTCTCCGGTTGCAAGACGGGAATGTCATGCTTTAACGCTTCTACTTTCACCGGAGGCGGAGTCAGCACCCGCTTTCTTCCAACTGGACGATCTGGTTGTGTCACCACCGCTTGAATATGATAACCATCTTGAATTAACGTTTGTAATACAGGGACAGAGAAATCAGGTGTGCCCATAAAGACAATATTCGTCATTCTGCTCCCTCCTTTTCTAATTGTTCTTCTGAAATATATTCCTCTACTTTTGACGTAAATAATACGCCATGTAAATGGTCAATTTCATGCAAGAGCGCTCTTGCTAAAAAGTCGCGGGCTTCGATTAAAAAGTAGCGCCCTTTTATATCTTGCGCCTTCACCTTGACATAAGAAGGTCGAGTCACATACCCATATAACCCAGGAAAGCTAAGACAACCTTCTACGTCTGTCTGTTTTCCTTTTTCCTCTAAAACAACGGGGTTAATTAACGTGATTAATCCATTCTCGTCTTCTATATCGACAACCGCTACTTGCAGATCGACACCCACTTGCGGAGCAGCTAGTCCGACTCCATCTGCTTCAATCATCGTTTCATGCATATCACTTACTAGCTTTTTTAACTTTTTATTAAACTCCGTTACACGTGCGCATTCTTTTTCAAGAATATCAGCTGGAGCTTCTACAATCGGTAAATAGGCCAAACAACATCCTCCTTAATCTTCTTGCAACATTTCACTTTACATCATGATAAATGGATTGACATCTATAGCTACTTGTAAATACTTATCTTTATGTTGTTTTGTGTAATGCTCCAATATCGTTTTTAATCCTTCATTTAGTTTCGGTTCCCGTTTGTATTTTATCAAACATTGATAGCGATATCTATCATTGATCCGCGGAATAGGAGAGGCGACCGGACCAAGAATGATCGCTGATGGAGACAAATGAGATCGCAAATAATCCGCTATCTTTTCGGTAATCGATGAAGCCGTGAGCACATCATAATGACTCACCGTCACTAACGCTAAAAAATAAAAAGGTGGGTAATGCCCCATCTTTCGAATCATCATTTCCTGCTGATAAAATTGATCGTAATCTTGCGCTCCAGCAAGCTGAATGCTGTAATGTTCAGGTGTATACGTTTGAATGATCACTTCTCCTTGAAGCTCGTGACGACCGGCGCGTCCACTTACTTGTGTCAACAATTGAAACGTCTTTTCCGATGCGCGAAAATCTGGAATATGAAGCATCGTATCAGCCGTAAGGACACCGACGAGCGTAATATTAGGGAAATCTAATCCTTTCGCAATCATTTGTGTCCCTAATAAAATATCGGCTTTTCCCTCTTCAAATTGCCGCAGAAGTTTTTCGTGAGCACCCTTTTTGCTCGTTGTATCCACATCCATTCGGATCACTCTTGCATGAGGCAGTAGCTTCCCAAGCTCTTCTTCTACTTTTTGCGTTCCCGTTCCAAAATAGCGTATATGCTCACTATTACATTCTGGACATGTGTTTGGAACCGGCTCCTCGTAGCCACAATAATGGCATTTCATTTGATGACGATAGCGATGGTACGTTAAGGAAATATCACAATGAGGACAACCAGATACATACCCACAATCTCGGCACATAATAAAGGAAGAATGACCGCGTCGATTTAAAAACAACACTGTTTGTTCGCCTTTTTGCAGCCGATCCTCTAGCTTTTCAAATAAAGCCCTAGAAAACATCGATCGATTCCCATCTCTTAGTTCCTCGCGCATATCAACAATTTCAACTTCCGGCAATGCTTGATCATTCATCCGTTTCGATAAAGTAAGGAGTTTGTATACTCCTTTTTGCGCACGAGCAAAGCTTTCTAACGCCGGAGTAGCACTACCTAAAATCACCGGGCAATGATAGTGTTGTGCTCGCTTAATGGCGGTTTCTCTTGCATGATAACGAGGATTCTCCTCTTGCTTATAACTCGTTTCATGCTCTTCATCGATAATAATAATACCGAGGTTTTCAAACGGAGCAAAAATGGCCGAACGCGCACCGACGACCACCTTCACTTCCTTGCGCTGGATTTTTCGCCACTCATCATACTTCTCTCCCGTTGATAAGCCGCTATGCAAGACAGCGACATCATCCCCAAAACGCCCTTTAAACCGATGAACCATTTGCGGAGTAAGCGATATTTCCGGAACTAGCACAATCGCTTCCTTCCCTTTTTCAAGCACCTTTTGAATCGATTGCAAGTAGATTTCTGTCTTGCCACTGCCAGTCACTCCGTACAGTAAAAAGGTGTCATGCTGCTCTTGTTCAATCGATTGCAGAACAGGAATGATCGCTTTCTCTTGTAATTCTGTTAACGGCAGTGGTTCTGTTTTTTGAAACTCACGATTTTCATAAGGATCTCGATACATTTCCTGCTTTGTTTCTACTATGAGGCCCTTTTCAATTAAACTCTTTAATGTCGCACTTGAAGCACCACTTGCCTCCATCACTTCTTTCGCCGACACCAATGTAGGTGCTTGCTGGATTAAATAGTCTAGAACGAGCTTTTGTTTCAGCGCATTCGTTGGAAGCTTAGCGATATATTCTTTGCTTTGATCCGCTGAAAGTGCACAGCCAATCATGCGAATCATTTTTTTGTTGCCTTTACTTTTCACTTTATACACTAACTCGATCTGATCGGCTTTAACCTCTTGACGAAAAACCGTCAGTAAGCCTGCTTTTGCGACTTCTTCCCACCCAATCTCTGTTCGCTGTTGAAATGACTCGACTACTTCTTCCGTCGCTGGCTCTTTCCCATCGATTAAACGAAACACTTTTTCATATTTTGCCTTCATCGCCGCCGGCAGCATCGCTTGATAGGCAGATATTTTAAAACATAACGTCGTTTCTGTTAACCAGTCGGCAAGCTCTAATAGTTCTGTATTTAACACTGGCAATAAATCCATCGGCTCAATTAGCGGCTTTAACTTGTCCACTTCCGAGCGATTCTTTACCTCTGTCACAAAGCCTTGAATATGTCTCGGTCCAAAAGGAACAATGACTCTCATACCAGGTGCAATCATTCCAGACCATTTATCTGGAATTAAATAGTCAAATGAACGATCCGTTTGCATAGCTGCTACGTCGACGATGACGCTCGCTACTTGCATTCGATCTCACCCTTTGTTAATTCAGCAACGGCCTCTATCAAAATCACATAGGCTACCTCTTTTTTCGTCATTAAGTCTAACTCTTTTTTCGAGCCATCTTTTTTGTAAATCGTAATAATGTTTGTGTCGCCACCAAAGCCAGCCCCTGCCTCTTTCACATTATTAGCTACAATCATATCGGCATTTTTCGCTTCAAGCTTTCGCTTGGCATATTCTTCGACGCGGTCTGTTTCCGCGGCAAACCCGATCAACAATTGATGTGTTTTCTCTTGTCCCAATGTTTTTAAGATGTCTTTTGTCCGTTCCATCTCAAGAACGAGATCGCCTTCTTTTTTCTTCATTTTGTCAACATGAACAATTTTCGGGCGGTAATCCGCAACGGCGGCTGTTTTAATGACGATATCTGCCTCTTGAAACTTCCCCATCACCGCTTGATACATCTCTTCTGCATCTTGAACTTGAGTAAATTGAACACCCGTTGGTTTCGACAGTGATACCGGTCCAGAAATCAACTCAACATTCGCTCCTAGCTCTCTAGCTGCTTCTGCCAAAGCATAGCCCATCTTTCCTGATGAATGATTCGTTAAAAAACGAACAGGATCAATCGCTTCTCTCGTAGGACCCGCTGTAATCATCACCATCTTTCCTTTCAAAGGCTGATGCTGTTTCTTCTGAAAAAATTGATCGATTAACGTAACGATTTTCTCGGGTTCTTCCAGACGACCTTTTCCTACATAGCCGCAGGCAAGATACCCTTCACTCGGCTCCACGAATTGGTAACCAAAACTCGCTAACGTGTCAATATTCCGTTTAACAGCAGGATGGTCATACATATGAACATTCATCGCTGGTGCAATCCAGACAGGAGCAGTTGAGGCGAGAACCGTGGTCGAAATCATCTCATCTGCTAATCCATTGGCTAGCTTCCCAATCATATTCGCTGTAGCCGGTGCCACTAAAATCAAATCTGCCCAGTCAGCTAAATCAATGTGAGCAATTACTTCCGGATGCTTTTCATCAAATGTGTCTGTATAAACGTCGTATCGAGACAATGCTTGAAATGTAAGAGGTGTCACAAATTTTTGAGCAGAAGAAGACATAATCACCTTCACTAAAGCTCCACCTTGAGTCAATTTGCTCGTTAAAGCAGCTGCTTTGTAAACAGCAATTCCACCAGTTACACACAATAGTATTTTCTTTCCATTTAACATAGAAAAAACCTCCAATTATCGAAAGAATCGGTCTCATTTGAATGAAAAAATAAGGTGTCCCTAAAGCAAAGAGCCAGGCACCTCCACCGCCATATATAGTTGATGAAATCACTATATGTTTAGCTTTAAAGTGGAGAAGCCAGGCACTTAAGGGACACCCTCTTCGTTCGGTTTACATTACACTTCGTCAGAGTATGTTTCGTTTACATCCTTTTCTTTCATAGACAATTTATCGGCATAAATTTCTTCTAGCGCTCTCCCCACAAATTTGTGAGAAACATAAGAATCAAGCATTTGAGTCGTGCTGTTTTCTTGTAAGCTGCGAGCACGCTTAGCTGCCACACTAACTAATGAGTATTTTGAATCAATTTTAGTTAAAAGATTATCGATTGATGGGTATAACATATTATTCACTCTCCAACATTTTTTGATAACGGTGCTGCACTCGCTCTAGGCGACAATGTTCCGCCACAATGATTGATTGAATACGGCTACAAGCCTTTTCCACTTCATCATTTTCAACGACGTAATCATAAAGCTCCATCATTTCAATTTCCTTGCGAGCTTTTTCCATTCGCCCTTGAATGACTTCATCGCTTTCTGTTCCGCGATTTGTGATTCGGCTATGAAGTACTGAAAGGCTTGGAGGCGCTAAGAAAATAAACAAGCCTTCCGGAAACTTTTCACGAACTTGTTTAGCTCCTTGCACTTCAATTTCTAAGAAAATATCTTTCCCAGCATCTAATGTTTCACGCACATAATCAACTGGCGTTCCATAATAATTGCCAACAAACTCAGCATATTCAAGCAGCTTGCCTTCAGAGATTAGCTGTTCAAACTCTTCTCTCGACTTAAAGAAATAATCCACTCCGTCTACTTCTCCTTCGCGGGGAGCACGAGTGGTCATCGAGATAGAATATTCAAAGTTTAAATTAGACTGTGAAAAAATCTCTTTTCTGACGGTGCCTTTCCCCACACCTGAAGGTCCTGATAAGACAATCAGTAACCCTTTTTCTTTCATAACGTTCCCTACCCTTCTTCTGTCTCTTCCTCTTTCGAAACGATTCGCTGAGCGACCGTTTCTGGCTGAACAGCGGATAAAATCACATGATCACTATCCGTCATGATTACCGCTCGCGTTCTTCTTCCATACGTAGCATCTATTAATGTTCCGCGATCCCTTGCATCTTGTACGAGCCGTTTAATTGGCGCGGATTCCGGGCTAACAATAGAAATAATTCGATTGGCAGAAACAATGTTTCCAAAACCTATATTGATCAATCGAATGGACATAAATTCCCCCCAAACTATAGCTTAACAGCTTGCTCTGACGTTATTCGATATTTTGAATTTGCTCCCTCATTTTTTCAAGAGTGGTTTTCAGTTCAACAACAGCGGAACTAATCTTTGAATCATTCGCTTTCGAACCTATTGTGTTCACTTCTCGATTCATCTCCTGAATCATAAAGTCGAGCTTACGACCAATGGGCTCCGGCAATTCCAGCGTCTGCTGAAATTGTTGCATATGACTATCAAGCCGAATACACTCCTCATGAATATCTGATTTCTCAGCAAAGATCGCTATCTCTGTTAAAATTCGATCTTGATCAAACGGAGTGGCTGTCAGTTCTGTTAATCTTCGTTCAAGTCGATGACGATATGATTGTATGACCAACGGTGCGAATTGCTTCACTTCGCTGAGCCTTTGTTCAAGACTGTTCAGTAAACGTACTAGATCTTTCTTTAGCTCAGCACCCTCAACTAGCCTCATTTCATGAAGATGTTCAACCGCCTGCTCAACCGCTTCAAGAACAAGCTGTTCCACCACAATGTTCTCTTCTTCATTCTCCTCGATTGTAATGAAATCCGGACGCTGTAGCAAATCTTTTAATTCTGGTTGACCTGCGAGTTGATATTTATCCGAAATCACTTCCATCAATTGGATGTATTCTTCAATAAGCGTCCAATCGGCTTGGAGCGTTCGATGAATGAATCCCTCACCGTCGATACTAATAAACAGCTCCACTCGACCTCTATGTATATATTGTGCCAATTTCTTCTTTATTTTATCTTCTATTTTCATTAATTGTCTGGGCATTCGTATTTGAAATTCACTGAAACGGTGGTTCACTGACTTCATTTCGACCGTTATTACGTGATCGGCTGATTTAAGTTTACTTCTGCCAAACCCCGTCATACTTTTAACCATCAGCCACTCACTTCCCATTCAAAAAAATAAAAGGCAATAGAGGTTGCTCTACTACCTTTTTCATTGTATCATATTTCATCGGCTTTTTCTTGCAAAAAATGAACCAGCTAACAAAAATGTTGGGATTGCTGACATTCCTACGATCAGTAGCCATTCTCTCATTTGTAACGGCACCGTATGGAAAATAGGCTGTAAGCTTGGCATATAGATCACAGCAACCATTAATAAAAAAGACGAAAGAACAGCGACGATTAAATGTACATTCCCAAACGGATTTCTAGCTAACACGGAATGCTCGCTTCTGCAATCAAATACATGTATGAGCTGAGCCGTCACTAACGTAGCAAAAGCGACTGTTTGAGCATAAGCGAGATGGTTAGGGTGCTCGTTTAACGTGATCATAAACGCCGCTAATGTCACAGCACCGATCAAAAATCCTCGAGAAATGATTTTCCATCCTAATCCTCTAGCAAACACGCCTTCTTTCGGATGCCTTGGTGGTCGTTTCATCACATCTTCTTCTGATCGATCCATCCCTAGCGCTAACGCAGGTAAGCCATCGGTCACTAAATTAACCCATAGTATTTGAATCGGGACTAATGGGAGTGGAAGGGCTAAGAGCATCGCAAATAGCATCACTAATATTTCCCCGACATTCGAAGCTAAAAGATAACGAATAAACTTACGAATGTTTTCATATATACTTCTTCCTTCCTCGACCGCTGCTTTAATCGTAGCAAAGTGGTCATCTGCTAATACTAAAGAAGATGCCTCTTTTGCCACATCTGTGCCAGTGATCCCCATGGATATTCCAATATCAGCCGTTTTAATGGCTGGCGCATCATTGACACCGTCACCAGTCATCGCCACGATATGACCATTTTTCTGTAGCGCCTTTACGATTTTCAGTTTATCTTCTGGGGAAACCCTTGCATAGACGGTCGTCGTTTCCGCTGCATTGGCTAGCTCGACATCTGTCATTTGACTTAACGCCTGTCCATCCAATATTTTCGATGCATCTTTTGTGATTCCTAAATCAGACGCAATCGCAGCAGCCGTTTGAGCATGATCGCCTGTAATCATCACTGTTTTAATTCCAGCTTGCTTACATTCGGCAATCGCTTGCTTTACTTCTTTACGCGGAGGATCGATCATCCCTTGCAGCCCGATAAATGTTAGACCATCTTCTACCCCTTTCCCTTTGCCGTTTATAGAAGAAAGTGGTTTATAGGCAATCGCAATCATTCGAAGGGCTCGAGATGCCAATGAATCCATCGCAGCTTCCGTTTGCTCGCGATAATCCTTTGTCAACAACTGCTTTTGATCCTCCCATAAAATATAATGACTACGGCGCATTAATACATCTGGTGCTCCCTTCGTTACCGCAAACCGTTGTCCTTTTGTATCTCTCACAATGACTGTCATCATTTTTCTCGTGGAATCGAAGGGCATCTCCTCTTCAATGACGAACTGAGAAAAAAGATGCTCTCGGCTTAACCCCGCTTTTAAGGCGGCCGTCACTAACGCTCCTTCCGTTGGATCTCCTTGAACAATATACTCTTTCTCCTTCTCCTTGATTTCCGCGTGATTACATAACAGCCCAAATGTCAGCAGCTGATATAAGCTCTTTTCAGAGGAAGGTGGTACCTCCCGCTGATCCTCAAAAAACTTCCCTTTAGGTTCATAGCCCTTGCCACTGATGAGCCAGTGTCTTCCCCCACTCCATACATCGGTAACCGTCATTTGATTTTGCGTCATCGTCCCTGTTTTATCGGAACAAATAATCGTTGTACACCCTAACGTTTCAACAGCAGATAACTTTCTGACGATCGCTTTTTGTTTAATCATCCGTTGAACACCTAATGACAACGCAACCGTCACAATGGCCGGTAACCCTTCAGGAATCGCTGCGACTGCTAAAGACACACCTGCGAGTAGCATCGTATATAATTCATGTCCTTGCCAAACTCCGAGAATAACAACTAGCATCGTTAATAAGAGGGCGGCGACAATTAAATACTTCCCAAGCTGTTCTAATCGGCGCTGCAATGGCGTTTCTGTTTTTCCGGTTTGCTGTAGCATCGCTGCAATATTACCCATCGCTGTTTTCATCCCAATGGCTGTGACCACACCGACTCCATTTCCACGTGTGATCAACGTCCCCATAAACGCCATGTTTTTCAAATCAGCAAGGGCGAGCGCTTCCCCTTTCATTGGTGATGCATGCTTTTCCACAGGTACAGACTCTCCTGTCATCGACGATTCTTCAATTTCTAAATTGACCGCTTCTAAAAGCCTCACATCGGCTCCAATCCGATCGCCAGCAGAAAATTTCAAAATATCACCTGGAACAATTTCTTTAGAAAGGATTTTCGTCCACTCGTCATCTCTCAATACAAGCGCTTGTGGAGCAGATAATTCCTTTAGCGCTTGGAGTGACTTTTCTGCTTTTCTTTCTTGTAAAAAACCTAATACCCCATTAATAAAAATAATCGCAAGAATCGCGATCGAATCAATATATTCGCCCATTATCGCTGATATCACCGTTGCCGCCACTAATACAAACACCATAAAGTCATTAAATTGCTGGAAGAAAACAAGCCAAGCAGAAGGGAGCTTGGCCTCTTGTAATTCATTAAACCCAGAATGCTTCCTCCTTTTTGACACCTCTTCCTTTGTTAATCCACGCTGAACGCTCGTTTGAAGCTGGCTTTCAACCTCCTCTTGTTTCAACTGATGAAAATTCATCTACTCACTCCCCTTAGCGAACAAACTTGTCCTTCTCATAGCAAGATTATTCAGTGAAACGCAAAAACATGATATGATTTGAATAAGTTTTTGAAAGCAGGAAATTTATATGAAGAAAAGGAAGACAGCCTATGTCATTTGACGGTTTATTTACAAGAGCAATTACAAAAGAATTACTAGAACAGCTACAAGGCGGCCGTGTGAATAAAATTCATCAGCCATACAAAAATGAAACGGTATTAGTGATTCGTGCTAAAGGAGGCAACCATAAGCTATTATTATCTGCCCATCCTAGCTATGCGCGCGTTCAACTTACAAGCGAAGCCTATGAGAACCCACAAGAGCCTCCACTTTTTTGTATGATGATGAGGAAACATTTAGAAGGAGCGGTACTAGAGAATATTCAACAAGTAGGGCTAGATCGATTGCTCATTTTTGAATTCAAAGGTAAAAATGAGATTGGAGACGTATCTTACAAACAGCTATTTGTCGAAATTATGGGACGACACAGCAACATTGTCCTTGTCGACAAGCAAAAAGGAACGATTATCGATAGCATTAAACATATATCAGCAGCTGTGAATAGCTATCGTTCGATTTTGCCTGGATATGAGTACATCGCTCCTCCTGAACAACATAAAGCTGATCCATTAGAAGCAGATACAGAAGAAGTGTTGCGGAAAATGGACTTTAATAGTGGCCGTCTCGATCGACAGCTTGTGTCTAGCTTTGCTGGACTCTCTCCTCTGATAGCGAAAGAAATTATTTCGACATGTGGAATGGCGAATCGTGACACGCTTCCGAGTGCATTTGTGAATGAAATGAGCACGATCAAGCAACATCAATATACGCCAACGTTCATTGAGCAGGAGCAAAAGTCATTTTTTTATATGAAGGATTTGAGTCATTTAGAAGGCGAAAGAAAAACATTTGCCACCTTAAGTGAACTACTTGACCGTTATTATGTCGGCAAAGCGGCACGCGATCGAGTGAAACAGCAAGCGAATGATCTCGAACGATTCATCAAAAATGAAAAAGAGAAAAACGAAACAAAATTAGGGAAGCTACAACGTACGCTTCAAGAAGCCGAAAATGCCGATCAGTTTCAGCTGATGGGAGAGCTGCTAACTGCTCATTTATATGCGGTGGAAAAAGGAATGACAGAAATTGAAGTCGTTAACTACTACGATGAAGAAGGCGGAAAAATAACGATTGCACTCGATCCGAGAAAAACACCTTCGGAAAATGCGCAGAAATATTTCTCTAAATATCAAAAAGCGAAAAATGCCATCTTAGTTGTAAAGGAACAAATCGACAAAACGAACGAGGAAATCCTTTATTTTGATAACTTGCTCCAACAACTTGAATCCGCTTCACCAAAAGACATTGAAGAAATACGAGAAGAACTAGCTGAAGAAGGATATATTAAATTAAAAGCGACAAAAAAGAAAAAAAACGCCAATAAAAAACCTGACATTGAAACGTTTACTGCCAGTGACGGTACTCTGCTATTTGTCGGCAAAAATAATAAACAAAATGATTATTTAACGAATAAATTCGCTCGCCGCGATGAAATTTGGTTGCACACGAAAGACATCCCGGGTTCCCATGTCGTCATCCGTAGTGAAGAGCCATCTGAGCAAACGATTTTAGAAGCGGCAAACCTCGCTGCCTATTTTAGTAAAGCAAAAGCTTCAAGCTCCGTCCCAGTTGACTTCACAAAAGTGAGACATGTCAAAAAACCGAACGGCGCCAAACCAGGTTTTGTTATTTACGATAATCAACAAACTGTCTACGTCACACCGAATGAAGACTTAGTGTTGAAAATGAAAGGTGCGAAATAGGTTAATAATTGGGGCTACATGAAAGAAAAGAATATTATATAACTTAATGCTAAAGAAATGAGGCTGCCTAAAAAGTCATGAAAACTGACTTTCTGGGCAGCCTCTTGTCTAGCTAAAAAGAAGACACTTTTTTATTCACTATTAACGCCATTCGCCAGGGTTTTCCTGCCATTTGCGCAATGTTTCAAGATCGCTTTCTTGTACATATTGTTTCTCTGCCGCTACTTTGATTAAAGTAGAGTATTCACTTAAACTGTGAGAAGAAACATTAGTAGCTACTAACTTTTCTTTGCCAGCTTCTAATTCATATGTAAAGATTGACACGATTCCAAGTACTTCACAACCTGCTTCACGCAAAGCCTCAACAGCCGTTACCGCACTTCCACCAGTAGAGATTAAGTCTTCAACTACGACGACTTTCGTTCCTGGCTCTGCTTTTCCTTCGATTTGGTTTCCTTTTCCGTGTCCTTTTGCTTTAGAGCGCACATAGCACATTGGTAGATCCATTACGTCACTCACCCAAGCCGCATGAGGAATACCAGCTGTCGCCGTTCCTGCAATCAATTGGGCTTCTGGATAATGCTCTTGAATCAATGACACAAGTCCCTTAGCGATCGTCTTTCTCACTTCTGGGTAAGATAGCGTTAAACGGTTATCGCAGTAAATGGGAGATTGAATGCCTGAAGACCATGTAAAAGGCTCATTAGGCTGTAAAAAGACCGCCTTAATTTCTAATAATTGTTCTGCAATTTGTTTATTTAACATGTTACATTCCTCCCCATAGCTGCTTTACTTTTTGATAGGCTTCAAGCGGTTGGTCTGCCTTCGTAATCGAGCGACCAACGACGATCATTGATGAACCGAGTGTTCTCGCCATTTGCGGATCGGCCACTCGCTTTTGATCATTCGCGTCATCATCTTTCATGCGAATACCTGGTGTCACTTTTAAAAACTCCGCACCGCACACTTCACTAATTTTGGCCGCTTCATGAACAGAGCAAACCACTCCGTCACAACCAGCAGCTTTCGTTAATTTGGCATAATGAAGCACCGATTCTTCTAAAGAAACCGGTATCAGTTGTTCTGTTTGCATTTGTTCTTCTGACGTTGACGTCAACTGAGTCACTGCGAGTAAGATTGGGCGTTTGCCGTTCGTTCCTTGTTCTAAGCCTTCACGAGCCGCTGCCATCATTTTTTGACCGCCTGCTGCATGAACATTAATCATGTCCACTCCAAGACTAGCTAACCCTTTCATCGCGTGCTGAACCGTGTTAGGAATGTCATGAAGCTTCAAGTCTAAAAAGATACGATGATTCATCTTTTTTAACTGCTCAACGATTGAAGGTCCATTTTGTAAGTAAAGCTCCATTCCTACTTTGACAAATAACGATTCTCCTTCAAACGGCTGTAAAAAGGCTTCAGTTTCTCCCCAAGTTGGGAAATCAAGAGCAATAATAGGTTCTTTTTCCATCTTCACTCCAGCTCCTTCCCGTTAATTCACTAATATGATCGATGTTGTTTGCTTGTAAAAATTGATCTAGCTCTGCAATTAAATTTGGACAGATAAATGGATCCACAAAGTTGGCTGTTCCGATCGCTACTGCATCCGCACCTGCATAGAAAAATTCGATGATATCTTCTACCGTTGAAATGCCACCCATTCCAATGATTGGGAGATTCGTCTGCTGGCTTACTTCATAGACCATGCGAATCGCTACTGGTTTAATCGCTGGACCTGATAATCCACCTGTTCGGTTCGCGATAATTGGCTTGCCTGTTTTAATATCAATTCGCATACCGATTAATGTGTTAATCATTGTTAATCCATCGGCTCCACCGTCTTCTACCGCTTTCGCCATTTCGACAATGTTTGTTACATTTGGAGATAACTTCACATAAACAGGAACCTCTGACACTTCTTTCACTTTTTTCGTTAGTTCTTTCGCTGTTTCAGGAACTGTTCCGAAAGCGATGCCGCCTGTTTTTACGTTCGGGCAAGAGATGTTTAACTCTAATGCATGGACATTGTCCACTTTCGAAATATTTTTCGCTACCTCGACATAGTCATTTACTTGGGAGCCCGCTACGTTCGCAATAATTGGCACATCGTATTGAGATAACCAAGCAAGTTCATTCTCAATAACCTTTTCTAACCCTGGATTTTGTAAACCAATGGCATTCAGCATACCCGCTGGTGTTTCAGCCACTCTCGGTGTCGGGTTTCCAAAACGCGGCTCCTCTGTCGTCGCTTTAATCATGATCGCTCCTAGCTCACTTAAATCATAAAGCTGGCTATATTCACGACCGAAACCGAAGCAACCTGAAGCTGGCATGACTGGATTTTTTAATGTTAATCCTGGAAGTTCTATATTCAATCGACTCATAAAGCCACCTCCCCGATAGGAAATACTGGACCATCGCTACATACTTTGCGATATTCGGCACCTGTTGGATCATTTTGTGTATGGCAAACGCAGGCAAAACAAGCACCAATTCCGCAACCCATCCGTTCTTCCAATGAGATGAACCCTTTTCTCGTTAGCTGCAAGGCTTCTAATGCTTTTAACATCGGAATCGGACCGCAAGAATATAAAATATCTGCCTTCAAATCGTGTTGCTTAATCACATCTGTAACAAAGCCTTTCGTACCGAGCGAGCCATCAACTGTCGCTGCATACGTGTCGCCTAGTTGAGAAAACTTATCCATGTAAAAAGCTGTATCTTTATCTTGGAAGCCAAGTACATGAATCGTTTTGACTCCGCGAGCGTTTAATCGTTTAGATAGTTCGTACAAAGGTGGTACTCCGATACCGCCTCCGACTAAAATAGCTGTTTCACCGGCTGTCGCTTCTTCTAACGGAAATCCATGTCCAAGCGGACCGAGCACATCAACCGCATCTCCTGCTGTTTTCTCCGCTAATAATTTCGTCCCGTCTCCTTCTGCACGATAAATCATCGTAAACTGTTGTTTCTCTTGATCGATGTTAGCAATCGAGATTGGACGTCTTAATAGCGGCATCATTTGGCTATTTACTTTAAGATGAACGAACCGACCTGGTTCGTTCATCTCCTTCACAAGCTCACCTTGAAGAGTGAGCTCGTAAATATTTTTAGCAATCTTTTCTTGGGACAAAACCGTCATTAGTTCTTTCTTGATCATGAAAGCACCGCCTCAGTTTCAGGTGAAGTTTCAGGTTTTGGCATTGCCTCAGCAGAGAAGATCATCGATTCAAGCACAAGCAAGATCGCTTCAGCTGTATCTAATGAAGTTAAGCAAGGAATTCCGTTCTCTACTGTTTCTCGGCGAATACGGAAGCCATCACGAGCTGGCTGCTTTCCTTTTGTTAATGTATTGATGACGAATTGCGCTTGACCAGAGCGGATAATGTCGAGCATATCTGGTCCTTTAGCTCCAATTTTCGATACCACTTCAACAGGAATGTTTGCTTCGCTTAACGATTGGGCTGTTCCTTGTGTTGCTAATAGTCGGTAGCCAATATTATGGAATCTTTTCGCTAGTGCTAACGCTTCTTCTTTATCCTTATCGGCTACTGTCATTAAGACAGCTCCTTTTGTCGGGATTTTAATACCTGAAGCAACTAACCCTTTATAAAGAGCCTTCGCTAAAGTAGCATCTTTCCCCATAACTTCACCCGTTGATTTCATTTCAGGGCCGAGTGTTGTGTCAACACGACGTAGCTTCGCGAATGAGAAGACAGGTACTTTTACGAATACGCCTTTTTCTTCTTTCACGAGTCCAGTCGAGTAACCCATTTCTTTCAATGAATGGCCAAGGATCGCTTTCGTTGCTAAGTTCGCCATTGGCACATTCGTAATTTTACTTAAGAATGGAACGGTACGGCTTGAACGTGGATTCACCTCAAGAACGAACACATCGCCTTTTGATACAACATACTGGATATTTAATAACCCGATAATGTTCAAGCCTTTTGCTAACTTGATCGTATAATCAATGATTTTATCCTTTTGATCTTGCGTCAATTGCTGTGGAGGATAGACAGCGATTGAGTCACCTGAGTGAACTCCCGCACGTTCGATATGCTCCATAATTCCCGGGATGACAACATCTGTTCCATCAGAAATCGCATCTACTTCGATTTCTTTTCCTGTTAAGTAGCGGTCAATGAGCACTGGATGATCTGGATTTATTTTTACTGCGTTCTCCATGTATTGCAATAGTTCCGCTTCTTTATAGACGATTTCCATCGCGCGTCCACCTAGTACGTAAGATGGACGAACAAGCACCGGATAACCAATTTTGTCAGCAATTTTCACTGCTGCTTCTACTGAAAAGGCTGTTTTTCCAAGCGGTTGTGGAATGCCAAGCGTTTGCAACGTTTGCTCAAATTTATCACGGTTTTCCGCACGATCTAAGTCTTCAAGGCTTGTGCCTAAAATTTTCACGCCGTGCTCTACTAATTTTTCTGCCAAGTTAATCGCCGTTTGACCACCGAATTGTACGACTACACCTTCTGGTTTCTCTAAATCGATGATGTGCATCACGTCTTCCACTGTCAGCGGCTCAAAGTATAATTTGTCAGAGATACTGAAATCAGTTGAAACAGTTTCTGGGTTATTATTGACGATGATCGCTTCATAGCCTGCTTCTTTAATCGCCCAAACCGAGTGTACCGTTGCATAATCGAACTCTACCCCTTGACCGATACGAATTGGTCCAGACCCTAGAACGATGATACTTTTACGATCAGTGACAATCGATTCATTTTCTTCTTCATACGTCCCGTAATAATATGGTGTAGCAGATTCAAATTCTGCTGCACAAGTGTCAACCATTTTGAAGACTGGTACGATGCCATTTTCTTTGCGCCAGTCATACACTTCCTTCTCGCTAGTCGCCCACAGTTTCGCAATTGTACAATCTGCAAAGCCCATTTCTTTCGCTGTTTTTGCTACTTCTGCGTTAAATGGCTGTGCTTGCACGTCTTTTTCAAACGCGACAATATTAGCGAACTTCTGTAAGAAGAAGAGGTCGATTTCGCTCCATTCATGAATCGTTTCGATTGTTATTCCGCGACGTAGCGCTTCACCGATATAGAAAAGACGCTCATCCCCTGCTTTTCTAATGCGTTTTTCGATGATCGCAACATCCATCTCTTTAATTTCATCAAGCTCAAGATGATAGACGCCACTTTCAAGTGAACGAACCGCTTTTAGTAAAGATTCTTCAAGCGTACGGCCAATCGCCATAACTTCTCCAGTCGCTTTCATTTGCGTACCGAGTGTACGGTTAGCTGATTCAAACTTGTCAAATGGCCATCTTGGAATTTTAGAGACGATATAGTCAAGTGCTGGTTCAAAGCAAGCGTAAGTTTTTCCAGTAACCGGGTTTTTCATTTCATCTAGTGTTAAACCAACTGCAATCTTAGCTGCAAGCTTCGCGATTGGATAGCCTGTTGCTTTCGATGCTAAAGCAGATGAACGGCTTACACGTGGGTTAACCTCGATAATATAGTATTGGAAGCTATGTGGATCAAGCGCTAACTGAACGTTACATCCACCTTCGATCCCAAGGGCACGGATAATTTTCAATGAGCAATTTCGAAGCATTTGATATTCACGATCACTTAACGTTTGGCTAGGTGCCACAACGATCGAGTCTCCCGTATGGATACCAACTGGATCGATATTTTCCATGTTACAAACGACGATTGCGTTATCGTTCGAGTCACGCATTACTTCATATTCGATTTCTTTATAACCAGCGATACTTTTTTCTAGTAAGCACTGCGTTACTGGGCTGTATTTCAATCCGCTCGTTACGATTTCGATCAGCTCTTCTTCGTTCGTACAAATACCTCCGCCCGTTCCTCCAAGCGTATAAGCCGGACGAACAATAACCGGATAGCCAATTTCTTCAACAAACGCATACGCTTCTTCAAGTGTATGAATGATCTCACTTTCAGGAACTGGTTCACTCAGCTCGTTCATCAGCTGGCGGAACAAGTCACGATCCTCCGCTTGCTCAATCGCTGATAATTTCGTTCCTAACACTTCCACTCCATACTCTTCAAGCACGCCAGCTTTCGCCAGTTCAACCGCCATATTTAAGCCTGTTTGCCCACCTAATGTTGGTAAAACAGCATCTGGACGCTCTTTTTGAATGATGCGGCTTACAAATTCAAGTGTGATTGGTTCAATATAAACGGCATCTGCAATTTCCGTATCCGTCATGATCGTCGCTGGATTGGAGTTAACTAAAATGACTCGATATCCTTCCTCTTTAAGAGCAAGACACGCTTGTGTGCCGGCATAATCAAATTCTGCTGCTTGGCCGATAACAATCGGGCCAGATCCGATAACTAAAATGCTTTTAATATCTGTACGTTTAGGCATTTTGAAGCTCCTTTCCTGCGTTTGCTTTCATCATGTTGATAAATCGGTCAAATAGTTGGTTATCATCTTCTGGTCCCGGAGACGCTTCTGGATGATACTGAACAGAGAAGGCTGGGAATTCTTTATGAGCTACCCCTTCAATTGTTCCATCATTTAACGCAATATGAGTGACTTTTAATGCGGTTTGAGCAATCGACTCTTCGCTTACGGCATAGCCATGATTTTGAGAAGTTAACGCTGTTTTTCCTGTTTCTAAGTCCTTCACTGGATGGTTCGATCCGCGGTGACCGAACTTTAGTTTGAATGTATCTGCACCTGACGCTAGAGCGAACAGCTGATGACCTAAGCAGATTCCGAAGATTGGTACTTTTCCGATTAACACTTTAATTGTTTCAATTGCATGTGGAACGTCTTTTGGGTCCCCAGGTCCGTTAGAAAGCATAATTCCATCTGGGTTAAATTGAAGGATCTCTTCTGCTGTTGTATCATGTGGCACAACGATCACATCGCAATCGCGCTTATTGAGCTCGCGTAAAATGCCGTGCTTCATACCAAAATCCATCAACACTACGCGGTAGCCACGTCCTGGGCTAGGATAAGCTGATTTCGTTGACACTTGAGCGACTTGATTCGTCGGGAACACAGTTGCCTGTAATTGGTGAATGACGTCTTGTGCATTTTCTTCTATTGAAACGATCGCACCTTTTAATGTACCGTATTGACGAATAATTCTTGTCAGTTTTCTTGTATCGATACCAGCAATAGCCGGGATATCTTTCATTTTCAAGTATGCATCTAGCGTGATTTCACTGCGGAAATTAGATGGAGAATCCGCTGCTTCTTTCACAATTAACCCTTTCACAGCTGGATGAATCGTTTCAAAATCATCGCGATTAATTCCATAATTTCCAACTAAAGGGTAAGTGAATGTGACAATTTGTCCACAGTAAGAAGGATCAGAAAGCACTTCTTGATAGCCAGTCATTCCTGTTGTAAAGACAATTTCTCCAGTCGTATCTTGATCGCTTCCGAAACCTTTCCCTATAAAAATGGTTCCATCTTCTAAGATTAATTGTTTTTTCATGCTTGCACCTTTCCTTCCTGCCAAACCATTTTTCCTTCTAAAAATGTCGCTGTCGGCCAACCTTTACATGCCCAGCCAGCAAATGGTGTGTTTTTTCCCTTTGATGCAAATTCATCTGGGTTAATTTCTTTTTCAGTTGTTAAATCAATAACCGCTAAGTCAGCTACAGCTCCAACTTCTAACTTGCCATATGACAGATCGAATGCTTCTGCTGGCTTGATCGTCATCCAATCGACTAACTGCTTTAAAGTGATGACCTCTTTTTTTACTAAATTTGTATATAATAGCGGGAACGCTGTTTCTAGACCAACAATCCCGAATGGAGCAGATTGAATTTTCGCTGCTTTTTCTTCCGCTGTGTGAGGCGCATGATCCGTCGCGATAAAATCGATCGTGCCGTCGAATAACCCTTCTAGTAAAGCTTGTTGATCCGCTTTTCCTCTTAGCGGTGGATTCATTTTATAGTTTGTATCAATTTCAGGAATATCTTCATCGCACAGCAATAAGTGATGCGGTGTTACTTCTGCTGTGACTTTAATGCCTGCTTTTTTCGCATCTCTCACCGTTCTTACCGATTCCTTTGTACTAATATGACAAACGTGATAATGACAGTCAGCTGCTTCTGCTAGTAAGACATCCCTTGCAATATGTACTGATTCACATATAGATGGGATACCAGGAATGTTATGCTTCTCAGCAAATGTTCCTTCATGAACGGCCCCACCATAGATCAGTGAATTGTCTTCACAATGGGCTACAACCGCTGCATCAAGTGCGGCTGCTTGTTTCATCGCTTCATACATCATACCTGCTTCTTGTACACCAACACCATCGTCGGTAAAAGCGAAGGCACCTGCTTGTTTTAAACCGCTAAAATCAGTTAGTTCTTTACCTGCTTCTCGAATCGTAATCGATGCGTACGGAAGAACTCGAACATGGGCTGTTTCTTCAATTCGCTTATTTAAAGCGGTTAAATGCTCCACTGTATCGGGTACTGGACGAGTATTGGGCATCGGTGCAATCGTTGTAAATCCACCTTTTGCTGCGGCTAGTGTGCCGGTTTCAATCGTCTCTTTATGCTCGCCGCCTGGTTCACGCAAATGAACATGTAAGTCGATTAATCCTGGAACAACTAATTGACCATCTGCTTCAAATACAGCCTCATCATTTGCTGAGAGTTGATCACCCATCTCCACGATTTTTCCCTCTTGAATACGAATATCTTGTTGGATCATTTCTCCATTATCAGCAAGAATATTTCCATTTTTGATTAGCCAGTTCATTTGACATTCTCCCTTCCAATACTTGTTTTAACACAGCCATTCTGACGTACACGCCATTTTCCATTTGTTTGAAAATCCTGGAGCGTTCACACTCGACGAGACAATCTGCAATTTCTACATCACGATTAACCGGAGCTGGATGCATAATAATACTTCCTGGCTTCATTCTTTGCTCACGCTCAACCGTTAATCCGTACATTTGATGATATTGCTCTTTTGTCATCACCGATTCACTTCCATGACGCTCATGTTGAATTCTAAGCAACATAAGTACATCTACTTCTTCGACAAGTTGATCTAATTCTGTAAATTGTCCTGCCTCTAAATACTCCTGTTCAAACCATTCTAATGGGCCAGAGAAGCGGACTTCAGCTCCTAGCTTTCTTAATGCCTCTGCATTCGATCTCGCCACTCGACTATGACGAACGTCTCCAACAATCCCTACTTTCAAGCCTTCAAAGCGGCCAAATTCTTGTTGGATCGTGAATAAATCGAGTAGACATTGAGTCGGATGTTGTCCGCAGCCATCACCAGCATTCACGACTGGGATGTTCACTTTATTTATTAATTGCTCATAGTATGCCTCTTCTTCGTGGCGGATTACCACCGCATTGACACCAATTGATTCAAGCGTGCGAACGGTATCATATAACGTTTCCCCTTTCAGCACACTTGAGCTTCCTGCTTCAAATGGAACCACATCAAGACCAAGCTTTCTTTCTGCTACTTCAAAGCTTGTTTTTGTCCGCGTGCTTGCTTCAAAAAACAAGTTAGCGATAAAAGTTTGTTCTCCAGGATGCCAATTTTCTCCTTGAGCAAATTGTTTCGCTTGCATTAATATTAACAGAATCTCATCTTTATGCATATCTTTAATTGAAACTAAATTTTGCATCATTGTCGATTCGCCTCCATTTTTATGAAAAAAAACACCCTTTTTTCCCAAGGGTGTTTTGCATAGAGACAAAAAGTGCGCAGTTCTATACCACCTCTTGTCTCTCTACCCTTGAATGCCTCTCTGGACATTATTAAAAGGTCTTTATTCATTTTTTTGTATATTTCCCATCAAATGTTTCGATCATTCGTTTCTCTTTGTCAGTCTCTCTGGACAGCTATTAAAGAGGTCACTTATTCGTGGATCGCTACTTTATCTATATTATCTACTTCTTCTAATGTCACAACAATTCTTTCGCTACTAGCAGAAGGAATATTCTTTCCTATAAAGTCTGCCCGAATTGGCAGTTCACGATGCCCTCGATCGACTAATACCGCCATTTGAATGTGTGATGGACGACCGATGTCCATTAAAGCATCTAAAGCCGCTCTCACCGTTCTACCTGTATAAAGAACATCATCTACTAAGATGACCGTTTTATTTGTAATATCTATCGGAATGTCAGAACCTCTTACCTCAGGGTCTTTACTCTCTGTTTTAACGGACAAGTCATCTCTGTAAAGGGTGATGTCTAAATCACCGACAGGAATTTCTTCTCCTTCGATTTGCTTAATCCGATCAGCTAAACGCTTCGCTAAAAAGATCCCTCTCGTTCGAATACCGACGAGAATGCAATTTTCGATTCCTTTATTTTTTTCCAATATTTCATGAGCTACTCTAGTTAAAGCACGACGAATGGCCTGTTGGTCCATAACTACTGCTTTTTCCATTTGATCTCACCTCTCGAGCATTTCATCAAACAAAAAACCTCTCGCCGCGCAGGTGAGAGGTCAAATTTTGCATAAGAAAGACACAGCATTGCCCTTATGTCTATTCTTACAATCCGATACCTTCTCAGCCTCACGGGACTGTTTTTAAAGGTCATATTCAACTGTTAACAGCTTACCGTTTCTTTTCGAGTTTGTCAATTATTTTTCGCTAAAAACTCGAGAAGATTTACAAATTCCTGAGGTAACGGCGCTTCGAACTGCAAATATTCCTCCGTTCGAGGATGAACGAAGCCAAGAATACCTGCATGAAGAGCTTGCCCTTCAATATCTAACGTTTTTTTCGGCCCATATTTTGGATCACCTGCTAGCGGATAGCCGATGTATTTCATATGCACACGAATTTGATGCGTTCGACCTGTTTCTAGCTCACATTCCACTAACGTAAAATCTTTAAATCGCTCAAGCACTTGAAAGTGAGTAACAGCGTGCTTTCCTCCATCAACGACCGCCATGCTTTGTCGATCCTTTTGATCACGTCCAATTGGTGCATCAATCGTTCCATGATCATGAGGAATGATTCCATGCACAATCGCTTTATATTTTCTTGTCACAGACTTATCAACGAGTTGTTGAACAAGCTTTTCATGGGCTAAATCATTTTTAGCGACCATTAATAACCCAGATGTGTCTTTATCAATTCGATGAACAATCCCAGGGCGCATCACACCGTTAATACCCGATAAATCTTTACAATGGGCCATCAAGCCATTCACTAACGTTCCCGTTACATGTCCAGGTGCCGGGTGAACGACCATGCCTCGAGGTTTGTTAACAACAAGGACGTCCGCATCTTCATAATAAACATCTAAATCCATTTCCTCCGCTTCAATATCGAGCGGCTCTGGTGCAGGAATCTCAATCGTTAGCTGATCGCCAGGCACACATTTATAATTGGCTTTCACCGCTTGTTGATTCACTTGAACATGTCCTGCTTTAATCCAATCTTGCACCTGTGTACGCGACCATTCTTCATTCAACCCAGCTACTACTTTATCTATTCTTGCATTTTTTTCCTCTTCAAGAACGATGTGCTCCATCTTTTCCATTTGACCTCTCCTTTTCTTTCCGGTCTTCAATCAACATCGCAATCATCAACAGGATAACCCCCATTGTTAACGATGCATCGGCAATATTGAAAATCGGAAAATCATAACTAAAAATATACGTATTAATAAAATCGACCACTTCTTGACGAAAAATACGGTCGATAAAATTGCCGATTGCTCCTCCTAATAAAAAAGCGAGTGCTCCTTGCATGAGAGGTTTATTTTTCGCTTCAGTTTGCATGTAATAAACGATTCCAATAACAACAACAACCGTGATAATGTAAAACAACCACATTTGACCTTCAAGCATTCCCCATGCAGCTCCACGGTTTCGATGAGAAGTAATATAAAGAAAATCTTTGATCACTTCCACACTTTCTCCAATGCTCATTCCTTTTACAATTAGCCACTTCGTCCATTGATCTAACAGTATGACAAATAGTGCTAGTAAATAATACAAGAGATTTCCTCTATTCTTCAAGATGAGTCACGCTCCCTTACCTTTTCAACAAAAAAGCTGTCCTGCAGTGAGGTCTGCTTCCGATGATTATTCCAAACTGGTCTAATATATCAGAAAACAAACACGAGCAGGACAACCTTTTTAACCATCCATTCTAGGTATGCTTATCAGATTAAGCCTGAGAATAATTCTCTTCTACTACATTTGCACAGCGTGGGCATAACGTCGAATGAGCGTTGCTTTGACCAACTGTCGGTGTCACAATCCAACAACGTTCACACGTTTCACCTTCCGCTTTTTCTACGACAACCGCTCCATGTTCAAGCTTCATCGCCGCTTCTGGAGCATCTTCGAGAGAGCTAGCCATTTCAAAGGCAGAAACGATAAATAACTGCTTTAAGTCTTCTTGAATAGAATCAAGCAACGTTTTCGTTTCCTCATTCGCAAATAAAGTGACTTTCGCTGTTAACGATTTTCCGATCACCTTTGCATTTCGAGCTTCTTCTAGCGCTTTTAAAATATCATCGCGAACAGACATAAATGTCGTCCATTTTGCTTTTAACTCTTCCGCTCGCTCTAGCTCTTCATATGTCGGCATATCTGTTAGCTGCACGCTTTCCTCTTCCACATTCGGAATATATGCCCATACTTCATCCGCTGTATGTGACAAGATTGGCGAAAGCATTTTCGTTAAAGCTAACAGCGTATCATATAACACCGATTGAATCGCGCGACGATCCTCGTGATTCTCCGCTTCAATATAAAGAATATCTTTCGCGAAGTCTAGATAGAATGAGCTTAAATCAACCGTACAGAAATTATTGATCGCATGATAAATCGCTGCGAACTCATAATTCTCATAATGATGATGTACTTCTTTAATTAAATCATTTAGCTTCACAAGCATAAATTGATCGACTTCACGCAAGTCATTATAAGAAACTTTATGCTCCGCCGGGTTAAAGTCAGCTAAGTTACCTAGTAAGAAGCGGAATGTATTACGGATTTTGCGGTATACTTCAGCTACTTGTTTTAAAATGGCATCCGATACGCGAACGTCCGCTTGGAAGTCAACAGATGCGACCCATAAACGTAAAATATCGGCTCCTAACTGCTGCATCACTTTCGCAGGAACAACGACATTACCTAGTGATTTACTCATTTTACGCCCTTCACCGTCAAGAGCAAACCCGTGGCTTAATACGCCTTTATACGGTGCTTTGCCTGTTACAGCGACACCTGTTGTTAAAGAAGAGTTAAACCAACCACGATACTGGTCAGATCCTTCTAAATAAAGATCTGCTTGGCGAACAAGGTCATCGCGCTCTTCTAGTACGGCTTGATGGGAGGAGCCAGAATCGAACCACACATCCATAATATCGTTTTCTTTTGTAAATTCACCGTTCGGACTTCCTGGATGCGTAAAGCCTTCAGGAAGTAATTCTTTTGCTTCTTTTTCAAACCAAATATTTGATCCATGCTCACGGAATAAATCTGATACATGTGCAATTGTTTCATCTGTAATAATCGGCTCATTATTTTCCGCATAAAAGACTGGGATTGGCACACCCCATGCACGTTGACGCGAAATACACCAATCGCCACGGTCACGAACCATATTAAATAAGCGAGTTTCGCCCCATGTTGGCACCCATTTTGTTTCTTTTACCGCTTCAAGTAACTCTTCACGGAATTTATCGATCGACGCAAACCATTGAGCCGTTGCTCTGAAAATAACTGGCTTCTTCGTACGCCAATCATGCGGGTATGAGTGAGTGAAGAATTCTAACTTTAATAGTGCTCCAACTTCTTCTAGCTTTTCTGCAATTGGCTTGTTTGCTTCATCGTAGAACAATCCTTCAAATCCAGGAGCTTCAGCTGTCATTACACCGCGATCATTCACTGGACAAAGGACGTCTAAACCGTATTTCTTTCCAACAAGGAAATCGTCTTCCCCATGACCAGGTGCCGTATGAACACAGCCTGTACCTGAATCAGTTGTCACGTGTTCACCTAACATTACTAATGAATCACGATCGTAAAGAGGATGCTTCGTTAAAATATGCTCAAGCTCTGCCCCTTTTACCTTTTTCGTTACAGTTGGATTTTCCCATCCAAGCTTTGTCGTTACTTCTTCTAACAGCTCTTCAACGACGACATATTTTTTGCCTGCTTCTTCCGCCACAACATACGTTAAATCAGGGTGAACAGAAATACCAAGGTTTGCTGGAATTGTCCATGGTGTCGTTGTCCAGATGATGATGTTTGTTCCTTCCTCAAGAACGCCTTTTCCATCACGAACCGCAAAGGCAACATAAATCGAAGGGGAACGCTTATCTTTGTACTCAATTTCAGCTTCCGCTAACGCTGATTCACTGGACGGAGACCAATAAACCGGCTTCATTCCTTTATAAATATAGCCTTTTTTCGCCATGTCACCGAATACTTTAATTTGTTGCGCTTCGTATTCTGGCTTTAATGTAATATATGGGTTTTCCCAATCTCCACGCACACCTAACTGCTTGAATTGCTGTCTTTGACGCTCAACTTGCTCATACGCATATTCTTCACAAAGTTTACGGAATTCGGCAACCGTCATTTCTTTACGTTTTACACCTTTGTTTGTTAGCGCCTGTTCAATCGGTAAGCCGTGCGTATCCCACCCTGGAACATACGGAGAATGGAACCCGCTCATCGATTTATAACGAACGATAAAGTCCTTTAAAATTTTGTTGAGCGCATGCCCCATATGGATATCTCCATTGGCATATGGAGGGCCATCATGAAGAATGAACATCGGGCGTCCTTGTGTCCGCTCTTGTACTTTTTTATAAATGTCCATCTCATCCCATTTTTGCTGCATATCAGGCTCACGCTTTGGTAAATTCCCTCTCATCGGAAATTCCGTTTTTGGCATTAATAACGTATTTTTATATTCCATTTTTATCCTCCTTCGTGTACACATTACTATTAAATATACAAAAAAACCTTCTCGTCCCCTAAAAAGGGACGAGAAGGTTTCCCGCGTTACCACCCTGCTTAACAAGCTGTTAGACTTGTTCACTTGAACATTCGTATCGTGAATGACTCGCTCTTCTCTACTAAGATACGACCGTTCGAGTTGAGAGCTCCAGGGTGATCTTCCATTTCCCGCTTTTACTAGGCTTCCACCATCCCTAGTTCGCTTGCAAAAGCTATAGACATGTACTTTCCCTGTCATCGCATAAATATATAGTTGATAATGCTTCAATTATAGAAATTGAACGCTCTCTCGTCAAGCTTAGACGCCTTCTTCACTTAACTTTTCTAATTCTTCGGCATCCACTTCAAACTCCATCAAGGCATCCCAGTCATCATTGCTTAATAAATCAAGCTGAGCTTCCATTAACATTTTAAAGCGCATTCGAAACACTTTAGACTGCTTTTTCAACTCTTCAATTTCAATCGCAATCTTTCTCGCTTTAGCTAAAGATTCATCTACAATGCGATCAGCATTTTTTTCAGCTTCACGAATTAATAACTTCGCTTCTTTATGAGCGTTTCTTTTCACTTCTTCCGCAGTTTCCTGAGCAATGACAATCGATTTATTCAATGTCTCTTCAATATTGGAAAAATAATCAAGCCTTTCAGTTTGTGCGGCAAGTTGCTCTTCTAAATCTTTCTTCTCACGAATAATCAGTTCGTAATCTTTAATCACTTGATTGAGAAAACTATTGACTTCATCTTCATCGTACCCACGGAAGCCTCGACTGAATTCTTTGTTATGTATATCTAACGGCGTTAAAGGCATTAGCCCACCTCCACTACGGATCTAAAACCGACTTTTTTTCATCATGCTACATATTATAATGCTTTTTTAATTGCTTGTGGTAAAAATCGTGAAATTTTCATAATTCATTTCAAAAGACCTAGTATAATCCGCCATTTGTCCTTCTTTGTTTTCCCTTCATTTGCTAAAAATTTACTTCTACCTATTCCTCTAATAGAAAACACATCACCTACTGAACATTCAAAAGTAGGATCTTCAATCTTTTTCCAATTAACCTTCACCATACCTGATTTAATTAAAGTTTGCACTTTTTGTCGCGATAAACGAGACAGAGCGGCGATCACCGCATCCAGTCGTAAGGAGGAAACGGTTGTATTAATTTCTTTCCATTCTTCCACTTTCGTTAACGCTTCTTCAAATACTTTCTCCTGCAAACGAACAGCTACCTTTCCGATATGGCTCACGTTTAACTGAATATAGCTATCGACTTCCTTCGCTGCTAGAAATTGAAAACGCTGACCATCTGTTAAAATATCGCCAAACTTCCCACGACGTAATCCCATTCCCATTAAACTCCCCAAAATTTGTGAATGCTCGATCGAGGAAAATTTCTCTGGATAAGAAATTTCGTATAGTGTAATATCAAAATCTTCCGCTTCAGGCTGAAAATATTCTGGTGTAATTAACACTCGTTTTCTTTCTGTATTCATTGCTCCACCGAAACAAACAGCCTTGACTTCGCTATGGCGACCGATGACCGTCTGCACGATCTCCTGCTCTCTAGGATCTAGAAAATCCGTCAGTTTAGGGGCATACATTTGTTCCACTTCACTTTTCCATTGTAGCGCCTGGTCAATAAACTCTTTTTCTTCTGATCGAAAATGCTGGTAAATAGACATGATCTTTGCTCCTTTGATCGATGCAAAAAAGGGGGATAGTTTCTCCCCCTTTCTCAGTTATAACGATTAAATGATCCACATCCCTAATTGATAAACCCCTTTTGTCGCTAAGTTCAGAACTAAAAAAGCAACAAGTGGGGATAAATCAAGCATGCCCAGTGGCGGAACGATCTTTCTAAACGGCTCTAAATAAGGCTCGCATATTTTCGTTAAAAATCGCCCAATGCTCGTTTCCCGTGCATTCGGAAACCAAGACATTAAAATATAAATAATTAATGCCCAAGAATAAAGTTCAATCGCTCTAATTAAAAGCTCAAAGACAATTTGCATATTGTTTACTACCACCTCGAATTATCAGTATCTTCTTCAGGTAAAAATTGCGATATATTCCCTGACACTTCCACATTATCAGGTGTACAAAGAACAATCTTCGGGCCTAACTGTTGAATTTCCCCACCAATAGCGTAGACGGTACCGCTTAAAAAATCAACTATTCGCTTCGCTTGATCATGCTGAATACGTTGCAAATTCACAATCACTGCTTTTCTACTCTTTAAATGATCAGCAATTTCCTGTGCTTCTGCAAATACTCTCGGCTCAAAAAGAATCACTTTTGAAGCCTTTTGTACACTTTGCAAACTCACTACATTTTTCTTAGCAGACTTAGGCTGCTTAACCTCTTCCTGCTCCACTTCATCTGTCGCTGCTTCTAGCTGATAGTCCTCATCATCCAAAAAAAACAATTCTTTAAATTTAGACTTGATTCCCATCATTCCACCTCCCGGACTCTATTCCCCAACAAGAGCCGTACCAATCCGAATCATTGTTGCTCCTTCTTCAACGGCAATTGTATAGTCATTACTCATTCCCATTGATAACTCTTGACACGGCGCATACGTTAACCCCAGTTTCTGCACCTGTTCTTGTAGCTGCTTTAATTGTTTAAAACAGTTGCGCAACAAGTCTTCATCCTCTGTTAAAGGTGCCATCGTCATTAAGCCGCACACGTTCACTTTTTCCAATTGCGCTAATTGCTGAACAAAAGGAATAACCTCTTCCGGATGCAGGCCATGTTTGGACTCTTCTCCGGATACATTGACTTGAATCAAACAATTCATCGATTGAGTCGCCCGCTTATTAATTTCCTCAGCAAGCGACAAACGGTCAAGAGAATGTATGTATGATGCATGGTCAATAATATTTTTCACTTTTCTCGTTTGCAAACTACCTATGAAGTGCCAAACAGGTTCATCCTTTAACACTTCCCATTTTTTCAACAGTCCTTCATCTCGATTTTCACCAAGATGAACAATGCCTGCTTCAAGAGCTTCTTGTGCTCGCTCTGTTGATACATATTTTGTAACAGCGATCAATTTGATGTCAGCGGGATCTCTGTCTACTTTTTGACAAGCTTTTTCGATATTCTTTTGAATATCTTTTAAATTATCTATTACTTTCATGGTACTTATTTCTCCTTCCAACCAATGAACCCCATCATTCTCCCTGTCTTCCCAAGGTCACGGCGATGGGAAAAGAATTCATTATGACAACTTGTACAATAATGAGTTATTTTAATATTTTCTTGCGGAATGCCAGCTTTCATAACAATCAATTTATTGAGTAACTGTAACGATAAATGATACTGACCCTTTCGTCCATCAACTGACGCATAAGGTATTTCCTTTTCTGAATCCACCCATTGACGAACTCTCTCTATTACATGGTCATCAACGACATAACACTCTTTACATATCGATGGCCCGATGACAACCTCAATGTCTTCTGGTTGAATGCCGTCTTCCTGCCATTTTTTCACCATTTCAAACCCAATTCCTAACACTGTCCCTTTCCAACCAGCGTGTGCCGTTCCTATTCTCTTCGACTTGTTTGAAAAAAAGTAAAGAGGTACACAATCGGCATAGCATAACGTCAACAGTATTCCTTTTTCATCTGTAAAAAAGCCATCTGTTGCTTCGAAGCTTGTGTCGTAATCGAGTGCACCTTTTCCTTTATCTTTTTTCCCGACTTCAACAATTCGATGATTGTGCGTCTGAACAGCCCCTACCCAATTGGATGCTGGAAATTCCAAAACCTCACCTAATAGTTGGCGATTTCCACACACGTCTTCTAAACAGTCATGAACATGAAACCCGACATTCAAGCTTTTAAAAGCTCCTTGACTTAGTCCACCTTCTTTTGTAGTAAAGCCTGCGACAAGGTTTGGAGCTAGATCTTGCCATTCTTTAATGACATATATACTATTATGAACAGAAACAAACGGTTCCTTCATTTTTCATACTCCCGATGATTTTCCTCTAGTTTAACATAAAATTACGTTCGACATGTCAAGGAAAAAAGAAATTATTCCTCTTTTGATGTCGCTTCAATAGAATTAATAGTAGCAGAGTGGCGAACTAGAATGACGTCCTCTCCAATTTTAACAATTTGCGGCCAAGGAATCACAATCTCTTCTTCTTTCCCAAAAAAACCAAACATCTTTCCTCCTCTACTGATGACAATAGAATCGATCGTACCGGCTGTCAAATTCAAATGAATATCTGTAATATTTCCAAGCTTCTTTCCGTTGGCGACGTTCACAATGTCTTTTAGTTGGAATTCTGATATTCTACTCACTTGTTTGTCCCCCCGCTCATATATTTACTGTTTTCATTATATGCGGACATAAAAAAATAAGACTCTTCTTGCGTAGGTCGCTTCAGAGTCAAACGGAGAATATTAGTTAATATTTTTATTCATTTGTTTAATAGCTGCTTTTTCAAGCCTAGAAACTTGAGCTTGCGAAATGCCAATTTCATCGGCTACTTCCATTTGCGTTTTTCCTTGATAAAACCGTTTGCGAATAATCATTTTTTCGCGCTCATTTAACCTTTTCAATCCTTCTTTCAAGGCTATTTCTTCTACCCAATTCGTATCCTTGTGACTTTCATCGCTTAATTGATCCATCACAAATATCGGATCTCCACCATCATTATAAATAGGTTCAAATAATGAGACCGGATCTTGAATCGCGTCAAGTGCAAAAACAACTTCTTCTTTTGTCAAGCCAAGCTCCTTACTAATTTCTTCTGCTGTCGGCTCCTTAGAGGTCTCTGTCATAATCTTTTCTCGCACCTGTAACGCCTTATAAGCAATGTCCCTTAAAGAACGAGAGACCCTTATAGGGTTGTTATCCCGTAAATACCTTCTAATTTCACCGATAATCATTGGTACCGCATAAGTAGAAAATCGTACATTATGACTTAAATCAAAATTATCTATAGATTTCATCAAACCAATACAGCCTACTTGAAACAAATCATCCACATACTCGCCGCGATTATTAAAGCGCTGGATCACACTTAGCACAAGTCGCAAATTCCCATTCACAAGTGTCTCACGCGCTGACCACTCACCCGCCTGAAGACACTTAAACAACACCTTCATCTCTTCATTTTTCAACACAGGGAGCTTCGAAGTATCCACACCGCAAATCTCAACCTTATTACGCGCCATTATGAAAAATCCCCTCCTTGCAGGAACTGCTGTACAACCACAGTATCTCCCTGCAAAAAGAAAACTATGCATAAAAAGAAAAGCAGAGCCGACTGTCCAGACACGACAAGCAAATGACAGAATGACGGAATGGCGTTCTTCAGCCATGCAGTCAGGCTGGCATTTGACTCGAGTGTCTAGGAGGCGGAGCTGGACACCTAGAAAAGCGGAAGGCGCTGTTCAGCGACGTATGGACTGGAACGAGCCGATCGAGATAAAGGAAACACGATGAACGATAGTGAATCGATGTTGACTTATCGCAAGGAGCTAGTCCCGCTCTTACACCATCTTATTGAATTCTTTTTGAAGTCGATGAATGATTCGTTTTTCTAGTCTAGAAATATATGATTGCGAAATCCCCAGAAGGTCCGCTACATCTTTCTGAGTTTTTTCCTCACCCCCCCTTAAACCAAATCTTAGTTCCATGATTTGCTTTTCCCTATCTGATAGCTGCTCCATCGCTTTAAATAGCAAGCTTCGGTCTACCCCTGCTTCAATATCTTTCGTAATGATGTCGTTCTCCGTACCTAAAACATCTGAAAGTAATAACTCATTGCCATCCCAATCAACATTTAATGGCTCATCAAAGGAAACTTCTGACCTAATTTTATTATTCCTTCTTAAATACATTAATATTTCATTCTCAATACACCGAGAAGCGTAAGTAGCTAGTTTAATTTTCTTTTCGGGATTAAACGTATTGACTGCTTTAATTAACCCAATCGTCCCAATACTAATTAAGTCTTCAATATTGATACCTGTA
Organism: Bacillus sp. FJAT-42315; assembly: GCF_002797375.1. Classification (GTDB taxonomy): domain Bacteria; phylum Bacillota; class Bacilli; order Bacillales; family Domibacillaceae; genus Bacillus_CE. The sequence goes on from NZ_KZ454941.1 coordinate 2,539,767, forward strand.
TTTTCAAACTTTCTGGCGATATAAACGACTAATCGCAAATTCCTTTCAATCAACAACGCTCTAGCGGCTTGATCTCCGGTTGGCAATTTGGATAACAACTTTTCTTCTTCATCTCTTGAAAGAGGTGGCGGGAGAGCTTCACTACCGCCGATATAGTATATTTCATCCGTTTTCAAACCTAGTTTAATGAGAAGTTTATACCAGTAATACACCATTTTTATTCGTAGACCTTTCATAAAGAAACCTCCCTCTTAATAAACTGATATAGACAGAATGAAACCGCTTTAAGAAACTTCTTCATAAGAAAAAGGAAGAACCATTTTAGGATGCAGAATACAGGAAAACTGATCATCTGAAGACAACTGTACAGCTGTAAAACTCACTAATATCTTATTTACATCAATTTGCTTGTGCCCATTACAGATCTGTACCTTGTCCGGTTTAAAAGCAAGTAGCAACTGTTGGGCCTTCCCTACAGATTTCGCGGGAATGATTCTCATTTTTTCCAGCCAATCAGTCGGAAGACACCCTTCATCCAATAATAATCGTTCTGGTTGATCAGAGTTGGCGATAATCTCGCTTGGGAGTTTTTCTTCTAATCCTTTTGTTGATACTAACATCACCGGCGTTTTCGAGATCGGATCTTGCAATTGGTTACCCGTATCCACTAACCCTCTAACGAGTAAAACTAAGCCGTTCATTTCAATGGTCACGTCCATCAACTGATCATACTGTATTTGCGCCGTTTGAAAGTCGTCCATTCTGTTTTTAGCAAAGTACCAAGCTAATGGGAAACCAAACATCACGAAGATCCAGCTAATCGGATCACCAACACCACGTAAACTTGCTAGAAACACGTTAGACTCAATATTCATATCAAATTGAATAAAATAATGGGCCCCTAAAAGCATCCCGCCCGTTAAAAAAGTAGAAAAATACAGAGCCATTAAATTAGCAAAGAAAAATTTCCAGCGCTTAAAACCATACGCAACAAGCACCATACTAATAGATAAAGCCAACTTAGATATCGGATGTCCAGTCAATTCCATCCAGGGACTGATAATAAAAAACACACTCATAGATCCAACTAGCCCACCTAGCACTAGACGATACCCTTTAACTGAACGTTTCAAAAATATAGCACTCATCCAAAGTAATAAACAATCCGCTAAGAAATTCAGTAACCACAAGGCATCTAAATAAAGGATCACGCCGTCCCTCCTCCTGGAAAATAAATTGTTAGCAGCTGAATTGATTTAAGTATAGAGGACACTGCAATAGAAGTCTGTCACAATTAGGAAGAAAAAAAGAAGAGTTTTTCATGGAAGCTTTCGAAGTTTGTCAAACGTTTTTAGTTATAAATTGCATAAGTAGAACTATTATCCTATAATTAAAAAGAAAAGAGTAGCACCTTTCAGTCTACTCTTTTCCATTAATTTCAATTTTAGTTATTAAGAGCACTCCCCTTGAATCATCGACGTCGATTACGGTTGCGAAGGAAAGTTGGTATATCGAGTGTATCTTCTACCGGCTGAGAGTGCTGTCTTGGCGGCATATCTTGTTGAACAGGCTCTTCACGCTTCACTTCTCGTTTAGGTGCTGGAGTGACTGTCGATGGTTGTGGCTTTGTTTGACCAAACCCAGTACGGGGCTGCTTTGGTGGTTGCAGAGCAGATTCTTTAAATCCAGTCGCAATCACTGTTACCACGATTTCATCTTTTAAATTTTCATTAATGACAGAACCAAAGATCATATTCACTTCTTGATCAGAAGCAGAAGCTACAATGTCTGCTGCCTCTTGAACTTCATACAAGCTTAAATTCGTGCCACCAGTAATGTTCATAATCACACCTTGTGCACCGTCAATAGACGTTTCAAGTAACGGACTAGAAATCGCTTTTTTAGCTGCTTCAGCTGCACGATTTTCGCCCGAAGCTACCCCAATCCCCATTAAAGCTGATCCTTTATTCGACATAATCGTTTTCACATCAGCAAAGTCAAGGTTAATTAATCCAGGAGTAGCAATTAAATCCGAAATACCTTGGACCCCTTGTCGAAGAACATTATCGGCTTCTCTAAACGCTTCAAGCATCGGCGTGCTCTTATCGACAATTTCCAATAGACGATCATTCGGAATCACGATCAGCGTATCGACAGCGGCCTTCATCGCCTCTATTCCACCTGCTGCTTGTGTGGCACGCTTACGACCTTCAAACGTAAAAGGACGTGTAACAACCCCAACAGTTAATGCTCCAAGGTCTTTAGAGATTTGAGCGATTACAGGTGCTGCTCCAGTTCCTGTTCCTCCACCCATTCCTGCTGTAACGAATACCATATCCGCTCCACGTAACGCTTCTTCAATTTGCTCTTTGCTTTCTTCCGCTGCTTTCTTTCCAACTTCAGGATTCGCACCTGCACCAAGTCCACGAGTCAGCTTCGAACCAATTTGCATTTTTATTTCTGCTTTTGACAAGTTTAATGCTTGGGCGTCCGTATTAACGGCAATAAATTCTACTCCTTGAACCCCATGTTCGATCATACGGTTCACAGCATTATTTCCGCCGCCACCTACACCTATAACTTTAATTGTTGCTAATGAATCTAAATTAGTATCAAACTCCAACATGACAAATCCTCCTAATTCGTCGTTATTTCTCTATGATGACTATTCTTCAAAAAAGTAGCCGAAGAATTTTTTTACTTTCGAAGTCAATTTTTGATCTTCTGTCTTCTCGGGTTTCACCTTTTTAGGCTGAGGGGCTTCTTTCGGCCGCGTTTCAGTTACAGTCATTGGCTCTAGAGTTGTACTTACATTTCTTCCTTGCAATCTAGCATTTTTGTACGCATATTTAATTAAACCAACTGCCGCCGTATATTGCGGTTCCCTTACTCCGATATAATCAGGAATAGCTACGCGAACACGGTTTTGGAACACATCTTGCGCTAAATCAAGAATACCTTGTATGGCAGATGTACCTCCAGTTAAAACAAAACCTCCAGGTACATCATGAACCCCTTGATGTCTCAATTCCTCAATCACCATTTCAAACACTTCTTCTAATCTAGCCTCAATGATATCAGAAATTTCAAGTTGGTTAAATTGTTGCTGCTGATCGCTTCCTATGATTGGAACACTGAATACTTCCTCTTCAGAAGCGAGGTCATAAAAAGCATGACCGTAAGTTCGCTTTACTTGCTCGGCATCCTCCGTCGAAGTACGTAAACCAATGGATAAATCCTTTGTAATGTGATCGCCACCAATTGGAAAAACAACCGCTCCTTTTAAATAACCTTGATTAAAGACAGAAACCGTGGTAGAACCTCCGCCGATATCGACTAAAACTGTTCCTAGGTTTTGTTCATCCTTTGATAAAGCAATTTCCCCAGCAGCTAGTGGTTGAAACACAATATCCATAATTTCTAGACCAGCCCGTTCTACACAACGCAACGTATTATGTAAAAATGTTTTAGAACCCGTTACAATAATACCCTCCATCTCCAAACGGACTCCGATCATTCCTCGTGGATCCATAATTTCATCCAAACCATCCACAATAAACTGCTTAGGAATGACATTAATGATTTCACGATCAGGAGGAATAGACATCACTTGAGAAGCATCCATTACTCTAATAATATCTTCATCTGTTATTTCTCTATTTTCGCTAGATACAGCGACAACACCGTTGCATGGATGCAAAAGCGCGTGATTACCAGCAATCCCTACAATCACTTGCTTAATTTCCATACCAACCATTCTCTCGGCCTGTTCAATTGCCTTTTTAATAGAATGAACGGTTTCATCTATATCCACCACGGAACCTTTTCGAATTCCTTTAGATTTAACGCTCCCAACACCGATAATATTTAAAGAATCATTAACCATTTCTCCAATAATGACCTTTATGGCGGATGTACCGATGTCAAGGCTAACCAAAATCTCATTGCTGTTCATTCTTTGGCACCTCCTTTACCTCCAAACAACTCTTTGATCGAACAACAATATAACTACTCATTATTCATTTTTATACAGAGAGTATTCGTCATTTTGAACAAATTTCCCTTTTAATATTCATCGTTTTTTCAGTCTTTTCCATTTTAAATTTCAGAAAACAAAATGACTTATCTTAACCCCTTTAAAGGAACAACTGTTATTTCTAAGTCTACACTAAGATGTAAACCTAGAAAAGCCAAACCTCACCCAATAAAGAGGAAGAACAAACAAAATTTTGTTTGTTAAAGATTAAAACCTTAAATCTTTATGGATCTACTGGTGATTGTTCTTCTTGGTCACCAGTTTTCGCATCGTATGCCCTGAAATATGAGCCTATTTCAATATCGATGACCCCTTTAACATTGGGGTCTAGTTGACTTACAATCGATGGATAATACACCATCTTGTCAGAAAATGTCTTCAATGAAGCCGAGACTTCAAATCCGTCATTCATAAATAATTGAATATGATAGGAGTCTGTTTTTTTAGGTTTATAATAAATTTCAGAGATTGAATTAGTAATTTCATTTGGCAAATCCCCTAAAGAATTCATCATGTCATCTAACACTTTTCCTTCTTTAAATCCATGAAGTACCGGAAGCTCATCTAAAGTTTGCGTTGTGGCTGTTTTTAACACGGTTCCATTATCTAAAACAGGGTAAAAGCCCCTTCCTTTTGATAAATAAGCAAGCTTAGCTCTCTCTTCTACTTTAATCACTAATTTATTCGGAAAGGAAAAAGAGACGACTGCTTCTTTAATTTTCGGATGACGTTGTAGTTGTTCAGCTACTCCCTGTTTGTTCACACTCCACACGCTACTTTCCTCACGAAGCCCGCTTGTTTCGATCACTTCATCTTTAGATAAAAAATGGTTGCCAATTACATCAATTTGCTGTACTCGACTAAGGGGAGACTGAAAGTAGACAATGGTAATCACAATTAGAAAAAAGAGCGAAATGATGCTAGCAAGACGCCGATTTGTTTTTCGTTTTCTCAACTTTTTCAGCTTCGGAATTCGCTCTTCAATTGAAATGATCTTTCCTTTTTCCATGCCTGTTCCTCCCGACAAACGGACTGTTTATAAAAATAGAAACAACATACCCCATCTCATATTAAATGTCGCCAGAGAGAGCATTTCACCCAAATGCTAGGCTCTTTCTTAGCTTTTCCCTGTCAATTGGAGCATCACTTTATATAGACGATCGGATGCATCTTTAATTCCTAATTTTTCAGCCGCTCGTTTCATCGTTTTCAATTCTTTTTCATCTAATAATATAGCATCTAAATGTTTAATTAACGTTTCTGCTGTTAAATCTTTTTCGTGTAATAAACTAGCTGCTTGATGGTCAGTGAGTGAACGAGCATTTTTTTCTTGATGATTATTAGTCACATAAGGACTTGGCACAAGAATACTCGGTACACCTAAAGCAGTTAATTCAGCCAAAGTCGTTGCTCCCGCTCGTGATAATACTAAATCACTTTCAACAAGCACGTCAGGCATATTGTAAATAAACGGAGCAATCGCTACATTTTTCGGCTTTCCTACCTTCTCAATTTCCGATTGCACTTGATTATAATGAACCTCACCGGTAATATAAAGGACTTGATACGTTCGACTAGCAATGGTTGGTAGCGCTTGAATGACCGCCTCGTTAATTGGACGTGCTCCACGGCTTCCTCCAAAAATTAATACCGTTTTCTTATCGTTCGTTAAACCAAACTCGCTCAAACCGCCAGATGGTTTGGCGTTCGCCACTTCTGATGCACGAGGATTTCCTGTAAGCACAACCTTTTCTTTTGGAAAAAACGTTTCCGCTTCCTGAAAGCAAATAGCGATTTTGTCGACATACTTACTCAAAAACTTATTCGTTAAGCCTGGTACACTATTTTGCTCATGAATAATTGTTGGGATTCCAAGCTTTGAAGCTGCATACACAACAGGCCCGCAAACATAACCGCCTGTGCCGATAACAACATCTGGTTTAAATTCCCTCAACATTTTCTTACACTCGCTAACTCCTTTTAAAAAGCGCATCACAGTCTTTACATTTTCCATCGATATCGAACGTTTAAAACCAGTGATTTCAATTGTTCGAAAAGGGATAGCTTCTCTCGTTACTAATTTAGACTCCAATCCCGCTTCTGTTCCAATGTACAAAAAGGATGTTTCAGGATGTTTTTCCTTTATCATTCGAATAAGAGCAAGAGCTGGATAAATATGACCTCCAGTTCCCCCGCCACTAACAACAACCTTCATCTATTTTCACCTCAAATTAATATATGCCCTCTCAAGTATTGGTATATTTCAAAAAAATAACTTCTTGAAAGCTTTTACTATCATACTACATTTTCTTATTATATAAATATAGCTTTAGTCTAATTGAAAATAAATCAAAAAAAATGTAGCAATTTTCATCTAATTGTTACATTTACATCGCTTAAAAAACAAGCCATATCATAATTCGTGCATTCTCATATTAAATCAATATTTCGCGATAATCAATCAATATCCTTTAAAAGCGAAAGAAATCATTTTATCTTTTAACTGAACTAATAAAAATATTAGAGGTTTAATCATCTAACTCCCCATCAACTGTTTCTCAAAAAAAAGAAACCTTAAAAGGCTTCTTTTTTTAATACCGTGAATATCTACTAACGTTCAATAAAATGCCCATAGCGGCAAGCATCAATGTTAACGATGACCCACCATAGCTTAAAAACGGTAACGTAATACCAGTCACCGGCATCAGTCCTGTCACAACTCCAACATTGATCATCACTTGAATAGCCACCATAGCCACCACCCCTACCGCCAAAAAGCTACCGAATAAATCCGGAGCTCCTAACGCCACGCGAATCCCGCGCCAAAGCAAAAGAGAAAATAGCAGCAGTAAAAAAATGCCACCAATAAAGCCGAGCTCTTCTGCTAAAATAGCAAAAATAAAATCTGTTTGTGGTTCAGGCAAATAGTAATACTTTTGCCTGCTTTCGCCTATTCCTAATCCAAACAAGCCACCTGGTCCGATCGCATAGAGGGATTGAATAATTTGAAAACCACTTCCTAGCGGATCAGACCAAGGATCTAAAAACGAAGTAATCCGTTTCATCCGATAAGGAGCCGATAACACTAACCCGACGAATCCCACTAAACCGACCATACCTAACATCGCAAAATGAAAAATTCTTGCCCCTGCCACAAAGATCATCACGACACAAGTACCAACCATGACCGTACCCGTCCCGAGATCCGGCTGTAACATAATTAATCCAAAAGCAGTAAACACGAGCGCGAGGGCAGGCACTAATCCTTTACGAAACTCCATCATATATTTTTGATTGTCTGCTAAATATCCAGATAAAAAAATGATCATAGCGAGCTTCATAAATTCCGAAGGCTGAATCGAGAAGGCCCCAGCTCCGATCCAGCTTTGAGAACCGTTCCGAACCATTCCAACGCCAGGAATAAGAACTAGAATTAACAGGATGAAGCAGATGACGATCCCAATCCTTGAAAGCCTTCTCCAAGTCCAATATTCCACATTCATAATAAAATACATCGCACCAAGGCCAACACCAGCAAATAACAACTGCCTTTTAGCAAAAAAGAAAGGATCATCAAACTTGTATTTAGCCCATACTTCACTAGCGCTATACACCATCGTGATTCCAATAGTAAGCAATAACAAAATAATAATCAGCAACAAGTAGTCAGGTGCAGACTTTTTTACCGACAATGACAAACACCTCTAATTCATAGAATCAGAGCCTTGTCCATCACGCTCTTACTTAAACTAAGACAGGCTCTTAGTTAAGTGTATGCACCGCCTCAATAAATATATCTCCGCGCTGTTCGAAAGTTTTATACTGATCCCAGCTAGCACAAGCAGGAGATAATAAAATCGTATCACCAGACTGTGACAATTGATACGCCTTAGTAACCGCTTCTGCCATAGCCTCCACTTTCACTACCTCGACAATCCCTGCCTTACGAGCAGTTTCAGCTAGTTTATTTGCCGTTTGTCCAAATGTCACCAACGCTTTCACATTGTGTAAATACGGAATCAAATCATCAAAATCATTTCCGCGGTCTAACCCACCCGCAAGCAAGATAGTAGGTCCTGCAAAAGCAGCAAGGGCACTTTTCGTCGCTAACGTATTCGTTGCTTTCGAATCATTATAAAATTTTCTTCCATTCAGCTCACGAACAAATTGCGTCCGATGTTTGACGCCAGAAAAAGTAGATAACACTTCTCGAATCGCCTCATTCGACACACCCGCCAACTTCACTGCTGAAATCGCACATAAAATATTTTCTAAGTTATGCGCACCAGGTAAAGCGATCTCCTGTAACTTCATGATATTTTCCCCACGGAAGTACACCTCACCGTTCTCTGCATAAGCTCCATTAGCAACTGTCGTTTTCGTCGAGAACGGCACAATCATCGCTTTAGATTGTTTGGCTAATTGGAATAATTCTTCTTGATCTGCGTTAACAATAAAGAAATCCTCTTCCGTTTGATTTTTTGTAATATTTAATTTTGCCCCTACATACTCATCTTTCGTTCCATGATAGTCAAGATGGGCATCGTATATATTCGTAATAATTGCAATGTGCGGGCAGAATTGATCAATGCCCATCAACTGAAACGAGGAAAGCTCGATGACGACATGGTCTTCTTCCGTGGCTTGTTGAACCACTTGAGAAGCTACTTCGCCAATATTCCCAGCAATAATCGCTTTTTTACGATCCGCTTCAAATATTTTATAAATAAGGGTTGTTGTTGTTGTCTTCCCATTGGTCCCAGTAATACCGATTAGTGGAGCTTCTGAAATTAAATAAGCAAGCTCTACTTCCGTTAATACAGGAATACCTCTAGCAACCGCTCCGTTCACAAGTGGATTAGAGTACGGAATACCAGGGTTTTTTACAATCATTTCAAACCCTTCTTCAAGCAACCCAATTGGATGGCTACCACAAATCACTGTAATCCCTTGCTCAAGCAAATGTTGAGCTTGCGGGTTTTCATCTAACGGCTTTTGATCATTCACTGTCACAAAAGCACCGAGCTTATGCAAAAGTAGAGCGGCACTCACTCCACTTTTCGCCAATCCAAGTACAAGAACTTTTTTATGCTGATAATCTGTTATTGTTTTCAATTACATCCACGCTCCGATATAAATTCCGATCACTGCACATAACACACCGACCGTCCAAAAAGTGACAACTACTCTCCACTCAGACCAACCGCCAAGCTCAAAATGGTGGTGAAGTGGACTCATGCGAAATACACGTTTACCTGTCGTTTTAAAGGAAACGACTTGAATTATGACAGATAGAGTTTCTGCAACAAACACAGCGCCAATCACTAACAGTAAAAATTCCGTTTTCGTTAAAATAGAAATGGTCGCAATCGCTCCACCTAAAGCAAGAGAACCCGTATCTCCCATAAACACTTTTGCAGGATGAGCATTAAAGACTAAAAACCCTAATACTGCCCCAACAACAGCAAAAGCAAATATCGCTGTTTCATTCATTCCTTGACTCCACGCAATAACAGCAAAGGCACCGAAGGCAATCGCTGAAACCCCTGATACCAGTCCATCTAAGCCATCCGTTAAGTTCACTGCATTCGAGAAGCCTACTAACCAAAAAATTAAAAAGAGTGCATAGAAAATGCCTAAATCAATCGTGATATTTGTTAAAGGAAAAGTTAATTCCGTTGATAAATTCGCATTCGTATAAATGACATAGAAAATAATCGAAATCACGATTTGACCTAAAAGCTTCTGCTTCGATGTTAAGCCTAAGTTTCGCTTCATAACCACTTTAATAAAGTCATCTAAAAATCCAAGCAAGCCAAATCCAACCGTCACTAACAATAGCAAAATCGTTTCTGTGCCGATCCCTGAATAAATTTGTGACATAAACATCGCCGTAATAATGATCGATAGCAAAATCACAATCCCGCCCATCGTCGGCGTTCCCGATTTCTTTTGATGGGATTCAGGCCCTTCCTCCCTAATACTTTGCCCAAACTTCAACCTTCTTAAAAACGGGATAAACAACGGTGCAATCGCCACGGTAATGATAAAAGCCATCGCCATCGTTAAAAAGACATCTCTCTCTAGCATATTATTTCTCCTCTTCTTTCCTGTTTACAAGCGCCGCTGTCGCCACCGCACGATCATCAAAATCTAAGACGCGATCACCTACAATTTGATACGTTTCATGCCCTTTTCCAGCAATCACCACAATATCTCCTGCCTGTGCTGCTTCGATTGCATAAAAGATGGCTTTTTTTCGATCGGCAATGAGCGTGTAGCTTTCCCCTTGCACACCCTCTTCCATATCTTTCAAAATATCTAAAGGATCTTCACTGCGAGGATTATCAGAAGTAAATACCGCATTCGTAGCAAATTCACATGCTGCTTTAGCCATCAACGGTCGTTTTGTTTTATCTCGATCTCCCCCGCAACCAACAACGACAAATACACGACCGGTCGCTAACTCTTTCACCGTTTTTAATACATTGATTAAGCTATCCGGCGTGTGCGCATAATCAACAATGACGGAAATATTTTCTTCGTTCGGCACCAGCTCAAATCGACCAGCTACACCTTTAATTCTATCAATCGCTGATAAAATCGTATCGATTGATATTCCTTGTGAGTAAGCCGCTGCAATCGCCGCCAAAATATTGTACACATTAAATTTTCCAGCTAAATTAGTACGAACTGTTTTTCTACCTTCTGGAAACACTAAGTCAAATTCAGTTCCGCTAGCTGTCAATTTCATATTTTCCGCTCGGAACATCGCCTCACGATCAATCCCATATGTCACAAGATGAGCCGCTGTTTCTTGCTTATACACCGACGATGCTTCGTCATCTTCATTTAAAATAGCAAACTTCGGTTTATCTGCCGAGAATGTATTACCAAGCCTTGTAAAAAGTAAACCTTTCGCTGCACGATAGTCTTCCATCGTATGGTGATAGTCTAAATGATCTTGCGTTAAATTAGTAAATACAGCAACGTCATAATCACAGCCCCACACTCGCCCCTCTAATAAAGCATGTGAGGAAACTTCCATAATCGCCGTCGTAACGTTTTTCTCACGCATATCTTTAAATGTTCTTTGTAGCGTCAAATTTTCAGGCGTCGTGTTTTTCGTTTCTATCGTTTCATCGCCGATCTTCATATACATCGTACCAATTAAGCCTGTCGTCTCTTTTGCTTCTGCAAATATTTCATTCAGCAAATGACTCGTTGTCGTTTTTCCATTCGTCCCCGTAATCCCGATGACATTCATATGCTTAGTTGGAGAACCGTAATAAAAATCCGCAAGGGCGGCCATCGCTCGTTTCGTGCTCGATACAAGAATAACTGGCGCTCCTTCTACCTCAACTGGCTGCTCCGCGACAATCGCTACCGCTCCTTTGTTGACCGCCTCTTGTGCGACGGAATGTCCATCAAACGTATATCCTTTTATACAAAGAAATAAAGCACCATCGACTACTTGACGATGATCATTTTCAATCGATAAAACTACAGGATCCGCTGAACCTATCATTTTATAATAAGGAAGTGACTTTAATAAGTCTGATAATTTCACTTTTTTCAATCCTTTCTTTATTGCCAACCTATGTATTGATTGCTTTTTAATTACCTTTACTATTTTAACTAAAAAAAGCAATAGATGCGACTGCTTTCATTATAAATGAAAATCCCCGCCAATTATATGACGGGAAATAGGTTTCTTTCAACCTGTTAATTCAAATATATTCTAATGACCGAGCCTGTTTCGACTTTTGTACCAGGCATCGGTGATTGCTGCACTACTTTTTGACCACTTCCCGAAATTTCTAATTTCAAATTATATAATTGTGTAGATAGTTCCTTCTTTGATAAACCGACTAAGTTTGGAACCTTCACAACTTCCGGGTCATCCCATTTCACTTCTTTCTCTATTTGCTTTTCTCTCGGTTTCACATTTAATATTTGCAAGCTATCTTCTATCATTTTTCCGACAATTGGAGCGGCTACCGTTCCGCCAAATTGAACCGTTCCCTTTGGATTATCAATCGCTGTGTAGATGACGATTTGCGGATCATCCGCTGGTGCTACTCCGATGAACGAAACGATATGATTATTTTTCAGATACTTCCCATCACGAGCTTTTTGCGCTGTTCCTGTTTTTCCGCCAACTCGGTAGCCTTCCACAAAAGCATTTCTTCCTGTTCCCTGCGCAACCACACTTTCTAAAGCGAAACGAATTTGTTTCGATGTTTCTTCAGAGATGACCCTTCTTTTGGCAACAGGCGTTTTCTTTTTGACCACTTCTCCTGTCACCGAATCGACCAATTCTTTCGCTACATATGGTTCATATAACGTGCCGCCATTCACTGCCGCAGAAACAGCTGCCACTTGCTGTATTGGCGTCACGGATACACCTTGTCCAAAAGCAGTCGTTGCTTGCTCTACGGGTCCTACTCGATCAAGCTTAAATAATAGTCCCTTCGCTTCACCTTGCAAATCAATGCCCGTTTTCTCTCCAAACCCAAAGGATCGAATATAAGAAAACAGCTTTTCCTTCCCTAATCGCTCCCCTAACTCCACAAACCCAGGGTTACAGGAGTTCTCAACAACTTCTAAAAAGGACTGATGACCATGTCCTCCTCTTTTCCAGCACCTTAACCTTGCCCCTCCTACAGTAACAAATCCAGGGTCATGAAAATGGTCTTTATACAAATCCACTTTCTTTTCTTCTAACGCTGCGGCCAGAGTAATAATTTTAAACGTAGAGCCCGGCTCATACGTGCTCCAAATCGGTAAATTTCGATTGAAAACTTCTGGCGATGCCTCCTGAAATTTCTCCGGATAAAAAGAAGGTCGACTCGCCATTGCCAAAACCTCTCCATTGTTAGGATTCATAGCAATAGCGACCGCTCCATCTGGCTGATACTTAACTTCCGCTAAATCTAACTCTCTTTCCAGTATCGTTTGAATCCTTGAATCAATCGTTAACTTTAAATCCAATCCGTCAGCGGGAGGTGTATAACCATCTGGCATTTGTGGCATTCTTTTTCCTTTTGCATCAGAAAAAAAACTCATGGAACCTTTTTGACCGCTTAGCTCCTTATTATAAAACGCTTCTAATCCCATTAATCCTTGATTATCAATGCCGGCAAATCCTAAAACATGAGCTAGGTTGTTCCCAAATGGGTAATGTCTTTTCGAATCTTCCGCGATATATACTCCTTTGATCCCTAAGTTTCTCACCTGTTCTGCTTTTTCAAACGAGATCTTCCTCCCCTCTGGATGAATTCTCACCATGGAGGTTTGCTTTGTGACATCTTGATAAGCTTTCGCTGACGACATATTTAATACCGAAGCTAATTGTTTAGAAGCGCTGACTGGATCCTCTATTTGCCGAGGGACGACGTAAACGGTTGGTGCACTTTTATTATCAGCTAAAGCGACCCCGTTTCTATCCACAATCTTTCCCCTCTCTGGCTCAAAAGGGATGTTTCTGCTCCATAAGTCTTTTGCTTTATTCGTCAAGTCATCGCCTAAGACAAACTGTACATATGCCAGACGAAAACCGATGATGGAGAAAATCATTAACCCGGATAATAAAACAAAGATAAGCCGTTTTCTTACCGTAACAGCCGATGCCCTTTTCAACCAAGCCCCCCCTTCCATTCTCAATCCAATATATGCAAAACGATTATTTTTATGAAAAAAAGAAAGCTGCCTAGCTGAGCAGCTTTCTTTCTGTTATTTCTTCGGTTTTTCTTTCGGTTTCTTCAATGTCACGATTAATTTTTGATTCGGCTTTAACACTGTACCCGGTTGAATATTTTGGCTCTGTACATAACCTTCTCCTGTGAAGCTTACACGGATATTCGCAAGCTTAGCAAGCTTCGTCACATCACGTAATGACCATTCTTTCAAATCAGGCATAGTCAATTCGCCATCCGTTTTTAAGATCACTTTCTCTCCCCGCAACAACTTAGTTTCCGGTTCAGGAAGCTGTGCAACAATATTTCGCCCTTTCCCTATGACAATCGGCTTTGCGCCGTCTTTTTCTAAGGATTTGACCGCTTCGTCCTTCTTTTTCTTCGTCCAGTCTTTTAGTTTCACTGTCTTCACAGTAACTCCTTGCTTCGGCTCGATATTCAAATATTGTAAGCTATTTCTCATAACAGGATTGAATATTTTAGAAACAGGAGCAGATCCGCCTTCATCTTCCAATTGAGGCTGAGCCACCGCCACGTAAACAATTAATTTCGGATCATCTTTAGGAGCCATTCCTAAAAAGGAAAAAATATAATTATTTCGCCCCGTTAAATACCCTCCTTTTGGGTTAGGCATTTGGGCTGTCCCCGTTTTTCCAGCTACTTCATATCCTTGAATTTGATACGCTTTTCCCGTTCCATGTTCAGAACTAGTAACGGTTTCTAATACATCTAACACTTGCTTAGCCGTTTCTTTTGAAATCGGTTCGCCTACCACTTTTGGCTTATGATCAACGACTACTTCTTTTGATTGATCATCAACAATTTGATCAATGACATAAGGCTTCATCATTTTTCCCTCATTGGTGATCGCCGTTGCTGCTTGAATCATTTGCAAAGGAGTAGTAGTTGTTCCCTGTCCAAAAGATGTTGTCACTTTTTCAATCGGATAGCGATAAAGAATACTCCCCGTCGCTTCATTAGGTAAGTCAATGCCCGTCTTTTGACCAAAACGGAAATCATCCAAATATTGTCTGAATACATCAGGACCCATTTTTTCTAATAAGTTAGCCATCACAACATTGGAGGATCGTTGAACCCCTTCTAAATAACTGATACTTCCCCAACCATTTCCACCATTATGATCTCGAATAGTATTCGGGCCAACTTTATAACTACCAGATTTATAGAAAGCATTCGGGTTGAACACACCTTCTTCCATCGCAGCAGCTAATGTAAAAATTTTAAACGTCGATCCTGGTTCAAATGAATATTCCACTAAATCATTTTGCCAGTTTTGATCCAACCCTTCTCTTGTTCCAGGATGAAATGATGGTCTTTGGCTCATCGCTAAGATCGCACCAGTTTTTGCATCGGCCACAATCCCAAATGCCTTGCCTGGCTTATACTGCTTTTCCACTTCATTTAAGGCATCTTCTAAGAAGGTTTGTATTTTCGTATCAATCGTTAAGTAAATATCGTCTCCGTTTTCTGGATCGACGACCATTTCTTTCTTTCCAGGTAATAAGTATCCCCATAAATCACTTTTATACTGTATTTTTCCATTAGTACCTTTTAAATATTTTTCGTACGTTTTTTCAATCCCCATTTGTCCAGTCATCGAATGGTTGGCATCATCTGCTTTTTGAGCAAAGCCGATCAAGTGAGAGGCAAATTTTCCATTCGGGTAAAAACGCTTTGAATCCCTCATAAATATAATTCCAGGTAACTTTTCATTTTCTATATCTTTCTTTATTTTATTCGATAAGTTCCGACCTGCTTTTCCGAATTCAACTTGAAAAGGAGGGGTTCCGTCTAACTTTGTTTTGTTTAATATCCTTTCGATGTCATCCGTCTCAAGGTCAATATACTTAGCTAACACTTTAGCCGTTCTTTTTCGGTCTGTCACATGCTTAGGTTTTTTAAGATCGGTCGTCATCGACTTATCTAAAATAGCTACAAGGGTAAATGAACTCGTATCTTCAGCGATAACGTCCCCTTTTTGATCGTAAATCGTCCCTCTTTTCGCTTCTAAAACATCTGTCCTTAAATATTTTTGAAGCGCTTCATTTTTCAATGAGTGCCCATCCACTTTTCCAGACACTTGAATCGTTAAGAAGCGAACGAATAAGACAAAAAAGAGCAAGGCGAATATCGAAAATAATATCGCTGCTCCTCTGTTCATATTTTTTTTATTTGCATTCATTGTGGTTGCACGACCTTAACATTTTGTTCACTCAAATTAAGCCCTAATTCTTTCGCTCTCTTCCATATTTTCTCATAAGTGCTTTCTTCACTCACTTGAACTTTCAGGTCATTGTTTACCCTCTGTTGCTCTTTAATATTCTTTTCAATCTGATGAATCTCTGTATTCACTTCGTAGACAGCTGTTTGAGTAGAAATAACTTGCGCCCCCATGAAACAAATGATCAATGCGAATAACAAAAATAGGATTTTTTCTCCTGGTGTGAACCAAAAACGTTTTTGTGATTGTTCATTTCTATTAACAGTGGCTTTCTCATTCGAATAGACAGCCTGCTTTTTTGCTAAATTATTCATCTTCTCCTCCCCTGTTCATTCGATTATCTTTTTTCAGCAATACGAAGCTTTGCCGAACGAGCACGGTTATTATCCTGTAATTCTTCTTCTGAAGGTAGTATTGGTTTTCTAGTAATTAACGTTAGTTCCGGTTGATACTCTTCAGGGATCACAGGCAAACCTGGTGGAAGATCCGGTCCTTTACTTGCTGCTCTAAAAATCGTTTTGCAAATCCGATCCTCTAATGAGTGGAACGTAATCACGCTAATCCGTCCTTTTGAATTCAATAATTCAATGGAGTTCTTTAACGACTGTTCGAACACACCCAGCTCATCATTCACTGCAATCCGAATCGCTTGGAAAACTCTTTTCGCCGGATGGCCCCCTTTTCTTCTAGCCGCCGCTGGTATGCCTTCTTTAATTAACTCGACAAGCTCACCAGTTGTTTCAATCGGTCTTTTCTCACGAGCTGCTTCAATTTTACGAGCAATTTGCTTTGAAAATTTTTCTTCTCCATACTGAAAAAAGATTCTGACGAGCTGTTCATATGGCCAATGGTTGACCACTTCATAGGCAGTGACACCGCCTGTTAAGTCCATTCTCATGTCTAACGGGGCATCATGATGGTAGCTAAATCCTCTTTCCGGGGTATCCAGTTGCGGGGAGGAAACACCTAAATCATATAAAATACCATCTACTTTATCGACACCAAGGCGTTGAAGCTCTTCACGTATATATTTAAAATTGCTTTTCACGAATACAACTTTATCCCCGAAGCGAGCTAGCTTTTCCTTCGCGTGTTTGATCGCTGTTTCGTCTTGATCAAAAGCGTATAACTTTCCCTCTTCACCTAGTTGAGATAATAAATATTCACTATGCCCAGCGCCACCAAGTGTACAATCTACATAAATTCCATTTGGGTGGATGTTTAATCCGTCTACTGTTTCTTTTAATAACACAGTTGTATGTTCAAAGTTCAAGAATCACCATTCCAATCGATTTCATAAATATCAAAATCAACCTTAATCTCGACAATTTTAGCGATTGATTTCTTCCCTAACTTTACCACACCCACCCGCTTTTCTCCACTATTTTTGATTTCTGTCCAAACCATTAAATCCCTGCTTTTAAACAAAACTTTTCATCTTTTTCTTTCGCTAAATTCGCTCATAAACCACTTTTCCTCACCATATTCTCTAAATTAGCAAGTAATCACAGCGCCTTCATTCGCAAAAACAGTTCTTTTTACGGAACAATTTGACAATTTCTTCAACTACCAAACATAATAAAAAACCAGACCTCTCACTTTTCATGAAAGATCTGGTTCATGTGTTAAATTTTCACCATTTGATGATCGCCGTTAAATACAAAGTCTAACTTCATTAACTCATCAACAAAATCAAGCCCGTATTTATTTAAAAAGTAGAAAACATTCCATACCCGCTCTTGAGGAGCGCCCTCAGGCTTTAATGCCTGTTGCACACGGATATATTTACTTAGTACATCCTCATGCTGACGCTTCAGCATATCATCTGTCTTCTTTTCTAAAAATTGTAGCTGTTGCAAATGAAATTGCCGATTCTTTTGGATGATCGGTAGCGTACCTTTATGCAATTGTTTTGCTCTTTCCTCAAACATATCATAGTGTTCCATTAAAGACGCTTGAACGGACGCAATCAGCTCATGAAAATGCTCATCTCTAACCGACTGCCAAAACAGCTCTCGTTCCTTTTCTACTCCATGAATTAGAGCAGAGGCTAGCGAAATGTTTAACTCCTGTAAGTCGCTCATAATGTTTCGTTCAATCAAGGTCATGTTTAAACGAGCTTCAATCGGTGGCATTTTCATTTCAAACAATTCAAAAGCGTTCTTTAACTCCGCCCAATAAGCAATTTCACCCGGACCAGCAATAAAAGCAAGCGTAGGGAATAACCATTCCTGCATCAATGGTCGCGTCACTACATTATTGCTAAACTTTTCTGGATGACATTCAAGTAAATGAAGCAAGTCTTCTTTGCTATATTGACTACCGTCGCTTTTCCCAATGAATAATTCCCGCTCCCGGTCATATTCAAGCAACGTTCGTTCATGATGTTCATAAATAAACAGATTGGCTGCTTGAGGAGACAGCTCAATCATTTGCTTAAACGAGTGGGACATCACCGATTGCTGCGCTTCTTGCACACTGGCTGTGATCTCTTCCGTCCGCTCGATCATCTGTTTAAAAAATGATGATTCTAATTGTCTCAATGGCGGATAAGCAGCATCGATCAAAAGTAGTCCATATTGACTGAATAAGGAGTGAATCAAACTCGTAAAAAAGTCGGTAATCGTCTCAGAGCGATCGATCGCTTCATGAACGAAACGTAACAACTGATTCGTATATTCCGTCTCTTCCATACTAACGAATAACTTTTCCACCCAATGCTTCATTTGTTGATGATCAAATTCGATATCAGATATCATTCGCTTTTCTAACATTTTTTCTGGATACGTTTTCTTCTCGATCATTTGATCATGTTCAACATAAACATGGTTCACTTCTAAAAAATCATGGTCTTCCCCGGCAATCCAAAAAACAGGGACGACAGGAATACCAAGCTCCCTTTCTTTCTGTTCTGCTAATTTGATGATCGAAATAATTTTGTGAATGGTATAAAGAGGTCCTGTCAATAAACCAGCCTGCTGTCCAGCGATCACCACGGTCGACCGTTCATCCTTTAATTTACGAAGGGAGACAGTTACCATTTCAGACTTTGGTAATGCTTCCATATAACTTTCAATACAATCTGCGAGAGACTCTCTCATAAAACTTCTGTTGTTTAAATCAGCTACTCGCTGTCGGTACACATCTTCTTTCGTTAATTGATAATGAAAAAAGTCCGTTACAGGGGCTTCTTGCTTTAAATAAAGCGAAGCAAACTGATTAATCGCCGGAATGGAAATCCGATCCAGTTCCATATATATGAACTTCCTTTCTACATACATTTTTACTTGTTTGAGTATACCATCTATTGAAAATAAGAAAAAATATTGTGACTCTAATGAAGGGATTTTTTCTCTAACCCTTTGATCATCCAGTAAAGTGTTTGTAGCAACGGAACGTCTACTTCTTTCTTCTTTGCTTCATTGAGCACGTAGCCAACAATCGCTTCTACTTCCGTCTGTTGACTTTTTTCTAAATCGCTTAACATTGAGGAGCGATTGTTGGCGGTTTTGAAACAAATTTGCTTAACGTTCGTCCACATTGCTGCTTGAACATCATTTTGAAATACAGCTGAAAATTCAGCAAATACGGTCTCAGCAAGTTTCAAAAAAGACGAGTTAGTTATCAACTCTCCATTGTTGACTTTTAA
Organism: Bacillus sp. FJAT-42315; assembly: GCF_002797375.1. Taxonomy (GTDB): domain Bacteria; phylum Bacillota; class Bacilli; order Bacillales; family Domibacillaceae; genus Bacillus_CE. Next base: position 2,559,392 of record NZ_KZ454941.1, read on the forward strand.
TACTGCTGTTAACGGGTTGATCACGACATTAGCAGACAACTTCTCAAGCAGCATAGCTCTCGGGTTTTCTCTCCAAACGAACGGGAACGTTGCCTCAAACAAGTTCAAAAACGGCGATAACTTTTTTTCCTCCCCACAATAAGCAGAAATATTCGTTCGATTTCGTCCTCTCACTTCAATAGTTGCCAGGTCTGTACGAAGCACCCCATGCTCGACGGTTGCCACAAAAACATGCCTATGCATCAAGCGATCTAATTCTTGTAAATGCCCCATTCCATTTTGTAAAAACACAAGGGGGACATCTTCGCTTACTTGCTGGAGATAAGGAAAAATACTTGGCAACTGATATTGTTTCACCGCAATAAATAAAAGATCAAGCTGATAATGATCTATTTGTTCCGTTATATCTGCTTGGATACAATGGATAACTTTTTGTTCGTTTTCGATACGTGTAATCCCTTGTTTAGAGAGAGTCCTTGCTTGTTCAACCGTTTTAGTAAATACGATCGTTGAATCTATTTCTGCCATTTGCGTGGCGAACAAAAGGCCCATAGCACCGCCGCCAACGATTCCAATTCTCACAACTTTTACCTCTTTCACAATAAAATGATCATTTCTTTTAGTAATTCCACAAAAATGAAAGCGTTATCAGACAACCTATTCATTTATCTGAATTTCTATTATATAATGAAAATATAAAATTCATTGTACGATTCTCAATGTTTACAGGAGGAGATCATATGCAATTACCAGTTAAAAATTTAAAAGTAAATTTCAAAACAATAGAAGAATTCAAAAGCTTTAAAGAGTATGGGTTAGAAGAACTATCCATGCTAGAAGAAATTCAAATCACAATGGTCGAGGATAATGCCAACTCCCCATTTTACGGTATTTACTACGGAGATAAGCTAGCTGCTCGTATGTGCTTATATGTAAAACAAAATCGAGCAAACTTATTAAAAAATGGTTCTGACAGATACCTTGAAATTTGGAAGCTAGAGGTACTACCTCAATTTCAGCATAAAGGCTTCGGCTTACAACTTGTCAACTTTGCCAAATCCTTTAATTTACCAATTTTAACCAAGGCGCGCGTGAAGTCCAATAGTTTCTGGGAAAAAATGAACTTTGTTCCCCTGTCAGAGCATAGTTCTCGTTTACTTTGGGATCCAAATTCTATCATCACACAAAAAATTAGTTAAATCGTCATTGGACCATATCGGATACCCATCCATTATGGTCCAATTTTTTATTTCTTATTTAAAAAGCTAACGACAGCCTCATGATGAGCTTCCGCCTCCCAAAGAATCGCACATTGCCTAATCTCCTGTTCAACTCTCCCCCGAAGATCACTAGACGCCCATTTTCGAATTTGTATTTGCTTATAGGCAGATAATACCGAGCTATGAATAGTAGCTTCGTTCTGTAAAAACCGCTCGACGACTTCCTCATTGATTTTATCAACTACTCGATGAATGAAACCGATATGGACTAATTGCTCGGCGCGATAAGTAACCGCTTCCGATAATAATTTTAATGCATGATAAGGAGCGATTCGTTCAAACAGCAGCGTTCCTCCACCCCAACCGGTTGTAATCGCTAAACTTCCTTGAATAAAGCCCATTTTTGCTCCCGCTTTGGCGATTCGGAAATCACAAGCAGTGGCAATTTCACAACCGCCACCAACCGCCGTTCCATTAATTAACGCAATCGTCGGCTTTGGTAAAATCGTCAGTTCGTACAAAATTTTGCCCATTTTCGAAAGCATGCTATATGCTTCCTCTTCTGTTCGTAGCGCATGAAAAACTGATAAATCCCCACCTGAACAAAAGGCTTGCTTTCCTTCTCCTGTAATCACTAACGCTCGAACATCCGGTTCTTTCGCACGTTCAATCGCTTGGCTTAACCCTTCCATCACTTCAAAATTCACAGCGTTTCTTTTTTCTGGTCGCGTAATTGTAAATTCTAAAATGCCATTATGTAATCGTTTCATTTGAAAATCCATCAACCATCCTCCCCCTTTCACTCATTGTAGCCTTAATCTATTGAAATCTTCAATAAAAAAACGTGAAGAGCCATGGTCTCTTCACGTTTTTTTATTAGGATCGAATAAGTAAACAAAATTATTTGCTTACAACTTCTTTTCCTTTATATGTTCCGCACTCTTTACAAACACGGTGAGCCAATTTCATTTCACCACAGTTCGGGCATGCTACCATACCAGGTACTTGTAATTTGAAATGCGTACGGCGTTTGTTCTTTTTAGTTGTAGAAGTTCTTCTAAAAGGTACTGCCATTATTTCCACCTCCTTAAAAGAGATTGTAAGTATATGAAGCCAGAATTAGCTGGTACTTCTCAATTTTCATTCCTCATTTGATTTGAAAAAATCAGCCAGACCTGCTAATCGCGGATCGACCTTTTTTTCTTCTTTCGGAAGTTGCTCTTCACTATGATACTCCCAGCCTTTCCCTGATGGAATAACATGCTGATCAGCATCCTCGCTCAACACCTGCATCGGTACTTCCAAAAGAATCGCTTCTTCCAAAATTGGTGCTAGGTCAATCACATCTCCTTGCACCTTATGAATCTCATCTTCATCCCCATATTCACTGAACAAAGATGGCTTCAACAAAAATGTTTCAGTCATTTGAAAATCAAACGGGTATTCCACATCAACAAGTGTTCGCGAACAAGGTAAAATCATTTGACCTTTCACTTGCAAATGAAAGGTAACTTTCTCCGAACTGATGTCCGTACGCCCCGTTACATGAACAGGAGCTACATTTCGAATTTGAGGATCTCGATTTTTCAAGACACTCATATCTACAAGCTCATCAAGAATCAAACCTTTATCACGAAACTTTTGTAATTGAATAATCGACCATTTCATCACTATCACCTCAAGGCAACAAAAGTAATTATAGCTTTCACAAAAACGTTTGTCAATATATTTTCTTTACACACTGAAAAGCGCAAGCGGACGTTTAGACTCGAAAAGCGGAGCTATTGACAACTAAAACACAGTAAATGACAATAATAACATCATCAATATTAAATAACTATAACAGAGGAACGATTAAATGAAAACAGTTGGTATTGTTGTTGAGTATAATCCTTTTCATAACGGCCACTTATATCATGCTCAAAAGGCACGAGAAACAGCCAATGCTGATGTCGTGATCGCTGTGATGAGCGGACATTTTTTGCAGCGGGGAGAGCCCGCTCTCATTCATAAATGGGCACGCACCCGAATGGCGCTTCAAAATGGGGTTGATCTCGTTGTTGAATTGCCTTATGCCTTCTCCACGCAAAAAGCTGAAATTTTTTCTTTTGGAGCCATTTCGATTTTAAAGGAATTAGCTTGTGATTCCTTTTGCTTCGGTAGTGAAAATGGGCAAGTTGAGCCTTTTCTAGATACTTTAGAAATGATCAATTCGGCGGCTCCAACCTTAAACCCATTAATCCATTCCTATATGAAGGAAGGATATAGCTTTCCGAAAGCACAGACGTTAGCAAGAGAACAACTATTTCAGGATTCTCTCTCACTTGATTTATCGATGCCTAACAATATTTTAGGTTATCATTATGTACAAGCGAATGATCGATTAACGGAGCCCATGCAGCCGCTTACGATTAAACGCCAGCAAGCTGGCTATCACGATGAAAGCTTAGCATTTGACAGCATCGCTAGTGCCACAGGCATACGTAAAGAAATAGCAGATTCTAAACATGTATCATCGATTAAAAGATTTGTCCCTGAAAGTACATTGACGGAACTGACACAGTATCATAATGAACATCACATTTTCCATAGCTGGAGCATGTACTGGCCGTTATTAAAGTATCGACTACTGTCCGCTTCCATAGAGGAGCTACAATCGATTTATGAAATAACAGAAGGGATCGAATTCCGTTTAAAAGAGACAGCTCGCCACGCCCCTAGCTTTATCGATTTTATGGAACAAGTCAAAACAAAACGCTACACTTGGACACGAATTCAACGAATGCTCGTCCACATCCTCACGAACACAACGAAAGAAGAAATGAAAGCAGCGATGGCATCTATCCGTTATATTCGCCTATTAGGAATGAATGGGCACGGACGTGCGTATATGAAAACCATCAAAAAAGAGCTCTCACTCCCTCTCATTGCTAGGGCGGCTGCTCATAAAGAGTTACTCGCTTTAGATATGAAAGCATCTGATGTATATATGCAAGGTGTGCAAACGCCTCAGCTCTTAAATAGCGAATTCACGCAGCCTCCTATTTTACTGCCATAAAGAATGAGCTGACACTTTTTTCATAAAGGTCAGCTCATTGATTTTAACTAGCTATTAAATAGTCCAAAGCATCATGAAAGGTTTTCACAGGAATAATTTTCATATGTGTTCCTATTTCCTTAGCCATTTCAACAGCCTCATCGTAATTAGGCTTAATATCAGGAATATTTCTTTTTAATTCAGGCGTGATTTCATCATTGGGTGCAAAAAATATTTCCGCTCCCGCACGATCAGCAGCCACTACTTTTTGTTCAATTCCGCCAATACGGCCGACGTTCCCATCTGCGTCGATCGTGCCAGTGCCTGCAATTCTTCTGCCTTTCGTAATATCTTGCTTCGTTAATTGATTGTAAATTTCTAAACTAAACATTAAACCTGCTGAAGGACCGCCTATTGATTCTGTTTTCAATTGTACTTCCGGTGTGCTGATTAATTTCTTTTGATCCGTTAAACTAATCCCAAGACCTGCTTTATTGCTGTTATTGGCGAAGCTTTTTAGTGCAATTTTTTTCTGTTTTTCTTCCCCGTCGCTCACAAATTGGATCGTCACTGTATCACCTGACTGCTTAGCTTGCACGTAATCGGTAAATTGTTTAGACGATTCGAGCTTCTTTCCATCAATGCCTACAATCCTATCACCCGCCTGAACGATTCCTTCTGCTGGCATTCCTGGAAAAACACTCAACACATATACTCCTTCATAAATGTATTTATAAGGTTTTTTTGCCGCATCAAAAGCGACTTGAATCGCCTGTTGTTGAGAGCTATCCATTAAATACTTTTGTCTAATATTATATTCTTGATCTGTTTCGTGAGGACTACGGACATTCTCAATAGGAACCACTTCTTCATAATCAAGCCATTGAGCCATCGCATAAGAGATCGGTGTTGCCTCTCCCATTTTAATGGTCGTCAACATGAGCGTTCCCTTCGCTTCGTTGCCTCCCGTTACTTTCACAATCGGCGCTAGCTCATGAGCATCCCCAGGTTTCATGACATAATAGGGAAGCTTAATGAAGGAAGTCGCAATAATAGTTAATAACAAAATGAAGGCAACTGAAGTTAATTTATTTTTCATGATGTAACTCCTTCCACTTCTCAACCTGTTCAATAATATCAGGCATTCTTTTTTTCGCCTCTTGCTCTCCTGCAGCAATAATATCTTGAATATTCGTAAATGCTTTAGAACTATACATTTCCACAGGTGGGCGAATCATCACATTTGAAGCAATTTGCCTATTTTCAATAATCTCCAATTGCAAAATATCAATACTTTGCATAATCACATCAAAAATAGTTTGAATCTCGGCATTTTTTTTGACAGAAGAGACATCTACTCCAATCACGATGTCTGCACCCATCTCTTTTACAACTGAAACAGGCACGCGATCAATCACTCCGCCATCAACAAGCAAGCGTCCATTGACTTTTTCGGGAACAAAGATCCCTGGAATCGCAATACTGGCCCGAACAGCATCTGCTACAGAGCCTTCCGTAAACACAACTTTCTCCGCCATTTGAATATCTGTCGCGACAATTGCCACAGGAATATTTAAATCCTCAATATTTTTCCCATGAGTTAACACTTGAATGAAACTTTTTATTTTCTTTCCAGCAATTAACCCCATTTTCGGGAAGATAAAGTCAAGAAAGTATTTTCTTTTAAACGCTTTCGACAATTTGTATAGCTGCTCCATATCCTGCCCTGCTGCATATAAACTCGCGACAAGCGATCCCATACTGCTGCCTGCGATCATATCGACTGAGATATTAGCCTCTGTTAATGCTTTCAAAACACCGATATGGGCAAACCCTCTAGCTCCCCCTGAGCCAAGAGCTACTCCTATTTTTGGTTGTTGCAAATTTTTCCCCTCCATCTCAGGATTTCCTAATAAGCTATGGTCTATTTCTAAATGATATGAGTATATTGAAAAAAACAGGACAAGTGTATAAATGATTTTGAATTAATCATATTGTACCTGAACTATATGGTGAATCCCAGAGCGGAGCTGTCTATGTACAGGATAGGAGGTAATGAAGGTTGACCGCTTCCCAAATAAAGACCCTTCTTTTAGCGTTTTTCATTAGTCTGTTTGCTTTCTCATTAATAATATTCCCGAAAATTTCCTTCGAGGCATCTATTAGAGGATTAAATATGTGGTGGGAAATCGTTTTCCCCTCATTGCTTCCTTTTTTTATTTTATCAGAAATGATGATTGGTCTTGGAGTCGTCAGCTTTATTGGTGTGTTGCTTGAACCGCTGATGCGCCCACTGTTTAAAGTCCCAGGAGCAGGTGGGTTTGTCTGGGCAATGGCCATGGCTTCTGGTTTTCCTTCAGGGGCTAAGCTAGCCACGCGCTTAAGACTAAATGGAGAGCTAACTCAAACGGAAGCTGAACGGCTCGTTTGCTTTACTAACTCTTCTAATCCTTTATTTATTTTCGGAGCGGTATCTATCGGCTTTTTTTACAACCCTCATTTAGGGATTTTGCTCGCCAGTGCTCATTACTTAGGAAATTTCTTCGTCGGATTGACGATGCGATTTTACGGAAGTGACGAAAAGAAAAAAGCAGGTGATACTCCCCCCTTCTCTTTCTATAATGCCTTTTCTGCTATGCATCAAGCACGCCTGAAGGACCGGCGACCGATCGGACAATTAATGGGGGATTCTGTCCTTTCTTCTGTTCACACGTTGCTGATGATTGGCGGATTTATTATTCTATTTTCTGTCATCAACAAGCTATTATTTCATTTGCATATTACTTCTTTATTAGCTGCTGGAGCGGCTGAAGTCTTTCGATGGCTTCAACTACCTTCTGAGCTCACTATTCCTTTTATCGCTGGTATATTTGAAATTACGCTTGGGAGTCAAATGATTAGCCAAATTCAAGATAGCACCCTTTTACAGCAAGCCATTGTCACGAGCTTTATACTGGCTTTTAGTGGGTTGAGTGTGCAAGCACAAGTGGCCAGTATTTTAGCGGAATCAGATATTCGTTTTCGCCCATTCTTTTTTGCTAGAATTCTTCATGGCTTGTACTCTGCTTCTATTGCTTTCATTCTTTGGGGACCCGTTTATGAACGTTCAGTTAAAAACAGTGGTACCCTTCATTCTCTGCCGGTCATTAACCTTCAGCACTCACCTATGAACGACATGATCATTTTACTCAAACAATACGGACCGCTACTTACGATTATGATGCTAACGATGTATACGATTTTGTACATACGTACAAAAAAGCAATAAAAAACACCTAGTTTCTCTGTATTTACTAGAGAAACTAGGTGTTTATGTAAACTATGTTAAGTGTGTTGATACTTCTTTTTTAACGCGATTTCAACTTCTTTTGGAACAAGGTCTGAGATGTTGGCGTTATATTTAGCTACTTCCTTAACAATACTTGAACTTAAGAAGGAATATTGACTATTGGTCATCATGAAAAAAGTTTCTACATGATTATCTAGCACTCTGTTCATGGAAGTGATTTGCATTTCATATTCAAAGTCTGATACAGCTCGCAAACCGCGCAAAATGGCATTGGCATTTACGCTTTTTGCGTACTCTACCAACAAATCGTTGAAGTGGTCCACTTCTACATTCGGCAAATGCTTTGTAACTGCCTTAATAAGTTCTAACCTTTCGTCCACTGAAAAAAGTGGCGCTTTAGAAGAATTACTTAAAATGACCACATAAATCTTATCAAAAATTTTCGCTCCTCTTTGAATAATATCTAGGTGTCCATTTGTAATTGGGTCAAAACTTCCCGGACATACTGCAATACTTGCCATTAACGCTCCCCCTTATTTATCTGACCATTCAAAAATTGATACACGAATGATGCCATACGTCTCCACTTTCACTTGCTGCAATTGCCCAATCATCTCGGGCAAAAAAATATCAGAGCCGTGCTCACAAACGATAAACCCATCAGAAGCTAACAACCTTTTTTCCTCAATCCATTTTAAAAGCTTCTCTAGCTGTTGTTTTTTGTACGGCGGATCTAAAAAGATTCCGTCAAAAACAAGTTCTCGTTTCGTAATCGCTTTAAGCGCTCTCTCGGCATCATTGCGATACACTTCACAACAATCAGTATAGCCACACTTCTCTACATTCCCCTTCACCGTTTGAACCGCTTTCATGTCACGATCAACAAAGATCATATTCTGAAAACCTCTACTTAATGCTTCGATGCCCAATCCACCGCTACCGGCAAACAAATCAAGCCCGAGTCCACCAGAAAAATAAGGACCAATCATATTAAATATGGATTCCTTCACTTTATCCGTTGTTGGCCTCGTATCTCGACCTGGCACGGCTTTTAATGGGATTCCTTTTTGCTCACCTGAAATTACTCTCATCATTCATTCACCATTCATAAAGATTTTCTCATTCATGTTAACACAATTCTATGACTGAATCTAGATCATTTCCATTTCTTCGTATTTGACTAATTTCTTTCATTACTAGTTTAAAAAAACAGAAAGCGGGTCATACTATTGATAACAACATCACTCGGGATGTTGTCGATCACGGAGAAAGCATAATTCCCCATATGCCTTTTCTCCGGTTTCTCCTCTCCCTTTTCCTTCTGTCTAACTGTTGACAATAGAAGGAACCTGCTGATTGTTTTCAGCAGGTTTTTTGTTGTTTTTATTACAAATCAAGCGGATCAATGACAATTTGATCATCTTGCTCATTAACAGAAACTAAAAATATTTTTTGAAGCCAAGTGTCTTCAATGTATAGTTCACCATTATAAGTGGCTAATGCATTTTCATATAGTCCATAGTCCTCCTCATTCAAAATAAAACGATGCTGATCAAGGTCAAAACGATACGTATCTGCACCTTTGTTCACAAGTAATGATTGACTATTAGAAAGTGATTTCACATCAAATCCAAGCTGACGTAATATCGACTGGAATGGAAATAACAATACTCCTTTTTGATTAATCGCTTTAAACGTCATTACCTTTCCATTCACTATGACTGAACGAGTATCCGCAAAAAGCAACGGCTTGATTACGCTCTTTGCGTCATGATTTTCCTGAAAGAAGTGCGTTTCTAGTCCTTTCACCTCAGAAAGCATTCGATCTAATTGCTCTGCTGTCATCGGTTCACCCTTCATTTGTAAAACCTCAACTTTATATGTCTCTTGTTCTTCGGGCGTTAATTGCTGTTGTAAGTACTGATACATTTTTTGTGACTTTTGAGAACCAAACGCACGGTTAAGCTCAAGGGCAACCATTATTTCCGCCAACCACTCCTCCGACTCCTTAAAGCGATACTTATTTTTCATATCGTTTAATTGGATTGTGTTAACGAGTTCTGCCAACTGTTGACTATTATTTAAAATATGAAAATGATCAGATGAATAAGCAGCATGCTGATTCGTTACAATAATTGTTTTTCGCTTAGGAATATCTAAGCTTTTTAATGAACCAACTAGCTGTTCAGGAGCTTTTGTTTCAGGTGGCATGTATAAAGCTAAATTTACCCCTGCATTCACATCGACTAACGGACCTGATTGCCAATAAAGTACATCAGCTTCTCCATTTCCTTGAAACTCATAATAGCTGATCAGATCTTTTTTTTGTCCGCCTGTAGTTTTCAATCCTGAATACCAGTTACCCGTTCTTAACTTCTTATCTGTTAAATAAATCGATGTTTTTTTAATTTCTGTTTCCTTCACTTTAACAAACCAATTCGTCAACAACATCGAAGACTTAACAGGAGGTGCATTTAACGTATATGAAACGGTAAATGTGTGATCTTTAGGGATGATCATCGCACTTAGTCCGTTCAAGGAGCATTTCCCTTCCTTCGTCTCACAACGCATTTTTTTTGCATCGATAGGAAACACAAGCGTTAGCGGCTTATCGATTTGTAAATGATGAAATGTTTGTTGAATAGCAAACCCTTGCTCTGAATAAATGATTTGAATTTCCTGTTCAAGCTCATTGCCACCAAGCGCTTTAGAACTTCCTTCATATCCGTTCCATTGTACAAATATTATTCCCCCGGAAATAATCATTAAAAACAAACTAAATAACAAGGCTTTTTTTACCATATAAACTTCACCCTAACTAGTCATATATTCACACTTATAAGATAGCAAACTCTTGATTAAAAAAGCTATTCTTTATTCATATTTATTGTATTTTTGGTGAAAGGTCATAAAAGTACCCACTAAAAAAAGGATTTAATGATCTTTTTTATTAGAGTGGTTGAGCTTTATGATAGGGAGCGGTACAATGAATAAGGAATTTTCTTAAAAGAATGGAGGGTATCTTTTGATCCAACGATTTATCGAGCTTGGTGAGGGGTATTCAGATTTATATGAACTCATCGAAATCGCTCAAAATAATAAACACCGTTTACGCCATATGCTCGCCTTGCATTCGGTTATAGAGGATAGGTCCGTCACTTCACTTATCGTTGTGCTAGAGCCGACAAATCCAGGTAACTTTCAACCATTGTATATATGTCGAGAGGGGATTCCTCACCCGGTTTCTACCCCTAGTCAGCGCTTTGATTTATTTCAGGAAGCTGCTGAATCGTTAAATAAAGTGATCATTCAATTTGATGTCAAACCTTCTACGATTTTTGCAGAAAAAACATTGTATTATCAATATTTGATTGGTATTTTGAGACTAAATCACTATATTCCGCCGTTAAATTAAAAAAAGCAGGAAAAATTCCTGCTTTTTTAAACGCCGATTTTATAATCATATTCTTTCGCTTTATCTGGCTTAGAATTTTCATATTCAGTTTTCAAAAATGGTTTAAAAGACGGCTCTACCTTTTTTACGAATGAAAGAGAGTTCAATTTCTCCATGATCTTTTCTATCTCTTCTTGGTTACAATAAACTACCGCATACTTCATTCGCTTTGATACGTAATGTACATTTCCATATTTGCGCAACGATTTAACGGGCTTCGTATGATGAAGCCAAACAATCACAGCCTGCCGTTCGATAAACATATAATCTCCCTCAACTAAATACTTTTTCATTAAGTCTAGCACAGAAGGAAAAGTATTAGCAACCATCACTCACTGAATCCGATGGCATCTACGCTGAGCAACCACAGCTTCCACCACTCCCACAACCTCCGCCGCAGCTAGAACCCGCCGAAAAGAACGGATTACCAGTAGGAACTTTAATGGATTCAGAAACAGACCGCCCTAAAAGCGTACTGATTTCGTCCAACAGTGTTTGCAATTCTTTCTCTGCCACACGGAAGGCTGCGACATTCTCATCTAAATCCATGTCACGTTTTGCCTCTCTGATCTCTTTCATTACACGGCTATAGTCCGGATGATAACGACCAAACCGTTGGACTTCCTCATAAAGATCTTTTAGGCGGCTAAACCGTTGTATCTTTTCTCTTGTTTCAGATGTTGTATATAAAAGCGAATAACATACTCGGTACTTTTCAGCAATATCTGAAAGCAAGACCATTTGGCCGAGCTGTTCCGCTTGCTCCATCGTATGAATCTTTTCTAATGTAGCTGTAAGCAATATGCCCACCTCCATTCCATTATATTAACATATTCCCCTCAAAAGAAAAATATTTATGGAATGGTTACATGAAAGGTTTTCTCATATCCGAGAGGCTGATTCCTCTCACCCACAAGTTTCACATCAATTGTATGTTTACCTGAAGCTAAACCTTTGACAATAAAAGCAGCTGTATCATAGCTTTTATAAAACGCTCCATCTATATAAACCGCTGCACGCCCCATTACCTTGCCCTGTCTTCCTTCCGTTGAAAACGAAACATTCTCCACAATACACTCAACAAATAACTGTTGTCCTTTTAACATATGACTGACCGTCCAATGATGATTTTCTGTTCCTTCTGCTTCTACTTCTTTCACTTCTGGAACAGTTGATAACGCTTCTGGTTTAGGAAAATTGAGCTTACAACCAGTTAACATCACGAAAACAATCGCTACAATCCATAGCCTCATGCTCTACACTCCTCATCTTTTTGTTTTAGTGTGAACAAAAAGAGGCGTTTTTATTGATCATTTTTTTATGACTCTGTCGAATTTGTAGCTTCTGATGAAGTTGGTGTGGGTATTTGTGAATTCATCATCGAAAATAAAGCTGAAGCTAATAACAGCCCATCATTGACTCGTTCTACTTGATGCGGGAACGTCTTTTTATAATAATGAAGGCTCGCTCGTTCAAACTTCTCTAAATCATACGGATTTCTACTTAACAGTCGATACCAGATCGGTTCTTTCCTTAAATAGGCTAACCATTCTTTATTGTTATTGATTTTCCCCATAACTTCCTGTCTCAATCTAAGTCCCTCCTTTTTGAAGGCAAAAATGGATCTCTTCTCTCTTTTCCCTGATCAACCAAGTCTGCAAGAATTAATTGAATGGTTTCCAATATTGATTGGCATTCAGCCACGTAACTATTCCACTTCTTTGCATCCAGAGACCCAATCGTCTCTACTATTTTTTCACTCCAACTAGAAGCTTCATCTGTTTCTCTCTCCTGCTTTTCTTCATCAACTACTTCACCCGTTTCATACCACTCTTCAAACAATTGTTGTAAAGTTCGCTTTCTTTCCCTCACCATTCTTTTTAATCCCGGTCGCTCACCCATATACTTTTTAAATTGTTGTACTTCTGGATGTAATGCATTCTTCTCCACGTAGCATCCCTCACCCGATAAATTTGCTACTATTACTTTATGGACTAGAGGATAAAAAGTGAAAAAGAATTCATCATAAAAAGGTAGCCTAAACGGCTACCTTTTAGTGACAAAATTTTGCGTATAATATTTGCGATAAACGCCCACTCCTAAGAGAGAGTACTCTTCTTCTAATAGCGCTTCTCGATGATCTTCCGAATTAAGCCAGCCTTCCACAGCAGCTGGTCCATCTATATAATTAGCTGCAATATTTTCACCCGCTGTTTGAAATGCGATATTCGCTTTCGTTAACCGGTCACCTAAATCACCTGCAGAAGGAGATTCATGTGCGAAATATTGCTTCTCAAACATATCCTTACTATGCAATCTAGCCACATCTGCTACATCTGGCGCCCACATTAATTGATTGAGATCAAATCGATCACGAATCATATTCGTCAAATCTAGTATTTGCTGTTCATTTCCTGCTTGAACCTTCTCCCAAACAGAGGGTGGCGGTTCAGGGACTGCTGGCAAATCCCCACGATAAACCATTTCATACGGGCGTTGCTTAAGCAAGCTATCTTTTGTTAAAAAACGAACACTAGAAAGCGTTCCAGTAAATTTATCAATATATAATTGCGCATAAATATCACCTAATGGAATCAGTGGACGAATATTAAAATCTTCCTCTGACAGTTCAAATCGGTACGTGCCTTCCTTCATATTAATAACAATTTCTGTATTCAATAAATTAGTACGAAAAATTTCAGCCGATTGTTGTCCGATCTTAAAAGGAGACACATCTGTTTCACCTGTAGCAAAAGCCGATACGACCTTATTTCCTTCTACACCAAATTGAACATATTGGTGATCTTTTTTATAAATCCACCATTCATACCCGTAAGCAGACAAGTCTTTGCGGATAGGCTCACCATACGTCTTAATTAATACGTTAGCTTCTTTTCCTAAAAGTGCTCCAACACCCGTCCCAGGCTTCTTAGCAATTGGAGAAGGCTCTGACTGACTCTTTAATTCTTCTTCTATATCATAATCTGGCTTTGGAGGAGAAAGACTCGTTGAATCTTCAAGCACTCCTTTTTCTTCCATTGCTTGATTCGTATATAAACCAACAATTAAGATGATAGACATCACGATTAATATTCTAATTGCCGATCTCAGAATGCAACCCTCCTTTCCTTTCATCTATACAAATAGCGTCCCCATTTTATACTGATATTATAACACTTTATCTAAATAGACGCATACGAGAAGATAACAACTACATTAGGGAATATGCTCCTATAAGTTTCTCCTCTTCGGCAAATACTTGAACACTCGTTGAATAATCGTGTAAAATTAATCTTTTCATTCCCTTCAATACATTGCAAGAAACTTATTTTTAGACTATTATTAAAATGAAGTAAGTGCGTAAGTAAGCTATGCATAAGGGCATATGCGAAGAAGCTCAGGAGGGAATCTTTTATGAAATTTGAAAATACTGGTTTAGAAAATTTACAACTAGATTTTAACCGCTTAGAGTACATTTTAAGTTCACACGGATTGGTTCATGCTGGACAATGGGATTACGAGAGAGTCACATTCGATCGCAAATTTGAATTAAAAGAAGGTACATACTATTTACGCGTATTAGGCTTTGCTACTGAAGGTGATATCGGCGGTGGAGAAGCAGTTATTCAATTAATGACTCCATTATTAGGAAAACATTACTATCCTCATGGAGTAGAATATGGAGACGGTGAACACTTCCCAACATCTCTAGTAGAAACTTGTGAAAAGCTACTTGCAGATATTAAAAACGAAATTACTCCATTCGTTATTTAATTTCATCTTTAAAAAGTGCTAGGAAAAGCTCCTAGCACTTTTTCTTTTTAAACAAAATAAAAAAGCAGGAGTACCCCCCCTGCTTAAAATCCTAATATCGCCTTAATAACAGATGTTGTCTCTCCACCTTTATATAGAACATATAAAAGGCAATAAACAGCAACACCCGTAATCGCTGTAAAAAACCAAATGACACTAGTGATCGGTCCCAGTTTTTTATGCTTAATCAAGTTATTTTTTAAACCAGTAAGAAGGGTCACAATGCCGAAAACAGCACCTGTTGTCGCTAAAATAATGTGAAAGACTAGAAAGGCTGTGTAATAAATTTTAATCTCATCTGGTCCTCCAAATGCTGTATTTCCCACAAAAACAGTCCGACTGACATAAATAATGAAAAAGATCAGCGCAAAAACAGCTGCCATTAACATCGTTTTTTTATGCTGCTCAATTTTTCTCTGTTTAATTTGCGCCCAACCAATCGCAACAAAAATCGCACTTAACACGATAAATGACGTACTAATTGTAGGCAGGATAGGTAAAGACATATTGTATCCTCTCTTCCGTATGTATAGGGGCAATCAACCTTTAGATTACCCATTTTACAAAATTACTTAATCAAATTAGATTGATGACGAGCCAATGCTTCTTGCGTAATCGTCTCTTCATCGCGTTGCTCTTTTCGATACCATTCAAAAAAGACAATAGCCAGAATATAGCCATAAACAATCTCTTGAATGATTTTCATAATAATACCGCCGAGTTGTTGATCTTCAACGACAGGCATGTTTGAAAACAATTCAGGTCCACTTAAGTTTAGCCCTTGCAATGTCGTTACCGGTACACATAGCTCCATTGCTTTCAGCCAAGAACCGGCATCACTATATGTCGCATATAGCGGCGTAGAAGCAAAGATAATTAAAGCACAAGCTGGAGTGAGTAAAATTCCATTAGCAAAAATATAGCCTACTTTTCTAATACCAGCTAGTTGTTTTCTGTTTGGCATTTCATTAACTAATGGCCACCACATAAAGATAGCGAAAATAAACAAAATAAATGTGTATAAGCCATGAAGTGTTTCACTCATTTTAATATAATCAAAAATCAAAGGGATATGGTAAAACGAAAACATCCCATTAAAAAAAATTAACGCAACAAGTGGCTTTGTAAACAAACGAAATACGTTTTTAATCACAGGTAACTCAATAACCACTTTCCAAACCCACCATGGTATTGCTTTAATGAGAAGTGGTGGAACAACTAAATAAAGAACAGCCATTTGAACCATATGATAAGAAAACATAATATGGCCTAGTAAGTCAACAGGAGAGCCTTTGACAGCATATAATACAAGGATCGCCGTTACAAATAGACCTGCTTGACGTTTTGTTAACGGTTCACTTTCTTTAAAATCCTTTCTCCATTTCACCGTTATTAAGAAAAACAAAACAGAAATGAAGGCTAGCACAAGCATAAACAAAGGACTCCATAAAGATTGAAATCCAAAAATCCCAATTGGCATTATTTATTCACCTCGATCATTTTTGAGAGATGCCCTATTAATGATTATACCTTTCTCCTTGCTACCTATCAATGTTAGCAATTGACAAGTTGATGACATTATATAAGTAAAACAATGACCGCACAAATCAAAAAGCCAGCCCCTAGAGGCTAGCTTTCTCATTAAATCCATACAACCGTTACAAATGCTAAAACTGTCACAAACGCTATAGTTATAGCCGACCACAAGAAAAGGGACGGTGCTTCATGACCTTTATGACTCATATGCATGAAATAATATAATTGAAACGCTACTTGAACACATGCAAGTAAAAGGATAAATGGAACGATAAACCATTTAGAAAAACCTGCTGCAACAGCTACAAATGCAACGACTGTAAAGAAAATCATTAAAGTAAAAGTTACGACTTGCATTCTCATTTCTTCAGCATTTTTTTTACGTCGGTATTCGTAATCAACTCTTGGGTTGCTTGAATTTGATTGATTATTTACCATCAATTATCCCACCATTCCCATTAAGTATACTACAGTGAAGATAAAGACCCAAACAACGTCAATGAAGTGCCAGTAAAGACTAGCTAAATAAAACTTAGGTGCGTTGTATAGACTTAATCCACGCTTTGCGTTACGAACCATTAAAATAATAATCCATGATAAACCGAAGATTACGTGGGCTCCATGGAAACCGACTAATGTGTAAAAGGCTGAACCGAATGCGCTGCTTGTGAATGTGTGATTATACTCATGGTAGTAATGATTAAATTCGTAAATCTCACAACCTAAAAAGGCTAAACCAAGAAGAACTGTGAACAATAACCAAGCTTGCATGCGCTTGAAGTTATAGTTTTTCATATGATACATCGCAAACACGCTCGTTAACGAGCTCGTTAATAACAACATGGTCATAACGAATACTAAAGGTAATTCAAAAAGATCTTTTGCTAACACGTGATCTGGGCTTGGAACTTTATCTTTTAACGCAAGATAGGTTGCGAAGAGAGAAGCGAATAAAACCGTCTCCCCTCCTAGAAAGAACCAAAAACCAAGAAATTTATTTTTCCCTTCAAGGGTCGCTTGCTCAGGTGATTCTGGCCAAGTTTGGGGTGTGAATTTTTCTTCAACTTGCATTATGCCTTAACCCCCTTATCTTTCTCATCCATTAAATCTTCTTTATGGATATGGAATCCATGATCGTCTTTCACTGAACGATAGAACATAGATAGGAATGTAACGGCTAATCCAGCAATTAACACTGGAAGCGCCCATGGTTTGTCATCTACATGGTACATTGCTCCGAAAGAAGCGATGAATAAACCAAGAGAAATCATAAATGGTACGAATGATCCGTTAGGCATATGGATATCACCAAGTGGTTCAGCTGGTGTAATCCCTTTATTACCTTCCATCTTTTCAATCCAATAAGTATCTAACCCACGAACAAGTGGTGTTTGTTTAAAGTTGTAGAACGGCGGTGGTGAAGCGATTGCCCACTCAAGTGTACGTCCATCTTCCCAAGGGTCGTTTCCAACTTTTTCGTTTTTCACAGATGTCACCACAACGTTGAATAATAACACGATAACACCCGCTGCCATGAATGCTGCTCCTATTGAACTAACAAAGTTTCCTGTGTCAAGTCCTTGACCAGGTAAGAACGTCCAAACACGACGTGGCATCCCCATTAAACCTAAGAAATGTTGAATAAAGAACGTTAAATGGAAACCAGTGAAGAATAGAACAAACGTCACTTTTCCTAACTTTTCATTTAACATTGTTCCAAACATTTTCGGCCAATAGAAATGAGTTGCTGCTAATAACGCTAACACAACTCCACCGACAATTACGTAGTGGAAGTGAGCTACGATAAAGTATGAATCATGATATTGATAATCCGCTGGTGCTGCTGCCTGCATAACTCCTGTTACCCCACCGGCAACGAAAGACGGAATAAATGCTACAGCGTATAGCATTGGCGTAGTGAAGCGAATACTACCGCCCCAAATTGTTAATAACCAGTTAAAGATCTTAATTCCGGTAGGAACAGCAATCGCCATCGTAGCTACCGCGAAGATCGCATTGGCTACAGGACCCATACCAGTTGTAAACATATGGTGAGCCCATACCATGAATCCTAAGAAACCGATTAATACAGTTGCGAATACCATAGAAGAATATCCGAACAAACGCTTTCTTGAAAACGTTGAGAAAATCTCAGAGAAAATACCGAAAGCCGGTAAAATTAGAATATACACTTCAGGGTGACCAAAAATCCAGAAGAAATGCTCCCAGATGATTGTGTTACCACCAGCTGCTACATTAAAGAAGTTAGAACCGAATAGACGGTCAAACATTAACATGAACATACCGACTGTTAACGGTGGGAATGCGAATAAAATCAATGCAGACGCCACAAATGTTGTCCATGTGAATAAAGGCATTCTCATGTAAGTCATACCAGGAGCACGCATATTAATAATCGTAACAAGGAAGTTAATCCCCCCGATTAACGTACCAAAACCTGATACCTGTAAACCTAGAACATAGAAGTCTATTCCGTGTCCTTCCGATGCAAGTGATAAAGAGGCATAAGATGTCCAACCTGCATCAGGAGCTCCACCAAGGAACCATGATAGGTTTAAGAATACTCCTCCGAAGAAGAATAGCCAAAAGCCCAATGAATTTAAGAATGGGAACGCTACGTCACGAGCCCCAATTTGAAGTGGCACAACCGCGTTCATAAATGCGAATAGTAATGGCATAGCCGCTAAGAAGATCATGGTTGTTCCATGCATAGTCAGAAGTTCATTAAATAAACCCGCACTCACAAAATCATTGTTTGGTTTAGCAAGCTGAATCCGAATCATCATGGCTTCAACGCCACCCATGAGGAAGAAGATACCGCCTGCAATTAAGTAAAGAATCGCAATTTTCTTATGGTCAACCGTAGTTAAATAATCCCAAATCGTAGCTGCGAAACCTCGTTTTTGCGCAATGGTACTCAACGATTTTACCTCCTTTTTGATCGTTTATTAATCTTGTACTTTCAAGCTCATTAAGTATGCTGCTAGTTGATCTAGCTCATCTTCAGATAACTCTTCATATGTGCCTGTCATTTTGTTACCAGGCTTATATTTCTCAGGATCGCGAATCCAGTTTTTCAACTCTTCCTCGTTATGCTCTAAAATACCAGCAACGCGAGAACGCTCTCCAAATGTCGCTAAGTTCGGAGCAAGTCTCGCTTGTTCCGGACGTGCATCTTGTGGAGTAACGGCATGACAGCTCAAACAGTTTTGTTTGAAAAGCTCTTGACCTTTTGCTGCTGTAGCATCAGTCGGTGTCTCTTCTTTCGCTGTTTTCATGTCATCCATCCACTGCTTAAATTCGTCCTGTGGAATCGCTTTTACTTTGAAGTCCATTAAAGCATGTGAAGGACCGCAAAGCTCCGCACATTTACCATAGAAAAGGTTTTGTGCATCCTTAGACTTCTCGCTGTCAAACTCAAGCCAAAATTGGTTAACGTTATCTACGTTCGTATCCATCTTTCCACCTGCTGCAGGAATCCAGAATGAATGCTTAACGTCAGATGCTTTTAAATTAAAGTAAACTTTTTGGTCAGTTGGCACGACTAAATCTTGACCAGTAACTACCTTTTGATCTGGGTATTCAAACTCCCACCAGTACAAGCTTGCACGTACGTTTACAACAAGTGCATCGCGCTCGCCCTTTGCATTTTTCTTATCCATTTCCTTTACATCTGCAAGGTCAAAAGTTGCTTTAACTGTTGGCACTGCAAGAACTAAAAGAAGGATAATCGGAATAACAGTCCAAATAATTTCCAACAAATGACTGCCTTCTACCTGTTTAGGCATTTTGTTTTCGTCGCCTTTTTTACGACGGAAGCGGAAAATAGCGATAATAAAGATAACAAAAACTACTAAAATTACAGCAACCATGATGATCGTACTCAAAAGCATTAAATCATATTGTTTTTGAGCAACTTCTCCGCCCGGTACTAGTGCGGAAAGAAACGGTTCACCACAGCCGGACAGAACAAGCGCCAATGCGGTAAACACCGAGAAAAGACGCCATTTAGTTAGCCTATCTCTCATAGCTTAATTAAACCCCTCTTTCTTCTGAATTCTAAAATGAACATGAGCTTATATATGGATTTCTTTAACAAGAAAGAATTCCCCTCTTTTATATGACAGTTAAAATAACCATCGCCACAAACATAATAGTTAAATATTGCAAAGAATAAACAAACATTAGCTTGGCCCATTTTAGATCATCTTTCATTTTATATCCAGCCAATCCAAGAGCAAGCCAGCCAATATTTAAAACCGTTGCTAAAGCAATAAAGACATTTCCAAGTGGCGCCATAAAAAACGGAAGTGGTAATAGGGCTAATACCCAAATCACCATGTGGCGTTTTGTTGTTGAGAACCCTTTCACTACTGGTAGCATCGGTATATTGGCTGCTCGATATTCCTCACAACGTTTCATAGCCAACGCATAAAAATGCGGAGGTTGCCAGATGAACATGATTAAAAATAGCATCCATGCAATAATATCTAAATTCGGGTCTACAGCAGCCCAGCCAATTAATGGCGGTACAGCGCCAGAAATGCTTCCGACAACGGTATTGCTAACATGTCTCCTCTTGGACCACATAGAGTAAAGGACTACATAACTAAATACTCCGACCAGTCCAATCATACCCGCTGTGAACGTCGTTAAAAATAACAAAGTCGTTCCAACAATAATAAACGCTAACCCTATTGACATGACTTTTGGAAAACTAATCTTGCCTGTTACAGTTGGTCGGTCTTTCGTTCGTTCCATCAACGGATCGATATCGCGATCAATAAAATTGTTTAAGCTTGCAGATCCAGCAATGATCAATGCTGAACCGAGCAATGTATAAAAAACCGTGTCTAGCTGTGTTAAAAAATGTAAGCCATTAAACTCAAAAGCGAGCCACATTCCTGTAAAGATCGTGATTACATTTGAATTGACAATTCCTATTTTGATTAATGCAAGAAAATCTCTCATCGCTGTCGTCTCTGGCAGTGGAGTTTTCCCCACTGTTGTTGAGGCACGTGACACCCAATTCCCCCCCTCTCACTAGAGAAACAAAAGCCTTCCCACCTCTAATATAAATGATTGAGCTCTCGTTTTCTACACCGTGTGACAGTTTTCTCATTTTTCAAAAACGCCTATCAATTCAATATTAAAACATATCTATCCATTTTTTTGTGAATACATATTGAACTAATTATGTCGAATTTGTGTCCGGTAATCAAGTACTATTTCTATCATTTTTGTTTTATTAGATAATAAATAACAAGACTGGGCTATAGATGCCAAGGAAAAATGGTTAATTTGTCCCGTTAAGCATAACATTTTCATAAAAATTTACAAGTTGTCTTTTACCACTATCTTCTGTATTATCGAGAAGATATATTCTTTTTATTCAAAAAGTTAATTTTACATAAGTAGGTGATCACATGCAACGCTCGCTAAAATGGTTAGCGATATTAACAACGTTCGGTATGCTTCTTGTACTACTTGGGGGCGCTCTAGTCACGAAAACAGACTCCGGGCTTGGTTGCGGACGAGAATGGCCGCTTTGCCACGGGCAAATTATTCCTGATAACATAACCATTGAAACGATTATTGAGTTAGCACACCGACTCGTTTCAGGTGTAGTTGGATTACTGGTACTGGCACTTTCTGTCGCTTCTTGGCGAATGATCGGGCATAAAAGAGAAACAAAATTCCTTGCGTTCTTATCTTTCTTCTTTTTAGTCGCTCAAGGGTTAATCGGAGCTGCTGCTGTTCTTTGGGGACAATCTGACTTTGTTCTTGCTTTGCATTTTGGTATTTCACTCATTTCTTTTGCAGCTGTTCTTCTGTTAACACTTTTAATCTTTGAAGTTGATCAAAAATTTGATGCTTCCTCTGTTGTTATTGACAAACGAATGAAATGGCACACGATTGGAGTCACTCTATATAGTTATCTAGTCGTTTATACGGGAGCTCTTGTCCGTCATACAGACGCTAGCCTCACTTGTCCCGACTGGCCGTTCTGCGTAAACAGTGCACCGGGGCTTTCACTCAATATGTATCAATGGATTCAAATGGGGCATCGATTAGCAGCAGGGCTAATCTTTGTTTGGATT
This sequence comes from Bacillus sp. FJAT-42315, assembly GCF_002797375.1. Classification (GTDB taxonomy): domain Bacteria; phylum Bacillota; class Bacilli; order Bacillales; family Domibacillaceae; genus Bacillus_CE. The sequence goes on from NZ_KZ454941.1 coordinate 2,581,863, forward strand.
ACTTACATTACTTTTGTCGCTGTAAAAAATTATAAACATCAACGTGTGATCTACTGGGGCTGGATTATCGCTTTTCTATTAGTTCTTCTACAAGTCATTGCAGGAGCTTTCATCATTTATACTCGATTAAATCTGTATATCGCCTTAGCTCACGCATTATTTATTTCCTGTTTATTTGGGTTGTTATGTTACTTTATTCTTTTAATATCGAGAAGCAAATTAAATGAAAAATAACGCAAAATGCAGTAGGCTGTTGCCTACTGCATTTTGTATGTTATTTTTCTAATTCAATTAGTAAATCACCTGTTGAAATCGCTTCACCGTTTTGTACGTAAATATTTTTCACAACACCTGTAAACGGCGCTTGAACAGTTGTTTCCATTTTCATCGCTTCAGTGATCATCAAATGATCTCCGTGATTGACCTTTTCACCTTTTTCTGCAATCACTTTAATCACCGTTCCAGGCATAGTCGCTGCAATATGGCTTTCGTTTTTAGGATCAGCTTTTATTTTCGATGCAACGGCCGATTTCACACTTTCATCCTTAACCACAACTTCACGAGGCTGACCATTCAACTCAAAGTAGACGACACGCGTTCCATCCGCCTGTGGTTGTCCAATCGAAACAAGCTTCACAATTAGTGTTTTTCCTGTTTCAATCTCCACTTCAATTTCTTCCCCAAGTCGCATGCCATACAGAAACGTTGGTGTATCAAGTTTGGATACATCCCCAAATTGATCAATCGTTTTTGTGTAATCCACAAAGACTTTCGGATATAATGCGTAAGCAATGACATCTTGACTGGTCACCTGACGTCCCAATTCCTGCGTAAGTTGCTGATGAAGGGCGTCAAAATCGACAGCTTTCAACAATTCCCCCGGACGAACAGTGATTGGTGCTTTTCCTTTTAATATCACTTGTTGAAGTTGCTTAGGAAATCCTCCATAAGGCTGTCCTAAGTAACCTTCAAACAACTCAATAACAGAGTCTGGGAAATCCATTTTCTCTCCCTTTGTCAGTACATCTTCTTCGGACAAATCATTTTGGACCATGAACAGAGCCATATCCCCGACAACTTTAGAAGATGGAGTGACTTTGACAATATCTCCACACATTAAGTTGACTCGGCTGTACATATCTTTTACTTCTTCCCAACGTTCGCCAAGACCCACTGCTTTTGCTTGCTGCTGTAGGTTACTGTATTGTCCACCAGGCATTTCGTGCTTGTAGATCTCTGTATGAGGAGCTAACATACCGCTTTCGAAATCGTGATAATATTTACGAACACCTTCCCAATATTGAGATAGCTGCTCAAGTGCGTCAATATTAACAGTCGGTTCTCTATCTGTTCCTTTAAGCGCGTACTTAAGCGTGCTTGCACTTGGTTGGGATGTTAATCCTGCCATCGTACTTAACGCCACATCGACGATATCTACACCGGCTTCGATCGCTTTTGCATACATATAAATTCCATTTCCGCTCGTATCATGTGTATGAAGATGGATCGGAATATCAACCGTTTCTTTCAATTCAGAAATTAATCGATAAGCTGATTGCGGCTTTAATAGGCCTGCCATATCTTTAATGCCAAGAATGTGAGCTCCTTGATTCTCTAATTCTTTCGCCATCGCTTTGTAATAATCAATATCGTATTTTGTACGAGTTGGATCATCAATATCACCAGTATAGCAAATAGACGCCTCTGCAATTTTTCCTGTTTGACGAACAGCGTCAATAGCTACTTCCATCCCTCTAACCCAGTTTAAACTATCGAATATTCTGAATACATCAATTCCAGAATCAGCTGATTGGGTCACGAATTCACGAATCACATTATCCGGATAGTTCGTATAGCCGACGGCATTTGACGCACGAAGAAGCATTTGGAATAATACATTTGGAATTTGCTGTCTTAATGTGATCAGACGTTTCCAAGGGTCCTCTTTCAAGAAGCGGTAGGACACATCAAATGTGGCGCCTCCCCACATTTCCATAGAAAATAAATCAGGAAGTAATTTAGCTGTCGGTTCCGCAATATGCGTTAAATCATTTGTTCTCACACGCGTCGCTAATAGAGACTGATGAGCATCGCGGAACGTTGTGTCCGTTAACAGCACTTCAGGGCGAGATTTGACCCAGTCTACTAATCCATCTGCACCTTTTTCATCCAAAATTTGCTTCGTACCTGGAGTGGTAGGCTCAGAATATTTCACTTTCGGCATAAAAGGTTTTTCAAATACAGGCTTTTTCTTCTTCTCGATTCCTGGAAAGCCATTAATTGTTACATTCCCGATATAGCTAAGCATTTTTGTCCCGCGATCTAATCTTTTCGAGAAGCTGAACAATTCAGGTGTTGTATCGATAAAAGACGTATCATAATTCCCTGTCACAAAGTTCTCATGACGCATCACATTTTCTAAAAATGGAATGTTCGTTTTAATCCCTCGAATTCGGAATTCCTGCAGGTTACGAACCATTTTCGAAGCCGCTTGCTCAAAAGAAAGTGCCCAAGTAGAAACTTTGACTAAAAGTGAATCGTAATAAGGAGTAATGACTGCTCCTTGAAATCCATTCCCAGCGTCTAGACGTACACCGAAACCTCCGCCAGAACGATAGGCCATAATTTTACCCGTATCAGGCATGAATCCATTTAACGGATCTTCTGTCGTCACACGAGATTGAATGGCATACCCATGAGTAACAATCTCTTCTTGAACAGGAATTCCCACTTTTTTACTATGAAGAGCATGTCCTTCCGCAATCAAAATTTGCGATTGCACAATGTCAATGCCGGTAATCATTTCGGTAATTGTATGCTCTACTTGCACACGAGGGTTCACTTCGATAAAGTAAAACTCCTCTCCTGCTACAAGAAATTCGACTGTCCCTGCGTTTAAGTAATCTACATTTTTCATCAGCTTAACAGCCGCATCACAAATGCGATTTCTCAACTCAGCAGATATTGATACACAAGGTGCTACTTCCACTACTTTTTGATGACGTCTTTGTACAGAGCAATCTCTCTCATACAAGTGAACGATATTCCCATCATTATCGCCTAAAATTTGCACTTCAATATGCTTAGGGTTTTCAACAAATTTCTCCACATATACTTCACTGTTTCCAAAAGCAGCCTTCGCTTCTGATCGAGCTCGGTCAAACGCCTCTTTCACTTCATCGACGCTTCTTACAATACGCATGCCGCGTCCGCCACCGCCTAAAGCCGCTTTAATCATCAATGGAAAACCGAACTTCTTACCAAATTTCACTACTTCCTCAAGGCTATCTACTGATCCATCTGTTCCTGGAATCACTGGGATGTCGGCAAGTTGAGCTTGCATTCTTGCCTTTACTTTATCACCAAACATATCTAAATGCTTGGATTTAGGGCCGATGAAAATGATCCCCTCTTCTTCGCAACGTTTCGCAAATTCAATATTTTCAGATAAAAATCCATAGCCTGGGTGAATGGCATCTACTTCTGCTTGCTTAGCAATTTCAATAATGCCCTCAATGTCTAAATACGCATCGATCGGCTTTTTCCCTTCACCAACTAAATAAGCCTCATCCGCTTTGTAACGATGATAAGAACCCGAATCTTCTTTTGAATAAACGGCTACAGTGCGAATATGTAGCTCTGTACAAGCACGAAACACACGGATCGCAATTTCTCCTCGGTTCGCAACCAGTACTTTACTGATTTGTCTCATAATCATCTCTCCCCTATTAAGCAAATAAATATATATAAAAAGGTTCAATAAATTGAACCTTTTTATTTCGAAATCACGGCTTGTTTACAACTATTATTTTCTGTAAAAACTTTCAAATCTATTAAACATAGAAATGTTAACTAATATACCCATAGAAATAGCGAGCAACATAAGGGACGTCCCACCATAACTAATAAACGGAAGAGTCACTCCAGTGATCGGAATCAACCCACACACCCCTCCAAGGTTAATACCAGCTTGGATGGCAATCATACTGGAAATACCAACTGCCATCATCGAGCCAAATGGGTCTTTACATTTTATAGAAACGTAAATTCCTTTCAAAACAATAAAGCTTAATCCACCAAGGACAAAGATCACACCAAACACACCTAGTTCTTCAGCAATAACAGCCATAATAAAGTCAGTATGAGGCTCAGGTAAATAGCCAAGTTTTTGTACACTTTGTCCAAGGCCGGATCCAGTTACTCCACCTGAACCAATCGCGAGATAAGAATTGACCAGTTGATAGCCATCACTTTCTTCATGCTTAAATGGATCAAAATGTCCGGTAAAGCGGCTGATTTTTTCGTCTGTGAAAATTTGATCTTTTTTCCAGATTACCATAGGAGAAAGAATGACGGCAATCATTAAACCTAAAACAATTAGTTTCCACATACTTTTAAATTTCATACCTGAGGAAACGATAATTGTACACCCGATAAGAAATATAATAAACGCTGTACCGAAGTCAGGTTGAACAGCGATCACCATACAAGTAACTACTAGAAATACAATAGGAGGAATAACTCCTTTGTTAAATGAATTAATATACTTTTGTTTTTTCGCATAGACAGCTGACATATAGATAATAATTACCAACTTAGCAAACTCAGCTGGCTGAATACTCAGCCCACCTAAACGAAACCAACTTTGGGCATTATTTGTTGTTTTTCCGAAAAACAAAAGAGAAATCAAAACAGCGAGAATACCAAACAAACTAATAAATAAAAATTTACTATTTCTATAAGCTTTATATGGAAATGCTGCTGTAACAATGAAAAGAACCATAGAAAGAAGTAAAAAGATTTTTTGTCTACTGTAAAAATGATCGCTTGCATAGTCATATTTTTGGACAGCGACTACAGAGCTCGCACTATAAATCATCGTTAATCCAAAAAGACATAATAAAACAAATACAGCAATTAAAGAATAATCATAAGATTTAAGAATTTTTTTCCACATAAACCTTCACCTCATCCCTTTTACATCTTACTATCATTGGGATGTATTATTTTATGTAAAAAAACTCAAACATGGAAAATATCCGTTTGAGTTTCTTTCACGTTTATTTTTCAGTAGATGCCTCGTGGAGAGCCGATAATTCTCTTTCTAAAGAATCAATCAACTCTTTTCCATCTTGTTCATCAACTAGTCCTAAACGTATGGCAAAATCTATTTCACGGGATAAGCCAAACATTTGAGTATCAAGCACTTCCTCATAAAGAGGACATTGGGGCATCGTTAAGTTGTCCATTTGAACTTTAATGAGGCGCAAAATCTTTTCTGCGTCTGCTTCTAATAGAGAGTAGGCTTTTTCCCTGTGATCGACTTTCATTTCAGACGCCATTTGTACACTCCCCCTATTCCGTGCAATGGATTAGCTATAATTTAAAATTCTATCGTTAATCGGATTATTTTGCAAGGAATTTTGTATTTGTCTCCTGACAAGAAAACAATTAAGAGCTATACTTTACTTTGAACAACCAATACACGCAAGGAGGAAACACAGTGGAAAACATTATGCCCATTTACGGAAAAGTGAAATTTTCTGTGACATTAGATCCAGGTGTATGGATTTTTGACGATCGTCGGATTGATTTAGATACATATTTTGATACGAACGAAACCGAAAGCCTTTCCGAAGAAGAAGAATACACAAAAAATATTTCTCAGTTTTGGGATAAAGAAATTCGTGAAGGAGCGATTTCACCACCTACGATCAAATCAGAGAAGAAATTTCTAAAAGAACAAATACTAAATGGGACTTTCGCTATACCATTTGAACCTTTTTTAAAAAATGCGGAGCCAAACGAAGAAGCGACTATGATCATCATTGAAACTGAAAATGGTGAAGAACGACTCCCATTACATAACGCAAACAATATGTTGTTAGCTTTTTCGAAACAGGGAAAACCACTTCGAGAAGACGGTCCTGTTCATGTGTTATATAAAGATGGCTCTAATCGTGAACATCCAATTCGTCGTGTAAAAGCCTTTCGAATTGATTAATCATCAGCGAACTTTTGGAACAATACTTCCTATTTAAAAATCCCATTATTTCTCTGCGCCTGTCACTTCGCTTTCGGTGTAGAAAAAAGGGGCGCCTCATCCATTTATGAGACGTCCCCTTTTTTCTGCTGTTTTCCTAATAGAGTCGTATCTGTTTCGCTTATCATTGCCGTTAATTCCTTAGACAAATCTAATTCATACGGCTGATCCAATTCATCGTTTTCTTCTTCTAATATTAATAACACAGGGCGGTCGCTAACATGAGGCGTTTGCCTTAGCACAACCCCTTTTCGATGATCATGCAAATGAACGGTTAAGCCATTCGGGTAGACAACAATTGACTTACGAAACGCTTCTACCATTTCCGCATCGAATTGAGTTCCCGCTCCCGCATATAGTATTTCTAGACCTTCGGAAGGAAGCATCGCCTGCCTGTATATTCGATTGGAGGTGACAGCATCGTACACATCGGTAATCCCTAAAATTTTTCCATATAAATGAATTTGATCACCTGTAATCCCTCGAGGATAACCTGTACCATTGAGTCTTTCGTGATGCTGATAAGCACAATGAGCAGCTGTAAGTGGAATGCTATGTTCCTTCCTTAAAATATTAAATCCATATTCAGCGTGCTTTTTGATTTCTTCATACTCTCCATCCGTCAGTCGCGAAGGTTTCATTAAAATAGAATGAGGAACAAGTATTTTTCCAACATCATGCAGCATCGCCCCAAGACCAATCTCTTCTAGCTGTTGAGACTTTAGTTGTAACTTTAAACCAAGTGCTAATGTATAGATCGTGACATTGAGTGAGTGTGCTAAAATATAATTGTCGTGTGCACATACGTCAGAGAGCAAGGAAACGGCTTCCTTATGCCCTTTTATTTGATCAAGCATCTCACGTATCACGCTCTTAAACTGCCTCTCCATTTTGTCAAATGAAAACTTACTGTTGAAGTTTTTCGCATTCGCTACATCTTCAAACGATTGTTTCATTACACTGAGAGCTTCCTGGCGCGCTTTTTCTGTCACAGCAGGACGAAACACAATATCTTCTGTTTTTTCGTCTTCCATATAAACAAATGTAATGCCGAGTTGGTGTAGTCGCAATATCATTTGCTTCGTAAGTGGAATTCCATGTCCAATAAGAATTTGACCAGTCTCATTATATACTGGTTTAGCTAACTTAACATGCTCTTTTAATGTTGAAACAGCGACTAGTCTCATTTGCCGATAACTCCCATCTACCACGATAACCTCAGATCTGATATATTACAATTTCTTATACCGCTTTCAGTAGTTTATTTTAACACATTTTCCATTCATCATTGAATTTTTTTCGACATAAACAGCCAAAAATAAAACAAAAAACTTGATCCTGAAAAGCAATATGTGGTATATGGAGAGAATTAACTCCTTCACATACCACATATTCCAACAGAAATCAAGTCATTATAAGATATTATTTCATACTACAATAAATCAGCGGCTAATTGAGCTAAACCAGATCTTTCTCCCTTCATCAGTTTAATATGACCTGCAACGGCTTGATCTTTAAACTTTTCGATCGCATAGGTTAAACCATTGTTATACTCATCTAAGTAAGGGTGATCGATTTGAGCGGTGTCGCCCATTAATACGATTTTACTTTTTTCTCCTACTCTTGTTAAAATTGTTTTCACTTCATGCTTCGTTAAATTTTGTGCTTCATCAATAATAATATATTGTTCCGGAATACTCCGACCACGAATATAGGTAAGTGCCTCCACCTCCACAGAATTTAAACCTGCAAGAATTTGGTCAATTTCTCCCGACTTTTTCGTATTAAATAAATACTCTAGATTGTCATAAATTGGCTGAATCCACGGTCGTAATTTCTCCTGTTTTTCTCCCGGCAAATAGCCAATATCTTTTCCAACAGGTACAATCGGTCGAGCGACGAGCAATTTTTTAAACATTTGCAAGTCTTCTGTTTGAAATAATCCCGCCGCTAAAGCGATTAACGTTTTGCCTGTCCCTGCTTTACCAGCCATCGTAACAAGTGGAATATCCGGTCTCATTAATAACTCGATCGCCATCATTTGCTGCACGTTTCGGGGCTTGATCCCCCAAATGATTTCCTCATCATGCAATAGCTTTTTCATGTACTTCCCTTTTCCATCCACCATTGCTACAGCTGAAGAAGAGCTTCCTAAGGCATCCTTTAATAACAAAAACTGATTGGGATAAAAAGGATGATTCGCTACTTCTGAAAGGGCTAATTCTCCTTTTTGATAAAACAAATCTAATGTTTCTTTCGACACATATATTTCTAAAAAGCCTGTATATATATCGCTCATTTCGATGACTCGATCACTTAAAAAGTCCTCAGATTCTAAACCAAGTGCATCCGCCTTCACTCGAACTAGCGTATCTTTACTGACTAAAATCACAGGACGTCCATTTTCTTTTTCTTTTTCTTCCAATGATAAATTTTTAGCAACCGCCAATATGCGATTATCATTTGTCACTTCAATAAAAATATCTTGCAGCTTTTGAAAAGAGCGATGATTTAATTCAATTCGCAAGCTACCTCCATTATCCAACGGCACGCCTTCATGAAGCTTTCCGGTTTCCCGCAGTTTATCAATGATTTTCGATACAAGTCTAGCATTCCTTCCTATTTCATCCATATACCTTTTTTTCGAGTCTAATTCTTCTAAAACGACAGCTGGTATCACAATTTCATTGTCTTTAAATGAAAAAATAGCGTATGGATCTTGCAATAAGACATTAGTATCTAAAACATAAATTTTACTCAACGAGACGCCTCCTGCTTTTCATCTTTTTTTATTATATGAAGATTAGCTTTGTTGCGTTCTTACAGTTGGGCTGGTAAATATATATGTGCTAATGCATAAGAATAGACGAAATTCGCACAATAGAAATAGAAAAAGCTTATTAAATTAAAATAATCAAGAGGTGATCATATTGAAAAAAATTGTTATTCTCCTCACTTTATTCACACTTTTCGGTTGTGCCCAGAAAAAAGAAGTTGGCTTAGAAACACAGGACGATCGACACAATTCTCAACCGTATCAAGTGAATGTGAAAAATGATCAAATCAATGAAGGTCAACGTCTTTCTATTCAACAAGCATCAAACCGTTTAGCAAAAACAGCCGAAGACATGCCTGGAGTCAAGAATGCCACAGCAGTCGCAGTAGGCGATTATGCGATCGTCGGAATTGACGTAGATGCTAATCTCGATCGCTCGGAAGTTGGCTCAATCAAATACACCGTTGCTGAAGCACTGAAAAACCAACCGTATGGAGCGAATGCTCTTGTCGTTGCTGACCCCGATTTATATGCAAGGCTACAAGAAATAAGAGCCGATATTAACAACGGTCGACCGCTTCAAGGATTGGCGAATGAATTAGCCGATATTGCTGGACGCACCATCCCTGAAATTCCTGGAAACTTAACCGAAACAAACGATGCTGACAAAGTGACAGAGCAACCGAAAACAAAGCTTGCACCAAACGAAGATCGACAGTTAGAAAAACAACAGCAAGAACAATCTAACCATCAGAAATAATCGTATCAAAATCAGGGAGCTGAATTATGATTCAGTTCCTTTTTTTAATGCGTCCATCACTTGTCGATCTAGCTTTTCAGCAGCGACTATATCATATGTTTTCTCATAAGCAGGTTCAGAGACCATTTTGGAGCCGTAAAACATCACATCACGTATCTCTTCAATGTGAATTTCGACAATCGACACTTTCAATGGAACTGATGATGCCTGCTTCGTTAAAATCTTACTTTGACCTGTAATCGTATATGTAGATTCATTTGCAATAAGGTTGATACTTATAGCTGTATTTTTTTCTAAATTTTCAATCATCCGAGAGCGACTAGTAACAGCAAAGCGAAGAGTGCTTTCATCCACCGCATAAATCCAGGAAATTGCATGAATCATTGGTCTGCTAGTTTCGTGGTCTATCGTTGCTACAGTCACAAACCTGTCATTTTGTAACGCTTCAAACAATACAGGAATTAATTGCGTTTCCAAACGATTAACCAAATGAATCCCCTCCTTATTTAATTTCATTATACATGAAATTTGTGTCACTTCCGAATTTTACGAATCCCTTCTTTTTTCATATGAAGATGTTTACAGACAGTCATGATATACTAATGAAAAAGCACGAGGTGGTTACAAATGAGAGTTAAATGTATTTTATGTGAGAAAATCGAGAAAATTGATGATAGTTTACTGATCGCAAAAAGATTAAGAAATCGACCCATTCACACGTATATGTGTTCAGAATGCGACAATCGAATTGCTGAAAAGACAAGAGCACGAATTGCTACTGGCCAATTCCACATTTACCGCTCCGGCAAAGAAAAAGAATGGCTATAGTTCTCTGTATACAAAAAGGACCGCATCTCGCGGTCCTTTTTCAAACTTCATTTTCTTTTTTATGCATGCGCAATCTAACTTTATATATTCCAAGAACTAACGCAGCTACAAACAAACTTTCAACGACTGGCAGTTGGTAAGAAAGAATTAATAAAAGCAAGGAACCAACGACCAAGGAAATATAGACAATAATGTTTTTTCCAAGCGATAGCTTCTTAGCGAAACCGAAATTGTATACTAAAATCGACAGGAACACTAAGGCAAGCCAGTAAAGCCTGACAGCCCATGTAACCCCAACTCCATTAATTAAGGCGCCCAGTAGTGGACTGACATGCTCTAACCCTTCCACTTCCTAACTCCCCCTTAACACTTAGTTTTCTTCGTATTTCTTCTTTTTCGCGGCTCTTTCTCGCTCGTTCTTATCAAGAATCTTTTTACGAAGACGGATCGATTCAGGTGTAAGTTCACAATACTCGTCCTCGTTTAAATACTCTAACGCTTCTTCTAGAGACATGATTCTTGGTTTTTTCATCGTAGTTGTTTGATCTTTCGTTGCTGAACGAACGTTTGTTGCTTGTTTCATTTTCGTAATATTAACGGTTAAGTCATTTTCACGAGTATGCTCGCCGACAATCATTCCACCATAAATTTCTGTACCTGGTTCTACAAAGATCGTTCCACGGTCCTCAACTTGCATAATACCATATTGAGAAGATTTTCCTGACTCCATAGAAACAAGTACTCCCTGACGACGTCCACCAACACGTCCTGGCTGCATCGGCTGGTAGCTATCAAATGTATGGTTAATGATCCCATATCCTCGAGTCATCGTTAAAAATTCAGTTGTATAACCAATTAATCCACGAGCTGGAACGTTAAATACAAGACGAACTTGACCGTTTCCATTATTAATCATATCAATCATTTCGCCTTTTCGCGACCCTAATGATTCGATAACGGAGCCTGTGTATTCTTCAGGTACATCAATTTGAACGCGTTCCACCGGCTCACAACGAACACCATCAATTTCTTTAACAATTACTTCCGGCTTAGATACTTGTAATTCGTATCCTTCACGACGCATATTTTCGATTAAAATCGATAAATGCAGTTCTCCACGACCAGACACGATCCATTCATCAGGAGAATCGGTATTTTCTACTCGCAAGCTTACATCTGTTTCAAGCTGTGCTTCTAGACGCTCTTGAATCTTTCTCGCTGTCACAAATTTACCTTCACGACCAGCAAACGGACTGTTGTTTACAAGGAAAGTCATTTGTAGCGTTGGTTCGTCAATACGAAGAATTGGCAACGCTTCTTGATGTTCAATCGGACAAATCGTTTCCCCAACGTTAATGTCTTCCATACCAGATATAGCAATTAAGTCGCCGGCGTGAGCTTCTTGGATTTCCATACGCTTCAGACCCATGAAGCCAAAGATTTTCGTTACACGGAAAGATTTTACTGTACCATCATTCTTCATTAAGGCCACTTGTTGACCTACTTGAATCGTTCCACGGAACACGCGACCAATTCCGATACGACCTACATAATCATTGTAATCAAGTAAAGCCACTTGGAATTGTAACGGCTCTTCTCTGTTATCAATCGGAGAAGGAATATGTTGTACGATCGCTTCGTATAAAGCTTCCATGTTCTCATCTTGCTTATCAGGCGTTGCGCTTGCTGTTCCGTTAATACCAGATGCATAAATCACCGGGAACTCAAGTTGCTCATCATTCGCATCAAGCTCGATAAACAACTCAAGAACTTCATCAACTACTTCTGCCGGACGAGCAAAGTCACGGTCGATTTTATTCACAACGACGATTGGACGTAAATTCTGTTCTAACGCTTTCTTTAATACAAATCGCGTTTGTGGCATACAGCCTTCGTACGCATCGACAACTAACAATACGCCGTCCACCATTTTCATGATTCGTTCAACTTCTCCACCGAAATCGGCATGTCCTGGTGTATCTAGAATGTTGATTTTCGTATCTTTATATTGGATCGCAGTATTCTTTGCTAAAATCGTAATGCCGCGCTCTCTTTCAATGTCATTTGAATCCATTGCGCGCTCTTCAATGTGCTCATTGCTTCTAAAAATTCCAGATTGTTTCAATAATTGATCAACAAGCGTTGTTTTCCCATGGTCAACGTGAGCAATAATCGCAATGTTTTTCAAATCGTTTCTTGTATTCAAATTAGTTCCTCCTGACTAATATAAGCATCTCAATTTCGATATCATTCTTCAATAACTGAATTATTATATCATAAGTCAACATGAATTCCTATTTGTTAATTAGGATTGTCAAATCATTTTTTTATTGTAAAATAGAGAAAAAGGAGGGACGGATCGTGAGAGAATTCAAGTGGGTGTTTTTTCTATTTGCACTGGCAGCTGCTTCCTGTATGATCGGCATGGGAATCGCTATCGGTGAAAGAAGCATGAGCGGAATCATTGGATGTGCGGTTGCCCTTATTGCAGTTATGGGGTTTGGTTTTTCAACAAAAGCAAAAATGCGCAGAGCAGGTAAATTATAAAGTGAAACTTCAATCAACAAGGGTGTTTCAGCCTGTTAATGCGGGATAAAAGATGATATGTAAAAGGCTGTCCTGAAGCTAGTAGCCACACCCTCTATAAATTAAGAGGAGCATGGCTACTGCCGGACAGCCTTATTTCGTCGGTAATAAAAATTGATCCAGTATGTCCGAATGAAGGCTTGTTTCTCCAGCAAACACACTGTTAACAGAAAGCATGTCCAACTCTTCTCCAAGCAAGGTAGTCACCACTCCACCAACTTCTTCAACAATAATTTTCCCGGCAGCAAAGTCCCAAGGTGAAAGCCTCATCGTTAAATAGCTATCTATCCTTCCAGACGCTACGTAAGCCAATTCTAGCGCAGCAGAACCATACGAACGAGTTCCCCTGACAGTAGTCGCTAAAGACGCGAGTTTATGTTGATCAAAGTACGCATTTTTCACTAACCATGTGGCGTTAACAGCAATGAGAGCTTGGTGAATGGGAACTTGTTTCAAAGGCGGCAACCTCACTTCATTCATGTAAGCGCCTTTCCCTTTCTCCGCAAAATAAAGTTCGTCATGAGTGACATCATAAATATAACCTAATCGTCCGACGCCATTTTCATAAATCCCAATAGAAATAACAAAATTACGCTGCTGATGGATAAAGTTCATTGTTCCGTCAATCGGGTCAATAATCCATACAATTCCATCTAGTGAGTGTAGTTGATCTCCATGCCCTTCTTCTCCTAAAATGCCATGGTCAGGGTAGGTGCGACGAATATTGGAAATGAAATACTTTTCTGTTTCTTTATCCATATTTGTTACTAAGTCATTAGGGTTTGATTTTGTTTGTATGCTTAAAGAATGCATAAAGGAGTCTCGAATTGACTTCCCAGCATCCGCAATCCATTGCTTTGCATACCGATCTATTTCCGTCCAATTTGCCATGACCATTCCTCCAACGTGGACATAATGTACCAAGTGAAATTTTTTAACTTATTTGACATTATAGTATATAACACCACTTTTTTAAATAAAAATAGACTCGCTAGTTGGATAGACGAGCCCATTTTCTCATTTTTTTCATTTTCCTACTTCTTTATAGCTACTGTTCATCATCTTTTTGCAATTGTTCCCATAATTTTCGTAATACCGCTTTCGATTTCTCCATTTGGATTCGATCGTTCTTTTGCATCGCTTCAAATAGGACGGCTAATTCATAATCAAGTTCGAGACGGATCACAGCTAGTCTTTGTTTCGTTTGTGTTTGTTTAATCAGACCATTCACCACTTGTTTCATCATGCAAGCACTCCTTTTTATGATATGATATGGACGAACAACTCAAGGAGGATATTTCATGGAATTTACCGGTTTTACAACAGATGATTTTCAAGTGTTCTCAATTGATGGATTACAACCAAGAATGGACGCTCTACAACAACATATCAGACCGAAACTAGAAGCTTTAGGGACTTTTTTTTCACAAGAATTGGGTCAGCTAGCTGGAGATGAAATGTTTTATCATGTGGCAAAACACGCTCGCCGTACAGTTAATCCACCAGATGACACATGGGTAGCCTTTGCTAATAATAAGCGCGGCTACAAAAAACATCCTCACTTTCAAATTGGCTTATGGGGGACGCATATGTTTATTTGGTATGCCGTCATTTATGAAGCACCTCGAAAAGCTGAAATTGGCTCCCTGCTTGAAAAAAATATAGAATCGATACGCGAAATAATTCCTAGTCACTTTGTCTGGTCAGACGATCACACAAAACCGACAGCTACTAAAATGGTGGATTTATCAGACGAGCAGCTACTCCAGCTATTTCAACGTCTCCAATCGGTGAAAAAAGCAGAAATACTTTGTGGCATCCATCTGCATAGGGACGACGTCATTCACATGAACAGAACAGAATTTCTTGACACAGTTTATGATGCTTTTGTCAAATTAATACCCCTATACAAATTATCTTAAACAAATGAAGAGGCTGACTAATCGTTTTTTGACGATTGGTCAGCCTCTTTCATTGTTACTTCATTTTAATTCGCTCGCCGTCTTCGGCCGCTTTCATTTTTTGCACGGCATGGTAAGAAGAATAGCCGCTTACCTCTTCAAATTCATTACAGAGCTTTTTTTCTTCCGCCTTACTTGGAACAATTTCTTTAAAACGGCGATAAGCTATCATCAGCTCTTCTTTATTGACGCCTTTCTCATAAGCGTTTTCGATCGCTTCAAAAAACTTAATGACATCTATCACTTCTTCTGTCGTCCAATCCGTTGAAAAAGGATAAGAATATTCCATGTACTTCACCTTCTTTTGTCTTTTCTTACGATGTTCCCCATTTTCTGCGAATCTCTTCACCATCCGCAATCATCTTGTTGATTAGCTCACTCACAGGTGGGGCATCATGAATTAATCCCATCACCTGTCCAGCCCAAGCGAACCCTTCCTCTTCTTTCCCCTCATGAATGTAACGCTTGTTTGCGACACCACTTATGTACTCTTTCAAGCTTTCGTAGTCGCCATGCTCTTCTTCAATTGCCAAGATTTTATCTGTCCAGCTGTTGGCAATGGCGCGTGCTGGTGCCCCGAGAGAGCGCTTAATGACCACTGTATCATTTTCGCTTCCTTCAATCAAAGTCTTTTTATACAGTTCAGAGGCATGCACACATTCTCTCGTGGCAATAAATCGTGTCCCCATTTCAATGCCTTCCGCCCCTAAAGAGAGCGCCGCCATCAATCCTCGACCATCCCCGATGCCTCCGGATGCAATGACAGGGATATTGACACTTTCTACAACTCTAGGAACGAGAACGAACGTCCCTGTATCACTTCGGCCAAGATGTCCTCCACCCTCTTGTCCGACAACCATGACAGCATCAGCTCCAAGCTCCTCCGCTTTTTGTGCTTGTCTCACAGCAGCAACAAGTACAAGCGTTTTAATTCCTGTCCCCTCAAGCTGTTGAAATAACGGGGCAGGATTTCCACCTGTCATGGAGATCACCGGTACTTTTTCTTCAATCGCCACATCTAAATAAGCAGCAAATGGTCGCCTTTGCTGTCCGATAGAAAAGTTGACACCGAATGGTCGATCAGTCATTGAACGCACTTTTTTAATTTCATCTCGTAACTGTTCAGGATCTGACAAAGACATCGCGGTAATTTGCCCGAGTCCACCAGCATTAGACACAGCTGCGGCTAAATCGGAATAAGCTAAGTGTGCCAGCCCTCCTTGAATGATTGGATATTGAATATTTAACAATTTCGTAATTCTCGTTTCCCAGTTCATCACCATCACCCTCCTCTTTTTTCATTTCTCTCTTTGAAAGCGTAAATCCTTTTTTCTACTAAGAATATTTAAAAACTTTCTAGGCAAAGCTATGTCAACATGCTATAATTCTCTTGTTTTATGCAAAAAATGTCGATTAATTAAATAATCAATAAATAAAGTGATAAAAGAGGTGAAAGGTAAGTTGTCCCAATTTGAAACACCATTATTTACAGGCTTATTAGAGCACGCAAAAAAGAATCCGGTACAATTCCACATACCTGGACATAAAAAAGGAAATGGTATGGATCCCGAATTTCGTGATTTCATCGGTGAGAATGCCTTATCCATTGATTTAATTAATATTGCTCCACTTGATGATCTTCATCAACCGAAAGGAATCATCGAACAAGCTCAAAATTTAGCGGCAAAAGCATTTGGAGCTGATCACACATTTTTCTCCGTTCAAGGAACGAGCGGCGCCATTATGACGATGGTGATGACCGTTTGTGGACCTGGTGAAAAAATCATCGTTCCTCGAAATGTGCATAAGTCCGTCATGACAGCCATCGTATTTTCTGGAGCGATCCCGATTTTCATCCACCCAGAAGTCGATAAAGAACTTGGTATTTCTCACGGAATCACAGTAGATGCTGTTCAGCGTGCATTAGAGAAGCATCCTGATGCTAAGGGAGTTCTCGTCATTAACCCAACTTACTTTGGTGTTTCAGGAGATTTGCGACAAATTGTGGAAATCGCTCACTCCTATGATGTGCCTGTACTTGTTGACGAAGCTCATGGAGTACATATTCATTTCCATGATGACTTACCGCTCTCTGCGATGCAAGCCGGTGCTGATATGGCTGCGACAAGCGTTCATAAACTTGGCGGATCGATGACGCAAAGCTCGATCCTCAATGTGAAGGAAGGACTTGTATCCGTTCAACGTGTTCAAACGATTTTGAGTATGATGACGACGACATCAACCTCCTACATCCTTCTTGCTTCTCTTGACACAGCTAGAAGACAGTTAGCTACACAAGGGAAAGCGCTCATTGAGCAGGCGATTCAACTAGCTCAGTCGATCCGCACGCAAATTAACGAGATTGATGGCTTATATTGTGTAGGAGAAGAAATTCTCGGTACGAAAGCTACTTTTGACTATGATCCAACGAAATTGATTATCTCTGTGAAAGCTCTCGGTATCACGGGTCATGAAGCAGAAGTTTGGTTAAGAGAGCATTACAATATTGAAGTGGAACTATCCGACCTTTACAATTTACTCTGCATTGTCACACCTGGAGATACGAAAGAAGACGCTGAAACTTTAGTCCGCGCACTTCGTCAATTAGCAGACCAATGTGCGAAAGGTAACAGATCGTCCCATACGGAAGTGTTATTACCTGATATTCCAGTCATTGCTCTCTCTCCAAGAGATGCTTTTTATGCTGAAACAGAAATTGTTCCGTTTACCGAAGCGGCCGGCCGCATTAGCGCTGAATTCGTGATGGTGTATCCACCTGGCATTCCTATCTTTATTCCAGGAGAAATTATTACAGAAGAAAATCTAACGTATATTAGTAAAAATCTCGAGGCGGGATTACCCGTTCAAGGTCCCGAAGACTTCGAGTTAAAAACATTGCGAGTGATTCGAGAACGAAAAGCGATTAGTTAACACTCTTGAATAAAAAGAGGCGATTCCCCTTTGGAAATCGCCTCTTTTTGTATCATCATCCCTTTTTGGATAAACAATTAATCTTCCAGTTCTATTTCCTCTTCACAGCCACAGTGTGAGTATAAAATAGATACTTTCTCGTCTTCAAAATGTTCAATTGTATCTAAGCAAGACTTACAAACAATGGTCCCCATATTCAACACCCTCTCCTTTATTTTGTAAGCGGTTTATATTTGTATTTA
Source organism: Bacillus sp. FJAT-42315 (assembly GCF_002797375.1). Taxonomy (GTDB): domain Bacteria; phylum Bacillota; class Bacilli; order Bacillales; family Domibacillaceae; genus Bacillus_CE. The sequence continues at coordinate 2,599,990 of NZ_KZ454941.1, forward strand.
TAATAATATAACACATTTAATTTTTCAAGCCTAAATTGTATGTCACATTTATTTTTTTCTATCCTATTTTGCTAACATTATTAAAAAAATAATGACATAAGCCATCGAAAAGAAAAATAGGATAACAGAATCATAACGGTCATCATGTAGCTCCGTTTATGGTCAAGCAGTTTTCTAGCGACTACAACACATAAATAGAAAAACATCAAAAATAACAACCAATGAAATTCCGCTGAATCTCCTTTCGATAACCAACGAGCCAAAGAATAAAAGCTCCAAATCATCCATTGAATGATAAAAACAATGTAATAAGCCATATCGATCATCCACTCATTTCATCACAGACTGTTTTTATTATATGAATGACCCTCTGCTTGTTAATACTAACTCGTCCAAAAAAAAATAAGACTGTCGTTTTAGACAGTCTTATTCTTTAAATAAACATTATTTTACGATATGAATAGGTGTTCCTATAGCTACTTCAGCAGCTTCCATAGAAATTTCACCTAATGTTGGATGAGCATGAATCGTCATTGCGATATCTTCTGCTGTCATACCTGCTTCGATCGCTAGACCAAGCTCGGAGATCATGTCAGAAGCACCAGCACCTGCAATTTGCGCACCGATAATCAAGCCATCTTCTTTACGAGTCACAAGCTTCACAAAGCCATCTGTGCTGTTAAGAGCCAAGGCACGACCATTTGCTGCAAATGGGAACTTCGCAGCAACGATTTCAATACCTTCTTCTTTCGCTTCTGCTTCTGTATAACCAACAGTCGCTAATTCTGGCTCAGTAAAGCAGACAGCTGGAATACCTAAGTAATCAATTTCAGCCTTTTCTCCCGCAATCACTTCAGCTGCAATTTTTCCTTCATAAGAAGCTTTATGAGCTAATGGAGGGCCTTGTACGATATCACCGATCGCGAAAATGTTGGCAACGCTCGTACGGCATTGCTTGTCGATTTCGATTAAGCCACGCTCTGTTAATTTCACGCCTGCTTGCTCAAGTCCAAGCTCGTCTGTGTTAGGACGACGACCAACTGTTACTAGCACGTAATCCGCTTCGATTTTTTCTTCTTTGCCATCAGCTTCATAAGTAACAACGACACCATTTTCTGTTGTTTCCGCTGATTTCGCCATTGCTTTTGTGACCATGTTTACACCTTTTGCTTTTAAATTACGCTTCACAAGAGCAGACATTTGCTTTTCAAAGCCACTTAAAATCTCTGCTGCACCTTCAAGAATTGTAATTTCTGTACCAAGGTTTGCATATGCTGTAGATAACTCAGCACCGATGTATCCACCGCCTACAACGACCATTTTGCTTGGGATTTCTTTCAAGCCAAGAGCGCCAGTAGAATCAAGCACGCGGTCAGAAAATTTAAAGTTAGGGATTTCAATCGGACGAGAACCAGTTGCAATGATTGCATGTTTGAAATTGTATGTTTGAGCAGAATTTTCATCCATTACGCGAAGAGTGTTTGCATCGACAAAGTACGCTTCACCGCGAACGATTTCAACTTTGTTTCCTTTTAAAAGCCCTTCTACTCCACCAGTCAATTTCTTAACAACGCCAGCTTTCCATGCTTGAACCTTTTCAAAGTCAACTGTTACATTTTCTGCAACAATTCCCATATCATCAGAATGTTTTGCTTGCTCTACACGATGTCCTGCAGTTAGTAATGCTTTCGAAGGAATACAACCAACGTTTAAGCATACGCCACCAAGGTTGGCTTTCTCCACGATTGTTACTTTTTGGCCTAGCTGCGCAGCACGAATCGCTGCTACATATCCACCAGGTCCTGCACCAATTACTATAGTGTCCGTTTCGATTGGGAAATCTCCTACTACCATTTGTCTTACGCCTCCATTAATAAAAGTTCTGGATCATTTAATAATCGCTTAATATGATTAAGCGCATTTTGAGCAGTGGCTCCATCAATCATGCGGTGGTCAAAGCTCAATGATAATGCTAACACAGGTGCGGCTACAATTTCACCATTTTTTACAATAGCTTTTTCAGAAATTCTTCCGATTCCAAGAATCGCCACTTCTGGATGGTTAATAACCGGTGTAAACCATTGTCCGCCAGCTGAGCCGATGTTCGTAATTGTACAAGAAGCACCTTTCATTTCATCTGGAGCTAACTTACCATCACGAGCTTTGCCAGCTAATTCATTGATTTCATCGGAGATCGTAAACATCGATTTACGATCAGCATTTTTTACAACCGGTACTAGCAAGCCTTTATCTGTGTCAGCCGCAATTCCGATATTGTAATAATGCTTTTGAATAATTTCTCCTGCTGCATCATCAAGAGAAGTATTCAATGCAGGATACTCACGCAAAGCGCTCGTTAAAGCTTTCACTACATATGGAAGGAACGTCAACTTGATACCTTTTTCCGCTGCAATATCTTTAAATTTCTTGCGGTGAGCCCATAATTTCGTTACTTCCACTTCGTCCATTAATGTAACATGTGGAGCTGTATGCTTCGAATTCACCATCGCTTTAGCAATTGCTTTACGAATGCCACTCATTTTCTCACGAGTTTCAGGGAATTCTCCTTCAGGCAGAACAACTTTTGCTGCAGCCTTTGTCTCTTCAGCTGGCATTGCTTGTTCGTCTTTCGCTTCTACAACTGGAGCTTCCGGTGTCGCTGTCGCAACGTTTTGTCCACCTGATAGGTAAGCATCAATATCTTGCTTCAACACACGCCCGTTATTGCCTGTTCCAGCTACTTGTCGAATATCTACTTCACGCTCACGAGCATATTTGCGAACAGAAGGCATAGCGATCACTCGACGACTAGGATCTACCTCTTCTTTCTGTGCCGCTACTGGTGCTGTGTCCGCTTCTGGTGTCGCTTCTTCTTTTGCTTCTGTTTTCTCTTCATGATCTCCTTTAAACTTTAAGTTCTCATATCCAGGAGCATCAAATTTAACAAGTACATCTCCAACAATTGCTGTCGTGCCTTCGTCTACTAAAATCTCTTCTACAGTACCAGCAACTGGAGAAGGGATTTCTACTACTGCTTTATCATTTTGCACTTCACAAAGCACATCGTCCTCTTGCACTTTATCGCCTTGCTTAACAAACCACTTAACGATTTCGCCTTCATGGATACCTTCACCGATATCAGGCAATCTAAATTCAAAAGCCAAAGTCTTCTACCTCCCATTAATGTCAAATTATATTTTTATGAATTAAAAAGTAAGTACTTTTTTCGCCGTTTCGATGACATCCTTATAGTTAGGAAGCCACACAGACTCTGCTTGCGAGAATGGGAAAACCGTATCTGGAGCCGCTACACGCAGAACAGGTGCCTCAAGGCTAAGGATCGCACGTTCATTAATTTCTGCTACAACGTTAGCCGCAATACCTGCTTGCTTCTGTGCTTCTTGAACAACAATGACGCGACCTGTTTTTTCAACAGATGAAATGATCGTATCAATATCAAGCGGTTGTACTGTACGTAAATCCACTACTTCTACAGAGAAGCCTTCTTTTTCAAGCTCTTCTGCGGCTTTAATGGATTCATGTACCATTGCTCCATAAGTAATAATCGATAAATCAGTTCCTTCACGTTTTACCTCTGCTTTACCTAGTGGGATTGTATACTCCTCTTCAGGTACCTCTTGACGGAAAGAACGGTATAATTTCATATGCTCTAAGAAAATAACAGGATCGTTATCACGAATAGCAGAAATCAATAGTCCTTTTGCATCATAAGGAGTAGAAGGGATTACCACTTTCAATCCTGGTTGTTGCGTAACTAACCCTTCTAAACTATCTGCATGCAGCTCAGGTGTATGAACGCCTCCACCGAACGGAGAACGAATCGTTACAGGAGCCGGATACGTTCCGCCAGAGCGGTAGCGAAGACGTGCTAATTGTCCGCTGACAGAATCCATTACTTCATAAACGAACCCGAAGAATTGAATTTCAGGTACAGGTCGGAAGCCTTCTAAAGCAAGACCAACAGCAAGGCCACCAATTCCAGATTCAGCTAGCGGCGTATCAAACACACGATCTTCACCGAATTCTTTTTGAAGACCTTCTGTTGCACGGAAAACCCCGCCGTTTACTCCTACGTCTTCCCCAAAGACTAATACGTTTTCATCATTCTTTAGTTCCGTGCGCAAAGCATCCGTAATTGCTTGGATCATTGTCATTTGGGCCATGGCTTACTTCGACTCCTTCTCTTTATATAATTCGAATTGCTCTTTTAAATTTTGCGGCATTTCTTCATACATGAACGACATTAAGTCGGTTACTTTTTGTTTTGGCGTATCATCCGCTTTTTTGATTGCCTGTTTAATTTCTTCTTTCGCACGCTCAATGACTTCATTTTCCTTCTCTTCATTCCATAAACCTTTGCCTTCAAGGAATTTACGGAAACGTACTAATGGATCTTTCTTTTCCCATTCATTGTCAAGATCTGACGTACGATAACGTGTTGGGTCATCCCCCGCCATTGTATGTGGACCGTAACGATAACACATTGTTTCAATTAGTGTAGGACCTTCGCCGTTAAGCGCACGATCACGCGCTTCACGTACAACCGCATAAACAGCAAGCGGGTCCATCCCGTCTACTAACACACTTGGAATACCAGCCGCGATCCCTTTTTGAGCGATCGTTTTAGCTGCTGTTTGCTTTTCTCGTGGAGTAGAAATCGCAAACTGATTGTTTTGTACAATGAAGATGGCAGGAGCATTGAAAGCACCAGCAAAGTTAATTCCCTCATAGAAATCACCTTGTGATGAACCGCCATCGCCTGTATATGTAACTGCAACCGCTTCCTTTCCACGTTTTTTAAGGCCTAATGCTACTCCAGCATTTTGGATATATTGAGCACCAATAATAATTTGCGGCGCTAATACGTTGACTCCTTCTGGAACTTGGTTGCCGTGAAAATGTCCACGCGAGAATAAAAACGCTTGGTATAGTGGTAGTCCGTGCCAAATAATTTGAGGAACATCACGATATCCTGGTAAAATCCAATCTTCTTTTTCTAAAGCAAAATGAGAAGCAATTTGTGAAGCTTCCTGTCCAGCTGTTGGCGCATAGAACCCTAAGCGACCTTGACGGTTTAAAGAGATCGAGCGCTGATCTAATACTCGTGTATATACCATGCGAGTCATTAATTCTTGAAGCTGATCATCCGTTAATTGCGGCATCGCCTCTTCATTAACAATTTCGCCTTTTTCGTTTAAAATTTGAACCATTTCAAATTGATCTTCAATCATTTCGAGCGTTTTTTTCGCATCGAATGGTACCTTTTTCTTAGCACTCATGAAAGCCACCTACCCTTTCGTTTTCTAAATAGTGTGTCTGTTTATTGTGCAACTCGTCCCTATAATACATACGAATAATTCCTTTAAGGAGTCGAATTGCTTCTGTACTAATTAACATGCTGTATATAACTAGTACAACCCCTAGTATACAGTCAATAGTTTATAATATTGAGCAGCGTGAAGTCAAATAAAATAAACGGATGGTTCGCTCATTCAAAATAAATGAAATGTTTTCAAAAAAACAACTGTATTACTTCTAAAAAGCCTTCTGTACTATAAAAAAATTGAAAATTCCGATCTGTTATAGAGTAGAACTCACAAATTTCTATACCCATAAATACTCTTTCCTTATTAAAAGAAAACTAACCAACATATTGCTCAATTATTCACTATTTTCTTAAGCGCTCACACTTTCATTAACAAAATGACATTTATTTGATAAACTATCGATAATCATTGATGTAAAGAAAGAAGGTTTGAATTATGATTACAATGAAAGATATCATCCGTGAAGGGCATCCTACTTTACGAGAAAAAGCAGCGGAAGTCGTTCTTCCTGCCAGTGAAGAAGATCATCAAATATTAGCAAACCTTATTGAATATGTAAAAAACAGCCAAGATCCTGAAATCTCAGGCAAATATGGATTGCGTCCAGGTGTAGGGTTAGCCGCTCCGCAAATCGGTGTTTCAAAACGGATGATTGCGGTACAAGTGCATGATGACAACGATCAATTGTTGAGTTACGCCCTCTTTAACCCACGCATTGTCAGCCACTCAGTGGAAAAAACTTATTTAGCGACAGGAGAAGGTTGCTTATCTGTTGATCGCGACGTCCCAGGCTATGTTCACCGCTATGCCAGAGTCACCGTGAAGGGAACCACTCTTGCAGGCGAAGAAGTGAAGCTTCGTTTAAAAGGAGTTCCGGCAATCGTATTTCAACATGAAATTGATCATTTAAACGGTGTGATGTTTTATGATCATATTGATCCAAAAAAACCTTTCCAAGCACAAGAAGGCGCTACACCCATCGAACGTTAACCAAAAAACAAGCCAGCATCTACGTCTGGCTTGTTTTTTTACAATTAAATAAGTCCAAGCTTCTCCAGAGCTAAAAATATGCCATCATCAGCCACGTCGGCTGTCACCATATCCGCCTGTTCTTTCACAATTGGGTGAGCATTCCCCATCGCCACACCCGTTCCTACCGCTTGTAACATTTCAATATCGTTTAATCCATCTCCAAATGCGTACACATCTTCCAACTCAAACGGAAGGCGTTCTAACATTCTCTCTATCCCCACTGCTTTTGAACCTCCTACTGGCACAATATCAAGAGAGTAAGGATGCCATCTAATGAATGTGAATTCAGGAAATTGCTCTCGATAGTTCATCTCATCCTCTTCGCTACAAAACAGTAGAGTTTGATATAAATCATTTTGTTGATAAAAATCTGGTTGAGATTCCGGGTGAGGAAAATTCAAACTTCTGAAACTTGTTTCAATATGCGTATGTTGAGGATGATTCGATCTCATCTTTGATTCATTCATAAATACAAGTGGATGCTCTTTCTCTTTTGCTTGAGCCACTAGATTCCTTAAAGGATCGATATGTAAAGGATTTAAATAAACGGCTTCTCCTTCAAATACAACATACTGTCCATTAAAACTAATAAACGATTCAATATTTAATTCTTTTCGCAAATCTTCAAACATAAACGGAGCTCTTCCAGTTGCAATAGCGGTGTAAACCCCTTTGTTTTGTAGCAATTTAACCGCTTCTTTTGTTCGAGCAGGAAGCTGTTTCTCATGATTTAGAAGTGTTCCATCAATATCAAAAAAAACGATTTTAGTCATCTTGACGACTCCTTTTATTTCCTCTATTATTCATAAGGGCTTTCGAGTCAAAACTAACCGAATTATTACGGAAAGTCAACAAAATACACCTTATTTTACCATTAATAAAAAATGCTTTACACATAGCATACTATACATACAGCCACCGCGACCATTTCCTGTTTTACTTTATATTTGGACAGTGTTGTGGTAAAATACAGCTAAGGAGTGATCCACTATGTTAAAGAAGCTAAAGAAGAAGCTTGCAAAACAGTGGAAAGATATGCTCAGAAGAAAATCAATCGCATAATAAAGAATGGTTGAGCCCTTCCTTTATGAAGGGCTGTCTTTGTGTAAAACAATAATAATTGCCCATACTAAATGCTATCTAGCTATGTGAACGCAAAGCTTAACGCATGAAAAAATATTGGGCATTCTATATAATATAAATTAACAAATGACGGTATTTATAAAAACTGGGGGACCAGTTTAGATATACATTTCGGATAAGGAGAGAATACAATGATTTTTAAAGTGTATTATCAAGAAAAAAAAGAAGAAGTACCAGTACGTGAGCACACTAGAGTGCTTTATACAGAAGCAAACTCTGAACGTGAAGTTCGTCACGCATTAAAAAACCGCCCATATAATGTTGAATTCGTTCAAAAGATCGAAAATTCTTATTTAGACTACGAAAAGCAATCTCCAAACTTTAAATTGGAGCAACTCTAACTTATGAAATTTGTTAAAAATGATCAAACAGCTGTTTTCGCCCTAGGCGGTTTGGGTGAGATCGGCAAAAATACGTACGCAGTTCAATTTCAAGATGAAATTATTTTAATTGATGCGGGAATCAAATTCCCTGAAGACGAACTGCTAGGGATCGATTATGTCATCCCCGATTATACTTACTTAGAAAAAAATGCAGACAAAATTAAAGGATTATTTGTTACTCATGGGCACGAAGATCACATCGGTGGGATTCCTTACTTGCTTCGTCAAGTGAATATTCCTATATATGGCGGGAAGCTTGCTCTTGGATTAATTAGAAATAAATTAGAAGAGCATGGGCTACTTCGTCAGACGACTCTTCATGAAATCCATGAAGATGATGTGATTAAATTTAGAAAGACATCGGTTACTTTCTTCCGTACGACGCATAGCATCCCTGACTCCTATGGAATTGTTGTGAAAACGCCTCCTGGGAACATTGTTCATACAGGAGATTTCAAATTCGACTTCACTCCAGTTGGAGAACCAGCCAACCTAACAAAAATGGCTGAAATCGGAAAAGAAGGCGTTCTTTGCCTTTTGTCTGACAGCACAAATAGTGAGGTGCCTAACTTCACTATGTCTGAACGTCGTGTTGGTGAAAGCATCCATGATGTTTTCCGTAAGGTGGAGGGAAGAATTATCTTTGCAACCTTCGCTTCAAACATCCATCGTCTTCAACAAGTGGTAGAAGCCGCTGTAGAAAACGGTAGAAAAGTAGCCGTTTTCGGACGTAGCATGGAAGCTGCTATTAATATCGGTCAAGAGCTAGGTTACATCCGCTGCCCAAAAAATACATTTGTCGATACGCAACAGCTGAATCGTTTACCAGCTAACAAAGTAACTATTCTATGTACAGGAAGCCAAGGGGAACCTATGGCTGCTTTATCTAGAATTGCTAATGGTACACATCGTCAAATACAAATACAACCTGGAGATACAGTCGTCTTTTCTTCCTCTCCTATTCCTGGAAACACGATTAGTGTGAACAGAACGATCAATATGCTTTACCGTGCAGGAGCTGAAGTCATTCACGGATCATTAAGTGATATTCACACTTCTGGTCATGGTGGACAAGAAGAACAAAAGCTAATGCTTCGCTTGATTAAACCTAAATTCTTTATGCCGATCCATGGGGAATACCGCATGCAAAGGGTTCATATTCAACATGCAGTCGACTGTGGCGTGCCAGAAGATCATTGTTTTATTATGGACAATGGCGATGTGTTAGCCTTGAGTAGGGATTCTGCTGAGATTGCAGGAAAAATCCCTTCTGGTTCTGTCTACATTGATGGTAGTGGAATCGGCGATATCGGAAATATTGTCTTGCGTGACCGCCGGATTTTATCTGAAGAAGGGCTTGTCATTGTTGTCGTCAGCATCAATATGAAGGACTATAAGGTAGAAGCAGGTCCAGATATTATTTCTCGTGGATTTGTTTATATGCGTGAATCAGGTGACTTAATTTATGAAGCACAAAGCATGCTCAATAAACATATTCATAAAGTACTAAACAAGAAAACATCTCAATGGTCTGAGATCAAAAATGAAATCATTGATACGTTAGCTCCATTTCTTTATGAGAAAACGAAGCGTCGCCCAATGATTTTGCCAATTATTATGGAAGTGTAAAAAATATATCGACAAAAAGGATGCAAAGAAACATGCATCCTTTTTTGGTTATTACCCATTCATTACTCTCTTCTCAAAACGACTAATATCTGAATCAGCACCAATAACAATTAATAGATCATCTTTTTGAATAGGTTCCGCTGGGTGAGGAGAAACAATCACTTCTCTACCTCTTTTAATTGCCACAATATTAATGCCATATCGTGCTCGAATATCCAAATCTATAATCGAGTTGCCTGCTAATAATTCATTGGCAACAATTTCCACAATGGAATGTTCGTCTGATAATTCTAAGTAATCTAACACATTATTTGAAATCATATTATTAGCAATTCGTTTGCCCATATCGCGTTCCGGATGCACCACTTGGTCAGCACCAATTTTTCTTAATACTTTTTCATGGTAGTCATTTTGCGCCTTTGCTGTAATGCGCTGCACACCTATTTCCTTTAATATGAGCGTAGTTAAAATACTGGATTGAATATCATCTCCAATGGCAACAATTACATGGTCAAAATTCCTAATCCCCAAGCTCTTTAAAACGGATTCATCTGTTGTATCCGCTACTACAGCATGAGAAGCAATCGAAGCAAATTCATTGACCCGATCCTCATCGACATCAATAGCCATAACTTCCATCCCTTGTTCTGCTAGCGCTCGACAAATACTCCCACCGAAACGACCTAAACCAATGACGACAAACTCTTTTTTCACAAAAATTCCTCCACTAATTAAACAAAATTCAAGCTACGTTTATTTTACCACAAATCGGAATAAAACAGCTGTTGCTTCTTATTTATCTTGATCAGACAAATATTGAAAATAGCTTGTGATCGCTTCTATTGCAAAAGTAATCGCCTCTTCGTTTGGATTTAATTTCGCATGATGCAAGCCATATTCTGAGCCTACTCCGAGCCAGAACATAAGTCCTGGTATTTCCTTCAACATGTAACCGAAGTCCTCACCTGTCATTGCTTCTTTACAAACAACTAATTGAACACCTTCTTTTTCTTCCATAAAATTCATGAAACGATCCGCAACGGCTTGATCATTATTTACTTGATAATAATTACTTCCATAATCGATTCTAGCTTCACAATCAAACCCATATTCGATGCCTTTTACTAACGCTTCTATCCGCTTCTTCACCTTTTGCATCGCTTCAGCAGAAAGGGTGCGAATCGTACCTTCCATTCTAGCTGTCTCTGCAATAATATTTTGAACCGTTCCACCAGTAATCTTCCCTATCGTCACTACAGCACTATCGAGTGGATCGATATTTCTTGCTACAATCGTTTGCAACTGGGTCGTTAAGTGAGCCGCTGCAACAACCATATCCTTCGTTTCATGAGGATACGCCGCATGACCACCTTTCCCTTTTAAATCAATATATAGTTCTGATGTATTAGCAAACAATAGACCAGGTTTCGTAGCGATGGAGCCAACTGGGTATTCAGGCGCAATATGAAGAGCATAAATTTCATCCGGCATCCATTGCTGTAGCATGTCACTTTGCATCATTGGTGCAGCACCACCAGGGCCCTCTTCGGCCGGCTGAAATATAAATACTAGATCATCATTGATTTCTGTTTCTACAAAATGAGTTAACACGCCAAGACCGATACTCATATGCATATCATGACCGCATGCATGCATCGCTCCTTCATGTGTGGAGCTAAACGGCAATTCTGTTTGCTCAGTAATCGGCAACCCATCGATGTCCGCTCGATACCCAATCGTACGCGAGGGGTTCTTTCCTTTAATTTTCACTAATATTCCTGTTTTCCATGTGTTAATTTCCAATCGGTCTTGGGAAAGAGTTTGCAAATAATCTAATAAATAACGCTGAGTTTTTACTTCTTGAAATCCGAGCTCTGGTATTTGATGAAGATCTCTTCTAATTTGAATGAATTGATTAATCGTCATATTGCTTGCCCTCTTTTCTTTAAAAACAGGCGTGAGCTTAAAAGCCCACGCCTGATCGATTCTTTAACTCACAGTAGCTTCTTATAGTTTACGAAGCTCCTGCATAATTTCTGTTTTAGACTTTGTTTTGTCATCGATTTGCTTAATGACTTTTGCTGGTGCACCTGTTGCTACAGAGTATGGAGGAATGTCTTTCGTTACGATCGCTCCTGCTCCAACAACAGAACCTTTTCCGACTGTAACGCCTTCTAAAATAACCGCATTCGCTCCGATTAATACATCATCTTCTAGCACAACTGGCTTAGCAGATGGCGGCTCAATAACGCCAGCAATGACAGCTCCTGCTCCTACATGACAGTTTTTCCCGACAGTCGCACGCCCACCAAGAACCGCATTCATATCAATCATTGTTCCGTCGCCAATGACAGAACCGATATTAATAGACGCCCCCATCATGATTACGACATTATTGCCGATTTCTACTTGATCACGAATAATTGCTCCTGGTTCAATTCTAGCATTAATGCCTTTAAGGTCTAGCAAAGGAATCGCTGAGTTGCGACGGTCGTTTTCAACTACATAGTCTTCAATTTTATCTTGGTTTTGTTGGATGGCTTCAGAAATTTCTGACCATTCACCGAAGACGACTCCTGATTTTCCTTCAAGGAATGTTTGAGCAGATGAGCCGAAGTCGATACCTTCTACGTCACCTTTTACGTATACTTTTACTGGTGTTGATTTTTTACTGTTTCCAATAAAGGAAATAATCTCGTGTGCATCCATCATTTTCATGTTATGTATTCCTCCTCTAACAACTTATGTATTGCCGACGATTTCGTCTGCATTTCTTATTAATTTAACAGAGTGAAGTAAATTTCACAAGCAATTTTCACCAGATGACATCGTTACTGTTTAAACTCTTCAATTACTTCAATAAATGCTTGGACTTGTCTTAACTCAAAAGCTGAGTCATACCCTAGAAGCCATGTATCCCGACGTAGAGGGCATTGATCTTGATCAAGCAAGGGGATTTTATACACTTCACTCAATGTGCCATTTAACGTTATTTCAGGCAATATTGCATAGCCGATTCCGTTAAACGCCATTTGTCGACATGTCTCAATTTGATCGACAATAATCGATTGTTTCGGCGCACTTTGAAATTGACGATGCCACCATTCTTGTATTTCCTGAAAGTAGGTTGAGTCGCTTTTAAATTGAATAAACGGCTTATCTGTTGTTAATATTTCATCTACATATTTAATTTCCCGATCAACTAAAAACAGACTGTCCTCAAATAAATGAATTTTTCTCCCTTTCCAATCAGGTGTGCCGCGAATGATTCCTATATGTACTTCCCCTTCATATAATGCCTTAGAAATTTCACTGCTCCAACCGGTCATTAAAGAAATTTTAGCATGAGGATATCGTTCAACAAAACGTTTTAACACTTGCGGGAGCCAGTTTTGTCCAACAATGGATGCACAAGCGATTTTTAATGTTCCATGAACTTCCGATTCCAATGATTGGATGCTTTCAACTACCTTTTCTCTTTTTTCCACTACTTCTTTTGAAAATTGAATAATCATTTCTCCCGCTGGCGTCAACGTTAATCCCTTTGTCGTTCGATTAAATATTCTCGTTCCCCAACCCTTTTCAATCGTTTGTAATCGTTGCGACAGCGCAGGTTGAGAGACAAATAAACGCTCCGCAGCTTTTCTCATATTCATCTCTTCCGCTAATACAGTTAGTAGTTGCGACTCTGAAAATAACATCGATATCCCCCCAAACGTTAACCGTTTACCTTTATGCTAAAGACAAAAAAGCCACCCCCCTTTCACAACGCTAATTAGCATTGTATGTGATCAAGAGGGGCCTGACTCTATCAGACCATTTTATAAATTTTTATTTCAACTGATCAACATGATAGTTCAGTTGCTTTAAGATGACCCTTCTCGTCAGAATACCTTGAAACTCCCCTTCTTCATTGGTAACACACAAAAAAGGGTGATTGATTAATAATCCAAGTGCTTTACGGAAATGATCATGGACTGTTAACGACGGCTTGTCAATTGCCATCACTTCTTCCACTTTCATATTTTCTAGCTTCTCAAATTCAATTCTTTCCAAACCTAAAATAGCCTCTGTAATCATTGGAATACTAATTAATCCTTGCAATCGGTATTTAGCATCTAAAACCGGAATAGCTGTGTAGCCGCTTTTTGTGAGCACTAAGAGCGCATGCTCCAGATTATTCCCCGGCTGAACATGAGCGACTTTTTCTGACGAGATTATGTAATCCATTATATTTGTATTTAATACGTCCTTACTTTGAAAAGAAATCATTGAACTACCCCTTTGTTCTTTTTGTAAGCGCTTTACTCCCCAAATAATACATTACACCCTTTTTTCATTATATCAAAGTTATCCACTTTCGTTCCATTATTAAACATAAATAACCCCTGCTCATTGAATGAAGCAGGGCATTATATGAATCATTGTTGTTTTTCTTCTTGTAATAAGTCAAAGATCTCAATTGCTGTCATATCGATATCATCAAAAGGATATTTACTTCCTTTACCATCTTTATCGTATACTTCTAGTTCAAATGTATCTTTTCCTGGAAAATATTTCACCTGACATAAAGTTTTTCCGTTCACTTCGAACAGTCGTTGTTGAACCTCGCCTGCTTCTCCGCCTTCTTGCAATGATTTCAAACGTTGGATGATTCCCATTAATTGTGACATAGTATCGGTTGGCCCCTTTCATCTGTCTTTCCAATATTTATTTTGTTTTTGACCGTACATAATCCTTTTGTTATAAAATAAATAGGCAAATGAAATATACCATACATCTATTTCATATCCAACTATTTTATTTTATTTTATATTGAAAATAAGGCTTTTATGAGTTTATAGGAGGGGAAAATGTTGGCTTCTATTATTCTGTATACCCAACCAGAATGTCCGCCATGCAATATTATCAAATTATTTTTCAACGATCGTGGAGTGCGCTATGAAGAAAGGAACCTTGCGTCTAATCCACTATTTAAGGAAGAGCTACAAATCAAGTGGGAGTCTTTATCTACTCCAACCATTATTGTAGAAAACGAAGTTATACGAGGATTTGACATTGATAGGTTAAACGAACTTTTAAACAAACATAACCTTTAAACCGAAAGGAGGTTCAACCTTGAGCCTCCTTTTTCCTCTTATTACCTATTGGCTATTAAATAAAATACGAAAATTAATAAAGCACCAAATCCGATAATATAGGACCAAAAAATAGGGTTTTTAATATATGGATGCTGCTGTACAGTTTCCGGGATCGACGAATCTAAGCTTTCCTTTGCTGTCTCGTGCTGTTTAAATACCCGAACAGTATAAAATACAGACAGAAGGACTGTCACGCACCCAACAAAGATTAAGACAATGAAAAAATCACTCAACTTCAACACTCCCTATCGAGCTTCTTAACGGTAGTATTAGTTAGTCTCGTGATTTTATTCAAAATTAATAAAGTAAACCATCTTGTTCAAATAAAAAATCATATGAAATATCCATGAATAAATATTCACGTTCATTTAAAGCATAAGAAAACGTTCGAATCGTCTCTCCTTTTTCGATATCGCTGTACAAATCAGAAATTAAACCGACTCGATTTTTTCGCATTCGTAAAATATTCTCTAAAAAATACGGTCGCCAACTCCAATTTTTCCCAAGATACTCAGGTTGGAAAATCCAGCTTCCTTCCTTTTTGAAATAATTCGAAGTTAATTCAAATCCATTTTCATCACATATATATATGCGAAAACACATATCTTCAAACTTTTCGCCAATTTCAACTAACAATTGTTCCTTCGCTATCGCTTGCTTTGTATACTTTGAAACAACATCCTGTAATGCCGTTTGAATCGATTCCGCTAACAAGTATACTTTCTCAAGCGAGCGCTTTTCATGAAGAATAAATTCCTGACATTTTCTTTTTAGCGTTTCTTTTTGGATGTCCTCTTGAAGAAAATGCGCACAAGGCTCCTGCAAATAATAGCCTTGATAATATCTTCCTCCGTGCTTCCACGCATATTGCAGTTGATATTCCATTTCAATGCTCTCAAACAGCAACGAAGCACCAATTTTTCTAGCAAGCATCGAGATCGAATATAGAATGTCTTTATACGTTTGACCAGAAGAATTTTTCCGCAATGCCTGCAAGCTTACCTTTAAAATATTAGGTGCATAGCCCGTATATTTATAAACATCTCCGCTCCTTTCACCAATATGATCAATCGCAATTTGAATACCAAATGTTTTATAATACCTTAATACGTGTTCTAACTCTTTGCTATATTCTGATTCAGAAATTTCAAGGACAATATCGCTTAAACGCAAGCCCTTCTCTTCATATTCCTGCAAAATGATCAATAAATGTTCTCCATAGTCATCTTTCAATAACCGAGCATTTCTATTAATAAACAACTTCGCCTGAATACCGGAATTCAAATACAATGATAACGCTTTCTTTAATATGAGATCCTCTACCTCAATTAAGTATTCATCAGGTACTTCTTGATCATGAAAAAAAGGGCCTAAACTTCTTGCTTCATTACCTATTAAGAAACGCCCTAACACTTCATATCCAATGATTTTATGCTCATCTGCACTAAAAATCGGTTGAAAAAAAGGCGTGACATGATCAAGCTGTGACATAATTTCTAATGCATCCATCCACTCTTCCTCCAACTCAGCATTGCTTTTAATTATACAAAAAAATGATTATTTATTCAATAGTTAACCTATGATTATATTTATATTATACTTTAAGTTACATAAAATTTAAAGGTAAAAACAGTATATAATTGTAATAATATACCAATAAAAAGAACCATCTTTAACGATGGTTCTTACTCACTATCAAAATGGATAACGGTTTAACCATTGTCCACCATCCATTGTTACACATTCACCATTTATATAAGCCGCTTCATCAGAAAATAAGTAAAGGGCTAAACCAGCAATTTCCTCTGGTGTTCCTAATCGACGAAGTGGGACACTTTGAAGCGTTCGCTTCGCCGCTTCTTCTGACTCCCATAGCTTATCCGCTCCTCCTGTGCGTTCAATTGGACCTGGAGCAATCGCGTTCGTTCGAATACCATACTTATGCCCCCACTCAACTGCTAGCGTTCTCGTCATGGATAAAACGCCTGCCTTTGCAGCCGCTGAATGAACGACACCAGCGCCGGCATTCCATGCGTACGTAGCGACAACGTTAATTATACTCCCTTGAATTCCTTGTTGAATCCAGTAATTCCCCACCGCACTAGAACAATAAAATGTTCCATTCAACACAATATCAATAACCGAATTCCATCCATTTACGGACAGTTTTTCAGCAGGAACAATAAAGTTTCCAGCCGCATTGTTCACTAGATGATCAATGGTCCCAAAATGTTGACTAGTCGTCTCTACTAGCCGCTGCACATCCTCTGGGTTACGTACATCCATCGATACAGTTAACAAACGGCCATCTCCTGTATCGATCTCTTCTTTAGTAGCCTGTAGCTTATCTTCACTGCGACCAGAAATCACTACCTTTGCTCCCTCTTCTAGAAACCTCTTTGCCATGTATTTTCCCATCCCACTAGAACCACCAGTCACGATCACCACTTTATCTTTCAACGTCATTCCCCCATCCTTTGTTTAATGAATGAATAATCACTCATTTATATACTAACATACTTCTGAATATTCAGACAATATATCGTTCAATTATTTTTATTTATTGTTCACTTTTTTACGTGTATGCCTTCTCTTTCACAATGAGAAGGCTAAGCTAAATAACAAAATCGAACCAAGGATCGTAAGCAACACATACACGATAAAAAGAGAAATACTTTTCTTGTATAATGTTGCCGCTTCTACACTAAATGTTGAAAACGTCGTAAAGCCGCCTAATACACCAGTTCCAAGGAGCCATTGATCATTTGTTGAGAGAGAAACAGTAAATCCAAGTAAAAAGCTACCTACTAAGTTAACAATAAGAGCACCAAGCGGAAAAGGACTATTCGTATTAACAACTAGCAAGCTAATCAAATAACGGCCAGCCGCTCCAATCGCTCCACCAATCGCTACTAATAAAATATCCATTATGCTCCCCTCCCTACTTTTAATCCAGCTAGACTAGCTAGTATACCGGCAACTACGGTTATTATCACATAAGATACACTTAGCAACAGATCGGTTTGCCATAGCTCCACAGCTTCCTTAGAAAAAGTAGACATTGTCGTAAATCCTCCACACAGCCCTGTACCATAAAAAAGCGAATCTTTTTTGTTCATTTTTTTGCTTATAAAACGAGCGGTAATCATCCCTAAAACAAAACTGCCTATAATGTTAGCAAACAAGGTGCCAAAGGAAAAAAAACTTTCATTCCATCCACTTAATAAATAACGAAATACAGCTCCAATCGCTCCACCAGCAGCGACAAATAAAATATTCATATAAACTCCTTCCATTTAAAAGAGCCGGATTCCCCACCTCTAAGCATGACACTTAGTGGGAAATCTGGCTCTTGTCGAATGAAAACTGCTTACTCTTCGTCCTCACGAATGCGATAAACCGCATTTAAACTTTCCGCTTGACTGTCGATCACTACGTCTCCTTCTGTACGTTCAACGTAATGATAATTACCTTCATTATCTTGATAGCGAGCTTTCGCATTGTCACTTAACTGCAAATTTAAAAATTGAACGATGCGATGCTTTAATACGCCATCAAAAATCGGGAATAATATTTCCACGCGTTTAATCATATTGCGTGTCATCATATCAGCTGAGGACAAGTACATTTTACTTTCTCCATTATGATGGAAATAGTAAATACGGCTATGCTCTAAAAAGCGACCGACAATACTTGTCACGCGAATATTTTCACTAACACCTGGAATTCCCGGGCGAAGACAGCAAATGCCGCGAATAATACATTCTACTTTCACACCTGCACAAGAAGCTTCATATAATTTCATGATTAATGTTTTATCTGTTAAGGAATTCATTTTAGCCATAATATGCCCATTTCCATGCTTCTTATGACAAGCAATTTCTTCATCAATTAAACGAATAAATTCCTCTTGAATATTGTAAGGAGCCACCACAAGGTGATTATAGGTTGGCTTTTCTGTATAACCACTTAAATAGTTAAAGAAGTTCGTTGCATCTATACCGAATTTCTTTTTCGATGTAATTAGACCATGATCCGTATATAATTTTGCTGTTTGATCATTATAATTCCCTGTTCCTAAATGAACAAATCGCTCAATTTTGCCATTGCGCTTACGAACAACGAGAGTAATTTTGCTGTGAGTTTTCAAGTTATGCATGCCGTAAATAACATGGCAGCCTGCCTTTTCAAGCTCTTTTGCCCAATGAACATTATTTTCTTCATCGAAACGCGCTTTTAATTCAACAAGCACCGTAACTTGCTTCCCTTGTTCCGCTGCTCGTTTTAATGCTTCGATTACAGGTGAATCTCCACTCACACGATATAGCGTTTGTTTAATTGCTAACACCGTCGGATCATCTGCGGCCTGTGAAACAAATTCAACAATTGGCTCAAAGGATTCATACGGGTGATAGAAAAGCAAATCCTGTTGCAGCGCTTTCTCGAACATATCCTCTCCAGAGTGTAAATCAAATGGCGGCTGCGGAATGAATGTTTCATAAGAAAGATCTTCACGAATATCCTGTAGCTTCTTCACAAATGAAAATAAGAATGTTAAATCAAGTGGGCCATCAATTTTGTATACATCTTTATGATGAATTTCTAGCTCATCTAGCAAATAATCAAGCCCCTCTTGATCTAAATCTTCTCCCTTTATCTCTAAGCGAACAGCTGATCCCCATTTACGTTTTTTTAATTCTTTTTCAATTTCAAGTAGAAGGTCACGAGCTCCCTCTTCATGAATCGTTAAATCAGCATTACGTGTGATTCTGAAAATATTGGTTGATTTCACTTTAAAACCCTTGAAAATTCTACTTACAAAATACTCTAATACACTTTCAAGTAATACGTAGTAATACTCACCATCCGCAGCTGGCACTTGTAATGTTCGTCCTAGCACAGAAGGTACTTGAACAATTGCCACGCGATCACCCTCAGCATCTGGCTCGTCATTTTCTAGCATCACAAGCAAGTTAATACTTTTATTTAGTAGCATCGGAAAAGGACGGTACGCATCAATGGCCATCGGTGTTAATACCGGGAAAATCTCATTATCAAAATACTCTTGAAGAAATTCCAGTTGCTCTTTATTTAATTTTTCTACAGGAACTAAATGAAAACCCTCTTTATTCAAATCAGGGAAAATTTCTTTATTTAATACTTCATATTGACGCTGAACTAAAGTTTGTGTCTTTTGACTAATTGAATTTAACTGCTGTTTTGGTGTTAGGCCAGCTTTATTCTCCGGCTTATTAAAGCCTGCTTTCACTTGGTCCTTTAATCCAGCTACGCGTACCATAAAAAACTCATCCAAGTTCGAACTGAAGATTCCAAGGAATTTCAATTTCTCAAGCAATGGATTTTGATGATCCGACGATTCTTGCAGAACTCGTTCGTTGAAAGCTAGCCAGCTTAGTTCTCGATTATTATAATATTGTGGACTTGATAAATCAGTTTTCATGTTTTCCCCCATTATTTGCACCTTCTTTTTTTATTGTCTAATAAAAATGAGTTGAATAGGTAACTGTAAAGCTTTTTCTAAATGTCTTTTTTGTTTTTCACTTTGGTATTGCTCGGCTAAGTAGTTTTTGCTACAAAAAACATTTAATTCCATTGTACCATCTTTTTGACAAACTTGAATCTCTTCTACCACATTTCTTTTCGTGCTATTTAAGCTATAGCACAGTTTAAGTAAAGCTCCCAATTCTCTCATTTGTTGAAATTCTTCTTTCGTAAACCAATTCTTATATAGCTCTATATTTTGTTTAAAAGCTGAGTTGTTAGTGAAAGAAGCCATGATCGAGATTTTTACTTTTTCTTTATGTGAATACCCATCAAAGATGGAATTGGTTAATAGATAGAATGTATTAGGACCTTTTGAACTACTTGAAATATATTCTCCAAGATAAAACAATAAGGCTGCTTGATGAGCAAGACACTCATCCTCTTTGCTTATATGTATCACATTTATTTCTTTTATTTGTGCTATTAATTGATTGGCTAGCATAGCAACTTGCTCGGAGCCCTGTTCATTTTTTTGATAACTATGTAATAGACGATTGGTTCCCTGTTCTTTCGCTTCTCGTCCTGTTCGTGCCTTTGTCTTCAATAACTTCTCCATGATCACCCCATCTCTTAACCCTCTAGAGCTGATGATCATTTGTTTAGATTTAGAATGTAACAGTAATTGATAAAATACTTCTAACGCCGGCAAAATCAGATCTGCTCTTTCTCTAGAAAGGCCATCTACTTTTTCTAGTTCTTCATAGGACATATTAGAAAATTCATTTCGCAATTCTTTAATCGTTTCCACTGACATTTCATAACCATGTACACCTAGTGATGGATAATTTCTTTTAATTTGATCTACATTTGCAAGGTTTCGGCCGCTTCCTCCAATAGATACGATCGACCCTTCATTGTTTTCAATCCAAGGAAATTCAGCAAATTGACCTTTAATATACGAGATCAGTTCTTTTTGTTCCTGCTCTGACATACCGTTCCCTTTAAGAAATTGTTCCTTCAACGTCACAGCACCAAAAGGAAAGCTATGCGATTCGATTAATTGTCGATTCTCAAAATAAGTAATTTCCGTACTTGCCCCTCCAATATCAATCGATAACCCAGAGTCAAGATCCACTGTTTGAGTCACAGCAGTAAAGCCGTAATAAGCTTCTTCTTCACCAGACAAAACTCGAATATCAAAGCCGATCTCTTCTTTAATTTCTTGTAGCACTTCTTCCCTGTTCGCTGCTTGGCGAACAGCAGCAGTGGCTGTACAATCGACTTCATAAACACCGTAACTATCTAACAATTCTTTAAAGCTATGTAATACATCCTTTAAAGCTCGGATTCCTTGTTCAGATAGCCATTTGTTTTCATCTAAATACCTTCCTAAACGAATCGGAGCCTTTACGTTTTCCACTTCTTCAAACCCAGAATTACTAAGATTATAAATAACCAAACGGACAGTGTTTGAACCGATATCGATAATGGAGATTTTATTATTTTTAATCATTTGCAACACTACTCTCTTTTTTAAATCTATTTTTCACGAAAAAATATGAGTTAAAACATGGGATTCCCTTTCCATAAAGAAAAAAACGAGATATAATAATGAAAAAATAGTACGAAAGGAGTCTTTTCATTGAATAATCTAAACAGTCACAATAAATCTCTCCCTCATTCTCCATCAACTGTGAACCTCGCTCAAGCAATCTTTACTGTCAATCGGCACGCTAAAACAGCAATAAACCCGAAATTTTTATACTTATTGAAGAAAAAAGCATTAATTAGAATGATACAGGAAGGTCGAGCCAAAAAAACTGGTTTACACTTTTCTAACAATCCAAAAAACAGTCAACAGCAATCTGATGTACTCGTGACTTGCGGAGAGTACACTTTTCATATGCCACCTTGCAAGGAGGATTTTCATAACTTGCCTCATTTTGGTCACTTAGATCAAAAAGCACGAAACCCTCGCTCAAGCATGAATTTAATGGAAGCTAAGAAAATTCTTCAAGCCTACACTGGCATGAAGGAAAAACAAACCAACTCTTCCTCTAGTAAGAAACGATACAAAAAACCTGTTTTTAAACCTCTTGGTCAATCTTATTAACCGAAACAGCGAATACTTTCTTCAAAAAACACCGGCTATCGCAACCGGTGTTTTTGTTTTATTTCAACTCTTACAACACTAACCGGTCAATATTTTTCACTAATTCAGCAATTTCAGGCTTACTCACTTGAGCATTTGCTCCAACTCCGTCTCCTTTATGGCGAAGGTCTTCCGTAATTAATGAAGAGAAGATAATCACAGGAAGTTGTTTTAATGCTGGGTGCTCTTTCACTCTTTTTGTTAAATGATGGCCATCCATTTGCGGCATTTCAATATCAGTAATCACTAGCTGAACCTTTTTTGTAATATCAGACTCCGCTGCAATAGACTCTAAGTAATCAAAAGCCAGTTTTCCATTTTCGAAAAACTCAACATTTTCATATCCAGCTTCAGATAAGGTATCATGAAGTAATTTCCTTAATAGCGGGGAATCTTCTGCAGCAACAATACCTTTAGTCGAGCGCTCTCTAGCTCCTAATTGCTTAAGTTGCCCCACATGTATACCTGATTCAGGATTGATATCTAAAATAATCTTTTCAAAATCAAGTAGAAGGATCATCTGACCATTCACCTTAACAACACCAATAACTTGGTTGTTACCTCCTTGATACATGTCAGACGGCTTTTCAATATCTTCCCAGGAAATTCGATGAATACGCGTCACGTTTTGAACATGAAATACTGCTTTTTGCTTATTAAACTCAGTCACTATGTACTTATCATTTGAGTCATCTTTTACGATCGGCACCCCGAGAACTTTTGCCATATTAATAACAGGAAGCACTTCTCCCCGAAGTTGAATCACACCTTCAATATGTTCATGTGAGTGAGGAATCAACGTTATTGGCAAAGGTTGGATAATCTCTTTCACTTTTATGACATTTATTCCATATTTATTATTTTGCACTTCAAATTCAACAATTTCAAGTTCATTTGTACCACTTTCTAATAAAATTCCTTGTTCATGATTCATAAGGCTTTCGTCCTCCTATTCTTTATTTTACTATATCATGATTTGTTTCGACGTATCCTGTAAAAATTTTTATATTTATTAACATTATTTTTAAAAAAAATTAACAAAACCCTTTTCTTTTTTATTTAAACGTCCTTTTCCTTCTAGGTTTCTTCTGTTTTTTAGTGATGAGTAGCCAACCTTTCTTATTAAACATAAATGCCATAAACAGAGCAATGATGAACATCATACCAATGACAATAAAATAACCGTAGCGATACTGGAGCTCAGGCATATAATTAAAATTCATTCCGTAAATTCCTGCTATGAATGTCAATGGCATAAAAATAGTCGTAATGACGGTCAACGTCATCATAATATTATTCATTTTGTTCGAATTGACTGACACATAATTATCTCGTAAATCGGAGGAAAAGTCGCGATAGGATTCAAGCATTTCAGCCAGCTTTAATAAATGATCATACACATCCCGGAAATAAATTTGATGATCATTCATAAACTCTAGCCTCGTTGAATTTAATACTCGATAAACAAGATCCCTCATCGGAAAGATGGATTGTCTTAATTTTGCCATATCATGACGAATATCAAATAAGCGATCAATTAATTCATTCCCTGAATAAGTATCTGTTTCCTCATCTACTCTATTCAATTGATCTTCAATCTGGTAGACAAGGGGAAAGAATTCGTCGACAAAACGATCAATGAGCCGATGCAAAATAAATACTGGACCTTGTCTCAGCTTTTCTACTCCTTTTAATTCCTCCCATACATAATTCAATTCTGGAGCTGAAATGTTATGGAAAGTAACAATCATCCGATCATTGACAAACACATCCACCTCTCTCGCTTTATACGTGTTTGGATCTAAAGTATGAACAAGAAAGAAATAATACTGATCGTAAAAATCAAGCTTAGGACGACCGACTAACTTATCGAGACAGTCCTCAATCGCCAATGGATGAAATTGAAAAGCGTGACTAAAGATTTCTTGCTCCTCATCAGTTGGCTCGGCAAAATCAACCCAGCACCATTCTAGCTCTTCTTTGTTGATTTGCGGTAAAGACAAGTCGTATATTAATTCACCATCTTTTGTTAACACACAAGTTCTAATCATTTTGTCTCTCCAAGCCTTCTCTCTTTTTGATTATCCGCAAAGCTCTTTTCAATGATACAATAGCATACATAATAGAAAGGTGGCGATTCTCTTTGGAACATTGCATTAACGAAAAAGTTAAAAATATTCAAATATCAGGCATTCGCAAATTTTTTAATCTCGTAAGTGGAACGAAAGATATGATTTCGTTAACGATCGGACAACCTGACTTTCCTACTCCGGCACATGTGAAAACAGCAGGAATAAACGCGATTGAAAACGATTATACAACTTACACTCATAATGCAGGCTACATTGAACTGCGAACAGCCGCAGCGAATTATGTACATAAGAAATACGCTTTAACGTATTCTCCGGAATCGGAGATCATCGTAACTGTTGGTGCTAGCCAAGCGATCGATATCACGTTACGGACGATCCTTTCTCCCGAAGATGAAGTGATTCTACCTGGTCCTGTTTATCCAGGTTACGAACCAATTATTCATATGTGTGGCGCTCATTTAAAAACGATTGATACACGCGATAGTGAGTTTAAGCTAACCGCTGACAAAATCCGTCCGGCACTTAGTGAAAAAACGAAAGCCATTATCTTACCTTATCCGTCTAATCCAACAGGTGTTAGTCTCTCAAAGGAAGAATTAAAAGCTATTGCTGATTTAGTGCGTGGGAAGGATATTTTTATCATTGCGGATGAAATTTATAGCGAGTTAACTTATGACCGCCCTCACGTATCGATCGCTTCTTTTTTAAGAGAGCAGACGATTGTGTTAAACGGCTTATCCAAATCTCACGCAATGACAGGCTGGCGAATCGGCTTTTTATTTGCGCCTGAAATGATCACCAAGCATATATTAAAAGTTCACCAATATAACGTATCATGTGCTTCATCCGTTGCACAAATGGCAGCTTTAGAAGCGGTCGAAGCAGGGATTGATGATGCTCTTCCGATGCGAGATCAATATAAACAAAGACGTGATTATGTATATGAACGTTTATCCTCTCTCGGCTTTGAAGTGGTAAAACCAGATGGGGCTTTTTACTTTTTTATTAAAATCCCTTCATATGTAAAAGAAACATCGTTTGATTTCTGCTATAAATTAGCAACAGATCAAAAAGTCGCTGTCGTTCCTGGCAGTGCCTTTTCTCAATATGGGGAAGGCTACTTCCGACTCTCGTACGCTTGCTCAATGGAACAGCTTCAAAAAGGATTAGATCGTATCGAAGTATTTATGAATAAACAAAAATAAAACATTATGAAAAAGCTGACCGTAAAAAGTCGAAGTACTATCTTCATTTCTTTTGGTCAGCTTTTTTATATGTTCAACTTTCCCGCCAATACTTAATTAATGCTTGTGTTCCACTCAATTCTTCTCCTTTTGAAGCTAATTGTTCATACATTTCTTTAGCCATCGCAAGCCCCGGTAAGTTCAACTCCATTTTCTCCGCTTCTTCTAAAGCGATTTTCATATCTTTAATAAAATGTTTAATATAAAAGCCGGGTTTAAAATCTTCTTTTATAATACGCGGAGCTAAATTCGACAATGACCAACTGCCTGCCGCTCCACTAGAAATGCTTTTTAATACCGTCTCTGGATCTAACCCCGCTTTTTGCGCGTACAGCAATGCTTCACAAATACCGATCATATTGGTCGCAATGGCAATTTGATTACACATTTTCGCATGTTGACCGGCTCCCGCTTCTCCTTGATACACAATATTTTGTCCAATGATTTCAAAAATAGGCAACACCTTTTCATAGGCTCCTCGATCTCCACCGACCATAATCGCGAGAGTACCATTTTTAGCGCCAGTATCTCCACCAGAAACTGGAGCATCTAACGCAAATACTCCTTTTTCCTTCGCCTTCAAATAAATTTGTTGCGCCAGGCTTGGTTTTGAAGTAGTCATATCAATGACGATTTGTCCCACTCGACTAGCAGCAAGAATCCCTTCACGGCCAAGATACACCTCTTCTACATCTTTTGGCTCTCCAATGATCGTAAAGATAACATCACTTTGCTTTGTAACTTCTGCAGGGTGTTCACACCAAACAGCTCCTTGATCAAGCAGTTCCTTCGCTTTCTCTTTTGTACGTGTATAAATGTACAGTGGATATTGTGCTTGCAACAAACGGCGTGCCATGCTTTTCCCCATAACGCCCGTGCCGATAAAACCTATTTTCTTCTTCATTTTCTCTCCACCTTTAACTGAAATAAGACCATAAAAAAAGAGACCTGCCATTTAGCAGGTCCCAAAAAAGGGGGTTGTGAGTGAGAATCTCCAATCAATCATGCTTATTTACAATATTCCCAATCCCCTGCAGCTTTAAACATACCTTATGCGATTTTTATTTTTTAAATAGAACGCACCATTCCACCATCTACAAGAAAACTACTTCCTGTTACGTATGTATTGGCATCTGAAGCGAGAAAAGCAACTACATTAGCGAACTCCTCAGGGTTACCGTAACGACCAAGAGGAATTTTCTTTTTCATCCGTTCCTCTTGCTGTTCCACTGAAATCCCTTGTTTCTTCGCGTTCACTTCATCTAGATGGCGCACACGTTCAGTCGCAATTCTTCCTGGAGCTACTGTATTGACTAAAATCTGATGTGGAGCGAATTCTTCTGCTAATGTTTTAGACAGCCCGACAATTCCTGTGCGAAATGTATTCGACAAAATCAGTCCAGCAATTGGTTCTTTAATCGATGAAGAAGCAATATTAATAATTTTTCCGCCTTGTTTCTTTAAGTGAGGCAATGCTTCGCGAATGGCACGAATATAGGAAAATAAATTTAATTCAAATGCCTGCTGCCAATCATCATCTGTCATATCTTCAAACAATCCAGCAGGTGGCCCACCGGCATTATTGACTAAAATATCAATCGTGCCAAATGTCGATACTGTTCGTTCAACTAGCTGTTTAATGTCTTCCACTTTCGTAATGTCGCACGTAGCATACTCGATTTTTCCGGACGACTCATTCTGCAAGTGATCCTTTACTTCTTTCAGCTTCTCATCATTACGGCTCGCTAGCATAATATTAGCTCCACCTTGTGCTAATTTTTCAGCGATCGCTCGACCTAACCCTTGACTAGAGGCAAGAATCAACGCTGTCTTTCCTTCAAAAGAAATATTCAAAAAAAACCCCATCCTTTCCTAATGTTACATTAACCATTATAATATAATTTGAATTTTCTTTCAGTTATTATTCTTTTTTGTCCTAAACAAAAAGGGCTGCCTCTAATAAAGAAGGCTAACTCCGAACAACGATATCTATTAAGATATTCGTATCGGTGACAAGCCCTCTTAAAAGGCAGCTTCGATCAAATAAGGGAAAAATGAGAATGAAACTATGGTTTCAGCTATTTCATGAGCTGTTATGTATACATTACCCTCATTTTTCTTAAATAAACATATACAAACAGATGATTGAACCTATTTTATTCTGCTAATCCTTCGTTTTTCAATACATCATTAATCGTTTGTAAAGCATCTTGCTCATCGCTTCCTTCTGCACTAATCACGATTTTGGAATGTTGACCAATTCCAAGCGACATAACACCCATAATTGATTTTAAATTCACTTTCTTCCCTTTAAATTCTAGCGCAATTTCACTAGAAAATCTGCTAGCTGTTTGAACTAATAAAGTAGCTGGACGTGCATGAATGCCCGTTTCTGCTGTGACGGTAAATTGTTTCTCCACCATTTCTCATTTCACTCCTTTTTGTATAAAAAATAGATGTAGCATTACATTACAAGAAAAGCGTCCTATGTGCAATTAGTTAGAAAAATGATTATTGCCTTTTTATTGAGAATATGATAATCAAGTTAACTTCTCGCTTCCTCTAAATAATAATAGATGACAGAGCCTCCCCGTTGAGCAACACCTCGAAAATGCTTAAAGTCCTCTCTACTCACTAGTACATGTTGAAAGCTAAGGAACTGTTCTTTACTTATTTGAAAGTGCTCGATCTCGCCATTTTTTAATTGATCTAACATATTTGAAGCCTCTTCTATCGTCACCGTCGTCACCCCTTTCAGAATTTTAAATAAATTTATACATATCTCTTTACTCTTTTACAAAAATAAGGCAAACTGTGAAGTAATACTCTTGAATGATCGAATAATGACTATCGGTTTCATTCTACTAGGTAATTCTAAAAAGATTATGATCAAACGTCAAGAAACACACAAGGAATAACCTTTTCTATATTTATACGTGAAGGAGAGACAGAAAGATGACGAAAGCAGAAGTTGGTAATATCATTGAATTCAAAAATGGTCTACAAGGGATCGTTGAAAAAGTAAATGAAAATTCGGTGATCGTCGATTTAACGATTATGGATAATTTCGATGACTTAGAGCTAGAAGAGAAAACGGTCGTCAATCATAAAAATTACACCATTGTTAATTTTTCATAATATACAATCTACTAAAAAAGTCTGTCCCCCGGGGCAGACTTTTTTCTGTCAAAACTTATTCATTACAATTTAAGCCGCTTTTTGTTAAAATAATGGCTGTAGTAAAGAAAGGAGTTTGACACAATGACAGTTCTTAAAGATTGGCGGTTAGCTGTCAGCCTTGTACTAGCGCATATTTTGCTTTATATTACTTTTTCTGACCGTGATATATTTTGGTACATATATACAGCTGCAAACCTTTTTTTCATTAGTTTTGTAATCATAAATGAAAAAATTGATGATAAACAAAAGACAACTAGCTTTATTAAGTATGGTTTGTTATCAGGGCTTCTTCTGTATCTCTTATTTTGGATTGGACATTTGTTGCTCCCAATTCTCCCTTTTTCCCTAGAAAAACAAGTGACCTCTATGTATAAATGGTACTCTCCACAATTTTCTTGGCACTATATCGTGCTTTTATTAGTGTTTATTCCTGGAGAGGAATTATTTTGGCGAGGATTTATTCAGAAGCGTCTTTCCAACCATTTTAATGATTTAACAGCGATATTAGTGAGTGCGTCTTTGTATGCGTCCATCTTTATATATTCTGAAAAAATCGTATGGATGCTTGCCGCTTTAGTAGCTGGCTTGTTCTGGGGAGCTTTATACGCTTGGAAACGTAGCATCCCAACATTAATTATTTCTCATTTAGTGTTTGATTTATTGTTAATTATTTTCCTTCCACTTCATTAACAATAACTAAAAGCAGGCGTCTACCGTCTGCTTTTATTATTTTTTCCACAATAATAACAGAAAAACTAGACTGATCCATCCAAACAGCGGATATAGAAAAGCTAACAACGTACTATAGGAAATTTGACTAAGGAGCCATCCACTCGTAAAGATGCCCGCAAAAAGAACACTTGGCTCCCACTTCACCCTTCTCTCTAGCTGTTGCTTCAGTCCATAAGCATTTCCGACCACTGAAGTAAATATTTCCCCATAGATTAAGATCGCATATATATAATGAAAAGTCGGCATATATACCTCTATTACCTTTGCCATCGGAATTTCATATGAAGTGAAATCCTTTATTTGAACAAGGCTAATATGGCTGGCCATCAACAGTAGCATTAAAGCTACTCCTCCAAGAAAAGCGCCTCGTTTGATCATCCGCTTGTCTTTGATTTCATAAGCAAGTGGAACTAATACCGCTTGTGCTAGCGTTAAATTAAGAGCTGTATAAACAAAAGGGGCTGTCCACATTTTCCATGTCCAACCGTCATCTTTACCTACTAATAGGCTCTCAAAAAAAGAAGGACTAGCCACCGCTTCTGTTGCTAGTCGAAAATGAAATAACAGCATAAGTGGAACCACAAATACATTCACAGCTAACAACCCTTGTATCCCTCTCGTCATAATTAAAAATCCAACAAAAATCGTTAAAACAATGCCGACATTTGCTGGCCAGTGGAACCTTTCTTCAAATAAAGCACCAGCCCCTGAAAGCATTACCCCTAGAACGCCAACCAACATAATAAACTGTATAGCTGTCACAACTTTTCCTAACTTTTTCCCAAAAAGAAATTGATTAAATTCTTCAAAGGAAGAAGCCTTCCATTCAATAGCTGTGATCATCAATTTCGCTCCAAGAAAAGTAAATAACAATCCGCTAATGACAATACTAATTAATCCGTAAAAGCCAAATTGTGAAAAGAACTGCACAATTTCTTTACCGGTAGCAAAACCAGCCCCGATTACAGTCCCTACATAAACTGCTGCTACCTGGCAGGCACCGCTCCAAGTTCTCACTATGCATCCCTCACTTCTTCGCCGTTACTTCACCTTATGCTTGTCAATTAATATTAAGAAGAAAAAAGCAGAGATTCCAAACAAAACTCTTGAAAGTCAAAAAAGGTCAAAGTATAATACGGATATAAGGTCAAAGATAGTCAAAGTCAAAACTAAACAATAAAGGGGTTGAAATCAAATGTTATGTCAAAACTGTCAACAAAAAAGAGCGAATGTTCAATTACGAATGAATGTGAACGGTCAAGAGAAGCAGATGCTCTTATGCTCAACATGCTATCAAACAAATAAACAAGCCATTGGTCAGTCCTTTCATTCACAAGGATTTGGACACTTACCGATGGATGAGTTCTTTAAAGAATTTAGCACTCAAAAAGCAGCGCAAATGAACGTACCACCAAAAGAGACAAACAACAGCAACAACGGCTTTCTTGACCAATTCGGCCGAAACTTAACGAATATGGCCAGAGCCGGTATTATTGATCCAGTCATCGGGCGTGAGCAGGAAGTAAAACGAGTTATTGAAGTATTAAATCGCCGCAATAAAAATAACCCCGTTTTAATCGGGGAACCAGGGGTCGGAAAAACAGCGATCGCTGAAGGGCTTGCCCTTAAAATCGCAGAAGGCGACGTACCAGCTAAATTAAAAGGCAGAACAGTCTACTTGCTTGATGTTGCCTCACTCGTTGCCAATACAGGAGTTCGTGGTCAATTTGAAGAAAGAATGAAACAATTAATTACAGAACTGCAACATCATAAAAACATCATTCTTTTCATCGATGAAATCCATCTACTTGTCGGAGCTGGCTCTACAGAAGGTTCAATGGATGCAGGAAATATTTTAAAACCAGCACTAGCTCGCGGGGAACTTCAATTAATTGGAGCGACAACATTAAAAGAATACCGACAGATCGAAAAAGATGCGGCACTCGAACGCCGCTTCCAACCGGTACAAGTCAATGAACCATCTGTTGAAGAAGCGATCGATATTTTAACAGGGTTGCAAAAACGATACGAAGATTTCCATGAAGTCACTTTTACGAAAGAAGCGATTGAAGCGTGCATTGTTCTTTCTCACCGTTACATCCATGATCGATTCCTTCCGGATAAGGCGATTGATTTAATGGATGAAGCTGGATCAAAATTAAACTTAACGATTAACACGCAAGATACAGAAACGATCCAACAGCGACTAACAGAACTATCGAAAGAAAAAGAAGTGGCTCTACAAAAAGAAGAATACGAAAAAGCGGCGAAACTTCGCGATGAAGAAATGAAACTAGAAGAGCAATTGAATCAAACAGAAGGATCAACAGAACGACCTGTTGTGACCGTGGAAGAAATTCAACACTTGATCGAACAAAAAACAGGTATTCCTGTTGGGAAACTACAGCAAGATGAACAGCAGAAAATGCAACATTTAGAAGAAAATCTTGCAAAGAAAGTAATTGGCCAAGCAGAAGCTGTTCAAAAAGTAGCGAAAGCCATTCGTCGCAGTCGTGCCGGGTTAAAATCAAAAAAACGCCCGATTGGCTCCTTCCTATTTGTCGGGCCAACAGGTGTCGGCAAAACAGAATTGACAAAAACATTAGCAGAAGAATTATTCGGATCAAAAGACGCAATGGTTCGTCTTGATATGAGTGAGTACATGGAGAAGCATAGTGTATCGAAGTTAATTGGTTCTCCTCCAGGATATGTCGGTCACGAAGAAGCTGGACAATTAACAGAAAAAGTTCGCCGTAACCCATACAACATTATTTTGCTAGATGAAATCGAAAAAGCTCATCCTGATGTACAGCATATGTTTTTGCAAATTCTTGAAGATGGTCGCTTAACAGATAGTCAAGGAAGAACCGTCAGTTTTAAAGATACGGTCATCATTATGACAAGCAACGCTGGTGTGGCAAATAAATCAGTCACAGTTGGCTTTGAAAAGAATGCTGTTCCAAATGAAAACTCGATCTTAGATTCTTTAAGCAGTTTCTTTAAACCAGAGTTTCTAAACCGCTTTGACAACATCATTGAGTTTCAAGCGCTTGATAAAGATCACTTATTACAAATCGTTGACTTAATGCTTGCAGAATTAAATAACACCTTACAAGAACAACAAATGACAC
The DNA here is from genome assembly GCF_002797375.1 of Bacillus sp. FJAT-42315. Lineage (GTDB taxonomy): Bacteria > Bacillota > Bacilli > Bacillales > Domibacillaceae > Bacillus_CE. The sequence goes on from NZ_KZ454941.1 coordinate 2,632,703, forward strand.
TGCAAGTCTCAGCTGCAGCGAAACAAAAGTTAAGTGAACTCGGCTACCATCCGGCATTCGGTGCTCGCCCATTACGCCGCGTCATTCAAGAACAATTAGAAGATCGCATCGCTGACTTTATTTTAGATCATCCAGAAGTGAAGCAGTTGCAAGCAGTGATGGAAGAAGAACAAATCAAAATCATAGCGTAATCTAAAAAAAGTGCCCAAGCTAGGGCACTTTTTGTTATTTTACTTTGTCGCTTCCTTCTTCTAACCATTTCTCAATTGGCTGTAACACAGAGACAATACATCCTTCTTCAAAAGGTGAGATTAAATTCGCTCTTGCAACGATGTCAGTAAAAGAGAGACTGCCTCCGATTTGACAAATCGCCACATAGTCCTTCCATGCCGCTTCTCGATCCTCATCCATTCGCTTCCAAAATTGAAGAGCACATACTTGCGCAAGCGTGTAGTCAATATAGTAAAAAGGCACATCGTATATATGGCCTTGACGTTGCCAAAAACCACCCGCTTCTAAATAAGGAATCCCATCATAATCGCGATGCGGCAAATATTCTTTCTCGATTTCTTTCCACACTTGCTTTCGTTCTGCAGGTGTAAGGGACGGTTGTTCATACACTCGATGCTGGAATTCGTCGACAGCTGCCCCATAAGGTAAAAATAAGATCGCTTCACTTAAATGAGCATACTTATACTTTTCCGTATCTTCTTTGAAAAACAGTTCCATCCACGGCCAAGTGAAAAACTCCATGCTCATCGAATGAATTTCGCATGCTTCATACGTTGGCCATAAGTATTCAGGTACAGAAAAGTCTCTACTACAATACACTTGAAAAGCATGTCCTGCTTCATGAGTCAATACATCAATATCTCCGGATGTACTGTTAAAATTGGCGAAAATAAATGGCGAGCGGTAATCATGCATATACGTACAATACCCACCACTAGCTTTCCCTTTTTTCGCTTCAAGGTCCATCAATTGACGATCGAGCATAAACTGAAAGAACTCCGCTGTTTCAGGTGATAGCTCTTCATACATTTTCTTACCATTTTTAATAATCCAATCAGCGTCCCCTTTTGGCTTAGCGTTCCCCGTCGTAAATCGATACGCCTCATCATAAAACTTTAAAGAGTCCACATCAATTCGCTTTTTCTGTTCATTTCTTAATTTTGTTGCTAACGGAACGATATGCTGTTTAATTTGCTCTCGATAGCCTTTGACCATCGAAGCATCATAATCAACTCGATTTAAACGATAATAGCCAAGTTCAGTGAAATTTTTAAATCCAAGCTTATGAGCAATTTCCGTTCTAACTTTCACTAATTGATCATACAGCTCGTCAAATTGTGCTTCATGCTCAGCAAAAAAAGCAAAGCGAGCTTCCACTGCCTGTTTACGGAGCGTGCGATCAGCGACTTCTGCATAAGGTTCTAGCTGGGCTAACGTAAGCGTTTCGCCATTAAACTCAATTTGGGCCGAAGCGACCAGTTGAGTATATTGCGAAGACAGCTTGTTTTCTTTCTCAAGCAAAGGAAGAATGTCTTTAGAAAAGGTTTTCACTTGCGCTTCCGCTGTTGCAAACAATTGCTTCCCTAACGCTTTTTCAAGTTCAGGACGATGGCTAGAAGCAAGCAACGCTCGGTTTAATTTAGACGAGATCTCTTCCATTCTCGGTGACATTTCATCCATATAAGCTTGTTCTTTTTGATAAAATTCATCTGTCGTATCAATCGTATAGCGAATGTAGCAAAGGTCTACCATCGTGCTCATACGATTTCTGATTTGATTGATTTTACTTAATAGGTCAATCTGTTCAGTCCCTGTCTGTGCTTCTGCAAAACGTTGAAGCAATTCATCTGTTTGAATCGCTGCTTCTTCAATACTTGGTCGTTCATAGACATACTCGGTAAACTTCATCGTTATCCTCTCTTTCTCACGATAGATCTTTAATCGACACTCCTAGCTTTCGGATTAAAGCAATCGCCATCTCTTTTTCTTCCTCTGATAATACGTTCATTAATTGATGAATATTCTCTTCATGCTGAGGGAAAATTTCGTCAATAAACTGTCTACCTTGATCTGTTATTTCCGCATGGATGACCCGGCGATCTTGCTCATTCGTTTTACGAGCAAGCAAGTTTTTCTTCTCTAGCTTATCCACCACATATGTAATACTACCGCTTGCCATTAAAATTTTATTGCCAATTTGCTGCAATGGCTGAGGGCCTTTATGATATAACAACTCTAACACAGCAAACTCTGTCGGGTTTAACCCTGACTCATAAATGTATTCATTCACTTGTTCGTTGATCACTTTCGTCGCCCTTGATAACACAATAAATAATTTCAAAGATTGCTTGCTTTTTTCATCATTCATACTTTCCCACTCATTTCTTTACTTACACGGAAGGAGTAATAACTGTCCAATTGTTATTCACTTCCGCTGTTATCGTTCCACGTTTACGAATATAGGCGGAAAGAAGCTCCGTCATATCGGTTTGTATTTCCTTTATAACCTTTTTCCCTTTAAACATCAAGTAATCCCCGCCCCCACCTGCACGGTAATTATTCATAACCACTGTGTATAATTGATCACTCTGAAGCGGTTTCCCACGATAGGTCGCCTCGGTTATTCGACTGCCTGGCGGACACGTGAGATCGATCGTGTATTCAATCCCTTCCCACATATCATAGTTATAGTGCTGTGGCTTCGGATATGAGAATTCTGCACTGACAGCTGGCTTATGATCAATGAGCGTAAAGTAAGAAGCTGAGCGCTCTAACGCCTGCTTCACTTCCTCCCCTGTTACTTCAATCACCGCCAACGAATTAGGATAAACATAGTTAGCCACAATATCTCTCATCGTAATGTTATGAGGTAAACCCGGTGAACCATTATGAAAAAGAGCCGTACTAGAAATGTCGACATTTGCCGCTTCCATCTGTACTTTATTAATTAATTCAATCATTGGATGTTCTGCCAATCTCGCTTGAAAAGGATCTTGAATGATCATATCTCCTTCTACTGTACCAAGCACTTCATCTAGCCACTTTTGCGTTCCTTGTTCATAAGATTCTATGAGGTCTACAAGTCGCTCATCAGTTTCTAAATCTGCCGCTAGTATCGTTTCAGGTGTCGCTTGTTGTAACTTATATTGATCATTATCTTTCACAAATTCCGCTGTTATTTGACCAATCGCTGCCCCATTATATCCCGGTTGAACAATCGCTACCCCATTGACCATTTGCTGTTCTTGACGATGCTGATGCCCTGTGAGCAACACATCGATTCCTTCTACCTCCGTGCACAGACGATACGCTTGATTCTCTCCTTTTTCAACTGGTTCAATGCTTTCACCAGTAGCTAAATCCACTTCAAATCCACCATGGTAGGAAACGATCATAATATCTGGTTTTTCTGTTTCTCGAATATGCTTAACCCATTTAGACGTTGCCGTAACCGCATCTTCAAACAATAGTCCTTCAATATACGCCGGCTTTTCCCAATTGGGGATATAGTGAGTCGTTACGCCAAGAACCGCCGCTTTTATTCCTGATGAAAAGGTTTTAATGATATACGGTTCACCAAAAAATGGATCACTCGTCTCGCGATTTAAAATATTACAGCTTAAAAAAGGAAACGTAGCATCATCCGCTGCTTTTATTAAAATATCCAACCCATAATTAAATTCATGGTTGCCTAAAACAGTAGCATCATATTGTAAATGGTTCATTCCTACAATCATCGGATGCATCTCTTGTCTCAACATATGAAAATAATAGCTAGCTAAAGGAGTGCCTTGTATGAAATCTCCATTATCAATGACTAATACATGTTCATGCTCCTTTTTTACTTTTTTAAGATAAGAAGCCAGTTTAGATAATCCAATGTCAGCCTGTGTGTTTGAGCTATACTGAATAGGAAGCATCGCTCCATGCAAGTCGCTTGTTTCTAAAATAATCAATTTCACATCAGCCATTTAACCCCTTCTCTCTATTTGTTTTTCTTCCTTAATTAAACCATCATTTCATGTAAAATTTCACCTATCTACAACTTATTTCGGGAAATGACAGTTTTTTTGTTATAATATAAAAGAATGACTCTTTTAAAGGACGAAAATCAATGAAAAAACATGGAAGATTTATATATATATTTGTCGTGATTCTCCCCTCTATTTTAGCGATTATCGGCTTTTATGATTTCCTTTCTAATCGAGCCGGTCAACAGCACAACAAAGAGCTAGAATGGATCGCCAGCTTGCATAAAAACCAAATGGATCAATTCATTAGTGAAACAACAGTAAGTTTAGATATACTAGCTGTTAGCATTGAAGAAGATCTGAACAATTTAGATAAAGTACAAAACATATTAAAAAAAATGGCTAATCAAGATCCTCGTTATGGAGGCATTTATTTACTTGATTTCGAGGGGAATTTATTTGTTGGAACAAATGATTATTTAAAGCAATACAATTTAAGAGATAAACAATATATTAAAGAAGTACTATTAACAAAAGATACTGCTGTGTCCGAGGAAGTTGAAACTCTTTCAAATAATCAGGCGGTTATTGCTGTTGCTACACCTGTTTTAAAAAATGAACAAGTAGAAGCTATTATCGTCTCTCATATTCGCCTAGATTATATGAAAAATATTATGAAAGTACTGACACCAGAGCATTCAATTTTCTTTGAAAATGCTAAGCAAATCCCTGTATTCTCTGTTAACGAAAGACCTGAAGCTTCAAAAAATGAACTTTCTCTTAAGTATCCACTTTCTCAGCTCCCTTGGAATTTAGTGATTACAACGGACGAACAAAAAAACAATAACTTTGTCGGATATACATTCCTATTCGCAGTTGTCTTTATTGTCATATTACACATTATTTATTTATTCATTAAATATATGATGCTCAAACGACAAACTAATCTCGAAAGAATGCAACAGGAAACGCAAAAGCTAGAATTAATCGGAACATTAGCAGCTAGTACAGCTCACGAAATCAGAAATCCATTAACTGGTATTAAAGGGCTTGTTCAATTGTTAAATGAGAAATATAATGACCAGGAAGATGAATTTTATTTTTCGGTCATTAACAAAGAAGTGGCACGTATTAATCAAATCGTTAGTGAGCTCTTAATACTAGGAAAACCAACTGCTCAAAAAATTAGCATAGTAGATATGAAGGATATTATTTCTGACTTAAACCCATTAATTTATTCAGAAGCTAATTTGTACTCTGTTGACTATAAATTCACTTTGCCCGAACAAGAAATTTGGGTAAAAGTCAATATCGACCAAATGAAACAAGTCATTTTGAATTTAACAAAAAATGCCTTCGAAGCGATGAATAACCGTGGCGAGCTACGATTAACGATATTAAAAAGAGAAAATAGTTGCCAGTTATCAGTCACGGACAATGGGCCGGGAATTGAAAAAGAAAAACACGATCAATTATTTAAACCTTTCTTCACCTCCAAAGAAGATGGAACGGGCCTTGGACTGGTCGTTTGTAAACGAATCATCGACTCCTTTGATGGAACGATTGAAATCGAAAGTGAATTTGGTTTTGGTACAACCGTCACCATTTCCATTCCACTGCAAACGCCTGCTAACGAATGATCAAAGGGTGTCTCAAGCCATTCGGCTTCCGAGACACCCCTTTTTTTATAAAGTGAAACTTCAATCAGTGAGGCCTTACTGCCCGTTAATGCGAGATAAAACCCCTTCTATTTTCAACAACTCTCGTTTTTTGTCAATTTCCTTTCCGGCATAACCTGTTAATGACTGATTTTTTCCGATCACTCGATGACACGGAATGATAATGGGAACAGGATTCGCTCTATTAGCTTGTCCGACAGCACGAACCGCTTTTTTATTGCCGATTTGCTCAGCAATCTCACTATAAGATCTCGTTTCGCCAATAGGAATATGTCGTAAAGCTTCCCAAACAGACTGTTGAAAGTCTGTTCCCTTTATATCCACTGGTAGCTCGAAGCTCGTGCGATTTTGTTGGAAATACTCTTCCAATTGATGAACCGCCTCCACTAACAATGAGTCGCTCGGCTGAAAGACAATCGCCTCTTCTTCCTCTAGTATTGAAAACCGTATGGCACAAATCCCCTTGTCATTCCTCACAATCGATAAGGGGCCAATCGGGCTCTCCATATGTGTAAATAATTTTTCCATGCTCCGCACCTCTTTCTCAGATTGTATTAGCAGACAAAATAAAAATCATGTATAATGCAAGGATGTGTTTATAATCCATTTTCAAAAGGTGATGCATAATGTCTAAAAGAGATTATTACTTCGACAATGCAAAATTTATTTTAATTTTCTTTGTCGTTTTTGGTCATTTTCTTCGCTCGTATATTAGTGACAATTCACTCATTTTTGCTTTATACGCCAGCATTTATTTGTTTCATATGCCTGCATTTGTATTAGTCTCTGGTTTTTTTGCGAAAAGCTTTTATAAACAAGGCTATGTTAAAAAAATAGCTCAAAAGATTTTATTGCCCTTTTTGACCTTTCAAGTTATTTATTCTATCTTTTATTTTTATTTGTATGAAACTCGTTCATTTGAGATCGATTTATTGATTCCGCATTGGTCTTTATGGTTTTTGCTTAGCTTATTCTTTTGGAACATTTTACTGCTAATCTTTGTGAAATGGCTCAAGCTGTCAGCTCCTATCCTACTTATCTTGACCTTTGTCACTGGAATCACTGTTAATTGCCTGAATGATCACTTAGATGTCCTCAGCTTTGGACGTACCTTTGTATTTTTTCCATTTTTCTTAGTCGGCTATTATTTGAAAAAGGAGCATTTCCAATTACTATCAAACAACATCGTGAAAATAGCTTTACTCACAAGTGCGATAGTGATCTTTTTTAGTGCTTATACGCATCCAGATTTTGATTTTAATTGGTTTTTCGGATCTATTTCTTACGCTGACCTTGAAGTGACAAACGGAGAAGGAGTGATCATTCGAACCATTCTTTATGTATTAAACTTTATCATGATCGCTGCTTTCTTTGCTTTTGTACCGAAGAAAAAATTCTTTTTCACCGCTTGGGGGAAAAATACGCTTTATGTCTATTTACTACATGGCTTCATTATAAAAAGCTTTCGCGATAGCGACTTTCAAGATGGGACAGAATCAATTATTTTATTATTAACAGTTTCTCTACTGTTAACAATGTTGTTATCGTCATCTATTATTACAACTATCACCGAGCCTATTATTGAAGCAAGATGGTCCAAGTTTAAAAAGATCTTTCGCGATAAATATGATTCGCAAAAAATTTCAGAAAAGCAATAAGGAGAGTATTCAATGAAAGTAGTCATAAGTACATTAAATGCAAAATACATTCATACGAACTTAGCGATTCGTTGTTTAAAAGCATTTGCTGAACCCGATTATAAGGTAGAGCTTGCTGAATACACGATTAAAGACCCTGTCATTAATATTGTAACAGATCTTTATAAAAAGCAGCCGGATATTTTAGGCTTTAGCTGCTACATTTGGAATATTGAAGAGACGATTAAAGTCGTTGAAATGATGAAGAAAGTGTTGCCTGACACGATCATCATTTTAGGCGGCCCAGAAGTGAGCTATGATGTGCCATATTGGCTCGAACGCATCCCTCAAGCAGATTTTATTGTGATCGGAGAGGGCGAAGAAACATTTAAACAGCTGCTTGATGAAATGAGCGGAGATAAAGATTGGAGTAACGTACACGGCATCGGCTACCGGAAAGATCACAAGCCGAACATTAACCCACAACGTAATAAACTAGACTTACGCGAGCTTCCATCCCCTTTTCGTTTTGAGGAGGATCGAGAGCAATTATCGAAGCGCGTGACTTATATTGAAACGAGCCGCGGCTGCCCGTTCCGCTGTCAATTTTGCTTATCCTCTATTGAAGTAGGAGTTCGTTATTTCAACCGTGAAAAAATTAAAGACGATATTCGCTATTTAATGGCTCACGGAGCAAAAACAATTAAATTTGTCGATCGGACCTTTAATATTAGTCGTAGCTATGCGATGGAAATGTTCCAATTTCTTATTGATGAGCACCTTCCCGGAACCGTGTTTCAATTTGAAATTACAGCGGATATTATGCGCCCGGAAGTCATTCAATTTTTAAATGACAATGCACCAGCGGGACTATTCCGCTTTGAGATTGGTGTTCAATCGACAAATGATGCCACCAATGAGCTCGTCATGCGTAAACAAAATTGGTCTAAGTTAACAAGAACTGTCACGATGGTGAAAGAAGGAGGAAAAATTGATCAGCATCTCGACTTAATCGCTGGTCTTCCGGAAGAAGATTACTCTTCCTTCCGCCAAACATTTAATGATGTGTTTGCATTAAGACCTGAGGAACTACAGCTTGGATTTTTGAAGATGCTACGTGGCACTGGTTTACGTCTACGAGCACAGGAGCATGATTACGTTTATATGGATCATTCCCCTTATGAAATCTTACACAATAATGTTCTGTCATTTGCTGACATGGTGAAAATTAAACAAGTAGAAGATGTGCTTGAGAAATATTGGAATGACCACCGAATGGATGAAACAGTTGAATACTTAGTTACTAATACGTTCGACACACCTTTTGACTTTTTTCAATCTTTCGGTGCTTATTGGGAGCAACAAGGATGGGAACGTATCGGTCATCAATTAGAGAACTTATTTGAACGACTAGTACAGTTTTTAACTGCCTCAAACGTCGCAAACATCGGTGATATTCAAAGCTTAATGAAATATGATTATTTAGTGAATCAACGATACAAGCCGAGAAAACCTTGGTGGATACCGACACTCGATAAAAAAGAGCGGTCACTTTTGTACCAAGAAATTTTACAAGCGCCTGAACGTCTCGGTCACGACTTTGTTGCCCTTGGCCTAACGGAAAAAGAGTTATACAAACATACAGTCATTGAAGACTTAACGATGATTCATCAAAATGGGCAGTGGGTAAAACAAAATAATCATTTACTCGTTTATTTTGAACCTGCTAGCGGTCAACCACATGCCTTTTTCATAGATCGTCATTCATAATTTAAAGGGTGTGATTCCGAAAATTCGGCATCACACCCTTTTGTAAAACTAACTATTCTCTTAATGAGATTCCTCTGTTTGTTCAGTTACTGGGCCTTTCTTTTTAGCAAATAAGTAACCTCCCAATGCAATCCCTATTAACACAATCCAAAAGGTTAGCTTCCATCCAGTAGATTCTGGGAAATGCTCGTCAAGAATCTGAATTTTAGGATGAGCTAAAGTAAAGACAGCTAGCTTCACACCTACCCAACCAACAATTAAGAAAGCAGCTGTTTCCAGTGAAGGGTAACTTTGCAATATGCGAACGAACCAAGTAGCGGCAAATCGCATAATGACAACTCCGACAAATCCGCCGAGGAACATGACAATAAATTGACCGCCATCAATTCCACCGATTTGGAATGTGCCAATTGGCTGTAACGTTAGAGCTAAAGCAACCGCCGCAAGCATTGAGTCAATCGCAAATGCAATGTCTGCGATTTCTACTTTCAACACAGTCATCCAGAAAGAAGAGCCTTTTGCTTCCTTAATTTCATGACTTTCTATACCATTTTTATGCTTCCAATTTTTATATAGATGATTAATGGCAATGAACAGTAAGTAAATAGCTCCAATTGCTTGAACTTGCCAAATATTCACTAAGAACGAAATAAGGAATAAAGAAGCAAGACGGAAAATAAATGCACCTAACAATCCGTAAAACAGCGCCTTTTTCTGCTCTTTTTTCGGTAAATGTTTTACCATAACTGCCATAACAATCGCATTATCAGCGGCTAAAATCCCTTCTAGAGCGACTAGAACAAGCAACACCCAGCCATATTCGAGTAACAATGCTGCATCCATAAATGTAATCTCCTCCAATAGTGTGTTGGTTTAAATACTAAACAACAAAAAGCGAGACCTTTGCCCAAAAAGGCAAAGGTCTCGCTGAGCATGATCTTCCATCATGCCAACAAAGCCGATGGATAATAATCCATGAAATGACGACTTTGTTCTAGGTAGCTAACTACCTAACGGCTACTCCCCTTTGACTAACGTCAACGAAGGTTCAGTTGTTTGTACATCTATTATAAAAAAAACAAATAGGATTGTAAACCATTTATTCACTTATTTACATTCATTCGTCTCGTTTCCCGATCAAAGAAACTGTAGACGACAGGAATAACAAACAAAGTTAAAAACGTACTAGAAATCAATCCACCAATAACAGCAATCCCCATTGGCTGATTAATTTCAGTTCCTCCACCGATTCCCATCGCCAGTGGAACTAGTCCAAGAATAGTTGTTAATGCTGTCATTAAAATTGGACGCGCTCGGTCTTTAACAGCAGAGACAATTGCTTCATAGCTATTCGCTTCTTTCTCTTTTCGCTGAATAATATAATCGACAATGACAATCGCATTATTGACGACAATTCCAGCTAATATGAGAACGCCAATAACAGCCGGAATACTAAGAGGTGTTCTCGTCACTGTTAAGGCAATCGACACGCCAACCACCATTAACGGTACGGTAAACATAATCACAAACGGATATTTAAATGACTCATATTGTGCAGCCATGACGATATAAATTAATACGATCGCCAATAACAGGGCCATAACCATATCATCAATGGAACTTTCTAACAAATCGCGATCTCCACTGAACGTAATTTTGGTTTCATCTGATAAATCAAGTTCCGCAATTTTTTCGTCGACTTTTTTAGAGATGGCACCAAGGTTTGTATCAGATGTATACATTGCTGTAAACTGTACAGCTTCTTGCTGGTTAATCCTCTGAATACTAACCGGCCCTTGTTGAATTTGAATATCAGCAAGCTCTTGCAGCTTCATGAAATTTCCTGAAGGTGTTTTCACTAATAAGTTTTTCAAGTTATCTATATTTTTCGTGACCGTTTGATCGTATTGAACCTTTACCATTTGCACTTCATCATTTTTGTTAATGATTTGTGTCGCGATCACTCCTCGAGTCGCATCATTAACAATCGCAGCAATTTGAGCAGGGGCAAGCCCAGCCTCTAGCGCTTTCTCGCGATTGATCGTGATTTGAATTTCTTTGACCGTTTCCTCTCGATTCGTCGTTATCTCGGTAATTTCATCAATGTCCTTGACAGCTGCCTCGATCTTTTGAACCGCCTGATCTAACCGCTCCTTACTCATATCTCGAACATTAAAGGTGAGTGTTTGTGGACTTGTTCCAGAAGCAGACTGTAAGTTAAAAGTAACCTCCGCTGTTTGATTAACGTTTTCTGCTGCTGTAATGACATCTTTCTTAATATCATCTACAAAGGCAAAAACAGATCGATCTCTTTTCTCAAGTGGAGCTAATTTGACATAAAGTTCAGCTACATTCGTTGAACCTGTTCCTCGGAAAGAATCTTCTTGAGTCGACCCAATGAGACTAACAAACACATCGACATCCTTTTGTTTCTCTAGTTCTTTCTCAATCGCTTCCATGACACGATTCGTTTCTTGTAAAGATGTCCCGTTTTCAAGCTCCACTCGCATGTTGAAGAATCCTTCATCTGTCGGCGGAAGAAATTGTGACCCGACTGTCGTTAACCCAAAGGCTCCGCCAATCAACAACACGAATGAAATTGCCAATACGAGAAAGCGATGATTCAAGGACCAACGAATGGCTTTTTCGAAACGTGACATCACTGGTGTTTGTTCTTTTTGTTCGTTTGTTTCAGGTGCCTTTAACCAGCGGCTGGCCATCATTGGAATCACCGTTAATGCGACCACTAATGAGGCGAGTAAACTAAAGGAAATTGTTAAAGCAAACTCTTTAAAGATTTGTCCAAGAATACCGGATATAAAAACAACCGGTAGAAAAACGGCGACTGTCGTTAATGTGGAAGCTGTAATCGCTCCACCTACTTCTTTCGCTCCGTCACGAGCCGCTTGCTTGGAGTCTTTCCCCATCGATAAATGTCGGTAAATGTTTTCGATGACGACGATCGCATTATCGACAAGCATTCCAATACCGAGAGCCAGTGCTCCAAGCGTCATAATATTTAAGTCAAAGTCAGCAAAATACATTAATACAAAGGTCACAATGACCGAATAGGGAATCGCCACACCGATAATTAGTGGACTTTTGACATTTCGCAGAAAGACAAATAAGACAAGCATCGCAAACACGCCACCAAGAAGAAGTGAATTTCCAATATTCCCGATGGAGAGGCGAATATAATCTCCCTGATCGAATAGGACGTCTGCTTCAATATTTTTGTAGCGGTCTTCCTTTAGAAGTTCGTTTAATTTTTTTTGAAATTGTGTAGATACTTCTGCCGTGTTGGCATCTGCTTGTTGCAAGACGCTTAGTAGGATAGCGGGATTTTGATTCGCTCTTGTAATCGTTCCTGTATCTTTTTCTTTTAATTTAACGCTAGCTACATCACCCACTGTAATTTCTTCGCCATCAAGCGGATTAACAGTTAACACTAATTGCTTAATCTCATCTATACTCGTTAATTGACTCACAACTCTTGTCGTTAACGACATTCCATTGGATTCAACCGTATCGCCTGGAAGAGAAATATTGTTCGCTTGGATAAGCTGCACAACATCCGATTGAGCTAAATTGTATTCTTCAAGTTTTTCTTCGTTTAACTCGATCTTTACTTCTTTGTCTAAAGAGCCCGTCACACTTACGTTAGCTACTCCTTCTACAGTTGTTAAATCCTTTTCTAGTTCCGACGCTAACTTCTCTAAATTCCCCTGATTATCCGTAGATTGAAGCGAGAGCTGAATAATGGGAAATTGGGATGGATCGAATTTAAAGAATTGTGGTTTGCTCGCTTCATCCGGAATCGGTGTGCGATCAATTCGTTGCAATACATCCGATTGAATATCATCAATTTTTGTACTCCAGGAAAATTCGAGTAATAGTAAGTTCGACCCTTCTCTCGTCGTCGACGTAATATTATTAATCCCTGGAAGTGTCGATAAACTTTCTTCTAATGGCTTTGTTACCTTCTCCACCACTTCTGTCGGACTCGCCCCTTCGTAGGAAGTGACAACCACCGCAATGGGGGGATTAATGTCCGGTATAAGCTTTAGTGGAATTTTTAATAGAGACACAACACCTAAAATGATCACTAAAAACATGATCACTGTAGTAAAAACCGGTCTCTTGATAGAAAAATTACTAATTTTCAAAAAAATTCTCCTTTCCAAACATGTTCGATCTTACCCTTATCTTTCTAACTATAATGCACACGTTTACAACGTACAACTTTAATCGCTTTCATATTTTCACCCGATGAATTATTTAATAAACTAAAAGGAGACTAACATTTAAATTTGTTAATCTCCTTTTTTATCCTTATTTATTTTTCGTTAATGTCCATCCTGTCACTCCGAATAGAATAGTTAACATCGGACTTAATAAACAAAAGAAAGCAAACGGTAAATAATCAAGAGTAGGAACGCCTAGCATTTTTGTAATAAACACTCCACATACACTCCATGGAACGAGCGGATTGATGACTGTCCCTGCATCTTCAAGTGTTCGTGATAAATTTTTCTTCGCAAGTCCTACTTTTTCGAATTGCCGTCCAAATGCTTCTCCTGTTAGTAAGATGGATAAATATTGCTCCCCAATAATAAAGTTCACGCCAATCGCAGAAGTAGCTGCAGCCGTGATTGTGCTCCATGCTTTTTGTAAACGATGCTCAATCGCTTCAAATAAGCGCGGAATAATGCCAAGTGAAAATAATAAACCTCCTAGGCTCAACGAAAGCAAAACGAGAGAAACAGTAAACATCATGCTTTCCATACCGCCTCTTGATAATAAAGCATCTACTTCCGCATTTCCTGTCTCCGCTACATAGCCAGAAAAAATCACTTGAAAGACATCAGCGATTGTATGATCTGAATGAATAAATGATAACGCAATCCCCAATATAGAACTTAATGCTAATGTAATAAAAGGAGATACTCTTTTAATAGAGAGGATGAATAATAGAACCACCGGCAACCACGAATACCAATGAACTAGATTCATCTCTAGTAACATAGCCTTTATCGCTTGGATTTTCGGAAAATCCGCTCCAGTCATTTCCGGTGAAACCCCCGCGAATAATAGAACGGTAATGAAGAAAGCTGGAATCGTTGTCCACGCCATATTACGAATATGTTCAAATAAATCAATACCGACAATCGATGCCGCTAAATTTGTCGTATCTGACAAAGGAGACATCTTATCGCCAAAAAAGGCACCAGACACGACTGCCCCGGCCGTAATCGCAACCGATGCATCCATCGCTTGACTCACACCAATAAAAGCTACTCCGAGCGTTGCCACTGTCGTTAAAGAACTACCAATACCCAAACCAACGATCGCCGTAACAAGAAAGACGACACTATAAAAGAATTTAGGCGTCACTAGTCCAAATGCTGCGTGAATCATCGTCGGAATGGTTCCAGACAAAATCCAACTGCTCACTAAAACACCAATAAAGAAAAAGATAAAAACTGCACCCATTCCGCTTTTCGCCCCATCTAGCATGCCGGCTTCAAGCTTTTTGAATGGAATTTTTTTGAACACTCCAAAAGCTAGCAATAATAAGATCGAAATAAGAATAGGGATATGTGGGACAGATCCCAATTTAATAATCGACAAACTGATGACTGTAATGATCATCCCAATTAATACAAATGCTTGCATTAACGTAGGCTTCATTAATGACTCCACTTTAAACATTTTGTACACCTCTGATGTATGCAATTACTTTTTTGCTTGAACGCTTTTCTGCATTGAAGCATATAACCTTCATTATTATCTAATTGAACACTGGTGTCAATCAATTATTCCATATAACTAAAAAAACCAGCTAGAAAACTCATTTTCTAGCTGGTTTTGATCTATTTACTCCATAATGTTATACAGTTTTAAGTTTTCATTCTTATCACTGAACCAACGTAAAGCAAATTCATTTTCAAACAGGAAGACAAGACGGTCATAACGATCCCTTACAAGCAAGCTCCGAGAATTAGATAAGCTCTCTTTTACATCTTGTTCATTTTCGATCCAACGAGCAATTTTTGACCCCATCGGCTCCATGATCACTTCTGAGTTATATTCGTTCTTCATTCGATGCTCAAACACTTCAAATTGAAGCTGACCTACCGCACCTAAAATATAGTTTTCTGTGTGCAGCGTTTTATAAAGCTGAATAGCTCCTTCTTGTACTAACTGCTGAATCCCTTTATGAAAACTTTTTTGTTTCATCACGTTTTTAGCTGATACTTTCATAAACAGCTCCGGTGTAAATTGTGGGAGCTTTTCATATTGAAAGAATGGTTTTTCTCCGACTAATGTATCACCAATTTGATAAGTTCCTGTATCATATAAACCGATAATATCCCCACTTACTGCTTCGTTAACGGTACTACGATCATCCGCTAAAAATTGAGTCGACTGTGACACTTTAGATGATTTTCCCGTTCTTGTTAATGTCACGCTCATACCGCGTTCGAACTTTCCTGAACAAATTCGAAAGAAAGCAATACGGTCACGATGAGCCGGGTTCATATTCGCTTGAATTTTAAAGATAAAGCCAGAAAACTGTTCACTAACCGGATCAATTTCGCCTTTATCAGAATTACGAGGCTGTGGCGGTGGAGCAAACTGCAAATATGTTTCTAAAAATGTTTGGACACCAAAGTTTGTTAACGCGCTACCAAAAAATACCGGTGTTAGCGTTCCATTAGCAATTCGTTCTTCTGAAAATTCATTACCTGCTTCTGCAAGAAGCATAATTTCTTCTAACGTTTGATCATATAAAGAGGATTTCTTTATGTCATGATCAACGGCTAATTCTCCGTCTTCATTCAAGGGAAGGAAACGATCTTCCTCATTTTCCACACGAAACTGTTCAATTCGTTGATTAAAGCGATCGTAAATACCGAAGAACTCTTTCCCCATTCCAATCGGCCAGTTCATCGGATACGACTCAATACCTAACACTTCTTCAAGCTCAGCTAGAAGTTCGAGCGGCAATTTTGCTTGTCGATCCAATTTGTTAATAAAGGTAAAAATAGGAATCCCTCTCATGCGACATACTTTAAATAATTTAATCGTTTGCGCTTCGATTCCTTTCGCTGCATCCACAATCATGACCGCACTATCTACTGCCATTAATGTTCGATACGTATCTTCACTGAAATCCTGATGCCCAGGTGTATCCAAAATATTGACTCGATAATCATCATATTGAAACTGCATAACAGAAGAAGTAACAGAAATCCCCCGTTGCTTTTCAATATCCATCCAGTCAGATGTCGCATATTTCCCTGTTTTCTTTCCTTTTACTGTCCCCGCATCACGAATGGCGCCTCCAAACAGTAATAATTTCTCTGTTAATGTCGTTTTCCCCGCATCTGGATGGGAAATAATCGCAAATGTTCTCCTAGAGAGAACTTCTTCTTTTAATGAAGCCATGTAGTAGCCAAATCCTTTCAAAGTTAAAATCCGTCAATTGCCATGAAAAAAATATAGCGAAAAATGTGGGAAATGTCTATTACATTTCGCACGTCCACTGATAAATTCGGTGAGCTAACCCTACAGCAGGCTCCTCTTCTAATCCCGTTTTCATTAATGAAGTAGACATTTCGGTTACAAAACTTTCCCCGCTCTCTTCATACGTGAAAGAAATAGACCACTGCTGTGCTGGAACAGCCACGACAAAGGTCTCTTCTTTTTTATTTTCGTATATATATACTTTAATTTCTTTTTCATGTAACAATGTTTTTCTTATTTTCATGTTTATGCTCCTTCATTTAAGACAAATAATAATAGAGTCCTGTTTCTTCCTGTTAAATTTTTCTGTGAAAAACGGACTATTTTATTATTGTATATCTTTTTATCTCATTATAAACTATACACCTGTGTGTCAAAAAGTGAAATATAGAGGTGAGTTAATTGACGTATATTTGGGGTCTATTTGGGATTTTAGTCGTTCTTGGAATAGGCTATATTTTTTCTACAAATAGAAAAATGATTAAATGGAGAACCGTGCTTGGTGGACTAGCTATTCAGCTTTTGTTCGCTTTTATCGTTTTAAAATGGGATTGGGGTCAAGCGAGAATGCACGACTTCACCATGCTAGTCAATGCCATTATTGACTATTCGCGAGCAGGAATTGACTTTTTATTTGGTGGGTTATATACAAAGGAATCAAACATCACCTTTGTATTTGCTTTAAACGTATTACCCGTCGTCATTTTCTTTTCTGCTTTAATTTCCGTTCTATATTACTTAGGAATTATGCAGTTTTTCATCAAGATTATTGGTGGAGCACTCGCTAAATTACTAAGTACGCGAAAAGCAGAATCCATCTCAGCTGCAGCTAATATTTTTGTCGGACAAACAGAAGCACCACTTGTGATCAAGCCTTATATTAATAAAATGACGGAATCGGAGTTATTTGCGGTCATGACAGGTGGATTAGCTTCTGTCGCTGGCTCTGTTCTTATCGGTTATTCATTATTAGGCGTGCCTCTAGAATATTTGCTAGCTGCTAGCTTCATGGCTGCTCCAGCTGGACTTGTCATGGCTAAGCTATTTGTTCCTGAAACGAACACAGAGCCTGAGCCGAAAGAGTTTGAAATGGAAGTGGATTCTGATTCTACAAATGTGATTGATGCGGCAGCTAAAGGAGCCGGTGTTGGGTTGCAACTAGCGTTAAACATCGGTGCAATGCTTCTGGCTTTTATCGCATTAGTAGCTATGATTAATGGGATTTTCGGCTTCATCGGCGGACTCATTGGCATAGAGAATTTATCGCTTGAGCTTCTGCTCGGCTATATCTTTTCTCCGCTTGCTTTTGCTATCGGGGTACCGTGGGACGAAGCGATTCAAGCAGGAAATTACATCGGTCAAAAGATTGTCATTAACGAATTTGTTGCCTATTCGAATTTCGCCCCTGAAATTCCGAATTTATCTGAGAAAACAGCCGCAATTTTAAGCTTTGCTCTTTGCGGATTTGCTAACATTTCATCGATGGCCATCTTACTCGGTGGTCTTGGAAATCTAGCACCAAGTCGCCGGTCAGATATTGCCCGCTTAGGAATTAAATCCGTTCTTGCTGGTGCTCTTGCATCTTTATTAAGCGCAGCGATCGCTGGGATGTTAATTTAAAAAGAGCGAAAAAACACTAGGAAAACAAATTTTCTGGTGTTTTTTCATTTTGTACGAATGATTCAGCAGAACCATAAAAAAATATTGCTGTTTACATACTATATAGATCATTAGTGAAGAATAATATTTGTTCTTTTAGAAAAGGATATCATCAGGAGGTGTTATCATTGGCTAAAATCGGTGTCGAACTTACTCTTCAAAATGTGAAACAAGCGCTACAGGAAAAAGGTCATCAAGTCGTCGATTTAAAAAATGAATCCGACATACAGCAATGTGATTGTTGTGTCATTACAGGTTTAGATGCGAACTTAATGGGTATTCAAGAAGCACTGACAAAGAGATCCATTATTGAAGCAAGCGGCAGGAGTGCGGAAGAGGTATGCCAAGAAGTAGAGAGTAGAATTTAATATCGGTTTCATCAGCCGTCCGCACATGATTTATAAGTATGCGGTCGGCTTTGACCATACAAAAAATCGTTAAACTTAGTTAATAATTAACGGTGTATATAAGCGAGTAAAGGAATAAATAAATTATAAGGAGGAATAAAAAGTGGGCTTCATTATGTATTTAATTGTCGGTGGACTCATTGGCTGGTTCGCTGGAGTTATTCTTGGTAAAGATATTCCAGGTGGGATTATCGGTAATATTGTTGCCGGGATTATCGGGGCTTGGGTTGGTGGTAAGCTGTTTGGAACTATGGGACCAACGATGGCAGGAATTGCAATTATTCCTGCTTTAATTGGCTCTGTTATTTTAGTACTTATTGCGAGCTTCCTTTTAAGTCGAATGAAGCAGACTTCATAAGTGAACTGGATAGGAACTTTTAGGGGCTGCTTGCACAGATAATTAAACGGTGTAGCAGACCCTTTATATGGATTTTCAGTTACATACACTCTTAGCTTTTACTTGTTGCAGTGCTTGACGACAATCTTCAATTAAATCAGCTGAAGACTCTAATCCGACCGAAAGTCTCAGCAATCCGTCCGTTATTCCTCGTTTGGCTCTTTCCTCTTTAGGCATCGCCGCATGTGACATTTTAGCTGGATAGGAAAGAATCGATTCTACTGCTCCGAGACTAACGGCAAACACAGGAATATTTATATGCTGAACAAACTGCCTAACTGCTTCTTCATTTTTCAATTCAAACGAAAGGACGGCCCCTGCCCCTCTTGCTTGATAGGAATGCACCTCATATCCTGGGTGATCCGTTAAGCCGGGGTAATAAACTTTTTCGACTAGTTTATGCTTTTGTAAAAAGTTAGCTAACTCTTTAGCTGTTTTCGAAGATTGCTCCAAACGTACATGAAGAGTTTTCAACCCTCTTAACACAAGCCAAGAA
The DNA here is from genome assembly GCF_002797375.1 of Bacillus sp. FJAT-42315. Lineage (GTDB taxonomy): Bacteria > Bacillota > Bacilli > Bacillales > Domibacillaceae > Bacillus_CE. The sequence goes on from NZ_KZ454941.1 coordinate 2,652,261, forward strand.
TCATGAGCACCTAACACAGCGCCAAATGTATTTTGAAGCTGATACAAACGGTCGCCTAATTGTTCATCTTTCGTTACAGCCAGTCCTGCTAATACATCGCTATGACCAGATAGGAACTTTGTTGCACTATGCAAAACAAGGTCGACACCTAACTTAAGAGGTTGCTGCAAGGCAGGCGTTAAAAAAGTGTTGTCAACAAAAGTTAAGCAATGATGCGCTTTTGCTAACTTAACGATCCCACGAATGTCAGTCACTTTTAATAACGGATTAGACGGAGTTTCAATATAAATAAGCTGCGTGTTTTCTCTTATGTTTGAAGCCACTTCATGTAAATTGCTCATATCAACAAATGTATAGTCAATCCCAAATCGGTTTAACACGGTTGTCACCAGTCGATATGTGCCCCCGTACACATCTTCCGTGATTAAAACATGATCTCCTTTCGAAAGTAATAAAAACGCGGTAGAAATAGCTGCCATTCCTGATGAAAAAGCAAAACCTCTCGTCCCACCTTCTAATTCAGCAATCGCTTCCTCTAATGCTTCCCTTGTTGGATTGCCTGAACGACTATAATCATAGTTGCCAAATTGATCAAAATCCACTTGATGAAAGGTGGACGCATGCTGCACGGCAACACTTACTGCGCCTGTTTGTTTATCAAATTTATGACGATTATGCAATAATTGTGTTTGAAAGGAATACGTTTTTTCCATACCTATCACTCCTCTTTCATTTTGTTAAATGCCTGTGTTAAATCCGCTAATAAATCTTCGGTATGCTCAATCCCGACCGAAAATCGTAGCAGACGATTACAAACTCCGCGCTCAAGTCGTACTTCTTCTGGAATGTCCATATGAGTCTGTGTAGCAGGATACGTAATAAAGCTTTCAACTCCACCGAGACTTTCCGCAAATGAGATCAATTGAAGGCTTTGTAAAAAAGGATCAACCCAACCTTCTGACGCTATTCGGAAAGATAACATTCCTCCACGGCCTGGATAAAAAACATCCGTTACTTCCGGGCAACATCGAAAGAACTCTGCTATTTGCTTGGCGTTTTCTTCATGCTGCTTCATTCGCAATCCTAGTGTTTTTAACCCACGAATTAATAGCCAAGAATCGAACGGTGATAAAACCGCTCCAGCTGCATTTTGCATCTCTGCTATTTTTCCTGCTAACTCTTCACCTTTCACAGCTACTAACCCTGCTAATACATCATTATGTCCACCTAAATACTTCGTCGCGCTATGGATGACAATATCCGCTCCATCTAAAAGTGGACGTTGGAGCAATGGCGTATAAAACGTATTGTCAACAATCAATAACAACTCATGTTCCTTAGCAAAAGCGGCGACAGCTTTTATATCTGCCTCCTGTAAAAGAGGATTGGTCGGCGTTTCAAGGAAAATGACCTTTGTATTTGGCGATAGCTTCTCTTTCGTTTTGGACAAATCTTGAAAGCTATCATAAACAAACGACACGTGATACTTTTTCCACATTTTCTCGAACAATCGATAAGTACCTCCGTAAAGGTCTGCAGATACAAGCCATTCATCTCCAGCCTCAGTTAACGATAGAATCGTATGAATAGCCGCCATGCCTGAAGAAAAAGCGAACCCAGCATCGCCCCCTTCTAACTCCGCTATTGCTTGTTCTACAATCTGTCTAGTCGGATTTCCTGTGCGAACATAATCAAAGCCGGTAGAACGGCCGATTCCTTCATGACGATAAGCGGTAGAAAAATAAACAGGCGGATTCACTGTCCCCGTCTGTTCTTCACTCCGATTCCCAATTTGCGCCAAAATCGTCTCTATCTGCTTATTTCCCATGTTATCCTCTCCTTATTAATGATGATTTATTTAGAAAAAAATAAAAAGCCTTCTTAGGAAGAAGGCTTTTTCTATCACTTCTTCTCATCTTTCGGATCTTTCATCCGCTGGATTTAGCACCTTGACTTACAAATAGCCGGTTGCTGAAGTATCATCGGGCCAGTCCCTCCACTTCTCTTGATAAGAACATATTTAATTTTTTATAACAGGGAGCTGTTCCCCTACCATTTTATTTAAAATTTTTCGTTTTTATTACTGTACAGGATCAAATCATCAATAGCAACACTTTTTAAAATTTTTATTTTTTTCTGAATCATTTATTCGTTTTAATCAAACAATCATTGATTCTATATTCTTTTGTTAATTTTCTGAAAATTTTGTTGATTATCTTTTTAGGCTGTTATACAATAAAAAACATTAACTTATAATGCAGGCTTCTGAGAGCATTTTACTTAAATAACAAAAGGAGAGAGTAAAACATATGCACAATTTGCGAGAAGATGCTTTAGAAATTCATCGACACCACCAAGGAAAATTAGAAACGTCAGCGAAATTAAATGTAAAGAATGTAAAAGATTTAAGCCTTGTGTATTCGCCTGGAGTAGCAGAGCCATGCTTAGAAATCCATGCTCATCCCGAAAAGATATATGAGTATACTATGAAGGCGAATACTGTTGCGGTCGTTTCAGATGGGACAGCGGTTTTAGGTCTTGGTGATATCGGAGCAGATGCCTCGCTACCTGTTATGGAGGGAAAAGCCATTTTATTTAAAAATTTTGCGGGCGTTGATGCTTTTCCTATTTGTATTGACACGAAAGATCCTGAAGAAGTCATCAAGACGGTTAAATTATTGCAATCTTCCTTCGGTGGTATCAATTTAGAAGATATTAAAGCGCCTAATTGCTTCCTAATCGAAGAAAGGTTAAAAAAAGAAATGGATATTCCAGTCTTTCACGATGACCAACACGGAACAGCCATCGTAACTCTTGCTGGCTTAATTAACTCATTAAAGCTCGTTCATAAAACATTAAACGATATTAAAGTGGTTATTAATGGAGCAGGTGCTGCCGGGATCGCTATCGCTAAATTATTATACAGCTTTGGCGTGAAGGAAATCATTATGTGTGATTCCAAAGGAGCGATATATGCAGGAAGACCCCATGGGATGAACTCTGTAAAGGAAGAAATCGCAACGTTCACTAATCCTAACCGAGTAGAAGGAACACTTGAAAAAGCGATCATCAATAGTGACGTATTTATTGGCGTTTCTGCTGCTGGAGCATTAACATCAGAAATGGTCCGTACAATGGCACAAGATCCGATCGTCTTTGCCATGGCCAATCCTAATCCCGAAATTGATCCTATAGAGGCAAAAGCAGCTGGAGTTAAAATTATTGGCACAGGACGCTCAGATTTTCCTAACCAAGTAAATAATGTTCTTGCTTTTCCAGGGATATTCCGCGGAGCACTTGATACCCGAGCAACCGACATTAATGAAGAAATGAAAATTGCCGCCGCTCACGCCATCGCTTCCCTCATAGCAGACCATGAACTAGCAGATGATTATATCATCCCTTCAGCATTTGATGCCCGAGTTGCACCAGAAGTAGCCGCTGCTGTGGCCGCTGCTGCTATTCACTCAGGTGTCGCTCGCCAACATATTAATGTTGATTCCCTACGTCATAAAACCTACCAGCTATCAGCTATTCAAGTAAAGCCTGCTGAAATCATTTTATAACGTGAACCTTCAATCAGTGGGAGGCTTCATCCCCACTGATTGTTAGTTGAACGAATCGGGCGTTTACGGGCAGTTGATCCCTCACCTAATGCTATTTGGAGGTGAGGGTCTTACTGCCCGTTAATGCGGGATAAAAAAAGTTGACCGTCATACAAAAACATATGATGGTCAACTTTTTTATTTGATCGTTTGAATGACGATACCTCGGCTTTCCAGTTCTTTACGAATATAGCTCGCAAAAGTAAGAGCATGAGGACCATCTCCATGAATACAAATAGTATCTGCTGAAATAGCAACTGTTTCTCCAGTAACCGCCTCCACTACACCTTCCTGAACGAGACGAATCGCTTGTTGAACCGCTTCTTGATCAGTAGAAATGAAGGCTTTTGGATCTCGTCTGCTCGTTAATGACCCATCCACTTGATATGTGCGGTCAACAAATACTTCTTCAGCTACCTTTAATTTAGCCGCCTTCCCCGCTTTAATCAGTTCACTTCCTGACAATCCATATAATATGAGTGAAGAATCAAAATCCATAATTGCTTGAACAATTACTTCTGCTAATTGCTTGTCTTTTGCAGCCATATTATAAAGAGCCCCGTGCGGTTTGACATGGTGAAGTTTTCCACCTTCCGCTTGAACGAAGGCTGATAAAGCCCCCAGTTGGTATAAAACAGACGTGTATGCTTCTTCAGCAGAGAGTTCCATTGGTCGGCGTCCAAAACCGATGAGATCAGGAAATCCCGGATGAGCTCCAATGGCTACTCCTTGCTGTAACGCAAGTTTTACTGTTCGTCTCATCACAACAGGATCTCCGGCATGAAAACCGCATGCAATGTTAGCAGACGTAATAAACGGCATGATCTCCTCGTCTGCTCCCATTCGATAAGCACCAAAACTTTCTCCTAAGTCGCAGTTAATATCTACTCTCATTGTTCTTTTTCCTTTCTCCATTTCAGTTGAATCGCAGCTCGAATCATTTGCAATTCATATTCCCTTTGAATGTATAATTGTTGGGCTTCTTCTAACGTGACATACTCAAAATACACCTCTGCTCCAGGTATTTTTTGAGCCAGACTAGGGATATCCACCGTCGCCACATTGGCTATTTTGGGATATCCACCTGTCGTTTGCCCATCTGCCATTAAAATAATCGGTTGACCCGATGCAGGTACTTGAATCGTTCCGATCGCTACAGCTTCAGAAATCATTTCTTTTGATTTACTCATTTCTAAACGAGCACCGTCTAGTCGAAAGCCCATTCGATCGGATTCCGGTGTAATCTTATAAGATGTCCGCCAAAAATCTTGTTGTGAGGTGGCTGTGAAATAAGAATACTCACTTCCCTCCATACAACGTAAACAAGTATTTTTTAAAGAATGGTAAACAGAAGGAGCAATTCCCCAGTTCATCGCTAAGATACGAGCAGCCTCTTTAGGTAGAGCATCAATCACTGCTTGAATGGTTTCACTTGGGTAACCAATTGAAAGAACGTCCCCTTTTTTTAAAGCTCGACCTTCAAATCCCCCAAATTGACCTCGAGTATAAGTAGAGCGGCTACCTAATACTTTCGGTACATCTACTCCTCCAGCGATAGACAAATAGACGCGACTCCCTTGGATCAATCGCTTTACATGCACTTCACTTCTTGGAGGTATATAGACGGGACGCCACATCGGAATTGATTTCCCTTGGCACTCAATGTTCGCTTCTGCCCCAGTGAAAGCAACAAAAACAGGTTCATCAAATTGAACGTTCGCTCCTGTCATCGTCATCTCAAGGGCACCAGTGCCACCTTCGTTCCCAACTAACCAATTGCCAAGACGAAGTGATAAATCATCCATCGCTCCGGACACTACTACACCATACTGCCTGTTACCTGTTCGACCACGATCTTGAACGGTGGTAAAAAATCCCGGACGAGCAATCAACATGGCCATGTTGTACTCCCCCTCTCTTCCTCAAATTGACGTTCATCAACCGCAACAAATTTAATTTTGTCACCCGCATGAAGCAAACTTGGCGGCTGATGTTTTAGATGAAATAAATCCCACGGTGTCCGACCAATAACATGCCATCCACCGGGAGATTGAATCGGATACACGCCAGTTTGCTGACCTCCTATGGCGACAGAACCAGCGGGAATATGTAAATTAGGCGTTGCTTTTCTCGGAGTGTAGAGTTGCTTTGATAGCCCTCCAATATAGGGAAATCCAGGAGCGAATCCGATCATGTACACAACATACTCCGGCTCCGTATGAAGCCGAATCACTTCTTCTACCTCCAGCCGATGAAAAGCGGCTACCTCTTGAAGATCTGGCCCACTTTCTCCCCCATACAAAACGGGAATATGCAATAAGCGTGGCTCTCTTTCTTCTTCATAGACAATCTTCTCTATCTCTTCTAATATTCGTTCCTTTAATGTTTGAAAGTTCGTTTGTAAAGGCTCATAGTAAAGCGTGACCGCGGCGAAAGACGGAACCCACTCTTCGACCCCCGGCCACTTCTCTATTGCTAAGCGTCTAGTAAAAGCTCGTACTTTTCGATGAACATCGATACTAATTTCATCCCCCAGTCGAACAGTTACCGCGCGATCCCCAAGTGGAATAATCTTCATCAATGTTAAGACTTTTTGATTCACTGTTCACACCTCTATCTCGATATTCAGCAAGTGATTATTTTTTGTTTAAATTTTCTCATAATTTTAAATTAACATAAAAAAAGGCGATTCCGCTATGTAATCGCCTCATAATATAATTTGATTATTTTATTTCAAAATAATCTTGTATGTAGCTTTTAAGTTCTGAATGATTAGTGATAGCAACTACTATCGACTCAATAATCGCCCGACGAGGTTCGTGTTGGCTGAATTCATTTTGCACAAAAAGCAACAATTCACGCTGTTCCTCATCCGCACCTTTTAACATCACATTAACTTTCTGAATGATCAGCCGTTTTTTATTTGCTTTTAACAAGCTTGTTTCCGAAAACTGGTTGTTTAATAGATCGACTTCGAGTAATTGATCGCCACATTCTTTCACATCGGCAACAATCGTTTCTAAGCGACGGATAGAGTACCGAATGACCTTATCAATATCCATTCCTTGATCGACCATTAGAAAGAAGTGGATATAGTTTTGCATCATCCCAAACAGTCCAACTGCGAGATCTAATGAATAAGGCAAAACTTCCTCACCATGCAACTCCAACATTCGCTTTTGTAGCCATTGTATTTCCTCATAGTGATGGCTTTTTACTACTTTCTTTAATTCTTCATCCTCTGAAGCAAATACTCCTTGAAAAAGAGCAAATAAGTTGTTTTCTTGATTCACTTTCATTTTAACCGCAATCTGCTCCATAAATGCTTCTTTATCTGAAGTCGATCGTCCAGCGAGTATAGCTACACGCCGTTTATTCGTTTCGTTCTTAATCGTTTCGAATATCGTCATTAATAATTCTTTCTTTGATGAAAAATAATTATAAAATGTCCCTTTAGAAATTTTGCTTTTATCTAAAATATCTTGAATGGACGTTGTCGCATATCCCTTTTCAATAAAAAGGATATGTGCCATTTCGATGACTTGGCGTTTCCGATCCATCATTTGATCACCTCATTTTCACACAATTGAACTACCTGTACAACCGTATCGTAGCCTATTATCAAGGGTGAATCAACCTCGTTAATTTTTTTGTTGCTATTTTTGTAACAACAGTATAAAATAAGATCCTGCTATAACACAAGTATATTATTTTATACACCTAGTATAGGAGGGTGCAAATTGAATACACAAGGAACAATGAATAAACCGCCTTATGGAATGATCGCTATTTTATTTGTCGGTGCTTTCGTATCGATCTTAAACGAAACACTGTTAAATGTCGCACTTCCGTCAATCATGAAAGAATTTAATGCCTCTGCTTCAGCTGTGCAATGGCTATCTACAGGCTATATGCTCGTCAATGGAGTGTTGATTCCTGCTAGTGCTTTCTTCATCCAAAAATTCACCAACCGAAAATTATTTATTTTTGCGATGGCTTTTTTTACAGCAGGTACTTTACTAGCTAGTCTTGCTCCATCTCTTAACGTGCTATTGTTAGCTCGAATGATTCAAGCGTCAGGGTCGGCAATGATGATGCCTCTACTTATGAACGTCATGCTCGTTAGTTTTCCGATTGAACGTCGTGGAGCGGCTATGGGGATCTTTGGACTTGTCATGATCACAGCCCCCGCTATTGGTCCTACGCTGTCAGGCTGGCTCATTGAACACTATTCTTGGCGTACGTTATTTGATGTCGTTCTTCCGTTTGCTGCGATCACGTTAGTGTTTGCCTTTTTCAAACTGAAAAATATTACGCCACAACGTCAAATCAAACTCGATGTGTTATCGCTTATCTTATCGAGTATTGGTTTCGGTGGGCTATTGTACGGGTTCAGTTCAGCTGGAGAAAAAGGTTGGGATTCTTTACTTGTTTATGGACCCATTATCGTTGGAGTCCTTTCACTCATTGTATTTATTACTCGACAACTTCGCCTAGATGAGCCACTTTTGGAGTTTCGTATTTATCGTTATCCAATGTTCGCGCTCTCTTCTGCGATCTCTGTCGTCATTTCAATGGCTATGTTTTCAGCGATGCTATTAATGCCCATCTATGTTCAAACGTTGCGAGGAATTTCTCCGCTTCATTCCGGATTATTAATGCTACCTGGAGCTCTTGTGATGGGGATTATGTCTCCAATTACAGGTAAATTATTTGATAAATTTGGTGCACGAATGTTGGCAGTCACTGGTTTATCGATCACGATATTAACGACTTATATGTTTAGCCAATTAACATTAGAGACTTCCTACGGCTATATTATGATGATTTATACTCTTCGTATGTTTGGTATGTCGATGGTGATGATGCCGGTGATGACGAACGGACTGAACCAATTACCCGCTAACATGAATCCGCATGGAACAGCTATGAATAATACACTGCAGCAAGTATCAGGTGCCGTCGGATCCGCTTTTCTTGTGACACTGATGCAAAATAGAACAGAAGTAGAAGCGAAAAGATTATCAGAGGAAGCGATGCAAAATCTCTCCTCCGCTGCGCAGCCAAATGCCGCTCAGTTAAGTGAGATGAAAGCACAAATCATGAATGAAGCGATTCTGCATGGTATTAATTTTTCGTTCTCGATTTCGGTCGCTATCGCTTCAATTGCTCTTATTCTCGCACTATTTCTTAAACGTCCCCTGCCAACAACAGAAGTAACCGCTCAACCAGAAAGCTAATAATAGAACAAAGTGACTCAAACTTTTTGTTTGAGTCACTTTTTGTTTACAACCTATAAATTTCGGGAATCACTTCATAAAGTGAAACTTCAATCAGTGGGGGCTTCTTCATCCCAATTGATTGAAAAATGCGGGATAAATGGGCAAATGTTTGCACGTTTGCGATTATATATCATAAAAATAAAAAAAAATAAATATATTTATGTTAAGTTTTTGTAAAGAATGTGTTAAGATATATTCATAAGCAATTTACAATGTTGGGAGGAAGGAGGAATGAGCTATGACAGTAGCTGAATTCTGCGGAACACTTGATTATTCTGTTTCTCAATTTGCTGTACGACTTTCAAAAGAGGTAGAAGAGAAAATTAAAACAAGAGAGCTATTTTATCAAGATCAAATGAATCGTTACATTAATCGTCGCATTGAATTATTTATGAAGACACTACATCTCACTCCAGCGCTTTACTCCGTCTATCGTCGAGAAATTCTTCACCACGTACTCTTCAAAATAAAACCCGTTTTGAAAAAAAACCACATATTTCAAGTAGTTAAATAAAGAAAGCAGCGCCACCTCGGTGCTGCTTTCTTTATTTGAAAGTATTGAGTTTACATGTTTTTTTTATTAGCATATAAAGTGAAACTTCAATCAGTGGGGGGGTTCTTCATCCCCCACTGATTGTTAGTTGAACCAATCGGGCGTTTACGGGCTGTTGATCCCCCACCTACACGTCTGCGCTTTTTCTGCCATGTTGAGGTGGGGGTCTTACAGCCCGTTAATGCGGGATAAATAAAAACGAAGGAGCATAAAGCTAATGATTTCTGTATTAATTGTCGATGATGATCCAGCTGTTCGTCGGCTCGTAAGTATCCATTTAAATGAAGCAGGTTTCTCTACGTTACAAGCAGAAAATGGACAAGAGGCTTTGGACTTGCTTCAAATGAAGAAATGTGATGCCGCTATTATCGATGTGATGATGCCCCACATGGACGGCTTTGAGCTTACTCAAGCAATTAGAGATGATTATGACTTACCAATCATTTTACTAACAGCCAAGAGTACATTAAGCGATAAAGAAAGTGGATTTCGCTCAGGAACAGATGACTATCTTGTGAAGCCATTTGAACCACAGGAGCTAATTTTCAGACTGAACGCACTGCTCAGACGCTACAATAAACAGCAGTCGTCTAATATTCAAATCGGCAACACAATCATTGATACGAAAAGCTATGAAGTACAAGTCGGCGACAGCTCTATGCTGCTGCCGCTAAAAGAGTTTGAACTTCTGTCTTTTTTAGCCACCTCCCCTCGTCAAACTTTTTCAAGAACTCAGCTGATTGATTCCGTATGGGGGCTCGATTTTGACGGCGATGATCGAACAGTAGATGTACATATTAAACGCTTGCGAGAAAGATTTAAAAATCGGTATCCAGGGTTTGAAATTCTCACAGTCCGCGGAGTCGGCTATAAACTGGAGGAAACGGTATGATCCGTTCACTGTATAGCAAATTTACTTTTACTACGATTCTGATTATGTTACTAAGCGGTATCACTGCTTTTCTACTCTCAAATATTTATTATCAGATGATCTTGAAGCCATATAATGATCAAAAAAATACAATGATTGCACAAGAAATGGTTGACTATGTCAAGGTTCATCCGGAATTGACATTAGATTCATACTTAGATCACTTGGCAGCAGTTGGGTATCAGTTTTACTTAACCGATGGGCAACAAGAACAGTTTTATGGAAAAGCCTTTCGAGAAACAAATTTAGCACCAGAAGATGTACAAATGGTGTTAAATGGAGCCACCTTTCACGGAATGCAGCAGTTTCCTCATGCCTTTTTTGTCACTGGCTTTTTTGCTAATGAGTTAAAGAATACAATTGGTGTTCCATTAACGTATGAAGAAAAACCATACGCCCTATTTATGCGTCCAGATATTAAACTGCTTTTTAATGAAATGCATCTTCTGTTCGGTTCTATGCTTTTCATTACCATTTTGTTAAGTATTTTATTTGTGTTAATAGGCGTGAAATTACTAACAAATCCAATAAAAAAACTCACTTCTGCTACCTTTGAGTTAGCCCAAGGCAACTTTAATATTCAGTTGGATATTAACCGTAAAGATGAAATCGGTGAGCTCGCTCAAAGTTTCACACAAATGGCTAATCAGCTTGAGCAATTAGAAGAGTTACGCAAACAATTAATATCGAACATCTCCCACGATATCCAATCCCCTCTTTCTAATATTAAAGGGTACACTTCTTTATTAGCTCAACCGACTTTGTCAGATGAACAAAAGCTTTACTACACAGATATTATTAATAAGGAAGTGCTAAGGCTTTCAATGCTAACGAAACAAATTTTACTGCTGGCTTCACTAGAGCAGGAAGAACAGCCATTAAAAAAACAAACCTTTTCTTTATCGGAACAACTAAAGCAAGTATTAAGGCAATACCAATGGAATATGGAAGAAAAAGGTATCATGGCAGACTATCAACTTGCTTCTACTGATTTTTATGGCGATCCTACACAACTGTATGCCGTTTGGGACAATATAATATCCAATGCTGTGAAATATAATATAGAGGGTGGATATGTAAAGGTTTCTTTAACCGACAAACCTAGCCATGTCGAAATACGAATAGGAAATTCTGGAGTCGGTATTAACAAAGCAGACTTGTCTCGTATTTTCGAGCGTTTCTATCGGGCAGACACGGCTAGGAGCCGTACAGTTGAAGGGACTGGATTGGGACTCTCCATCGCCATGACGATCGTGCATCTTCATCAAGGTCGAATTTATGCCAAAAGTGAAAAAGAAGCCGATACCGAAATCACCGTAGAACTTCCAAAACAAAAAAACGTACCCCTTCCCTGAAAATCGATACATTCAGGGAATTTTTTATTTCCTTTTGTGAAACACCAATTGTAAATTGATGTTCATCTTCTGTTCATTTTTCAATTGTATGATGTCAATAGATCAACGGAAGGAAAGGTGAATAAATATGTTCTCACTCTCTATAAAAGAAATGAAATTCTTTAAGTTAAAATATTTACTCGTTGCCTTTATCTTATTCTTTACAGCTTCTCTCGTCTTTATTATCAATGGATTAGCTAATGGGTTGTCCCTTGATAACGCCTCAAGCGTAAAGAATATGAATGCGGATTCCTTTTATATGAAAATAGATGCAGAACAAAGATTAGACCGATCAAAAATTAGTGAAACGGAAGCTTTGCAAGCACAATCAAAACACGGGCTTGAGCCTCTCGGCGTTCAAATGTTCTCTTTGAAAGAAAAAGCACATGACCAAACGATCGACTTAACATTTATGGGTATTCGGGAAGAAAGCGAACTGCATCCGAAAATACTGGAAGGACAGACGTTAAAAAAGGCAAGTCCACTGGCCATCGTAGCGGATCAATCATTAAAAGAAGAAGGAATAAAGCTTGGCGATAAACTGTATGAAGAAACATCCGGACTCACTTTTACCGTCGTGGGATTTACAAACGGGCAAACGTACAGCCATACACCTGTCGCTTTTATTAATTTAAAGAGCTGGGCTCAATTAACAGAGAGAAACAACAAAGTATACTACAATGCACTTGTTGCTACTGCGGAAAAACAGGCGACTGGAAAGCCCGTAAAAGACGGGCAATGGCTACTAAAAGAAGAGGTAATGAAGAGTATCCCTGGGTTTGAAGCGGAACAAAGCTCGCTGTATATGATGCTCGGATTCCTACTAGTGATTACCGTCTTCATTTTAACTGCTTTCTTTTACATTATAACTGGGCAAAAAATGAATCAATTTGGCATTTTAAAAGCAATTGGATCAAGGAATAGCTTTTTAATTGGAACAACTATTATACAAGCGCTGCTGCTATCAATTATTAGCATTGGCCTAGCTGCCGGATTCGCTATTTTCATGACAACATTATTGCCAGAAGGAATTCCTTATTTCATTGATATGATCAACACAATCATGTTAGCTGGAATATTATTAGCAGTTGCCTTAATCGGGTCTCTCATTTCAAGCTTTAACATTGTTCAAGCAGACCCAATTGAAGCGATGGGGAGAGTAGAGTAATGAAATATCCACTTGTACTAGAAAATGTATCAAAATCATTTAAAGATGGGGACTCCACCATTCATATTGTTAAGAATTTATCATTTCAAGCCGAGGCTGGCCAGTTTACTGCTGTCATCGGTCCATCCGGTTCAGGAAAAAGCACCTTCTTATCAATTGCCGGTGCACTATTAAGTCCTGATAGCGGAAATGTTTATATAAACGATAAAAACATTACTCAGTTCACTGACAAAGAAAAAGCACAAGTACGGCTGAAAGATATCGGGTATATTTTTCAAAGTTCCAATCTTATTCCTTATTTAACAGTGAAAGAACAACTAAAAATTGTGCTGCAAATGTCCAACAAGAAAGACTCTCAGCAAAATAAGTATATGGAAGAGCTACTTACATCCGTTGGGTTGCTTTCACGGATCAATCATTACCCGCATCAGCTATCCGGAGGGGAGAAACAGCGAGTAGCGATTGCTCGCGCTTTTGCCAACGATCCAGCGATTATTTTGGCGGATGAACCAACCGCAAGCCTTGATCCGAATCGCAGTGTGGATATAGCTACTTTAATTGCTAAACAAGCCAAAGAAAAAAACAAAGCGGCTGTGATGGTCACACATGATGAAGCCATCTTGCCGCTTTGTGATGAAGTGTATCGCATGGAAAATGGAAAATTAGTAAAAGTATAATTTCTAAAATTGCTGATTTTTATTGATATTTTTCTTTAAACAAAAATAATCTCTTTTGTTAATCGGAATTCCCTCGGGGTAATTCCGATTACTTTTTTAAAAGTGGAGCTGAAATAGTTAGGTGTGTTAAAACCTACTTCATCCGATATTTCTTCTATCGTTTTATCTGTATATCTTAGCATCCAAACCGCTTTTCTCAGACGAACGAACGTAATATACTCCGAAAATGTATTCCCTGTTTCTTTCTTAAACAAGCGAATGAAATGAGAATAGCTTAAATTCACATGACCGGCTACATCTTTGGCGGTCATTTCTTCTGAAAAATGATCTTCAATATATTCCGTGCTTTTCTTTATATCGGGCTCTTTTGAAATTTCCTCAAAATATCGCAATGACACTTCATAATATGGCGGAAGCGCTCTTGCAATTTTCGATTCTTTAAAAGAATGATGCAAAAGCAGTGGATCATTATAAAGCGAACCGACACCAATATAGATTTGAATTCTGTACTCCTTTAACAGACGATCGACGATTTTTTCAAAGATCGCTCGCCCTTCCTCCCATTCTTTTATACAGCAAATATTGTCTACTTGCCGAAATAAAACAATCAAAGATCTGCGAAAAGGCAGGAAGTATACCCGAGGAACGACTCCCTTAAATTCCTGTTTAAAACTCGAGCATATAAGTTGTACAGATTGATTCTCATCAATCGGATGACCATCGAGATGAATAAAGCCTTGTACATAGCACACTGTATTAGGAAATTCGTTCTCATTAAACAGTGATAACGAATCCATCATTTCACTTTCCGAATGAATATCCTCATGCAAAAGCCTTCTTAACATATAATGTTCCATTGATTCATTGAGCTTCATTTTTGTTTTATGTACAGAGATAATTTTCTTTCCCTTCACTTGAATCAAAGCAATTTCTTGTTGATCTAGCACATTAATTGCTTCGCTTATACTTCGAAAAAAAGCCGATTTTTTCACTGGATTTAATAATAAAGATTGCATTTGCAAACGAATAGCAATAGGAGATGTGTTCACCCATTCTTCATCAAGCAACAATATATAATAGCAATCATAATGCTTCTTTAATCGATTTACTTTCACCCAATCATATAACTGACTTACTTGAACAATTTTAATATGAATGGGTTCATCTGAATAAGCTCGATCCATCACGAAAAGACGATCTTTAAATCGTTCTTCTAGCCACCCTTTCAGCAAAGGATAGATGGCTAAATTTACATGAGAAAGACATACCTTATACTTCATCCCCCCACCCCCCTCTATACAATAGTAACGTGCTTAAATGACAAAAACAAGCAAATATTTATAATATTCAGACACTATATTGTAAGGGATTTTGTTGGATTATTATATATAATTTGAGAAAAGGAGGAGATATATGTGGAAAAAGAATACGAAATGACAGATCAATCGCAAGGGCTGATTGATGCCGCTCAATTACCGCCGCTAGATTCCGACACAAGTGCCATTATGAAATCAGAATTTCGAACAGGTGTAGGACTTTCTTCTTTCTACTATGTGTTTATTTTTTTCATCCCAATCATTAATTGGTTTTTTAAAGACTTTGCTTTCTTCCAATTTTGGGGAGGGATGTCGGTCACTTGGTTCTTAACGACGATTATCGGGATGGGAATGGCGTTCTTGATTGCCTACATTCATACGAAGCGTTATGAAAAACGGTTAGCACAATACGAGCAACCGGTTAACGAGAATCAAGCAAAAGGAGGAAACACCGCATGATGCAAACATTATTAGAGCCTAAATATTTATTTACGGTTATCTTGATGGGTACGATTATTTATATTACGTATTTGTCGAAAAAGAGTTCTAGCGCTAGTGATTTCTTCGTTGGTGGTCGTTCCTTCGGCTGGTTTACTAATGGTTCCGCTATCGCCGGTGACTACTTAAGTGCCGCCACATTCCTAGGACTAGCCGGTTTAACCTTTTCGATCGGTTATGATGGAGCATTCTATACGTTTAGCTTTTCTATCGGATTAACGCTTCTGGCCATATTCGTTGCTGGTCCGTTGAGAAGATTTGGCGCTTATACGGTAGCTGATTTCGTTGCCTATCGCTTCCACAGCAAACGCGCTCGTTTAGTAGCTGTACTCGTCGTTCTTTCGATCTCAGGCTTCTATGCTGCTCCTCAATTGCTTGGTGCTGCTCAAATCTTAAGCATGTTTTTTGGCACTTCCTATGAATTCGGTATTATTTTTACTTGTTCCGTTATGATTCTTTATGTCGGAATTGGCGGTATGAAAGGGACAACTCTCAACCAAGCATTAGAGCTATGGATTCGCCTCGGTGCCTTCCTGATCATGGTGGGAGCGGCCATTTACGGTGGACTTCATTACCAAAAAATATTAGCTGCGATCACCGAATTTAGTGGTACAATCGCTAACACAGCTCAATTCACTCAAGATGGAAAAGACGTCGCTGTAGATGGACAAGCTTGGTCTACATCAGGAGTTATCACACCTAATTTCTTACACACATTATCATTAGTCATTGGTTTATCTTTAGGAACCATTGGCCTACCTCATATTTTATTACGCTTCTACACGAATCCAAGCGCCAAAGCAGCACGTAAATCTGCGTTAATGGCGATTGGTATCGCTAGTGTCTTCTTCTTATTTGCCGTTTACCTTGGGGTTGTAGGACGAGCTTTATTTATCGAAGGAAATGTCAGTCCTGAAGTAATGAAGAACTTAATTACAGGTGGAGACAATATGGTTGTACCATCAATCGCCGAAGCATTAGGTGGAAAATGGTTACTCGGACTCGTCATTGCTGGTGCCTTTGCCGCGATTTTCTCGAATCTATCCGGTTTATTTATTGCCAGCTCAGGAGCTCTTGCCCACGATTTATACGCTTCTTTCTCTAAAAAGGAATTAACTCAAAAGCAACGCGTTATGGCTGGAAAGATCTCCATCGTCATTCTTGGTGTGTTATATGGCGCCTTAGGATTATTAGTAAAAGAAGCTTCTATCGGTCACTTAGTTGCTTTAGCATTTACCGTTGCTGCAAGTACGTTTACACCGATTTTCCTATTCGGAATTTGGTGGAGAGGAATGACAGAAAAAGGAGCGATTGCTGGTCTTCTCGTTGGACTTACGGTTTCGATGATTATGATCTTCTTTGCTTCCGCTCTCCCACCTGTTCTTCAGTTTAAAGTACCAGGCATCATCACTGTACCAATCGGCTTCTTAACGGTGTATGTCGTGTCTAAATTAGACCGTAAAGTTCCAAAAGATGTAAACTTATTCATGAAAAAAGTTCACTCGAAGCAAAGTGAAGTCGCTTAATTCATTTCTATCAAACAGAAACTGGAGTAGCCTTGGCCGCTCCAGTTTTTATGTGGCAATTAGTTTAATGGCATTCGGCTTTACTCGAATAGCTAAAGGTGTTTCTCCTATGATTTCTCCATCAGCAATTACCTTCAGTGGACGGTCACTGGAGATGTGAATATCTCTCCCTTTTAAATAAGTGACCCCATCCTTATTAATATGCTTCCCTGAATAAACTTTAGGTAACAACTTGCTGATAATTGTGCGCCTGTCAATCGTATGCAAAAATACAAGGTCAACAATTCCATCTGTTGGATGAGCAAGCGGGCAAACCTTCATTCCGCCACCGTAGCTTTGCGTGTTTCCACAAGCGACCATCCATACTTTCTCAGCAATATATTGATCATTATCAATTTTAATTTTTACATGACTAGGCTTAAACTTCGGAATGACTAATAAAGCACTGAGCACATAAGTCAGTGAACCCACTCGCAAAAAATTGAACCATCGCTTATAAAAGGAGCGGGCGGCATGATCAGTAATTTCCGCATCCATGCCCGCTGCTGCAATCGTTAAGCAATAATTCCCATTTACATGAAGCACATCAAGCTCTCTTACTTCTCGTTTCAGAATGGCTTCAGCTAGCTTGCTTGGATTATTCGTTAACTTGAAGGCTCTCGCTAAATCGTTCCCAGACCCTGCTGGCAACACAGCTATGGGAATATCGCTTCCTGCTAAGTCTTGAATCACTGTATGGACTGTTCCATCTCCACCGATCACAATAAAAGCCGTCACGGTATTCTTGTCTTTAAATTCCCAAACAACCTCACGCGTTTCTTGTTCGGACGCTGTTACAAAGGCTTCGTAAGCCATTTTTTTACTCACAAATATTTTCTCTAATTGCTCCCATTTTTTGACGCCCTGGTTATTTCCTGCTTTTGGATTGACAAGCACTACATACATACGAACCGACCCCTGCCATGACTTATTTATCCTATCATATCATGATTTGAGCGGTCGCTTGACAAAATGTTCGTATGAATATTTTGATAGACCTTACTGATCTTTCGTTCTTTCTGTGTAGGGCTCGCGTTCATATGGAGGCAAATCTCCAAATGAAGTCATAATCCCTTCTTCATCTAGTTCTGCTTCATATCGTTCATGTTGTTTATTTGGGTAAATAGTTACCTTTTCCCCTGTAATGTCTACTCCAACAAAATTTTCATAGTCCTCTACATATCCTATATTTTCGTCTGATTCAACGTACATATGATCATAATCAGCAGGAGGAGCAGCAAAGTCGGATGGCGATTCAGACGTCCCCCATTTTGCGACATCTTGCCATGCATCTTCTGCGTCATAACCGACTGATTCATTCGGGTGACCATCATATTCAAATTGGCCAAAAGGTGGGCTTAATACTTCTTCTTCAACCGGCCGATGACGAGAAATCGTTCGATCCGGTGTATGTTCGATACAATAAACGGTAGATGGTAGCACTTCAAGTCTCTCTATTGGAATGTCTTGGCCGCACACGATACACGTTCCGTACGCCCCTTCTTCAATCGCCTGTATTGCTCGATTGATATTAGCTAGTTCATATTGCTCATGTTCATTTAATGCTACGTCTTTTTCTCTTTCGAATAACTCCGTCCCCTCATCGGCAGGGTGATTATCATAACTTGACAGCTCACCCATCGAATCATGAGGATGACTTCTTTCTAGACCAAAATGACGATGATCCTGAAGCCGACGCTCAAGCTCTTGCTTCTCCATCATGAGCTTTGACAGAAAAGCTGATAATTTCTCAGCTGTCAACAACACGGTCACTCCCTTACACAAGTTTCCGAAACATTTTTAGTATGAGTTAAATTGACATACTCATACTAAAACTTTCAAAGGGATGATCACTCATTTAAAAATAATAAAGACAGGCTAAACAATTGACTCGTTTAGCCTGTCTTTATTTCACTAGCGGTAACAGTATTTGCACCGTTGTTCCATTCCCTTCTTCACTAGAAATTTGAAAGGTTCCTTTATGGTTTTCAATAATTTTAAAGCTAACCATCAATCCTAGTCCCGTTCCCTTCTCTTTACTAGAATAAAAAGGTTCGCCTAATCGTTCAATCTTCTCGTTTGAAATACCGACTCCATTATCCTCCACTTCTATACAAACAAATCCATTGGACTTCACCATCGTTCGAACGAAAACCTGTCCACCTGAAGGTATCGCTTCTATAGCATTTTTGATTAAATTAATAAATACTTGCTTTAATTGCTTTTGCTCACAAATGACCATCAGTGGCTCATCTGTAAATTCCGTAATGATTTCCACTTGATTTAAGATCGCTTCAGGTCCCATAAAGGTAATCACTTCTTTTAATACATCAACAATGCTTTTTTCTTCCATTTTCATTTCTTCATGGGGCTTAGCGAGCATTAAAAACTCGTTCATAATAAATTCAATTCGTTCAAGCTCAGTAAGAATAATATCAGCATACTTTGTTTCCGTTTCTTGGTTTAGTAATTGCAAAAAACCTTTGACAGCTGTTAACGGATTTCTTATTTCATGGGCAATCCCAGCAGCCAGTTGACCAACTACACCAAGCTTATCAGACTTCTTTATTAATAGTTCGCTTTCTTTTAATTCTGATACATCTTCAGAAATGCTCAAATATCGGACAATCGTTCCGTCGTTATCCTTTACTGGTGTCACTTTTGTACGAATCCACTTCACCTCTCCGCTGTTCGTCACTATGCGATACTCTAATTCTTTAGCGGAATGATGAGGCGTTAGGAAAAAGGCTCGAGCTTGATCAATATCCTCTTCATAAACGGTATCAAACATGACATTTGCATCCTTGTACACCTCTTGCAAATCAAATCCCCATACTCGTTCATAAGAAGGACTAATATACACATACTTGCCCAGTTGAATATCATACAGACAAACAATTTCATTAATATTATCAGAAATATTCTGCAACAACTTCTCTTGCTCGGCCATAAATTCGATTTGCTGTTCAACAATTTTTTGCGTGTTAACGAGCTCCGTTAAATCTTTGATGATCGCAGAAAGAGCGACAATTTCGCCGCCATCATCACAAACTTTAGAATAAGTGACCGAAACAGGGATCATTGTGCCATCTTTCTTCACTCGAAGTGTTTGAAAATTAACAATCCGACTACCGTTCAGAACCTCTTCTTTCGCTTGATCAAATTCATATTGCCTATCTGGTGGAAGGATTTCTAATTTTTTACCAACCATCTCTTCAGCTGTCCATCCAAATAGTTTTTCAAATGCTGTATTGGCGGCGATGACCCGACCTTCAAGATCAAACATGTGAGCCGCCTCTCCTGAATACCCATAAAAGGAGTTATACCATGTGCGAGTAGACAGCACTTTTCCATGATTATTACTATATTCAATTGGCCTAGCTACCCCTTGGATGTAACCGCTTCCCGAAATAGCCGCCATTATCCAATGCAGACGGTAATATGTACCATCCTTCCTTTTATACCGATTAATGAATGGGATAAACTGATCTTTTTTTAATAGCTCAAGATGTTCAAGTGTATGCTCTCGGTCTTGTTCATGAACAAAGGTTAAGTAATTCTGATTCTTGATTTCTGGCAAAGAATATTGTATAGCTCTCTCAAAGGAAGGATTTATGTATTCGATTTGTCCTTCTTGATTTAATAAAATTAACAGATCATTGGTTACCGTAGCGAACCATTTCGCTGTCAGTTCAACTTCCTTCGTATTCATACTTAAATTGTTCACAAACCATCCCCCCTTATTTATTATGTAAGAAACGATCAAGGATTTCACTAAAAATTTTCCGACAAAATTATACTTGTTTCCCCATAAACATTTTTCGACAAAAATCTAGTTCCCTCTGTCGTTATTTTTTCTTCACAAAAGGCTGTCCCAATAGGGTTTAACCATTTGGAACAGCCTGAAGGAGCAATAAATCGTGCTATCGCTTTTTTTTGTTCATTTCTTGTTGCTGAGCAGATGAATGAGTCTTAGATGCTATCTTCTTTTTTCCACACCCACAGCCTGACTTTTTCTTTTGAGGTCGACTTGTCATTTTTTTAACCTCCTACCAATCATATACAATAATATATGGTGAAAAGAAAGTTTTGTAGACACCAACTACCTAATTTATCCTTTTTTCTTAACTGAGCTCCACAATTGTTTAGCTGCCACCTCTGGAGACTGATGCTGACTAATCGCTGTAATCACCGAAACACCGTCCGCTCCTGCACGAATAACGGCACTGGCGTTCTCAACAGTAATTCCACCAATACCCACAATTGGAATGGTCAATCCTTTTGTTCGAATTTCTTCAATCAATGTCGTCCCTTGCACTTCCTTAGCATCGGCTTTTGTTTTAGTAGGAAAGATTGGACCTATTCCTAAATAATCGGCTCCATCGGCAATAGCGGCTTCCACTTCTTCGATCGTGTGGGCCGATACACCGATGATTTGATTCGGCAATTTCTTCCGAACGACCGCTACATTTTCGTCATCCTGTCCAATATGAACACCATCTGCATTTAATTGGATAGCAAGATCAATATCATCGTTTACAATAAACGGGATTTGATGTTCTTTACACATCACTTGTAGTTCTTTAGCCAATTGAAGCTTTTCCTCGCCCACTAAAGCTCTATCCCCTTTTTCCCGAAATTGAAACATCGTGATGCCACCTTTAATGGCTTCCTGTAATATTTGTTGGGGGGGAGACACACTGTTAGCCGTTCCCATAATGAAGTATACTTTCAACTGCTGTCTTAAGTGCTCCATTTACTGATACCCCTTTTTATACGCCCAATGATTCGTCGGTCCGTGTCCGCCGCCAATATGCAAATCATGTTCAATCGCTGCGTGAACGAATGCAGATGCTGTTTCTACTGCTTGTTGCACCGTTTGACCTTTGGCTAATTCTGCCGTCATCGCCGCTGCAAATGTACAGCCCGTTCCATGTGTATTTTTCGTGGAAATTCGTGAACTTTTGACATAAGTAAACTCATTTCCGTCAAATAAAAGGTTGATTAAGTCCTCTCCATCATCTGCGTGTCCACCTTTTATGACAACATTCTTCACACCGGCATGATATAATTTTTCGGCGGCGACTTTTCGGTCTTCGAGGCTATGAATACTCATCTCCGCAAGAACTTCAGCTTCAGGTATGTTAGGCGTAATAACCAGTGCCCGCGGAAGCAACACTTCTTTCATCGCTTGAATCGCTTCTTCCTGCAATAAAGACGCTCCTCCTTTGGCAATCATCACTGGATCAACGACGACTTTCCCCCAATTATACTTTTCAATTTGCTTCGCCACCGCTCGAATGATTTCTCCACTAAATAACATTCCGGTTTTTAAAGCATCTGTCCCCATATCTTCTCCAATAGCTTCGATCTGTTTTTCAACGGCTTCAACAGATAACGGATACACACCGTGAACACCTAACGTATTTTGAGCCGTCACAGCGGTTAGCGCAGACATTCCGTACACTTCTAGCTCTTGAAATGTTTTCAAGTCTGCTTGTATCCCCGCTCCTCCACCGCTATCTGATCCTGCAATCGTCAATGCTTTATATACTGTCATGTTGATTCACCTCAAATAATAATGGTTGTTATTCGAACCGTGCTAATGATTGAATGCTCTCTGCTGTCACCTTCGACAAGCTGTTTAAAAGCTCGATTTGAAAACTTCCAGGTCCCTTTTCTCCAATCATTTCAATCGCTCGCTCAGCTGCCACACCGTAAGTGACGACAGCCGACACCGCCGCAGACAGTACATCTTTTTCCACCGCGGCGAACGCTCCAATCACTGATGTTAATAAACAGCCGGCACCCGTCACTTTTGTTAACATCGCATCGCCATTATGCACTAAATACGTCGTGTTTCCATCCGTGATGACGTCCGTTTTACCGGTAATGACAACTGACATCCCTAAGCTTTTTGCCGCTTCTTGAGCTAACTGAATGGGATCTCCTTGCCCTTCTTTGGCATCAACACCTTTGATCTCCCATTTGTGCCCTGTCACATGAGCAATTTCAGCCGCATTTCCGCGAATGACAGCCACATTTACTTCACGAACAATTTTACGAGCTACTTCTGTTCGATAGGTGGTCGCTCCAGCACCTACTGGATCAAAAATAACAGGAATACTTGCTTCATTAGCTGCTTTCCCAGCAATGATCATCGCTTCCACTTTTTCCTCATCTAATGTACCGATATTCAAAACTAACGCACTAGAAATTCGTGCCATATCAGCTACTTCTTCTTTCGCATAAGCCATCACAGGCGACGCTCCTAATGCCAATAATCCATTGGCAGTAAAATTCGTGACGACCACATTCGTAATGTTATGAATCAGCGGTTGCTGCTCACGCAATTTTTTTAAGGTCTTTCCAATGCTAGATGTATCCATGCTGTTAACACCCTTTCCGCTTGATTATGTTCACTCAGGCATATTAACAAACAGCTCATCGATGTTCGGATCTTTCTTAATCAATCCAGCTTCTTTCATCCATTTGCTCGTTTCTTCCCAAGATTCTTTCTCCTGACTACCAAATCCACTTTCAGATGTCATCTTTGGTAACAGAATATCTAAGCTTTGTTTTTCTACTTCTTCGATAAGCGGGAAATTCGCTGCATCTTGCTTGCTTAATAAAATTTGAAGCGCTTCATCAGGATGTTGCTCCGTAAATTCAAAGCCTTTCTCCGCTGCACGCCAAAACGCCTGAATCACATCTTGCTGCTCGTTCCATGTTTGATCGCTTGTTACCGCAACCAGCTCATAAAAGTTAGGTACTCCGTATTTTGATGGATCAAAGTTACGAGTCTCAATGCCTTCATGTTTCAATAACGGTACTTCATGGTTCACATAAGCACCAACTACCGCATCCGCTTTTTTACTAACAACCGCAGCATTTAATTCAAAACCGACATCGACCATTTTTACTTTCTCTGGATCACCTTGATCATGTTTTACCATCGTATCAATAATCGCTTCATTTAAAGGAATACCTGAAAAACCGATCGTTTTTCCCTCTAAGTCTTTCGGTGTTTGAATCTCACTATCTTCTAGAAACATCACTCGGTTTAATGGCGAACGAACAATCGCACCAACAGATTTCACCGGGATGTTTTGATCTGCACGAGCCATTACGACATCCGGCTGATAAGAAATGCCAAGCGTCACTTTACTAGCAGCCGCTAATTGAATAGGATCAGTTGGACTCGCAGGGAATTGAATATCTACATTAATCCCTTCTTCTTTAAAATAGCCTTTCTCTTGTGCTACATACAAAAAGCTATGCACTGCATTCGGATACCAATCAAGCATAATGCTAACATCTTTCAGCTCTTTCTTCTCTTCATTTGAAGCTGTCTTCTGTTCTTCCTTCTCTTTTGAACCACACGCTGTCAGCATCGCTGCTAAAACAACACTAACGGCAACTAGTAACCATTTTTTCATTCCGTTTTCCTCCATTTTAATGATCGTCTTTCGAATACTTTCACCATCGTAAACATCATAATTCCAACTGCTGATAATAAAACAATGGGCGCAAACACGGCCGCTCCGTCAAACTGAGTCATCATCCGCCGACTGAAATAACCGAGCCCTTCTTGAGCCCCTAACCATTCCCCAATGGCCGCTCCAATAACGCTTAATGTAACAGCCACCTTTAACCCCGAGTAAAAATGAGGCAAAGCTGAAGGAACACTTAGTTTAAAGAAAATTTCTTTTTTTCCAGCCCCCATCGTTAACAGTAGCTCTTTCAATTCTTTGCTGCTCGAACGCAAGCCATCAAACGTGCTGACCGTAATCGGAAAAAAGGTGATTAATACCGTCACAACGACCTTGCTCCAAATGGTATATCCAAACCACAAAATAAAGATCGGGGCGAGGGCGATGATCGGAATCATTTGTGAAGAAATAATGATCGGGTAAAACGCTCTTTCAGCTACTTGACTAGCATTCATCCAAATCGCCATGCCAACGCCGAATACGATAGAGATGGACAGCCCGATGATAATAATTAACAAAGTAGCTGGTAAATGCTCAGTGAATAGCGGGATTTTTAGCTCCCACAGTTTGGAGAGAATAGCGGTTGGTGGCGGCAAAATAAACACCATATTCATCGAGCGAGCAACCACTTCCCAAAGCATTAAAAACAACAAGATTAACAATGTCGCTGGCATATATTCCTTGCCCCGCTTCATGTTGTCACCTTCTGACGGAGCTGCTCAATTAATTGATCTTTCAACTTCAAAATTAGCGGGTCATTTAAATCCCGTAAATGTCGCGGTCTTGGCAAAGGTACCTTGACCTCTTTTAACTGCTGTACAGGCGTTTCAGTAAAAATAAAAATACGATCAGATAAAAACAACGCCTCGTTGACATCATGCGTAATAAACAAAACAGTGTTCTCCCGCTTTTCCCATTGTGAAAGTAGCCACTCCTGCATTGACAGCCGAGTAATCGCATCGAGCGCGCTAAAAGGCTCATCTAATAACAGCACATTTGACCCACTTAATACCGCTCGTAGAAAGGAAACTCTCTGCCTCATGCCTCCTGACAGCTCACTCGGGTAACGATGCTCGACACCTTTCAGTCCAAATTCTTCAAGAAGGAGAAGTACGTCAGATGTAGATTCCCCTTTAATTTCGAGTGGCAATGCCGCATTTTCTAAAATCGTTCTCCACGGCATTAATAAATCTTGCTGTGGCATATAACCTACTTGTCCTAAGCGACTTTTATGCTCTACTCCGTTAATTAAAATTTTGCCGCTACTAGGCTGCTCTAAGCCAGTAATTAATCGAAACAGCGTACTTTTCCCTGAGCCACTTGCACCAACAATGCTAATAAACTCTCGATCGAACACTTGTACATTCAAACCATCAAGAATCGCTCCCTTTTGATCATAAGAAAAGGTCACATCTTGAAACGTTAATACCGTTTTATTCATTCCCCGGCCACATCTCTTCTTTGTACGCCATATCCCAGAACATGTATTCAAAACGAGTTGTATTTAAGAAAATCTCTTCTAATTTATCAAGCTCGGCTTCTGTTTTTCCTTCCGTATGTTGATCAAGAAGCTCAATGCACCAAATCGCTAGCTGACCAAACTCCTCCGAGCTATACATTTGAATCCAATTACCATAAAACTCGTGCTCACTTGCTCCTGGAATTTCATTTAATTCTTTCCCGATCTCCCAGTAGCTCCATGCACAAGGCAATACAGCCGCTAACACTTCCGGTAACCCACCTGTTTGACTAACAGACAGCATATAATGATTATAAGCAAGTGTAATCGGAGAAGGTTGTGCCTGCTCTAATTCCTCTCTTGAAATGCCAAAGCGAGCGGCATATTGACGATGAAGCTCCATTTCCATATTAAGCGTCGAATCTAATAAAGCCGCAAATTTCCCCATCGTCTCCAAATCATTCGCTTTCACTGCCCCTAAAGCAAACACTTTCGCATAATCAATTAAATACAAATAATCTTGCACCATATAAAAACGAAACTTTTCTTTATCAAGGGTGCCATCTCCCATTCCTTTCACGAAAGGATGGTTATGATTTTGTCTCCAGATCGGCTGTAATTTCTGATGTAATCTTTCACTAAACTTCATTGTTCTCCACTCCTTGAATGATTATATGTATTTCATCATTACTTTTTCGTATGTCCCCACTGGTAAATAAAACGAATCATGACCTTTGTAAATTGAATGAGCTGATTAATCGATAGCTGCTCATTGACTGAGTGAGCATTTTCTAAATCACCAGGACCATAAAGAGCCGTCGGAATCCCAGCATTAGCAAGCCAGCCACCGTCTGTAACAGTTGGTGATACATCTAAAATGGGCGATTGAGTGAAAACACTTTCATGCGACTGCATCAATGTATGAACCGCTGGATGATCAGGATCCACCTCAAAAGAAGGGAAAATCTCTCCTCGATCTTCAATCATCGATGTTCCTCCCCATTCAAAAATAGGAGGATTATTCCTCATCCATAAATCACCATCTGCCACTCTTCTAATATGATCTTCTACCTCTTTTGCGACTTGCTCGTATGTTTCATTCGGGTAGTAATGAACAGTAATCCATAAACGGCATTCATCCGCAACAAAAGCTGCATGACGTCCACCTTCAATCACTGCAGGATTAATCGTATTCGTTCCTGGCAAAAACCCCGGATAGCTTTTCATGACTGCCCAATGACGTTCTAACTCCTGTAGCCCTTCAATGATCTTCATCATTTTTTCAATCGTACTAGCCGCATGTAAACCGCCGCCCGCATGAATCATCTTTCTTCTTGTCGCATCATGATGCGTTTGTTTACTTTTCAAAGTAACCCAGCCTGTGATCACTCCACCTTGCCCTTGAATATGCAAGTCACTCGTATCTACCACGACTGCAAAATCAGCTGTATATCCACGTTTGCAGCATTCTAGTGTACCTGCCTCTCCAACTTCCTCCCCAATAACCGATTGAAAAATTAAATCGCCTGGAAGTTGAATCCCTGCTTCATGTAGCAATTGAAGCGCAAATAAAGCTCCGGCTAATCCGCCTTTCATATCAGCGGCACCCCGACCAATAATCGCTCCATCCTTCACAATAGGATCAAATGGCCCTGTCTCCCAAACTTCATCATCATTTACTTCTGCCACATCGATATGACCATTAATAATTATGCTTTTGTGATTCTCTCCATCTCTTCCCTTTAATGTACCGACGACATTGGGATCCTCAGGATAGATCTCCCACAAATCAACCGAAAACCCTAAGTCTTTCAACAAACTTGCGATATACTGTTGAGCCTCGCTTGTGTTTCTGGCTGGCGGTGCCGGCGTTTGATAAGAAATCAGTTTTTTCACAAGAGCAATCAGTTCCTCCTGTCGATCCTCCACTTGCTTCATAAGAAGCCTTACCTTTTCTTCCATGTCTTTCACCTCCGAATACGAAAAAGCTGCTTCTAGAAAAGAAGCAGCTGTAAAAATGCATAGTACTTTACCAAATGGCAGGCACATATTATTACAACACCGCTTCCCTCCGCTAGTATTATCTAGTTCAGGTTATAAGGGTTAAGGCTATGAGCCTCTCTCAGCTAAAAAAGCACCCCTAGTGGTGAATCTTATTTAATTAAACTTGTCTTAGTTGTACCACAAAGAAACAGAACCTTCAATAGATTTCGAACGTTTCGCCACTCGTCACATATCTTCATCTTGCTCGTATATTATAGAAAATCAATCATTAGGAGGCATAATTGACAATGTATCCTGCCTATCAAAATCGCTACTTTTATCCCTATTATCTCCACTATCCCGTTAGTCAACAAAGAGTGTATCCACAAGTCGATGTCGCCTTGTTTAAACAATCAGCTGAATCGATGAAAAAGCTATTAAAAGAAACGAGCTTATTGGTAAACAAACTATCCAGCTCTCCTAGTTTTGCTTATCAAGTGATGACTGCGGCACAACAGTCCAATCAAAAGGAAGTAGAACGATTAATCAAGTCCGCAGGCGTGACGTCTAAGGCTGAGATTTCGTTCAACCCCGATAACATTCATCTTGAATTAAGCTCGAAAACAGGCGCCACAAATTGTTGCCATCTTACTGTTGCACTTCGTTGGCAATAACCTTTTTCCATACTTTCAATTTTACAAGACGCTTGACTAACAGCAGACCAATGACGGACCCAGATAAACTGCTCACAAGAAAAGGCGGCAAGAAGAAAAAGGCACCAACCGTCGTTCCCATAAAGATTTTGGCATAAGGTACAGCAAACAAGGAAGCAATCATCCCCGTTCCAATCACTTCACCGAGAGAAGCTGTCCACATCCGGCTTGTTTTTTGATAAAGATAGCCTGCAAGAAAAGCTCCGATCATACTTCCAGGAAACGCAAGTAATGACCCTGTCCCGAGTAAATTTCTAAGCAGGCTCGTCACAAAGGCGATGACGACTGCTGGAATTGGCCCAAGTAACATCCCTGCTATCACATTAATCGCATGTTGAACAGGATAAGCTTTCGCAACTCCAGCTGGAAACCAAATCAGTGACGAAGCATAAGTAGCAATAGCTACAAATAAGGCCATATAAGTTAATTTGTTCACCCGATTCATCAAAATCCTCCCTTTCTAAACCAAAAAGCCGGATCCAATCAAACCTGGATCCGGCAATAGTTAATGAAATAAATACTCATCCACTACTTCCCTACGCTGGCATCATCCAGATCAGGTTCAAAGAGTTGAAAAACATTCGTTTTTCTCTCAGCCACAATAAGGCACCTCTAGCAGTTCAAATATTTTTTCTCTATTATAAAGTAAAATTTTCAAAGATTCACGTTTTAATTTTTATTTTTCGCCTCAGCTAATCGCTTTGCTACTTCATTCCAACAAACAACATTCCACCAATTTTGAATATATTCCTTTCGCTTCGACTGATATTTTAAATAATACGCATGCTCCCACACATCAAGAACGAGCAAAGGGATGGCATCCCATTGACTCAAATTTTGGTGTTTTTCCGCTTGAAGAATTTCCAATCGTTTCGCTTGTCGTGCCCAAACAAGAATCGCCCAACCTGAGCCCTCAACCTTTTCAGCAGCCGCGGAAAAATGCTGTTTAAAAGAAGAAAAACCACCAAAAGAATGATTGATTTCTCGCTCTAACTCACCTGTAGGTTGACCACCACCTTTTGGACACATCACTTTCCAAAAAATCGAATGTAAATAATGACCCGCTCCATTGAAAGCGACTTCTCTCTCCCAATGCTTGATCAAGGCGTAATCATTCTTTTTCCTTGCCTTCTCCATTTCCTTTTCAGCTTTATTCAAACCATCGACGTAGCTTTGATGATGAATATCATGATGGAGCCTCATCGTTGCTTCATCAATATAAGGCTCTAACGCATCGTATCGGTAAGACAGTGGAGGGAGCTTATGACCGCCTATCGGGACACTACCACTACTTCTTTCGCCGTTCAAGCTGTGATACCATTCCTGCCATTCCCTATATAGAGTAGCCATTCTCTTTTGTAATAGCTGTTGATCGACCATTGTCTCTAATTCCTCTAACTGTTCTTGCCATTTCATTAATCGTTCTGCCTCAACCGTTCCTTCTCCCTGCTCGCACCATTGTCTCGCTTCTTTTATAAACTGTTGATAGTTTGACAAGTGAATTCCCCCTTCCTAGGCACTTTTATCATATGTGCCAAAACGATTTCACGTTCTTTTTTGAAACTTTTTTGTTTATCAATAGCCCATTATTTGCAATAATATAAGGTGAAACTTCAATCAGTGGGGGTTTTCTTCATCCCCCACTGATTGTTAGTTGAACCAATCGGGCGTTTACGGGCTGTTGATCCCCCATCTGCCAGTCTGCGCTTCTTGTCATGTTGAGGTGGGGGATCTTACAGCCCGTTAATGCGGGATAAATAGCATTGCTAGTTATATACATAGTCATTGGAGGTTTGTCATGCTGTTTGCCATCCTGTTTTTTATTTTGATGTCTGCTTTTCTATCTGGTAGTGAAACCGCACTTACTGCTGTCAATAAAATGAAATTGAAGACGAGAGCAGAAAATAACGATAAGAAATCCCAACACTTACTTAGCCTTGTCTCGAAGCCAGATGAACTGATCACAGCGATTCTAATCGGAAATAACATCGCCAACATTATGTTGCCAACGCTCGTAACGATCATTGCCCTAAAATACGGATTTAGTGTAGGGATTGCGACTGGTATTTTGACTGTTTGCTTAATCATTTTTGCCGAAGTACTCCCAAAAACAATCGCTGCTACATTTGCGGATAAGATCGCTTATAAGGTCTATCCTGTCATTTCGCTTTTAGTGCTCC
>NZ_KZ454941.1:2683087-2689069 GCF_002797375.1 Bacillus sp. FJAT-42315
GGCTGTTGATCCCCCATCTGCCAGTCTGCGCTTCTTGTCATGTTGAGGTGGGGGATCTTACAGCCCGTTAATGCGGGATAAATAGCATTGCTAGTTATATACATAGTCATTGGAGGTTTGTCATGCTGTTTGCCATCCTGTTTTTTATTTTGATGTCTGCTTTTCTATCTGGTAGTGAAACCGCACTTACTGCTGTCAATAAAATGAAATTGAAGACGAGAGCAGAAAATAACGATAAGAAATCCCAACACTTACTTAGCCTTGTCTCGAAGCCAGATGAACTGATCACAGCGATTCTAATCGGAAATAACATCGCCAACATTATGTTGCCAACGCTCGTAACGATCATTGCCCTAAAATACGGATTTAGTGTAGGGATTGCGACTGGTATTTTGACTGTTTGCTTAATCATTTTTGCCGAAGTACTCCCAAAAACAATCGCTGCTACATTTGCGGATAAGATCGCTTATAAGGTCTATCCTGTCATTTCGCTTTTAGTGCTCCTTTTAAAGCCGCTTACTTTCTTAATCTCCAAATTTACAGGAGCGGTGATTTCATTCCTTTCTAAAGGACAAGTAAAGCAAGCTTCATTGTCCAAAGAGGAATTGAAAACAATGGTGGATATTGCTTCTCAAGAAGGGACATTTCATAGCGAAGAAACGTTGCGAATTAAAGGCATGATTGACTTTTATGCAAAGGGTGTACATGATGCGTTAAAAACACCGCGAATGGACATTGTTGGTATTCCTGTTGGAAGTACACTTGAAGAAACAGAAGCGATTATTTTAGCTAACAACTATACGAGATATCCGGTATTTGAGAATGATATGGATCATATCGTTGGAGTATTTCACTCAAAGCTTTTGTTAAAATGGTCATTAACACCTGAAGAAAGCTTAGAAACATTTTCCGACAATGACCCGCTTTTCGTGATCGAATCGACTCCTATTGAGAAGGTTTTCAAAAAGATGTTGAAGGAAAGAAAACATCTTGCTATTGTTCTAGATGAATATGGAGGGACCGCTGGGATCATTACGCACGAAGATATTATCGAAGCGATGATCGGTCAGGAGATTGCCGATGAAACGGATCAAAATGATGAATTGCTCATTGAGAAGTTGACCGACACCGATCTCATTTGCAACGGTCTTCTTTCTATCCGCCATTTGAATGAAGCTTTCCAAACAGAACTCCCGGAAGAAGAAGGAACGTTAGCGGGCTTTCTTATGAAAGAGTTTGGATATGTACCAAAAGAAGGCGATACATTACAATATGAGCATCTCCAATTTACCATTCAAGAAATGGAATACAATCGAATGAAACGAGTAAAAATAGTAAAAACTCCAGACTAAGCATCTGGAGTTTTTCTTGCTTACAATTGATATTTAATCGCACAAGTTTTCACTTGAGAATAGAAATCTAAAGCCGCTTGTCCTTGTTCTCTTGTGTGTGAGCTAGACCATTTCATTCCACCGAATGGAGCTTGATATTCTACACCAGATGTTTCCTGGTTGACACGTACCATTCCAGCATCTACCTCATCAAGAAAACGCATCGCTTTGTTCATGTCGTTTGTAAAAATAGCGGCACTTAATCCGTATAAAGAGTCGTTACATACGTCAATTGCTTCTTCAAAATCTTCCACTTGTACGACCGCAGCCACTGGACCAAAAATTTCTTCTTGGAATAAACGATGCTCAGCTGTGATGCCATCGACAACGATTGGTTGAATGAAGTAACCTTGCTTGTCCGTTTTCAGTGGACCTTCGCCAATGACATTTGCTTCTTGACGAGCTAATTCTACATATTCAGAAACTGTCTCATATTGACTTTTCGAAGCTACAGGACCTAAATATGGGTTCTCACTCGCTTCATTTACAACAACTTCATTTAATTCCTTTTGAATCGCTGCAACAAACTCAGGATAGATCGCTTTTTCTACAATGATTCGGCTTGTAGCTGTACATTTTTGTCCCGCTGAACGGAAAGCACCGCCTAAAATAATTGGAACGGACTTCTCTAAATCTGCATCTTTTAACACGATCGCTGCATTTTTTCCGCCCATTTCTGTTTGATACTTAATGTTGCGTTGTGCGCATGAAGCCGCTACACGCTGACCTGTCGCGGTAGAACCAGTAAAGCTGACCGCATCAATTTCCGCTTGTTCAAGCAATACATTCCCAACCACTCGTCCTTTACCGATGACTAAGTTTAATACACCTTTTGGTAAATTGGCTTCTTCAAATACTTCCATTAATAACGTAGCCGTTAATACCCCATGTTCCGCTGGCTTCCACACTACTGTATTGCCACAAATAAGAGCAGGAGCAATTTTCCAGATCGGAATGGCCACTGGGAAATTCCATGGAGTAATAATCGCCACAACCCCAAGTGGCACTCTTCTGGAATACTGAACAACATTTTGCTCACTAGAAGGAATCAATTGGCCATCAGGACGAACGCCTTCCGCTGCATAGAAACGAAGCAGGTTCACACCGCGCATCACTTCCCCACGCATTTCACCGATTGGTTTTCCCATTTCACGACTAGCTACTGAAGCGACTTTTTCAGCAGATTTTTCAAGCACTTCAGCCATTTTATATAAAACAGCAGATTTTTCACTACCTGATTTCTTCTTCCAAGCAGGTAGAGCTTCGCGAGCAGCAGCCACCGCTCCAAACGCTTGCTCTTCCGTCGAAAAGCGCATATCTCCTACTTTCTCGGTAGTGTTAGATGGATTATAGACAGGAACGCTTTCCCCTTGAAGCTCTTGCCATTCACCTGCAATATAGTTTTTTGTCATAACTTCTAAATTTTCTGTAATCAATGTAATCACCTTTCCCCTATTAAAAGAGAGACATATGTCTCCCTTCATCTATGTAATGTTTATATCAAATCTATTTTAGTTTAACATAATTTACTTTTTTGAAAATAGACAATTTTGTATTTTTATTCGAATTTTTTTTGAATTGCGAATGTCTGTCAAATAATTTTCTTTTTTTAATACATATTCCATCCTTTCTGGTCAAAACTACCCTTATCAAACATTTTGTAGGTGGTTACTATTTACAAGCCAGATGCGATCACTCCATTACAATTAATATTGCTAGCTATGACGGCAATTGGATTAAAAAATCACGTATTTGCGATTTCCCCATTAGTATCTGTTGCCGGAAGAGATGCTTGGATGAGCGTTCTATTGACGATGGTCTTAACATTTATGTGGGTGCCTTTGCTCTTCTTTATTCATAAAAAAACGAATAATAGACCACTCATTGTCTGGCTTTCTGAAGTGATAGGGGATAAAGCAACAAAATTGCTTGTATGTCTGCTCATTCTCTATTTGCTTTTTATGTGTGGGATCGCCTTAAGAGAAACGATCGTTTGGACAACTATCGCTTATATGCCGGAAACACCTCCCCTTTTATTAACGATTCTCTTTCTATTTACATGTTGGTATTTAGCTAAAGAAAGAATGCAAACTCTTAACATTCTAAATGTATTCCTTTTATTTTTTATCATTATCTTTGGTTTCTTTGTCGCAATCGCCAATTTTCAATTTAAAAACCATTCTTTACTATTACCGGTTTTAGAGCATGGCATCTCTCCTGTTTTAAATGGAGTCATTTTCCAAGCTTCTGGTATGGTTGAAATCTTTATCTTTCTTTTACTACAACATAAATTAAATACCCCATTAAAATTTCGGCACTTTGCTGTCGTCACTCTGCTATTAACTGCATTAACACTTGGCCCTTTAATCGGAGCGATTGTAGAGTTCGGTCCACAAGAAGCGAAACTACAAAGATTTCCTCCTTTTGAAGAGTGGGGGCTCGTATCTATTGGGAAGTTTTTTGAACATGTAGACTTTTTATCGATTTACCAATGGCTTTCAGGGGTATTTATTCGAATTACTTTATTACTCTTTTTAATAAAAGAGTTATTGCCCATTCAGAAACAAAAAAAGAACCTTGTTTTATTTCTGTTATTATTTGTCATCGGCGCGATGGTTCTTGCACCTATCACTGATTTTCAGTTTAATTCCTACTTAAGAAAATATGTGTTACCGACTACATTTTGGTTTTTCTTTAGTTTTTCCATCCTAGTAGGTGTAATTACTATGTTTCAAACAATACAAAAACGGAGGGGAGTCCAATGAAGTTTAATAAGGTTTCCTTAAAAAAATCTAAAAAACTAGATGAGTTCATTAAAGAAAAGAAATTAGAATCAACTTTTAATGAACAAACTTTACAATCAACTCTTAATGAACAAACTTTAAAGGAGACATTTAAACATTGTTCGGATGTAACCTTTTCTCACTTACAATTTCATCATGAACCGATCACCCTTATATATTGTACAGGGCTCGTTAGCACCGATATGCTCTATAAAACGGTACCGAAAAAACTAGAAAACTTTTTAAAAGATCGGCCTAGCCAATTTACTGAAGAAGCGTTACAAGCTCTTCAGCTCCCTACCTTGCAAGTCGTTACTAGTACTGAAGAGGCTGAAACGGAGATTTTCTCAGGTAAGTTATTACTAATTTTCCGTTCAGAAAAAACCATTTACTCAGTAGATATATCTGATCGCCCTCAAAGAGATACAGAAGATTCGAATATAGAAATTGCCGTTAAAGGACCACGTGATAACTTCATTGAAGACATTACCATTAACCATGCTTTAATTAGAAAAAGATTACGCACAACTAGTCTCATAAGTGAAAAATTCGAGGTAGGAAAACGCTCCAAAACTAAACTTTCTATTCTTTATATGGCGGATATTGTTGATACAGCAACTTTAAGTGAAATAAAAGAAAAAATTTTATCTATAGACGTCGATGGTTTATATAGCGGAACACAACTTGAAGAATTAATTAATGATGATCATCCGTTCGCTCTATTCCCTCGACATAGTTATACTGGGCGTCCCGACTTTGCTGTGCAATCATTGCTAGATGGCCGTTTCATTATTTTAATTGATGGGGTATCCTTTGCTTATATTACTCCCATTAATCTGTTCTTCTTATTAAAAACCGCTGAGGACAGTGAATCAAATTATTTATACGCTGCTTTTGAACGATTATTAAGGATTTTTGGTATTGCTATTGCTGCATTTCTTCCAGGTTTTTGGGTAGCTTTAACCGCTTTTCACCAAAATCAAATCCCCTTCACTTTATTAGCTACCATAGTTGAATCAAGACGAGGAGTACCTTTACCTACCGCAGTAGAGGCCTTTATTATGCTTATTTTATTTGAAGTATTTCGTGAAGCAGGAATGAGGTTACCACTTGCAGTTGGACAAACATTAAGCGTCATTGGGGGATTAATTATTGGAGATGCTGCTATTCGTGCTGGATTAACAAACCCAGCGATGTTAGTTGTCATAGCCGCTTCAACGATCGCTACCTTTACATTAATCAATCAATCATTAGTTGGTACCGTAGCTTTAATCCGTTTTTTTGTCATTGCTTTCGTTGCCTTCTTCGGTCTATTTGGTTTCTTTGTTTCTGTTTTCTTTGTAGGTACATACATTGCTAAGTTTCACTCTTTTGGTGTTCCCTATTTGCAAGTAGCTAGTGAAATGAGCCTAAAGAACACTTTGAAAGCTTTTATTAAGTTACCAGCTCAACTAGATAATAAAAGACCAAATTCCACGAACCCTAAAGACAAGACAAAGCAAGGAGGTTCTTCATGAAACTGTATGTTAAATATGTACTCCTATGCACAACCTTCTTCATATCTCTTCTCCCTTTAGCCGGCTGTTGGGATGCCAATGAACCCGAACGAATGGTGTATATTCAAGGATTAGGTGTCGATTATAAAGATGGCGAGTTCGTTGTCTATTTGCAAATGCTTAATCCTGGTTTAATTGCTAAGTCTGAAGCAACAAGCGGCGTGCAACAATCTACTGTCGTTGTTGGCAGAGGCAGCGGAAAAACAGTGAATGAGGCAGCATTCGACGTGTACCGTTCATCTCAACGCCGTT
>NZ_KZ454941.1:2689079-2693966 GCF_002797375.1 Bacillus sp. FJAT-42315
GTCATTGCTTTCGTTGCCTTCTTCGGTCTATTTGGTTTCTTTGTTTCTGTTTTCTTTGTAGGTACATACATTGCTAAGTTTCACTCTTTTGGTGTTCCCTATTTGCAAGTAGCTAGTGAAATGAGCCTAAAGAACACTTTGAAAGCTTTTATTAAGTTACCAGCTCAACTAGATAATAAAAGACCAAATTCCACGAACCCTAAAGACAAGACAAAGCAAGGAGGTTCTTCATGAAACTGTATGTTAAATATGTACTCCTATGCACAACCTTCTTCATATCTCTTCTCCCTTTAGCCGGCTGTTGGGATGCCAATGAACCCGAACGAATGGTGTATATTCAAGGATTAGGTGTCGATTATAAAGATGGCGAGTTCGTTGTCTATTTGCAAATGCTTAATCCTGGTTTAATTGCTAAGTCTGAAGCAACAAGCGGCGTGCAACAATCTACTGTCGTTGTTGGCAGAGGCAGCGGAAAAACAGTGAATGAGGCAGCATTCGACGTGTACCGTTCATCTCAACGCCGTTTGTTTTGGGGGCACTTGTCTTTTTTTATTTTTACGGAAGAAGCTTTAAAAAACAAAGCGTTAGAAAAAACAATTGATTTGTTTGATCGCTATCGTGAAACTAGATATGGAATAGACATATTCGCAACGAAAGAGCCACTATTCGATATGATGACTACCCTTCCCGCTTTAAAAGCATCAACTGCTTACACTAAATTAAACGAACCAGAGGCTTCGTACAAACAAAGCTCCTTTGTTAAACACGTTGATATGAGAGAGTTATTAATTGCCTTAAATGAACCACCTCATGAAACGACTATTCCTTATGTAGAAATTACAAAGAAATCATGGAAATCTGACGAAGGAATGAAACCAGCCATTCAAATGGCCGGCATCGCATCCATAACGACGAAAAAATTAAAAGATGTAATATCCTACGAAAATATGAAGGGGTTAAGATGGCTAAATAATGATTTAAAAAGGGCAGAACTCAGTATCAAAGTGAAGGAACTAGATATTAGTTTATTAGTGGAAAAAGTCAAAGCTAAGAAAAAGCCAATAGTGAAAGGCAATGATATTCACTTCAAACTATCCATCGATGTGACCGTCTTATTACGAGAAATTGCGACTGAACGAAAACTCAATGAAATAGAAAAATCAGCTGAAAAAGTGATAAAACAAGAAGTAATCGCAGTATATAAAGAAGGATTAAAAACCGATTCTGACCTTTTTCGACTATCTGAAACTTTGTATCGAGAGGATGTTCAAGCGTGGAAGAAAATAAATAAAAATGGAAAAATCCCATTAACAACTGACAGTATAAGACCATCTGACATACAGGTTAAAGTGAAAATGATCCGAGGCGAGCGACAAAGAAGATTACCAACCATTTAAATTTTAGGAGCTAATCTAGGAGGTTCTTCATGAGATTTTATGTTAAACATATACTACTTGGTATCTCTTTTCTCCTATTGATGATTCCTCTAGCCGGCTGCTGGGATGCCAATGAACCTGAACGAATGGTATACATTCAAGGTTTAGGCGTCGATTATAAAGATGGTGAGTTCGTTGTCTATTTGCAAATGCTTAATCCTGGTTTAATCGCTAAATCTGAATCCACAGGAAACGTAACACAAACGACCATCGTTGTTGGTAGAGGGAACGGGAAAACAGTGAATGAAGCAATATTTGATATTTACCGTTCGTCTCAACGTCGTTTATTTTGGGGGCACTTGTCTTTTTTTATTCTTACGGAAGAAGCTTTAAAAAACAAAGCTTTAGAAGCAACGATTAGTTTGTTTGATCGCTACCGTGAAACTAGATATGGAACGTACGTTTTCGTAACTAAAGAACCACTTTTTGATATTATGACTACTCTTCCTTCTCTAAAAGCATCAACAGCCTATACTAAATTAAATCAACCAGAGGCTTCGTACGAACAAAGCTCTTTTATTAGAGCCGTCGATATGAGAGAGTTGTTAATTGCCTTACATGAACCGCCTCATGAAACGTTTATTCCTTATGTAAAAACAGTAAAAAAATCATGGAAATCTGACGAAGGAATGAAACCAGCCATTCAAATGGCTGGTATCGTATCGATCACGGAAAAAAAATTAAAAGATATAATATCCTATGAAAAAATCAAAGGATTAAGATGGCTAAATAATGATTTAAAAAGGGCAGAACTCAGTATCAAAGTGAAGGGATTAGATATTAGTGTATTAATTGAAAAAATAAAAATTAAAAAAACGCCCTTAGTAAAAGGACGCGATGTTCATTTCAAACTATCAATCGATGCAACGGTCTTATTACAAGAAATTGCGACTGAACGAAAACTTAAAGAAATAGAAAAAGTAATTCAAAAGACGCTGGAGCAAGAAGTGATGTCGGCATATAAAGAAGGTTTAAAAACAAGCTCTGACTTATTCCGACTATCTGAAACTTTATATCGAGAGGATGTTAAAACATGGGCAAAAATAGAAGATGACGGAAAAATCCCATTAACACAAAACAGCTTAAAACAACCTGATATACAGGTTAAGGTGAAAATGATACGAAGTGATCGACAAAGAAAATTCCCAACCCTTTAACAACCTATAAAAAGTATGTACGGACAGTTGATCCCCCACCTAAATAGCTTTGTTGCTCGGCGGGGATCTTACTGCCCGTTAATGCCGGATAAACAAGGGCATTTTTTGATAATCCTCTATTTATGATTCACCTTTTCTTTAATCATTACCCCTCGTTTTTCCATCTCCTTTATATATATATCACCAGGAACAATTTGTTCAGGGGGATAAACCCCTCGCTTCGTAATTATTCCATCTCCAATCATTTGCGCCGCGATGGAAATTGTGGTCGCTGTTGCTCTCGCCATCGCAGTGACTTGATTCTTTTGATCTTTATAGGTAATCATTTCGTAACAATAACCAGTCATTTTCCCTTCTTTTTCTCCCTTTGTTAATACGCTTAACAAAACGACATCTTCCCCATCTTTTAGATCGACAATCGGAGCTAGCACCTTCAAAAGGACATCTCTAGGTTTTACTGTCTGGCCATTGACTTCCACAAAATAATCATTGCGTGTTAAGTTCAAGTCGACAAGTAACTGGAATTTTTCTGCATGGCCGGGGTAGCGAATCGTTTTGTACTCTAAACCATCTAAATCGGGATAAGAATAAGCTAAAGTGGATGTTCCTCCAGCGGTATGGAACGCTTCTAACGGACCGAATTTCTCAAAATAAACCGTCTCGATTTCTGATAAAGAAGCAACCTCTTGCTTTTTTCCATCACGAATAATAAAGGACGGATCGGTGTAATGATCGAATACCCCTTCCATTGAAAAGACATGATTATACTCAAGCGGTGGTGATGGCCTCAACGGAATCCCGCCAACATATAATTTTATCTCTTTCACTTCATCTAATTGGCTAGCACCATATCCCGATAAAATATTGATCGCACCAGGTGCCACCCCAAGATCAGGAATGATCGTCACTCCCGCTGCCTTTGCTTGATCATGAAGCTTTAATACACGATCCGTTGCATGACCAATATGACCACCGAGATCGACACAATGCACACCTGCCGAAATAGCTGCCTTCGCTACACTTTCATTAAAAGAGTAAAAAAGAGCATTCACTACAATATCATGTCTGCCCATCATATGAATTAATTGTTCCTCTTTTGTTGCATTCACAAATGCTACTCCTAGCTTCGACGACTGTAAGCTACTACAGATTTTTTTCGCTTTTTCCATATCCATATCAGCAAGTGTCACCTTCAACACCCGTTCACTATTCACTAAATCCCTCGCCACCTCCTTCCCCATTAACCCTGCTCCTAACACTAATACGCGCATATAAATTCCTCCTTTATTTTCGGAAGTGTTTATTGTTGCGTCGTTCAGTTATTCTAATGTGAGAATCGACTTTAGTCCTTCCCTATTAAAGTATATACTTACTTATTCCCAGTTATTTCTCTTTAACAAACCTAAAAAAACATTTCTGAAAAATGTAACCTTTCGTCGTTCTTTCCGTTATGTTAATGAGGGAGGTTGATCGATGTCGATTGAAGATTTATATCGCACTTATTTTCAAGGTTTATATACTTACCTTCTCTCTCTTTCCCGTAATTCTCATGTCGCTGAGGAGCTTTTGCAAGAAACCTTTTACCGTGCTTATATTCATCTGGACAGTTATCAGGGTGAAAATCCTAAGCCATGGCTATTTAAAATTGCTTATCACGCATTTATTGACTGGACACGAAGCGAAAAGAAGCGGTACCAACAAGAAATGACAGAAACGATGCTACCAACTGTTCAGAGTACTGAACAAACTGTTTTGACTCAAGCAAAAATTAATGACTGGCTTCTTATTCTCCAGCAATTTCCTTTAACGAAAAGGCATGCTATTTTACTACGTGATTATTATGGGTTTTCTTATGAGGAAATTGCTGAGTTTTTAAACTTGACCACCGCGAACGTAAAAGTCATTTTGCATCGTACTAGAAAAGAGGTAAGAAAAAGACTGGGGGAAGAAGATTGATGGAAAAAGATTCATGCCAACATTTTCGAAGTTTATTAAAAAAGGAGGAACTTTCACAAGAAGAAGACCAACAGTTAATTGAACATATCGAAACATGTATCCACTGCCAGAATTATATCGATATGACCGAAAAGAACGAGCCTATACCAGCTTTACCAAACGAGAGAAACATCTTACGAAAAGCGAAGTGGAAACAGCGTTGGAATCAACTATCTTTTCTGCTCGGTATTGTTGTGTTTGTGTACCTTGTCGGTAGTATTTTTTCAGCCCTTTATTACGGAATTGGCGATCGTGGGGAGAGAATTAATGCGGTGTCTAGTCTAGCATTTCAAGCACTA
>NZ_KZ454941.1:2693976-2696973 GCF_002797375.1 Bacillus sp. FJAT-42315
GTAAACGAACACCGTGACAGGACTCCACTTCTCGCCACCAAACACGCCCTCCCATCGTTTTCTCTTTTGGCGTACTAATGCTGTTGTGAGCAATTGTCTCAACCATCTCCACTGGATCATCACCGAGGCATCCTTGCAGAATTTCACTTTCCCGAAATAACGCACATAAAGCGACAACCGTTGTCCAGCCAGCCAACGTTCTTCCTTTTTCAATTTGCACAAGCGTCTTTTTAGACATGCCAAGCACTTCTGACATTTTATCTTGCGTATAGCCTTTTTCTGTGCGAATCAGTTTGAGCTTACCGGACAATAATTCATTTACTTGTTGCTTATCCATTTGTATCACCTTCATTCCTTTTGGTGCAAGGGTCGTTCAAAAACTTCTACGAGCCTCTATCGCTATCTGCAACTTATTAAACAATCTTTACTAGTGTAATTTTATACTAAAATAGAAAATATTCCAATATAAAAAGCACCTAATTTAGGTGCTCATTCTTCCTTATTGATCCAATTAGGTGCGAGAAATACTCCAGTCACTACTAGCAAACAGCCAATCTTTTGCCAGAAATGCTTTTCAACAGGAAGCGAATAGCTACAAAAGGTAAGAATGACACCAACAACGGCCAGTATGGATCCGAAAATCATTCGTTTTGGCATCCTACATCCCCTCCGCTTTTTTAGGCCCTTCCTCAATTCGCAGCTTTTTCTGTCTAACACGACCATTCCATGAAAAATTCGTCCATATTCTTAACAGTTGTTCTATTGGTCCTCTTTTGAACCTTCTCAAGTAATAATGACTGGCGATTGCTTGTAGAGCATAAATCATGACCGCTAACACTATCCCCCAGATCATGCCTAATTTCCCAAATAATCCGAAACCATAGCCATAAAAAATCGTCGTACAAATCACGGTCTGCATTAAATAATTCGTTAACGACAACTTGCCAACACTTTCAAATGCGGCAGGAAATATCTTATTGGGCTTCCTTGTATAGAGCAGAGCAAACAGAAAAATATACCCGAGTGCTAACAAGCTGGCTCCAAGCATTTCAGCCACACCACTCCAAGCCGATTCGCTGACGTGTGGAATGACCTTTAGTGCAATACCGATTGGCAACATAAGTAGCGAGCCTTTTATGTATAGCGATCGCTCCTTTTGCAAGTGAACAAATGCGTTCGCTTTTGCCGCAAACATCCCAAATAAAAAGAGCGGAGCCGTAAGTAAGGGAGCCAAAATCAATATAACTACATAAAAAGCATCCGGTAAATTGAGTGGATCTTCATTATTACGATGGGCCTTAATTTCAGAATAACTACCGCTACTATAGATTGTTTTTGTTTCTTCAACATATTCAGCCATGATCTTTTTATCCTCGGCTGACTCTTCCATGTTTCCATATCCCAAAAATGACATGAGAATTAATAAAGATGTTCCCCAAATAAGTAGCGTCTTTTTACTACGATTCATAAACAACAAGAGAAAAAAGCCCATGAAACCATAAAAGAAGAGAATATCTCCTTCCCATAAGAAAGTGGAGTGTAAAAGCCCCGCGCACACCAAGAATAAAAATCGTCTGACAAAATATCGTTTTAACGGTACTCCTTTACGCTCCAAACTTTCCTTCATTTTAATCATCGAATAGCCAAATAAAAACGTAAAGATTGGCATAAAGCTGCCTTCAACTAATACTTTGACTAGTTTATAGGCTCCTAAATCAGCTGCTGATAACGAATAAAAACCGATTTCGTCCTTTCCCCAAATCCCATATTGAAAGATCAGCATATTGGCTAATAAAATCCCTAATAAACTAAAGCCTCTCATGCCATCAATCGCCGAAACTCTATATTTATCCATGAAATTCTCCTCACATGCGTTGATACTATTAATTTACACAAGAAAGGTTTCTTGGAAAGAAACAATAGATTAACATTTCATAAACTCTTTCTCTTCTGTTCAAGTTCTCGTAATGTTCATATGCTACTATAAGAAACGAGGTGTATAGAAATGGAAACAAGAAACATATTGCTCGTTGATGATGAAAAAGCGATTGTGAAAATGATTGAAACCGTTTTGCGAAAAGAAGGATTTGAACATATTTATACCGCACACACTGCAAACGAGGCGCTAGCTATATTAGAAAAAAGACAGATTGACTTAATTGTGCTTGATGTGATGTTACCTGATTATAGCGGGTTTGAATTATGCCCTAAAATTCGAGAAATATCAGAAGCCTATATTTTATTTGTCACAGCGAAAGTATCCGATCTAGATGTATTGACCGGGTTTGCTATTGGTGGAGATGACTATGTCACGAAGCCGTTTAACCCGTTGGAGATCGCCGCGAGAATTAAAGCTCATTTTCGCAGAATTTCATCCGTTGAAACATTACCAACAGCGAA
This sequence comes from Bacillus sp. FJAT-42315, assembly GCF_002797375.1. Lineage (GTDB taxonomy): Bacteria > Bacillota > Bacilli > Bacillales > Domibacillaceae > Bacillus_CE. The sequence continues at coordinate 2,696,377 of NZ_KZ454941.1, forward strand.
CAAAAAGAAAACATTTAACTTTGGAAGGTTTTTAGTAGATGAAGACAAAGGGGAATTATTAGTAGATGGTCAAGCTGTTTCATGCCCAACCCAAGTCTATTTACTTTTGTTGTATTTTTGTAAGCATCCAAATAAAGTCTTCTCTAAATCTGAACTACTTGAAGCGGTTTGGGGCTATAACCATTACGTCGATGACAATACGGTATCCGTTCATATAAGACGAATTAGAGAACGAATTGAAGAAGATCCAAGCCGACCGCAATTTTTAGTAACCGTCCGCGGTCTTGGTTACAAACTGGTTAAAGGAAAAATGACATGAAATCATTAAGAAGAAGACTGATTTGGCATTTTTCCATACAATTTATTACGTTAACAATTACAATTATTGTAATTGTTTTCGCTTTATTATTCCTATTACTTCAGCATTTAGCTGATGAAGAAGTAAAAAGAAATTTCCCAGTAGGGGTATTAGAAAACATCACAATAGAAACCACCATAGAGAATAACATAGCTAACATCGATGAAAAATGGGAAGCAAGACTAAAGCAAAGAAACATGTGGCTACAAATCATCAATCATAAAGGTGAAGTGATCGGA
>NZ_KZ454941.1:2696983-2889697 GCF_002797375.1 Bacillus sp. FJAT-42315
GTCACTCCCGCTGCCTTTGCTTGATCATGAAGCTTTAATACACGATCCGTTGCATGACCAATATGACCACCGAGATCGACACAATGCACACCTGCCGAAATAGCTGCCTTCGCTACACTTTCATTAAAAGAGTAAAAAAGAGCATTCACTACAATATCATGTCTGCCCATCATATGAATTAATTGTTCCTCTTTTGTTGCATTCACAAATGCTACTCCTAGCTTCGACGACTGTAAGCTACTACAGATTTTTTTCGCTTTTTCCATATCCATATCAGCAAGTGTCACCTTCAACACCCGTTCACTATTCACTAAATCCCTCGCCACCTCCTTCCCCATTAACCCTGCTCCTAACACTAATACGCGCATATAAATTCCTCCTTTATTTTCGGAAGTGTTTATTGTTGCGTCGTTCAGTTATTCTAATGTGAGAATCGACTTTAGTCCTTCCCTATTAAAGTATATACTTACTTATTCCCAGTTATTTCTCTTTAACAAACCTAAAAAAACATTTCTGAAAAATGTAACCTTTCGTCGTTCTTTCCGTTATGTTAATGAGGGAGGTTGATCGATGTCGATTGAAGATTTATATCGCACTTATTTTCAAGGTTTATATACTTACCTTCTCTCTCTTTCCCGTAATTCTCATGTCGCTGAGGAGCTTTTGCAAGAAACCTTTTACCGTGCTTATATTCATCTGGACAGTTATCAGGGTGAAAATCCTAAGCCATGGCTATTTAAAATTGCTTATCACGCATTTATTGACTGGACACGAAGCGAAAAGAAGCGGTACCAACAAGAAATGACAGAAACGATGCTACCAACTGTTCAGAGTACTGAACAAACTGTTTTGACTCAAGCAAAAATTAATGACTGGCTTCTTATTCTCCAGCAATTTCCTTTAACGAAAAGGCATGCTATTTTACTACGTGATTATTATGGGTTTTCTTATGAGGAAATTGCTGAGTTTTTAAACTTGACCACCGCGAACGTAAAAGTCATTTTGCATCGTACTAGAAAAGAGGTAAGAAAAAGACTGGGGGAAGAAGATTGATGGAAAAAGATTCATGCCAACATTTTCGAAGTTTATTAAAAAAGGAGGAACTTTCACAAGAAGAAGACCAACAGTTAATTGAACATATCGAAACATGTATCCACTGCCAGAATTATATCGATATGACCGAAAAGAACGAGCCTATACCAGCTTTACCAAACGAGAGAAACATCTTACGAAAAGCGAAGTGGAAACAGCGTTGGAATCAACTATCTTTTCTGCTCGGTATTGTTGTGTTTGTGTACCTTGTCGGTAGTATTTTTTCAGCCCTTTATTACGGAATTGGCGATCGTGGGGAGAGAATTAATGCGGTGTCTAGTCTAGCATTTCAAGCACTAAATCCTGGGCTTGAAGTCGGCTCAAGCACTACGAAGATCGGTACACTCTTTAACCAGCAACGAGTAGCCGAGTTACAAAAAACGATTGGCAGAGAGCAACATTCAGTTGGAAAATTGCATACAAACGCACGATTTTCCTTTGTGAATCAATCTATTGAATGGAATAACGGCAGCATGAAAGATCAGTTTGCCTTTGTTCATCCAGATTATCATGAAAAATTAGAAGATGATATTCAAAAAGAATATTGGGAAGTGTTAGAAAAGCTACCTGAAGGCACCGTCACTGAGTTGGCTATTTCTTTTACACACACGCTGACAGTAGAAGAAGTGTATAAGGAGATCAATAAAGAAGCTTTAAACGAAGATTTATATGACATCACTTGGTACGCACTAGATACAGGCTATGAATATAAGAGAAAGACAGATGACCCCTTTCTAATTCGCGAGCAAATCTTTGGATTCCCTTCAAACATTGAGCTCTATCCAAATAGAGAAGAGTATAGCGATGAAACACTAGAAGAAGACGTAGTCAAAATGATGAAGTTACTAAAGGATCATCAAAAGTGGGTCGAACCATTTTATAATAGTGGAGAAAATCAAGAAATAAAATTAAACGAACGGTACGAATATGTAAAGAAAAACAGTGTAAAGACATATGGAATTGTAATAACCGGCCCTACGAAGGAACTATTAAAACTAAAAGACGGCCCCTTTATTCGTTTCGTTACAGTCGGAGAAACAGAACTTTGGAACTGGTACTCTCCTCATTTTCAAGGACAAAGGTTTTCCTACTAAAAACGAATCGTCCGATGGCTTGTTCTCCATCGGACGATTGATTACTTTTCTGTTAGTCAAACCTAGTCACTTCACAAGCATTTTTCGCATCTTGCACAGTTTTCACTGGAATCACTTCTGCTGGCATACAAGAAATATATACTTCTGCTTCTTCGTTAGCTCCTTTTTTTTCATCAAAGGAAAAGGATACTTCCGCTGTACTCGTTAGTTTATGTACTTCGTGAACAAGTTGATAAATTTGTTCCCACTGCTGCTCTGAATCATTAAAAACCCCTGCTTTACTCACCTCTACCCACATGAAAGCACCGGCTTCTTGATAAGTCGGAATCGTTGGCCCCTCTACTAATTCGCCGCTTTGACCATAAGCTGTACCGACATACCAATCTTTTAATTTCGGAAAGTTTTTTCTAACTGCTGGCTCGACGTCTTCTTGAAACTCTCTTTGCCACACACCTTCTGGATAATCATCCATTATTGCGTCTTCACTTTCTTTTCTTGCATTAAAGGCCATCGATTGATCTTTAGCTGGTGAAAAAATCGCGCCATAGACTCTTTCTTCCTCATCAAAAAACGTACTATTCAAAACAAAAGACTCGTCATATCTCTCTTCAAGATATTGCTGAAGCTCATTTGCCACTTGCTTCTCTTTCCAAGGTAAGCCGTTAAAATACGCATAAACGAAGCTTCCGATACAACTAAGTAATATCAGACTAACTACTAAAAATTTTTTTCTGCTCTTTTTCATTCATTCTCCCCACTTTGACAAGCTGTTTGCCATTCTCGATACGCTTCTTCCTTGTCGTACCCACTAAACAGCCGATAATCTTCCTTATCTAAAATGCGAAAATGACCGCTAATCACATTCTGCTGTAAACGAACACCGTGACAGGACTCCACTTCTCGCCACCAAACACGCCCTCCCATCGTTTTCTCTTTTGGCGTACTAATGCTGTTGTGAGCAATTGTCTCAACCATCTCCACTGGATCATCACCGAGGCATCCTTGCAGAATTTCACTTTCCCGAAATAACGCACATAAAGCGACAACCGTTGTCCAGCCAGCCAACGTTCTTCCTTTTTCAATTTGCACAAGCGTCTTTTTAGACATGCCAAGCACTTCTGACATTTTATCTTGCGTATAGCCTTTTTCTGTGCGAATCAGTTTGAGCTTACCGGACAATAATTCATTTACTTGTTGCTTATCCATTTGTATCACCTTCATTCCTTTTGGTGCAAGGGTCGTTCAAAAACTTCTACGAGCCTCTATCGCTATCTGCAACTTATTAAACAATCTTTACTAGTGTAATTTTATACTAAAATAGAAAATATTCCAATATAAAAAGCACCTAATTTAGGTGCTCATTCTTCCTTATTGATCCAATTAGGTGCGAGAAATACTCCAGTCACTACTAGCAAACAGCCAATCTTTTGCCAGAAATGCTTTTCAACAGGAAGCGAATAGCTACAAAAGGTAAGAATGACACCAACAACGGCCAGTATGGATCCGAAAATCATTCGTTTTGGCATCCTACATCCCCTCCGCTTTTTTAGGCCCTTCCTCAATTCGCAGCTTTTTCTGTCTAACACGACCATTCCATGAAAAATTCGTCCATATTCTTAACAGTTGTTCTATTGGTCCTCTTTTGAACCTTCTCAAGTAATAATGACTGGCGATTGCTTGTAGAGCATAAATCATGACCGCTAACACTATCCCCCAGATCATGCCTAATTTCCCAAATAATCCGAAACCATAGCCATAAAAAATCGTCGTACAAATCACGGTCTGCATTAAATAATTCGTTAACGACAACTTGCCAACACTTTCAAATGCGGCAGGAAATATCTTATTGGGCTTCCTTGTATAGAGCAGAGCAAACAGAAAAATATACCCGAGTGCTAACAAGCTGGCTCCAAGCATTTCAGCCACACCACTCCAAGCCGATTCGCTGACGTGTGGAATGACCTTTAGTGCAATACCGATTGGCAACATAAGTAGCGAGCCTTTTATGTATAGCGATCGCTCCTTTTGCAAGTGAACAAATGCGTTCGCTTTTGCCGCAAACATCCCAAATAAAAAGAGCGGAGCCGTAAGTAAGGGAGCCAAAATCAATATAACTACATAAAAAGCATCCGGTAAATTGAGTGGATCTTCATTATTACGATGGGCCTTAATTTCAGAATAACTACCGCTACTATAGATTGTTTTTGTTTCTTCAACATATTCAGCCATGATCTTTTTATCCTCGGCTGACTCTTCCATGTTTCCATATCCCAAAAATGACATGAGAATTAATAAAGATGTTCCCCAAATAAGTAGCGTCTTTTTACTACGATTCATAAACAACAAGAGAAAAAAGCCCATGAAACCATAAAAGAAGAGAATATCTCCTTCCCATAAGAAAGTGGAGTGTAAAAGCCCCGCGCACACCAAGAATAAAAATCGTCTGACAAAATATCGTTTTAACGGTACTCCTTTACGCTCCAAACTTTCCTTCATTTTAATCATCGAATAGCCAAATAAAAACGTAAAGATTGGCATAAAGCTGCCTTCAACTAATACTTTGACTAGTTTATAGGCTCCTAAATCAGCTGCTGATAACGAATAAAAACCGATTTCGTCCTTTCCCCAAATCCCATATTGAAAGATCAGCATATTGGCTAATAAAATCCCTAATAAACTAAAGCCTCTCATGCCATCAATCGCCGAAACTCTATATTTATCCATGAAATTCTCCTCACATGCGTTGATACTATTAATTTACACAAGAAAGGTTTCTTGGAAAGAAACAATAGATTAACATTTCATAAACTCTTTCTCTTCTGTTCAAGTTCTCGTAATGTTCATATGCTACTATAAGAAACGAGGTGTATAGAAATGGAAACAAGAAACATATTGCTCGTTGATGATGAAAAAGCGATTGTGAAAATGATTGAAACCGTTTTGCGAAAAGAAGGATTTGAACATATTTATACCGCACACACTGCAAACGAGGCGCTAGCTATATTAGAAAAAAGACAGATTGACTTAATTGTGCTTGATGTGATGTTACCTGATTATAGCGGGTTTGAATTATGCCCTAAAATTCGAGAAATATCAGAAGCCTATATTTTATTTGTCACAGCGAAAGTATCCGATCTAGATGTATTGACCGGGTTTGCTATTGGTGGAGATGACTATGTCACGAAGCCGTTTAACCCGTTGGAGATCGCCGCGAGAATTAAAGCTCATTTTCGCAGAATTTCATCCGTTGAAACATTACCAACAGCGAACAAAAAGAAAACATTTAACTTTGGAAGGTTTTTAGTAGATGAAGACAAAGGGGAATTATTAGTAGATGGTCAAGCTGTTTCATGCCCAACCCAAGTCTATTTACTTTTGTTGTATTTTTGTAAGCATCCAAATAAAGTCTTCTCTAAATCTGAACTACTTGAAGCGGTTTGGGGCTATAACCATTACGTCGATGACAATACGGTATCCGTTCATATAAGACGAATTAGAGAACGAATTGAAGAAGATCCAAGCCGACCGCAATTTTTAGTAACCGTCCGCGGTCTTGGTTACAAACTGGTTAAAGGAAAAATGACATGAAATCATTAAGAAGAAGACTGATTTGGCATTTTTCCATACAATTTATTACGTTAACAATTACAATTATTGTAATTGTTTTCGCTTTATTATTCCTATTACTTCAGCATTTAGCTGATGAAGAAGTAAAAAGAAATTTCCCAGTAGGGGTATTAGAAAACATCACAATAGAAACCACCATAGAGAATAACATAGCTAACATCGATGAAAAATGGGAAGCAAGACTAAAGCAAAGAAACATGTGGCTACAAATCATCAATCATAAAGGTGAAGTGATCGGATCAATCAACTCCCCTACTACCTTGCCTAAAACATATACAGTCAATGATATTTTACAAATAGAAGAAACGAAACAATTTCATGAGTATACAGTATTAGCAGAAATAGATGATACTTATGAGCACCCAATGATTTACGTGATTGGATATAAAGATAAACAGCAAAATATGCTAGAAGAGCTAGTCGCAACTTATAGTACAAAGGGGAAAATATCCAAAATTAACAAAGAAGAATTAGAAAAGAAATTAAGCCAAATCAATGGATCTCTTCATATCATTGATGAACATGGGAAGATTATATTCGCTGCTGGGAACCCAATGAAGAAGCGGAAATATGATCCACTAGATATTTTATCTCAAAAAATGATGCCAGGCACTTATTCCACAGTAACAGCTACTTATGACGATCCGTATTCTAATCAAACATGGATTTTGCATACACCAAAAAACAAAGAAAAATATGAAAAGTTATCGATTTTAGAAGAATTATTAATAGGATTTGGACTTATCGGGGCGTTTTTTTTGCTCATTACACTTAGTCTATCCTTTTGGAATGGATTCCGTTATGGTCGCCCATTACTCTTATTCACTAGTTGGCTAGAACGAATGGAGCAAGGCAACTATGATGAGGTACTCACAACAAAAGAACGAAAAAAAATCTTCCGAAAGAACGGCAAGATCAAAACCCGCTATCGTTTGTACAAAGAAGTGATCAATGCCTTTTATGCGATGGCAGAAAAGCTCGATTCATCAGTAAAGGAGCGAGCTAAACTAGAAAAAACGCGAGAAGAATGGATGACAGGTATATCCCATGACCTTCGTACCCCGCTATCTACTATCCAAGGGTATGGACATTTATTAGAAAGCGGCCAATATCATTGGTCGAAAGAAGAACTGGAAGAAATGGGGCAAACCATTCGCGAAAAGGGTGAATATATGCTTCATTTAATTGAAGACTTTTCACTTGCCTTCCAGTTAAAAAATAATGAACTTCATTTGGCAAAAGAAACGCTTGAAGTGAATCAGCTCCTTGCAGCCATTACGTCTAAGTTTATTCACGATCGAACATTGCAAGATTATCATTTTCATTTCGAACCTATAATGACACAGGTAGAGATAGAAGCCGATCGAAAGTGGTTTGAGCGCATGATGGATAATTTAATCTTTAATGCGATCAAGCATAATCCAAGCGGAACAACTGTAACGATTCGCCTCCCCCACTCAAAAGACGGCTTACACATTTGGATTGAAGATAATGGTGTCGGCATGGATGAAGACACGATGGAACAATTATTTGAACGCTACTACCGCGGAACAAATACAGACGAACGAATGGAAGGTGCTGGACTTGGCATGAGCATTGCCAAACAAATCGCCACTCTTCACGGTGCTATAGTAAATGTTCGCTCACAAGTTGGAAAAGGAACTATTGTAGAAATCTACTTTCCAAAAAGCTGAATTCTTTCGTAAAAAACCGAATAAAAACTAGCGACCTCAAGAGTGAAGTCGCTAGTTTTTATTCAAATATCACAACCTTCATCTGTACAAGTGGAACCTGTCGTTTTTGTTGACAAATCCGTTAGAACAGGGCTTGCATTTTCTTCTTCCCATACTTTTTGCAAAGCACTTAAGAAAGCTTCAGGCGGTTGAGCACCTGAAATAGCATATTTCTCATTAATGACAAAAAACGGAACACCTTGCACACCGAGCTTTCGTGCTAAATTCTCATCCGCTCTTACTTCTTCAGAGAAGCGATCACTTACAAGTAGCGCTTGCACACTCTCTTCGTGTAGTCCTACTTCTTTTGCTAATTCCACAAGTATAGTTTGATCATTCACGTTCATTGAGTCGGTGAAGTATGCTTTTAATAGGCGTTCGACCATTTCTTTTTCTTTGCCTTGGTCCTTCGCGTATTTAGCGAGTCGATGAGCGTGAAACGTATTCACTGATCGCATATTGTCAAAATTAAATGGTAATCCTATTTCAGCTGCTTGACGGCTAATATTTTCCGTCATTTGTTTCGCTTGCTCTATGCTCGTTCCATACTTTGCAGCTAATGCTTCATGAATCTGTTGTTCATTTTCTTGCTTAGCATTCGGATCAAGCTCATAGCTTTTATACACGACTTCTACTTCGTCTTTATGTGGAAACTGCTCCAAAGCCTTTTCTAACCGACGCTTTCCAATATAACAGAAAGGGCAAACAAAATCAGACCATATTTCAATTTTCATTCTTACACCCCTTTTCATCGTTTCTCGCTCATTTTAGCATACTCCCATAGGTTTTTATGCTTCTTATGCTTACATAAAAAAAGAGAAGCTCATCGCTTCTCTTTTTTCCACTTACTTATTCAGCATCTACAACTGTTACTTCCTTCATCATATCGCCATTTTTCATCGCAAGAACTGTTTCAAGTCCAGACGTCACTTTTCCAAATACAGTATGAACGCCATTTAAATGTGGTTGCGGCTCGTGAACGATAAAGAATTGGCTGCTACCTGTGTCTTTTCCAGCATGAGCCATCGAAAGACTTCCTGCTTCATGCTTATGAGGGTTGCCTTCTGTTTCACATTTAATCGTTGTACCGCTACCGCCAGCACCTGTACCTGTCGGATCTCCCCCTTGGCTCACAAAGCCTGGGATGACACGGTGGAAAACTACACCATTGTAAAAGCCTTCATTCGCTAACTTCTCAAAGTTGGCTACTGTATTCGGTGCTTCATTTGGGAATAAATCAAATTCGATTTTTTCACCGTTTTCCATAATGATCGTTCCTTTTTTTGCCATAATATCGTCTCCTTATGTAGTAGTTTTCAGTTTCTACTATAACGGACAGACGCACGAAAGAAAAGCTTAAGCCATTTCTTTTTTAAATGAGAAGGAAGCCGATTAAAAAGCTAGTGAATACCACAATGGACAAAACAATCAGATTGACTTTAATCATCCGCTTAGTGTGGCCTTCCCATTTACTTACGGGGCGTTGATCCACTTTTCGGACTTGAATGGCATGCATAATATTGAAGAAGAATATAGCAAAAAGGTAGATAATAATCATGATAGGAACACTTTGACTAAATGCCATTTTTATATCTGTCCCGAAAGTGAGAAAAGCATTCAAAAGAAACAGACACCCTATTAACAATTGAGACACCCCTTGATACCGTTGCTGTTTCCTCCATTCTTCTCCCATCTTTCCCTTCTCATATTCAATCAAGCGCCGCATTTTCTTTGACACAAAATACAAAGATGGAACTCGTTTTAAAACAACCACTCCCCCTTCAAAAAACATAAAGCCTGCAAGCAACAGAAAAAAAGTGGATTGCTTCATTCCAGAAGTGCCGAATAAAAAAAGGATGACTAAATAAACAGACATAAGGACATTTAATAAAATTAATTGAAACATTCGTAATTGGATTAAATCTTCTTTTTTCATTTTCTCTCCCTCCTCTCCTTCCACCTTACTACAAATGGTCAAAAATGGATATAATTCAACAACCACTTCTCGAACAACCAAATAAAAGTTTCTACTTATCTACTAATTTAATATATAATAGAAATAAATTTAGATATTTACTCACTGTTTTTTTACATTTTTATCTAAAAAAATACTTTCCAAAGGAAGCCATTATATAAGCTTATGAATATTTCTTTAAGACATTTATTTCTGTTCATTGCCCTAATTTCGATTATTTTCACCTTGACTAGTGGTGTAGTAGCAAGTTACCAAATGTCTCAAAATACTTTAATAAAGCAGACGTTAGAAACAAATCAAGTATATGCTCAGAAGTTAGCCAACTCGACCGATGTATTTTTACAATCAACCTTACAAACATTAGCAACTAGTGCTGAAGAACTAGCCCCTTATATGAAGGAGAATAATGAACCGTATCTTTCAAAAGAGGCCAACCGCTTAAAAAATCAAACAGATACATTTAATGCGGTGCTCATTTTAGATCATACGGGAAAGGTTCTCGTAAATGCGCCAGAAACAGTAGATTTAGTTGATCGACCACTTAGCTCTTCTGGAGGAAAACAAGCGTTAAAATTGAAAAAACCGCTCATTTCTAAACCGTACATCTCTTTAACGAATAAACTAGTGATTTTTATTTCTTATCCTATTTTTGATAAAAATGGTCAGTATCTTGGGTTAGTCGGGGGATCTCTTTATTTAAAAGAAATGAATATTCTTTATGAGTTTTTAGGGGAACATTTTTATAAAGATGGATCGTATGTATATGTTGTAGACGAAGATGGGCAAATTATTTACCATCCAGAACAAGAACGAATCGGAGATATAGCAACTGACAACCCTGTCGTTAAACGGGTAATCTTAGGCCTAAGTGGCTCACAACGCCTTGTCAATACGAAAGGTAAAGATATGTTAGCAGGCTATGCTTATATTCCAACCGCTAAATGGGGGACTGTCGCTCAACAACCGACGAATATCGCTCTCGCTCCATCTAAAGAGATGGTGAAGGAAATGCTCTTTACATCGTTGCCGCTGATCTTAGTGTCCATCCTATTTATTTGGTTCCTTTCCAAGCGAATTTCTAAACCGTTACAACAGCTTGCTTATCATGCGGAGCATAGTACAGAACAAAACCAAGAACAAAGTATTAAAAATATTCATACGTGGTACTATGAAGCGATTCAGCTAAAAAAAGCATTGGTATTTAGTTTTTCCGCTTTACATGACAAAGTGAATGACTTCATGTATCAATCAACAACTGATCCGTTAACGAAGCTTTATAATCGCCGAACGCTGAATACGTATATGAGTGAATGGATAGAGCAGCAGCAATCGTTTTCACTCCTTCTTATAGACATTGATCATTTTAAGCAAGTGAATGATACTTACGGACACACGGTTGGAGATGAAGTTCTGCTGTTTTTAGCACAACAAATGCAGGAAATTGCCAGAGTAGACGATATTTGCTGTCGTTACGGAGGAGAAGAATTTGTTCTCCTGCTGCCCAAAACAAATGAAGAAGAAGCTTATCAACTAGCCGAAAAGCTTCGAAATACAATTGAAAACACAGTCAGTCCTTGTGGAAAAAACTTGACCATCTCTATAGGAGTTTCTACTTTTCCTCATCACGCAAAGACAGTTGAAACATTGTTTAATCAAGCTGATGAATGCTTATACTTAGCAAAAAACTTAGGAAGAAATCAAACGGTCACTTATAAGCAACTGTGTCAGGTCTAAATAGCTCTAAAAGGGTGACTGTAACAGCAATCATTTCTTCTGCTGTCGAGTCACCCTTTTTCTTGAAAATAGAATTATGTTCTATTAGTCAACGCTTGCTCAAGGTCTTGCCAAATATCTTGTTTCGCTTCAAGACCGACAGACAGACGGATGAGTTGGTCGGTAATGCCCATTTGTTCTCGAATTTCTTTCGGTATACTAGAATGTGTCATCGTCGCCGGGTGCTGAATTAGCGTTTCTGTATCTCCTAAGCTGACAGCAATTTTAATAAGCGATAGCTTGTTTAGTACAGCTTGAGCTTCTTCTTTGCTACCATCAATTTCAAATGAAATTAACCCTCCGCCGGCTTTCATTTGTTTGTTCATAATCGCGTAGTCTTTGCTTTCTGCGTCCCCTGGATAGAACACTCTTTTCACGAAGGAGTGTTGCTTTAATTGTTCAGCAATATAGGCTGCGTTTTCACAATGACGATCCATTCGAACAGGCAATGTTTTCATTCCTCTTAACAATAGCCAAGCATCAAATGGAGAAATTACTCCACCAATATCTTTTAATGTCGTCATCGCCACTTGCTGTATAAACGCTTGTTTCCCAGCGGCCAGACCCGCAATGACATCGCCATGACCACCAATAAATTTCGTTGCACTATGAAGCACGACGTCACATCCAGATTGTAGCGGCTGTTGTAAGTAAGGAGAGGAAAAAGTGTTATCAACGACCACTGGAATATCCTTTTCCTGCGCTACTTTCGCCACCATCTCTAAATCAATCAACTTCATCGTAGGGTTAATTGGCGTTTCGATGTAAATACAAGCTGTTTCAGTTCGAATTAGTTGGCGAATTTGTTCCTCTGTGTCCATCTCACAAAAATCATGAGCAATCGCATATTTCTCTTTCATCAACTCCAACAAACCAAATGTGCAACCGTAAATACCTTGCGAACATATAATATGGTCTCCCGCTTTTGTTAAGGAAAATAAAATTGCCGACACAGCTGCCATCCCTGAACCAAAAGCAAGCCCCGCTTCCGCTCCTTCAAGCTCTGCAATCCGCTCCTCTAACGCTCGTACGGTCGGGTTACCTAGTCTTGAATAAATATATCCTTCTTCTTCACCCGCAAACCGCTTCTCCCCTTGCTCCGCGCTATCAAAAGTAAAAGTAGAGGTTTGAAAAATCGGTGTCGACAAACTACCTAAATGCTCCTTGGCATCATAGCCCACATGAATAATCGAAGTTTCCATATTTTTATATCTTTTGTTCATTGTATTTCGCCCCTTCACCAAGTTGTTCATCTTTTCTAAATTATCTTACTATTGATAGTATATCGCAAAAATAAACAGAACGCTCTTATTGATCATATAAAAAGGAGTGCCGTTTTTATATGATCAATAAGAGCGTTGCACATGTATATAATTTATGAGAAGACGGTCAAGTTATGATGCCTCTTCAAGAAACATTCTGGAGTCCATTATACGGACAAGTAACAGATAAATTCGGGATAACTTGGCAAGTTTCAACGCAAGCTACTAACGATAAATAATTTAATCATCAAATCTCCATAAAAAACACGATCCTTTTATCAAAAATAGATAAAAGGATCGTGTGAAAAATAATAGTTAATTTTATTATTAATTTATACATCCATCTTTTTTACTTTTTTCCAAACTTCCTCAATATTCTTCATTTTATTATCCCAGCAAGCTTGACTTAAATCGACGGGATATTCTTCCGGGTTTAAAGAACGCTTATATTCTTTCCATAAAAGCTGTAAGTTTTCTTTCGCATATTGTTGAATCTCTTTAATTTCCGGCAACTGATAAACAAGCTCTCCATCAACAAAGATTTGTTCATGAAGCTCTTTCGCTTCAAAATTGGTCACAAATTTAGAGATGAACGTATGGACAGGGTGAAACATTTTCAGACGCTTTTCTTCTTGCGGGCTCTCATCTTGCATCGCAATGTAGTCACCCTCAGCTTTTCCGTTCGCTTTATTAATGATACGATACACTCGCTTCAAGCCAGGAGTGGTTACCTTTTCTGGATTGCCAGAAATTTTGATCGTATCCTCCATCTCTCCTTGTTCGTTTTCAATCGATACCAGTTTATATACAGCCCCTAAAGCCGCTTGATCAAAGGCAGTAATCAGCTTCGTTCCGATTCCCCAGCTATCGATTTGTGCCCCTTCTGCCTTTAAGTTCATAATCGTATACTCATCAAGATCATTCGAGGCAATAATTTTCGCTTGAGGGAATCCTGCGTCATCTAGCATTTTTCTCGCTTTTTTTGATAAATAGGCTAAATCTCCACTATCTAAACGAATACCGATGAAGTTGATACGATTTCCCAGCTCTTTTGCCACTTTAATCGCGGTCGGCACTCCTGATTTCAACGTATCATATGTATCCACTAAAAAGACGCAATTTTTATGGCGTTCAGCATACTTATGAAAAGCGATATATTCATCTTTATACGTTTGAACAAGAGCGTGGGCATGTGTGCCTGAGACCGGAATGCCAAATAGTTTCCCAGCTCTAACATTGCTTGTTCCTTCAAAACCGCCGATAAAAGCAGCTCGCGTTCCCCAAATGGCCGCGTCCATTTCCTGTGCACGACGACTTCCAAATTCCATCGCTGCTTCTTCGCCAACGACTTGTTTGATTCTTGAGGCTTTCGTCGCAATGAGTGTTTGGTAATTCACAATGTTTAACAAGGCTGTTTCAATAATTTGCGCCTCAGCAAGGGAAGCTTCTACCCGAAGAATCGGTTCGTTTCCAAATACAAGCTCTCCTTCTTTCATAGAATAGATTGTGCCAGTGAACCTCATCTGTTGCAAGTAGGCGAGAAAATCTTCCTCGTAACCAACCTCTTTGCGTAAATAGTCAATGTCACTATCAGTGAACTTAAAATTTTGCAAGTAGGCCACGATTCGTTCTAACCCGGCAAAAACGGCATAGCCGTTCCCAAATGGAAGCTTTCTGAAATACAATTCAAATACCGCTTTTTTGTCGTGAATGCCATCGTTCCAATACGTTTCTGCCATATTAATTTGATATAAGTCTGTATGTAATGCTAGCCCATCATCTTGGTATCTTTTACTCATATTTATACCCTCCAAATTTAAATCGTTCCTTTTATTTATAAATACTTTTAACTGGTACATGTTCATTAAAGCGATAGAGCTTTGTTTTATACTTCGAATTTCTTTGCGTCGTCTTTGGTTGACCGTTTTCTAATGTGACAAGTTCAAGAAACGGAAGGCTCGGTGCTTTCCGCCAAAAAAACGGTTCCGATTTTACGACTTCATCGACGATTTCTTCTGATACACTCAAAATCACATTTCGCAATTCTGACAGTGTAAACTCTTGCGGAAGAAATTCTTTTGCCAGCGTCGTTTGTAGCATATCTACTTGAATCATTCGTAGGGCATCTTCAACGATCGCTTTATGATCAAAAGCGAGCGGTAATTCCAGCGCTTCTTGAACGTGAAATAATTGAACATCTACTGCATCATCACCGGCTTTTCTCTCAGCAAGCAAATGCTCTGGCACGACCGCATAATGAGCATTCGTAATCATCCATCCTCTAGGATCTCTTCCCTCTTTATCATAAACTCCGTAATGCTTCAAATGAATACCACGAATACCGGTCTCTTCTTCTAACTCTCTCAGCGCCGCATCGAAGGCTGTTTCGTGAGGTCCGACAAAACCTCCTGGAAGCGCCCACTTGCCTCCTTCTATATTCGGGTGGCCTTCCGCATTTTCCACCGCTCGTTTAATTAACAAAATGCTTAGTGAACGTCCTAACTCTACCTTTTCATTTCGAGTAATCGTAAAAATCACAATATCACTCGTATACCCATCAGGCGTACGATACTTTTTTATATCATATGCCTCTAGTGCCTCTTGATCACTGATGAACTCTTTTGACAAAACAATCCACCTCAATACTTTCCCTCTAAATAATGATTAACGATTAGTTAATCAAAAAATACTATATATACATTAAAAAAGCAAGTTTTGTTTTAATTTTCTGTTTTTTATACAATTAAAAAATCCACAGAACTTTTCATACGTTCTGTGGATTTTTCAGCTAGGATTAATTGTCTCTTATCCTACAAAAGAATGCTCTTTTGTTCGTTCGGACGTTTCATCCTGTGCAATTTTTTGTAGTGATGTCACACGCCCATAAGCATCTTTGAAAACGATATGTTCTTTAGAGAACTGTGTTGGGTTATCGATTCCTGTAGCTGCAGAAATATTGTACAATCCTTTTCTCATAGCGATCACATAGTTAGCGACACGATACTTTTTCTCGTCAATAACGAGCGCTCGTTGTAATTCTGGATCTGTCGTTGCCACACCTACTGGACATTTATTCGTATGACAATGCTGAGCATTAATGCAACCGACAGCAAACATAAACCCACGCGCAATACTTACTAAATCCGCTCCCATCCCTAAAGCGACAGCTACACGATCCGGTGTAAACAGCTTGCCTGAAGCAAAGATCTTCACTTGATCGCGCACACCATGTTGACGCAATGCTTTATCTAGTAAAGAAAGAGCACTCTTAATCGGTAAACCAACGCTATCAGCTAATTCTTGGTAGGTAGCACCTGTACCACCTTCCCCACCATCAACGGTGATAAAGTCAGGGCTTTTTCCTGTTTCCTTCATATATCTGGCTAATTCTTCTACCTCATCATAGGCACCGACAACGATTTTAATTCCTACTGGCTTCCCGCCTACTTGCTGCATTTCCTCAACAAATTCAAACATAGATGGCAAGTCATTAAATTGATTGAAGCGGTTTGGACTATCAACAGTTTTATATGGTTCAACCCCGCGGATTTCAGCAATATTCGACGATACTTTTGACCCATCAATATGACCACCACGAATTTTCGCTCCTTGGCCCAATTTTAATTCGAACGCTTTAATTTGTTCAATTGTGCTTTTTTCCTTAAATTTTTCCCAAGAAAAATTCCCCTCTGTGTCACGCACTCCGAAAAGGCCAGGACCAATTTGCATAATAATATCGGTATTTCCTTGTAAATGATAAGGAGAAACTCCACCTTCTCCAGTATTCATCCACGTTCCTTGTGCAAGTCCTAATCCTTCAGATAAAGCTGTAATCGCATTCTCACCAAGGGCACCATAACTCATTCCACTCATGCCAATTTGTCCACGAACGAAAAAAGGCTGCCTTCTTTTTGGTCCGATAATAATCGTATCTTCTTCTTTTAATAACCATGGATCAGCTGACACTTCTTCCGCGTGCTCTTTACGGTTAATAACACTCTGTTTATCAATAATATATTTCTTTGTTGAAACCGCTTCCTCATTATCAACAGCTAACTCTGCTTTTTGCTTAGGAAACATCGCATTTCGAATATAGTAACCTTCTTTATCAAAGTCACGTTTAGATCCAAATGGAATCACGTACTCTAAATATTTAGATGGCAATACAACATTTAGGAAATCCACACGCGAGTACGGTTTACTTTCAGTATCATTATCAAAGAAATATTGCCGGAATTCCGGCCCAATAATTTCAAATAAATAACGCGCTTTCCCTAAAACCGGGAAATTACGTAAAATAGCATGTTGTTTTTGCTTATGATCAGATCTCCATAAATAAGCAAAGATAACTAATGGCACAATGATCGCCAATAAAATGATTGATACAATAATGAGAAAAATTCCTTCTACAGACATACTAAATGACTCCTCCTAATAGCTATCAATAAAATGGTAGTAACCTTTCCACTTTATCTTTTCTCCCGTAATCGAACACCAACATTTGTTATATTATATAATTATGACAGTAATTGTTCTATTTATCGTCGATATAAAGCAGCTCCTTTATAAAATAATTAAGGCTGATTGAAAACGCTTTCATAAGGAAACCTATCTTCATTGTTAATTATATCAGAAAAATTTTTTATGTACATTCCAAAAATGGTATTAAGCGCATAAAAAAAGCCTCCTAGGTTACCAGTCCCAGGAGGTTATTATGGCATTCCAATTACCCTTATGCAATTTGACGCTTAGCTTTTAAGTACAATTCATTCACTACATCCCAATTGACTGTGTTCCACCAATTGGCTACAAACTCTGGACGTCGATTTTGATATTTCAAATAGTAGGCATGCTCCCACACATCGACTACTAACAAAGGCGTCTTTCCTTCCATCAGCGGTGTATCCTGATTAGCCGTGCTCATCACAGACAGCTCTTCACCATCCATCACTAACCAGCCATAACCACTGCCAAATCTTGATATCGCTGCTTGCGATAGCTTGTCCTGAAAGTTATCAAACGAGTTAAAATAATGATCAATCACTTTAGCGATATCTCCATTGGGCTCACCGCCTCCATTTGGACTCATTAACGCCCAAAATAGACTATGACTATAATGACCTCCACCGTTGTTTCTAACAGCGGTTTGTATTTCTTTAGGAAGCTCTGATAGATGAGAAAGCAAATAGTCAAGAGATTTCTCTTGTAAATCTTCATATCCTTCCAACGCATGATTTAAATTGTTCACATACGTTGCATGATGCTTCCCGTGGTGAATTTCTAACGTTCGACCATCAATGAATGGTTCTAATTCATCATAATCATAGGGCAATTTCGGCAATAAAAAACTAGACAATTCAGTCCCCTCCTCGCAATAAAAGTTTGCTTAGGTAAAAATAATTTACCATATGCAAAATTTATCGTAAATAAATAAAAATGTCAACTACTTTTCTCCATTTTGAATGAAAACAGAGGACAAGCACCTGTCATACCTTCACCCTTTTTTGCATAAATTAGTGACAATCAGGATATGGAGGGGAGCGATTATGCCAACAGTTATTAACATTTATAGCTTGAAGATTAATAACATTTCTAATAATGGTTCCTTAAATATTGGGGATGCTTTGCATAATGCACATACAGCCAACGCCAAGTCCCAAGGCACCAATTCATCTTATGGAGATATTTCTCCAACTGAGTCGATGATGGAGAATGTATTTATCGATCCAGACGTCAATGATATGGGCGATATTGCGGACCCAACACATGTGAACTCTACCCAATTTTAATCACTATCATTTGATTCCTTTTTTCGGCGACTGTCATATAGTAACTTAGGGACAGAAAAAGGAGGAATACCTATGCCTTTTATTATTAATATCGTGAATATGAAAACGAACGGAGTGACTCAGAACGGAAATATTGATATCGGAGGAACGGTTCATAATAGTCATACAGCCAATAGTAAGCTTGTCGGTGCTAACTTTTCATTAGGCGATTTCTCACCTACTTCCTCTTGCATGGGCAACAGTGTACTTGATGCTGACGTAAGCGACCAAGATCAAATCGCCAACCCAGCTTTACCAATTTCTAACCAATTTTAATCCTTGAAAGGAGTGAACCTTATGTTTCCTTTTCAATCGCCCTTCTCTTCTAATGAAGAATGGCAAAAGTGGATGAAGCAATTTAATCATGGCGATATTGAAAAATACGTACAGAACGTCTTAACACAATCGATGCCAGACTCTTTACAGAAGCAGCAAAAACCATTTGACTTTTTAAAACACACTCCTTTTTCTTCCATTGACAATCAACAACCGATCGATTCACCTCCAACAAAAGAAGCTCCAACCATCCATATTTCTGTCTTTGAGACACATGAAGATGTGTATGTAAAATTCCCTGTAGAAGATGCTTCAATGTTTTCCCATTTAAAAATTTACCATACATCTAATCAAGTCATTATTGAAGGTATCCCCACATCTGAGGATAAGAAAGTAGTGATTCTCCCAGCTATCGTGAAGAAAAAAGGAGGCGTCACTCATTTTAAAGAAGGCATCTTGCAAATTAAAATCCCAAAAGATATTGATTTACAATATACAGAAATCGATGTACCTGATTTGGAATAAGTATTAATAGCCGGTGAGCACAAGGAGGAATGAGCCTTGGATTTTGAAAAGTTTAAGCAATGGATGAACTTTGCCCAGCACTATCAATCCGGTGATTTCTGGAACCATATTTTTGACCAATCAAAAGCAACACCTGGTCAATCAATAGAGAATTTCCCTCCTATTGACGTGTACGTTGAAGAATCTCGAGTGATCATTTTAATTGAACTAGCTGGACTAACGAAAGATGATATACAAGTGTCCGTTTCCGGAACTACACTAACCATTCAAGGCCAAGTCAAAAACTTTTTCACCGTCTCTCCAACGTTACAAGAACGATATTATGGAGAATTCAAGCGAACAGTGCAACTTCCTGAGCCAGTTGAAGGTAGAAATGTTTCCGCTAAATTTTATCATGGACTCCTTTTTCTCAGCTATTTCCGAACTTATACTAAGGAGGAACATATTTTTATCGAATGACCCTCCTTCATTAACAAAAAATGTATGAGGGAGTATGGTCAATGAATCCTAATTACAACGTTAAAACGGCTATTTCCAAATTAGAAGCCCAATTCAAACAATTGCAACTTCAGATCAATGATGTTCACCAAGTAGAAAAACAATTTTCTT
The DNA here is from genome assembly GCF_002797375.1 of Bacillus sp. FJAT-42315. Classification (GTDB taxonomy): domain Bacteria; phylum Bacillota; class Bacilli; order Bacillales; family Domibacillaceae; genus Bacillus_CE. The sequence goes on from NZ_KZ454941.1 coordinate 2,716,778, forward strand.
CTATCCAAGAAGTGAAGCAATTATTACAACAAATCCAACAGCAACCGAACACACCGATTGTTATTCATCATTCCTTTTCTGATACACAATCCACACTCTCAACAGATCATATAAAACAATCCCAGCTGAAATTGAGCCAATTAGAAAGCTATGCTGTCCAGATCGTACACACAATGTCCTTAGTTCAAACACAACTTGAACTGTTAGAAAAAGAAATGAAGCAATTGAACACCCTCCTTTCCTCCTCACCAAGTGAAGGGTCAATCATTTACCAAGAATTCCATATCGACAAGCTGTATCTCGATAAGTACGAATTGACGAATAATTTAGGACAACTTGGTATTAAAGACCTGCATGGTACACTTCATATTGGAGCCTCTCACGGGAACATGCCTCATTCCAAACCAATGACGGACAAACAGAAAGAACAACTCGAAAAACTGAAGCAGGACAAAAAAAGAAAGTGACTCTCGTATAATAACTGGAGTCACTTTTTACGACGCCAAACTTAGTGATTGACAGTCTACACCTCATTGATTACACTATCATTGTTAATAGTATGTATAACAACTATTTGTAGGTGATTAATTTGAATGTATCCTTAGATGAATATATTAGTATTTACATTCATCAAACCGATTTGCTCATTACGAGTGAAGTGAAGAGTAGACTAGCTCCTTTCAACATCGCCCCTGAACAAAATTTAGTGATGATGCTCCTTTGGAAGAAAGATGGACTAAGCCAGCAGGAAATTGCTGAAAAGCTAAAAAAAGACAAAACCAATATTGCCCGCATGCTGCTCAACTTAGAACAAAAAGGGCTCATTCGTAGAGTGTGCTGTCAGCATGATCGCCGCTCGCTCAAAGTATTTCTTACAGAAAAAGGAGATAATCTTAAAGAGATCATTATTCCGATCGCGAAGGAGATCAACAAGCAAATTTACAAAGGCATTTCAGAAGAAGAGTTGCAAACCGTTAGATCTGTCTTATCAAAAATGCGTGAGAATTTGCGATAGTTCTCATTCTTTTTGAAGTCATAAAGTTGCTATAGCAACATCTTAAATTCAAATGTTCACCTGCGTAGTTACACATATTATTAAGTAAAATTTAAACAAAAGAGGCGATCCAGATGGAAAACGTATTATTTATTAAAGCGAACTCTCGACCACTAGAACAAGCTGTCAGTGTACAACTTTACCAATCATTTCTGAACAGTTATAAAGAAGCTCATCCAGAAGACAAGATCACAGAATTAGATTTATTTGAAGAGAACTTGCCATATTACGATACAACAAAAATTAATGGAATGTTTAAACTAGCAAAAGGAATGGAATTAACAGCCGAAGAACAACAAGCTACTGATGTAGTGAATAAATATTTAAACCAATTCCTTGCTGCTGATAAAATTGTGATCGCCTTCCCACTTTGGAATTTCACAGTCCCTGCTGTTTTACATACGTATTTTGACTATTTATGTCAAGCAGGTAAAACATTCCGTTACACACCTGAAGGCCCTGTAGGTATGCTGACAGATAAAAAAGTCATTCTACTTAACGCAAGAGGTGGCGTATATTCTGAAGGGCCAGCCCAATCAATGGAAATGGCTGTTAACTACGTAACAAGCATTCTTACATTCTTAGGAATCACTGATCTATCTACTGTCATTGTCGAAGGTCATAACCAATTCCCAGACAAAGCTGAGGAAATCATTGAACAAGGTATGGAAAAAGCAACAAAACTAGCAGTACAGTTCTAAGGTGCCTGTCACTTCCCAGATTTTGTCGAATTACAAAAAAACAAAGTCCAACTCCCTTACTAAGGAGCTTGGGCTTATTTTTTTGGATTCTCCCATTTTCTGTCTAACTGTCCTTATCATTTAATATAGACTTCTGACAAAAACGTGAACATAAGAGAAATTAGATGATTTTCACCTGTACATTCGCTATGTTAAAATTTATTAGTGTTTTTTATTTGACAGGAGGAAATTTATATATGTTAAAAACACCGATCGGCAAATTACGATTGATGGGCCATTTTGAAGGAGCCTCTCTTTTAATCTTACTTTTTATTGCGATGCCTCTTAAATATTGGGCAGATATTCCTGAAGCTGTGCGAATCGTTGGTTCTATTCATGGCGCTTTATTTATCACTTATTGCCTAGTCATTATGTATGTCACCTTTAAAACAAGATGGAACCTACTATGGCCGATTGTCTCTGTTATTGTTGCGTTTATTCCCTTTGGTAACTTAATTCTCGATAAAAAACTGAAGCAACTTGAAGCCAATTAATTTATCCCGCATTAACGGGCTGTAAGACCCCCACTGATTCAAGTTTCACTTTATAAAACGGACTCGAAAGCAGAATTTCATTCTTTCGAGTCCGTCTTTTTCTCAATATTTTTCTCCTTTTTCGCCATACTAAACAGGAGGTGAACAAGATGTATCGATTGTTATCACATAATGATTTAGATGGGGTTGGCTGTGGCGTTCTAGCAAAGCTCGCTTTCGGGAAACAAGTCCAAGTCCGCTACAACTCGATTTCAGGTCTCAATCATGAAGTGCAATGGTTTTTAGAAAATGGAGATAAACAAACATTTTTATTAATTACAGATTTATCAGTGAATGAGGAAAATGAAAAGCGACTCAATGAGTTTTATCAAGCCGGAGGAAAAGTCCAACTGCTCGACCATCATAAAACCGCCCTGCATCTGAATGAGTACGATTGGGGGCATATTGTGGTGGAGAATGATGAAGGAAAATTAACATCAGCTACTTCTCTGCTATATGAATACCTGATCAAGCACAAACTAATGGAACCTTCTCCCGCGGTGGCTGAATTTGTGGAACTCGTGAGACAATATGATACTTGGGAATGGGAGAAAAATGATAACGAAGACGCTCACCGACTAAACGCTCTGTTCTTCTTAGTTTCCATTGATGAATTTGAAGAAAAAATGGTCAACCGGCTCAAACAGAGTGACCATTTCTTCTTTGACGAATTCGAACAAAAAATATTAGACATGGAAGAGAACAAAATCGAACGTTATATTCGCCGAAAACGACGTGAACTCATCCAAGCGCCAATCGGAGAATATTTGTCCGGAATCGTCTACGCTGAATCTTACCATTCAGAGCTTGGCAATGAATTAGGAAAAGAATATCCACACCTAGATTATATCGCTATTTTAAACATTGGTGGAAAACGCATCGGGTTTCGAACGATCCATGATCATATTGATGTCTCTGAAATTGCCAGCGGCTTTGGCGGTGGTGGACATGCGAAAGCTGCCGGCTGTTCATTAACAGAAGACGCTTATAAATTGTTTGTTACTAGCACCTTTCATCTCGAACCATTACGAGAAGACGCCAAAAGAAACCGCTACAACATGAAAGGGTCCTCCTTTGGCTCCTTGTATGAAAGTCGAATGGAAGAAACATTTCTTCTGCATCCCATCAACGATCATAGATGGGCCATCAACCATAGCGAATTAAAAATAACAGAAACTTTTACAAATTTTCTGGAAGCGGAAAGCTTTCTTAAAAGAAAATACGCAGCCTGGCTTGTAAGAGATGATGTGTTCGTTCATCACTTAATGGATCGTGTAAAAAAGACTCGACAAGAGAAATAAAGTGAATCTTCAATTAGTGGGGGCTGTCTCCATCCCCCACTAAACGTATATTTCAAACACTTGACCTAACATATACAAGTTTTTCTTTTGATCCCAACCTTGTTTCTTTGTTTTACTTTTTCAATATATCCACTTGCAAGTGGTACTTTACAAGCTGTATTTCCAACATCTACATGGACCTTTCCAATATGCTCAGCAACATTCATCGCTTCTTCATGTAAAGATGTGACATACGTTCCTACACTAATGACGAATCCATTCATCGTGTAACGCACTCGATTTTGTTCTTCATGAATTGTTTCTTTGACTCGATTCATTAACGATCGAATTTCCTGTGAATTTATCTCCTCATTTGGAGTGATCGATAAATAATTGGCGTACGTACTCCAGCCACAGGTTGCAATCATTTCTTCCTTTGAATTGATCCACTCTCTAGCTAATTCAAGAGCATAAGAACTTTCTGCTGCTACACTAGCTACTGTATACTCCGAAAGCATATACCAATTGGCTTTTTTGACCCATTGTTGCAGCGTTTCTTTTTTCATCAATTTCGGATTGACAGAGAGTCCTGCTAAATACATCGCATCATGATTATTCGTATCAAATAATGCTAAAGCTAACTCCTGATCCTTCTTAACGTGTTTAACCAACTTTTTCAAATCGCCAATCTTCACTCCAAAAAAAGGTTCTTTCGCCCCGTGACGAGTATATGTTTTCTTCGTTTGTTCTGTACCTAACTGTTCGAGTTGATCCATCACTTCATCAAGCGTCAACTATACCACCTCTTGTATTGTAAGATACTTCAATTATAGAGCCTTAAAAATGGAGAGGCAACAAATGAACGACTTCCCTCCCTATGGTGAAAACAACAGAAGTATGCTATAGTGGGATATCCATTTAAAACAAGTTCTATAAATAATAGTAGGAAGTGACTTATATTGATTAAAATTACGATCCCTGAACCAAATGTCGTCATTAAGAAAAGTAAACAAGTTGGAGAAGCGGGAGAACCAGCACTAAGTACCGAGTATGGCTTTACTGATTATACGAAGATCGCCCGCGATAAAGGCGGCATCTTCATGTTTTTCGATGTTCACGACCAACTGCTTTATGTAGGAAAAGCAAGAAAACTTAGACAGCGAATTCGCAAAAACTTCGAAGATACAGTATCCCCTATCAAAAATCATAGAGATGACGTATATAAAATTGCTGTTTGTTATATTGAAGACCCGGTTGAACGAGAAATTTACGAAACCTACATCATCAATGAACTTCAAGCCAAATACAATATCGACAAAGTTTTCTTTAAATAAAGAGGTGCCTGTCACTCCTCGGATTTTGTCGAAAAGACCGCTATTTTTAATACAGCGGTCTTTTTGGTGTTAAACTAAAAACTCAAACTTATACAAAGCTTCTTCTCGCACGTTGACCCTAAAACCTGTAGCAAAGAGCAGTATTCGAAGTTGCTCACTTCCATTTTATCACATCGATAAAAATCCCATTTTAATACCTATTTTCTAATCATTAACTTACAATGTGAAATTTTTGTGACATAATTATTTTTTAATTGTCTTTTAAATCAAATGAGAATAAGATATGAGTTATGGATATATATTTCAATTAATTTACAGCTCTTATCCATGGAGAATTATCGTGAAATATTTAATGAGCCAAACATATTGTTTGGCTATGATTCATTATGTTTTAGGAAGGAGTACACTATGAAGATGAAATGGGCTTTTTTATTTGTTATTTTCACTATTTCCACGATTCTTACAGGTTGTGGAAATTCATTGATGGTCTTAGATCCAAAAGGACCATCTGCCAAAACTTTATCTGACACGATTATTCTTTCGATTATCGTGATGGCAGGTATCTTGCTCGTCGTTTACGTACTTTATGTCTATGTACTTACAAAGTATCGTGCTTCGAAATTAGATAAGGATTATGAACCTCCACATGAGGAAGGAAATCACTGGTTAGAAATCATTTGGACGGTTATTCCGATCCTTATCGTGACTTTCTTATCTGTTGTTACTGTAAAGACAACATATGAAGTTGAAACGACACCAAAAGGGTATGCTGATGAAAAACCATTAGTCATTTATGCTTCTTCTTCTAACTGGAAATGGCATTTCAGCTATCCTGAAGAAGGAATTGAGACAGTTAACTATGTAAACCTTCCGACTGATCGACCAGTTGAATTTCGACTGTATTCATTCGGTCCAATTACGAGTTTCTGGATTCCACAATTAGCTGGACAAAAATACGCAATGAGTGACATGGTGACAAAGATTAACCTTGTTGCTGATACACCTGGATCTTATATGGGTAAAAACTCAAACTTTAACGGGAAAGGTTTCGCTCATATGGAGTTTGAAGCGCAAGCAATGACTCCAGCTGATTATGATGAGTGGGTAGATGACGTTAAAGACACAGCATCTGATTTAACAGAAAAAGAGTTTGATAAACTTTTAAAAGCTGAGTTTGTTGGACGTGAAACATACAACTCCACTCATCTAGACTTCCGCCCAGCTCCAGAGGGTGACCACGCTGGACATAACCATGGAGCAAGTGCAGACGGAAAAGAAATATGCATACCGACTGCAAGCAACAACACACAGCAAAATGAAGAAAAATAATACTGTTTATAGAACACGAAAGGAGTCACACCTATGAAATGGGACGAATTTTTCGTAACCGGTGATCCGATGATTTACGGTGCCATGGTCAGCATCGTCGTCGCTTCGGTTTCCATCGTTGCCGGATTAACCTATTTTAAAAAATGGGGTTATCTTTGGACTGAATGGTTAACAACTGTTGATCATAAACGTATTGGTGTTATGTACATCATCGCTGCTTTATTGATGCTTTTCCGCGGAGGCGTCGACGCTGTATTAATGCGTGCACAAACAGCGGTACCGGAAAACGGACTTTTAAACGCACAACATTACAATGAAATCTTTACAACACACGGACTCATCATGATCTTGTTTATGGCTATGCCATTTATCATTGGATTGATGAACGTTGTTATTCCACTTCAAATTGGAGCTCGCGACGTAGCGTTTCCACGATTGAATGCCGTAAGTTTTTGGTTATTCTTCTTCGGTGCGATGCTATTAAACATCTCCTTCGTTATCGGTGGATCTCCTGACGCAGGATGGACAGCTTACTTCCCGTTGTCAGGTCCGGATATTAGTCCAGGAGTAGCAAATAACTATTACTCTATTTCCCTACAAATTGCGGGACTTGGGACGTTAATGACGGGAATTAACTTCATCGTCACGATTTTAAAAATGCGTGCACCAGGTATGACTTTAATGAAAATGCCAATGTTTACTTGGTCTGTATTAATTACAAACGTAATTATCGTATTTGCTTTCCCTGTATTAACAGTTGCTCTTGCATTAATGATGTTAGATCGCCAATTCGGTACGCAATTCTTTGCTATGGATAATGGTGGTATGGACATGCTTTGGGCAAACTTGTTCTGGGTATGGGGGCATCCTGAAGTATATATCGTTATCTTACCTGCTTTTGGAATTTACAGTGAAATCATTTCTACATTTGCTCGCAAAAACCTATATGGTTATAAATCAATGGTGGCGAGTATGGTCGTTATTTCCTTGTTATCTTTCGTTGTATGGGCACACCATTTCTATACAATGGGACATGGCGCGATGGTTAACAGCGTCTTCTCGATCACAACAATGGCGATCGCTGTACCAACTGGGGTTAAAATATTCAACTGGCTATTTACTTTACGCAAAGGGAAAATCAGCTTTACTACACCAATGCTTTATTCCCTTGCCTTTATTCCGATCTTTACAATCGGTGGGGTAACTGGAGTTATGCTTGCGATGGCAAGTGCTGACTACCAGTACCATAATACAATGTTCCTTGTCGCTCACTTCCACTACGTATTAATTCCAGGAACAGTTTTCGCAGTTATTGCTGGATTCTACTTCTGGTTCCCGAAAGTATTCGGTTTCCGTTTGAACGAGCGTCTTGGAAAGATTTCTTTCTGGATTATTGCTATTAGCTTTAACGTAACATTCTTCCCACTGTTCATTCTAGGACTTGATGGAATGACACGTCGTATGTTTACGTATTCAGCAAGCACAGGCTATGGCCCATTAAATATGCTTTCATTTATCGGTGCCCTAGGCTTAACGCTTGGTTTCATTATTCTTGTTTACAACATTTATTGGAGCATCCGTTACAGCCCTCGTGATACGAACGGCGATCCTTGGGATGCAAGATCATTGGAGTGGAGCACGCATAGTCCAGTTCCATTCTACAACTTTGCAAAAGTACCAACTATTAAGTCGATCGATGCTTATTGGTTTGCTAAGAAAGATAATCAACCGCTAACAGATGATGGTCCATATGAGCCAATCCATATGCCAAACAATAGCGGACAACCGTTTATCATGGGTGTAGCTTTCTTCTTCTTAGGATTCTTCGCAGTCTTCAACTGGTGGAACCTTGCAATCATTGCTGGTCTAGTTGTACTAGCTACAATGACTTATCGCACATTTGAACAAGATCATGGCTACTACGTCTCTGTTGAGGAGATTGAACGCACGGAAAAAGCATTGCGAGGTGAAGGAAAATGAAAATAGATAACTCGCTACCTTTAGAATATAGTACAGAGGAGAATCGATTAAAGATCTTAGGATTTTGGATCTTTTTAGGGGCAGAAATTGCCCTCTTCTCCACTCTATTTGCTGTATATTTTGTATTAGAACACCGTACAGGTAATGGTCCAGCTGGTTCTGAAATTTTTGAAATGGCACCGGTTATGTTAGAAACAATCATCTTATTAACAAGTAGCTTTACAATCGGCCTTGGTATCAATGCGATGCGCCTTGGTGCGAAAAAAGCAATGATGACCTTCTTTGGTATCACTTTAGTATTAGGTTTAGGATTCTTGAGCGTTGAGATTTTCGAATTCTTCACATACGTTCATGAAGGAGCTACGATGCAAACAAGCGCCTTCTTATCTAGCTTATTCACTTTACTTGGTACCCACGGACTTCACGTTACGTTCGGCTTACTATGGGGAACCGCTATTATGATGCAAGTGAAGAAACACGGTTTAACGCCTGAAACAACTAATAAATCGTTTATCTTCTCTTTATACTGGCACTTCCTTGATGTTGTTTGGATCTTTATCTTTAGCTTCGTATACTTGAAAGGATTGATGTAATGATGAAACAATATTTCCCTAGACATCATGTGATGGGATTCGTTTTTTCACTAGTCCTTTCACTTGCTGCCCTGACAGTTTGGTATTTTGACATGTCATTTACAGCTGGCATGACTGTACTACTCGTTACTGCCGCTGCTCAAGCTAGCGTTCAGTTACTACTATTCATGCACATTGGAGAAACATCTGACAAAGCTTCTCTATATATAAATATTGCTTACGCTTTATTTGTCGGAGTTATTACAATCCTTGGATCAATGTTCACAATGATTTGGGGTTATATGTGATAGAGAGTGCCTGTCACTCCCCGAGTTTTGTCGATACTCATCGAAAAAGCCACCATCCGAATTTCGGATGGTGGCTTTTTCATATGTTCAAATGATTAAAATTCTTTTTTAATGGTAGTAGTTGCTTCTAGATCCACAGTTGCTGGCAAAGTCGCCTTCCTCCTTGCAAATATCATATAATAATACAAATAGCACGCTCCTATAAAACCAAAACCCCAATAAAGAGAGATTCGTTGAACAGGATCAAATGCAGTAAACACAAAGATGGAGGCGCACATAATAATACAGAGGATCGGTACAAACGGATAGAAGCGAACTCTAAATTTCAAATCCTCCACTTGTCCCCCATTTCGAATATATTGTTTCCGGAACATCAGCTGAGCAATAGCAATCGTCATCCACGTTAACGTTCCTCCAATTCCGCTGATGGCGAGTAAAATAACAAATAGCGTATCTGCCGCCACAATGCTTGTCAGTAACGAAATTAAAGCAAATATAAGGGTAACGACTAAAGCAATAGAAGGAACCCCACGCTTGTTTAATTTCGAGAAAGCTTTAGGTGCCATCCCATCTAAGGAAAGTGAATATAATATGCGTGTACAAGCAAACAAGCCGGTATTTCCAACAGATAGAATAGCCGTCAAAATAACAAAGTTCATAATATCAGCGGCATACGGGATGCCTACCATATCAAACACTGTAACAAACGGGCTTTCTAACACCCCAGCGTCTTGCCATGGAACAAGCGCTGACAACACAAAAATAGCCATAATGTAAAACAATACAACACGCACAACAATATTCCGAATCGCTTTCGGAATATTCTTTTCTGGTTCCTCTGTTTCTCCGGCTGCTACACCCATAATTTCTGATCCTTGAAACGCATAAATGACAGTCATCATCGATATAAATACACCGACTATACCTGCTGGAAACAGTCCATCTCCAATAAAATGAGACAAATATGGAGCCGATGCACTTTCCATCTTCAATACACCAAACATCGCAGCCAAACCTATGATAATAAAGAGAATGACCGCCAACACTTTAATACCAGCAAACCAGTATTCAGTCTCAGCAAAACTTCTACTTGCCAGTGAATTAATGAAGAAAAGTAATAGGACGAATAAAGCACACCAAATCCAAACAGGTACATCAGGAAACCATCTCTTCATTAACATACCCGCTGCAATAAATTCAAGGCCGACATACAATGCCCAACTCAACCAATACACCCAGCCAATGACAAAACCGGTTGCAGGACCAATAAATTTCGTAGCATGTGCCTGAAAAGAACCCGATACAGGCATCACAACAGATAACTCACCTAAACAAACCATTACTAAAAACATGAGGAGCCCGCCTACTAAATAAGCCAATATCGCGCCAGCAGGACCAGCTTCACCAATGGCATAACCAGAACCTAAAAACAATCCAGTTCCTATAATCCCACCGAGCGACATCATAAATAAGTGTCGGCTCTTTATCGATCGCTTCATTTGCGGTTGACCTTCATGATTTCCACTCATCCAATCCACCTACCTTTTTCATATTTTTATAGCATCAACAAAAAGTAAACGCTTACAAATATTCAGATAGAATTCATTTAATAAATCAATGAGTTAAAATGCGGATGATGGCGCTGGCTGCAATGGTAGCTTTTCTTCTAAGTCTTTTTGCAGCAGTAAATGAAATTGATGAACACAGTTTTCTGTCAGCGAAAACCTTCCTTGTGTATAAACGCCGGTTTCTATTCCTTTCTGAACCGTCTCACAAATCTCTAGATCTTCTTTCCTTACTAATTCATCAATGGCTATTAAACTTTGCTCTTCCTCTGTAATTTCATCTGTTTTAAAAAAAGTAGTGTACACATATTTCGTCGTTTTATGATCAATGGGGATGGATTGATGAATAGACAGATTAGCCGGTCCAGGATCAAATGAAAACCAAGTATTAGGATAAAGCCAATAATACCTTCCACCTTCTCCTAAACTAAATTGGCTCATCTTCCCTTTTAACGGAGTACCTTGATAGGAATAATTCTCGTATTGAGCCACTTCGTACTGATTCATATCTAATTTAGAAACTAACGCTTTATGAACGATTGAGCAATGATCACATTCTAGATAATTATCAATCCCGATTTTCCAGTTTGACTGACAAATAGATTCCTTAACGCGTACTCTTTTAAAATCTCCGAGGTTTTGAGTTTTCACATGTTGAAATAAATCAGGGAATAACGTAGACATAGAGGGTGACTGAGGGTCTAAATTCACAAAGATAAACGATTCAAACACTTCCAATTGAATCTTCTTTAAACAAAAATCCTTATGCTCAAAGTTTTCAACCCCATTCATATTCGGTGCTCTATTTAGCGATCCATCCAATTTAAATGTCCAAGCATGATAAGGACAGGAAAAAATAGCTTTATTCCCCTCTCCTTCAACAAGCTTTGCTGCTCTATGTGTACAAACATTATAAAACGCCCGCAATTCCCGATCGTTCCCATAAGAAATAATAATAGGAACATCCGCTACTTCAGTTGTGATATAATCACCTGGTTTATTAAATTGACTAATGTGGCCGACATATTGCCACGTTTTCTTGAAAATTTCTCGCTTTTCAACTTCAAGCACTTCCGGGTTTGTATAAAGCCATGATGGTAGTGTATACGCTTCACTTAATTTTTCACTCACTCTTACTTCCGGCTTTTTCAACTAAATAACCCCCTCTATATATGTTGGTTCTTAATAAAGAATATATTTATTTGATTTTATATCAAAAATATTCTGAATTATATATTTATTTTAACCAAAATTAAGGATTTTCCTGCTTGAAATTTTGTTACTTTTAACCATTGAAATAATAAAGCAGCCACTCATTTCGAGGGCTGCTTTATAGTTACCTATCACGTTAGTATACTTGCTTTTTAATTGTGAACTGTTCTACGGCATCCAAATCAATCTCATAACCTACTCCCGCTGTTTCTGGAACAGTGATCAAGCCATCATGTACAATCACTTCTGGCTGAATAATATCCTTTTCCCAATAACGAGAAGAAGCTGCCGTATCTCCCGGCAATGTAAAGTTACTCAATGTCGTTAAGGCAACATTGTGCGCTCTGCCAACACCTGCTTCAAGCATTCCGCCACACCAAACATCGATCCCCTTCTCTTTACATAAATCATGGATCTTCTTCGATTCGGTTAAACCGCCCACTCGGCCGACTTTAATATTAATAATTTTGCAGCTTCCTAGTTGAATAGCTTTACGTGCATCTTCACAAGAATGGATGCTTTCATCTAAACAAATCGGCGTGCTTAATTCTTTTTGAACCGTTGCGTGGTCAACTATATCATCCGATGCTAATGGCTGTTCAATCATCATTAAGTTAAATTCGTCTAGCTGCTTCAATAAATCTAAATCTTCTAATCGATAAGCAGAGTTGGCATCAGCCATTAAAGCGATATCCGGATAAATACGGCGAATCTCTCTAATCACATCGACATCCCAGCCCGGCTTAATTTTCACTTTAATTCGCTTATACCCTTCCTCTACATGCTGTTTAACAATCGCAAGCAGCTCTTCAATGGTATCTTGAATACCAATGCTGACTCCAACCTCAATCGACGTTCGTTCCCCGCCAAGACATTTGTACAAAGGTAGGTTTTGTCTCTTCGCATATAAGTCCCAAACAGCGCCTTCAATAGCTGATTTGGCCATATTGTTTTTTCGAATGGAAGCAAACAACTCAGTTAACTCATCCGGGTGAGAAATTTCTTTTCCTTTTAACATCGGAATAAGAAAGTCCTCTAATATATGCCAATTCGTTTGAAGCGTCTCTTCACTATATAAGGGAGACATAAAAGCGACGGATTCTCCCCAGCCCGATCTTCCTTCTTCATCCTTTACTTCAACTAAAATAAATTCTCTCATTTGGATCGTGCCAAAGCTAGTCGTAAAAGGAAACTTCAATTCCATTTTCAAATGTCGTAACACAACTTCTTGAATGTTCATTTTACCCTTCCTTCTCTAAATTTATTGCATCCTTTTTGACAAATAAATAATAATGCACAGGCTCATCAGGTCGCTGAATCAATTTGACAACGGCATACCCTTCAGCAAACAGACGTGTGAACATGTCACGTATGTTCATTCGCCAATCCATCGCTAAATCCTGATCTTTCGCTTTAATCTCTTGAAAACTTTTCGTGATAGGAACGAGCACACTATTTTTATTACTTACATCTTCAGAATGAATCAACGAGATTTTCGGAAAACCCGCTGGTGTTACTTCATAGTCGGCAAGTACCGTTGCTTGTTCATCAGTAAATGTTTGCTCGCCATTTACATAAGAACTTTGAATCCACCAATCCACTTTCAAACGATCCGTAGGGAGGCCTTTGTTTAATCCGTCCTTCATTTCTCCGTAACAATTCACTTTATATGTATCACAGATCGCCTTTAATTTCGTCAAATTTAAATAAGCATTCACACTTTCTAACGGATCAAATGTCCATGTTAATAAATCATAGCCTATACGAATTGCTTCTTGTCTTTGCTCTTCCTTTAATACCTTACCAATGCCTGTTTTTTGATAGTCAGGATCAATCGCTAACATATGCGAGCATAAATACGTGTGACCGTTAGAAAAACCAGGGAAACCATAACTGAAACCAATTAACCTCTCTCCTGAAAAAGCCCCCATTAATAAACCGCCATTTTGATGAACCGTTAATGTTTGTGGGATCGGAATCGGTTCACTTCCCCAAACCTTTTGTTCTAATTCCTGCATTTTTTCAAAATCACTACGATCTTGGAATGGTCGAATTATATAATCTTTCGTCATACTACTCATCCTTCCTGTTGTTCAAATGTACTCATGATCGTTTCAGCTATTATTTCGATGCCTGAATAAATAGCTTCTTCATTAAATGTCATCTTAGGGTGATGCAGCCCTGGTTGTAAGTCACAGCCAAGACCTAGCATTGTTGCTTTTAGCTTTGGGTTTTTTAAAGTATAAAAATGAAAGTCCTCTCCCCCGGTCGTCACGATTGGAGCAACAGCCTTCTCATCCCCAAGCACTTTGCTAATGGCTTTGCCCATAATATCAGATGCTTCTTCCGATATGATAGCTGCCGCTGTGGTAGATTTCGTTTCAAGTGCAATCGTCGCATGATGCAGGATCTCTAATCCTTTGCATACTTGAGCGACTTTCTCCGTTAATTCATTCATTGCTTCATTCGTTTGTGCACGAAGATCTAAAGAAAAAGAAGCTGTTCCTGGAATAATATTGCTCGATTCTCCCCCACTTTGAAACTTGGTCATTTTAATTGAAGAAGGAATAGAAGGGTCCATATGAATTTGACTTAAAGATTGGACTAAATCGGCACCAATCTCAATTGCATTTTTCCCAAGGTGAGGCCTTGCCGCATGGGCATCTTCTCCGATAATTTCTCCTGCAATAAATTTAGACGCCCCGTGTTGAATACCTGAAGAGGCCTGTCCATGTGACAACTCTTGAATAGGTCTTACATGAACACCGTACAAATAATCCAATTCATCAACTAAACCTTTTTCAATCATTTTTAATGCACCGGTTCCTTGTTCCTCAGCTGGTTGAAAAATCACCACTAATTTTCCTTTTGGTTGATACGACAACTTTTTCAACAGCAATAGTGTCCCAACAGCCATCGTCATGTGAGCATCATGTCCACAAGAATGATTAGAAGTAAAAACCCCATCAACCTCCTGCCATAAGGCATCGATATCGCAGCGCAGTCCAACAGCGACTTCTCCTTCTCCCACTTCAACGACTAGCCCAGTGCAATCATCAAATGTTTGTGGCTGGAATCCGTAATTCTTTAATAGATTAGCTAAATATTTTGTCGTTTCTACCTCTTCCCAACTGATCTCAGGATGAGTATGCAAATGTTGGTATAGTTGCTGAATAGTCGGTTTTAAATCCTCTAGTTGTTTTTTCACAACAAAACTTCCTTTCTCTTCTCTATTTAAAAAATAAATAATTGGAACTGAGCCGTTCATACCTTTCTTGCCGTTCCTTTATTGGTTCATCATATTGAACAGAAATACTCGCTATTAGCGCATTTAGCAATGAAAAAAGCGGAGGAAACACATCTAAAGTTGTATCTTTCCCTTCTCCAATAACAAAGGTAATATCACTAAATCGCGCAATAGGGGCTAGTTCCGAATCGGTCATACTGATTACAAATGCTCCTTGCTCTTTTGCCATTTCCGCTAACTTCACCGTTTCCTTTACGTAGCGATGAAACGTAATGGCGACAAATACTGATTGTTTGTTCAATTGTTGAAGCATAGCCATTAAATCATCCATAGCCGGCTGATATAAATAAACGTCATCTCGCGCTAACCCTAACACTAAGGAAAACCATTGAGCCGGTGCGAAAGCCGTTCGCATTCCTGTTATATATACTTTGTTCGCTTCCATGATTTTGATCACAGCTTGCTCGATATCCGCTTCTCGAATATTAGCTTGCATTTTTCTAATATTCTCCGCATCGTTTTCCATCACCTGCGCGTATAAATGCGGTTCTCGAGCCATCTCTTTTTTGGAAGAATAGTAATTATTTAAGTGGCTTTTTTGATGAATGAGATGCTCCCGAACCATTGCTTGTAACTGCGAATACCCACTTAACCCCAATGAATAACAAAAACGAATGACAGTCGTTTCACTCACACCGATGCGATGACCAATTTGGTTTGCCGGTTGTAACGCAATTTCTTCTGGGTTCTTCAGCAAATACTCACCAACTTTTTGCTGTCCCTTAGATAACTGTGAATACTTCTCTTTTATTTCACTAAATATCTCCATATTAAATTCTCCTTATATGAAGTTTAAGCTACATTTACTCAATTAAAGAAGTTTAAACTTCATAATTGAGTAATAAGTTATCATATTCATTATAAATAATCAATATTTTTTCTGAATATTCAATTGGTTAAAACTCAAAAAATAAAAAAGAGACACATTAAGTGCCTCAACTAACCTTTACTAATTGTCTAGAAATAACGGGAGACTTCCGCAACTTATAAACTAAGTAGGAAGCAAATGTTGCTTTCAATACATCTCCTGGAATAAAAACAAGACTAACTTTTATCGTCTCTACTAATGGAAGGTCCATCACAAACGATTGAACAGGAATGCCAAACAGATAGAGCATAAACATACCGACCGTTAAGTTTACAAACAAAATATTCTTGAATGCAGTTGTCTCAAAACGTGAGATCAGATAGCCGACCGCCAAAGCTGTGATAGCATAACCAAATAAATAACCGGCGCTCGGTCCCACGAATACACTTAGTCCTCCGCGCCCACCTGTCAAGAGCGGAACGCCAGCTGCAACTAGCAATAAGAATGTCACGATACTAAAAAATCCAAGCCTCGCACCTAAAATCCCCCCAGCGAGAAGAACTCCCATCGTTTGCAACGTAATAGGAACTGGAGTAAACGACAATGGAATTGGTGGAATTAAGCCTAATGCTCCCATCACCGCAGCGAATAAAGCAACATATGTAATATCCCTCGTTTTCATTCATATCCCCCTATTCCAATAAAAGTAACTTTATTTTATAATAGGGGATTATAAATGTAAACTTAAAAATAAAATAAGTTTACATTTTTTGTCGTTATCAATCTGTACAATAGAATGAAAGGGTGTCTCAACATGACACCCTCACCCCATTATCTTTTCGTATTGCTATGTTTAGCGATGCTTTCTAAGCGAGATTTCGGGCTTGTGTCTCCTTTTCCTCCACCAGAGTATCCTTGAGGATTTACACCGCTTACTGGATTGCCTCGGTTTTTACTTTTACCCATGAGAAACACCTCCTGCTTATACTATTTACAAAAAACTCATTGATAATCCAAGCGAAAAACGGAAAAACTATGGAGGATGAATTTCATCAATTTCCGAATGAGGAGATGATCTAGGTGGCGACAAGGCAAGCAGTTGAACAATTTATTGAGCAATGCAAGGGAGCTCTTGATTTTGCAGAACAGCAATATAAAGAGGCTTCCACCCAAGAACATTACAATGATGTTGAATTTAGCCAAGCACAGCTTACGCTCGAACAGACCCTTAACAACCTTGATAAGTTAAGTCATAGTGCCAATTCTCAGCAAAAAGAAGAGCTAAGGCGAATGAAACTACAAATTCAACAAAAGCAAAATGAGATGATTTTACTTGATCATTAAACCGTTAACTCCCCTCTTTATTGCAGAGGGGAGAGTTTTTCGTCAACATAATGGACATTTAATAAATTGGTGACCTCCACTATATTTAAATGACTAGGAATGCGTAAATAAAGTATTCCTGGATTGATGGAAATCAAATCATCTGACATCCAATTTTCTCCAGTAAACTGAGTGATAGGGAATTCTTTCGTAAACTGGCTAAACTCCAAATGGACTTCCTGTGGTTTAGCTAGTATAAGTTTGTCTTTCTTCAACTGAAGATCGATCAACCCAAGCTCATCTGTAATATCTATATCATTAACAAAAGATTTTGGCTGATAAAGAATTGCTTCTATCTCGTCATCATTTTTGTCTTTTCTGTCAATCACAATGGTGAATTCAGAATAAAAATCATTAAGCAAACTTAGTTCAATCCAATTCCCTTTATATTTAAAAGCCCACTCTTTCTTCTTAAAAGAATCATCTATTTGATCTACTTTACCGGAAAGTACTGTTTCAACTACATTTAAATTGTTTTTATCCTCTTTTTTTCCATTAACTTTTTCATAGGGAAGAAAGCAATAAACAACGATAGAAGCTACTAACACAAAGAGATAACTAATAAACAGCCATTTTACTTGATTGTAAGAGAATAATTTCCCCGATTTATTGATTACTCTCACCAAAATAGCAAAAATGACAAATATGATAATAAAAGAAACAACAACTAATGAACTCATATTTACCGAACCTCCATTCTATTCGATAAAGTAACTGAGCAAGTAAAAAGTAGAGCAACGGTGATGAAGACTTTTATTGCAAACAGTGTGATAGACGATTCCGCCAAAAAAAATTGATAGATCGCTGTCATATCTCTCCCAATCGTAACTCCTATTAACAATGGACTTAAATATAACATCGGTAATAAGAAAATAAACACACGGCTAAGTTGAACGAGCGTGCCCGCAAAATAACCTAACGCACTAAATAAGAACATATAGAGACTGGCTGCAATGATTCCCATTAACAAATGATGTGGTGCATAGAACAAATAGTTAGTATTTATCAGTTGAATATCAGTGAAAAAATAAATGAGAACTCTTAACAAAAAACTCGCTGAAATAGCAGTGACCCCTCCTAGTACGCTCATCGTTAATAAAATAAGGATATTAGATAGATGACTGCTAACTCGATTGGCTACAAAGATGAAATCATCATTCCTATAAGCTTTTGTTGGCAAAATACTCGCGATAATAAACGCCCAAACAATGGTGAACATGACAATAATATCAGCCGAATAGTGCGTAACATTCACAGTAACATTTTCTTGACCTCTTCCACTCATACCAGAACCGTTAAATGAAAACAACATGGCCACTAGCTGGACAGAAATCAGGGCAGTTAAAGCACCCATATAAGATTTCAACTTAAATAGATATTGCTTTTTTACTACATTTCCTAAAGTGACATTAGTTAAAGACATCATCAATCCCTCCTTTTGTGTTATTTGTCAAATACACGCATACATCAGATGGACGAACTGCTGAAGCCGTCATCCCTACTGGCAAATTCGAGAGTATATCTTTATTTCTTAACACCACATACTGACGATCAATACCCACGCTTTGCTGATGGATCACTTCTTTATCTTTAATCCACTCCATCACATCCGCACTCTTTCCTGTGACACCAATCGCCCATTCTTTTAAATCGGTCATGGGGAGGTGAAGGTGTTTCTTCCCATCACAAATTAACAAAACCTCTTCCAATAAATCCTCAATCTCATCTAAATAATGAGTAGAAATAATGATAGTACGAGGATAGACTAGATAATCTTTCAGCAACGCCCGAAAAAAGTCCTTTCGCACAGCCGCATCCATTCCATTTGCTGGTTCATCAAAAATCGTTAATGCACAGCGCGACGACAGCCCAAGGATCATATTGAAGGTATGCTTTTTTCCTTTTGACAGGTGGTCATGATATTGTTTGCGGTCAAAAGCAAAGTAATCCACTAATCGGTTAGCTAATTCTTGATCCCAATGTTCATAAAAATCAGCCGCTACTGTTAATAGCTCTTCAAGGTTTAATGATGTCGGTAAGCTCATCTGGTCATCAATAAAAATAGAGTTAGCTGATACAAAAAGACTGTTAAATGGATCTTCAGAAAAAACCTGGATCTCTCCAGCAGTTTGTTTGATGAACCCTGAAATAATTTTTAACAAGGTGGTTTTCCCTGCCCCGTTTCGGCCAATTAATCCAGTAATCTTGTTTTCCTCAATCGTAAACGACAGATCATTCAACGCTTTTGATTTCCCAAATACTTTCGTTATATTCGCACATTGAACTGCATTCATTTTGCTCCTCCTTTACCATTCTCCGTCTTGATCATGTCTATTAATTCCTCTTCACTTACATGGAGTTGTTTCGCTTCCTTCACAATGTCCGTGACTAATCTCTTCAACGTTTGGTTTTTTCGCTTATTGACAATCGTTGCTTTCGCTGTCGCTGAAACAAACATTCCAAGTCCGCGCTTTTTGTATAAAATATGTTCATCGGCTAATAAATTAAGTCCCTTCGCTGCTGTTGCTGGATTAATATTAAACATTTCCGCCAATTGATACTGAGAATAAACTTTTTGGTCCTCTTGGAAATGTCCATTTAAAATTTCTGCCTCGATCCACTCAGAAATCTGGACATAAATTGGTTTCATTCCATCTGCATCTAATATCAAGATTCTATCACCATCCTCCAATACAGTACATTACTGTTGTAATGTACTGTATAATATTTTACCAAATAAATCAAGATTCTTTTAAATAAAAAAACACCCATCTATTCAATAGACAAACTGTAAAAGTCTAAACATTTTTGCCGACGTTTCATACTATGTATTATTCCCTTCAACAAGGAGGTGAAAAATATGAGTTACGGTTACGGCGGTGGCTTTGCTTTACTTGTCGTTTTGTTCATTTTGTTAATTATCATCGGTGCTTCTTTCGTATACTAAACAGATCATTCATTTCTCCAAATTCTTCGTTGTTTCTTCGCTGCTCACAAAGGCTTTCTCAAATAAGTCCTAGGCTTCTTCAACTTGGAGAAGTTTAGCCTTATTTTGCAAAAAAGAAAATGGCATACAAAAAACACGGCCAATAAAGCCGTGTTTTTTAGTAAATTTATTGTTTTAACTTCATCCAGCTTTGTAGGTAATGAATCGAAAATCCATCAAAGCTGGACTGGTTTTCATAGGAATTCTGTACGATTTGTAATTGCTCCCACATCGCTGCTTGTCCTTCTTCATAGAAAGTGATAAATTCTCCCTCCTGTGAAGCCTGTGTTTCTACACCGATGGATACTTTTTTGTTCATTGATGCTGCATAATTGATTTCATCTTGAGCCAGCTTAATGATTCCATTTGAACCTAACGCTTGATCACGATAAGCCATAATAGTCACAGAATCTGTATGAGCAATCACCCAATCAGATAGCTTCCCTTTTCCAAATTGATTATTATAAAATCGATTATCAAACCAAAATGGGATATCTGCGGCAAGTGGTAACCCTAACTGTTGAGCTGATTGATTGGCTTTCATCAGTAGCGCTTGATAAGATTGGACAGTTTGTTGATATTGCTTTTTCCAACCTTTGTATAAATAAGGTTCCACATCTAAATGAATACCTGAAAATTGTTCTTCAGGTGCAGCCTGAAGCTGATAATCCTGTACCCAAGCAAAAAAACTTTCTTGAGAAGCAAGACCTTTTTTAGATACCCAAGCTGGTGCACCATCAAGTGCGTGTACTTTTATATCATTTGCGCTTGCTTGTTGAATAAATGTTTTGTAAGCACTTACAGAAATATCCTTATTGATTTGCAAATAGACATCTGTTACTTGATTTTGTTGCATAAAGTCTAACAACTGATCTTTATTAGATACAATCTCTTTTGTATGCCATAACCATGTTGCTTTTTGCATTGGTTGTTCGTTTGCCGCCGCACTTTGCTTGAACATAGCCAAACCTGCACTTTCTAAAAGTAATACAGCGATACATACGAATACAAGCTTTCTTAACATCTTCATACTGAACATCTCCTCATCGAAGTTGCCATCTCACTTCAAAAAGGAGAATGGCAGCCCGGCGGCCATACAGCTAAAACTGCTTAGGTCCGTAGCTTTGCGTCCTTGATTTTCATCAAGTTTGCCTTTTTACACTCTTTATATCGACATATATAAGAGATTTTTTATAGATATAGCAAAAATTCATGAGATAAATGTTTCATACTTCTATCAATTGTCACTAATTCGTTCTAATTCGTTCTTTAATAGTTCTACCCCATTTGGACTTAAGTGGATTTTCCCATCAAATAGACTGATGTTTTCAGATGTCACTTCACCTGTAATGATACAAGCCTGTTCTGCCTTATACTTCCTTAAAATGATTTTATCCTCATCCACAAAAATTTCCATGGCATCTTTTATATCAATCGATAAATTTTTTCTCAATTCTTTCGGAACAACAATTCTCCCCAATTGGTCTACCTTTCGAACAATTCCGGTTGACTTCATTTCTCGTCCCCCCTTTACATTCATTGTAGAAATTATATCATATTTTCTACTACAAATGTAAATAAAAAGAAATTAATATGTGTTGATTTTCAAAAAAGAGCTGACGATAATGATGAATGTCAGCTCCTTCATAAAACTCCACTATTCTTTTTATTTCGGCTGCATACGAATCGCTCCGTCTAGGCGAATAACCTCTCCATTTAACATCGAATTTTCTACGATGGCTTGCACTAATTGAGCATATTCCTGTGGTCTACCAAGTCGCGATGGGAATGGCGTCATCGCTCCAAGTGCTACCCGTGCCGCTTCTGGTAATGTATTAAACATCGGTGTCTCAAATAATCCTGGCGCAATCGCCATCACTCGAACCCCATCTTTCGCTAGTTCTCTAGCAATTGGTAATGTCATAGCGACGACACCGCCTTTAGAGGCACTGTAAGCCGCTTGACCGATTTGACCTTCAAACGCTGCAACCGAAGCTGTTGAAATGATGACTCCTCGCTCTCCTTTTTCATTTGCATCATTTGTGACCATGCGCTCTGCAGCTAAACGAATAACATTAAATGTACCGACAAGATTCACTTGAATGACTTGATTGTAGTCACTTAAACTAGCCGCCTTCCCTTTCGACAACACTTTCTTCGGTGTACCAATCCCAGCACAATTAACGACCAAATTAATTTTTCCAAATACTTTAATTCCTTCGTCTAAAGCATTTGTAACCTCTGTTTCATTCGTCACATCTGTTTTGACAAAGATAGCATTCTCATGCCCAAGCTGTTCCACAAGAGTAGCTCCATTTGCTTCATTCATATCTAAAATAACAGCCTTTCCACCATGTTCCACAACATGTTTGACCGTCGCTTCTCCTAATCCTGAAGCTCCACCCGTTACGACTGCTACAGTTTGATTCAATTCCATCTCCATTCCCCCCCTTGTATTAGATAAAAAAATTAATCGATCCGCTCAATGATTGTTGCATTCGCCATACCGTGTCCTTCACATACTGCTTGCAAGCCGTAACGGCCATTCGTTCTTTCTAATTCATTCATCAATGTAATCATCAATTTTGCTCCTGTTGCCCCAAGCGGATGCCCTAAAGCGATCGCTCCACCGTTCACATTCAACTTCTCCGGATTTGCACCAGTATCTGATAACCAAGCAAGTGGAACAGAAGCAAACGCCTCGTTTACTTCATATAAATCAATGTCATCAATCGTTAATTCTGCTTTTTCCAATGCTTTCGCTGTTGCATCAATCGGTCCCGTCAGCATTAACGTCGGATCGGAACCGACAACCGTCCGTGCAACAATTCGAAAACGAGGCTTTAATTGTAACTGCTCCGCTTTTTCACGAGACATAATTAACAAAGCCGCAGCCCCATCGCTCATTTGACTGGCATTTCCCGCGTGAATTTTTCCGTTTTCTCTAAAGACTGGCTTCAAGCCATTTAATATGTCCACCGTTGTTTCTTTTCTAGGACCTTCATCTTCACTGATCAGCTTTTTAGATCCATCCTCTAGCGTCACTTCAATCGGCAAAATTTCTTTATTAAATCGGCCTTCCGCTTGAGCTTTTAACGCTTTTTGATGGCTATTATAAGAAAATTCATCTAATGTCTCACGACTTAATTCCCATTTATCAGCCATTCTTTCCGCTGATAAACCTTGGTGAATGATTTCATGTTGAGAAGTGAGTTGCTCGCTCCATTCAGCGTTTAGCCGATTAGAAAACATCGGTATACGCGTCATACTTTCCACTCCACCAGCAATCACAATATCCATATCACCCGATGCAATCGCCTGAGCAGCAAAATGGACTGCTTGCTGACTGGAACCACATTGACGATCAATCGTTGTTCCTGGGACACTCACTGGAAAACCAGCGATTAATGAAGCTTGTCTTGCGATATTGACCGATTGCTCCCCTACTTGCGACACACAACCGAAGATAACATCCTCGACCATATCCGCTGAAATCCCTGCCCGAGAAACGAGTCCTTTTAACACTTCTGCCGCTAAATCATCTGGACGTGTATGACTAAATGCTCCTTTACGTCTGCCTACTGCTGAACGAACACCTTCTACAATCACGACTTCTCTCATTTACTTGACACGCTCCTTTTTATCGTTCTAGATTTTTAGCAATAATTTGTTTCATAATTTCATTCGTTCCCGCGTAAATCGAAAGAACGGCTATGTCACGATATCTGCGAGCAATCGGATACTCCTCCATGTAACCATAGCCTCCGTGAAGTTGCATACATTCAGCCGCCACTCGCTTCGCCATGTCCGTCGTCCACCATTTCGCCATCGACACTTGATTGACGACTTCTTTTCCTTGCATATGATTCACAATTAAGTCGTCGATAAATGTTCGACCAATTTGAATGTCTGTCGCCATTTCTGCCATTTTAAATTGCGTATTTTGAAATTGGCTAATTGATTTTCCGAACGCCTTTCTACTCTTGGCATAATCAACCGTAAATGCCAACATTTCTTCTGCACTGACGATTGCCTCAATCGCCACAATGAGACGTTCTTGCTGAAGCTTGTTCATCATGTAATAAAAGCCTTTTCCTTCTTGTCCAAGCAAATTGGTGACCGGAACTTTCGCGTCTTCAAAAATTAATTCGGCTGTATCTTGTGCCCATTGACCAACTTTCTCTAACTTTTTCCCTCTTCTAAATCCTGGAGTATCGCGTTCAACAACAATTAAACTAATGCCTTTATATCCTGGCTGTACCTTTGTATCCGTTTTGCAAGCCACCACAATCAAATCAGAGTGGATGCCGTTTGTGATAAATGTTTTTTCTCCATTAATAATGTAATGATCTCCCTCACGTACAGCAGTCGTTTTAATATTAGCTAAATCAGACCCAGCCCCCGGCTCCGTCATCGCAATGGCGGTGATGTACTCTCCTGTCACACATTTAGGCAACC
Organism: Bacillus sp. FJAT-42315; assembly: GCF_002797375.1. GTDB lineage: Bacteria > Bacillota > Bacilli > Bacillales > Domibacillaceae > Bacillus_CE. The sequence goes on from NZ_KZ454941.1 coordinate 2,741,627, forward strand.
AACGAGCTTTCTGCTCCTCATTTCCATAGGAATCGATATAAGGTACGACGATATCGTTATGTAACCCAACACCGACTAAGCTCGTCCCGATTCGCTCTAACTCTTCTGTAATCACAACCGAATAGCCAAAATCAGCATTCATGCCCCCATATTCTTCATCCACAGCCGGGCATAAAAAACCTTGTTCTCCTAGCTTGGTCCAAAACTCACGAGGGATGATGCGATTTTTCTCCCACTCTTCAAAATAAGGCTCGGCTTCCTTCTTTAAAAACTTCCGAAACGATTCTCGCAATATTTGATGTTCTTCTGTTAGATATCGATGAGTCATTTACTTTTCCTCCTAACTGTAAAATGAGTGAATGAACGCACGCTCAATCGATCGATAAAGTGAAACTTCAATCAGTGGTTGTTCTCTTCATCCTCCACTGATTGTTAGTTGAACGGATCGGGCGTTTACGGGCTGTTGATCTCCCACCTACATGTCTGCTCTTCTTCCATGTTGAGGTGGGAGTCTTACAGCTCGTTAATGCGGGATAATGTTTTCACGTAACTACCTAACTATTTTGCAAGTATCGTGCCAACGATATTTCGTGGGAAATTCATCGATATGGACACCCAGCTGTACAAATAACGGACACTTTTGCACAAATTCTGTCTATTTTCAAAGCAAAGACCCGTCTTATACGTAGTTAAGACGGGCCCTTATTTCCTGTAGCGTTCATACACATCGAATAATGTTTGACAGTCTAATTCTTTCAGTTTTTTCACCAATCGAACCCATAATTGGGCCGTCATTTTCGCATCACCTAACGCATGATGTCGCTCATGAATATTAATCCCATAATAAGAACAACAGTCCTCAAGGTGGAATAGTTCATTTTTAGTTTCTACTAATTTTATGAGAAAAGCTGTATCAACTATTCGCTGTTTAAACGGGGTTTCAAATAGCTTCCAGTTCGCCTGTTGCAGAAAGCTCTTTTCATGACTCGCATGATGAGCGACAAGAGTGGTGCCTTTCGTAAATTGATAAAATCGTAGAAGTACATCTACTAGTGCTGGAGCATTTTTAAGGTTTTCATCTATCATTCCTGTCAGTTGTTGAACTTCAGTGGAAAGTATTCCTTCGTAATGAACGAGCGAATAAAAGGTTTGATCAGGAATAACTTCCACTCCATTTACTTTGATGGCACCCATTGAAAGAATTTGATCTCCCTTGTCAGGAGAAAAGCCGGTTGTTTCTAGGTCAAAGACAACAACTTTTAATTTTTCCAAAGGAGTAAATAATGTATTTTCTCTTTCCATTTCTTTTTCCAAGTTTCTTAAAAATGCCAAATGTTCAGCATTATTTTGTCTTAGTAACGGAGCATATAAGGCCGAATTCGTCTTTCCATTTAGCTGCTTCATCCAATGAATAATTTGTTCAAATCTCATTTTTCAACACCCTTTTAACCGTCGTCTCTGCATAGCGTTGAAGATCTCTTCCACCTAATATAATTTGTTTTAATCCCAATTTGTCTATTTTATTGAGCTTCTTCACATTCAAATAATAACCGTCCGCATACTGAAGACGGTAAGATAATAGCTTGTCAAAATGATCAGCATATGGCTCTAGCTGCCGATTATAGGCTGGTAACTTAGAAAGAGCATCTATTCTAGACAATGTGGATGTTTGTTCGAGATTCTCCCTGATAGCTAATAATCGAATCGAATTGACATAGGGGAAAAAGGCGGTATGTTTCAATTCAAGACAATCTTTGTAACGTCCATTCGACTCTGTTAAAAACTGACCAAACACACCGATTCCTTTTTTCATATAACTTGTATTGTCAAAAAAACGGTTCAGTAAGTGGGGCTTTTGGTGAAGAAATTGATGCAGCCTTTGTTTCAATTTCTGAATGGGACTCGCTTCGCCCACAACGACTCTTGCATCATAAAATATAAGTAAATACCGAATTGATTCCCAGCTTTCTTCCAGCAACCATTGATCCAACTGGCGCTCCCACGACTCGATCGATTGACACCAAAGCGGATTCGAGCTCATCACATTGCCCATACAATAGGGGTAACCAACAAATTGTAAATTCACACATAACCGCTTTCCAAAAGTAAGAAAATACTCATTCGTGTATTCATCATTATTTTCAAACACTAGTCCATGATCTTGATCACTGTTCACTGCCTGTTCGTATCTACCTGTACTTCCCATCACAAACCAAGAAAAATCACTAGGCAAAGACCCATGCTCTTTCACCATGTCATCGATCGTTAGGCTAAATACCTTATTGATAATAAGCTCATGAAAACAATTGAACTCATCAGTACTAGACTGATGAGTAAACATCTGCTCAGAACGCCAATTCTTTAACGATTGATAGCGAGAAAAATCAGCTTCCATATAAACACTTCCTTTACCTAGCTAGAATCATTTTTCAGAGTGAATCAGCTGTTGATCCTTCGATAGAAAGGCTTCAGGGTATCCATAGCTTCCATGTTCGCTCATATCCAAACCAATTAACTCTTCTTCCTCCGATACACGAAGTCCTCGCAACACTTTTTTTATGATGAATAAAATAGCGAAAGATACAGCGAATGCGTAAGCACCACATACAGCAACACCTAGTGCTTGAACTCCTAGCTGTGTGAAGCCTCCTCCGTAAAACAATCCTGGTAGCCCTACGGTTGCCAGCTCCGGTGTGGCGAATAACCCTGTAGATAACGTCCCCCAAACACCAGCCACTCCATGAACAGACAGTGCATAGATTGGATCATCAATTTTTAGCTTTTCAACGAATCTCGCACTGTAAAAAACAAGCACACCAGCCACTAAACCAATAACAACGGCTGCCCATGTTTCCACAAAGGCACAAGAAGCGGTAATAGCAACAAGACCAGCTAATGCTCCATTTAACATCGTCGGAACATCTGATTTCCCGATCATTACCCATGAAATAAGCAAAGCACTAACCGCTCCAGCCCCAGCTGCCAAGTTCGTATTCAAGGCAACAAATCCAAAAAACCCCTCGTCAACACTAAGCGTGCTCCCTGCATTAAAACCAAACCAGCCAAACCATAAAACTAATACACCTAATGCCGTAAACACTTGGCTATGGCCGTATAAATTGTTGATTGAGCCATCCTTGTTAAACTTACCGATTCTTGGCTTCAGTAAAATCGTAGCCGCAAGAGAAGCCATGGCACCCGTTAAATGAACGACCGTTGAACCAGCAAAATCTTGTTTTCCATGCTCCGCTAACCAGCCGCCCCCCCAAATCCAATGAGCGACAACCGGATACACGAACACTGAAAATAGAATCGAAAAAATTAGGTAGACCGAAAATTTTGCCCGCTCGGCAAAGCCTCCAAACGCGATCGTTAAGGCGATGCCTGCAAATGCAAGTTGAAACAGAAAAAATGCAGCCGTCGAGTAATTCATTCCTTCCATTTCATATCCCGAATAGAAAAAATGAGATAAACCAACAAAGAAATTTGCATGATCACCAAAAATAAAACCGAATCCAACCGCCCAGAACACAAGAGACGCGAGACCAAATGTAAAAATGGTCTTCCCAGCAATATGCCCCGCATTCTTCATCCGTGTCGATCCCGCTTCCAACAAAATAAATCCACCTTGCATCAATATAACTAATATCGCCCCTAACATAATCCACACACTATTTAACAAATATAGCTCATCCATTATGCATTCCTCCTTTATTTGTATAAAGTGCTGGGAGAATGCCCCCAACACTTTAAATGATTTTTATTTAATCAATAATGTTAATGTTGTAGTGCTTGAGCCAATCATTCATTTGAGTGAGGTAAGCAATGAGTTGAGGTCCTGTCATTAGCTGCCCGAACCAAGGATTTTTCAGTGATGAGCCATTTGTATCGATGATTTCTTTCATTTTTTGCTTGGAAAGTAATTCAAGTATAGGAGAGGTTTTGTTTTCAATGATGGCTGTCAATTGCTGTTTTACTCTTTTTGTGTATTCTGGATGATGAGTTTTCGGATAGGGGCTTTTCTTACGATAGAGGACATCATCGGGAAGTACCCCCTCTAAAGCTCGACGCAACAGCCCTTTTTCACGCCCATTCAACATTTTTATTTCCCAAGGAATATTCCAGACGTATTCAACGAGCCGATGATCAGCAAAGGGAACACGAACCTCTAAGCTTGCCCCCATACTCATACGGTCTTTCCGCTCAAGCAATGTGGTCATAAACCAAATCATGTTGAGATAAAACATTTCCCGACGCTTCGCTTCCAGAGGGCTTTCTCCAACTAATTGAGGGGTTTCCTTCACTGTTTCATTGTATTTTTCTTGTACATACCCTTTTAAATCAAGTTTCGTTTGCCAGTGTGGTAACAATAGCTGCTCTCTCTCATCTAGCGATCTCATCCATGGAAAGGCTCCTTCATTCAACATTTCTTCTTTATAAAACCAAGGATAACCGCCAAATATCTCATCGGCACATTCACCTGACAACGCCACAGTAAAATCTTTCTTAATTCGCTCACAAAACCATAATAACGACGAATCCACATCGGCCATCCCTGGCAAATCCCTCATCATCGTGGCATCCTTCAACCTTTCCACAAGCTGCTTGTTGTCAATTACAGCTGACCCATGGATAGATGCTATATATTGCCTCATGCGCTCGATCCATGGAGAATCCGCATCTGGTTGAAAGGCATTAGCCTGGAAAAACTGCTCGTTTTGCTCATAATCAATCGAGTATGTGTGCAACGGTCCACGATTTGTTTTAGCAAAATAATTAGCAGCAATCGCGCTAATAGCACTGGAATCGACACCACCCGACAAAAAGGTACAAACAGGCATATCGGCTACTAATTGTCGTTCCACCGCATCTTGCACGAGAAATCTCACATGCTCGATCGTTTCTTGCAATGAATGCTCATGCTTTTTGCTTTCCACATTCCAATATCTCCAAATACGCACTCCTTGACGGTCATAAGTTAAGGCATGGGCGGGACGTAGCTCTTTTACCCCTCGAAAAACACCTTGCCCAGGCGTTCGCGAAGGACCTAATCCGAACACTTCTTGCCATCCTTCCCTTCCGACCTCGCTTTTTATGTTCGGATGAGCTAACAAAGCTTTCAACTCCGATGCAAATAAGAGAGACTGCCCTTTCTCGCTGTAAAATAAAGGCTTGACGCCAAGCCGATCTCTCGCTACAAACAATCGCTCACCTTGATGATCCCAAATAGCAAAAGCAAAAATTCCGTTGAAATAGTCAACACATGCTTCCTTCCATTCAATGTAAGCAGTCAATAATACTTCTGTGTCGGAATGAGAGCGAAAAGAGTACCCTTTTTTCAACAACTCCTTTCGCAATTCTTCCGTATTATAAAGCTCACCATTATACACTAGCGTATATCCATCTTTCTCCATCGGTTGAGCGCCACCAGCAGGGTCAACAACGACAAGCCGCGTATGACCCAGTGCTGCATGAAGGGTGCTCCAAATATTAGAAGCGTCTGGTCCTCTTTTACTTAATGTCGCGACCATTTTTTCCACAATAGACACTTGTTTGCTGACGTCTTGATCCCAATCAATCCAACCTGTAATTCCACACACAAGCATTCACCTTCTTTAAATAGGATTTTTTTTGCTTGCGCTCTGAATAGATTTAATATTGCGTCAAATATTGTTCCCGTTCCCATGGATGAACTTGAGTTCTAAACATATCCCATTCAATTTGTTTTGCTTCAACGAAATGTTCAAATAAATGAGCGCCTAACGAATTCACAATGACTTCATTCACTTTTAATTGATCTAGCGCCTCCGCTAATGTCGCCGGTAAATCGACAATACCATTCGCCACTCTTTCTTCTCTCGTCATCACGTAAATATTTTGATCGACTGATTTCGGTGGCGTTAGTTGATTTTTGATGCCATCTAAACCAGCTGCAAGCAGGACAGACATCGCTAAATACGGATTGGCGGCTGGATCAACACTGCGAACTTCCACGCGAGTGCTTAACCCTCGAGAAGCCGGAATTCGAATGAGAGGACTTCTATTTCTCGCTGACCATGCAACATAACATGGTGCCTCATAGCCTGGGACTAACCGTTTATAAGAATTGACCGTTGGATTCGTAACCGCCGTAAAACTTGGAGCATGCTTGATGATTCCGGCGATAAATTGACGTGCCGTTTCACTTAACTCTAACTCGCCATTGGCATCATAAAACGCATTTTCACCATTTTTAAATAAGGAAAGGTTACAATGCATCCCGGAACCATTCACGCCAAACAATGGTTTCGGCATAAAAGTGGCATGTAAGCCGTGCTTACGAGCAATCGTTTTGACAACTAACTTAAATGTTTGAATATCATCACAAGCCTTCACTGCATCCGTATACTTAAAATCGATTTCATGCTGACCAGGAGCTACTTCATGATGGGAAGCCTCTATCTCAAAGCCCATTTCTTCTAATTCCAACACAATATCGCGGCGACAATTCTCACCTAAATCGGTCGGAGCTAAATCAAAATACCCTCCTTGGTCATTCAACTCAAGGGTAGGCTTTCCTTTTTCATCTAACTTAAAAAGGAAAAATTCTGGTTCTGGCCCTAAGTTAAATTCGGTAAATCCTAAATCGGTCATTTCTTTTAATAGCCGCTTTAAATTACTGCGTGGATCGCCTTCAAATGGCTGACCATTTGGATGATAAATATCACAAATAAAACGAGCGACTTTCCCTTTTTCAGCCGTCCATGGAAAAATAACAAACGTGTCTAAGTCCGGATATAAATACATATCAGATTCTTCAATTCTGACAAACCCCTCAATCGACGACCCGTCAAACATCATCTTATTACTTAATGCCTTCTCTAACTGAGAGGAAGGGATCTCTACGTTTTTAATTGTTCCTAAAATATCGGTAAACTGGAGGCGAATAAATTTCACATTCTCTTCTTCAACTAAACGAACAATCTCTTCTTTATTATATTTAGCCATTTCACTAGCTCCCCTCTTTTTTTAAGGTAAAAATGTCTCTCCCATCAAATAACGGTCACATTCACGAGCTACCCCGCGTCCTTCATTAATCGCCCAAACGATTAAACTTTGCCCTCTGCGTACATCCCCTGCCGCAAAAACACCATCCATGTTCGTTGTGTATATTCCAAAAGATGCTTCTACACGCCCCCGTTCATCTTGATGAAGGTCAAAGGATTGAATCACTTCTTGCTCTGGTCCGCTAAATCCAGCAGCAATGAATACGAGCTGAGTCGGCCATACTTTCTCTGTGCTAGGGATTTCATGAAAGACGACTCGACCATCTTTGCCAATTACTTTTTCCATTTGTACCGTATGAAGCTCCTTGACATGACCAGCTTCATTTCCAACAAATTTCTTCGTTAAAATGCAATATTCACGAGGGTCCTTGCCTGTTTGAGCAGCCGCTTCTGCATAAGCATAATCAAGTGAGAACACTTGAGGGTACTGTGGCCACGGGTTATTGTCGCTTCTTTCTGTTGACAGCTGTGGATGCTTACCAAACTGGACAACGCTTTTACATCCATGTCTCAAAGCAGTAGCTACACAGTCCGCTCCCGTATCTCCACCTCCAATGACGATCACATCCTGCCCTTTCGCTGAAATGAACTGTCCATTTTCAAGATTAGAATTTAATAGACTTTTCGTATTGAGTGTTAAATAATCCATCGCAAAATGAACCCCTTTTAACTCTCGACCTTCAATCGCTACATCTCGATGCTTTTGAGCTCCTGTACAAAGAATAACTGCATCAAATTCCGCACGTAATTGTTGTGGGGAAATATCCTTTCCTACTTCCGTATTCGTAACGAACGTGATCCCTTCCGCTTGTAGTAGTTGCACACGCCGCTCAACGATGCTTTTTTCTAGCTTCATATTAGGAATCCCATAAGTGAGTAAACCACCGATGCGATCAGCTCGTTCAAAGACTGTTACAAGGTGCCCTGCTTTGTTTAATTGATCGGCACTTGCAAGTCCGGCTGGTCCTGAACCAACAATCGCTACTTTTTTTCCCGTACGTGTTTTCGGTGGCTTCGGTACGATCCATCCTTCCGAAAAACCTTTATCAATGATGGCTCGCTCAATCGACTTAATCGTGACCGCTGAATTGCTAATCGCTACCGTACATGATCCCTCACACGGAGCCGGACATACCCGGCCAGTGAATTCAGGGAAATTATTTGTTTTTAACAAGCGCTCTAGTGCTTCTTGCCAGCGACCATGATAGACAAGGTCGTTCCACTCAGGAATCAAATTGTATAACGGGCACCCCATCGCCATCCCTGCCACTTGAATGCCTGTATGGCAAAACGGCGTTCCACAATCCATGCATCGAGCCCCTTGAGTTTGATACTGATCATCAGATAAAGATTGTTGATACTCTTTCCAATCATAGATTCGCTCTAGAGGATGTCTTTCTTCTGGCACTTGCCGCTCATAGTCGATAAATCCTGTAGCTTTCCCCATATATATGTCACTTCCTTCCTAATTAAGCATGCTCCAATTTTTTCAGTTGAGATTTTTCAGTGAAAGCGTGGAGTTTTGCTTCCTGCAATGAAAGTCCCGCCTGTTGCATTTGTTCAATCGATTCCACCATCTGTTTATACTCTTTCGGAATCACCTTCACCCATTGTGGTAATAGCTCTTCCCAATGATCTAAAATGTATCGTGCACGAGAGCTATTCGTATACTGATAATGACGAATGACCATTTGTTTAACCTCTTCTTGATCAGCCGTTACTTCCAATGACTCTAAACTCACCATTTGCTGGTTGCAGCGTCGCTGAAAATCGTTGGTTCCTTGAATAAATACATATGCCACTCCACCAGACATCCCTGCCGCGAAATTGTTACCAACTGCGCCAAGCACCACGACACGTCCGCCTGTCATATACTCGCAGCCATGATCGCCAATTCCTTCGACAACTGCGTGCACACCGCTATTTCTAACACAGAAACGCTCACCTGCAAGACCATGAATATACGCTTCGCCAGCTGTAGCCCCGTAAAAAGCGACATTACCGATAATGCTATTTTCTTCAGGGAGATAAGTAGAGTTTTCAGCCGGATTCACAATAATCTTTCCTCCAGACAATCCTTTACCAACATAGTCATTCGCATCTCCTTGAAGGGACATCGTGACGCCTTTCGGTAAAAAGGACGCAAAGCTTTGACCAGCCGCCCCTGTGAATGTTAACTGGATCGTATCTTCGGCAAGTCCTTCCTGACCGTATCTTTTCGTTATTTCACTGCCTAAAATGGTTCCAACTGTCCGATGAACATTTTGAATCACAAAACTTGCTTGCACTGATTGCTTCCTCTCAATAGCTGGCTGACAAACAGATAAAATTTCTGTTTCATCAAGCGATTGATCTAAACGGTGATTTTGTTGTTCCTGACAGAACATTCCGACTTTTTCAGAGAGAGCTGGTTGATACAGAAGTGAGGAAAGATCTAATTCTTTCGCTTTCCAATGCGCTTTGATCTTGTCATTTACGACCAATGTATCTGTGCGACCGACCATTTCATCAATCGTTCGAAATCCTAATGCCGCCATTATTTCTCGGACATCTTGCGCGATAAATCTCATAAAACTCTCAACGTGTTCAGCTGTACCGATAAATTTTTTCCGGAGATCGGGATTTTGTGTCGCTACACCGACAGGGCAAGTATTTAGATGACAAACTCGCATCAGTACACAGCCTAATACGACGAGTGGGGCTGTCGCAAAACCATATTCCTCTGCTCCTAGTAAAGTCGCTACAACGACATCACGTCCGGTCATCAGTTTACCATCCGCTTCTAAAACCACTCGACTTCGAAGATCATTCAACATCAACGTTTGATGTGTTTCAACCAGTCCGAGCTCCCATGGAACTCCTGCATGTTTAATACTTGTTCTTGGAGAAGCACCTGTTCCACCTTCATATCCGCTAATTAAAATCACATCAGCAAGCCCTTTAGCAACTCCAGCAGCAATCGTTCCCACACCGGCTTTTGCCACAAGTTTCACGCTAATTCTCGCGGCTGGATTCGCATTTTTCAAATCATGGATGAGTTGAGCAAGGTCTTCAATCGAGTAAATATCATGATGCGGCGGTGGTGAAATTAAGCCAACACCCGGTGTTGATCCGCGTACTTCCGCAATCCATGGATACACTTTTTCTCCTGGTAGCTGTCCGCCTTCTCCCGGCTTAGCTCCTTGCGCCATTTTAATTTGAATTTCTGTTGCATTAACTAAATATTGACTCGATACACCGAAACGACCAGACGCCACTTGCTTAATCGCACTGCGACGCAAATCTCCATTTTCATCAGGTAAATAGCGATTTGGATGTTCCCCTCCTTCTCCACTATTACTTTTTCCACCGATGCGGTTCATCGCAATCGCCAGCGTTTCATGAGCCTCTTGGCTTAATGAGCCGTACGACATCGCCCCAGTTTTAAAGCGGCGGCAAATCGATTCGACCGATTCTACCTCTTCAATAGGAAGCGCTTGTGTCTCTCTAAAGCCGAACAGTCCTCTTAAAAAGATGAGCTGCTCTTCATTCGCCATTTCGGCGTATTTTTTATACAACTCATAATTATTCGTTCGACAAGCTTGCTGGAGCGTGTGGATCGTCGTTGGACGGAAAGCATGAAACTCCCCATTTTGTCTCCATTGAAAATCGCTTCCTGATTCAAGTGATTCATTTTGAGAGTGAAAAGCTTGACGATGACGCATCAACGTTTCTTTTGCGATCGTCTCTAAGGAAATGCCCCCAATTTGCGAAGCCGTTCCAGTAAAATAACGATCAATCACTGTTTGACCTATACCAATTGCTTCAAAAATTTGCGCTCCTCGGTAGCTTTGGATCGTGGAAATCCCCATTTTAGACATCACTTTAACAATGCCGCTCGTCGCTGCATCCATATATTTTTTCACAGCTTCCTCGTAAGAGATATGTTTGATCTGTTCATTTTCAATCATCTGATTAGTACTAGCGAAGGCAAGATACGGATTAATCGCATCCGCTCCATAGCCAATCAGCGTACAAAATTGATGAATATCACGCGCTTCACCTGTTTCTACTATAATATTAGCCTTCGTTCTTGTTCCTTGACGAACGAGATGATGATGCAATCCACTCACCGCTAATAAAGCAGGAATAGGAGCTAATTCTTCGCTCATTTGACGATCCGATAAAATAATGAAGCTTACGCCAGCGTCAATAGCTTGATCAACAGAATGAAATAGGTGTTGCATAGCTACATCTAATGACTGTTCCCCATTTTTAGCTTCAAACAGCATCGCAAACGTTTGAGCTTGAAATTCTGACTGTTGACGAATACTTGCTAACTGAGCATCTGAACAAATCGGTGTTTCTAGGCGAATACGACGGCAACTGCTTTCATCTGGATGAAGCAAATTTCCTTCCGCCCCTAGCATCGTGATCGTCGACGTGACAAATTCTTCACGGATCGCATCAATCGGTGGATTGGTCACTTGAGCAAATTGTTGTTTAAAATAATTGTATAAAAGCTGGGGTTTATTCGAAAGCACAGCGAGTGGCGTATCATTCCCCATCGAACCGAGCGGCTCTTTCCCTTCTGTAACCATCGGTGCTAATTGCTTTGTCAGTTCTTCATACGTATAGCCAAATGCTTGTTGATACTTCGACAAAGGGAATCGGAAGTCATCCATTTGTTCTTCTTGCTCCACTGAATCAATCGAAATGATTCCTGCCTTTAACCACTGTTGATATGGTTTCGCATTGGCCATTTTACTTTTTAGTTCTTCATTTGGCACAATTCGTCCTTCACTTAAATCAACTAGCAACATTTCCCCCGGGCTTAATCTCCGCTTCACTAACACGTCTTCAGCCGAAACATCTAACACGCCCACTTCTGATGAAAAAATAATCGTATCATCGGTCGTTACATAATATCTAGCTGGACGTAGCCCGTTTCGATCGAGCATCGCCCCAATCTGACGGCCATTGGTAAATGCCATCGCTGCCGGTCCGTCCCAAGGCTCCATGAAGTAACTGTGATACTCATAAAAAGCCCTTAATGACTCATTCATTAGCGGATTTTTATCCCAAGGCTCTGGAATCATCATCATCGCCGCATGAGGTAACGATCGGCCAGATAACGTCAAAAACTCTAAACAATTATCGAACATCGATGAATCACTACCATTTGTATCAATGATCGGCACGATTTTTTTCATATCACTTCCGAATAAGTCCGATGCCAATAATTGTTCACGCGCTTTCATCCAATTAACGTTACCTTTTAACGTATTGATTTCGCCATTATGAATCATATACCGATTCGGATGAGCTCGTTCCCAGCTTGGAAAAGTGTTTGTACTGAAACGCGAATGAACAAGTGCCATCGCCGATTCAAAGGAAGAGTGTTGCAAATCGAGATAATACGTATCTATCTGATCAGGCGTTAACATTCCTTTATATACAATCGTTCGAGTGGAAAGGCTAGCTACATAAAAAGTTTCTTCTCCAGCAAGATTTTGCTCTTCAACAGCCAACTCTACTCGCTTACGAATGACATAGAGCTTGCGTTCAAATGATCGTTCATCAGCAAGTTCAGCCGATTTCTCAATGAACACTTGGCGAATAAATGGCTGACTGACTCTACCTGTTTCCCCAATATTCGTATCATTCACCGGAACTGTCCGCCAGCCTAATAACTTTTGTCCTTCTTCTGCAACGATTTGATTGAGCAGTTCTTCACATTTCATTCGATTCTCAACACCTTGTGGTAAAAACATCATCCCCACGCCATACTGACCAACTTCGGGTATGTGAAAACTTGAACAAGTTAGTTGAAAAAATTGATGTGGCAACTGTACCATAATCCCTGCCCCATCACCTGTAGCCGGATCACTTCCCTGTCCGCCACGATGCTCTAAGCGACAAAGCATCACTGTTGCTTGCTTAATAATTTCACGAGAAGGTTTTCCCTTTATATTTGCAACGAATCCAATCCCGCAAGCATCATGTTCAAAGGTTGGATCGTAAAGCCCTTGTTTTAGTGGAAGGTTATTTGATTTCATCGTATCACCCTTTCTAAAATAACTGCGGTTTTTTTAAGAAAATTCGAATTATTCCTCTTGTGAACCATTGTATGCGATATTAGTCAATCTGAACAATATATTGTTTGCATGAAATTAATCTATTTTTGAGAATAATTGAGTGATTATTCCAAAATACCCTCTCATTACAACAGCAAAAAAATAAACCCCATATTCAAATGAGGTCTATTGGTCACCTATTCACTTTCTACTAAGCGCCTTTTAAAAGCTTCATTCACTTTCCTTGCATACAAAAGCTGCTCACACTCCTCAATCTGCTTTTGATGCTCAGCATATTCTGTTACTTCTAACGGTAAACAATCTAAATGATGATCGTGGAATGTAAGAGTATGAGGAATAGGTTGAAAAGCGGCTTCTTGTTGACAATGAGGACATGGTTCAACAGCAAAAATACTACCAGTTTGCTTCACTGACTTTCCTTTTAGCAAAAAATCGTAACGAGCAAGCTGTCGTTGATAATCACGGCTGAATCGGCCACATTTTCCGCATTCTTTTACTTGATTTAATTCAGCTATCGCCGTTTTGATTTCCACTTTCGAATCTAGTCTCCCTATCCAACGGTCAAGCGATGTATATCCAACCACACCCACTACAGGCATCGCTAACAAAAGTAGTATCCACTCAGGCAATGTAAATCCCCCCTGTCTACACCCATGTTATTTCTTCTAGTATAGCATAGCCCCTAACAAAAAAAGGAACTTGCAGCTTAAATGCCCAAGTTCCTTCTGCATTATTTAAGTTTCTTCCCCAGTCGTTTGATTGGCCGCCATCATCCGATCTTGCGGGTCCGTATTAATCGTGCCATTCGGGCGTTTAGAAGCATTATTAGATTTAGCTCGCGCTTCTCCAGCTTCCCCTTTCATGCTTTTGATCGGAAAATCCTTTGCTTTATTTCTCATATAATCGCCTCCAAGTTGATTAAGGTTTGCGCTGATACATCCAAACACGATCGCGATTAGTCGTCTCTGGAAATCTATCGCCTGCCTCAAGCTTCACTTTCTTCGGTTTGTTGACCGTACTTCCGGTTTCACCAATCTCTACATAAGCTCCATTATTCGGTGCCTTTTGTCCTGGCTTAAAGAGGTGATTTTGCCCCACATCATTCACTCCTTTTCAAGATTACTCTTTTAGCATGTCCGGAAGAAGTTAATTCGATGTATGAAATCACTGATACAGGAAAGCTTAAAAATGGAGGTGATCCACATGGGAAAAGATCGGCAAGAGAAAAAGCTTAAAAACAAACGACAAGTGGAATCAGATCGAGATCAAGCTTTGCATTACGGAGGAGCGACTCGATTTGAAAAAGAAGGCGAAGCAGGAAAACGTATTCATGATGAATAAAAAATGGGAGGCAGTTCGCTTCCCATTTTTTATAAAAATTCTCTCCTCTTTAACAAACTCACTTTATATTCAAAGATCCCTTCCCAATTTCCACTAGCAGCTTCTTATCGATTTTTCCAACATGCGTTTTCGGAAGTTCTTCGATGAACGTAAATTGTTTAGGAATTTTATATTTCGCCAAGGCTTGTTGGCAATGGAGCTTCATTTCTGTTACAGAGATGGGCTGCTTGTTAGATGTGACGATGAAAGCAACGACTTTTTCTCCCCACTTCTCATCTGGTAATCCGATCACAGCTACTTCTTCAATCTCAGGAAATTGTAATAGGCATTGCTCGACCTCAAGCGGATAAATATTTTCTCCACCTGAAATGATCATTTCTTTCTTTCGACCAACGATAAAGCAATAGCCCGCTTCATTGATTCTCGCCAAATCACCGGTGTGTAGCCAATTATCTTGCCACACTTCAGCCGTCGCTGCGTGATTATTCCAATAAGCAGAAAACGTATGCTTTCCTTGAATTAACAACTCCCCAACCTCGCCTACAGCCGCTTCTGTTCCATCTTCTTTTAACAACTTGATTTGATTAAAGAGCATCGACTTTCCAACTGAACCACGATACAATTTTGCTTCTTCTGGATCAATATAAAAGTTATTCGGCCCCGCTTCCGTCAATCCATATCCTTCTTTGAAAGCTATTCCTTTATTTATAAACGCTTCGTAAACGCTTAATGGGCAAGGAGCTCCTCCAGATAAAAATACCTTCATCGACGGAAATGAGCTTTCATCAAATGCCGGCTCCTGAATCATCATTTGATACATCGTTGGCACGAATAACACAATGGTACAACGATATTGATTTAATGCTTCCATCGCCTCAAGCGGATCAAACTGACGGCCGATGACGACGGTACCGCCGAGCATCAGTACTGGTGTTGTTAAGGCATTCAGTCCTCCTGTATGAAACATCGGCAAATACGTGAGTGTCGTATCATCCGCCGTTAAATTCCAACTAACAGCGGTGTTCAATCCATTCCATAAAATCGCCCGATGAGACAAGACGACTCCTTTTGGCTTTCCTGTTGTTCCACCTGTATAGATCATCATCAGCGGATCTTCCTGTTCGATCGCAACAGTCAACACAAATGGTTCACTTTCTTGGTTCATTCCTATTTCATATTCAAATGATGAAACGCAAAAATAGCGTTCTTGCTGAAACGAAAGCGCATCCATCATTTCTTTAAATACATCATGGTAACCAACTAATTTTGGCGAGCAATCCACTAAAATGCACTTCACTTCTTGAATAGATAAGCGCCAATTGATCGGAACAAAGATCGCCCCGATTTTGGCACAAGCAAACATAAAATCAAAATAACTAATATGATTAGGCGAGATCAGGGCAACACGATCTCCCTTCTCCACCTTTTTTTCTAATAAAAAACAAGCTAAAGCTTGTGCTCGCCGATTGATTTGTTGATAATTCCACCTTTGCTGAAGCTCCGCATCAATCACTGCTGTTTTCCACGGTGTTAATCGTGTCCTATTTTCAAGCCAGTCTAATTCCCATTTCACATTATTCCCCCTCACTTCCAGCATAAATGTCATCCATTCTTTCATTTCTCCACCCTATGTATTAATCATACTGTTTGAGAGTTACAACATAGTTACAAAAAAAACAGAGGATGTCTCCTCTGCTTTTTGAACAAATATATAGTTACATCATAATCCCGCCATCCACATGAAGCGTGATTCCATTCACATAGTTAGATTCATCAGAGGCAAGGAATAAATATGCATTAGCCACATCATTTGGACTTCCTAAGCGACCAAGTGGAATCGTTGTTTTTAGCTGGTCTAAAATTTTCTCAGGTACAGTTGCTACCATGGAAGTTTCGACAAAGCCAGGAGCTACTGCATTAACATTGATTCCTTTTCGTCCAAGCTCCTTTGCCCATGATTTTGTCATACCGACCACGCCAGCTTTAGCTGCCGCATAGTTCGTCTGTCCGACATTTCCATAGACACCTGAGACAGATGAGGTGTTAATCACCTTTCCGCTCCCTTGTGCAATCATATGAGGGATCACGGATTGAGTGCAATTAAATACCCCTTTTAAATTTACATCTAGCACCCGTTGAAAATCATCCGCTGACAGTTTCCAAAGCATTCCGTCTCGCGTAATACCAGCGTTATTTACTAAAATATCAATATGACCATAGCGGTCTATTGTTAACTTTACCATTGCATCGACACTATCACGATCAACGACATTCACCTTTGAGAAAGCGACATCATAGCCTTTTTCAGTCAACTCTTGAACACGTTTTGCGCCTAGCTCCTCATCAAAATCAGCGATAACAACCTTTGCTCCCTGTTTAGCAAAAAGCTCC
Source organism: Bacillus sp. FJAT-42315 (assembly GCF_002797375.1). Classification (GTDB taxonomy): domain Bacteria; phylum Bacillota; class Bacilli; order Bacillales; family Domibacillaceae; genus Bacillus_CE. The sequence goes on from NZ_KZ454941.1 coordinate 2,758,482, forward strand.
GCTGCCGCAAGACCGATCCCATTAGCTGCCCCCGTAATAATCGCAACCTTGTCTTTTAATCTCATTCTTCGTTCCTCATTTCTCTAAAAATTTAGTGATTTCTGAATTTAACTGCTCCAGATCATCAACAAGTGGAGAATGACCACAATTCGTTAGCTCAACAAATTCAATATGATCGCCTAAATCCTCGATGATTTCCGATGTCATTTCCGCCGTAATAACAAAATCTCGATCACCACGCAGCACTAAAACTGGAATCGTAATGTCCTTTGCTTGATTCGTTCCATCCACCGCCCCATTGTAAGCTTTACTGATATTAAACGTATTTAACGCATGATATACTTCAGCTAAATTTCGCTGAGTGAGCATATCATCTACGTATGCCTCAAACTGAGCCGGCTCAGGCTGCTTCTCTGTATAAATTAACATGTTCCAAAGTCCTTTAAGTAGCTCTCGATTATTCATATCATAAGCTTTTTGAATCATGATCGTTTTTGTAGGATCTGCTTTTATTTCTTCATATGTGGTTAAACGGTTCGATACATCCGGTAGCCCCTCTGGAGTCGACCCAAAAAACGGATATCCTCTAGTAGAAGCAGATGCCAATAAGATGAGCTGGTCACATAGCCCTGGATGATCTGCAACGAACTGCATAGCGACAGCCCCACCTGTGGACCAACCGATGATAGAGAAGTTTTCCAATCCAATTTCATCAACAAACTGTTTCACATCATCAGAAAAATCTTTAATCGACCGAACCGGCTCATGATAAGTTGATCCTCCAAACCCACGCAAGTCAACAGCATATACCTTATACTGCTTGTCCAAATGATCAATGAGCACATCCCAATGTTTAGAAGAGGTCATATTCCCATGAATTAACAATAACGGTTCACTTCCACCTTGGCGTTCTCGATACGACAATGTTTCTCCATTAGCTAATGTTACTTTATTTAATGCAACAGTTGTCATATTTATTCCCCTTTTCCCTTATTGAAATGTTTTTACACCCCTCGTACGTTCATTCGTCAAAAATTAGGAATTTATTCTAACTCTTCCTTTCTTCCACGATATAAACTAAAATTCCTGCTTATATCGCTAGCTATTTTCCACTTATTGTCGGTTTCAGCAGATATATGACGATGTTTTAGCTGGCTATATCTTTTTTCTGTTGAGGAGCTTCTTGCGCTTTGCTCTTCCGCTTATTTCTTAGTTTCGCCAATGTGCCAACGATACCGCGTGGAAAGAACATAACAGCTAAAATATAAATAATCCCAAAGAAGATAATCCACCGTTCGAAAATCCAATGCACTTTCGCAAGTTCCGTTAACCAATGATGAGCAAACTCAATCAATCCAGCCCCAATAATCGCTCCAACTAGTGTTCCTACACCACCAATGATCGTAATTAATAGAGCATCCAAGGTCACATCCATCGCAAACACACTCGTATTCACAAATCGTAACGACACCGAGTATAAACTTCCTGCTAAACCCGCAATGACTCCAGCGACAACCGAGGCAATAATTTTATAATGAAGCACTTGATAACCGAGTGACTCTGTTCGCTGCTCATTTTCCCGAATCGCTTGCCACACTTTCCCTAATGGTGAATGAGTAAATCGCTGTAACAAGACAAACACAACGATCATAGTAACTAAACAGATAAGATAAAAATCGGTACGATCCTTGGCGAAGTCCGGCACACGAAACGTAAACCCATCATTCCCAAATGTTAACGTCCGCCACTTTTCCGCTAATACGAGGAATAAACCAGAAAGAGCTAACGTGAGCATCGCATAGAAATGACTTTTCAATCGCAATGTCAATAAGCCAACAATATAGCTTAATATCCCAGTAAATAAAACAGTGAAAAGTACCGCTAATAAAAAATAAAAGGGAGTCGGTTCAAATTGCTTCATAAAGATTCCCATCGTGTAAGCGCCAATTCCAAAAAACATCGCATGACCGAAAGAAACAATTCCAGTATAGCCAAGAAGAATATCATAGCTCATCGCAAAAATAGCAAAGATAAAGATTTGCGTGAACAAAATTAACATACTGCGCGAATCATAAATAAACGGCAATAAAAGGAGAAAAGCTGCAATGATCGAATACAACACCGTCTGTTTGTTTTGTTGATACCAAGTCACAAATTTCACCCCTTCGCCCCAAATAATCCTTGCGGTCGAAACACTAAGACGATCGCCATTAATAACATATTGGCCGCTAACGCTAAATCCGGTACATAATAGGCCATTAATGAACCTGATAAACCAACTAAAATCGCTGCAAATAACGAACCACTAAAGCTTCCCATCCCACCTATGACGACCACGATAAACGCAAGAATCGCAAATTCCATTCCCATTCCAGCATGAATCACGCCAGAATATGGACCAAACAGCACTCCACCAAGTGCCGCCATTCCAGCCCCAACCATAAACACAAGCATAAATACCTTCTGAATATTAATCCCTAGCGCTTGGATCATCTCCTTATCCATCACCCCAGCTCGAACAACAAGACCAATTTTTGTATTTTTCAATACGTATTGAACAAGGAAAAAGACAAGAAAGCCAATCAAAATAATAAACGCACGATATTTAATGATCGTAATCCCAGCCACTTCCCAACTTCCTGTCAAATAATCGGGAGGCGCGGCTGAAATTTGATTCGGTCCCCAAACGACTTTCAGCATTTCCGATAGTACGAGCATAAGGCCAAGTGTAATTAAAATTTGCTGCACATGATTCCCATAAACCGGCTTAATAATCCACTTTTCCGTCATCAGCCCTAATAAACACCCCGTAATAATCGCACCAATAATTCCGATAAAAAAACTTCCCGTCACAGAGTAAAACCAAACACCGCTATAAGCTCCCCAAGCAAACAAGCCACCGTGAGCGAAATTCAATACATCCATTAATCCAAAGATCAGCGTTAACCCAGCAGCCAGTAAAAAAATGAGCATCCCTGTCGCTAGTCCATTTAAAACAAGGTTCATTAACACATCCACGGAAATACCCTCCCTTCTTTAAGCAATTCCCAAATATTTTCTTCGAAGTTGTTCATCTTCTTTCAATTCCTTCATTGCACCATCTGTCACGGTTTTCCCGTCATCCACAATATAAAAATGGTCTCCAATCGTACTCGCCATGTAGAAATTTTGCTCCACAAGCACGATCGTCGTTTTCTCCTTCATCTGCATAATCGACTCCATCACCTTATCAACAACAATTGGGGCAAGCCCTTTGCTCGGCTCATCAATCAAAAGCAAGTCATTTTCATTAACGTACGCTCGCGCAATCGAGAGCATTTGTTTTTGTCCTCCACTTAACAACCCACCCGGCTTATGCCAGAATTTTTTCAAATCCGGAAACAACGCCAATATCCATTCAAGCCGTTCCTTTGTGACATCGTTTTCTTTCCTCATAGCTACCTTCATATTTTCTTCCACCGTTAAATCATAAAAAATCCCCTGATCCTCTGGAACGTAGCCAATTCCATTTAAAGCAATCGTATACGTAGGCAGCTGTTGAATTTCTTGACCTTTAAAAAGAATCGTTCCTGTCGCTGCCGGATTTAAGCCCATAATCGTTCGCAACGTTGTCGTTTTTCCAGCTCCATTTCGCCCAAGTAAAACTGTCACCTCTCCTTGCTTAACGTTAAAGGAAACACCTTGCAATATGTGAAATTGGTCAATATACGTTTCAATTTGATCCACTTGTAAAAGTGTACTCATTCATATAGACCTCCTAAATATGCTGTTTGAACGGTTTCATTTTTCATAATCGCTTCCGGTGTATCATCGGCAAGCAACCGCCCGTTAAACAACACCATAATCGAATCGGATAAATCCATAATCATATCCATTTTGTGCTCGATTAAAATAATCGTTCGATCTCCCTTGTCTTTAATCTTTTTCACCGTTTCTAATATCGCTGGCACCTCTTCAAGTGACATACCAGCTGTCGGTTCATCTAAAAGTAAAACATCCGTTTCTAGTGCTAAAAGCATCGCAATTTCTAGCTTTCGTTTTTCTCCATGTGCTAAGTTGACGGCTAATGCATCTTTTTTGTCTGCTAACAGAACGAGTTCTAGCCATTGAAGTGCTTTTTCTGTCATCTCCTTGTACTTTTTCGAATGAACGAGCATTTGATAGCGCACCCCTAACTGCGACTGAACGGCTAAGCGAACATTTTCTAATACCGTTAAATTCGGAAAAACATTTGTAATTTGAAAGGATCGTCCAATCCCTGTTCGTGTTCTCTCGGTTGGAGATAAACTCGTGATATCTTTTCCTCGAAAATAAATTTGGCCGCTACTAGGCATCAATTGTCCACTAAGCAAGTTAAAAAAAGTCGTTTTTCCAGCCCCATTCGGACCAATAATCGATTTAAAATGATGCTCAGGCATTTCAAAAGTCACAGCATCGACCGCTGTATGACCACCAAAGTGAATACTTACATCCTTCGTTTCAATGAGTGCATTCATCCTATTCACCACCAATGTGTTCAATTTAGAGCAGGCTGTCTCATACATACGATTGAGACAGCCCACATGAAGATTATTTATTTAAAATCGGAGGAGCTGTTTCTTTCGGTGTTAATTCTCTAATTAAAACCGGTACAGGATAATCTACCCCCTCTTTTTCCTCTAGCTTAATTGCGTATAAAGTTTGCAATGCTTGATGATCCTCCGGGCGGAATGTCATTTTCCCTTTCGGAGACTCGAAGCTCATCCCTTCCATTGTGTCGATGAGAGTTTGTCCATCTGTATCACCATCTGTCTGTTTTACCGCCTCAACAATCGCCATCGCAGAAGTCATCCCACCAGGCGTAAACAAGTCTGGTACTTGGCCATCAAAACGCTTCTTGTGTTCTTCAACGAGCCACTTATTCACATCATTGTTTGGAAGTTCATGATAATAAACAGTGAACCCTTCCATACCGACTAATGGCTTCATTAAAGATAAAGCGGCAATATCTGGCGCACCTGTTGAAATTTTGATGCCTTTTTCTTGTAGCTTCATATCAGAAATTTGATTCCAAGGAGAATTCGCCCCTGCCCAAACAACAAATAAGTAATCAGGCTTCGCATCAATGATTTTCTGAATATTAGATGTGAAATCTGTTGCCTTTTGATCCGCATACTCCTCGTGAACAATTTCAGCTCCTAGCTTTGTCGCCGCTTCTTTAAACGCTTTAATTCCATCACGACCAAAGGAGTAATCTGGTGCAAGAGTAGCAATTTTCACACCTTTTTTGGCGATAGCTGCCGCTCCAGCAATCGCATCTTGAGACGAGTTACGAGCTGTTCTAAAAATATAAGGATTGAATTCAGAACCTGTAATGCTATCAGCTACCGCAGGCTCAACGATCATAATTTTTTCATATTCCTCAGCTAACGGTAAAACCGCTAATGTATCTCCTGAGCTTGAAGATCCAACTAAAAAGTCCACTTCATCTTCCTCTAACAATTTCGTTGCTTTTTGAACCGCTACTTCCGGTTTTGTTTCCGTATCTTCAACGATAAATTCGATTTTTCTTCCAGCTACTTCTTGCGTACCATCCGTGGCATAATCTAAACCAAGCTCAAACCCATTCACCGTCTGCTTTCCATACGCCTCAAGTCCACCCGTTAACGAAGCCAACACCCCGACTTTAATCGGTTCCTCACTATTTCCTCCATTGCTATCCCCACCGCTGTTCGTATCACTAGACGTACAACCACTAGCAAAAGCCATAACAAAGGCAACCATTAACAAAAACAACGTATGACGCGTGATCCTCTTCATTTCTCTTCCCCCTTTTGCATATTCAAAATAAAATCCCCTCTGTACACCTATCATAAATAAAACAAGTTACAAATGAGTTACATAGAAAAGCGGAGCCGACTGTTCAGACACGACAAGCAAATGACAGAATGACGAAATGGCGTTCTTCAGCCATGCAGTCAGGCTGGCATTTGACTCGAGTGTCTAGGAGGCGGAGCTGGACATCGCGAAAAGCGGAAGGCGCTTGTTCAGCAGCGCACGGACTATTTAGACATCTCCTTGCCATTGCAAAACAGTCGCCGCCCAGGTGTATCCAGTTCCTGCACTCACAGTGACAATTAGATCATCCTTATGCAAAAGCCCCTGCTTCTCTGCTAGGTGCAAACCAAAACAAGGATCTAAGGCAGACATATGGCCATAATCTTCTAAATAAAGAGCTTGGTGATCCTTTAACTGTAAAGCGGTCAAAAGCTCTTGAAACATTGAGCGTTTCGTATGAAGCGGTAAAAGCATCGCAATATCTCCAACAGAATAACCGCTTCGATCTAAAGCTTGTTCAACGACCGACACAAAGTTTGGGATAGACACGGGATCTAGCCGTTCTTTCATACTTAATGGGTCTTTTACATCAATATAATGCTGACGTTCAGCTACTGTTTCCACACTTGGAACTAGCACAGACCCTCCAGCTGGAATTTTGACATCATCATGGAATGACCCGTCTGTGATGATAGCTGATGATAAGATCGTACTCTTTAAAAAATTTCTTGAAACTAATGCTGCCGCTCCTCCATCGGCAAAATTGAACATAAAACGTGAACGTGGATTTTCATAATCAATAATTTGCGACTCCTTACAGCCGCCTACTAACAGAATATTTCGAATAGTTTTATCAGATTTCAACATATCCTTCGCTACTTTTAAAGCAATGGGGAAGCAGGAACTTACATTCATTAGCTCAAACGCATAGGCATTTTTGCACCCAAGCTCATGTTGAATTTTCGTGGCGACAGACCAAACATAATAATCTTTATGAGGACTGCCAAAATAAATCACGACATCAATTTCCTCCGGGTCTACTTCTTTTAAAATTTCCATTCCTGCTTTAATCGCCAAATCCGATACATGTTCATTCTCTAGAGCAACATGCTTTTTACACAAGCCAAATTTTTCAATGATCACCTCTTCCGGAATGCTTGTTTTTCCTGCTAAATCAGCAGCTGTTTCAGCATGTTTCGGTGTATAAATAGCTGTAGATGAAATACCGATCATGACTATTCTCCTTTCAACATACTTTCTTTTGTTAATAAAGCTTTTAATTGCTTTTTATCCACTTTCCCCGCTGCATTTTTTGGTAGTTCAGATACGATGACAAATGATTTAGGAATTTTATACTTTGCTAGTTTACTTAAGCAAGCTTGCTTTAACTGTTCTTCCGTGATGGAATAGTTTTCTTTTACGACGAGAAAAGCAAAGGGAACCTCTCCCCACTTCTCATCTGAAACACCAATGACGGCCACTTCATCAATTGCTACTTCTTCTCTCAACACTTGTTCAATTTCAAGCGGATACACATTTTCTCCACCGGAAATGATCATCTCTTTTTTGCGACCGATGATATAGATAAAGCCTTCTTCATCTGCCTTCGCATAGTCTCCGGTATGAAACCAGCCATCTGTTATCGCTTGCTTCGTTTCGGCAGGCAACCGCCAATATTCCTTGATCACGTTAGGTCCTTTAACGACCAATTCTCCAATTTCACCGACCGCTACTGGACAATGATTTTCATCTACAATGTTAATATCCGTGTACAAAACAGGCTTACCTACCGAACCTATTTTTCGCTTGTAATCTTCTTTTGCGAGCATAAATACGGTAGGTGACGTTTCCGTTAAGCCATAGCCTTGATAAAAGGGCAGTCCTTGCTGTAAATAAAACTCAATCAACTCTTTCGGACAAGGGGCTCCTCCACTGCAAAAGATACGAACGGAGCTTAAATTCGTCTGGAAAAAGTCCTCATGTTTTCGGATCACATCAAAAATGGTCGGAACCCCCATAATGACGGAAATCTGTTCACGTTGGATCATATTTAACGCCTCGCCCGGATCGAATTTACCTAATACCGCTACCGTTCCGCCGGCAAAAAATGTTGGAAAAGCAAATAACCCAATTCCGCCAATATGGAAAAACGGCAATAAGACAAGCGTGCGATCCATTGAATTGATGTCAATACTCGTGCAATTATTGACCGCATTCCAAAACATATTTTCTTGTGTTAAAACGGCGCCTTTCGGACGACCTGTCGTACCAGATGTATAACAAATCATATAAGGTGTGGAAGCATCGATGATTGGAAAATCATGTGAAGTGTAGGTTTCTTGAAGTGGTGGTAAAGTGATAGATTCAATCGATTGAGTGGTAACTTGTGGATGTTCGTTTGTTAATGTTGCGACTGTCCTATGAAATTCATGTTCATAGATCAGCATACTCATTTCACTATCTGCCATTTGATACGATAGTTCTTCGGAAGTAAGACGAGTATTCAGCGGAACAGCGATCGCCCCAATTTTAGCAATGGCAAACAGCAATAACACGTAATCTATTCGATTATTGAAATACAGCCCAACTCGATCCCCTTGTTGAAGCATTTCTATTTTTCGCAAATAATAAGCCCATCGATTCATTTCGTTATTCATCTCAAAATAGGTGAGTCGGCGCCTTTGATCTAATAGCGCCAGACGATGCGGATTTATCATTGCCCGTTTTTCAATCCATGTAGAAATTTGCTCCATCCTCGCTTTCATCTCCTTTAATAATTTATTGCTTTAAACCATGAAACACCATATCCATCGCACTTTCGAACACGTCATCAGGTACGGACTCTTCTTCCCAATACACCCATCTCATCCCTAAAAACTGTCCAATCCCCATTAAGCAATAAGTAATCGCCTCTTGATTTAACGATTTAAATTCACCATCCTCCATCGCTTTCGAGAGCGCTTTCATATAGCCATTCGCTAATCGATCATAGTAATAGCGATACAATTTGACATCAACAAGAAGCGCTTGTTGGATGATGCTGTATAGATTGTGATGATTTTTCACCCATAAGAAAAATGTTTGAAAGCCAATTCGTTGAGCGTCTTCATGACTTTCGGCAGCGGCGATCGCCTTTTTGATTTCAAACCGCACATCTCTACTCAACTGCATGACTAACTCTTCAAAAATCGCATACTTCGTTGGAAAGTAATTGTAAAATGTTCCTTGTGAAACACCCGCTCGCTGCGTAATATCAACAACAGACGTTTCATAATAGCCTTTCTCTCCAAAGATGATTTCTGCTGTTGCAAGTAGCTTTTGACGTGTCATTTGACCTTTTGCTGTTAACTTTATTTTGGCTGATGTATTTTCTGACAACTGACTCACCTCTCAGTTTTTATTATAAAGAGGTGTTATTCTGTTCAGCAATAGACCAAAAGTTTTATTTTCTGATTTTTCTAAAAATTAAAGTTACCGATCAACACTAATAAACCCGCAAAAAAATGCGGGTTTAACATCACTTTATTTCGCTTCCATTATCATTTGATACATATATAGCGTTGGTTCGAGCGGGCGAACGCCCAGTTCTTCTTCCAAAATTTGATTACATCTTTGGTACCATTTAATCGCTTGTGGCCGATTATTTTTTCGATAATAGCTGTACATCAGTAAGCGATACGCCTCTTCCCAAGTTTCATCTCGCTCAATAATTTTTTCACACCATTGAATAGCTGCTTCGTAGTTTTCGTTGCGAACAGCGAGCTGAGCCAGCTTTTCGGCTCCTCGCAAATAGTAGATGAGCAAACGTTCTCGTTCACTGCTGCACCATTCATCATAACGGCGCTCGGCTAAAAAGTCGCCATTATAGTATTTCATTCCCTTTTCTAAGCACGATAATGCTTTTTCTTTATCTCCTTCTTCTAATCCCATTTCAATCCACTGCTCAAATTGAGTCACATCCATTTCAAGCACAGCATCTGGATTAAGACCATAGGTTGTGCCTTCCCGTTTAATAAAAAATGACGCTGAACGGGCCTTTCTTTGTGGCTCTAATACATTATTCACAGCATTTAATGCTACCTTAAAATCCCGGGAACAGCTGACTTCATCTTGATCTGGCCATAGCTTTTGAAAAATTTCTTCTTTCGGTAGTAGCTGTTTATGATGAGTAATAAACAACTGGAATAACTCTTTTGCCTTGCCACGCTGCCATTGACGCTCTTCCACCTCTTTATCCCCAAGCCAAATACGGAAAGGGCCAAGAGCTTGTACACGCAGCGTATATCCAGGATGAGATTGCAGCTTCGCTAACCCCATTCGGTGCAGCAGCCTCGCAATATAATCAGGATAGATATTTTGCTTAGTAGCCTCTACAAATAAGTGAGGAAATAATTGCAAATCGAGCGGTCCAAACATCGTTCGATGATAAAAAATAAATTCATAATCTCGCAGTTGAACGAGCTTCATAAATGGCGAGAAATGTTTAATAAATAATTCGTTCTCCGCTCGTTCATAATAAATAACCGCTTGCCAGAAATGACAAAACATCTTAATATAGTCATCTTCCGTTAGACGAGCCAGTTGCTCTGCCTTTTTCAAAAAGTCGATCGCATCCTCTATTCGACGATTATAAATAGCCGCAAGTCCCATACTTAACGTAATGAGGGCTGATAGCCACACATCATGTACGTTCTCCGTTTCCTTCAGAGCACTTCTTCCCGCTTCGATTGCTCGTTCATACTCTCCGCTTCGCCCAAACAAAAGACATAATCCCATTTGAGGCTCAGCTTTTCCACGGCTCACATGGAGATCGTCCATCATTTGCAGAGATGTTTCATAACACTGCTTCGCTAAAGAAAGCTCATGTTGATCTGTGAGCTGTACGGCATGACCCATGCGAATCCATCCACACGCTTCCACAAAAGGCGCTTCCACATGTAAACCAAGATCAATCGAATCTTGAGCTAGCTCCTTCGCTTGTTTCCCGTCTCCAGTGAATGAAGCAATTAACGACAGCAATAACTCCGTTTCCCGATGAGACTGCGGCAACTCTTTTTTCTCATCGATGTCTATCGCTAGTTGCGTTTCCGTTAACATCTCTTTTGCACGTTTAAATCGGCCAGTCCGTAAATATAAACGCGCCTCTAAATGACGATCTTTTATCGGCACATTTAACGCTTTTGCTCGCTGAATCCACTTCTCCGCTTTGGAAGCCTTTCCAGCATTGATTAAATTTTCAGCCAGAAGCTGATACAACTCCGCAATCTCTTCTGTCGTACTTTCCTCATTTTTTTCCCTTAAATCAATCGCTTGATACAACAGACGCTCCGCATGGTAAGGCTGAATCGTGTCTAAATAAATGCGCGCTTTCCCTTCTAACGCCCGACTTTTTTCAAGATAGTCCTGCTGTGTTTCGGCATAAATAATCGCTTGATCATAACAGTACTCCGCTTCTTGATAGGCTGATCGATAGCGAAGCACCTCTCCTTTTAAATGCCAAAGCTTATAATAAACATTTAATTCGGTGTCTGGAATAAGCGAAAGCCAATCATAAAGCCCTTCAAGCTTGCCGCTTTGCAACATTGCAAACCCATATTTATTTAAGATCGCCGCCATCGACTCTAGCTTATTTAATTTTTTATAAAAAATTAACGCTTGCTCCCACTGCCCATTTTGTTCAAAAAAACAAGCAATTTGCTTCTGTAACAGCTCATACCGCTCCGGCTGCTTCGTCCGAAATTGCTTCTCTAAAAACTCGCGAAACAAGGCATGATATTTGTACTTATCCTCACCAATTTTTTGGATAAATAAATTTTTACTTGTCAACTCCTCAAGCATCGCTCCTGAATAAGGAATGCCTAGTATATGCGTGCATTTCTGTTCAGAAACCACTTCAAAAATACAGGTCTGCTCCAAAAATTGTTGGATCATGGACGGTTGTTTAGAGAATACCTCAAACAACAAGTATTGAAACAACTCTTGCAGGGAGTATGATGCTTGACTAGATACATTCGTTAAATCACCGTTTTCCGCCAAATGCTGCGCCATCATCCCTAATGCAATGACCCAGCCTTCTGTCCACTCATAAATTTGCTGTAACTCTCTTTCTGTTAACGACACATGATAAAACTCTGTAAATAGTAATTCCATTTCTTCCATCGTCAGTTTTAAATCCTTCTGACTAATCTCTAACAATTGTCCACTCACTTTCATTTTCGTCAGCACATGCCAGCTCGGACGACTTCTGCTGGCGATTACGATATGAAGCTGATGAGGACGGTGCTCAATCATTTTCTCCATCCAGCGATTAATCATCATCGAATGTTCCACTTGATGAAAGTCATCCAGAATAATTACTAGCTCCTCCTGTAATGAAACCACCTCATTAATAAACAACGAGCAAAGAGCATTCAGCTCATCCTCACGTATGTAGCGATCCATTTGATCCATATACTGTAATAACTCATCTCCAAACATCGGAAACTTTGACCGTACCGCATGAACCAAATAAGTTAAAAACGGGATCATGTCATCATCCATAGCGGAAACCGTATACCAACAACATCTTTCATTCTCATCTTGCGCGTACAACGCAAGCCCTGTACTTTTGCCATAACCAGCACTGGCATGAATCAATGTTAACGGATAATCTGATATAGTTTTCAGCTTTTTAAACAGTCTTGCCAATCGAATAAAATCTCCATGAACCGTTGGAACCATTAACTTCGTCTTCATAATTGGAATAGACATGACATCCTCCTTTTTTCATAATTATGTCAATATTTTATCATGCGGAAACTAAAAAAAGACTCGAAATAACTCGAGTCTAAAGTTGGGAATTTCCCATTAATCCCCCTTATATTTGCTGTGATTTTATCGTTTATTATCGATTTTTGGCGTTTCTTATTAACTTGTTGCTTCAAGAGAAGATTGATTCTCATTCACTTTCCCTTTATTCTGATTTGCTACCTCATCTAGCTTCTCTATTCTCTCAAGCTCTAACGCTTTTGGGACAGAAATACGATACGCTAGCATAATCGCTAAAATCGCCCCCAGAAATTTTCCTAGCATCACCGGAATAATAATCGTTGGTTGGAAGTTTGCCGGAAACGCTAACTGGTCCCCAATCATCCAACCTCCGCTAATCGCATAGGCAATCGTTAATACTTTGTCTTTTGCTGGCATGTCTTGAATAATTTTAAACAAAGCAAGTGGATTGGCTGTTGCAGCGATCACTCCAGCACTTCCTATACTACTCAAACCCAATTTCTTACCGAAAAATTCAAGCGGCTTCGCCAAATATTTTTGAATCGCATACACCATCGGAAACGCCCCAGCGAGCATAATGCCGATATATCCAGCAATCTCTAATCCCCTAAACTGATCCTCGGCATCCGCAATAATCGGATCGAAGCCCCAGCCCCCGAATATCGTCGAAAACACACCTGTAAAATATTCAACAATCGAACAAACAAGAATTAAGATCATTGCTGTTCTCATAAACCAGCCAATCGCCATAAATCCTTTAATCATCGCATTAGGGAACATCCGTAGCCCAATAGCGATAAACACCCCAACAGCTATTAACGGCAGAAGATTAATTAAAATCGTACTGATCGACATCGACAACTGATACGTCGAATCTGCTGTTGTGCTAATCGTATCTCGTATTTTCGCATCCGTTAATGCCAAAATGCTCGTTGTAATAAACACACTAATTGGAACAGTAAGCACCCCCGACATCATCCCAAGCGCTAAATATTTATGATCACGTTTTTGCAACATCGCCAGTGCCACTGGAATCGTAAAAATAATATGAGGTCCCATAATAATGCCGTTCACCGTAGCAATAATCCAATTTTCCCGATCACTTGCTAACACATCGGCAAGCTGATACCCACCCATATCACTAGAAATGAACGTAGTCGCTGCCATCGCTGGGTCCGCACCAATCGCTGAAAAAAGCGGACCAAAAGCGAATTCAATAAACTTTGATAAATAAGGAATCGAAGCTAACGTCGCCGCAATCGGAATAAAGATCGGACCAATCGTGTAGATCCCTTCCATAAACTCTTTTCCCATTCCTTCTTCTTCATTACGAATTGCTGCAAACGCCCCTAGGATCGCAAAAGCCATAATCACATAAATAACATAAGTCCCCAAGTTCTCCATATAGCACAACCCTTCCTAAAATAAATTATGTCAATATTAAATTTTAAAAATATTTGCAACATTTATGCCATTTTTGAAAAATAGACAAATTTAACTTTAAAATCCCTTTAAATCCTTGTTTTTCCCATAAAAAACAGAAAAAACAAGATCCTGATAGAAATTTCCCTTTATGCAAATGATCATAATTCATTTCGAAATGAATAAACGACAAAACAAAAAAGCTTGCACTTTTGTACAAGCCTTTAGTATGAATAAAAGGGACATGCATAAACAAATTACGCATGTCCCCTTCTTCTTTTACTCTATATTCGACACATTCGCCGAAGTAAAGGTCGCCATTTCCTTCACCATCAACGTCGCCGATTGCAAAATTGGAAAAGCAACAGCCGCTCCTGTTCCCTCTCCTAATCTCATATTTAACTGCAACAACGGCTGTTTTTGTAAATAATCCATCGCTTGCACATGTCCGGGTTCAACCGAATGATGAGATAAAATCATATAATCCGCAACTAACGGCTCCATTAATTTCGCCACACACGCCGCTGTCGAACAAATAAATCCATCTAGTAAAATTGGAATCCGATGCTCAGCCGCCGCCATCATCGCTCCAGCCATCGCCGCAATTTCCAAACCGCCCACTTTTGATAAAATATCTAAGCCGTCCTCAGCATTAGGTTGATGAAAAGCAAGCGCTCGCTCAATCACCTCAGCTTTATGCTTCAATTGCTCCGTCGTAATGCCTGTCCCATGTCCGACAATCGAAGCAGGATCACACTGGGTAATACTCGCTAAAATTGCACTACTCGTCGTTGTATTCGCAATACCTACTTCACCAACAATTAAACATTTAATCCCTTTTTCAATTAAATCGACCGCTTCTGCATAACCAACTTCTAACGCTTGCTGCGCTTCTGCTCTTGTCATCGCTAGTTCCTTTGAAAAATTACCTGTTCCATAGCGAACTTTTCGATTCAAGACCTCTGCTTCCTTCACATCACCCGCAACTCCGACATCGACCACTTTAGAAATCGCTCCTATTTGTCGACTAAACACATTAATCGCTGCTCCGCCATGCACTAAATTACTCACCATTTGGACCGTGACTTCCTGTGGAAAAGCTGACACACCTTCCTTCGCAATCCCATGATCCGCCGTAAACACGATCACTCCCGGTGGCGTCACCTCTGGAAAAGACTGTCCTGTCATTTCAGCGAGCTGAATCGCCAACTCTTCTAAACGACCAAGACTCCCTTTCGGCTTCGTTAACGTATCAATATAAGCGGCCACTTGCTGACCAACCTCTTTATTCAATGGAGAAATTTGCTGTTTTAACATCTGTATTCCTCTCTTTCCTGATGAAAATATCGAATATAATCATCATACCAGTTATCGTTTTTTCGAAAAATACATAATTTTAAAAATTCATTCGCGATTGACCACCATCGACATTAATACTCGCTCCGACAATCCAAGATGCTTTTTCAGATGCAAGAAAAACAGCCACATTTGCCACTTCTTCCGGTGTACCGAAACGCCCCGCTGGAATCTCATTGTCCACAAACGTTCGAATTCCCTCCGGATCTGCCTCTAACCGCTTTTTCCAATTGCCCGTTTCATGCAAAACACTCCCCGGCGCAATGCTATTAACTCGAATACCATCCGCAATCACTTCATCGGCCAACGACTTCGTAAAACTAATCAACGCCGATTTCGCATTATTATACGTCGCCTTGCCCCCGCTC
Organism: Bacillus sp. FJAT-42315; assembly: GCF_002797375.1. GTDB lineage: Bacteria > Bacillota > Bacilli > Bacillales > Domibacillaceae > Bacillus_CE. Next base: position 2,774,213 of record NZ_KZ454941.1, read on the forward strand.
TCTCTTCCAAAAATCGACGTAATGTTCACAATCGACCCAGCGCCTGCTTGCTTCATATGTACCACCGCTAACTTACTTAAATGAACGGCTGAAAAATAATTCAGCTCCATCGCCTCATAAAACAAATCCATCTCCGTCTCCATCGCTTTACCGCCGTTGCTGCCACCTGCATTATTAACCAGCACATCCATCGTTCCATGTTCAGCAATAAAAGACGACATCAACTTTCCCCGCTCATCTGCCTTCGTCAAATCCGCTGCATAAATAGCGACGTTCTCACCAAGCTCCTCTTTCGCCTGCTCTAATGCCTCTAGCCCACGAGCGGCAATCGACACATTCGCTCCCTCAGCCAAAAACACCTCAGCAATCGCCTTGCCGATTCCTTTAGAGCCGCCAGTGATTAGAACGTTTTTTCCTTGTAGTTGTAGATCCATTGAATAACCTCCTAGAGATTTTGATGATGGATTTATTATAACCTTTTGGAGGGAAGGAGCTAAGTAAAAAAAGCCTGATTCCTTGTGAATGAAGGAACAGACTTTATTTTTGTCCAGTTTGATACATTTCTAATCTCTCTAAATCTAACGTAAACCCAGCATCTAGTAATATATCTAATCCTAATAAACCATTGATACCTTCATAATCCATTCCACTAAAATCAATTTCATACTCTCTTTTATGAAACGTCCCTAAAAAAATAGAGTCAATTTGTTTGGTAAAAGCATGCTCTTTTCCACCAATTCCATAATACGTAACAACATGATCTCCCATCTCTACTCGAAGATCAATATCCTCTACGACATTTTGAGAAATCAATGTTTTAGCTGCCCCTGTATCAATAACCATATTGTCAATAAGCTTAGACTTCCCTCGATAAACAATCACCATTGATGTAAATAATAAACCATCACGATACTCAATCTGCATAACGCATTTTTCCTCGTAAGCCAATAGCTCCACGAACTTTTAGAATAATCTCCTCGTGACTCGTATGATAAACAAGTTGATCACCTTTTGACTGCAATAACTCAAGAGTCGCATTATCGTCAGAGACCGTGCCAATAACAGCTATATCTTCGATGAATTCCTGATTACCATCTAAACGAGATTTCAACACCTGCAATTTCACAAATTGATTCGGATACAATGAACGTACTTCCTTCCATTCCATTTCGATCACCTCAACTTGTTCTTTAGCTTTATTATAGCATTACCAATAAAAAGAAAAAAAGAACAACCCACTAGATTCGAACGAACTAACGACCTCTCCCCTGTCAAGGTAACGCTCTCTTTAACAAATTTTACAATAAAACCTTGCGCTATCCCTTCCCCAAAAACTCAACTCAAAGTTTTAACAACCAAAATATCAGAATCCTCCAACGCCTTCAATCCATGTTTTTCGAGAGGAGCGATTTGTAATACATTCTCATTTGTTAATTCTACTTGTTCGCCTTCTACATCAAAAAGGACTTTTCCTTTTCTGACAATGACTAAAACATTGCCATTGAAGTCGTGTTCTGGGATGAATTCATTGGCTTTTAATTGAATGTTCAACACGTTTGTTTCATTAAACTGAATACATTTCTCCACATGCTTATTTTTTGCCTCTAAATGATTCGGTGTATGAACAATTTTCATAATTAATCTTCCCCCATTTTTTAAAGTTTTAATAATCAATGTTGTTACATCAAGGATAGAAAAATCGATTAACTCTAAATCCTTCCATTCCATCATAAATCAACACACGCCTCAAAATCCACCAAATATTACCGATACAAATAATTAGGAGGTGAAATCAAAATGAAAATCGGAAATATCGATTCTATGTCCTACAAAAACTCAAGAAACGAAAACAAATCCTATACACTCGAAGATTTTAAACTACCAGAAGATAAAGATGGGAAAGGAAAAAAGGGGAAATTTGAAACCCGAAGAGAAAACGGTTATATTAGGCAATACATCATTAAGCAAGATGGCTCAAAAATATTAATTTCAGAAATAAAAGAATCTAAAATTGAAATTTCATCAGAAAAGGCAAAGCTTAGTGACCAACAATCAAACACTAAATATTTAATGGACTTATTAGCTATATCAGCTAGCGCAAACACTTCTATAAAAATCAAGCCAAATTTCAGACAAAAATGACACGATGGAGCTGTCCAGAAAGTCAGTTTTCATTGATTTTCTGGCTGCTTCTTTCACCTTACGAGCAGATTCTTCGACTTTCTAGCCGTTTCTTTCACCTTACGAGCAGGTTCTTCGACTTTCTAGCTGTTTCTTTGACTTTACGAGCGATTTCTTCGACTTTTTTGAACACACTTAATAAACCCGCTGCCTACCAACTAAGCAACAGGTTTTCAAAACGATCTCTTTATCTCTCACTTTCTATTTTCCGCATGTTCAGGCACTAACATCACCGGGCATGTTGCCAGTTCTAATACTTGCTTGCTAACGCTTCCTATTTCTTCTTGGTGTCCTTTTCCGATCGCCATGACGACACATCGAACGTTTGGGTCATGTGCTTCTGTAACGATTTCTATTGCTGGAATACCGACTCTAATTTTTGTAGCAACGGTATATTCACTATGGTCAATCATGCTACTTGCTTTTGTAATCGCTGGCATCCCTAACTCTTTTAATGTTGCTTGAATGTTGAGCAATAGAAGATCATCTCCATATGCTTGAGCTAGTTCGGTTGCATAGGGGATTACTTTCAACGCTGCATCGGAGCCGTCTACTGGTACAATAATTGTTTTCGCCACTTGAGTTCCCTCCATTATCTGATTCATAACTCCATCTTAGTTTTTTCGCCTTCTAGTAGCAAGAAAAGGCTCTTTCTTTAAAATTGCTAAATAAAAAAAAGCCAACTCTTTAGTCGACTTTTCATTAATGCTTCTTAATAACACCTAAACTTTCTAAAATTGTTTTAGCATCGCTATTTAGAAAATCAATAATATCCTCACGTTGAAATACTTTTGCTTTATCTCTCAAAACAGTCTTAATTCCTCGCAAATCGAATTTATTAGCGTATGTGTTAACCGCCTGTATAATCGCTAACTCTTGTCGAGAAATAGGCTCAATCCCTGAATTAACCCTCTCTTTGACAAACTTCATAATTTCTCTAGCATTGCTTTTCAAGCTAGTTCTATTTCCTTCCAACACTTCCATATTATCTTCAATATACTTTCTAGCTTTAACATAGTCTAACTCATCCACACTTCGATTAATCTCAATTATTAAATGCTTTAACTCCAAAGCAATTCTCCCCCTAAAAATTATTTACCTATTTCTTGATTTTAATCATATATTACCAGTATTAAATACCCTTTTTTCTAATGATTACCACCTTAACCCTCTACACAACTAATATTATAATACTATTATATAAAATAATTGAGGGACTATTGTCATAATTTTTAACGAATTGGTCACATTTAAAAAAACTTAACATTTCATGCGACAAGCAAGAATGAAACATATCAATCAAATGATACTTAATTCATCATGAATCGAAAATTTTTTCTAAAAACCATTGACTTTCCTTCGCAATTTTCATAAAATGATACTTGTCAGTTAAACGATTCCGTAGCTCAGCTGGGAGAGCGCTACCTTGACAGGGTAGAGGTCGCTGGTTCGAACCCAGTCGGAATCATACGTTAAAAGGCATCAATCCTCGATTGGGATTGATGCCTTTTTTTCATTTCTTCTTTCGCCACATCATATAAATCGTAATTAAAAATAAGATGGTAATCAAAAAAGCGATGGATAGGACGATTTGAAAGGTGTACACGTTAGTTAGCTGTGAGTTATCCCCACTGATTTTGATGCCGATGATCACACCGGCAATGATAATGCTAAAGGCAAGCATCATAATACTCAGTATGAGCATATGGGCGATGCGTTCGATGCGACTCATCATATCATCGTCTGGTTTGATGTTCATTTGCAAGTGCGGCTCGCCGTTTTCCCATTTTCTTATTGTCTCGTTAAGGACGGTTGGCAGTTTGCGGGCGGATAGTTGGACTTGGCGAGTCAGTTTGCGTGTTTCCCTTAGTAGCCGCTTCGGATGCAATTGTTCCCACATGAGTCGTTCGCCGGTATCTTTTAAAATAACATTGAAGCGGATGTCAGGGTCTAGTGCGGAGACCGTTTGCTCTACCTTTAAAAAAGCTTGGCCGACTTGGATAAATTCGCGTGGAACTCGGATGCCGTGTTTAGCAGCCAGTGCAAATAGTTCTTGGAACATCGTCCCCATTTTTACTTCTTGTAAAGCGCGATCTAAATATGTGTTCATCCAAGTATCAAGGTCGCGACGCATCGCTTTCGTATCAACTTCCCGATTAGCCCCCAACGATTGAATAGCGAGTGATAATGATACTGAGTCGCGATCATTTAAAGAAAACAGGCATTCTGCTAACAATTGTTTCATTTCTTCAGAAAGACGTCCCGTATTGCCAAAATCAATTAAGGCAAGCGTTTCATTTTTTAATAAAATTAAGTTTCCTGGATGGGGGTCGGCATGGAACACGCCTTTCACATACACTTGTGCTAGCACCGATTCCGCTAGGGCTTCCGCTAATTCTTTTCTCCTTTGTGAACTAAGTTGATGGATCGTTTCTGATGTTAATTTTTTACCCTCTACTAGTTCCATCACAAGAACTCGCTCGCTTGTGTAGTCTGGAAAGATTGCCGGGACATATATCCACTCGTTGTCAATTTGTGCTTTCACACTCAATGCTTCAGCCGCTTCTAATCGATAGTTCATTTCTTTTAACAAAGAGGACGCAAACTCATCGATCGTTTCTCTCAAGCTAAATTGCCGCGCTAAGCTTGAATTTTTCTCGGCAATCGCCGCTAAATGACGTAGCACTTGAATGTCTTGGTTCACGACCATTTCGATATGTGGTCTGCGAACTTTGACTGCTACTTGTTCTCCTGAATATAGGACCGCGCGATGAACTTGACCGAGGGAAGCAGTGCCAATGGGCGTTTCATCAAATTCGATAAAAGAACTTTCGAGCGGACCGCCTGATTCGAATTCGATAATTTGTTTAATGTCGTCAAAAGGAATCGGAGGTGCATTACTTTGCAGCTTAGACAAAGGCACTGTCCACTCCGATGAAAGAATGTCCGTCCGCGTACTTATAAATTGACCGAGCTTCATAAACGTTGGTCCTAGTTCCTCAAATGCCGCTCGCAGTTCTTCTCCTTTGACATGCTCTTTCTTTTCTTCTGTTGTTCCCCGCTTATGAAACGGAATTTTTTCACTTAATCCGAGATCTTTTAAATAGCCGGTAAAACCGTGCCTCATCAAGATGGTGATGATTTCAGGAAGCCTTGTTAATGCATTCCAAGTTGTCATAAACTCCCCCTCCATTTTTTCAAATGATAGCAATTATTCCATGAAACTGCGAATGAAAGCCACGCTAAAATATAAAAAACTCCTCAACCTATCCGCTCTTTCCTTAAAAATAGGACGACAAGCAATAATAAAGAACAACCTACATACACAACAGCCCACATATTTCCCGTCACATCCGCTTCAACGACGGACACTGGCGGCAACAAATAAACGAGCCATTTAAGAACTGACGGCAAATCTTCCATTAAAGATTCGCCAACGATCGATGCGCATGTGAAAAAGGCTGCGGCGACCCATGAATATTTCTTCCCGGCAAGGTCTGTCACACTAAATAGCCCACCGATCCACAAGCCAAAGAATAAAAAGAGCAGATGGCTATATAGGAAAGCTCCAATATGCTGTATCGTTAATGATTCAGTAAAGGTACGGAGAATGAGTGGAGTGCTAAAGGATACACCCATTAACAACAAGCCGATGATCACAATAACGATCATTTTTCCATAAAGAAACGATTGCTTTTTCTGTACATACGATAGCAAAATCGATTTTTCACTACCTTTTTCCAAGGAAAACAGCTTCATTGAAACCCACACCATCGTGGGAAATAAAAACAGAGCAGAAATAGAGAAGCTCTCAGTAATCGGTAAACCTTGATAATAATATTGAGTGAAAATCCAACAAATGTATAAAACAACTGGTGCAATCCATTGAAGTGAGTAAAAAAAGGACAGGAGCTGATATTTTATCAATGATTTCATTCATTCTCCCCCTCTTTCACTTCAAGAATGTGAGCACCTTGCTTCAACAGCTCTGTTAAGACAAAATCTGATTCTGCCTCTGCCACCGTTAGTTTCATTTTTTCGTCCGATACCTGTTTCACCTTTTGTTGCAGGCTTTTGGACAAAGGTTGTTTTGTAGAAAAAGTGATATGTAGACTCGGGTTGGCCAGCTGTATGGGAGAGAAATCCACTAAACGACCATTTTCCAACTTGGCTCGATGTGTGGCTAGCTTTTGAACAAGCTGTTCTTCATGTAACACAAACACCATCGTTTTCTTTCCTTTTAATTCAAGTAGTACCTCCACTACTGTCTCGCATATTGATTCATCTAGTCCAGTAAATGGTTCATCAAGGAAAAGCACAGCGGATTCTTTCATTAATGCTTGAATGATTCCTGCCTTTTGCTTCGTCCCTTTTGAGCATTTCTTAAGCGATGTATGCAAAAAAGGTTGTAGCTGGAAAAGATCTATGTATGAATCGAGCTTCGCTTTATCCACACCTCTTCCCATCTCCATCATTAAATTCAAATACTTTTCAACGGTAAACGGCAAATGCTCAGGAAAATGTTCTGGCACGTAAGCATACGATTGAAAACTTCTGTTGACGCTCCCCTGCTCTGGCTCATACATACCCGCTAATAACTTAATCAACGAGCTTTTCCCTGAACCATTGGCACCCGTTACGACAACGGACATCCCTTTCGTAATCTTCACATCGATCTGAGATAAAATCGGTTGTCCATTTCGAGTAATATTGGCTTGAATCGCCTCGATCATCATCTTTTGTCCCCTTCACACATTTTATCGACCACCTTCAACTCTCAAATCCTACCATAATTATTCCTAGTCATGTCAATCAAAAAGGGACCCTTTAAATGAAGGGTCCCAATTAAGTATCATCCTATTAATTCTTCTTCATCTTTCTCTACCATTGTCGCTTCAGCGATGCTATCTTCATAGTCACGAATACGGTGTGCAATTCGAGAAGCTGCATTTGCCGCAATGGCTCCAACGATATCATCTAAAAAAGTGTGAACGCCTCCGCCTGTTTTTGTATCAAGCTTACGAATAATTCCTTCTTTGTTTTTATCTAAGAAGCCGTACGTAGTGACAGCAATGCTTCCATAGCCTAATGCTGCACCGAGCGCAATCGTTTCGTCCACACCAAATAAGCCTTCATCTGTTTCAATAATCGTTTGCAATGGTTCAGATAGCTTTTTTTGTTCAGCTAGTACATCCAGTTCGATGCCAACAAGGATCGCATGCTGCATTTCTCGTTTTAATAGCACTTTTTCCACACTATCGATACATTCAAGCAGTGTGAGCTCTGTGTTAAATGGTAGCTGCATTTTCAGCACGATCTCAGCAATATCTTCCACTGTGACGCCACGTTCGAGCAAGCGTTGTTTTGCTGCTTCAGTTACTTCTTGGGAATGTACTCTTTTTTTCATCTTAGTTCTCTCCTCCCATGACCATTATAATGAAAATGAGCAAACAAGTCATGTCAAATTCACTTTCATCGGTTTTATGCTAAAATTAGGTGAACCTGTTGAAGTGATTGGGAGGAGAAATATGACGATCAAACGTGGCACCATTCAAGATGAAAAAATTTATTCTAAAGAGCTGGGAGAGGAAATCGAGCTACTCGTGTATCTTCCGGCAAACTTCTCACCATTATATAAGTATGCCTTGTTAATCGCCCAAGACGGTAAGGATTACTTTCAAATGGGGCGAATTCCACGAGTGGCTGATGAGCTACTTGCAGAAGAAGAGATTGAAAACGTAATTATTGTTGGCGTTCCTTATGCTAATGTGGAGGACCGTCGAAGAAAATATCATCCCGATGGCGAACAGCAAGAAGCATACATTCGCTTTTTAGCTCATGAGCTTGTGCCATTTCTTGATGAAAAATACCCAGTGTACCATGTCGGATACGGACGCGCTCTAGCTGGTGACTCACTAGCTGCCACCGTTTCTTTAATGACAGCGCTTCGTTACCCTCATACCTTTGGCAAAGTCATTATGCATTCCCCTTATGTCGATGACAAAGTGCTTCAAGCTGTTGAAGTAGCCGAAGACTATAAACATTTAAGTCTTTATCATGTGATCGGTACAGGAGAAACTGAAGTGAAGACGACAAATGGTACGATTGCCGACTTCCTTACACCAAATCGCAAACTCCATGCTTTACTAGATGAAAAAGGCTTTGATTCGTTTTATGACGAATTTGATGGTATTCACACATGGAAATACTGGCAGCCAGATTTAAAGAGAGCTCTTTTGAGAATGTTTGAGTAATAATAACTATTTGCGATAGAAAATTCACTTTTCTATCGCAATTGCGAAAAATTTGATATAATATTCTAACAATGCAAGTCAATTTTTTTACTTTTGAGGAGAGTGAAGTTATATGAAATTTGGCGTAGTTATTTTCCCATCAAAAAAGACACAAGATTTAGTTAATTCTTATCGTAAGCGATATGATCCTCATTACTCTCTAATTCCACCACATTTGACTTTAAAAGGTCCATTCGATGCAGAAGAAAGTGACCTACCAAAGCTAGTCGAACAGTTAAAAGATACTGCGAAAAAACATCAGCCATTCACGTACCAGCTTAGTAAAGTGAAGTCTTTCCAACCACTAAATAATGTTATTTATATTAAAGTAGAACCGAATGAAACATTGACAATGATGAACGAAGAGCTTCATGGTGACAATGTAGTGGGCGGACCAGCTGAATATGCTTACGTTCCCCATCTAACAGTTGCCCAAAAGCTTTCAAATGCTGAACATGCAGATGTTTATAATTCATTAAATATGCTTGCATTTGATCAAGAAGAAACGGTCGATCGTTTCCACTTACTTTACCAATTAGAAAACGGTGCTTGGACCGTGCATGAAACATTTCTGTTAGGAAAGGAATAAAATATAGTGCAAGTAATCACAGTTAAGACGGAAAAAGAGTTGCAGGATGCTCTTCACATTCGCAAACTAGTATTTGTAGAAGAACAACTTGTTCCTCTTGATTTAGAAATTGATGAGTATGAGAATTCATCTACCCATTTTGTGTTATATGATGCAGAAAAGCCGTGTGGAGCGGGACGTTTTCGGACGAAAGATGGCATGGGAAAAGCGGAAAGAATTTGTGTATTATCAGATGCCCGTGGTAAAGGGGCTGGACAACTCATTATGAATGCGCTTGAAGATGTTGCAAAGGAACAGCACCTACCTGGAGTCATATTAAGCGCTCAAATTCACGCTATTCCGTTCTATGAAAAACTAGGATATGATATCATCTCTGAAGAATATATGGATGCAGGTATTCCACATAAAACGATGAAAAAAGTATTTTAAATGAAAAAGGCTTATTCTCTAGTCGATGAGAATAAGCCTTTTTATGAATGTTCTTCCATGGTCAAGTTAAATCTCCTTTCTACTTAAGCCAGTTTGTTTAACTGCATTCCCTTACCGCTAATTTTCGCTAGTTGTGCTTCAAATGGATTATAGCTCTTTCTTTTTGCAGCGTTTGGATTAGCGTTGTGACTAGGTACATTCTCGCGTTCGTCTAACTCTTTTTGAAAGGCCGCTTTTTGAACTGGGTCAATAAAGGAATAATTCACTTCATGTGCCTTTACTACCCGCTCACGATATTGTTGATATTGATAGTTGGGAATCGGTAATATGTAGCCCATTTTTCTCGCCTCCTTTAATCCACTTTGCTTCTTACTTATCTTTACCCGTTTTTTCTCGATAGTAAACAAATTCAAGCCCGGAAATCCGAGCTTGAAAAATAAAATATTATTATCTTTTTTTATTGATCATGTCCGTAATCGTTTGAATGTCTAGCTTACTGCCATCCTTAACAATTGTCTGTACAATTTGATTTTCAAGCTCTTTCGGAACCGATTTATTGGCTAGCCTTGATACTTTTTGGATGACACCTCTAACCGTCTTTTCATCTTTAAAATTGGCATGTTGCAAAGAATTAGCAAGGTCAATGACATCTTTCATATTCACGCCCGTCTTTTTCTCAATGTTTTTAAATAATCCGTTATCCATGTTTTCATCCTCCTTTTACTCCTTTTCATCTTATGCAGAAACCACGAAATGTTGAAAGCAAACAAAAAAACAGACTTAAACGGAAAAATGTTTAAGTCTGTTTTTTTCTTTTTTAATTGTAGAAACTCGCACCAACAATAATCAATAAAATAAACAGCACGACGATTAACACGAATGTAGATCCTCCGCGATATCCTCCGTAGCCACCGTAACCTCCACAACCGTAGCCTCCAAAGCCGTAACCCATACTATTCACCTCGCTTTTTCTTAGCTCACTGTTACTATATGAGAAAAGTTTAATTTTGTTTGGGCGAATATTTATAATTATTATCCCTTTGGTTTAAATAATAGAGCTCCCATAAATCCAAAAACGATGGCAGCTGAGATCCCTGAACTAGTGACTTCAAACATCCCTGATAGCACTCCCACAAGCCCATGCTGTTCCGATTCCTGCATCGCTCCAGCTACCAATGAATTTCCGAAGCTTGTTATTGGGATGGTCGCGCCTGCTCCAGCAAAATCGATCAGTGGTTCATAAAGATCAAAGCCTGCAAGTATGGCTCCCACGACAACTAAATAGCTAAGCGTATGACCAGGAGTAAGCTTACCTACATCCATCATGAGTTGACCAATGACACAAATCAATCCTCCGATAACAAATGCCCAAAAAAACATACCTAGCATGTCACAAACCTCCCCATTGCAGAAGAATGGTTTTAATAAGGGCGACAATGAAGGCAGCAAATACCCCAAATACAATGACGGACCCCGCTAGTTTAAATATATTGCCTCCTACTCCAAGCACAAATCCTTCTGTTCGATGCTCAATTGCAGCAGAGATCACCGCATTTCCAAAACCAGAGACCGGCACTGCACTCCCTGCTCCCGCATATTGTCCAAGGTGGTCATATACCCCAAACCCTGTAAGCAACATTGATAGGAAAACAACCGTCGCCACCGTTGGGTTGCCAGCTGTCTGCTCCGTGAAATTAAAAAAGTAAATGTAGAAATAAGTAATGGCTTGACCAATTGTGCAAATGATCCCCCCAACAAAGAAAGCCCTTAAACAATTTTTCATAAGTGGCCTTTTCACTTCATGCTTTTTACTCAATTTGTCATATTGTTGTTGAGCAGGGGTCTTTTTTTCATTGTTGTTTGCCACTGTATATCCTCCCTCTACGTCATTTCTTTCTTTAATTCGAGAATTTCATTAAACCGTTTCTGAGCTTCTTTTTTATTAATTGTCCCTGCATCTATTTTCTCCCTTAACCTAACGACTTCAAGAAAAATTTTATAATCACTAGAAACGATAAACTCTTCATCCTTGTACTCTTTTTCTAAGCGCTTGTTTAATTCTTTCTCGATTTTCTTCATCCGAAATCGCTGTAAATGCTTTACTTTATAGGCGATCAAAATATGATGATCATCTTTAATGACAGCCACATCATATATTTCATCTATCCGCTCGACTTCTTTTTTGATTTCCTCCACTTTCGGTCCCTTTTCCTCTAATTGTATAGGCGTCGGATTTGTTGTTTTAATGAGTGCCAACTTACTGTCTTCTTGGTCTTTGTTCGCATTACAGCCCATTAACAAAATTACACTCATAAAAAAAACGACCCACTTCATGCTGATTCCTCCATTCGAACCGCCGTTTATCTTTTATATTTCGCCTGTTTTGTCATTTTTATTTATAAAATTCTTCTTTCCCTCTAAAAAAATTGTCGAAAATCCCGATAATAATGATTGGGAGTTTTACCAACGTTAGCACTATGTAAAGAGGGAAAATAATATGAACATCAAAACAAAATTAATATCTGTTATTTCCATTTTCATCATAACCATCGTCTGTCTTGGATCGTTTTCCGTTTATATCATCAATTCAACCATCCATAACAACAGCGTGTTAAAAGACAAAATGGAAATGCAAAAAAATGTGAAGCATATTCAATTTCGATTAGCTGGTTTATCTAACGATGAACGCGCTTATATTATCACAGGCAAACAAGAGTTTGCAGACGGAATGAAAGAAAAGGCCGAAAATATTCAGCAAACGATCGAGCAATTGAATCAAAATTATTATCGAGAAGAAAGACAAGCATTAGAAACAAGCTTTCAGCAATTTTGGACGATAAATCAACAAGTCATCACAAGCTATGCTTCGAAACCAGAAGTCGCAAAAGCTTTACACTTCGGTGAAGAACGCAAATTAAGAAAAGAAGTATTAGACCCTGCTGTAGATGACATCGTCAATCAGTTAGATCAAGATGTCACTCATTTAAAAGAGGCGATTGAAAATAAAGCGAGTCGGAGTAAAACGATGTTGCTAATCGTGACCATCGTTTCAACCATTGCTGGCATAATCTTCGGTGGCTTACTGATCCGGGCCATTCTGACACCTTTAAAACGAGTGAACCGTCAGCTTGATGAAATTGCTCGTGGCGAGGCAGATTTAACGAAAAAAATGGATGTGAACCGAGAGGATGAATTTGGTCAATTAGCGCTCTCCTTTAATGCATTTGTTGAATCATTAAGAACATTCGTTGTCCAAATTAGTCATTCATCAGATCAAGTATCGGCTTCGTCTCAAGAGTTAACGGCGAGCGCAGAGCACTCAAAAGAGACAGCGGAACAAGTGAGCCATTCGATGCAATTAATCGTTAGCCATAACAATGAACAACATGATGTGATGGAAAATAGTTTAACTTCACTGAAAGACTCTCTTCGTCATATGAGCGATGTTGCTTCCAATACTCATCATGTCGCCTCACTTTCGACCATGATGAAAGAGCAAGCCAATTCAGAGGCCAATTCAGTCAATGAAGTATTAGCCCAAATGCAATCGATTGATCAATCCGTTGAATTAGCAGATAAAGGCCTTCACTCTTTAGCGACAAGCGCAACAGAAATTAGCCAAATCTCTTCATTGATTACCGACATTTCTGCTCAAACGAACTTGTTAGCACTCAACGCTGCCATTGAAGCCGCAAGAGCAGGAGAACATGGGAAAGGATTTGCCGTTGTTGCCGAAGAAGTGAGAAAATTAGCGGACGAAACGAGCCAATCAGCTAGCCATATTCATCAACTCGTGACGACGATCCAGAGTGAATCAGCCGACACTGTCAACAGCCTTCGATTCGTAAAAGAAAATGTCTCATCTGGAATCGAACTTTCTAAACAAACGGTAACTGGAATTACGAATATCCTTCATTCAATTGATGAAGTGACAGCGAAAATTCAAGAAGCGGCCGCTACTACCCAACAAATCTCTTCTAGCTTTGAACTGGTTCAACAGTCAATTGAAGAAGTCGGAGAGCATTCCAAAGAGACAGCAAACAATACAGAGGACATCGCCTCAGCGACAGAGGAACAATTCGCTTCTGTGGAAGAAATCACTCAAGCGGCTTCTTCCCTCTCACGTTTATCAGATGAATTACATGCCATGATTTCGAAGTTTAAAATATAAATAAACACGCAGATGACCACTTGATCATCTGCGTGTTTATTATTCGTTATCCTTGATCAAATATTGAACGACCGTTTCAACTAACGCCGCCCCTCCTGCAATCGCAAAAATCAACAGCAACGGCTCAGCCATTATCGGAAAGAAAAAATAGAAGAGAACCCAAAAGACAGATACCCAAAAACCCGTACACCAGTAACAGCTAAGTAGCCTCCCTAAAAAGCCAATAACTCCTTTTTCTTTCGGGACGATAAACGTTTCCGTCTCACCATTTTCCGTTTGTTCCATCATTTCTATAAAAAATGGCCTTCGCAACGGCTCTGTAATCTCATCGAACACCACTAATCTTGTAAGACGAAAGGAAGCTAAAATGAAAATAAGTATTTCCAATACCGTCATATCCATGCTTCACCTTTTAAAAAATATTATTTTCTAGGTTATTTATCCATACCTTTAACCCACCTAAGCCATATGTTAATACTGTAAGAAAAATAGGAAAGGAGCTTTTATATGAGTTGCAAAGATAATGTTGGTTCTGCTCAAAGAGGCTGTGTTTGTGAAGTGGTGCGTGCCATTAATGACCTTCAAAACGCAAATATTGGTGATGATTGTTTAGATTGTAAGGATTGTTTAGTGGAACCACTTGGTGACCTAGCAGGTCCTCGTCGTCGTAACGCCGACACTCGCGTATTTACATTAACAACGAAAGAGGGAAATCCATTTTTCGCTTTCTTTGGACCAATTGAGGATGGCAACCATCATCATTGTGATGAAGTTTGCGTATCCATTTTCTTCCGTGTAGAAGAAGTATTCGATAACTGCTGTGCTCGTCTTCGTGTATTAGTGCCACTAGATGATGAGAGAGATCCAGTAAATATTACTGATGACTGTTGCGTGGACTTGAAAAAAGTGTGTAAAGTAAGAAACTTCCGTGCGACTCGCAGCTGTGTAACTGTCGATCTGAACTGCTTCTGCGCTGTACAATGTATTAGAGACGTAAACTTAAATATTTGTGATTAATTCAAACAGGCAGCGGGCGATAATCCGCCGCCTGTCTTTATCTTGGACCAATAAGCTTAATCTGTTTTAAATCCTCTCGATCGATCATCACAATCTCCTCTTTGAAGCTTTTCACCTTCATCTGTTTATTGTCCCACTCCTTTAACACACCTCGATAAGACTGATCTTTACAAATAAACTCACATGGAAAAGGAATAAATTGTCTAGACAAGTGTTCCAACTTTTCATCAATCGTCATGTCTTGAAAAGATTTCACTGGCTTAATTCCTAACCAAGACGGCTGCTTTTTTTCTTCAATCGACTCTTCTATTGGCTGCTCCGGCTTTATTTGCTCTTTCGCTTCCTGATAAACATCCTCTTCGACATCCCACTTCTCAACTAAATGATGACTTTTCCCTCTTTTCTTTTTCTGCTCTACACTTGTTACCTCCACATTTTTCGCATGAAAAGATTGCTGCATATTAGTTTCCGGGTAATGTAAAGAAGGCTGTTCAATATACATAAGCGGCTCACGCTTCTCCTGCTTCTTTTTCATATAAACACCTCCTGCAAGGCTCTTGTTAAATATATGTCTGTGACTCTTAGATAAGAATAAAAACTGATGTTTTCAAACGCAATAAAAAAACCCGCTTCAATAAGCGGGTTTTCAGAATAATATTATCGTGCAATGATATGGAAGCCAGAGTCAACATGAAGGTTTTCACCTGTAATTCCACGAGACATATCGCTGAATAGGAAGACAGCCGTATCTCCCACTTCTTCTTGTGTTGTTGTACGACGAAGCGGAGCTGTTTCTTCGATATCTTTTAAAATAGAGTTAAAGTCGCTAATACCTTTCGCCGCTAGCGTACGGATCGGACCAGCAGAAATGGAGTTCACACGAATTCCATCTTTACCAAGGTCAGCTGCCAAATAACGAACGCTCGCATCTAAAGAAGCTTTCGCCACACCCATCACGTTGTAATTTTTCACCACTCGCTCTCCGCCTAAGTAGGTCAATGTGACAATGCTGCCTCCTTCTGTCATTAAAGGCTTTGCATATTTTGCTACAACCGTTAGTGAGTAAGAGCTAATATTATGAGCAAGGAGGAAACCTTCGCGTGAAGTATCAACGAATTCGCCATCTAGATCTTCTTTATTCGCAAAAGCGATACAATGAGCTAACCCATGAATCGTGCCAACTTCTTCTTTAATTTGTGCAAAGCATTTTTCGATATCAGCATCAACCGTCACATCACACGGTAAAATAATTGATTCATTTCCTTCTAACGTTTCTGCCAGATCACGGACATTTTTCTCAAGGCGTTCACCTGCATAGGTAAAAATAAGGCGAGCACCTGCTGCGTGTAAAGAGCGAGCAATTCCCCAAGCAATACTTCTTTTATTGGCTACACCCATCACAACAAATGTTTTTCCAGCTAATGAAAGTGTCATTTTCGTTCCCCCTGTTATTACAAGTTATTAGTACCTAGTAATAATATTAACAGGAATTATTGAAAATGAAAAGCAATGAATGAAAAAAGAGCTCTTAAAGTCCACAATGTTTGCTACTTTAAGAGCTCTTCCGCTTTTCTTTGTCCAGCTTCAGGCGCTAACGACTAGTGGACTTCCACAATCCTCCTTGCGATAAGTCAACATCGATTCACTATCGTTCATCGTGTTTCCTTTATCTCGTGCGGATCGTTCCAGTCCATACGCCGCTGAGCAGCGCCTTCCACTTTTCTATTAATCAAATTCTAGTTCGCGTTTTAGTTCGTCTACGTATTCTTTGGAGCCGGTGACGATGAGGCGATCATTTAAGTGTAATTCTGTATCCCCGTGAGGAACGATCGATTCGTTACCACGGAAGATTCGAACGAAGATGACATCCCCTGTAAATGGGAATTTTCTAAGTGAAATTCCCTCATAGTCAGCATTATGCAACTCGATTTCGTATAGAGATGTTTCTTTGTTCGTTAAGATGCTAATAATACTTGGCGATTCAATAAGCGCTCTTAGCAACGCTTTTGAAGAAAGGAAATAAGAGAACGTTTCGATGCCTTCTTGAATCATCCGCTTCTCTTGTTCTTCTCTTTCCACATGAGCGATGACTCGTTCGACGCCTCTTTCTTTCGCTTCAATAGCTAGATGCGCATTATGTGCTTCATCCCCTGTTGTGATCACGAGAATATCAGCATCAAACACACCATTTTCAGCCAATAAGCCTACTGATAATTCATCTAGTTCGATAATATCAAAAACAGACTTGCTTAAATGTCCCTCTTGGATTTCTGGTTTTTTGCGGTAAACAACCGTATCGTATAAAGAAGACTTCAACTCTTTAGAGATCGGCATAGTATACTGATTCGCTCCAACGAAAGCCACTTTAATTTGCTTTTCTTCCCTCATATATGGCGGGAATAGCTTTTTAAAGACGACTGGCGTAATTAAGCAAGTGATAACTGCAACTAAGATCAACGTTCCACTCATTTGTGCCGTGATTACACCAAGACCCTCGGCAATTTTAGCTGCCGCAATCACTAGTGACAATGTTGATGTTAATAGGAAAGACGATGCTATAATGGTTTTCATATCGTACCATTTTTTCAAATATAACATTGGCAATACTTTGGAAATAAATAAAGCCAATATTAATAATGGAATGAGCAATAACGTCTTTTTATCACTTAAAAGAGACCATAACTCAAGTTCTACCCCGACCATCACAAAGAAAATTGGAATTAAAAAGCCATATCCAAATGAGTCAAGTTGACGTACTAGCTCGTTTTTCGGTGCTAACAATGAAACAAGCACTCCGGCTAAAAAGGCACCAAGAATATTTTCAGCACCTACATATTCAGATAGAGCCACAAGCACAAGCATTAATGTAAAGACGGCGCGAGTACCAATTTGCACGGTACCAGTCGATAACACTTCGAAAAAAGGATTATTTTTAAACTTTTTAGCGATAAAGTAAAGAAGGACACCCACTCCAAAGAGAACAAGGAGTAGCCACATATTGCCACCTTCCGTACCATTAACCGACACATAAACAGCTAGCAAAATCATTGTCACTAGATCGGCAATAACAGCCACAAGTAAAATAATTTGCCCGATAACCGTCTTCATTAAATGAGCTTCTTTTAGCGTTGGAACAACCACACCTAGTGAAATTGTCGAAATAATTAACGTCATCAAAAATGCATCTTCTATTAAACCTAACAAAACAAACAAATAGGATAGCCCGTACGACAAAACGAGTATTCCAATGAACACCATAGTCGCTGCTACAAAGGCATTCGGCTCCTCATTTGTTTTCAAGTGCTTCTTCTTTCGCTTTTTATTTGAGGAAAATGCAGAAAAATCAATCTCAAGTCCACTTAAAAACATAAGAAAAAGAAATCCAAGTGTTGATAGAATCTCCAACCAAGCATCGGGTTCAACTATATCAAAGCCACTTTTTCCTAAAATAAGACCTACGATGATTTCTGCAATGACGACCGGAATGAAATTTAACTTCAATCGGTGTAATAATATCGGTGTGAAAAAAGCAGCCACAACAACGATTAGTAATGAAAATAACGAAGCATGTTCTTCCATAAATTCTCTCCTTCCCCACTCATTAATTAAGCTGTACTCACTATACTATCAAAATCATTTGAAGTTGTCTTTTAAAAAAGATTAATCTTATATTAAGTTTTAACTAGGAAAAACTAATGATTAAAGGAGTGTCATACTTATGAATATCGATATTATCGGAGACATCCACGGGTGCTTTCAAGAATTTAAACAGTTAACGATTAAGCTTGGTTATTCATGGGATAGCGAACTCCCTCTCCATCCCAAAGGACGAGTCCTTGGATTTGTCGGCGATTTAGCTGATCGCGGTCCCGCCTCTCTTCAAGTGGTCGAAGTGGTGCATGACTTATGGGAAAAACAATTGGCTTATTATGCCCCTGGCAACCATTGTAATAAATTGTATCGGTGGTTTTGCGGAAACAACGTTCAAGTCACACATGGACTAGAAACGACCGTAGCCGAGCTAGAACAGCTAGACAATCGAGACTTTAAGCGTGTGAAGAAGAAATTTATGAACCTTTATGAACAATCGCCACTTTATCAAATTTTAGATGAAGGTCAATTAATTATCGCTCATGCTGGCATCCGCGAGCAAGATATCGGCAAATTCACTTCCAAAGTAAAAACATTTGTCCTATATGGTGATATCACAGGAGAAAAACATCCCGATGGCTCTCCCGTACGCCGGGACTGGGCTAAGCAATATAAAGGGCAGCCTTGGATTATTTACGGTCATACACCAACAAAAGAAGTGCGACTTATCCACCATACCGCTAACATCGATACAGGCGCCGTCTTTGGTGGAAAGCTCTCCGCCTTCCGTTATCCTGAAAAAGAGATCGTCTCTGTCCCATCATCTATGCCTTTCGTTCCAGAAAAATTTCGAAGCTTTGAGTAAAAAACAAGCCCGCCTCATTCAATTGGCGGGCTTTACTATGAGTTTCTTCGACCTTCGCGATACTTTCTTCGACTTTCCAGCTACTTCTTTACCCTAGTAGCCTCTGCAAATCAGTAGCGAGCGGCAAGTGGAACCGTAGCTCGTCTTCAGTGACAGGATGAAGAAAAGCTAAGTCACTACAATGAAGAGCTTGACGATCAATTTTCTCCATAGGCCCCCCATACAGGTCGTCACCTAACAATGGATGCCCAATATAAGAAAGATGTACCCGTATTTGATGAGTGCGACCAGTCTCTAGCTTTAATCGAACTTGAGCAAAGGTTTCATATTGGGCTAATACTTCGTATCGAGTGCAGGCATATTGACCATCCGCTCTTACTTCTCTCTCAATAATGCTCGTCTCTTTTCGACCAATAGGTTGTTCAATCACACCAAC
The DNA here is from genome assembly GCF_002797375.1 of Bacillus sp. FJAT-42315. GTDB lineage: Bacteria > Bacillota > Bacilli > Bacillales > Domibacillaceae > Bacillus_CE. Next base: position 2,793,785 of record NZ_KZ454941.1, read on the forward strand.
TGTATGAGCAAGCAAACCAGAAGCAAGAGCCACATACGATCGAGAAATAAGCCGTTTTTTTTGCATATCTGATAATAAATGATGGATATGTCGATGTTTCGCTACTAACACAAGACCTGACGTATCACGATCAAGCCGTGTAACAATATGCACAGTGGCCTCGATTCCCTGTTGTTCATAATAGCCGATTAAAGCATTGGCCAAACTTCCTGTTGGATGCTCCCTAGACGGAATCGTATTCATGCCAGCGGGCTTTGCTACCACTAGCACATAATCATCTTCAAAAACGATCGACAGCGGCAATCTTTCTCCTTTTATCCCGTCACTCGGTATTTCCCGAGGAAAAACCAGTTCAATTCGGTCTCCTACTTCTATGCAATAACGGACATTTTCCTCTTGACCATTCACTAAAATTTGGCCGCCGTTATATTTAATATCGGTCAATGCTCGCTTAGAGATTTTTTTACTAGCTAAAAATTCTCGCAACAGTTTCCCGCAATCACTTGCTTCAACGGTCCAAATCAAACGAAATCTCTTATCCATTAGCTACTAACAAACGAATCATGAACTCGCTTCCAAAAAGGGAATGGACGGAAACGAGCAAAGCGAATTTTTTCATTAGCTACCCGATATTGAATAGATTTGACATCTTTATGAAGCAACGTTAAATGATCAATCGTCACAAGGAAATCTGGTCTATTCACAGGTCTTAGCATGCAAGTATGGTGAGCGGGCAAAATGAGTGGGGAGCCTACTGTACGAAACACTCGGTTATTAATAGAAGCCATCTCTGCCAATTGCAGAGCACGAATTGACGGATGTAGAATCGCTCCACCAAGTGCTTTGTTATACGCGGTGCTTCCTGAAGGAGTTGATACGCATAGACCGTCACCTCGGAACCGTTCAAAATGATCGCCACGAATTTCCACATCCATTACTAATGTGCCTTCCACACTTTTCACCGTGGATTCATTTAAGGCAAGGTATCGCGTTTCTTTACCGCCATGCTGATATCGAATAATCGTTTCTAACAACGGATATTCAATAATTTGATAAGGCGTGCGAGCAATGGCAATGACGAGCTTTTCAATTTCGTCAGGCACCCAGTCCGCATAAAAGCCTAAATGACCGGTATGAACACCGACAAATGCCGTTTTATCAAGCCTAGAACTATAGCGATGAAAGGCATATAAGAGCGTCCCATCCCCACCAACAGAAATAACGATATCTGGCTGTTTTTCATCATACGTTAACTTAAAATCAAGCAAATAAGTGCGAATTTTATGCATTAAGGCATTGGATTTTGCATCGCCTTTAGACGTAATTGCAAATTTCATGTCAGCCACCCTTTTTCCGTTTATTCTTTCTTCCTGTGCTCATTCGTTTGCTCTTTTTTCTTTGTAAAAAAAGCTTGAGCTTCCTTTATTTCTTCGCGAATTAAAGACATTTCCTCATCGAGCCTGAAAGCTGCCTCAGCCGCTCGCTGCAGCCTCATTTGAATTTCTTCTGGAAACTGCCCATCATATTTATAATTTAAAGAATGTTCAATCGTTGCCCAAAAGTTCATCGCTAACGTGCGAATTTGAATTTCAGCTAAAATTTTCTTTTCGCCATTAATCGTTTGAACTGGATATTCAATCACTAAATGATAAGATCGGTAACCGCTCGGCTTTTTATAAGAGATATAATCTTTCTCCTCTACGATCGTAAAGTCTTTACGCATTCGCAGCTTCTGCACCACTTTTTTAATATCATCGACAAACTGGCACATCATCCGTACGCCTGCAATATCTTGAATTTCTGTTTCCAAGCGCTCGAATGGAATGCCCTTTTCATATGCTTTTTCAAGAATACTGGCAATCGGCTTGACGCGGCCAGTCACAAATTCGATTGGCGAATGCTCATCCTCAAGCTCAAATTGAGTCCGCATCCCCCTAAGCTTCACTTTCAACTCTTCTACCGCTTGTTTATAAGGTGATAAAAACTCATCCCAACGTATCATCTATCTTCCCTCTCAAACATAGTTGCATCGTTATTGATGCAAAAAGATCTTCTCTACAGCTTCAACCATCTCTTCTCCGTAGTTGCTATTGCCTTCAATATTATTGATTAAATAAGAAAGTTCTTCGCTCCAGTTGCTTAGCTGAAGACGAGCATCCGCTCCAATAGCAAACAGGCTAGCTTCTTTTTTCATCGCCGTCTGCAACTCCGTCCAAACACTTTCATGTATGTATAAATAAATGAATTCATCATTTTCTTCTGCTAAATAAACAAATGCTTTTTGGTCTGAATCAACAATCATTTGTCCGCTTGCTTTCACTGTAGACAATGAAACTGGATGCTCCGAAAGTAAACCTAGCTCTTCCTCATTCCATATAGCATTTGTAAAATGAATCGTCTTTCTCATCCTAATTCCCCCTTTAATTCTTGCTGTTGTTTCGTTTTGTACATTTTATCGAAAAAACCCATTATATATTTTAACACATCTTTTCCTTTCAAATATAGATACATGACCTTTAGAATAAGAAGTACAGAATAAACTATAGGAAAAGAGGAAGCAAGTATGAGTCAACAATTGGAGATTGAGTTTAAAAACTTACTAACAAAAGAGGAGTTCCTTCAGTTCCTTCAAGTCTTTCAAGTACAAGAAGAAGATTTCGCTTTACAACATAACCACTACTTAGACACAAAATCTTTTCATCTAGAAGAACAAGCCTGCGCCCTTCGCGTTCGAGAAAAAGAAGGCACGTTTGAACTTACTCTTAAACAGCCAGCGGAAATTGGACTCCTAGAAACAAATCAATTATTGCTGAAGGAAGAAGCAGAAGCGCTATTGATGAAAGGAGAATTTCCAGAAGGAATCGTGAAAGAAGTCCTTCAACCACTTTTACTAGATTTCGATTCTTTCCATCACTTCGGCACGTTATCAACGAAAAGAGCAGAAATACCTTATGAAGTAGGAATTCTTACTTTTGACAATAGTTTCTATTTAGGAAAAGAGGATTATGAATTAGAATATGAAGTAACAGAAGAGCAAAAAGGGAAAGAAATATTCGACCATTTACTAAAAAAATTTCAAATTCCTAGGCGAATGACCGATAATAAAGTTAGAAGATTCTTCTTAGAAAAATTACGCCAATTAAATGAAAAATGATCGGAGAGAACGATGAGTAACGATTTTTTTAAAACAATTATTCAAACAGGTATGTTGCAAGGTATGTCAGCGCTCCCTACTAGCCCTCTTACATCAACGAATCCGTCACAAATATTCGGCGCAGTGCTACAGCAAGCATTGATGCAAGGGCTGAAGCTTGAGAATGGGGCTCCTTTGTCACCTCCAGCTACGGGAATGTCGTTACCAGAGTTGTTGCCTACAAAGCCTGGTGCCGATGTAATTAATCCCGGTGGGAAACCGATAAAAACTAATTTTGATGACATTATTGCAAGAGCAGCGGAAAAATATAATATTCCAAAAAAGCTGATCCAAGCAGTCATTAAGCAAGAATCCAATTTCAATCCAAATATCGTCAGCCACGCCGGAGCAAAAGGCTTGATGCAATTAATGCCATCTACTGCTCGCTTCCTCGGTGTAACTAATCCATTTGATCCTGAGCAAAATGTCTTTGGTGGCGCGAAATATTTGCGGCAAATGTTAGATAAGTTTGATGGAAACATTAAACTTGCCCTAGCTGCATACAATGCTGGACCTGGTAATGTGAAAAAATATGGAGGAATTCCGCCGTTTAAAGAAACACAAAACTACGTCCAAAAAGTAACGAATACCTACTATTCATAAGTGCTAAGCTTCCCTGTTTGCCTTCGCATAGGATTCTCTATCATGATGAATCCTATGCGAGAACACCAAAGGTCGCTCAGCACTTTTTATAGATTTTGTTGAAAGACTATTTTTGAGCAGGCACTTTGTTTGTGTTATACCATCCCCCTTGTTAAAATGAATTTACTACTACAAGGAAAAAAGGAGTTATTGGTATGGCCGAAAAATCAATAGCACCATACGAATTTATCGGAGAAGAGAAACTTTCGGAGCTTGTCGATTTATTTTATTCAAAAGTAAGCAAGCATCCTGACTTATTTCCAATTTTCCCTAATGACCTAACTGAAACTGCTCGTAAGCAAAAACAGTTTTTAACTCAATATTTAGGCGGACCACCTTTATACACAGATGAGCATGGTCATCCCATGCTTCGCGCTCGTCACATGCCTTTTCCAATCACTCCTAAACGTGCCAACGCATGGCTTCAATGCATGTCAGAGGCAATGGATGAAACGGGAATAGACGGAGAGTTTCGCGAATTCTTTTATCATCGGCTCGAATTAACCGCTCATCATATGACAAATCAGCCCGAAGAACCAGGTGAAGAAGATTGAAGCCATCTGTATTACTTAACCGAATTTGTTCAACTCAACAAAAACCATTGGAAATTTATATGTTTGTTGATCCCCTATGCCCAGAATGTTGGGCTTTAGAGCCGATTATTCGAAAGCTACAAATGGAGTATGGTCATTATTTCAGTTTAAAAAAAGTGCTCACGGGCAGACTGTCGACCTTGAACCTGCAAAAACATAAATGCAATAGCTTAGCGAAGCAATGGCAAACGACTGCTACTAAAACAGGAATGTCTTGTGACGGGAGTCTTTGGATCGATAACCCGATTGCCTCCCCTTTCATTGCTTCAATCGCTATTAAAGCCGCTGAGTTGCAAGGACGACAATATGGAAGCCGTTTTCTACGAAAATTACAGGAAATGCTTTTTTTGGAAAATGAGAATATTTCTGACCTTACCATATTAACAGATTGCGCTAATCAATCAGGGCTTGATAAAGCAGAGTTTTTAAATGATATTCATTCCTCCAGTGCAGCTAAAGCTTTTCAATGCGATATGAAGATCTCAGCAGAAATGGACGTAGAGGAAGTACCGACCCTCGTTTTCTTTAATGAAAATATCGAGGAAGAAGGCATTAAAATTTCTGGTCTTTACTCTTATGAGATTTATGTGCAAATTCTGCAGGAGATGCTTGAGGAACTCCCAGAGCCGCTAGCTCCTCCTTCTTTAGAAGAGTTTTTACAATACTTTCGCCTAGTCGCTACGAAAGAAATTAGTGAAGTATATAATCTATCGATCAAAGAAGTAGAAATGACCATGAAAAAACTCCAATTGCAGCGAAAAGTCCGAAAAATCACCGCAAAGTACGGATCTTTTTGGGAATATATAGAGGGATAACAAAAAATCAAGCCGCTTGAGATCGTAAGCTTAACTTATGATCTCAAGCGGCTATTTCTTTAGAGCCGAATACATAAGAAAAGACCTTGTATCAGCTACAAGGTCTTTTCTAACGAACAAAGGGGATGGGAGAAATTTTTCACGGTCAAACAAAGGGGTATATGTTTGTTTGTGATCAACTTCACGTTTTATATATTATCACCTTACATAGTAATTGACAACACTTTGTATAACCTTTCACATATTTGTCATAACAATGGAATAGTAAGCGTAAACTAACATAAACTGGCACAATTTTTCAAGGGGGAGGAAGCATGAAATGGCTAGCCTTTTGGCTCTACGTCAGCTTGATCGTGATCGCTTTTCTATTTAATTTATTAGGTTTAATGAGATTATATCCTTTATATGTAACGGCACCGCTACTTTTCATCGTCCTGTTTGTTCCTATCTATTTTTTGAACAGAAAAAACAAAAAAAGTCTCTAAATAGTAGAGACTTCAGACTGTAGACAAACTCGATTTTATGGAGTTTGCCTACAGTCTTTTTTAATATAAAATGGAAGTAATATAAATTTTGAGGTGAGGACCATGCTTTCGAAACATAATCCTATTCAACGAGATCAAATAGAAATGATCGCTCTCGATCAATTAGTGCCGGAAAATCATTTAGTTCGTAAAATTGAGGCCGCGATTGATTTCTCTTTTATTTATGACTTAGTGAAGGATATGTATTCAGAAGTAGGTCGTCCGAGCATTGATCCAGTGATTTTGGTGAAGCTGACATTCATTCAATACACCTTCGGGATTCGCTCGATGCGTAAAACAATTGAAGAAGTGGAAACGAACATGGCTTATCGCTGGTTCTTAGGTTACGGCTTTCATGATAAAGTGCCACACTTCTCTACGTTCGGGAAAAATTATGAGCGTCGTTTTAAAGATACCGACCTGTTTGAACAAATTTTCTATCGTATATTAAAGGTAGCTGCGGAGAAGAAGTTAATCAGTGCCGAACACGTTTTTGTGGATTCTACTCATGTGAAGGCGAGTGCGAATAAGCGCAAATTCGAAAAGAAAGTGGTTCGCAAAGAAACAAGAGCGTATCAAGAACGCCTCCAAGAAGAGATTAATCAAGATCGTGAAGACCATGGAAAAAAGCCGTTTCCACCGGACAAGTTTGATAAAGAAGAATCCAAAGAAATCAAAGAAAGCACGACTGATCCAGAGAGTGGCTACTATGTGAAAGACGAACGTACGAAACAGTTCGCCTACTCCTTTCACGCAGCTACGGATCGCAAAGGTTTTGTACTCGGCACGATGGTGACGCCTGGAAATACACACGACAGTCAGATGTTAGAGCCATTGGTAGAGAAAGTGATTGAAAAAGTAGGGAAGCCTGAAGCTGTGGCCGCAGATGCCGCATACAAAACACCAGCGATTACAAGTTACTTATTGAAAAATGACATCACACCTGCCTTACCTTACACACGCCCACGTACGAAAGAAGGGTTCTTCCGAAAGCATGAATATGTGTACGATGAATACTTTGATTGTTATCTTTGCCCGGCAGGTGAAGTGTTGAACTATTCGACCACGAATAAAGAGGGCTATCGTGAGTATAAATCGCCCAAGCATATTTGTGCGACGTGCCCTTTCTTAGAGCGCTGTACAGCCAGTAAAGATCATCAAAAAGTGGTGACACGTCATATTTGGCAAGAATACGTGGAAGAGGCGGAACATCTGCGCCATCACCAAGAGGTTAAACCAATCTATGCGAAACGCAAAGAAACCGTTGAGCGTGTATTCGCAGATGCAAAAGAAAAGCATGGCATGCGTTGGACAACGTTAAGGGGACTTAAAAAATTGTCGATGCAAGCGATGCTTACTTTCGCTTCCATGAATTTGAAGAAGCTGGCAAGCTGGACTTGGCAAGGTCCAGAAACAGCCTAAGAAACGGTCTCGAAGAGGTCTGTTCTTCTCTCTATGGGCTTCAAATCTAATAAAAATTCAAAAGGGATTCGGAATGAGAGCATTCCGAATCCCTTTTGTCTACAAACTGAAGTCTCTAAATAGTAGAGACTTTTTTGCCTTTCACTTTTAACCTATCTAGCTACAGGCGCTATCGGCTCGAGGTCAAAAGCCGATGAGCAAGCACCTTCCGCTTTTAACCTAACATCTTTTCCATTTCTTCTAGTTTTTGTTCGAAGACTTTACATGCTTCTTCGATTGGAGCGGCTGTGTTCATGTCGACCCCGGCTTTTTTGAGTACTTCGATTGGGAAGTCCGAGCTACCCGCTTTTAAAAATTCATTAATGTAACGCTCAACAGCCTGCTGACCTTCTTCTAAAATTTGAGCACTTAGAGCCGTTGCCGCACTGAAACCTGTCGCATATTGATACACGTAGTAATTATAGTAGAAATGAGGAATTCTCGCCCACTCTAGGCCGATTTCTTCATCAACCACCATGTCCTCACCAAAATACTTTTTATTTAGTTCATAATAAGCTGTTGTTAAGACATCTGCCGTCAATGCTTGTCCATTTTGTGCTTTCTCATGGATTAAATGTTCAAACTCAGCAAACATCGTTTGACGGAAGACTGTGCCGCGGAAGCCTTCTAAATAATGATTCAAAATATATAAACGCTTCTTCTCATCATCAAGATTTTTTAACATATAATCATTCAACAGCGCTTCATTGCACGTAGAAGCCACTTCGGCCACAAAAATAGAATAATTGCCGTACACATAAGGTTGAGAAGCGCGTGTATAGTAGCTATGCACGCTATGGCCAAACTCATGAGCAAGCGTAAATAAATTATTCACGTTATCTTGCCAGTTCATTAAAATATATGGATGTGTACCATATGCGCCAGATGAATAGGCACCACTGCGCTTTCCTTTATTTTCAACGACATCGACCCAGCGATTATCTAGTCCTTGTTTCAATACGCTAATGTACTCGTCTCCTAACGGGGCTAATCCTTTCACCATATATTCTTTTGCCTCATCGTAGCTGACTTTCATTTTTACGTCTTTCACAAGCGGTGTATAAAGGTCATACATATGCAACTCATCGACACCAAGCACTTTTTTGCGTAGCTTAATGTAGCGATGAAGCAAAGGTAAATGTTTGTTGATCGTCGTTACTAGATTATCATACACCGTTTCTGGAATATGATTATTAGAAAGAGCAGACTCTCTCGCACTTTGATAATGACGGACGCGAGCATAAAAATTATCTTTTTTCACTTGGCTACTCAACGTACTAGCAAATGTATTTTTAAACTTGCCATACGTTTCATACACAGCTTTAAACGCTTCTTCACGCACTCGACGATCGTCTGACTCTAAAAATTGAATAAAGCGTCCGTGCGTAATTTGCACCTCTTCTCCATTCTCATCCTTAATTGTCGGGAACTCAAGATCCGCATTGTTTAACATCCCAAATGTATTGCTGGATGCTGAAGTTACTTCTGATGCTTGAGCAAGCAAGCTTTCTTCTGCCGCAGACAGCACATGTGGTCGCTGTAAATTAATTTCAGCAATCGCCTGCTTGTACACTTGCAACTTTTCATCTTGATCTACAAATGCTTTTAACTTCTCCTCATCAATCGCTAACAATTCAGGTGTAGCAAATGATAATGCATTCGCAATTTGTGTATATAAATTTTTCGCTCGATCGTCCATTCCTTGATAGTGTGCATTCGTCGTATCTTGGTCATAACGCATATGTGAATACGTATATACTTTGCCCATACGTTCTAACAATTGATCTTGATATGTGAAAAATTGATACAGCTGTTCTGCATTCTCACCAAGTGTCCCTTGGAAGCTCTGCGCTTTGTTAGAAAGCTCTTTCACTTCTGCGTATTCTTTCTCCCACGCCTCGTCATTTACAAAAATATCTTCTAACTTCCATGTTAATTCCTCGGGTACCTCACTTCTTAAAGGTAACTGTTTTGCCGTTTGATTATTTGTCATCTAAAATCCCTCCTACATCTACTATTTCACTACTTTATCATATTATTTCGCCTACCGAAATTCAAAGAAAAAGCCGACTAATAAGCAATTCTTCATATTGTTCGGTAAACCTTTTTTCTCTGTCCATTTGTTGATACGTATGCGTACTACTTTTTAAACTTTCAGGACTAGCCTTTTGTAGAAGAGAGATATATTCTTCGACTAACTGATATAACTTAGGTGACTGAATGAGCGGAAATACATTCAGCTGCAGTCTCCCTTTTTCTATATAGGTTTCTAAGCACACTACCGCTTCCTCTATTGTATGCAAAAGCCCTTCTTTCCATAAATAAAACTGCCACTCTAATGGATGACTTTTAAAAAGGACCATATACCGAACAGGAATACCAACCCATTCAGGTAATAAAAACGGATTGTTTCCTGACTCATAGACATCACTGAAAAAAGGATGATATTTTCCTTGTTGAAAATAAAGTTGTTTGTGAATCCATTGATGTTTTTGCTTTAACCAATGAGCTAAGGAAAATGCTCGGACGGATTGCTGTTGAGAAAATAGAGGGGGAAAAGCTAAGTGAGAAAGCGGAATATTTTGCACAGAGGCTGTATACAACGAGGAAGTAACAGGAGTAAGTCGTGAATAAAAGGTACATATTTCTGTCTCAGGGCAATAAGCTAGAAACCAAAATCCGAAAGCTTCAGAGTACCGAAAAAACAATCGGTGGAAAGCGGTAAATTTAAAATAGTTTCCTTGCCTAGCAATCGCAGAGCCTCCATATATCCAAAAAGGGAAATACCCATGTTGGATATACCCGTTTGTCCGCTCGACAAACAATTGCGTAGACAGCGAGGAGCATTGGAATTCAACGGCGATTTGATCCGCTGCCAATATGTCTGGCCGTTGAGAGAGCGGCGCCAAAAACGGTTCAAGTCGCACTGAACTATAATGACTCATCCAAGCATACAAATCAGCTTTTCCTTTCAAATGGCGGGCTGATTCACTTTCGGAAAAAGAAAAACAGGTGGAAGTGTGTTTGTGAGCAAAATGAGGAATTTTGATCGCTCCCGCTTTAAAAATGACGGGATGACGACATTGAGGACAAGAATAAGAAGATTTCCTTAACTTGCTTAATTGCTCCTGTGACCATTTGAGCGCAAGATTCACCGGCTTTCCATTTGCATCTAACGCAACAAGCATCTTTTCACTCCTTGTTATTTAGTCTACACTTGATATTCGACTTTTATTAGAAAATCCCTTCAATACACAAAAAAAAGCTGATTTCAAATTGAAATCAGCGAACATATTAGTCAAAGTATTGACGGACCGTTTGGAATACATCCTTTTCCATTACGCATGTTCCGTACTCTTGAAGCCTATAGATAGTCATACCCGATTCATGGGTATATTCTAAAAGAATACTTAATGTATCTTCAATATCATCTTCCTCGAACTCTTCTTCATCAAACTCAACATATAAATAGTATTTGTTATCAAAAGAGTATAGCTGCGTGAAGAGATCATCTAAATCCGAACGTTTACTTAGCTGAATGATGTCTTCAAAGTCATTAAATACAAGAAGAAACTCTAACCCTGTCTCTTCTTCTCCTTCTTCGTTGACATTAAAATGTTCATCTAAAAATTCTTCAAGACGGTCATCTACCGGGAAATCCCGATATTTGTCTCCGGGAAGCGGCAGTTCAATACGCTGTCCATCTTTCGTTAAATTAGCTCGAGTGACTAAAATCTCTAATCCCTTATCTAAGGCCTGAACTTGAATCCATAACGGCCCATCGACAGTAAATCCTTCTTCGTCATGAATTTCCTCCATCATATCCCAGAAAAGCTCTTCACTGCGATCACGATTATACCAAATCTCATCACGATCAAAGCCTCTCTCCTCTATATCAATGTAAGAAATGTAGAACTTAACTGTGTGGTCATTAATGCGCTCAATTTCCATAACTACCTCTCCCTTCCCTCTAAGGGTACTTGAGGATTTTCCCCTTGTTATTAGGCTTTTCCCAGAATGGCCTGATGGTATACATCACCTTATCATTATTGTATGACAAAGGAGCCATAAAAGAAAATATAAAGATTAGAAAAAATATCAGTGTGTGGCAATTCTATCTGAATCTTTTCATTATTTCAAGAGGGAATGCCAAAAATAAAAACCCCCACACAATTGCATGGGGGATTCTATACATGTTAGTTGACCAACCGCTGAGCTTCCAAAAGTTGAAATGTGCGGACTTTCCTTGGAAGGAAACGACGAATTTCATCCTCGTTATAACCGACTTGCAATCGTTTTTCATCCATAATAATCGGACGGCGTAGCAATCCGGGATTATTTTGAATTAATTCAAACAAATCTTGCAGTGGCAACATCTCAAGATCTACATTTAATTTCTGAAAGATCTTTGAGCGCGTCGAAATGATTTCGTCCGTGCCATCTTCAGTCATTCTCAATATTCCTTTAATTTCTTCGATGCTCAAAGGCTCGGAAAAAATATTTCTTTCAACGTAAGGAATTTCATGTTCTTCTAACCAAGCTTTCGCTTTACGGCATGAAGTACAACTAGGTGATGTATATAGAGTAACCATTCCTCAATCACACTCCTTAAAATAAAATATAATACCAGTTGTTTATCATGAGGAATCTTCGTTCATAAAGACTTACAAATCTTTAAATACGGCTACAGTATGTATTATACCATGAACAGAAGATCGTTGAATATACTTTTCATTACTTTGTAATAATAATTTTAAAAAATAAATCGTTTAACCCTCAGCAAACTTAATATCTATATACCCTAAACATAATCACTTTAAACTTTTATCCCGTCATTTTATTTATTTCATCAATTTTTTCCTATTGATTCATTTTTTTAATATATCATCTTTCTCCTCTTCTTCTAAAGATAACACTTCATGAACTGGATCAAATGGCTCACCATATATTTCCTCATCTTTATATTTATGAATAAGACGATATGTTTTCACCATACCTTCATAGATCATTTCTTCGGATTCATGTGTTGGTGACCAATAAAGAATCTCCATATCATTCACTTCATTTGTCGCTAAAGAGCGTCGACGGTATCCGATGCTTGTCGCATGATCGAACCCTTCTCGAGCATAAAACTTCAACCGTTTCTCCGTATCCGTATCTTCGTAATTAACCGGTTCAACTTCTAATATAATTGGTTTTTCTTTTCTCTTTAACTTGTTAATTAATTGATGACCAAGTCCTTGACCGCGTGCAGCCTTAGATACGAATAAATAATCAACAAAGACAAATTCATCGAATTCCACGTAAATAAGGACATGATGAGGTCCTTCATCTTTGTGATAAATATCTCCGCGTTCTTTTAATAATGTTTCCATATGTTCCTTTGACTTCATTTCCTCAATCGGAAAATATTGATTTAGCTTCTCATACCAATGCATAAAATTAAATTCTCTCCTTCTTCGACTTTATCAAGCCTTACTTTCATAGAACTCACTTGTCATTGATTTAAAGGCGAAGTATAGCAAAAACAACAGCCATGTGTATCTTTTCCCACGAGCGAGATGAATAAACATATATTTTGCATAAAAAATAAGGGGTCACTTCTCGCTTCAGAAGTTAGCCCCTTATAAACATATCTTATTTATATGTTTCTTGATACCTTTTCATTTCTTTTTCTGAACAGTAGACAAAGTGACCAGGTGCGATTTCTCGCATTTGAACGTCATCTACTTCCGTGTATTGGTGCATGCTAGGATTATATGTTTTTCTCACTCTATTTCTTTCATAATCCGGATCTGGCAGCGGAATAGCTGAAAGTAAAGATTGCGTATACGGGTGAAGCGGTTTTTCGTATAACACATCACTCGGCGCAAGCTCCACTAGCTTCCCAAAATACATCACGCCAATTCTATCACTAATATATTTCACCATCGATAAATCATGGGCGATAAATAAGTACGTCAACCCTTTTTCCTTTTGAAGCTTTTGTAATAGATTTACGACCTGTGCTTGAATCGATACATCAAGCGCTGAGATCGGTTCATCAGCAATAATAAAATCAGGCTCAACAGCAAGCGCACGCGCAATTCCAAGACGTTGACGCTGACCGCCGGAAAATTCATGAGGGTAACGATTAGCATGCTCACGATTCAACCCAACTGTCTCAAGCAGCCCGTATACTTTTTCCATACGCTCTTTTTTCGACTTCACAAGCCCGTGAATATCGAGACCTTCTGCAATGATATCTGCTACTTTCATACGCGGATTCAGCGAGGCATATGGATCTTGGAAAATCATTTGCATTTTACGATTAAACTGTTTCAACTCAGATTTTGATTTTTTACCGTGAACATCTTTTCCATCAAACAGCACTTGACCGTCCGTGGCATCATATAGACGGATAATGGTGCGGCCCGTCGTTGATTTTCCGCATCCTGATTCTCCAACAAGCCCTAGCGTTTCGCCGCGATAAATGTCAAAGGAGACATTGTCGACTGCTTTCACCATATTTGGCTTGCCTTCGTTAAAATATTGCTTTAGATGTTTAATTTCTAATAATTTTTCAGCCATGTTAACGAGCCTCCTCAAACAATACAGGCTTAGCATAATTGCCTGGCATTGGACGCTTTTGCTGTTGCACCATTAAAGGTGGTTCAACTTCAGGTGCTTCAGGATGTAAAAGCCATGATTTCACAAAATGAGTATCAGACACTTGATAAATTGGTGGTTCTTTCTCAAAGTCGATTTCCATTGCGTATTCACTTCGAAGGGCGAATGCGTCTCCTTTAGGTGGATTCAACAAATCTGGCGGCGTCCCCGGAATGGCATATAACGCTGTTTCTTCCGATGCCTCTAAACTTGGCATAGAGGAAAGCAATCCCCATGTATACGGATGACGTGGGTCATAAAAAATTTCATCAACCGTTCCTGTCTCAACAATTTGACCACCATACATCACCGCTACCCGATCCGCAACATTCGCTACGACACCAAGGTCATGAGTAATAAAAATAATCGATGTATCAATCTTCTTCTGTAAATCTTTCATTAACTCTAAAATTTGTGCTTGAATCGTTACGTCTAGAGCCGTTGTTGGTTCATCCGCAATTAAAATTTTCGGATTGCAAGCAAGCGCAATGGCAATCACGACACGTTGACGCTGACCGCCAGAGAATTGATGCGGATATTGCTTTACTCGCTCCTCTGGATTCGGCAATCCAACGAGACTCAGTAGCTCAACTGCTCGTTTTTTTGCCGCATCTTTGCTCATCTTTTGATGTTTAATCAATGGCTCCATTACTTGTTTTCCTACCGTCATTGTTGGGTTTAATGACGTCATCGGGTCTTGGAAAATCATCGAAATTTCTTTCCCGCGAACTTTCTCCATTTCCTTTTCAGACAATTTCACTAAGTCTTTTCCTTCAAATAGCATTTGTCCTTCTTTAATACGTCCTGGAGGATTCGGAATTAATCGCATTAATGTTTTCGTCGTCACCGATTTCCCTGAACCGGACTCTCCTACGATTGCCAACGTTTCTCCTTTTGTTAAGTGGAAGTCCACTCCACGCACTGCTTTCACTTCGCCCGCATGCGTATCAAAGGAGACGTGCAAATTTTTTACATCAAGTACTTTATTCATTGTTGTTCTCTCCTTTCTATTTACGCATTTTCGGATCGAGTGCATCTCGTAATCCATCAGCTAGTAAGTTAAAGCTTAAAATTAACATACTGATAATAACTGCTGGAATAATTAACATATGTGGGTACATTTGCAATGAGTTAAAACCATCATTAACTAATGATCCAAGAGACGCTTCCGGTGGACGAATACCTAAACCGATAAAGCTTAAGAACGCCTCTGTAAAAATCGCACTCGGAATCGTAAACATCGTTGTTACGATAATCGGTCCCATAACGTTCGGCATTAAATGCTTCCAAATCAAACGGTTGTTTGATGCACCGAGCGTACGTGAAGCTAACACAAACTCCTGGTTTTTTAATTTCAAGAATTGTCCACGTACAATCCTAGCCATACTCACCCAACCAGTAATAACCATCGCCATCGTAATGGAGAAAATACCTGGATCAAAAATGAGAATAAATAGAATGACAACAATGAGATTCGGAATTCCTATTAAAATCTCGATAATCCTTTGCATGATGTTATCAACTCGGCCACCGTAGAAGCCTGAAATCCCTCCGTAAGCAATCCCGATAATTAAATCAATGACCGCCGCAAGCACCCCGATATAAATAGAAATACGTGTTCCATACCATGTTCTCGTCCATAAATCTCGACCTAAATCATCTGTTCCAAACCAGTAATATTCTTTGACATTCTTTGATTCATACATATCAAAACCATCTTTGTCTTTCCCATCAAACGGCAACCAGCTAATATTTTCAAGACCTGGAACTTTCGGAGGTAACTTTGCATGAGAAATATTTTGCTGTTTATACGTGTACTCATTCATCGATGGTCCAAAGATCGCCATAAATGAAATCAAGATAATTAGGATAAGACCAATAATAGCCCCTTTATTTCCTTTTAATCTCAACCAAGAGTCTTGCCAAAAATTCAAGCTTGGTCTGCTAATTTTTTCAGCGTCCTTTTCACGTCTATCCGCAGGTCGGAAAAGATCTTTAGAAAGTTGATCGTTCGTCTGTAATTTATCCATGTTCATCATTTCTTCCCTCCACTTATACGGATACGTGGATCGATTACTCCATATAGAATATCAATAACAAAGACAACAAATATAAATAAAGCACTATAGAAAAGAGTAGTCCCCATAATCACCGTAAAGTCATTTGTCGTAATGGAGCGCACAAATTGATCACCTAAACCTGGTATACCAAAAATTCGTTCAACCACAAGGGAACCTGTCATAATGTTAACGGCAAGAGGACCAAGTAATGTAATAATTGGAATTAGTGCATTACGAAGGGCATGTTTCACCATAATACTAGTCGCGCTAATTCCTTTCGCACGAGCCAACATAATATAATCTGAGCTTAATATTTCTAATAGTTCAGATCGCATATAGCGGGCAACCGTGGCGATAACAAAGACCGATAACGCGATCGTTGGTAAGATTGAATAAGAGAAGTCTTCCCAACCTAAGACAGGAAATAGATCCAATTGAACTGCTAAATAATATTGTAAAAATCCAGCAAATACAAAGGAAGGGATTGAAATACCTAGAACAGACAAGGTTGTTGCTACGTAATCAACTGTCGTGTTATGTTTTAATGCTGCTACTAATCCTAAAATCATACCGATAATTGTTCCTAAAACAATCGCCTGAAAACCTAATAAGGCAGAAGGCCCAATTCGTTCCATAATCATCGTTGATACAGGGCGGTTATCATATTGGAAAGACAAACCTAAATCTCCTTGGAATAAACCTGTCATGTAGTTCACATATTGAACTGGAAGAGGATCATTGAGTCCATATTTATCAAGAATAATTTCTTGTTGCTCTGGAGTAAGTTTTTCTTGATTCGTTAATGGAGACCCAGGAAGAAGTTTCATTAAGAAGAATGTAATCGTTGCAATAATTAATAAAGTGATAAGCATATAAAATAAACGTTTAAGCGTGTATCTTAACACTTTTACCCCTCCTTTACTTTGTAATTTAAAAAATTCTTTTAATTCTGACAAAAACCCTCAATTCGGGAAAAAGGAGAGTATATGCTTTTAAAAAAGCATATACCCTCCCCTTTTATTTCTGGAACATTCTTATTGAATTTCCGCCCACTTGTAAGAGTAATCTCCACCAGCATTGTGAAGTAGAATACCTTTTACATTCGTATTTTGTAAATAAGCACGTGATCTTTGATAAATCGGAGCAATCGCTGCGTCCTCTTCTAATAAGATTTTCTCAGCTTTCACTAAGTTTTCCCAACGTTTTTCCGGATCCATTACAAGTGTTGTTTTTGCTTCTTTAACCAACTTGTCATATTCTGGATTTGAATAATCTTGTTGGTTATGCGCCCCACCTGTCACAAACATATCAAGGTATGTCATCGGATCAAGATAATCTGGACCCCAACCAGAGATTGAGAAATCGTAATTCATTTTTGTCTCAAGATCAAGCTTTTGCTTAAATGGCTGTAGCTTAATGTTCACTGTTAAGCCTTCTAAGTTTGTCTCAAGCTGTTCTTTTAAATATTCAGATACTTTTTTAGCTGTGCTGTCATCATAAGTAAGTAATTCTAACGTTACTTTGTCCTGACCAAGCGCTTGTTTCGCTGTTTTCCAGTGCTCTTGTGCTTTTTTAATATCTGTTGTTAAGTAATTTCCAGCCGTTTCACGGAAGTCTTTCCCATCTGGACCTTGAACGAAATTCGCTGGTACAAAGTAATCAGCTGGTTTTGAACCGTTATTTAAAATGACGTCTGTAACACCTGTTTTGTCAAAAGCCATTGCAATTGCTTTACGAGCATCAACGTTTTTCAATACTTCATTCTTCTGATTTAAACGTAAGAAGAATGTAGAAGCTTGATCAAATGTAAAGAATTCTTCTCGATCTTTATACTTGTCCACAAATTCAGATGCTACAATAATACGATCTGCATCTCCACTTTCGAACAAGTTAACATCTGCTTGTACATCTTTTACGATTTTCGTATGAATTTCTTCAAGCTTAACTGTGTTCGCATCCCAATACTCTGGGTTTTTCTTCATCACGAATTTATCTTCTTTTTTCCACTCAGATAGTGTGAACGGACCGTTGTATAGCGTTGTCTCTGGTTCAAGACCGAACTTATCGCCTTGTTCCGTCACAAATTTTTCATTCAATGGCATAAATGTTCCGAACGCTGTTAATTCTTTAAAGTAAGGAACAGCATTTTCCAATTGAACTTCTAATGTTTTGTCATCTAATGCTTTGACACCTAGCTCTTCTGGCTTCATTTTTCCTTCGTTTACCGCTTGAGCGTTTTTAATATCATACATAATATAAGCATACTCAGCAGCTGTGTCTTTATTTAATGCACGTCTCCAAGAATAAACGAAATCATTAGCCGTTACTGGATCCCCATTCGACCATTTCGCATCTCTTAATTTGAACGTCCACGTTTTACCGTCTTCGCTAATTGTTGGTTCGCCTTCTGCGATCCCTTCAACCGCTTTGTCATTTTCGCCTAAGCGATAAAGACCTTCCATCGTATTGTTTAGGACTTCAAAAGAAACTGCATCCGTTGCAATGCTCGCATCCATTGAAGGAATATCTTGTGTGTTAGTTAAATTTAATATTTGTTTGTTACTACCTGTCTTTTTGTCGCTTTCTGTACTTTCCTTCTTTTCACCACCGCCACAAGCAGCTAGAAAAGTGCTCATCGCTAGCAGAAGTACAAGAAAAAGAGCTGTACTTTTTTTCTTCATCTGGTAACCCCCTCAATCAAAGTATCTTCCTGATTATTCAGAAGATTTCATAACTAATTATAAACTATCTTAATTTTTTTGCAATAATTATTTTATATTTTATTTACACTGTTGTCATAATTCAATACTTTTTTGTTTTTTTGTAAATTCTTTTGATGGAGTAAGGTTTATATTTTAGTTGAATAACCATTCACCGCGTTAAAGCGCTTTCAATTTCCGATTCTTCTGAAAATTTTCCTTCAATATTGTTTTATATGTATAATAATATTTAAATATATTATGATGATATTGATTAGATAGCGGCTTTTAGCTATAATTCTGTTCGTTTATATGGAAAGGAAATGGGGGACGATTTTGAAGACTTTTCTTCGATTGTTGTGTATAGTTATCGGCTTCAATATAATTTTTTCTATATTATTTTCATTGTTTTCGTCCAATTTCTTAAAGAGCCTTCTAGACTATGCTTTCTTTTTCTCACTGATCAGCTTAACGGTGGGAGCTAGTTTGTTTGTGATTGAAGGTGGCTTTTTTAATGGGATTCGTTATAGTGTCAAGAAGTTGAGAAAGTCATCGAAGGAAGGCGAATATATAGCTAGCTTTGATGATTTAGATGATACAAAAGAAGTTTATGAAGAATATCCTAAAAAGAGCGTGTTTACTTGGACTTATCCACTTCTAGTTGGTGGTGGAATCCTTACCCTCGCTACATCTATCATTGCATTTGTGATCAACTAGATGCTTTGTTCTCTTGACTCCATTTTTTGTTTAATTTATAATCGGGTCAACTCATATTTGAAGCGTATAAGAAAGAAGAGTACATACAGAAGTTGGTTATCAGAGAGCCTGCGTTGGTGTGAGCAGGTAGCCAAACTGTTTGGAATGGACTTTCGATGCTCCTTTTGCGAACATAGCATAGTAGCAAAATGGCGTACCCCATGCGTTAAATGGCTAAAGAGGCTTAGCGACAGAGCTTAAGCAACTTAGGGTGGCACCGCGGATCCAACCATTCGTCCCTATTTTGGGGATGGATGGTTTTTTTATGTTTATTTTTAACTATTCAATAACAAGGAGAGAATGAATGATGGAAAATATTTTTTCAGGTATTCAGCCGAGCGGCACGATTACATTAGGCAATTACATTGGAGCGATGAAGCAATTTACAGAACTACAGGATGATTATAATTGTCACTTTTGTATCGTTGATCAACATGCGATTACTGTACCTCAGGATCGGCTTCAACTTCGTAAAAACATTCGTAGCTTAGCTGCTCTTTATCTTGCAGTTGGGATTGACCCAGAGAAAGCGACGTTATTTATTCAATCAGAAGTACCTGCTCACGCACAAGCTGGTTGGATGCTTCAATGCGTCGCTTACATTGGGGAGCTTGAGCGCATGACACAATTTAAAGATAAATCATCAGGGAAAGAAGCGGTCGTTGCGGGTTTATTAACGTATCCTCCATTGATGGCTGCTGATATTTTACTGTACAACACACATTTAGTTCCAGTTGGTGAAGATCAGAAACAGCATCTTGAGCTTACTCGTGATCTAGCGGAAAGATTTAACCGTAAGTACAATGATATCTTTACCATTCCAGAGGTGCGTATTCCAAAATCAGGCGCACGCGTCATGTCACTTCAAGATCCGACAAAGAAGATGAGTAAGTCAGATCCGAATTCGAAAGCGTTTATTACCCTGTTAGACGAACCGAAACAAATCGAAAAGAAAATTAAAAGTGCTGTTACCGATTCAGAAGGCATCGTCAAATTTGATAAAGAAAACAAGCCAGGTGTATCTAACTTGCTTTCCATTTATTCTGTTTTAGAACAAGTTTCTATCGAGGAGCTTGAACAGCGCTATGAAGGCAAAGGCTACGGAGAGTTTAAAGCAGACTTAGCCGAAGTGGTCGTTCGCCACCTTGAACCAATTCAAAAACGTTATTACGAATTAATTGATTCAGAAGAACTCGACCGTATTCTTGATGAAGGAGCAACAAAAGCCAATAAAGTCGCTTCAAAAATGATCAAAAAAATGGAAAACGCCATGGGACTAGGAAGAAAAAGAAAGTAACAAAAGCGGAAGGACCCGGTTAGTGACGTATGGACTGGAACGAGCCGCATGAGATAAAGGAAACACGATGAACGACAGTGAATCGATGTTGACTTATCGCAAGGAGGAGGGCGGAAGTACACTAGTCGCTAGCGCCTGGAGCTGGACAAAGAAATGCGGAGCTGACTGTTCAGACACGACAAGCAAAGGGAGTGTCCAAAAAAGTCGAAGAAACCGTTTGTAAGGTCAAAGAAGCCTCCAGAAAATCAGTGAAAACTGACTTTCTGGATAGCTCCTTTTTACGTTCATTGATTACTCGATTGATTAATTTTGGAAGCGTTTTCAACTTCCCATAGCTTTTCGAAAAAAGCTTGTCCTTTAATCAGATTTTCGCATAAACGGTAGTGGTGTTTCGACCAGCCCGTCTTTGTCTCTTGATTAAAAGCTTGCTTTACTTCTTCAAAGTCCATCGATTGAATTTCCTCATACTTATCAGGTGCCCATTCGGTATACCAATAGCGAATTTCGGCTGAATTTTTTGATGAAAACAGTTGATCTAAAGCCATAAACAGCAATTGCTTCAACTGTCTTTCTTTACGTGTTAATCCTTTCATGCTAATCGGCTCAAGAGATAGCGTATGGTATTCTTTGTTTTCTGAAGTGGAATCAAATTCGTACTTTTCAACTGGATGAACTTGGAACATTTCGTACACAAGTTGTTCCTGTCGAGGAACGAGGCGACTTTTTCTAACAGGGATCGTATACCCCATTGTGTCAATCGCTAAAATTCCCTTTCCATCTGAAACAACAAAGCAATGTTCGAGTTGAATTCGTTCGTGATTTCTACGTAGAAAGGCTTTTTTTCTTACATCTTCAAGTAGTTGCTTCGGTAGTTCAGATAATTGATTCTCAATATAATCAAATAATGGCTCTTCAATTAATACGACTGGCACCTGGTCTAATAACTCGACAGCGTCATCTTTGCGCCATTCGTGAAAATGACATACATTATAGCCATTTTCCTCTCCTTCAAACCAATTCACCCAGACATCATGAAGATACAACATAATGACCCTCCTCACTTCTTCATCTATTTGTCTTAAAGTATGGGCAAAATAAAGTAATATTATTCCTTGTAAGTCTATATTTTCTCAACTTTCCACTTAGACGGGAAATAGATAGAAATGGCCATCAACGCGAATCCGATAATGAGCAAATAGCATTCTGAGCGACCTACAATAAAGCTTGCATATTCTTTCAACGTCCAACCAGCTGTCAACAAATTCAAATACATAATACAGCTAACTCCTCCGAGAACCGTCAATCCAAACCCGATTAAAAAGAGCACGAGACGAAAGGCCATTAGCTTCTTCCTTTATTTATTTTTTTGTGCTTGTCCTATATGTATGATGGAGTGATGGAAACATGCAAAAAAGAGATAACTAAAATGGAATTTTAGTTATCTCTTTTATTATTATTGATTATATTTACGTAAAGCGATCGTCGCGTTATGACCACCAAATCCTAAAGAGTTGCTAATGGCAACGCGAACTTCTTTTTTCCGAGATTCATTCGGCGTATAGTCAAGGTCACATTCAACGTCTGGTGTTTCATAATTAATTGTTGGTGGAATCATATCATTTTTAATCGCTAACGCAGTAAAAATAGCTTCCACTCCCCCAGCAGCTCCAAGCAAATGACCAGTCATTGACTTCGTTGAGCTAATGGAAAGCTGCTTCGCATGATCGCCAAACACTTCCTTAATCGCCATCGTTTCAAATTTATCGTTGTAAGGCGTGCTCGTTCCGTGAGCGTTAATATAATCAACGTCTTCCGGGGAAATACCGCCATCATTAAGCGCTATTTGCATCGCTCTTGCGCCACCTTCTCCACCTGGAGCTGGTGCTGTAATATGGTGAGCGTCCCCTGTTGAACCGTATCCTACGATTTCTGCATAAATTTTTGCTCCACGCTTTAAAGCATGCTCAAGTTCTTCAAGTACAAGGATTCCTGCTCCCTCACCCATGACAAATCCATCGCGATTCGCATCGAATGGACGGCTCGCTGTCTTTGGATCTGGATTGGTAGAAAGCGCCGTATTGGCACAAAATCCTGCCATTGACATTTGCGTAATTGGTGCTTCACTTCCACCTGTAACCATTGCATCGGCATCGCCGCGCTGAATCACTTTAAAGGCATCTCCAATCGAATTTGTCCCTGTTGCACAAGCTGTCACTGTACAAGAGTTTACGCCTTTCGCTCCAAGTTGAATAGATACTTGACCTGTTGCCATATCTGGAATCATCATCGGTACGAAGAAAGGACTTACACGACGATAGCCACGCTCTAAAAATGTTTTAAATTGATTTTCAAATGTTTCCATCCCACCAATACCAGAGCCTACCCAAACACCGATTCGTTCAGCATTTGTTTCATCAATCGTTAAATCTGCATCCTTCACAGCCATTTTTGCCGCGGCGACAGCAAATTGAGTGAAGCGGTCCATTTTACGTGCTTCTTTCTTGTCCATAAATTGCTCAGGGTCAAAATCATTAATTTCAGCCGCTACTTTTGCCGGATAATCGTCAGGATTCACTCGCGTTAACGGCTTCACTCCACTTACCCCGCTTAATACATTTGCCCATGCTTCTTCTAATGAACTTCCTACAGGAGAGACAATACCAAGCCCTGTAACGACTACTCTACGTTTTTCCATGTTCCCACTCCTCATGCATTCATAAAAAAGTTTTTCGTTTTAGCGTCCCCATCTCATAGCAATGGCACCCCAGGTTAAGCCTCCGCCAAACCCTACCATCACTAGTAAATCATCGTCTTTAATTTTACCAGCTTCCAATTCTTCAACAAAAGTAAGAGGAATCGAAGCTGCTGATGTATTTCCATATTTATTAATCGTAACCGAGACTTTTTCTGTCGGAAGATCTAAACGTTGTCTCGCAGCTTCAATAATACGAATATTTGCTTGATGCGGCAAGAGAAAATCAACATCTTCTTTTTGTAATCCGGCTTTTTCTAGCACATTGATACAAGACTCTCCCATTTGACGTACAGCAAACTTAAATACTTCTCGCCCGTTCATTTGAACATATTGATCTTGATATAAATGTTTGAAGCCCGCACCATCTGCGCCAAGCTCAAATGATAAAATTCCGCGTCCTTCTGAAACGGGGCCAAGTAAAGTAGCACCAGCACCATCTCCGAACAGCACAGCCGTATTACGATCATTCCAGTCTAGTATTTTAGATAATTTCTCAACGCCCACTACCAACACATATTTGTAAGTACCTGTGTCAATAAACTGTTTAGCTGTCACAATTCCATACATGAAGCCTGCACAAGCAGCACTAACATCCATGGCTGCCGCTTTCTTCGCCCCGATTTTCTCTTGAATCATGCAAGCAACGGAAGGAAAAGAATAATCCGGCGTGACCGTAGCAACGACAATTAAATCAATTTCCTCTGGATGGATACCAGCTTGCTCCACCGCTTTTTTCGCTGCTTTCACCCCCATATCAGAGGTGCTTTCTTCTTCTCCAGCAATTCTTCGCTCTTCTATTCCAGTCCGGGTCCGAATCCATTCGTCCGACGTATCCATCACTTTCTCTAAATCTACATTTGTTACAACTTTTTCAGGCACATAGCGCCCCATTCCAAGAATACCAGTATTCATAAGGTTTTCCCTTCTTTCAACATCTTTTTAAGATGATATCAATTATTAAGACTTGGTACTAATTTTACTGAAAACAACTCCATTTTGCAATAGGGGGAATTTGTAGAGTGAGGTCGAGTGAACTATTTTCCCATGAAAAAAGAGAGCATCCATTGAATAGATGTCTCTCTTTCGATTTAGTTATTCTCTTCGGCATCTTTTTTTCCTAGCTCATAGGCTTCGTTCATCACTTGTAAAAACATTCCCATGAAAGGCTCCATCAGATCCATTGAGAACTCAATGCCTGCTTCTTTTACTTTTTCCTGTGCCTCTGGAAGGTATTTCATCGCAATTTGCATAAACTCTAAATTTTTATTTTCGTTCATTTTTTCTCCTCCGCTTTTCTTGGAAGCTTACCGGTTTCAATATAGTGATCAATATCTCTGTTGATTCTATTGACAAAATCAACTCCCAGTACCGGACTAAATTCACTTAATGAAATCACTCCATCTTGGAAGTCAAAGTGAAGGTTCCCTGATTTCAATTCTCCTTTAACAAAGCGCGTAGCAGCGAGTAAATATAACTTGTCCACATGCTGCACTGTACTCGTTAATACCGTTTCTTTCCCAAGGTTAGATTGATCAGCAACAAAACCGATGGCATATAGTCCTTGCTCCTTTAATTTCTCAATAACAGGTACATTATATCCATCTCCCGCTGGATAGACAACATCCGCATGCTGAGCCATAATCGGTTCTAACAATATAAGCGCTTTTTCAGAATCATCCCAGTCACCTACATACTTTGAGACAACTTGAATATCTGGACGTTCAAATTTTGCCCCTTCGACAAACCCCTTCACCTCTGGCTGCCATTTATAAGTAGCTAGAATACCAATCGTCCCTGTTTTAGATGCTTGGGCCGCTGTCATCCCACCAAAAAACCCCATGGCATGAGCTTCAAACTTTAAACTTGTTGTGTTTTTCTCTTTCGCATTGCCATTGAAGCTGACAAAATGCATATCGGGATATTCTGGTGCAATTTTATTAAAATAATCAGCGTACTCACTGCCATGCCCAAATACAAGTGTGACACCTTTATGTTCGAACTCTTCAACTGCTCGCTCCACTAAAGCTTGGGAGTCCATTCCTTCTTTATAAAAGATTTCAGAATCGTATTCAGACTGAATTTTCATCATGCCCTTATAGCCCTTCGTTCCCCACACTTGATCATTAATCGTTTTAGGAACAAGCAATCCTATTTTTCCAAGTACTTCTGAATCATCATTTGTTTGACATCCCATCGTAATTACTAACAAAAGAGCAGTGAGTGTCATCAACATTATTTTTCTTATCATAAACTCCGTACTCCTTCTAAATAGATATCACTCCCTTTTCTATCTTACTGTTATTTCACAAAGAGAAAAAGAGAAATCTTTTATTAAGAACAAATAAAAATATAAATGAGCGAAAATATCTCTTTATTGAGATCTAATTGATGTGCTAAGATTAAGGGTGAGTGACAAAAAGATTTTCATTGAAGGAGGAAAAATTCGGTGCAATATATTATGACTTTCTTTTGGTCTTTCTTACTGATTCAAATGTTAAGTTACGTTGTTGGTTCCATGAACGGAGTGGAATTTGCTTGGATGCCTGGTACCATCATTTCAATCATCGTAGCTATTCTTCTATTTGTTATTTCTGCCCTTGTTCCAAACGATCCGGTAGAACATCATTAAAAAATAGGCTGTCCTACATGTGGACAGCCTATTTTTTCATTTCACCATCAATTCATTATTCTCTACATCAATAATAGCCGTTTCATGAGCGGAAACTTTTCCAGCAATCATCTCTCGAGCAAGCTTCGTTTCTAAGTGATGCTGAATAAAGCGTTTCAGAGGTCTAGCTCCATATACAGGATCGAACCCTTCCTTCGCAATCAATTCCTTCGCCGCTTCTGTCACTTCTAGTCTAATTTGCTGCTCTTCTAGTCGTTTTCTTAAATCATTGAGCATTCGGTCAGCAATTCCTTTAATATTAGCAAGACTTAACGGCTTAAATAACACAATATCATCGACACGATTCAAAAACTCCGGTCGGAAATGGCGCCGTAATTGTTGAAGCACTTGCTCTTTCGTCTCTTCTTGGATTTCTTCTGCGTTTTCTTTTCGTTCTAACAAAAATTCCGAACCAATATTAGACGTCATAATGACAACAGTATTTTTACAATCGATCGTTCGACCTTGGGAATCCGTAATACGACCGTCATCTAACATTTGCAGTAAAATATTAAATACTTCTGAATGCGCCTTCTCAATCTCGTCAAGTAGCACGACAGAATACGGCTTTCTTCGTAAGGCTTCCGTTAATTGTCCCCCTTCTTCATATCCAACATATCCGGGAGGTGCACCGATTAAGCGGGAAACTGCATGTTTTTCCATGTATTCCGACATATCAATTCGGATCATTTGGTCTTCGCTATCAAATAACGTGTGCGCGAGCGTCTTCGCCAATTCTGTTTTCCCTACGCCTGTTGGACCGAGAAAAATAAATGAGCCAATTGGACGGTTCGGATCTTTAATGCCGGCACGTGCTCGCAACACGGCATCACTGACGAGTTGAACTGCTTCATCTTGTCCGACAACACGTTCATGCATAATGCTCTCAAGACGCAACAGCTTTTCTCGTTCTCCTTCCACAAGTTTCGTCACTGGAATACCTGTCCACCGCGAAACAATGGAAGAGATTTCTTCTTCGGTTACTTCTTCCCTTAACAACCGTTTTTCATTGTTTTCAGAAGCAACCATGGCTTTTTCCAAATCTTGAAGTTCCTTCTCCACCATCGGAATTTTGCCGTGGCGTAGTTCAGCCGCTTTATTTAAATCGTAACGATTCTCCGCATCTTCTAGCTCTCGTCTCAATCTCTCAAGGTGTTCTCTTTTCTCCTGTACGCGGTGAATGGCCTCTTTTTCGGCTTCCCACCTTGCTCGCATTTCATTTGCTTTTTCCTTTAAATTGACCAATTCTTCTTGTAATTGAATGCGGCGGTCTTTACTCGCTTGATCCTTTTCTTTTTTCAACGCGGCCTCTTCAATTTCTAGCTGCATCACCCGGCGAGTCACTTCATCGAGTTCACTTGGCATCGAATCAATCTCGGTCCGAATCATCGCACACGCTTCATCGACTAAATCAATCGCTTTATCTGGTAGAAAACGATCCGTGATATAGCGATTCGATAATGTAGCTGCTGCAACAATCGCTCGGTCGTGAATATTGACTCCGTGGTGAATTTCAAAGCGCTCCTTCAAGCCGCGTAAAATGGAGATCGTGTCTTCCACCGTTGGCTCTTGTACAAGCACTTGTTGAAAACGACGCTCAAGTGCCGGGTCTTTTTCAATGTATTTGCGATGCTCCTCTAACGTTGTCGCTCCGATACAGTGAAGCTCTCCACGTGCTAGCATTGGCTTTAGCATATTGCCAGCATCCATTGCCCCCTCTGTCTTCCCCGCACCAACAATCGTGTGGATTTCATCAATAAACAGCAAAATACGTCCATCACTTTTCTTTACTTCATTCAGTACAGCCTTCAATCGCTCTTCAAACTCTCCGCGAAATTTAGCTCCAGCAATTAAAGAGCTCATATCTAGTGAAAAGATCGCCTTATCTTTTAACCCATCCGGGACATCTTTACGAACAATCCGTTGAGCCAAACCTTCGACAATCGCCGTTTTCCCCACACCAGGTTCACCTATTAAGACAGGATTGTTTTTCGTCTTTCTCGAAAGAATCCGAATGACATGGCGAATTTCTTGATCACGCCCAATGACTGGATCTAGCTTTCCCGAACGAACTTCTTCTACTAGATCACGTCCATATTTACTTAACGCTTCATAACTTGCTTCTGGATGTTGAGATGTCACTTTTTGATTCCCCCTTATCTCATGAATAACCTTTTCTATTTTCTTTTTCGTTAACGCTTCCTTCGTTAAAAACTGCTTCATTTCATAATCGTTTGTATTGGCTAAAGCAAGAGTCAAATGTTCAACTGATAAATATTCATCTCCCCATGCTTCTTTCATCTGGTCAGCCGCTCTCATCAATGCTTGTACACTAGCGGATAAATAAGCTCCGTATTGAACACCTGCTCCTGAAATAACCGGCTTTTTGGCTAGTCGTTCTTCTAAAAAAGCCTTCCAGTTAGTTTCACTGCTTCCGGCACGCTCCATAATTCTGACCAATAAACTATCCGGTCTGTTCATTAATACTAATAATAAGTGGCAAAGATCGATTTCTGTATGCTCACGCTCTTTCGCAAGTGTTTGGGCATCAGCTAATCCTTGCTGCAAAGAATGCGTCATCCGTTCTATATCCAATGTCGCTCACCTCTTTTGACCATTTTTGACCTTTATCATAATTATATTTGTTTACCAATATAATTGTAAAGTGATATGCTGATAATTGGAGAAAAAAGGTGGTTTCAACCAAAATGCTTTACAGTCTCCCTTTCTTTAGTGTTAAATGATGAAGGTTAACTATTTGTTGGAGGTTTATGACCGTGAACGATGCTATTTTGTTATTAAAATATTTATTGTTAGGAATGTTTCAAGGATTTACAGAACCGATTCCGATTTCATCAAGTGGACATTTGCAATTAGCGAAACATTTTTTCGGAATTGAAATTAAAGGTTTAACGTTTGAGTTGATGGTGAACACCGCTTCCTTACTTGCCGTGTTGGCAATTTATCGTCAAGATATTATTCGCCTTGCAACCAATGGGTTAAGCTATGTGAAAACGAAAAATCCAGATGATCGTTCTGAATTTATGTTTATCGTCTATTTAATTATTGCTACGATCCCGGCTGGAATAATTGGCGTTGTCTTTGGGGATTTTATTGAAGACAAATTATCTTCTGTTCGTACGGTAGCTATCACGTTAATCATTACCGGAATTGCTTTATGGACAATTCGTAACTTACGCGGACGTAAAAATGATGGCGATATGAAATTAAGAGATGCGTTAATCATCGGCTTTGCTCAAGCTGTTGCTTTAATTCCTGGTATTAGCCGTTCCGGTGCAACAATTGTGGCGGCGATGGGGCTAGGAATGAAGCAAGAAACGGCACTTCGTTTTTCCTTCTTACTGTTTATCCCTGTGAGCCTTGGAGGAGCTATTTTAAGCTTTTCAGATATTTTAAGTGATCCACAGCTTACTCAATTGGCGATTCCTTATGCACTTGCCTTTATCGGCTCATTTGTTATGTCTTACTTTTCATTAAAGTGGTTTATGAATATTATGGCGCAAGGAAATTTAAAGTACTTTGCCATCTACTGCTTTATCGTCGGACCACTTGTACTTTTTTTCACCTAAATCACCAAACAGGGGAGACCATTTTACTTGGTCTCCCCTTTCGCTTACTATCTCGTGTTTTAACCAAAAATACCACAACTTAATTCACAAAACTTTTGCACCATTTCTAGAAATAAAATACTTTTTTTGCCTCTTGGGTTGTTTATTACTTTTTTTACTATTAAAATAGGTGTTATTAAATTTGTTTACAGAAGGAGAATTTGATGAATAGATGCCTTTCTCTTTCAGAAAAGTTTGTCCAGCTATTTGAAGAAGAGAACACAGTGAAACTCTTCCGAAAAGGAGATCACTTGTTCCAAGAAGCAACTGAAGCAAAAGAGCTTTTTTTACTGTTAAGCGGAAAAGTACAAATTAGTAAAGTAGTCCCAGATGGTCGTGAATTGTCGTTACGTATTTGTGGAAAAGATGATATCATCGTCGAATTCCCTCTATTTACTGGAGATACACAATATTCGTCTAACGCAAAAGCTTTAGAAAATGGCGAAGCTCTTGTCATGACAAAGAAACGATTGGAAGAAATGATTTCCTCTGACTCTCAACTAATGATGAATTGGTTTCAATACACCCAACTAGATAACCAAAAAACACAATCAAAATTGCGCGACTTAATTTTACATGGAAAAAAAGGCGGCGTGTACTCCACACTCATCCGATTAAGCAATACATTCGGGGAACAAACCGAAGATGGAATCCTTATCACTGTTACATTAACGAATCAAGAAATCGCTAACCTATGCGGCACATCTCGTGAAGTCGTTAATCGCATGTTCAGCGACCTCCGTAAAAAAAATATTCTATCCATTAAAAAAAGCCAACTAATCATACACGACATTCAATACTTAAAAAAAGAAATCGACTGTGAAAACTGTCCAATAGAAATATGCCAAATTGACTAATCGAAAAGCGGAAGGTGCCGTTTAGCGACGTATGGGCTGGAGCAATCCGCACGAGATAAAGGAAACACGATGAACGATAGTGAATCGATGTTGACTTATCGCAAGGAGGAGTGCAGAAGCCCACTAGTCGTTGGCGCCTGGAGCTAGACTAGCCGAAAAGCGGAGCCAACTTGGTCAGCCGCGACAAGCAAAAGACGAGCCGGCTGAAAGGTTGGTCTTTAACCTTTTGGACGGATTGGCTTTTGACCTCGAGCGGCTAGTTGGCGGAGCTAGACATTATCAAAAGCGGAAGGCGCCGTTTAGTGACGTATGGGCTGGAGCTAGACAAGCAAATAAAAAAGGATGCAACTACACACTGTAGCTACATCCTTTTTATTATGTGCTTAGCCCCTTCTAACCAATATGCTCTTATTGAATACCAAGAGCGATTTTGGCATAACGAGACATTTTGTCGCGCGTCCACGGCGGATTCCAAACAATATTTACTTCTACTTCTTTCACTTCAGGAATGTCAGCCAATGCAGCTTTCACTTGATCGACAATGACCCCTGCTAGCGGACAGCCCATCGCTGTTAACGTCATCGTAACAATCGTCTTTCCGTCCTCTTCCATATCAATATCATACACGAGACCAAGGTTGACAATGTCAATGCCCAGCTCCGGGTCGATGACTTGTTCAAGCGCCCCCATAATATTTTCTTTTAAATCTTGATCCATACGTTTTCCCTCCTCTTTCTATTCCACTATTTCTACTATAACAAAAGGAAGAATCAATTATCACCCTTTAAGCTTATAATTATTGATAGCTTTCCTATTGGACATATTGATTTATTAAAGCGTACACTAAAGAAGTAAATATATCGAAAAAAGGAGAGTGCCGCTTGATGACTGAAAAGCATTTAATTGTATTAGATTTAGATGGAACATTGCTTACCGATGACAAAACAATTTCTCCTCGAACGAAACAAACACTCCAAACAGCCATGGAGCAAGGCCATGAAGTGATGATCGCGACCGGTCGTCCTTATCGCTCCAGCGAGCTTTACTATAAAGAGCTCGGCTTAACGACTCCGATCGTGAACTTTAACGGCGCCTTCGTTCACCATCCAAGAAATGATGCTTGGGGGATGTATCACGAACCAATGGATGCAAAAACAGCGATTGAAATTGTTGAAGCTTGCCATGATTTTAATTTCCATAATATTGTTGCCGAAGTAATGGACAATTTATACTTCCATTATCATGATGAGCGACTCATTGACGTCTTTAGCATGGGGAATCCTACAGTTACAACAGGAGATCTTCGACGCGTATTAACAGAGCATCCCACTTGCCTGTTGATTCATGCTGTTGAAGAACATGTACCAAATATTCGCAAGCATTTAAGCGATGTTCACGCCGAATTAATTGACCATCGTCGCTGGGGCGCTCCTTGGCACGTTATTGAATTAGTAAAGGCTGGCTTAAATAAAGCAGTCGGCATTCAACGAGCGGCAGCTGACCTTCACATTCCACAAGAACGTATCATCGCTTTTGGAGATGAAGATAATGATTTAGAAATGATTGAATACGCTGGAATCGGTGTCGCTATGGGCAACGGCATCGCTCCATTGAAAAACATTGCTAATGAAATCACGTTAACGAACGAAGAAGATGGGGTCGCTATCTTTTTAGAAGATCGGTTAGGTTTGTCAAAGTAAAGATAGCATTTGCTGGTTACATAGCCTTCCATTATAATAAGTGGTAAATACTTAATTGTTGGAGGTTCCTATGGCGAAAGAAAATTCATTTGATATTGTCTCTAAAGTAGACTTTTCAGAGGTAACGAATGCGATTCAAATGGCGATGAAAGAAATTCAAACACGGTATGATTTCAAAGGTAGCAAAAGTGAAATCAAGCTCGATAAAGAAGAACTTGTATTAGTATCCGATGATGAGTATAAGTTAGATCAAGTGAAGGATGTTTTAATTGGCAAATTAATTAAACGATCCGTTCCTATCAAAAACTTAGACTACGGAAAAGTAGAAGGAGCATCAGGAGGTACTGTTCGACAACGAGCGAAAATGGTACAAGGCATCGATAAAGATACAGCGAAAAAGATTAATAGCCTCATTAAGCAAAGCGGATTAAAAGTGAAATCTCAAATTCAAGACGATCAAATGCGTGTGACTGGAAAAAGCAAAGATGATCTGCAACAAGTGATGGCAGCTGTTCGAGGAGCTGACTTGTCAGTAGACGTTCAATTTGTGAACTTCCGCTAATTTTTCATCTCAAAAAAGGCTTCGAAGCTCTTGTAAGCTTCGAAGCCTTTTTCTTATCTTGCTGCTCTTCCACGTCTCCAAACAAGATAGATAAATACCATAAAAATAATATATACAGCCGCTAATGCAGCAATAAAGGAGATATTAATTCCTGATTTTTCAGTTAAAGCAAATACCTCTGATTGTTCCCGATCCAGGATAACCGTGAAATTCCCATTCTCCGCTCGCGATAAATTATCATTAAGCAAACCTCGTAATTCTTTATCACTCGCAAGTTCTTTAGCTGGAATCGTTACTTTTTGTGTCTCATCTGTATTATTGATCGCTACAATAAGCGTTTCATCTTGATATTCTCTCTTAAAAACGACCATGCCATTTTTTTCATATAGCGGCTCATATGAACCCCTCGTCAAAGCTGGCAATTGCTGACGAAGATCACCAATTTTCTTCATATAATCAATCAGCTCTTTATCGATTCTAAAGTTCATGAGACCATGATTTTCTACTCCCTCTCCTCCATCAAGAGCGATTTCAGATCCGTAATAAACAACCGGTGTGCCTGGGATCGTATAAAGATAGGTTAAGGCGAGCATCCAACGAGTACCTGGAAACATATTTTCCTGAACAATATCACGAGTAAATCTTGTCGTCTTATTCGTATCTAAATAATGAGCAGATAATTGCGGATCTTTCCATGAAACTTCTACTTCTTTTAACAGCTTCGGAGTTTCACTTGAGCTTTCGTTCACGTTTTTAAATTGTTCGCGTAATGGAGACATCATAGACCCATTCATCATTCCATCTAAGCCAGCTTTTTGGTATTCTGCGAGTTTGTTTACATTCATATCTTGCTCATTGCTTTCACCAAGCAAATAGAGGTCTTTATTCAATCCTTCAGAGAAATTTGCCCAGAAAGAAACAGGAGCATATATCGCATCGCTTAAATAATAACCATCGATCTTTGTTTGCTCGCTCCAATAGTTCGCCACTTGGATGAGCTCTTTCGTTACTGCCTGATTTTCTAAATTAAGTGTCGCCATTTCCCCAAGCCATTTCTCAGGCGCGACTTCACGCTTATTAGTGAACCAGTCGGCTTTTTTATCATCTTTCGTCCAAGGATGAGTTGTGCTCACACGTGTCACCGGAAGATCGATCAGCACCTTTAAATCACGCTCATGTGCTTCATTAACTAACTTTTTCAACTCTTTCATCGTGCCAAATTGCTTATTTGTTTTATAAAAATCGGTCGTCCAGTAGCCATGATAGCCACCTTTTTCATTTTGAAAAATCGGACTTAAAATCACCGTCGTAAATCCCATATCCTTTATATGATCCATCCTACCAGTGACCCCTGTAAAATCACCGCCCTGATAAGCTAAAGGATCATTGTTATTGACTTCCTGATTGTTTTGATTATCACCATTATTAAAGCGATCCACCATTAAATAATACATAGTTTCATCTTGCCACTTGCGTTCTTCTTTTTCTGCCGCACTAACAGGAAAGGCGTATAAAAGAAGAAACGGTAACAGTATAAGCGAGCACAATCTTCTTTTCACTTCCGCTTCCCCCCCATATCTAAATGATCATACCGCTTTTAAGATTACGCTTTTGTACACATTACGTCAAATCACAATAAAGAAAATTCAACAAAAATACAAATAATATTTGGAAATTTGGAGAAGTGTGGCATATGGTCGAAGAAACCTCCATCCACCTATTAATCTAAAAAAGTCTAGCTCCTCCACTAAACCGTGGAGGAGCTAGATGGTTATACATATTAAGCTAAGAAGTTCAGTCCCATTGGCAATTTAAATCCTAAGTAAAGAGTAATAATTAGTAACAAAACAGCACCAATTAACACTTTGCTTGTCTCTTTTCCTTTTTTCTTGCGCACTAACACCATTTCCATTAGACCAATCGTTAAAATACCCGCAAGCATCTTCATACCATACAGCATGTCATCGATCGAATGATGTTTGATGAAAAGCAATAAACCTGTGCCTAACACAAGAATATAAAATAATCTTAATCCCATATGTGCACCTGTTGAATATTTTCCAAGTGCGATAAAAAACAAGATGACTGCGATCACCCATGTTGTAATATGTAAATGGGTACTGTTAAAAAATAAAGCGTCCACGTTTGCTCCCCCTCCTTTCTCACCCTTTTCATAGTAACACGTTCCGGAATTAGAAGAAAAGTAAAGGCTCCTTTTTAGCGAACATTATTCTGTAAAGTACCAACTTGCTCAATCGTAATTTCCACTGTATCGCCAGCTTTCAGCAAATTAGGTGGGTTCATACCAAAGCCTACACCAGCTGGAGTTCCTGTCGCAATGACATCACCTGGTTCTAACGTCATTCCTTTAGAGAGTGTGGAGATAATTTCATCAATCGGAAAAATAAAATACTTTGTATTCGATTGCTGACGGATTTCCCCATTCACTTTCGTCTCAATATTTAGTTGATGCGGGTCTTCAATTTCATCAGCAGACACAATCCATGGTCCCATCGGACAAGTGCCATCTAAGCTTTTGCCAAGGAAAAATTGCTTATGTCGCTTTTGAATATCGCGAGCGGTCACATCATTAATGATCGTATAGCCGAAAATATAATCAAGTGCGTCTTCTTTGTTAATTTCTTTTCCACGCTTCCCGATAATGACACCTAGTTCCCCTTCATAATCAAGTGCCTCCGTTAAATCAGAATAAGCTGGAATCTCGTCTTGACAACCAATGACTGCTGTTGGTGATTTTGTAAATACCATTAAATCAGTAGGGATACTTTCTTCCCCACCCATTTCAATCGCATGATCACGATAGTTTTTACCGATACACATCACATTTTTTGATGGACGTGGGATCGGTGCTAGCCACTCGATATCACTCGCGGCGATAGCTGCATCACTTCCTGCTTTCTCCACATATTTCGCAGCAACACTTGATAAATTCTCTACTTTGTCAATCGCTTCAATGAGCGTAGTTGGCAATTGCTCACCAGCTAATGCAACTAAATCCCAAACAAGCTTCTCTTTTTCATCATATACCCCATATGTTTCTTGTCCATTTACGCGAAAACTAATAAATTTCATCATTTTTCCCCCTTATTCTTTATTTAGTCAAATACGTGACCTTTCTCCATAGAGATTCCATCGGGCCTCGTTTCAACTTAGATAACCATAATTCAGAAAGTACCACTTGTGCGGCAAAAATAGCGAATACGAGCCAAACTCCTGTTGTTAATGTAATTTGACCATAAAACCCTAGTCCATAATGATAGAAAATCAATGTGCCAATGACAGATTGCAATAAATAGTTCGTTAATGACATTCGGCCAACAGAGGCGAACGGTCTCCCTATTTTTTCTGCATACTTCCATTTCCCCAAAGCAATGACCAATGCCGCATAACTAATCGCCAACAGCGGTCCACCGATGAAATCTTGAATGAGTACGTAAGCAAGATTCGGTTCCACGACATATGGCAATGATTTCAATATCACACCCGTCAAAAAGAATGATATAAATGTCATCATCGCCCACTTTGGTCTCTCACTCCATCTGGAAAACACATTCAATTTCTGAGCGCCAGCACCAATTAACAAATGAGGAAAGATAGTAATCAACTGAAAAACCACTGAATCCGGTCCGTTCGTCACTAACCAGTCCGTCAAACGCTGATCAGTAATCTCCATAAAGCTACCGCTTCCGTACGCAGCCATTGACTGATTAATTCCCATAATATCGGTCCACAGCACCACACCAGTAGGATCGACTTTCGCCATTAATAACGAAAGTACGCCTAGAAAAACAGTAGGAATAAATAATAGTAAACTTCCGATTATTATTAATGTTTTTCCAGATAAGCGTAAAAACATTAAAAGCAAAAAGCCCAGCACTGCATAATTAATTAAAATATCACCAGACCAAATCAAAAACGCATGAATGACTCCAATGAACAACAGAAAAGAAAAACGTCGAACCCCTATTAAAGTATACGACATTCCTCGCCCCATTGCACTTTCTCGTTGCATCGCAACCCCAAACCCAAACATCATCGCAAACAATGGATAGAAGCTTGCTTGAACGAAAATATCAATCCAACGATAATTTTGAAAATCTGTCGCCGCATCCCACCATTCAAACGGATTATAGTACAAATACGGAGAATGAAAAGAGATCATATTCACTAAAAAAATCCCGAGCAATGCCAACCCTCGCAAACTATCCAATGATTGAATGCGGGGTTTTTCTTCTACAGTTGCCATACAAACACACTTCTCCCCTTTCATTTTCACAATTTTTGTTTATTTACATATCATATCATTAAATATAAAGAAAGAGGATGTGAATTGTCTTGCCGGCACTCGTTGGAACAATAACTGTGATCACTGTCTCTTCAAGCGGCGTTTTCAATGTCGGCGATGTATTCCAAATCCACCCCGTCGCACAAACAAAAACCTTTTCTGGAGCTGGTTCATTTAATACTGGTCATGGATTAACGGTATCTTCCAACATATCTAGTACCAACACACTAGATATGGATGGCATTGACCAAGGTATCATTGGCTCTGTGTAAGGAGGTAAATCATGAACATTCATATTTCCCAAACGATAAATATTCGTTTCATTAATATTACTAGTATTACTAATTCCTCGATGCTCCAAATCGGCACAAGCGGTCAAGTAGAGCAAGCTTCTTACTTATTAAACACAGGTGGCTTCACTCAACAAGCACCTCCAGCAACAGAAGAAACCGTCACTTTAGAAGCTAGCCCAACACCGCCGTTTCTTATTCCACTTCCACAGTAATATTCTTTTTGAACGGAGGGACTTTTATGATTCGATTGCAAGACATCCAAACTCTTTGGCAGTACATTCAACAGCAGCAGCGACAAATCGATTCTTTGACGAAAAAAGTGCAAACACTTCAACAAGAGATCGTTGAGTTAAAAAAGCGCCCTCCCGTTTCAGTCGATAAAATTGAATATTCCTTTGACCAATTAAAAGTTGAAACACTAGCCGGTACGTTAAATATCGGCTTAAGCCCTAGCGAACTATCTGGTATTAAAGATTACGCTGTTAATGTAAAAGGGCAAAATCCACCCGATCATCAGCAATTACTGCCGCAATTATTAGATGCTTCTAATCGCTTTATCGATGAAAACTTACATCGATTGATTGAAACATATGAAGGACAATTTCAAAGATCGATAGCTCCTGAAATGAAAGAACATATTAAAAGGGATCTTACAAAGCAATTACCTGAAAGAATTGGTTTTTATTTAAATCAATGTAAAGAAGAACCTCCTGAGGTAGTAAAGGAAAAAGTTCTAGCGAAAATAAAAGCAGATATCGAGCAAGCCCTAGCAGTATTTATTAGTAAAATACCAGAAATGGAGTGAGTGCTTTGAATTTACAAGTGATGAATCGTGAATTAGAAGTGGGGCAAATTTCAATTATCGCTGTCTCAAGTTCTTCTTATTTTCAAGTTGGAGACACCGATATGATCACATTGTATTCATCGTTTGATACACCTCCTGAATCATTAATCATCAGTCCTTTTGTACCGCTTTAATTGCAGGTAACACATCATGCGTCTATCTATCGTTGATCACTTTGAAGCAAACACTGTTTTTATCAGCTCAGTGTTAGAAATTGGCGACACGAATCAATCACAAGCCTATTCAACCATCTATGCGGTTCAAGAGCCTAGCAAAGGCTTTATCGATACCTCTCGACGACCGAGTGTTGTATTGCCACCTCCGACAGTCATCTGTCCTAAGAAGCAGAGAAAAGCATCTATTATTGATGCTTACCCATTCATTCATGTCGGTCAAGTGCATATTACAGGTATGTCGACTGCTGCTGTTGGCCTTATTGGGTCCGCTAACGAGGCGACAGGATATTGCAGAATTCAACACGTACGAAAATTAAAATCTAAACAAATTCAAAGTTAAAAGGTGGAGTTTTTATGCCTGCCATTATCGGTCCTTTACAAATATTTAATGTGTCTGGAGGCGTCGTCCATTATGGTGATACATTAGTGATCTCACCTAAAGAGAGTAGTAAATCCTCGATAGGCGCAGGCTCGTCTAACACGGGACCATTTATCGTCACTTACACTTGTTTAAATGCGAATACTGTTTTGGACAGTACTGGCGTCGACCAACCAATAGTTGGTACTTTATAAGGTTATATAGAAAGCCTAGCTTCTTAACCATCTAGTATGCGATGGAGAAGCTAGGCTGTTTATTATTCTATTTGTAGAGCATGAGCCCCGTCAAAAAAGAATAAATATTTCCGAACGATCTTTCGTTTCCAAATTTGTTCAATGGCTTTAGCATACAAATCAATTTGTATGCGGTAACGCTCCTCTAGCACTGGACGAGCTTCATCAAACCCTCCCGCAAAGCGACCGGTAATTTGATCCGTTTTATAATCGAGCAAGTATAACTGACCATCGATGTCTATTAAACAGTCAATTACCCCTTGAACGAGCACGATTTCTTCTGAACCGCTCCAATCGGTATGCAATTCACTTGCCTTCACACCCATGTTAAATGGCGTTTCTCGATATACGTGATCAGCCCGCAACAACATCTGCCCCACTTCCGTTTCAAAAAATGAAACGATGCGATGCGGATCAATCACCTCTGCCTGTTCACTCGTTAATAGCTCTCGCTGTATAAGCTCCTCTAGCAAAGAATGAATGTCTGCCTCTGTTGGCTGTTCGTGTAGCGGCACATGCTGCATCACCGTGTGTACAGCTGTTCCGACTTCCGCCGGGGAAAGAGCCTTTTCCTGCATAAAGGCTGGGCGACTGAAAATCGGACGCTGAAAGCTTTTCACTAATTCATTCCCTGCTCCTTCATTATAAATCTCATTCATCCGTTTTAAATCAGATACCGACTGCTTTGAACGCAGTTTCGTTGCCACTGGATTCGAGTATTGCCAGCTCATGCGCTCGATAATTTGTTGTTTATACGGTGAAGAAATGGCAATTGGCTCACTGTTTTCTACTTTAGTTTGCCAATCTACTTGTTGTGGATCAACCTCTTGCTCAGGCTCTAGCAAACTTTCTGGATGGACGATTTCAATCTTCCATCTCGAGGCATGATGATGGATGTCTGCAAAATGATCAAGATTCGGGTGATCACTAAGTGTCCACTCCCGATGTCTCACTAAAGCTGGACCAATCCAATCAAAATAAGAGATGGCCGCTGCTCGATCGGTATCACTTAATAGCCAGTCGGTACTACTCCACCCTTTTTCCCAGTTTACTAGCGATTTGTCTGCATTTTTCTGTGTTCCGAGTAAAAATAGCTTCTCTTTTGCCCGTGTTAACGCCACGTAGAGCACACGCATTTCTTCCGCTAACAGCTCCAGTCGCTTTTTCCGCCTTAAAGCGAGCTGTGGCAAAGATGGGTAGCTAATGCGTTTTTCTATATTCGTATATTTAGCAGCAATTCCGTAGTCTTTATCGAATAAATACGACTGACGAATATCCATCAAGTTAAATTGTCGACCAAGCCCTGCCACAAAAACAACTGGAAATTCCAATCCTTTGCTGGCATGAATCGTCATTAAACGAACGACATCCTCTTGCTCATTTAATGCTTTCGCTTCCCCTAAATCATCGCCTCGCTCCTGAATCCGTTCAATTAATCGTAAAAAGCGGAACAGCCCTCTAAAGGAGGTTTCTTCATACTGTTTAGCTCGGTCATATAACGCACGAAGGTTCGCTTGTCTTTGTTTTCCACCTGGCATTCCACCCGCAAAATCGTAAAAATGAGTATCTCGATACAACTGCCAAATAAGAGAAGATAACGCTCCATTTCTACTGATCGTTCTCCAATTCGATAACTTCTCAAGAAACTTATTTATCTTTTCATGAATGGCTTCATGCTCTGCAGCTGGCTTCTTTTTAGCAAACGCTTGAACAGCATCATAGTATGTGCCTTTTTTAGAGGCAAGACGAATCGTCGCTAAATCATTTTCTGAACAGTTCACAATCGGTGAGCGCAGTACCGAAGCAAGCGGAATATCCTGGTACGGATTGTCGATCACTTTTAACAACGACAGCATAATGACCACTTCTGTCGCTTGAAAATAACCACCAGACAGCTTCGCATAGATTGGAACGCCCGACCGTCTTCCTTCTTCCATGATTTCCCCTGCCCAAGGCATAGAGCGCAGCAAAATCACAATGTCACGATATTGGATTGGACGCTCAGTTTTCGTTTTCGGGTCATAGACTGGATATCTTGATTGCACCAGCTCCTTAATCTTTTGCACGATCCATCTTGCTTCCAGCTGCGATTGTTCGGCATCCTCTAGACCCACTTCATCCTCTTGCTCAACCGCTGCCCCCTCTTGCTCGATAATCGTCACTTCTACAGGAACAACAGGCTCCTCTGGATAGTCAGCTCCCTTGACCAGTTCAGCTTGTGGATCATATTCGATTTCTCCCACTTTCACACCCATGATCTGCTTAAATAAATAATTCGTTCCATCAAGCACTTCTTGACGACTTCGAAAATTCTTCGCTAAATCAATCCGCATACCTGTGTGTTCACCTGTTGTTGAAAACCTTCTATATTTGCTCAAAAATAGATTTGGTTCTGCTAAACGAAAGCGATAGATACTTTGTTTTACATCCCCAACCATAAACAAATTGCCCTTTTCTTCTGCCCCCGACGTGACAAGACGAATAATCGACTCCTGCACGAAATTGACATCTTGATATTCGTCTAAGAGCACTTCTTTAAATTTTTTCTGATACAATAGTGCCGCTTCAGAAGGAATTAATTCACCTTCGCCTTCTCTTCGTTCAGCTAAAATCGCTAAAGCAAAATGCTCTAAATCACCGAAATCAACAAGCCCTTTTTCCCGCTTCATCGCTTGAAACTTATCGGTGAACTTGCAGACTAGCTGAGCCAGAGAAGCAATAATGTCTCTCATTTCCCTCATATCACGCAAATAGCTTTCAGGCTTGCGAGAAAAATAGTCTTCTTTTAAAGAAGTGATAATTTTCTTTAATTCGTTTCTGACATCCTTTGATTTATCTACTAGCTCCTGGTCATATTCCTCACCTTTGCAAGTTTTCAATGTGGAGAATTTCACCGTCTGCATTTCTTCATATAACTTTCGCCAAGAGGAAATAGACTCGCGAAGCCGTTGAACTATTTGTTGGTCAGCAATGAAATTCACCATTCGTGGAGAGGGACCACCTGACATATTCGCTATTGCTACTAATTCATTAACGAGCAATTCCGCCCCCTCAAGCTGTAGCTCAATATCAAATTTCAACGCTTCCATAAACGGCAAATCATCGATATTAGTCGTCTCTTCATCGACATCATATAGCTGCGGCAAACGATGTAACCATTCTTCTGGTTGAGGATGCGACTTAGCAAAGTCATACAGCCGCCCCACAATCATTTGTAATTGAGCATCGCTACGATCACTGGAAAAAGTATCAACTAATCGGTAAAAGTCTTCATTTCCTTCTTTGCCGTATTCTTCTTCAAATAAATCATCTAACGCTTCATCTCTTAACAATAATCCTTCTGCCTCATCAGCAATTCGAAAAGAAGGATCGATATCGATCAAATAGTAATACTTACGAATCACTTCTAAGCAAAAAGAGTGCAATGTCGAGATCGATGCTTTATTTAATAAACTTAATTGTTTCCGCAAATGTTTAGAGGTCGGATCAGATTCCATCGCTTTTTCTAAGGCAAGCCCAATTCGATGCCTCATTTCAGCGGCTGCGGCGTTCGTAAACGTCACAACAAGAAGCTCATCAATATCGATAGGCTCGTCTTCATTTAACACTTTACGAATGATCCGTTCCACGAGCACCGCTGTTTTTCCTGAACCAGCGGCTGCGGCTACTAAAATGTCGGTGCCTGTCGCTGTGATCGCTTTCCATTGATCGTCTGTCCAAGTCACTCCCGCCGGCTTTTCCGGTATCAATTGCTCACTCACATATATCCCTCTCTTCGCTCATTTTTTGAAAAATCTCTTCCTTCTTTTGCGGCATAATCGTGCGATACTGATTGTCTTCGATCATGTCATCAAACTGACAAACAGGTCGATAAGAACAAAAATCACAAGGGGTTCGTTTCTTGTATTGATAAGGAGCAATATCAACCCGACCAGCGACAATGTCATCCCCTGATTGTTGGTAAATGTTGCGAACGTGCTGACGCATTTGCTCAAACTGCTGTCTATGAGCAACTTTGGAACTTTTCGCGAGCTTGCCATTGGATTTATTAATCCCGGCCGAAATAATTTTTGAATTTCCTCCCTCAAGACTCGTATCCATTAACCGAACAACCTCTTCTTCCGCTAGTACAAGCCCCTTCATTTTAAAACTTTTAAAGATTTCCTCTTCAATTTGCTCGATCGTCATCACTTGTTTACTATTAATGATTGGATTATGAACATGGAAGTATAGAACACCTGCCGGATGTGCTTCTTTGCCAACAAGCTGTTGTGAGTGTGTTAATACAATATCCAAATACGTCAACATTTGCAGGGCGAATCCATAATATACTTCCGTCATATCTAAGTCGCGACTGCTCGATTTATAATCAATGATGCGCAAATATACTTCTTCATCATTTTGTGCTTGGTCAACGCGGTCAATCCTTCCTGCTAACGCCATCTTCGTTCCGTTCTTTAACGTAAAGGAAAGCGGCGGTAGCTCCGCTTGCGGCCCAAAGCCAAGTTCAATTCCGACAGGCGCAAAGCCACTCACCTTAGCCTGGCCATTTAACATATAAGAAGCCCTGCCGATAATTTGCTCAAGCTTA
This sequence comes from Bacillus sp. FJAT-42315, assembly GCF_002797375.1. Taxonomy (GTDB): domain Bacteria; phylum Bacillota; class Bacilli; order Bacillales; family Domibacillaceae; genus Bacillus_CE. Next base: position 2,837,466 of record NZ_KZ454941.1, read on the forward strand.
CGACCGATATATCTATGACGATTTGAGCTTAATAAAATTTGATTTTGCAGTTTTGGTGTTAAATGAACGACTGCTTCTTTTGCCAACTGTAAACATTGCTGTTCTGTCAGCTTCCCCCAGTTTAAATCTCGCTTTTGAATTTCCTCTGCGATCCATTTCAGAGCTCCATGGAACAAGTCTCCGATATCTGGTGCCTGCAGTCGATAAACATCTCGTTCTCGCAGCTTCAAACCATGATTAGCAAAATGAGAGAATGGACAGCTATTGAATAATTCCATTCTTGAAACACTAGCAAGAATTTCTTCTCCGTATAGGCTTTTACTCACTTGCTCTTCCAATACTTCCGCCTTATTTTTATAAAACAAGCTAGAAAATACTATACTTGCTTTTTCCTTTTGCTCTGGCGTATTTAGATAAAAATTGTAAACATCCCACCAATAATCGTACATTGGATAGCCGAGCCTTTTCTGTTGAAGCTGAGTCGTGATATGCGATAATGTCGGATTCGGGTGGCAAACGTATTGCAACCCTTCTTGTTCTTGCAAGTCCGACGGTTCGTTAACAAGTAGCTTCGTCTCTGCAAGCGGGAACATTTCCTTTAATCTTTTTATAAAAAGAGAGGGCTGTAATGCCTTGCCTTCTTCATCAGCAAGAGGATAAGAAATATACAGTTGGCTAGCTGGAGTCGTAAAGGCTTTATAAGCGATAAACTCTTCATCCAGCAGCTTCGTTTTGCTACTTTGCGCAAGCTTCACTCCTTGTGAAAGCAATCTTTCACGATCATCATCTGCTAATACCCCATCCTCTTGCATCTTGCCAGGTAACACACCATCATTGACACCGATAATAAAAGCAACATCAATATTCGCAAGCCTAGAAAGCTCAAGATTCGCTACCATCACTTGATCGACAGCAGCAGGCACGTTTGAGAATTTCAGTGTTTCTAATCCAGCATCGATCGTAGCCGCAAACTTCTTCACCGTCATTGCTTCATCCCCAAGCACTTCTACGTACTGATCTAATAATTCAATCACCGCACTCCACGCTTGGCTATGTTCTCGCGCTGTAATTAAATCACCGCGCTCTTGTGCTTCCACGCTCAAATTTTCCAGTTTTCTTGGGATCTCTAGCTCCTCTAAATATAAATAAAATGCTTCACAAAATCCTCTGCTCGTTTTCGCTCGTTTCAGTCGGCTAGACAGACGCGAAATCGGCTCTGAAATAATAAGTTTTAATTCATTTAATTCCTTCTCGATCCGCTGTTCTTCATCCGTTTGCCCAAGATGAACGCCTTCTAATCCACGGTAGCGACGATAGCTCCATTGCTCTTCATTCGTCCAGCGATCTCCTCTGATGCCATATGCCAGCACGTAATTTTCTAAGCGATCCATTTGCTCACGTAATCTTTTCCAATCTTTCTTTAACGGGAATAACAAGTCCGTTTTAACCGCTCGAAAAACAGGTTCATATCGCCAATGACTAGCCAAAATTTCTAACGTTGCGCGAATTAACTCGATAACAGGATGATTGAGCATCGGATTTTTTTTATCGATATAAAAAGGAATGTCATAATCATGAAATACCGTTTCAATCACTTGCTGATACTCGTGACCGTTACGAACAAGAATCGCCATTTGCTTATAACGATATTCATCCTCTCGTGCTAGCTTCCGTATTTCTCGCGCAACCCCTTCAATTTCAGCTCGTCGATTCGTCGCTTCTAAGAAACAAATCGACGTCGAACCGTTATACGCCATCGCTGGTCGGTGATCAAAATGAGTTTCTAAATGGATCAAACTCTCTTCTTCATAACGTCTTGGCATCGTCAACATTTGATCTTTCTCCACTGACACACCGTTACTTTTCGCTAGTTCATAAAGGATCGAATACGTTTCACCCGCTTGTCTAAATAAATGCGTATCTTCCGGGATATTTGTTCGAAACGCTTGATCGACCGTTAAAGCGATCGTTACTTTTTTGGCATGCTTCATCAGCTGTCCAATGACCTCATATTCTTGTGGAGTAAAGCTATGAAATCCATCGACATACACTTCTGCTTTTTGTAAATAATCGGACGAAGCCACTGCCTCTGCTAGCAAACGTAAATAATCTTCAGAGTCGACATATTTGCCAATGAGAGACTTCTCAAATTCGCTATAGATCGTTTGCAAATCATGAAGTTTATCCGCTAATGCTTTAGAGTCAACTTCCTCTCGTATTTCAGCTAACTCCTCTGGTGTCACACAATAGCGTTTAAACTCTGTTAATATCGCTTCTACATGGCTAACAAATCCATTTTTATCCGCTGCTTTAGCAAAAATTTTCAAATCCTCTTTTTGGTCTTCAATAATTTTTCGAATGAGTATATTTAACCCCGCTGAGGAGATATGCTTTCGGCTCATTCCTCCTGTTTCCTGCAGTACACGCCAAGCAAGACGCGTGAAGCTGTAAACTTGTGCACGAATGACTCCACCAAGCGCTGGATCAGCCGCTAAATTGTATTCTGACAAAAAGGTCATTTGTTCCGGAACAAGGTAAATGACAGGCTCCCCTATCGGTTGTTCTTTCACTTGATTCTTTATATTCTCTAATATAGAAGCTGTTTTCCCCGTTCCAGACCGACCGAGTATAAACTGAATCGACATACCTTTCTCCTCCCATCATATTTACTATTTTTATTATAACGAAAAAGCTAATTAATTTTTTAGCATAGTCTATCAAAACATTTCCTTACATAAGCAAGCAAAAAAGAGCTGACATATGATCAGCCCCTTTCTCTCATTTCTTGTTTATTTAGGCGAGCTTCTACTTTCTTTCCACCTAGCCATAATATGAAAATAACCGTTGCTACGATCGCTGTTCGTATCGGCTGCTCAATAAGTGCCGCCACATCATATCCAATAAAACTAATCGTTAAAATCATCACAAACTTACCCGTCATAACCGCTAATAAATATTGTGTCACACTAATGTTAGAAAGCCCTGCCACAATATTGACGACGGCAGAAGGTGTAAACGGAAAACAAAGAAGCAAAAACACGGGACCAAACCCATGACGGTCCAACCAATTCATTAATTTCTTGACTTGTCCATGCCTTTGCAAAAAGGAAAGCATCCGTCGCTGACCATAATTTCTGACGAGTAAAAAAATAATAAACGCACCCGTCACCGCTCCTCCCCAAGACAAAATAAATCCAAACCATAAGCCAAAAGCATTGACGTTTGCCAGCACAAAGACGAATAGTGGCAAAAATGGAAGGAACGCTTCTAACAACGGTAAAATAAATCCTGGAATCGGGCCGAATGACTGATAACGATCAATTAAATCCATCATCTGTTCGAGTGTGAACCACTCTCTAATATTGTTCAAATCCATAGCAGCTAACCCTCTACATTAGTTTCTTCTCATTTTATCACATTTATCGATAAAAACAGTGATGAACGGTTTCTTAATCTGGAGGTTTTCATCCAATGAATGTATTTTTTTAGTCCCATCTATATGAATTATGTATCTGTTGTTTTAATTGAATATTTAATCTTGAAGCTTTTCCATGCTGATTCTTTAACGATCGTTCAGTGATAGGGAAAGAGAAGCGTTGACCATTTGTAAATAAGATCGATGTGTGTTTACTATCCAATTTTGAAAAACTGTCTACTTTGGATAAGGAAATCCACAAATTCCCTTTAGCGATGTGGGAAGCAAGCGGGAATAGATATGTTCCTTCAAAATGATCGATGTTGATGGGGAGTTTTTTGTCTGTAGCTAGCCAATGTTTACTAGCGCCCCTTCTACCATTATAAGTGGCTCCGTAGGCAATACAGCTTCTTTTGATGAGGTCTAGAGGTTTCATAGTTAATTCAAATGTTCGCTTTTCTTCGACGACAAGTGTATGTTCTTTCCCTCTGCATTCTACCGCCTTAATGAACATTACTTCAGGACGAATAATGTAGTCATCATGGGTATGATTCACCATTTACACTTCCTTTCGACTTATTACATTTATCATAACACCCCTTAATTATTAATGTCTCAAAGAACAAATAAATAATTTTTCTAAAAATTTAAAAATTTCTGTTGATTACTATTTTTAAATCATATATAATAAGAAAAAGGTATCCGAGGTGATGAAAAATGGAAAACAACAACTATTTCACTGAAATGATGAGGTCCCCGATGCCACGTGAGAAAGAAAGAAATGCTACCGATGTATATATCGACAAATTGCTAAATGACATTCTTTTTAAACAAGAAAAACAACGGATCATGGTTGCAATTGATCAAACCCTCGACAAAGGAGATCGCGAAGCATTTATGAAGCTATCCCATAAGTTGAATGAATTAGAGAGAAATTTCAATTCCTAATGATTTTCTTCTCGTTGAGTTCCTCTTCTACCAAAAATCTCCTATAATGCATAAGACATGAACTTAAGATAAGTGCCGAGTCCCTTTTAAAAAGAGGAAGCCCGGCACTTATCAGTATGTTCTACATATCCCTTTAATTATTTCCCTTTTTTCTGCTTCGTTTCTTTCAATGGATACGTCTCAATCGTATAAATCCTTTCTGCCATCGAAGGGTGACCATAACGAAAAATTTTCACAAGCAATGGTGGTTTTACTTCGGATAAGCCTTCCTTTGCGAGCTTTTGAAACGCGCTAATGGCAGCTGCTTTATTGCCTGTCATTTCAATCGCATACGCATCGGACTGCTTCTCTTCAAATCGAGAAATTGCATTTGAAAATGGACTGGCAACAAACGAAAGCATCGAGATCATCATAAAAATTAACGGCAACGTTCGCAATTGGGCGATATCCGTTATATTTAACTTTTCTCCTTGCCGACTGATCAACCATTCCATCATTTTAGCTATGAACCAGAAGCCGATAAAGGCAAGAACTAAGTAACTAGCGATCCCAATATAAATATGCTTTTTCACATAGTGGGCCATTTCATGAGCCATCACAAACAAAATTTCCTCTTCATTTAGCTTATTTAACGTCGTATCCCACAAAACGATACGAGCATTGCTGCCGATTCCAGTGACATAAGCATTTAAAGCATGTGTCTTTTCGGACATATTTACTTCATATACGTGATTAGCGGGAATATCCGCTTGGTCAGCTAACGATAAAATTTTCGCTTCTAGCTGTTTATCTTTTAGCGGATAAAACTCATTATAAAGCGGATCAATGAAGACGGGCTGAACATACATTAAAAAGATCGTAAAAGGCACAAAGAGCATCCAAGCCGCTAGCCACCATCTTTTTTTGAACCTTTTCATTAGCTCGTACATGACAAAGATCAGAATCATCATCAAGCCATAACCGATCCAAAAATCAATCAACTCATCCTTCATCCATTGAGAAAAAGTTTGCGCAGAAATATTATATGCTTTAGAAAAGTGAAAGCTTATATACTGTAGTGGGAATGTCACGATAAACGTAAAAACAGACAAATAAAACAAATAAATCGACGTTCGCAAAAAAGTGATGCGCACTGCTTCCTGTGCCCATTTTTCAAATCGATGAGATAAACCAAAAAGAACAATAAAAAAGTAGATGAGCCATTCAAGTGGCGTACTCAGAAAGAAGAGCAAATTTTTGATTTTGGAAAATTCTCCGCTTAAGGAACGTTCCTGTTCGTTTAAAAAAGTAGACGGGTCAGCACTTGTCCCTTTATAAATATCAGGAAGATCTCCAGTCGACATCACAAATAAATAGTAGTACATAAACGCTGAAAACAACAAGTAGCCTACAATGACCATCGCAGTCCACTTTATCTTCACTTGATTCCCTCCTTTCTTCTTCCTCTATTATATGTAGTCCTAGAGCAGAAAATTTAGACCTAAAAAAGCTCCTTCACCTAACTAATCTGTTAGTTAGGTGAAGAAGCTTTGTTATACTTATTTTTTAATACAGCAACTGTAAAAACTCTTCCTGAGTCATGTTCCCGAAATAATGAGGGATCGACAATCGGTCCAATACTTGAGCCATCTCACTCTTTTCATAGCGTACCCCTATTAATTTCTCTTCAATTTCATGCACATCCCCAACACCAAAAAAGTCACCAAAGATTTTGCAATGTTGAATCCGTCCATTTTTAATATCCAATCGAACATCGATCAAGCCTACCGGAAAGCGATGAGAACGTTGAATATTGAAAGCAGGTGATTTCCCAAAATTCCAATCCCAATTTTTATATCGATCTTCGGAAATTTGTCGAATGACTTCCCAATCTTTTTCTTCAAGCTTATATTGTGGAATTGGCTCTTCTTGTTCAAAAATCGCTTGTAATAAAAATAAGCGAAACTCTTCAATGCTCATATCCTGTTCCATCAGTTCAGCAATGTTCGTGACCCGACTGCGAATCGACTTAATTCCCTTCGATTCAATTTTATCTTTTCTTACCTTTAAAGCGGAAACAACCTCGTCCATATTCGTATTAAAAAGTAATGTCCCGTGACTGAACATCCGCCCCTTCGTCGAAAACTGAGCATTTCCAGAAATCTTGAATCCATTCGCCAAAATATCATTTCTTCCACTTAACTCCGCTTGCACCCCAAGCTTAATTAAGGCAGCGATCACTGGTTCAGTGAATTTGCGAAAATTATGAAAGCTATCTCCGTCATCCTTTGTAATAAAGCTAAAATTCAAATTTCCTAAATCATGGTACACTGCACCGCCCCCGGATAAGCGGCGCACAATATGAATACCTTCTTTTTCGACATAGTCCATATTTACTTCTTCTATCGTATTTTGATTTTTACCGATAATAATCGAAGGCTCGTTTACATAAAAGAGCAAATACGTTTCATTAATATCTAAATGCTTCACCGCATATTCTTCAATCGCTAAGTTGATTCTCGGATCTGTGATTCCTTGGTTGTCAATAAATAGCATGTTCATCCCCCGTTTATATCTCTATTTCTAAATTTTGCTTCGCCAATAATACTGTACCACGAAATTCAGCTTCTGCTTCCTCTTTCAGTTTAGCTAGCTCACCAAAATGCGGCAAATGCGTTAACACTAAGGTCCCTACGCGAGCAGAACGGGCCAATCTCCCCGCTTCTGTGCTCGTCATATGGCCAGCTGCTTGGCCATCCATTCCACTATAAAAATTGCTTTCACAAAGAAGCAGGTCACATTCTTTTGCAAACGGAATAAACTGTTGTTGAAAGGCTGAGTCTGCTGTGTAAACAACGGTATGATCATGAGCTGAAATTTTCATCGCAAAACATGGAACAGAATGAACAGTACGTAAAAACTCGACCGTAAACGGACCAAGCGTTAATGTTTGATTCGGTTGATAGGCTCTTCCCTCTGTCAAATCTTTATATGTAAGTGAAGCAAATGCAGAATCTTCGTTATGACCGTAAATAGGTAAGGTGGTCACTTCTTTCCCTAAATGCTTCTGAATCAATAAAGCGTGTTGTAATACACCGATATCTGCTATATGATCGGCATGATAATGAGAAAGTAGTACTGCGTTCAATTCCTCTGGCACTACATGCTGTTGCAATTTCGATAATACTCCACTGCCACAGTCAACGAGCAGTTTAAACCCTTCCTCTTCAAATAAATAACCAGAGCTTGCTTCATTGACTTTCGGATAACCGCCCCAACACCCGATGATCGTAACTTTCATACCCTACACACCTCTCTATTCAATTCCATTTCTCTCTCATTTTATTCCGCAACTCTTCTTACTTCAACCGATCGAGTTTTTCTTTCTATTAATTATTTTTTCTGAAAATTTTAAAAAACCGTTGACGACTCCCTTCTGTTATAATACAATTAACATATCAAATAGATCAGTTATATAACAAAAATGAGGAGGAACACAAAAATGATGAAAAACATTGTTGATTTTTTCAAAAATATCCCTGCAAAACAATGCACGAAATGCGGTTCTTATATTGAGGAACAACATGAGTGCTACGGCAACCATTGTGATGACTGCACAGATATTCAAGACATTTAATCTTTCAAATCGTTAACTCCAATTCCATAACATAAAAAAGAAAGAACCCGCCGTCGCCTTGAGTGGGTTCTTTCTTCTTTTTATATTTAAGAATGTTATTGATGTTCTTCTGTTTCTTACGAAGCTGTTGGCTGTCCAACAGTGATCGGCTTTTTAGGCATTGTATGTAGTCCTCTAGCGGTTACATGAACTTGGACTTGATAAACACCGTCTTGTGTGAATGCTTTTTTCGCGATGTAGTTTCCTTCTTTATCTTTCTCCGTTTCAATCATTTCACTATCTTCTTTTTTACCTTCCTGCCACACTTCATACAGCACTTCATCGGCATCCTCTACCGTTTCTTCTCCTTGAGTCACTTTCGTTGTAAATGTGACTTCTTCATTCACTGCCGCTGTGTCAGGTACAGTTAATTGTGCTTCAATTGGTTGTGGTGCTGCATTTTCATTTTGTTGTTTTTGTTGGCCACAAGCCCCTAATAGAAAGAGGGCACAAATCATAACCATCATCATCCATTGTTTCTTCATTGTTTCTTCTCCTTTATTCATCATCTTCAAGCAAAGGGAATTCAATCGTTACCGTCGTTCCATGACCATACTCACTAGCAATCATCAATCGACTTTGATGGCCTTTCACAATATTTTCAACAATTGATAACCCTAAACCTGTCCCACCATCTGCTCTTGTCCGCGCCTTATTGACACGATAAAATCGTTCTGTAATCTTTTGTAAGTCTTCTTTTGGAATGCCAGTCCCAGAGTCTTTACATTCCATCACCGCTTTGTCCTCTCGTTCAAACAAGCGCACAGTAATAAAGTCGCCTGCCTCTGTATATCTTAAGGCATTATCGACTAAGTTCACGATCACTTGCTCAAGACGACCTTCATCTCCTTCAATAATGATATCATGATCAAGCTCTTCTGTGAGCACAACATGTTTTTGTTTAGCTGCGGGTATCAACTTTTGAAGGGTTTGATGAATCGTTTCAGCTAACGGTAACGGAACCTTTTCGATAGCGGAGGAGTCTCCTTCTAGCTTAATTAGTTCGAGCAAATCATTAACGAGTCGTTCCATCCTTTTCGCTTCTCTCGTAATGATGTGAACATATTGTTGCTCTTCTTCCTCTCCTTTAACCATACCAGATGAAAGAGCTTCACTGTACCCTTTTATGTAACTAAGTGGAGTACGTAGTTCATGAGAAACGGTAGCGAGAAATTCTTTTTGTTTTTCATCTTCCTTATCAATCGATTCTGCCATATGATTAAAGGTTTCAGCAAGCTGACCAATTTCATCCTTCGTCTTCACATGGACTCGTGTCGAAAAATCACCTTCTGACAATTTGACAGCTGCTTGCTTCATTTCTTCAAGCGGGCGTGTTAAGTATCTTGCCCATTTTGTTCCAATCACTAACAAGAGGATCAAAAATAAAGCAGCACCTATCCCCCAATAAATTGTTAAATCAGCTGTTAACTCCTCCATGTTTTCAAGTGGCAAATATAAATATATAATCCCTTGCAATCTTTGCTCTTCTAATAAAGGAACAACAACTGAAATGATTTTTCGGTCAAACCGAGCCATATACCCGACCTTTTTGACCGGATCATTTTTCAACAATTGTTCGCGCTCAGCTGGACCGATTAATGTGTCATAATCAATTTCAAAAGGGACACAAGCAGCTAGTTCCCTTGGGTTTCGAACCGCAAACACTTCAAACTTAGCTTTCTCATTATACCAATCGATCTGCTTGATCAATTCATCAGTCATTTCCCCACCGTCATAATCCAGCGCCAAACTTTTGCCAACTTGGAGCATTTCCTTTTCCACACTGTCAACATATAACTTTTGATAAAGCGTATAAGACAGGGCATAAGCAAAACCGATCGAAAGCAACAACGTAATGAATAAAGTCAGCCACAGCTTTTTCGCTAAGCTCATGCAGTTGGTTCCTCAAATTTATAACCGATTCCCCACACGGTTGCCACAGCCGACCCCGCCTCCTTACCGAGCTTCATTCGCAACGTTTTAATATGAGTATCTACCGTTCTAGTCCCACCGCTGTAATCATCGCCCCAAATCGTCGTTAACAGCTGTTCACGAGAAAAGACGCGACCGACATTTTTAATCAGCAATAGCAATAGCTCAAACTCCTTTAACGTCAATGGAACAGACTTTTGCTTGACTTTCACTGCATGAGAGCTTAAATCTACTAAAATACCTGCTTTTTCAATAGTAGTTGCTTGTTCATCTTCCTTATGAGAACGCCGTAACACCGCCCGAATTCTCGCTGTTAATTCACCTGGTGAAAACGGCTTAACAATATAATCATCACCGCCAATTTGCAAACCTTTCACCTTATCCCATTCTTCCCCTTTTGCTGTTAAAAATATAACCGGAATTTCACTTGTTTTACGAATATCTGCACAAATGTCAAAGCCGTTTTTTCCCGGGAGCATAATATCTAATAGTACAAGATCTATGTTTCCTTTTTCCAATTGTTTACTTACCTCTATACTATCTTCTGCATGACTCACCATGAAACCAGCATTCTCCAAATACATGGCGATAAGATGGCGCATATCTTCTTCATCATCAACAATTAAAATATGAGTCATTTGTTCCCCTCCTTTACAAAAATCACAAATGGGCCTTTTCCTGTTTTCACTTTTTTGACAAGCTTTAAGCTCTCCTTTTCAAGAAAATAAAGCTCGTCACTGTCATATCCCGCTACGATGATTTCATTAGCAAATGGCTCAATCGTAAACGGATTCGCCCCTACTTCACGCTTTGCTTTTATTTCTTTCTTGTCGTTCAACATATAAATCATATTCGATCCATGACTAACAACATAATGATACTTTCCATCAGAAGCAAAGTTAACAGGCATCATTGGCGTATTGATTCGTTCGGTTTTTTGTCCAGTGTCTAGCGAATACACTTGAACTTTAGATTGTGGCTCCTTCCCATGACCATGTCCACCAATCCACAATTCCCTTTGATTCGGTTCAATCATTAGCCCTGTTGAGGAAGAAGGAATCGCAAACTCTCTAACCACCTTCTTTTTCTCAAGATCTATTTCCGAAAGAATCGTATCTTGATAATTAATGACATAAAGCATCCCTTGGTATTCAGCAAGTGACATCGGATACTTCCCTGTTTTCACAATGTCTGTTTCTTTTCCCTTTTCACTATAAAAGTGGAGTGAACGATCTCCTTTATTAGCAAGCACTACTTCCTTGCTATCCTTTAAATAAAGAGCACCTGTTGTACCTTCATGAACCTTCCATTCATCCAGCATTTTACCTTCAGATAATGAAAAAATAGCTGCACGGTCTAGTTGCGTACCATAGAGCAGTAAGCGGTCGCCATCTGGAAATAAGACTCCTCCTGTATACATATCATCAAAAAACCAATCCGCAATTCGCTCTCCCTTTTGATTAATAAACGTTAAAGAGGAATCTCTTAAATTCAACGTCAATAAATAGTTTTCCTCTTTAATGGCCGGATAAGAAGAATGACTGCAGCCGGCTATGAGCCATATCCAAACCGCAACGAACAAAAACAAGCGAATTTTCACAATATTCCTCCTCCAGCTTTCTTTTTACCTTCTATTATAAGAAAAAAATGTGAAATATATTTGAAGAAAAAACAAAAAAAATGCTGAAAAGCGAAGCCGCTTTTCAGCATATATTTTTTTTACTGTTCACTTGTTACTGGTTGATGACCATATTGACGTTTATACATTCCTCTAAAGAAAATAATTGTCACCAATAGACAAACAACAGCGAACATTCCTAAAATGGCAGCGTTCTGCCACATAAATGTATAGTCTCCTATTGAAATGACCGCTTTAAACGCAGAAACGGAATAAGACATCGGAAGGAAAAAATGAATCGGTTGTAATGCTTTTGGAATTAACTCTAATGGGAATGTCCCTGCACTTGTTGCTAATTGGAAAATTAAAGTTAACATCGCAAGGTATCGTCCTGGGTCTCCCATAATCGTCACAAGCATTTGCACGAGCGCAATAAACGTTAAGCTCGTAATAATTGTGATCACTATAAACAACGGTACATTTTGAACTTCTAGTTTCAAACCAAATAGTAAAATCGCTATCGCTAAGAGTGATTGTATGACACCTGACACACATAACACACCGAATTTACCTACAAACCAGCTAAACCCACTTTTAGGTCGAACAGCCGGCTCTCTTAATGGGAAAACGATCGTTAATATGATAGCCCCTATGAATAATCCTAGTGATAAGAAGTATGGAACAAAACCAGTACCGTAGTTTGGCACTTTATTAATACCATCTCTCTCCACATTTACTGGATTAGCAACCATATCGTATGTTTTATCGCTTGCGTTTACTTCGTTTGCTTGATTAGCTGCATCTTCTAATTTCGTATGAAGCTCATTTGTTCCTTCTTCTAGTTTTGTTGTTCCATCAGCTAGTTGCTTTGAACCGTCTGCTAGCTGTTTCGTTCCTTCAGATAGTTTGCTAGATCCTTCATTTAGTTGACCAAAGCCATTGCTTAACGTTGTCGCACCGCCTGCTAGCTCAGCTGCGCCAGCCTCTGCTTCACCCAGCTTGCTAGACAATAGACCAACACCGCCCACCAATTCCTTTTGTCCAGCCTGTAATTTGTCAACACCCGTGGCCAATTGATCAGCTCCCGATGCTAACTCATGAACACCGGCTTTTAATTGTTGCTGTCCTTGCTGTAATTCTCCCAATCCGCTATTTAATTTATTAATATTAGGAGCTAGTTGTCCACTAATCGCTCCATTTAATTCTCTAGAACCAGCAGCTAGTTGCTCGGTACCCGATCTCAGCTGACCAACAGCGCCTTTCACTTGCTGCTCCATTTGCTGTTGCTGCTGAGCCATTTGTTGCTTCAATCCAGCAATTTGTTCTGGCGTCATACTTTGCTGCAATGCCGGCATTAATTGCTCTAGCTGTTGATTCATGCCACTATTTAGTTGAGAAATTAATTGCTGTTCAAACTGATTTAAACCATTATTTAATTCGTCCGCACCAGTGGCTAAATTTTGCGTACCTTGTGTAAGAGCCGGAAGCTTCTCTTGGAATTGTTGAACACCTGCTTTAGCTTGCTCTGTTCCAGCTGTTAACGCCCCCATCTTCTCATCCACAGTATGCAGGCCACCTTGCACTTTAGAAATTCCTTCCGCAAGCTCTCCTGTACCACTTTGCAACTCTTGTCCTCCGGCTACAAGTTTATTTCCGCCATCTTCTAGCTGAGCCAAACCGGAGTGCAATTGAGAAGCACCCGATGCGAGCTCTTTTGTTCCATTTCCTGCTTTAGATACCCCTTGCGAGAATTGAACAGACTTTTCAGCAAGCGTAGCTAAGTTTTCTTTAATTTTTTTGGCACCATCTGACAGGTCAAGCGCCCCTTCATCTAGCTCACCTGCCCCATCACTCGCTTTTGCTAACCCATCACCCATTTGCTTAATTTTATCAAAGATCGTTTCTGAATACGTTTTAGTAATATTTTCTTGAAGCGAAGCTCGAATTTCTTTCATCGCCGTTTCACCAATTTGCGAAGATAAGAAATTATATCCTTCATTAGGGATATATTTTAATTCTAGCTTCTTCGGCTGATCGTCTAGTAAAGTCGTTGCATTTTTCGAAAAGTCAGCTGGAATTTCAATTAACATATAATACTTTAAGTTTTTAAGCCCCTTTTGTGCTTCGTCCTCACTTATAATATGAAAATCAAAATCATCACTTTTCTTTATTTCTTTTTCTAGTTCCTTACCTAGCTCTAGCTTCTCACCTTCAAAATTAGCGCCTTTATCTTTATTAACAACCGCTACAGGTAACTCTTTTAAGTTTTCGTATGGATTCCAAAACGCCCATAAAAACATTCCTGCATACAAAAGTGGAATAAAAAGCACCGCTGCAATTGGGATTAGCAATTTACGGTTAGTCACAATGGCTTTCATTTCAGCCATAAATAATGATTGTTTCATCTTTTCCTCCTATAAATTCAGTAATTTATGACTGTTTTGTTCATATAGTCATTTTTAGTGAAAAGAAAAGGATTTTCCTTACAAGGATAATCCTTCAAATAAATGAAGCTCAAATAAGCTTAATATATCCGTTTCGCTCAAAGGTTCCTTATGCTGCTCCCAATCAAAGATTAAGGAAATATAGAGCTTAAACATAATAAACGCCGTAATCTCTGGGTTACAAGGCTTAATTTCTCCAGCTTGAATAGCACAAGCAACTTTTTCTTTAATGAAAGAAAGAACAGCATCTTCCATTTTCTTCATTACATCGAGCACAGCTGGTGTCCCCATTTCTTTGCCCTCTTGGAACAATTTAATCGTTAGTTGATGCTCTTTTCTAAATTGCAAAATTTGAAAGAGAGCTCGATGAACATTTTCATGAAAAGAGCTGTTTGGATCCGCTGCCGCCTCCGCTTGATAGCGCATATCAGAAATAAGTGACTGCACAATCTCATCAAAAAGCTCTTCTTTATTTTTAAAAAAAGTATAAATTGTCCCTTTACCGACATTCGCTAGCTTTGCTACTTGATCCATTGTTGTTGCCTTATAACCAAAAAGCGAAAAAGATTTCGTAGCCGCTTCGATAATTTGCTGCTTTCGGTCAACAGACATGTCATCGCCCCTTTTCTGACCAAATGAACGAATTGGTCATTTTTCATGTAATTTAATTTACTATATCTACACAGCAATTGCAACATTTTTTATAGTCGGCAAGGAGAGAAAATTAGTTTCCCTGCCACCAAGTATGTAATGAAAAAGAAGGCATCTCCCAAAGAGACACCTTCGTTCTTCGACTATCTTATAAAGTGAAACTTCAATCAGTGGCAGTCTTATAACCTGTTAATGCGAGACAAATTGCAGCACATTTTGAACAGCTACTTCTCCTTGGTCAATGCAATCTGGCAGCCCTAACCCTTCGAAAGAACTTCCAGCGATAAATAGGCCTGGTAACTCTTTGTCTACCTGCTCATACATATCCGCCATGCGCTGTTTATGCCCAACTGTATATTGTGGCATCGCTTTCTTCCAACGACTAACGATCGTGAAATCTGGTGTCGTTGTAATTGCCATCGTCTTGTTCAAATCTTCAAGCACAATTTGTTCAATTTCAGCATCTGATAAATCGACGACAGCTTCATCCCCCGCTCGTCCAACGTAACAGCGCAACAATACTTTGCCATCTGGTATTGTATGCGGCCATTTTTTATGCGTCCACGTACAAGCCGTAATCGTATAGTCGCTATTTCGAGACACGACAAATCCTGTACCATCAATATCTTTTGTAATCGCTTCTTCTGGAAAAGCCATCGCCACTGTCGCAACAGATGTAGCTGGTATATCCTTTAGTCCGTCGAAAAAACGATATTGCGGCATCATCGTCGGCAAAGTGAAATGAGGAGTCGTTACGACAACACTATCCGCATGGAGGATCGTTCCACTATTTAAACTCAGTGCATATCCCCCATCCTGTTTGTGTTCAATCGCCTCGACTCTAGTTCCTTTTAAAACAGAGCCTTCATTCAGCTTATGTTCGATCGCTTCCACTAACGACTCTAGTCCATTTTTCACCGTCATGAAAATACCTTTTTTCTTTGTCGTCCCAGCCTGCTTCTGCGGAGCTGGTGTCGTTTTCTTCATCCCTAATACAAGGCTACGATATTTTTGCTCAACTTGGTAAAATTGCGGAAACGTCGACATTAAACTTAACTTATCAATATCACCAGCATAAATTCCTGATAATAAAGGTTCGACTAAATTTTCTACCACTTCATCTCCGAGACGCCTTCTAAAAAAATGACCTAAAGATTGGTCCGTTTGAGGATCGGATTTCGGTAAAACAAAATCAGCCGCCGCTCTCATTTTTCCAGGGATTGAAAAAAGACCAGTTGTGATAAAAGGAGCGATCTGTGTTGGAATGCCCATCACAGAGCCTCCTGGCATTGGATGAAGCTTTCCGTTCACTAATACATAAGATTGGCCGGTAGAGTTATTGACTAACTGCTCTCCAAGTCCGACTTCTTTTGCTAGTCGAGCCGCACTTGCCTTTCTTTCAAGAAAAGAGTCGGGCCCTCTTTCAATCACAAAGCCATCTTTTCGAACGGTTTGAATTTTTCCACCAAGACGAGGAGTCGCCTCAATTAATGTGATATCGAGCGCAAGCTGATTTTCTTTTGCTTGCTTTTGCAAGTAATAAGCTGTTGTTAAACCGGTAATCCCCCCACCGATTACAACTACTTTCTTGTTTTCTTCCAACACAGTTGCATCGCCTTCTTTTTATAATTTTGCGTTCGTTTGTAAATGCTTCATAATGGTACTCGCCATAGCTTCAATAAATAGTGGCTGAGCATTTGGCATTTCTGGGCGATAGTAGCTTGCCCCAATTTCTTTCGTAACTACTTGACATTCATAATCGTTATCATACAGAACTTCTAAATGATCAGAGACAAATCCGACTGGTGCGTAAACAAATGCTTGGTAGCCTTTTTCATTAAATAAATCACGAGTTAAGTCTTGCACATCTGGCCCGATCCATGGTTCAGGCGTATTGCCGGCACTTTGCCAGCCGATTTCATAATTTTTCACGCCCGCTTTTTCGGCAATTAAATCGGCTGTTTCTTTCAACTGGTTAGGATACGGATCGCCCATTTGAATGATTTTTTCTGGAAGACTATGTGCTGAAACAATCAATGTATAGTTTTCACGTTCTTCCTCCGTCATAGATGCCACGGTTTCCTTTACTTTTTCTGCCCAGTACTCGATGAACTTAGGCTCCTTGTACCAACTTTCAACAGACACAATAGCCGGCCCACCGATCTTTTCCGCTTCTTCTTTTGCTCGTCCATTATAAGATTTCACACTAAACGTAGAAAAATGTGGAGCTAATACGATCGATACCGCTTCTTCAATTCCGTCCTCTTTCATTTGTCCAACAGCATCTTCAATAAACGGCTCTATATGTTTAAGTCCAAGATACATTTTGAATTCGATCTGATCCTGAATAGTATTTAAATGCTGCTCTAACTTTTCCCCTTGTTCTTGCGTAATTTTAGCAAGCGGAGAAATCCCTCCGATTGCCTCATAACGAGAACGCAAATCCTCAAGCATTTCTGGAGATGGTTTGCGCCCGCGACGGATGTGAGTATAATATCGCTCAATATCTTCTTCTTTATATGGCGTGCCATAAGCCATTACTAATAAACCCATTTTTCTTTTTGTCATTGCTTTCACCTCATAGGAATAGAAATACTTTTCTATTTCAACATATCTTCTTTAAGTTTTCCAAAAAGAATCTTCTTATTTCAGCTTTTCGGCACTATATTCATGAATAAATGTAGTTAAACGCTTTAATGTGTCCGGGTTTACTTCTGGGAAAACCCCATGACCTAAGTTAAAGATGTAGCCAGGTTGTTGAATTCCTTGGTCAATGATTGCTTTTGCTCGTTCCTCAATCACTTCCCACGGAGCTAGTAAAATAGCTGGATCTAAATTTCCTTGAACCGTTTTAGTTATTCCCATTGCTCGTGCTTCTTGAATCGGTAAACGCCAGTCTAAGCCAACGACGTCTAACGGAAGGTCATGCCATTCCATCGCTAAATGACTCGCACCAACACCAAACATAATTAATGGAACTCCTTCTGGACGTAACTCATTAAAAATACGCTCCATGACAGGCTTAATAAATGTACGGTAATCCTGTACATTTAGTGCCCCAACCCAAGAGTCAAAAATTTGCACCGCGCGAGCACCCGCTTTAATTTGAGCTTTCACATAAGTGATCGTCATCTCTACTAATTTGTCCATTAAAGCAAACCATGCTTTTGGTTCAGCATACATAAACGCCTTTGTTTTGTTGTAATTTTTTGACGGTCCACCTTCGATCATATAGCTTGCTAATGTAAAAGGTGCTCCAGCAAAGCCGATCAACGGCACGTTCAGCTGTTCTTGTGTCAGCAAACGAATTGTTTCTAATACATAAGGAACATCATTGGCTGGATCAATCTCTCCAAGCTTCTCCACATCAGCTAATGAACGAATCGGATTACTAATCACCGGTCCAATTCCAGACTTAATATCCACATCGACACCGATCGCTGGAAGCGGTGACATAATATCTTTATAAAGAATCGCCGCATCGACATCATACTGCTCAACCGGCAATCTCGTTACATACGCACATAGTTCTGGCTGATGGGTAATTTCAAACAGTGAATATTTTTCTTTCAACTTGCGATACTCTGGCTGTGAACGTCCAGCCTGACGCATATACCATACTGGAACATAATCTGTCTGTTCCCCTCTTGCTGCTTTTAAAAAAGTATCATTAATCGTTCTCATCACGTTTATTTTTCCACCTTTCCCCGCATTTAAAGTCACTATCCCTCATTATATAAAATCCTTACTCGGAAATAAATGAAAATCCCTGTCTTTTGTACGATTTACACTATAGATGTTTTACGAATAAAAGTATAGCAAGACCGCACAAATGTCATAAATTCGCCAAAGACAACGAAAAGCGGAGCCGACTGTTCAGACACGACAAGCAAATGACAGAATGACGAAATGGCGTACTTCAGCCATGCAGTCAGGCTGGCATTTGACTCGAGTGTCTAGGAGGCGGAGCTAGACAACACGAAAAGCGGAAGGTGCTGCTCAGCGACGTATGAACTGGAACGACCCGCACGAGATAAAGGAAACACGATGAACGCTAGTGAATCGATGTTGACTTATCGCAAGGAGGATCGTGGAAGTTCACTAGTCGCTAGCGCCGGGAGCTGGACAACACCGAAAAGCGGAGCCGACTGTTCAGACACGACAAGCAAATGACAGAATGACGGAATGGCGTACCTCAGCCATGCAGTCAGGCTGGCATTGGACTCGAGGGTCTAGGAGGCGGAGCTAGACAGCACGAAAAGCGGAAGGTGGTGCGCAGCGACGTATGAACTGGAACGACCCGCCCGAGACACAGTCACCGCGAGGAACGCTAGTGAATCGATGTTGACTTATCGCTACGAGGATCGTGGAAGTTCACTAGTCGCTAGCGCCGGGAGCTGGACAACACCGAACAGCGGAGACGTCTGTTCAGACACTACACGCAGCTCACAGGATGACGGAATGGCGTTCTTCAGCCATGCAGTCAGGCTGGCATTGGACTCGAGGGTCTAGGAGGCGGAGCTAGACAGCACGAAAAGCGGAAGGTGGTGCGCAGCGACGTATGAACTGGAACGACCCGCCCGAGACACAGTCACCGCGAGGAACGCTAGTGAATCGATGTTGACTTATCGCTACGAGGATCGTGGAAGTTCACTAGTCGCTAGCGCCGGGAGCTGGACAACACCGAACAGCGGAGACGTCTGTTCAGACACTACACGCAGCTCACAGGATGACGGAATGGCGTTCTTCAGCCATGCAGTCAGGCTGGCATTTGACTCGAGTGTCTAGGAGGCGGAGCTAGACAGCTCGAAAAGCGAATACATGGAAAATTTCAAATGTAAAGTGATATAGTAGAGTAACTACTATATCAGTTGAGGTGACGAAAATGAATGTATATATTACATCTGGAACATTTGAGTTTTTAAAGAAACTGAAAGACAAGCATGCTGATGAAAAGATGATTGTGATGGAGAATGCAGAGGGAGCTACACTTTTGCATGAAACAGAAGAAAAAACGATTTTTCAATCACCCCGTAAGTATGAAGCTATTGATGCATCAGGTGAATTAGCGGATCACGGTTATGTCGTCTTCAACAATATTCCAGTAACAGATGAAGGTCGTCCTATTTTTGAATATCGCTTTAAAAATCGAGCTCGTCTCATTGAAGAAGTGCCAGGGTTTATTGCGATTCGTGTACTTCGTCCCATGAACTCGAATACGTATATTATTATGACCCAATGGAAAGATCAGCAATCGTTTCAAGGATGGCAAAACTCACAAGCTTATAATAAAGCCCATGAAAAACGTGGATCGGCAGACGGAGTCGATAAGCAACCGAAAGTCTTCGCTAACCCATCATACGTCACCACCTACAGCGTTCCGAAAGAAGATCAACAATAACAGTAACAATAAAGGAAAATGGCGACACCGTCAGTGGTGCCGCCATTTTTATAGTTCTTCCATCTTCTTCAAGCGAGATGGAGCATACAGTTTTGTAAAAACCACTGCAAAAAGTAGACCCGCTATTAAAACAAGACCTCCTTGAGTAAGTGTTTGACTAATCACCGTTACCCCTCCAAAAATAATGGCCTGCTTCATGAGTAAGCCACCTAAAAGCTGCAACAACGCCTTTCTTTTCTCAGATGTTGGAACTGGATAAAGAGAGACCCATATTTTCATTTCATGACGCCGAATCATCGGCAACAGTTGAAAACCTGTTAAATAAATGAATAACAAAGCAATGATCAGTTGCAATATCACTTGATCACTAAAGCCGATCACCAGTGCGGCAATCATTGTCAAACGGACATATAGCCCAAAATATTCGCTCATTCGGACGAACGTACGGCGAAATAAAAAGGCATATGTCGATGTTTGATTAAACGGCAATTTCCCTAACAGCGGATCAAGCCATTGACGTCGTTTAACTGTTCCTTTTAAATGAGGAACATCGGTAAATAAATTGGCGAAGCGATAAAAGGCAGCCATTCTTTTCTCTTCTAAATCCACAAGCGTCTCCCACTTTAATGTCAGTCGCTCGGCCGCTTTTTTAAAATATAGGAAATATCCGATCATAATGACAGCTGTCGCCGCAACAAAAAGGAGATTTGAGTTAGAAAATAAGAAATAAAGTAAGGCACCATTTAAGAGCAAACGAATCACTAAATCGACTCGATGGCTTTCTCGCTCCTGCTGTTTGAGCACATACCAACGAATATGTAAATTCCATATTTTCAAGCCTAATAAAACGAGCAAACAAAGAAAAAATGATTGAGCAGACTCTCCCTTTACTTGAGTATACATTGGCATCAAGAAAGCCATCCCTGCAATCAATAAATAAATTTGTGAAAAAAAGCTTGTCCGAATTGCTTTCTGAAAATAACTGTTCATCTTTTCTTCAAGCGGTAATAAAAAGACGGTATCTGCTCGCATTAAAAAGGTGTAGACCGGGCTCCAAGCTAATAGTGCACCAAGTATCACAGCCATAACGAGCGGTGCTGGAAAGTTGTTATCAAGTGTTTTCACCCAGCCGCTATAGTAATAAAGCAGCGCACCAAGCCCAAATACGAGCACAAACAAAAGGTGGTCATTTAGCATATAACGCAAATATTTGCGCAGCTCACCAGAATAAGAATCGAGCCTACTTTTCCATAATTGCTCAATGTTTTTCATCATTCTTCTTCCTTTGTCAGTTGAATATAAATATCATCTAAAGAAGCATCCGGCAAATGGAATTGTTCTCGAAGCTCCGCGATCGTTCCTTGCGCACGAATTTCGCCATTATGCAAAATAATGAACGAGTCACAATATTTTTCGGCCGTTGCCAAAATATGCGTAGACATTAAAATGCCCGCTCCGTTATCACGCATTTTATTCATCCACTCAAGCAACGATTGAATGCCAAGTGGGTCTAGTCCAACAAAGGGTTCATCAATAATATAAAGAGAAGGCTCCGTTAAAAACGCGCTCATAATCATCACTTTTTGCTTCATCCCTTTAGAAAAATGAGCCGGAAACCAATTCATTTTCTGTTGCAAACGAAATTCCTTTAACAAAGGACCGATTCGCTGTTCATACTCCGCTTCGCTCAACCCATAAGCCATCGCTGTTAGCTTCATATGTTCTTCTAACGTTAACTCTTCATATAAAATAGGTGTTTCCGGAATGTAAGAAAACTGTTGGCGGTACTTTTCTGGTCCATCTTTCAACGTATGACCATTAATCAATACGCTTCCTTCTTTCGGTTCCATCAACCCGATGATATGTTTAATGGTCGTACTTTTACCCGCTCCATTCAAACCGATTAATCCTACAATACTTTCTTTTTCAATCGAAAAAGAAATATTTTTCAACACTGGCTTACGTGTATATCCACCGACCAGATCCTCAACTTTTAATAAAGACATAGAAAACGTCCCTTCTCATCATTTGATTACTCCTATTTTAGCAAATTCTTTCATAAAACTCATCGATTGTCTCATAGCTTGTCTATTTATTAAATCTTGGTTGTGTGTTAAAATTTTGACAATTACATGATTAGAAAGGATGAAAAAAATGAGCGACTGCATTTTTTGTAAAATTATTGACGGAGAAATCCCTTCTGCCAAAGTATATGAAGATGAGCATGTGTATGCGTTTTTAGACATTAGTCAAGTCACGAAAGGACACACTCTTATTATTCCGAAAGAGCATAAGGAAAATGTCTTTGAATTGACGTCTGATCAAGCAGCTCGTTTCTTTGCAGTGGTACCGAAAATTGCCCAGGCGATCAAGAAAGAATTTCAAGTCGAAGGGTTAAATATTTTAAACAATAACGGTGCAGTAGCCGGCCAAACCGTGTTCCACTCCCATATTCATTTGCTTCCACGTTACGGCAAAGAGGATGGGTTTCATCCGATCTTTCAAGACCATAGCGGCGAATATTCGAAAGAAGAATTCCAACAAATCGCTCAAAGTATTGCTCAGCATATCTAAAACTAGCGGACTTTCTAGGGAAGGGTCAGGCTCCTAAAGAGCTGACCCTTCATTCATCTGCCTTGCTTACCCATTCCACATATAGGTAAGTAAAACAGCTAATACTAAAAAAACGCCTCCTGCTATTCCAAAGATTTTGATTCTTTGTTTCGCTACGTGCTTAGACATACATATTCCTGGCTTGCAAATTTCACGAATGTAGTTGACCATGCTCATCAACAGAATAAAACTAATCGCATAGCATGCAAAAATGACGCCTTCCATCGATGTCACTCCTCTACTTCTTTCCTTAATCGTTGCTTTCCCCTGATGGTAACAATTACAATAAAGGATGACGTTTCTTACATACTATGCATACAAAGAGCGACAATGAACCTGTTTACGAGAGGAAATGAAGGAATTTGATCATTTATCGAGAATTGAAAGAAATGAGGTGAAGACATATGGATAAAAAAGCATTATTACTCGGAGTGCTCACCGGCGCAGCAGCTGGGGTTGCGGCTACTTTATGGAACACACCGTTATCAGGTAAAGAAGCACAAGAAAAAATAAAAACTTCACTACATAGTGCAAAATGCTCGATCAATAACATCAGCAATGATTTACACGAAGTCAAATCTTCAGTGAAGGCCCTCACGGAAATTAGCAAGGAGACATTTACTGAAGTAACAAGCGGCTTAAAAACGAGTGTATCTTTATGGCAGGAAAGTACGCAACCTACGATTCAAAAGCTTCAACAAGAACTAGGAGAGATCCAATCAACAGTGGAAGAATTAACTGAATTACAAAATCAACTACCTAAAAACAAGGAATCTAAATAAGATTCCTTGTTTTTTTCGAAAATTTAGTAAATTTATATCTTTATTATTTTTTATTTTATTGGCATAATAATATTAACTATATTCATATTTTTTGTCTATTGGGAGTGAATAATTTAGAAAAAGAAGGTGCAGATATGTCCAATCATCAATATTCTATGAAAGAAGCGCTTATATTCAGCCAGCGGATGGCACAATTAAGCAAGGCATTATGGAAGGCTGTCGAAAAGGATTGGCAGCAATGGATTAAACCGTACGATTTAAATATTAACGAGCATCATATTTTATGGATTGCTTATCATTTAAAAGGAGCCTCGATTTCAGATGTAGCCAAGTTTGGTGTGATGCACGTCTCAACCGCTTTTAATTTTTCAAAAAAATTAGAAGAGAGAGGTTATTTGAAGTTTTCTAAGAAGGAAAATGATAAACGTAATACGTATATAGAAATTACAGCAAGCGGTGAACACGTCTTGCTAGATCTGATGGAGAGCTATGACCCTCATCAAAACTCTGTGTTCGCAGGAACCTCGCCACTACGAGAGCTTTTTGGCCAATTTCCTGATTTAGTGGAACTTATGACGATCGTCAAAAATATTTATGGCGAAGACTTTATGGATATTTTTGAGAAATCAATCCATAATATCGACAAGGATTTTTTAGAAGAAGATGGGAAGCTCGTCAAAGCCACAATTCAGCCAAGGTAATCACTCCAACAGATCTATAGTACGGAAGAAAGACCTTCCGTGCTTCATTCTGCCCGCTTTTGTTCATTCCTTCACATATTCTCACCCTATTTTTATGAAAATAAATATTGCTTTTTCCCTTCAATCATCGTAAATTAGTGGAATAATCATATCATCTTTTCGTCAATTGGAGGGACGATTGTTATGAAGTGTTGGCGTACGTTTGATTTTGAAAGAAGGTACGGTTTCAATAAAATCATCATTTTTTCGTTCATCCTAATGATGATGTTTTTTAGTTTTAGCTTTGCGTTCATGCAATCGTTGTATGCTGAAACGTTATACTCTTCGTATTTTGAGTTATTTTTGATCCTATTGCTAGCAATTTACCCACTCCATAAACTTGTGCATATGCTACCCATTCTGCGTTATTTGCCGCATATGACGTTTAAATATAGTTTGAAATTAGGCTGTCTTCCCGTTATTTTCATCACGATTAAGAAGCCTGTGCCAAAGAACAGGTTTATGCTTAGTTTAGTGTTGCCTTTTTTCATAATAAACCCAGTGCTGCTTTTAAGTGGTGTTCTCTTCCCGCATTATTTGCATTATTTTACGATGCTTTCTGCTTTTCATACAGGAATTTGTGTGATGGATTTTATTTATTTAAAAGCGTTAGTGACCTCGCCGAAGTCATCTGTCATCGAAGAGCATGACCGCGGGTATGAAATTTTAATTCCTCAAGAGATCAAACAAACAGTTTAGCGAAAAAGGTTACTTCCTCCTCTTCCTAACTGTTTTTCTATCTTTTTGGAGCGCTTTTTGGTATGTTATTTACATATAATCAAACGAGGAGGGAAACCATTTGATCACTATTATCGTTGTATTCGTGATATTTTCTGCACTCATCTTGTTTAACATCAACCGATTAACGAGCATTCTTTGTACTCAAAAGGAGATTCCGGAAGAGAAACACCCGAAGATCTTCCGTACAATAAATATTTATATTACGATTTTATTGATTTCATCCTATGTAGAAATACTTTATACATAAAACGAGCCGTATGTTTAACTTCGGCTCGTTTTATTTGCTCGTTCAAATTTTTGGCTACTTCATGAAAATATGTTATAGTATGTGCTAGAATGAAATTGCAGAAGCGGCGGCTTACCAAAAAGCTGGCTAATTTATCAGGGAGTTGTTAATGAGAATGAAAAAATGGCTACTATCTATTTCTTTAGCAGCAGGCGCAGTCGGCCTTGCTGGGTGTGGCGCAAGTGATGACGTTGTTGCTACAACAAAAGCTGGAGATGTGACGAAAGACGAACTTTACAATGCAATGAAACAAAACAACAAACAGCAAATGGAACAAACTCTTCAAAGTCTTGTGTACGAAAAAGTCCTTTCTGAAAAGTATTCTGTATCCGATAAAGAATTAGATGAAGAATTAAAGAAAGCGAAAGAACAATTAGGAGATCAATATGAGATGTTCCTAACTCAATATGGTATAGATGAAAAAGGCTTTAAAGAGCTGATCAAATCAGAACTATTACGTAAGAAAGCCGCAACGGCAGATATTAAAGTGTCTGACAAAGAACTAAAAGAATACTACGACAAGTGGGAAGCTCCAGTCGAAGTTAGCCATATTTTAGTAGAAGATGAAAAGAAAGCGAAAGAAATTAAGGCACAGCTTGATAAAGGAGAAAAGTTCGATAAATTAGCTGAAGAACACTCGATGGACCCTGGCTCTGCTGCAAATGGTGGAAGTCTAGGCTGGGTCGACAACCAAGGTCGCCAGCAATTCGTTCCTGAGTTTGTTGAAGCTCTATCTAAATTAAAAGTCGATCAAATTAGTGAACCAGTGAAATCTGAGTTTGGCTACCATATCATCAAAATTACTGACAAAAAAGAGAAAAAATCGTTTGAAGATATGAAAGCAGAATTAACAGATGAACTGAAAGCTTCTAAAGTAGACCCTGCTAAGTTACAAGAGAAATTAGATAAAGAAATAAAAGCAGCAGACGTTAAAGTAGAAGATGCTGACTTAAAAGGTGCTTTCGAAAGCGAATCAGCTCCTGCTGAAGGCGGACCGAAAGAAGAGAACAAAGAAGAAAAATAATCTAAAAAAGAGATGGTTCCCTCCACTAGTGGGACCATCTCTTTTATCGTTAATTTTTCACTTTCAAATCTCTCTCTTTTTCCATCCTTTGAATATACACTTGCCCTTCCTGTTCAATATAATCCATCTCAGCTTTTCTTTCAGCCTTTGATGTTTTCACTGTCATAAATGCGCTAAAAAAAATTCCTGCTACTACGACATACATCCATATTGGAAATGTCATGACCTTCTCCCCTTTCTTGGACTCGCATTCGTTACTATATATATTCTAGAATAAAAAAAACATGTCCCGTTAAGGACATGCTAAGAAGAAAAATTCGGTTTATAGAAAGAACGATTATCTAAGGCAAATACCCTTTCAGAAAACTCTCCTGGCTTCGTACGCTCTAGCACACGATCTAACATATTCATTTTCGCATCTAAATTATCAATATAATGAAGAATTTCCGCTTCCTTCACCATTGGTGGCTTCGGACTTCCCCATTCTGCTTTCCCATGGTGAGAAAGGACAATATGCTTTAAAATCATCGCCTCTTCCCCATCAATGCCAAGCTCGTCTGCTGCCTTGCCAATTTCATTGACCATGATCGTAATATGCCCGAGTAAATTCCCTTCGACTGTATACGTCGTAGAGACCGGACCGGAAAGCTCCATCACTTTCCCTAAGTCGTGCAAAATCACACCTGCATATAATAAATCCCGATCAAGTGATGGATACAGATCCGCAATTGACTTCGCTAGCTTTAACATCGAAACGACATGAAAAGCAAGCCCTGAAACAAATTCATGGTGATTCTTCGTTGCCGCCGGATATTCGAGAAATTCCTCATGATGTTTTTTCAATAAGAAACGGGTAATTCGCTGAATATGTGGATTTTTCATTTCAAAGATAAACTGAGTGATAATATCCGTCATCTCCGTTTGCGTCATCGGAGCCGTTTCAATAAATTCACTTACCTGCACGCCATCCTGTGGATTTGCTGGGCGAATTTGGCGAATTTTTAATTGCATTCGCCCACGATAATTTTGAATTTCCCCTGTTACTTTCACAATCGTCTGAGGCTGATATAACTTTTCCGTCTCCTCTTTTGCATCCCATAGTTTCGCTTCAATTTCTCCGCTTTTATCTTGTAAAATCAGCGTTAAATAAGGATTGCCGTTGACTGCAATGCTTCTTGTCGCAGACTTAATTAACAAATAGCACTCGACACTTTGTCCTGCTTCATAATGTGTAATACCTTGAGACATCCCTACTTCTCCCTCCTTCAACTCGATAATTAAATGATAACATAAAAGGCTATTTTGCTTCTTGTACTTTGTGCTTCATAGCAAAGCGATAAGTAAATAGAAAGCCAACTAACATCACAGCTCCTCCAAATAAATAGGGGGAATGAATATTCCATTCAAATAGCATACCCGCAACGAGCGGACCAGCGACGTTTCCAAGGCTCATAAACGAATTATTCAGCCCCATAATATATCCTTGTTGTGAACCCGCATATTTGGAAAGTAAAGAGTTAACCGATGGTCGAAGTAACGAGTTACCAATGAAAAATAAACCCGTCGTTACTAACACACCAACAAAATTAGTCGCGAGTGTCATAATCCCAAAGCCAATAGCACTCAGCATTAACGAACCGAGCACAGTGTTACGGTCCCCGAACCTCTTTGTTACTTTCCCGACACCGTATCCTTGAACGACTGTACCGATCAAGCCGATAATGAGCATAATTAGACCAACATCTTTCGGTCCATAGTTGTAACGCTCCCATGAATAATAACTAAATATCGATTGGAAGTTGGCAAGACCGAAGCTTAATAAGAACACAAGAAATAACAAAAATCCAGCGGGACTCAACATCGTCTGTTTAAATTGTTCCCATTGATTGACTGCCGGTTCATTTGCTTTTTTCTGCGCATCCTGCTCCCGCTGTTCTTTAGAATATGATTCCGGTAAAATCAACACGGACACAGTCGCCGCGATAACGGCTGCGATTCCAGCAAAAATAAACGGATATGATAAATCATATTCAGCGAGCCACCCGCCAATACCAGGACCAATGACAATCCCAAGTCCCATTGACGCTCCTAAAATCCCCATCCCTTTTCCACGATCTTCAGCCGTTGTGACGTCAGATACATAAGCCATTGCTGTTGGCATTAAGGCAGAGCCAAACACTCCTGCTAATATTCGGGCAATAAATAACATCCCTATATTAGTCGCGAAGGCAAACATGAACTCAGCCGCCGCAAAGCCAAGCAAACCAGCTGTGATTAACGGCTTCCGTCCAATTTTGTCAGATAGCTTTCCCCATACCGGTGCGAAAAGAAACTGCATAAAAGAATACACCGCAATTAAAGCTCCTAGTGTCCTTGCTCCCGCTCCAAACTCTTCCACATAAAATGGCAAAATAGGAATGACAAGACCGATTCCTACCATAATGATAAATAAATTAAAGCTGAGCAATAATAATGGGCCTTTGTTTTTTTTCATAATACATTCCTCTCTCACTTGTAGCAGTATTGTTATTTTAACCAATTATTACTTCAGGTGCGAGTAGTTATTATAGAAAAAACAGAAAAGAGGCCCTTTTATATCATAGGCCTCTCTCTCATTATTGATGTTTCGATAATTGAATCGCTTTTTTAATATCTTTCAACGAGCTAGATTTTCCGTATATTAACACGCCGCCGCGATAAATTCTTGCGCCAATTACAGCTAATAGAATAATGGAGACGAGTAAAATGCCAATCCCGGTTGCGACCTCCCACATTGGGATATTTAACATACCTACACGAACAAACATAATCATCGGTGTAAAGAAAGGAATATACGAAGTAATGGTAATGAACGAAGATTCTGGATTTCCAAGGCCATACATCGATAGAAAGAAACCAATCATCACCGAAAATGTTAATGGCATCATCATTTGTTGAACATCCTCTAGCCGGCTGACGAGCGAGCCTAATAAAGCGGCAATCGTCGCATATAAAAAGTAGCCAAGAATGAAAAAGACGATCGCATAGATGAGTAACGGAGCGGAAACCGTTGTTAGTCCTAATAGACTGACGACTGAATCGTCTGATTGACTAGAGAACGCATAATAAGCCACTCCGAACCAAACGGCCATTTGCGTTATCCCAAGCAAGCCAATGCCAATGATTTTGGCAAACATTTGCTTCACCGGTGATACGCTTGAAATCAAAATTTCCATCACCCTTGAAGACTTTTCAATCGCTACTTCAGAAGCAATCATATTCGCATAAATAATGACCGACAAATAAATAAAGAACAATAAAATATACACAAGCGCCTGAGCTTGCATCATCTCTTCCTCTGATTTCGCTTCTTTCGCTAGCGCCACTTTTTCGACATCAACAGGTGCGTTCCAAAGGGCCATTTCTTCTGGCGATAACTTTAATTGACTCGCCATTTCTTGCCCTTTAATCATTTGTAAAGCTTGACTGATCTCATTCACTAATGTGCTATTGGCGACGCTTAATGCTTTATATGTAGCTGTAGGTAGGCCTTGTTCATTTCTTTTTAACAAGATATACCCTTCATATTTTTCGTTTTCGACAGATTTTGTTAATTGGGCTTCCGTTTGCTTCGTCGCTTCAATTAACTGAATATCACTATTTTGTGCGGACAATTGTTGCTTTAGTGGCTGCAAAAGTGTCCCACTTTCATCAACTGCCGCTAGCTTTGTCTTCTCATCTTCTTCATCAAATACACCAACAATTTTTTCAAAGTTTGCACCAGCCATAATAACAATGGCCACGATAATCGTCGTCAACAGAAAAGCTTTCGTCTTAAATTTATTTATGTACGATTGAGATAGCATTAACCAAAAACTATTCATACGAAGCACCTACCTTTTCAATAAAGATATCATTCAAAGAAGGCTCTTCTAATTCAAATCTCTGCACGAAGCCTTTTCCTTGTAACTCTGAAAAAATTCGCTGTGAGATCTCTTCCTCGGCAATTTGCAAAACAATTCCTTCAGCCGTCTTCGTTGATTTCAACACACCTGGAGCATTCGCTAAAAAGCTCACATCAAAATCCGCATGCACTTTCACGTTCTTCTTGCCAAATGAACGTTTAATTTCACTCAAGTTCCCATGTACCACTGGACGACCGTGATGCATAATACATAAATGCTCACATAGCTCCTCTACATGCTCCATCCGGTGACTAGAGAAAACAATCGTCGTCCCATTTTCTTTTAACTCAACCACGGCTTGTTTCAGTAATTCTACGTTGATCGGGTCTAATCCACTGAACGGTTCATCAAGAATGAGCAGCTGCGGTTGATGAACAACAGACGCAATAAACTGTATTTTTTGCTGGTTCCCTTTCGAGAGCTCTTCTACTTTTTTATTCGCATAATCGGGTACATTGAACCTTTCTAGCCAACGATCCGTTTCGCTCGCCGCTTTTTTCTTATCCATCCCACGCAACCTTGCTAAATAGACAATTTGTTCCTTCACCTTCATTTTCGGATATAGTCCTCTTTCCTCAGGCAAATAACCAATATAAGCACTCGTATCGTAATTGATCGATTGGTTCTTCCAAGTAATAAGACCTTCCGTTTGTTGCATCAACCCTAAAATCATGCGAAATGTCGTCGTCTTCCCTGCCCCATTTGCTCCTAAAAAGCCAAAAATATCTTTCTCTGGAATGTTTAACGATAGTTGATTTACCGCTGTGAAATCTCCAAATTTCTTTGTTACTTTCTCTAACACTAGCATCTATTAATCACCTCCTTATGTTCTACGAATTAAATGCCAAAAAGTTCCGTAAAGATTATTTTTAAAATTTTCTAAATTCATGTAAAATAAACATATATAACGATAAGGGGGAAAAAGCATGCAAACTTACAAACTAACAGTCTTTGAAAAAAACGGAGAAAAATTATTAGACGAAGCCTTTGAAGCTAGAAACGACGAAGAAGCAAAAACACTAGGACAAGAAATCCTTCATCGCCACGCCTACGAAGAACACACCCACCGCTGCACCTCACCACTAGGAAAACTAGTACTATTCCATGTGTGATAACTAAAGCGGAAAGCGCTGTTTAGCGACGTATGGACTGGAACGAGCCGCACGAGATAAAGGAAACACGATGAACGTCAGTGAATCGATGTTGACTTATCGCAAGGAGGAGCGTGGAAGTTCACTAGTCGCTAGCGCTTGGAGCTGGATGATAACTAAAGCGGAAAGCGCTGTTTAGCGACGTATGGACTGGAACGAGCCGCACGAGATAAAGGAAACACGATGAACGTCAGTGAATCGATGTTGACTTATCGCAAGGAGGAGCGTGGAAGTTCACTAGTCGCTAGCGCTTGGAGCTGGATGAGGACTAAAGCGGAGCCGACTGTTCAGACACGACAAGCAAATGTTCTGACGCTGAAAAGGCGATGAGCCTTGTAAGTGGCAGGTTATTTGACTCGAGTGTCTAGGAGGCGGAGCTAGATGATAGCTAAAGCGGAAAGTGCTGGTCAGCGACGTATGGACTGGAACGAGCCGATCGAGATAAAGGAAACACGATGAACGTTAGTGAATCGATGTTGACTTATCGCAAGGCGGAACGTGGAAGTACACTAGTCGCTAGCGCTTGGAGCTGGATGGTAGCTAAAGCGGAAAGTGCTGGTCAGCGACGTATGGACTGGAACGAGCCGATCGAGATAAAGGAAACACGATGAACGTTAGTGAATCGATGTTGACTTATCGCAAGGAGGAACGTGGAAGTACACTAGTCGCTAGCGCTTGGAGCTGGATGATAACTAAAGCGGAAAGCGCTGGTCAGCAACAAATTTTTAAGGAGACTTTCATGAAAATTCGTTCAGTAAAAGAAAAAGATTATAAAGCCCTTGCCCCACTAATCAACGAATGGTGGGGTGGCAGAAACATGTCTGATATGCTACCTAAACTCTTCTTTAACCATTTTACAAATACAAGTTTCATCGCTGAAGAAGAAGGCGACAAAAAAGTAGATGGTGTTTCAGTCAATACTGACTACGATGGACTAAACCAAGACAGAGTATTATTTGTGAAACAGCTAGATTAATCGGGAGTGCTCTTTTAATCCAAATAAAAGCATCCATTTTGATCAACCATCAAAATGGATGCTTTTTATTCTACATTAACGCCCTGTAAACATAGGCTTACGCTTTTCTATAAACGCTTGAATGCCTTCTTGATGGTCTTCCGTTTGTCTCATATTAAGCTGAGCTTGCTTTTCTAATTGTAATGATTGGATAAGTTTAGCTTCTTGCAGTTCTACATATATGGTCTTTGTCGCAATCATCGCTTTGAGCGGCTTTTGCTTAATATAGTGTATTAGCTGCTCCACTTTTTCGACCAACTGACTTTCTTCCGCCGTTTGATCGACCAGTCCAATTGCTTCCGCTTCTAATCCACTCATCACTTTCCCTTCCCAAATAAGCTGCTTAGCCTTCACTTCTCCTACTCGTCTTTCCATCATAAAGTGACCGGCTCCATCAGGAATCAATCCAATTCCGATGAAATTCATTGCAACCTTTGCTTGATTACCACAAATGACATAATCAGCGGCCAGCGCTAAACTCAATCCTAATCCTGCTGCAGCCCCATGAATCGCTGCAATCGTCACTTTTGGCATTTTGTATAACGTTGTGACCAAATCCGAAATGACATCCATAACTACAAAAAGCTGTTCGTTATCTAATCCCATAAGCATTTGTTTAATATCTCCCCCTGAAGAAAACGCATGCCCTTCGCCAGATAACACGACAACCTTAACATGATCGTCGCTACTTACTTGTTGTAAACAAGCGAGTAGTTCCTCCATCAGTTGCACATTTAATGCATTCATTGACTGTGGACGGTTCAAAATAATCCTTGCCACTCCCCCATTGATATCGCATTTCACCGTTTCAAATTTACTCATGTTATCCCTCCCTATTATTAAGGATACAAAAAATGAAGCATCATTCATAGTTATTTTTTAAATATTTAGAATTTTTATCACAAAAAACCTTGCCCCTGTAAAAGAGCAAGGTGAAATCCTGTTTTATTTAAATATTTCATTTAAAATCGCAATCTTTTTATTCGTATATTCTTCAAATCGTTCGTTATAGGTTTTCGGATCTTTCGGATTAGCAAAGTGCTCAATTTTTCCGGTATTCGGATCGATAAATTTACTCGCCGCTCCACAGCCGATACCGATAATCGTCTGTACTTCTTCCATAATAACAATATTGTAAATGCTCTCTTGTCCCGGCATACAATAGCCGACATTTTCTAAATTGCCAAGAATATTTTTTTGACGATATAAATAGTAAGGCACATACCCATGATCCTTCGTCCACTGTTCAGCCATGCCCATCATCTGTTCCACTTCGGAGCGGTCCGCCACTTTATACTTGTCTTTATTTTGTGTCATTTCGGAAGCTCTTTTAAACGACAGCGTATGAACCGTTAAGGACTCCGGCATTAATTTCTCCGTTTCATCCAGGGAATGTTTAAACTCCTCGCATCCTTCACCCGGCAAACCGATAATTAAGTCCATATTAATGTTATTCATACCATTTTCTCTAGCTAACTGATATTTATCAATCGTTTCCTCGACTGTATGATGTCGACCGATAGCTTTCAGCGTTTCCTGCGTATATGATTGCGGATTAATACTAATCCGATCAATGTTCCATTTTTTTAATACATCTAGCTTCGCTTGCGTAATCGTATCAGGTCGTCCAGCTTCAACTGTGATTTCACGAATGTTCTCTACGTCAGGAAACACTTGATACATCAGCTCATACAGCTCGTCCATTTCCTCTGCGGTAATCGCCGTCGGTGTCCCTCCTCCGTAATAAACGGTCGTGATACGTACACCTTTTTCTTTTAACCAGCGGCCAATTGCTTCCATTTCAAAATGCAGCCCGCTTAAAAAGGAGGATACACGCCCTTGCTTTCCTTGAATCGCAAAGGCTGGAAACGTGCAATACGCGCACTTTGTGGGGCAAAAAGGAATCCCAATATAAATACTGACTTCTTTTTTCAAATCATATAAATCTGGCACAATCGCTAGCTGACGTTCTAAAATCCGTTGCATTAAATCTGTTTTCTCTTCTATCATTAAATACTCTTCTTGCAATTTACGATGAGCAACTTCTGTCGGAACAC
The DNA here is from genome assembly GCF_002797375.1 of Bacillus sp. FJAT-42315. Classification (GTDB taxonomy): domain Bacteria; phylum Bacillota; class Bacilli; order Bacillales; family Domibacillaceae; genus Bacillus_CE. The sequence continues at coordinate 2,871,883 of NZ_KZ454941.1, forward strand.
CTGCTTGATTTTGACGATGCAACAATTTAGTGGGACGAATACCTGTTAAGATACCCCATTTTTGCACAACTCCCGTGTATTCTTGAAGTACATGTAAATACACATGCGACACGATATTTTTCAAGCTCTTGAAATATTCTTTTTCTTTATCGGCCATAATTCGTTTCTCATAGCGAGCGACAAATTGCTCTCCGCTCTCCTTAATCGTCAAAACAGCCTCCGCTGTCACATCGGTTTCTCCTGTTAACGTAAAAGACACTTCCAGGGAACCGTCATCCCCTGTCATATCAATCTTTGTTTCCTCAAAAAACAAATTAGCAATCAACCTCAAAGGCCGTTCATACCGCTCATCCTCTAAACCTTTAACACTAATTAACACACCCAATCACCCTTCTACACAATTTGCTCCATCTAGCATACTGAAAACTAAACAATATGGTCAAGTATAGAAAAGCGGAAAGCGCTGGTCAGCGACGTATGAACTGGAACATTCCGCACGAGATAAAGGAAACACGATGAACATAGTGAATCGATGTTGACTTATCGCAAGGAGGAATGTGGAAGTTCACTAGGAGCTAGAGCCTGGAGCGGGAAAAATAGAAAAGCGGAAGGCGCTGGTCAGCGACGTATGAACTGGAACATTCCGCACGAGATAAAGGAAACACGATGAACATAGTGAATCGATGTTGACTTATCGCAAGGAGGAATGTGGAAGTTCACTAGTCGCTAGCGCCTGGAGCTGGACAAATAGAAAAGCGGAAGGCGCTGGTCAGCGACGTATGAACTGGAACATTCCGCACGAGATAAAGGAAACACGATGAACATAGTGAATCGATGTTGACTTATCGCAAGGAGGAATGTGGAAGTTCACTAGTCGCTAGCGCCTGGAGCTGGACAAATAGAAAAGCGGAAGGCGCTGGTCAGCGACGTATGAACTGGAACATTCCGCACGAGATAAAGGAAACACGATGAACATAGTGAATCGATGTTGACTTATCGCAAGGAGGAATGTGGAAGTTCACTAGTCGCTAGCGCCTGGAGCTGGACAAATAGAAAAGCGGAAGGCGCTGGTCAGCGACGTATGAACTGGAACATTCCGCACGAGATAAAGGAAACACGATGAACATAGTGAATCGATGTTGACTTATCGCAAGGAGGAATGTGGAAGTTCACTAGTCGCTAGCGCCTGGAGCTGGACAAATAGAAAAGCGGAGCCGACTGCCCAGACACGACAAGCAAATGACAGAATGACGGAATGGCGTTCTTCAGCCATGCAGTCAGGCTGGCATTTGACTCTAGTGTCTAGGAGGAGGAGCTGGACAAGTAGAATAGCGGAGTCGACTGCCCAGACACGACAAGCAAATGACAGAATGACGGAATGGCGTTCTTCAGCCATGCAGTCAGGCTGGCATTTGACTCGAGTGTCTAGGAGGCGGAGATGGACAAGTAGAAAAGCGTAGCCGCCTGCCCAGACACGACAAGCAAATGACAGAATGACGGAATGGCGTTCTTCAGCCATGCAGTCAGGCTGGCATTTGACTCGAGTGTCTAGGAGGCGGAGCTGGACAAGTAGAAAAGCGGAAAGCGCTGGTCAGCGACGTATGAACTGGAACATTCCGCACGAGATAAAGGAAACACGATGAACATAGTGAATCGATGTTGACTTATGAACACGAAAAAAAAGCGGCTTTTTCCCACCGCTTAGTCGACTTTATTCACTTCTTCTACAGCATTTTTATGCTGATGTCGCAAAAGCTCCTTCACCACATAAGCCATGCCTTCTTCTTTATTCGTCCTAGTGACCCAATCAGCAGCTTCCTTCACTTTCGGATCAGCATTTCCCATGGCAATGCCTATTCCCGCTTGCTGAACAGCTTCTTCATCATCTTCACTAATCCCAATTACCGCAATTTCTGACCTAGAAATCCCCAATTGCTCGGCTACATACACAATACTATTCCATTTAGAGACACCGGTTGCTGTCATTTCAATTTTATTTTGATCTCTACTAACAAAATTTATATGTTCAAACATATTAGCTAATGCTTGTAAAGCTTCATCCCTTTCTTCGCAGTTATGAAATGTCGCTTGAACCGATAGCGGCGAAATCCGCTCTTCTAATAAGTGCTCACCTAAAGAATCAACAAAATATTGGGAATAAAGAAACTTTTGAGTTCGTTGCCAAATCGTTCTTTTCACTAATGTAGCTGGTAGCTTCCCTTTATTACTCACTGAAAAATTTTCATTTTCTACAGTAATTTGACAGTCAAATGATTCTAGAAATTGGATTAAATCAAATGTATCATCTTCAGAAATTCTTTGAATATACATCGGCTTATTTTGACTGGAAATGACATATGCACCATTATGGGCAACAAGGTGACTTTCGGAATGTAATGCTTTCGCTATTCGTTTGACAAATGCATACTCTCGCTCGGAAAACAAGAGGATAGGTACTTTTTTCTTATGTGCATATTCAATCGCTTCTTTCGTCGCTTTGCTCACACGTCCTTTATTTTGAGAAAAAGCGCCCATTATATTCAGCGCTAATAACCGATACGCCATCTGCGTTCCCCCTTCATGTTGTCTTACGTTAAAAATATGAACAACAAAATAAAAAAAGAACACCCAAATTGGGTGCCCTTTTCTAATTAGTCTACAACCGGACCGTACATTTCCTCAAGCGGCTTTAAAATAATTTTATTTAAATCAGCAATGACCATGCTCATGCGTTGCTCTGCTTCCATTAATTTCGAAATCTTCTCGTGTTGTTGAACAAGCATAACAGTTTGTTGCGCTTGTTGCACTTCTTCTTCTGTAATGTCTTGTCCTGTCATTTGCTTTTCTTGTAGTTTCATTTGAATGTCTCGGAACTCCGAAAATACTTTGTTCGCTTCTGGATCATTATTTACTTCTGCATATAATTGTTTTAATTGAGTATACTCCGCACTTTGGCGTACACCTTTCTCTAACTCATAAGCTAAATCATGTAAATTGATTGCCATTGTTGTTCCTCCTTTATCTCTTATACACTCACTTTAACAGACTATACCATGATTATGCGAATGTTTACGTAAATAGTCCAACAATTACTCCTTGAAGTAATCCGATCACTCCTCCTAGTAAGCCACCAAGGAAGGTGATCATCTTCAATTCTCGTCTCGAAATTTCTAGCACCATTTCTTCTAGTAGCTCAAGCGAAAATGTTTCGACTTGTTCACGCACAATGTCAGCAATATGAAGCTTTTCCATCATCAGCGGAATACGTGTAGCAACAAAGTGTCCACCTTTTTGAACGAGTGTTGGAATGACTTCATCAATAATTCTCTCTTCAAACGGCTGGATCAGATCCGACACAGATCGTCCAAATAAAGCATGAAGATTGAGCTGACGAAGAACGAGAGCTTTTCCCTTCTCTAACGCTTTCTCATCGGAAAATTGAGTAAGGACGTAAGACCATTTCCAATTGAGAATTTTTCCCCATTCATTTTTAAGCAATGTATCCATTAATTCTTTCGTACCTGGACTGTTTAAAAATTTGAGAATTTCCGGCTGAATTTTATCTTCTAACGTCGTGTTGCCAAGGATCATTTGTAGCATGCTCCCGAGCTTGCCCCACTCCGATAAAAAATCGTCCGTCATTTTTTTGATTCGTTGTCGACCTTCTAAGCTAGAGAAATAATCGACTCCTTTATGAATAATATAATCCGATACTTCAGGAATCTTCCCTTCAATTTTATCAATCCATTCAACAGGAAGGGATTCTCCAACCGTTTGATCAATATAGAAGTCTTTCATGCTACGGTATTTCTTGTCAATCCATTGTTCTACCCATTGCTCTGCCTTTTGCTCCGCTCCGTGAACATTCACTTTTTCCAAAACTTCAGAAAGCGTCTTATCGGAAGCAAGGAACGGTTTTGCCTCCTGTTGCAAAAGGGACACGATGTCTTTCTGAAAATCAGGGTGGCTTAATTTGCGCTCAATACTTTCCGGCGTTAATAAATATTCAGCAACCATCTTTCCAAGCTGTTCTGCGAGCTCACCTCGCCTTTTCGGAATTAATCCAGGTGTAAATGGCAGTTGCCATTTCCCTATATAAAGCGGACGATAAGGATGAAACAGCATTCTAATCGCAATGGAGTTCGTGACCGCTCCAATGACCGCTCCAATGACAATCATAAATAATAATAACAAAAAGAAATTCATTTTCCTGTTCACCTGCCAAACTGTTCGTCACCGATTTCAATCGGCTCTTTCATTATAAATTTATTTAGCGAATTTTAGCAAATATTGTTCACTATAAGATGACTGAATAAAACCCTTCATTATGCACAAATTAATGGTAAAGGAGGTTTTTTTAATGCAGAAAAAAGATGTGGAATTTTCCTTTCTTCCAGATACTCAGTTTGAAGGAAAACATAAAGCCTTTTTAGACGTCGATCGCATGATCAATGAAGGACTTTCTGGAGGGTCTGTTCATATGAGAGAAGACGAAATCACGTCTAATATCGAAGAGGCACATATTTTAGTTGACGAAACGCCTCCTAGAGCATAAAAAAAGCTGTCCTATAAGTGCCTGACGCCGAAAATTGGTGTCTGGCACTCATTTTTAGACAGCTTTTATCTGCTTTTGACAATCATATTCACTGCTTCTTGAATCGCTTCTTCCGCATTTTGACCTTTTTCATTTGCTTCACGAATGCAGCTTTCAAGATTTTTAGCAACGATTAATCCGATAGAGCGGTCAACCGCTGAACGAATCGCTGATAATTGAGTAACAACTTCCTTACAATGCTTTTCTTCTTCCATCATTTTAATTACGCCACGAATTTGTCCTTCAATACGTCGCAATCTATTAGTGACTTCACGATTATGATCCATGTTTCTCCACCTCGTTCAACATACTCTGTAACAATTATAGCATAGAGCTTGAAAAAACGCCTTTTTAATAGAAACAACAACAGGTAAAAATTACCGCTCAATACGAATGAATAAACCGTAAAAAAGAAAACATAATAGTAATACAAGCAGCAAGCCACTCACATTAATGGGCTCACCAGATAGTCTGGCCTCTTAAAAAAGGACTGGTGCAATTCCAGTGGCCCAACCAAAAATCATACAACAGGAGATGACAAACATGACAAACGCAAATCGTAACAACAGCAACCAATTACTAGTTGCAGGAGCACAACAAGCTATCGACCAAATGAAGTATGAAATCGCTTCTGAGTTCGGTGTAAACCTTGGTCCGGATTCAACTGCACGCTCTAACGGTTCTGTTGGTGGAGAAATTACGAAGCGTCTAGTAGCAATGGCTCAACAACAAATGGGCGGCTACCAACAAAAATAACCCTTTTACAACTTCATATTTATGGCTAGAGCCCTTGAATTCTTTCAAGGGCTCATCTTATTTTTTCAAATGAACCATTTCGATTGGATTTACCCATTTATCATATTGATCTGCGGTTAAATGGCCTGTTTCCATCGCTGCCTCTTTTAATGTTAACCCTTTACTATGAGCAAACTTGGCAATCTCGGCTGCTCTTTCGTAACCAATATGCGGATTTAAAGCTGTGACAAGCATTAATGAACGTTCCATTAACTCCTTAATAACAGCTTCATTCGCCTCTATTCCTTGCACACATTTTTCATCAAAGGAGCGAATACCATCCGCTAGTAAGCGAATCGACTGAAGCATGTTATAAATAATGACCGGCTTAAATACATTTAACTCAAAGTTACCTTGACTCGCTGCAAAGCCGATCGTTGCATCATTGCCAAACACTTGAGCAGCAATCATCGTTAACGCTTCACTTTGGGTTGGATTGACTTTCCCTGGCATAATCGAACTGCCTGGTTCATTGGCTGGAATCGTAATTTCTCCAATTCCGCTTCTCGGCCCGCTCGCCAACCAACGAACATCATTAGCGACCTTCATCATATCGGCTGCAAGCGCCTTCAATGCTCCATGCACATAAACGATTTCATCATGACTCGTTAGCGCATGAAATTTATTAGTAGATGATTGAAAAGAAAAACCTGTTTGCTTGTGTAACTGTTCAGCCACTTTTCGCCCAAAGGAAGGATCGGCATTAATCCCTGTGCCAACCGCCGTTCCACCAATCGCTAAATTTAGCAAACAAGATTGTGATTGCTTTATCATTTTAGCACTTCTTTTTACCATCGTCCGCCATCCGGAAATCTCTTGTCCTAACGTTAAAGGTGTGGCGTCTTGCAAATGGGTACGACCAATCTTGATCATGTCCATATATTGTTCTTCTTTTTGCTTTAATGTTCGATTTAACTGCTTTAGAGCAGGCTTTAAACGTTTTTCAATCTCTGCATAAGCAGCAATATGCATCGCAGTCGGAAAGGTATCATTTGAGCTTTGTGACATATTCACATCATCATTCGGATGAACCCAACCTTCTTTGCTAGCTAATTCATTGCTTCTTCTCGCAATCACTTCATTCACGTTCATATTCGACTGCGTACCACTTCCCGTTTGCCACACAACGAGCGGAAAATGTTCATCCCACTGGCCGGTTAAAATTTCTTCACAAGCTTTTGTAATCGCCTGTGCTTTTTCTTTTGATAATTTCTTCAACTCTCGGTTAACAATTGCAGCCGCTTTTTTCAAATGAGCGAAGGCATAAATCATTTCCATCGGCATTTTTTCAATCCCAATTCGAAAGTTTTCCTTACTGCGCTGCGTCTGCGCTCCCCAATATTTATCTGCTTCCACTTTCACTTCGCCTAAAGTATCTCTTTCTACTCGATATTGCATATCCATTCCCCCTCTGTAAACTTTACCCCTATCACTTTTCCCTCTTTTCCCAAAAAACATTCACGTTGGTAAAAGAAAAAGAAGGCCTCGACGTAGAGACCTTCCTTTGTTTTATCGTTGCTGTTCGTATGCAGCAATTTCTGCTTCTAAATTCAATGTGACAGCAATTTCATCCCAGCCGTTTAATAGCATTTCTTTCCAATAAGGATTGATATCAAATGACGCTTCAAAGCCGTTTTGATCGGTAATGCTCTGCTCTTTTAAATCAATGAACAAGCGATACTCTGGCTGTTCAGCTTTTTTCATAATCGTTTGGACTTCATCCTCTGTTAAACGAATCGCTAAAATGCCATTTTTCACACAGTTATTATAAAAGATATCCGCAAAGCTTGGAGCAATAACAACGCGGAACCCATGGTCTAGCAATGCCCACGGTGCATGCTCACGCGAGGATCCACAGCCAAAATTCTCTCCAGCCACTAATATTTCTGCCTGCTCATATTGCGGTTGGTTCATGACAAAATCGGCTTTTTTCACACCGTCATCATCAAAACGCCAATGATAGAAAACAAATTGTCCAAAGCCTTGACGTTCAATTCTCTTTAAAAACTGCTTCGGAATAATTTGATCGGTATCAACATTTACACGGTTGAGAGGGCAGACAACACCATTAAATTGATTGATTGCTTTCATTTCATTCTCCCCCTTATTGTTGTACGCCTACTAATTGGCGTACATCTGTAAATTTACCAGTCACCGCAGCTGCAGCCGCCATTGTCGGACTCACAAGATGCGTTTTCGCTCCATTTCCTTGGCGCCCTTCAAAGTTACGGTTAGACGTCGATGCACAACGCTTGCCTGACGGAACGATATCATCATTCATCGCTAAACACATACTACATCCAGACTCGCGCCATTCAAAGCCTGCTTCAGTAAAAATTTGATCCAACCCTTCTGACTCTGCCACTTGTTTCACCGCTTGCGAACCTGGGACAACAATTGCTGTTACACCTGCTTGCACCTTGCGTCCTTTCGCCACTTCCGCAGCTGCTCGCAAATCACTGATACGCGAATTCGTACAAGAACCGATAAAGACATAATCAACTGGAATATCTGCTAATTTCGTTCCCGCTGCTAGCCCCATGTAATCTAACGCTCTTGCGACGGACTCTTGATCCGCAGCACGTTCAAAATCTTTCGGATTTGGAACTGTAGCACCAATACCGCTACCCATGGAAGGATTCGTCCCCCATGTCACTTGTGGTTCAATTTCTTCTCCATTGATCTCAAATGTTTTGTCGTACACAGCACCTTCATCTGTCGCAAGCGCTAACCATTTCTGCGCTAATTCCTCAAATTCTTCTCCTTCTGGAACGCGACGACGACCTCTTAAGTATTCGACCGTTTTTTCATCTGGACTAATCAGCCCTGCACGTGCACCTGCTTCAATAGACATGTTACAAACCGTCATTCGCTCTTCCATTGACAAATCGCGAATCGCTTCACCGGTATATTCCATAATATAGCCTGTCCCAGCATTGACACCATATTTGGCAATGACCGCTAAAATCAAGTCTTTCGCCGTTACTCCGAAGCCAAGCTTGCCGTTAATTTTAATTTGTAACGTTTTTGGTCTTGCTTGCCACAATGTTTGAGTGGCCAAAACGTGCTCGACTTCACTTGTTCCAATTCCAAATGCTAACGCCCCAAAAGCTCCATGTGTAGATGTATGGCTGTCTCCACAAACAATTGTTTTTCCTGGTTGCGTTAATCCAAGCTCTGGCCCAATGACATGCACAATCCCTTGATCTGGATGATCAATATCTGAAAGTTCTACTTCGAACTCTTGACAGTTTTTCTCTAACGTTTCCATTTGCGTTTTGGAAACAGGATCTTTCACAATATGACGATTAACAGTTGGTACGTTATGATCCATCGTCGCATACGTTAAATCGGGACGACGAACTTTGCGGTTGTTCATGCGCAACCCTTCAAATGCTTGTGGAGAAGTGACTTCATGAACTAAATGAAGATCGATATATAAAAGGTCCGGTTTCCCCTCTTCTCTATGCACGATATGATTTTCCCATATTTTTTCAATAATTGTTTTCGGTGTCATAACTAGCCCCCCACTGGCTTTTTTTAAAAAAGAGGGATTCCTGCAATGAGGAATCCACTTATGTTTCTCTATTACATATAAGCACCCATGATTGAAGAAATAGCGGATCCTTCTTCTACTCGTTGAACAATCAATTCAATCATTTGATCGGTGCTAACGACCGTTCCACCCTCAATTTGCAAATCGCTCGTACGGTAACCGGCATTTAACACTTCTTGTACCGCTTGTTCGATCGATTCTGCTTCCTCACGAAGATTGAACGAATATTTCAACATCAACGCCGCTGATAAAATCATCGCCATCGGGTTCGCTTTATTTTGTCCAGCAATATCCGGAGCCGATCCATGCACGGGCTCATATAAACCGAAGCCATCAGCACGTAAGCTAGCGGATGGAAGCATGCCCAATGAACCAGTGATCATCGATGCTTCGTCACTTAAAATATCGCCAAATAAGTTTTCTGTCACAACGACATCGAAATCGTTCGGACGGCTTACAAGCTTCATCGCCGCAGCATCGACATACATATGCTCAACTTCTACTTGTGGATAAAGTTTCGCTTTTTCATTAACAATTTCACGCCACATGCGACTAGATTCTAGCACATTCGCTTTATCTACAGACGTCAGTTTCTTTTGACGCACAACCGCTAGTTCAAACGCTTGATCGACGATACGTTCAATTTCTTCTCTTGTATATTGCAACGTATCGACAACGACGTCTTGATGTTCTCCTCGGCGTTCACTTGGCTTTCCGAAATATAAGCCGCCCGTCAATTCACGAACAATCATTAAGTTCACACCTTCTGCAATTTCAGGTTTAAGTGGTGAAGATTGCAGTAATGTTTGAAAAGCAAGGACTGGACGTAAATTAGCGAAAAGGCCGAGCTCTTTACGAATGGCTAGCAACCCGCGCTCCGGACGGATATGAGAAGGTAAGTGATCCCACTTTGGTCCACCTACCGCTCCAAGTAGAACGGCATCACTTCTTTTACAAAGATCAAGCGTTTCTGTTGGAAGAGGCGTGTTAGAAGAGTCAATCGCTGCTCCTCCAATTTCACCGTATTCAATCTCGAATTCATGACCGAATCGTTGACCGATCGCTGCTAAAACAGAAGTGGCTCCTTTCACAATTTCTCGGCCAACTCCATCTCCAGGTAATACTGCAATTTTCTTTTTCACGTTAACCCCTCCGTTACATCAAATGTGAGCTTTTTGTATATCTTGTTGCTGTGCTTCGATCGTCAATACTCGATTCACAGCGTTTAAGTAAGCGCGTGCCGAAGCTTCAAGAACATCTTGTGCTGTTCCACGACCGCTTGATTCGATTCCGTTATAATTCACACGTACATACACTTCAGCTAGAGCATCACGGCCACCGCTAACTGAATTAATTTTGTAGTCATGCAATTTCACTGGACCTTTTAATAGACGTTCTAATGTGTTATAAATTGCTTCTACACTTCCTGAGCCTGTTGCTGCTTCTGTGACATTCTGACCGTCTGGCAAAGTGGCTGAAATAGTTGCCGTTGGAATATTTTCTGTTCCATACTGAACTTGGATCGTATTTAAAACGTAGTGGCTCACATCAACGGCTTCTGTCTGCTTATCCGCTAAGATGGAGAATAAATCTTCATCTGTAATTTCTTTTTTCTTATCAGCTAAGTCTTTAAATGTTTGGAATGCTTCATTTAGCTTGTCATCAGCTAATTCAAAACCAAGCTCAATCGCTTTATTTTTAAATGCGTGACGACCAGAGTGTTTGCCAAGCACTAATTTATTTGATTTCACACCGATCAATTCTGGTGTAATAATTTCGTACGTTGTTTTCTCCTTCAGCACACCATCTTGGTGAATACCGGATTCGTGGGCAAAAGCATTGTCACCAATCACCGCTTTATTCGCAGGAACGATCATGCCCGTTAATTTACTAACTAGATTACTCGTACGCTTAATTTCATCTAGCTTCATATTCGTTGAAGCTTTGTAAAAATCATTGCGAATGTGAAGAGCAACAGCTACTTCTTCAAGCGCCACATTTCCAGCACGCTCACCGATTCCATTAATTGTTCCTTCCACTTGTCCAGCTCCAGCTTCAATAGCTGCTAATGAATTCGCTGTTGCCATCCCTAAATCGTCATGGCAATGAGCGGATAAAATCGCTTTATCGATATTTGATACGTTTTCTCGTAAATACGTAAAGATTTGTTTAATTTCTTGCGGCGTAATGTAACCAACTGTATCTGGAATGTTAACAACAGTTGCTCCTGCATCAATAACAGCTTCTGTGACACGTGCTAGAAAATCAAGCTCTGTCCGACATGCATCCTCCGCTGAAAATTGAACTTTGGCAAATTTTTGTTTCGCGTATTTAACAGCTTCAACCGCACGTTCGACCACTTCATCTTTGCTCATCTTCAACTTAAATTCACGGTGAATCGGTGAAGTAGCAAGGAAGACATGGATTCTTGGCTCAGCTGATTGCTTTAACGCTTCCCAAGTCGCGTCAATGTCTTTTTGATGCGAGCGAGCGAGCCCCGTTACTGAACTATTTTTGATTGTGTTAGCAATTAATTGAACGGCTTCTAGATCGCCTCTTGAAGCGGCAGGAAAGCCCGCTTCAATGACATCTACTCCTAATCGTTCTAACTGCTTAGCGATCTCTAACTTTTCAATGGTATTTAAGTTGACACCCGCTGATTGTTCCCCATCTCTTAACGTTGTGTCAAAGATCTCAATCTTGCGCACCAGCCGTCACTTCCTTCTTCGATTGTTTTTTGACAAATGGCATCATTTCGCGAAGTTCGCGTCCTACCACTTCAATCGGATGTTGTTTTTCATTTTCATTGATCGCTGTGAATTCTGGACGATTTAATTGGTTTTCTAACAACCAACCTTTTGCAAATTTTCCAGTTTGAATATCTGTTAATACATCTTTCATACGCGCTTTTGTTTCAGCTGTAACAACGCGAGGGCCCGAAACGAAATCTCCCCATTGTGCTGTATCAGAAATGGAATATCTCATTCCTTCAAGTCCACCTTCGTACATTAAATCAACGATTAATTTCAACTCATGTAAACACTCGAAGTAAGCGACTTCCGGTTGGTATCCAGCTTCGATTAACGTTTCAAATCCAGCTTTTACTAAAGCAGAAGCGCCACCGCAAAGTACAGCTTGCTCACCGAATAGATCCGTTTCTGTTTCTTCTTTAAATGTTGTTTCGATAATACCAGCACGGCCTGCTCCCACACCTCTAGCGTAAGCAAGAGCGATATCTTTCGCTTGACCTGTTACATCTTGATAAATACCGATTAACGCTGGAACTCCAGCACCTTCAGTATATGTGCGGCGAACTAAGTGACCTGGTCCTTTTGGTGCAGCTAAGAATACGTCTACATCCGCTGGTGGTACGATTTGATTGAAATGAACATTAAATCCATGAGCGAATGCTAATGCTTTTCCTGCTGTTAACTCAGGCTCGATTTCATTTTTGTATACCGCTGTTTGGTACTCATCTGGAAGTAAGATCATGATTAAATCTGCTTCTGCGCTTGCTTCACGTACAGATTTCACATCGAAACCGTCTGTTTCCGCTTGATCCCAAGACTTTCCTGGTCTTAAACCAACAACTACATCTACGCCGCTTTCACGAAGATTTTGCGCATGTGCGTGACCTTGAGAACCATACCCGATGATTGCTACCTTTTTATTTGCTAATACCGCTTCGTTAATATCTCCGTTATAATATACTTTTGCCATTTTTCATCATCCTCCGAAAATTTAGTTAATTTTTATTTTAAAATAGAGTATTGCTTCATTTCAGTGACTTGCTTTTGTGAACCTCGTGTAAGTGCTGTTTGCCCAGTTCGTGACAGGTCTTTAATGCCATATGGACGAAGCAGCTCAATCATCGATTCAATTTTTTCAAAGTTTCCTACTACTTGAATCGTGACGCTATCTCTTGCGACATCAATAATCGTTGCCCTGAAAGGCTCGATAATGACGTTAATTTCAGCGCGAGTTTGTGGTGTGGTCATCACTTTAATGAGAGCCAGCTCACGCGATACAATCGCTAAGTCGGTAATATCTGTTACTTTTAATATATCAATTTGCTTATTTAATTGCTTTAACACTTGTTCAATCGTTCGCTCATCTTCTACATGAACGATGACCGTCATCTTAGAGATCCCATCTGTTTCAGTTGGACCGACTGTAATACTTTCAATGTTAAATTGCCTTTTTGTAAATAAGCCAGTGATTCTGTTCAAAACACCACTTTGATTAAGAACAGTAACCGTTACAATGCGTTTCATGGTCTCACCCCAATCATTTCATGAAGTCCTTTTCCTGGCGCAATCATTGGATAAACTTTTTCTTTCGACTTAATACGGAAATCAATAAGTACCGCTTGACGATCATTCAATGTTTCTTGTAACACTTTCTCTGCCTCTTCTTCCGTCGAAACAGAGTAACCGCGGAGGCCATACGATTCTGCTAACTTCACAAAATCAGGCTGACATGGAAGAAGCGATTGCGAATATCTTTCTTCATAGAACGTTTCCTGCCACTGTCGAACCATTCCTAATGCTTGGTTGTTAAAAATCATAATTTTAACAGGTAAGTTCAACTCAGCAATCAAACCTAGTTCCTGCAATGTCATTTGGAAACCGGCATCTCCTGCAATGGCTACTACCGTATCATCTGGATAAGCAATCTGAGCGCCAATCGCTGCCGGGAAACCAAATCCCATCGTGCCAAGACCTCCAGATGTGATCCAACGATTTGGTTTATTAAAGCCATAATATTGCGCCGTCCACATTTGATGCTGTCCGACATCCGTCGTAACAATGGCATCCCCATTTGTGATCGTATGGATCATTTCAGTTAAACTCTGAGGAGAAATGCCCTCTTCATTGTCTGAATGCCATAATGGGTATTCCTGTTTATTCTTCTGTAGCTTACTCAGCCACTCTTTCGCATCAGGAGCGATTAATTCTAATGAAAGCAACTTCTTCAATGCTTCTTTCGCATCCGCAACAATTGGAATCTTTGTTTCAATATTTTTTCCGATCTCTGCTGGATCAATATCAATATGAGCGACTGTTGCATACTTCGCAAAATGCTGTAAGTTTCCTGTTAAACGATCATCAAATCTAGCACCAATATTAATTAACAAATCACTTTCGTACATCGCCATATTGGCTGTGTACGTTCCATGCATACCTCCCATGCCAAGAAATAGTCGATGATCTGATGGGAAAGAACCTAAACCTAGCAATGTATTGACAACAGGAATATTCATTTCTTCTGCAAACGTTAATAATTCTTCCGTTGCCCCTCCGTGTAACACTCCAGCTCCTGCTAGGATAACAGGCTTTTTCGCTTCAGCTAAGGCATCAACCAATTTCTTCACTTGTAAAACGTTTGGCGTTAAGTTCGGCTGATAACCTGGTAAATTGATTTCTGTCGCAAATTCCGGTTCGATCATCGTCGTTGCGATATCTTTAGGAATATCAATTAATACCGGGCCAGGTCTTCCTGTTGTGGCAATATGAAAAGCTTCACGAATAATTCGCGGCAATTCTTTTAAATCTCTCACTTGATAATTATGCTTTGTAATTGGCATTGTAATTCCGATCACATCGGCTTCTTGGAAAGCATCAGACCCGATCACGGTCGTTGCTACTTGACCAGTGAAAATAACTAATGGCAGAGAATCCATTAACGCATCGGTAATCCCTGTCACAAGATTTGTTGCCCCTGGACCTGATGTCGCAATGACAACTCCTGGCTTACCTGAAACTCTCGCATAGCCTTCTGCCGCATGAATGGCTGCCTGCTCATGTCGAGCTAAAATGTGACGAATAGGATTTTTGTATAGAGCATCATAAAGCGGAAGAACAGCTCCTCCCGGATAACCAAATACGACCTCTACATTTTCTTTTTTCAACGTTTCTATAAACAGCTCTGCCCCATTCATCGTCTCTTTTACTAGCTTCGTCTCCGCCTTTACTTTTGGACTCATTCTATTCCCCTCCAAATAGTTGTTTTATTCCCTAATTTGTAAGAGTGACTAGCTTTTTCAAAGAAAAGAAAACAACAAGAAAAGCCCTCCTCACCCTTACGCCTACTAATCCGATAAGCGCAGGGGTGAAAAGAGCTTTTCTTTCCACGGTACCACCCTGGTTTATGATATTTTTACAAATACCACCTCATGGACAATGATTCATTGTCCTTTTTGATAACGAGTAGTAGCTACTCGACCGATCCTACTAGCGAACGTTCAGATCAGCACTCAGAGGGGATGTCGTTGTAAGAGGTATTACCGGGTCTCAGCTCTAACCGGCTCTCTGTGAAATACGGATTCTAACAACTTTTTCCTCGTCAACATTTTCATTATTATATTTTCATAATTCCACCTGTGCTAGCGGAAGTCACTAATTTAGAATATCTAGCTAAATAGCCTTTTTTAATCTTTGGCTCCGGTTGAATGAAATTCTTCTTTCTTTCAGCCAGTTCCTCTTCCGTAATCACGACATTTAATGTTCGATTCGGAAGGTCGATAATGATTTGATCCCCATTTTCAATGAAAGCAATCGGACCGCCTTCAGCTGCCTCAGGAGAGACGTGACCGATGGAAATTCCTCTTGATGCTCCAGAAAATCTTCCGTCTGTCATTAGAGCGACTTTCTTCTCTAATCCGCGACCAGCGATAGCAGCTGTTGGAGCTAGCATTTCCGGCATCCCTGGACCACCTTTTGGTCCTTCATAGCGAATGACAACAACATGCCCTTCTTTCACAGTGCCGTTATTGATTCCTTCAAGTGCCTCATCTTGAGATTCAAATACGATTGCTTCACCCACCAATGTTTTAATTGAAGGATCAACAGCTCCCACTTTAATCACTCCACCGTCAGGAGCCAAATTTCCGTATAGGATGGACAGTCCACCCACAGGACTATAAGGATTGTCGCTTCGACGGATAACAGCATCATTCGTAATCTCAGCATCTTGCACATTTTCATACACTGACTTTCCAGTGATGGTGATGCGATCCTTATTTATGGCACCAATCTTACATAATTCATTTATAATCGCGCTAATTCCGCCTGCTTCATGAACGTCCTGCATCGTATAATCAGATGCTGGGCTTATTTTGGATAAGTACGGAACTCTTTTGGCAATTTCATTAATTCGATTGAGGTCATATTCAATTTCCGCTTCATTCGCAATGGCTAACGTATGAAGAACCGTATTTGTCGATCCTCCCATCGCCATATCAAGAGCAAATGCATCATCGATAGCCTCTTTCGTAACAATATCTCTCGGCTTCACATCGTTTTTGACCATGTCCATCAGATGCTTAACTGCTTGTTTAATGAGCTTATGTCGTTCATTAGATGTGGCTACGATCGTCGCATTTCCTGGCGGTGTTACACCTAACATTTCCATTAAAGAATTCATGGAATTAGCTGTAAACATCCCTGAACAGGATCCGCAAGTCGGACAAGCGCTAGACTCTATTTCTAGTAGCTCTTCGGCTGACATTTTCCCAGATAAGTGGGCGCCTACTCCTTCAAAAACAGAAACGAGAGAGAGTGGCTTGCCTGCCTGTGTTTTCCCGCCTTCCATCGGTCCACCTGAGACGAACACGGAAGGGACATTTGTTCTAACAGCGGACATTAACATCCCCGGTGTGATCTTATCACAGTTTGGAATATAGAATACTCCATCAAACCAATGAGCGTTGATCACCGTTTCTGCCGCATCGGCAATTAATTCTCTACTCGGAAGCGAATATCTCATGCCAATGTGACCCATTGCAATACCGTCATCTACTCCAATTGTATTGAATTCAAACGGTACGCCTCCAGCTTCACGAATGGCTTCTTTCACTACTTCAGCAAATTTGTTTAAGTGAACGTGTCCAGGAATAATATCGATGTAAGAGTTACACACCCCAATGAATGGTTTGTGCAAATCTTCTGTTTTCACCCCCGCTGCGTAAAGCAAGCTGCGGTGTGGCGCACGATCAATTCCTTTCTTTATCATGTCACTGCGCATGGTATCTCCTCCAGATGTCATAAAGCTACATGTACATTGCAACAAGTTGAAAAATCATTTTACTTATTTTGAATAGCACCATTTATCTAGCTAATCTGAAAATTAAGTTTATGTTGAGGTCAATCATATCTTGCTTTTCTCTATTGGTCAACACCTTTTATTAAATTTTTTGACTATTATAATTATTGGATGCTTATTCATAAAAAATGGAATCGCTTACAAGCTTGAAAGCATAGGCTTTTGATTTTTTTCGTCATGAATTTTTTTTATTTATCCGGCCAATAAAAAAGCGCCAAATAATCGGCGCTTTAAAAAAATTCATTCCATTTTTCAATCAGTTGGTCAATCCAACCTTTCTTTTCTTCTTTCTTTGGCATTTCTTCAATTTCGTTGACATCAAATGAAGCTTGTTCGATGTGCGGTGAAATTTCAGTCATAACTTCTTTAAACAACGGAACCACTCCGTCTGAGCTATTAGCGGTTAAATAATGCTCCTTACTCACCGCTTCTACCCCTACCCAAACGGTCCCTACGATGTTAGGCGTATAACCGACGAACCACTGATCTTTCGTTCCATTGATCCCTTCAATCGGCACTTGAGTAGAGCCTGTCTTACCTGCGACATCCATTCCGGAGATGCGTGCTTTCTGGCCAGATCCTCGCTCTACTACATTTAAAAGCATGGCTGTCATCTCATCAGTGACTTCCTTTGACGTCACTTCTACTTCTTTCGGGCCCCATTTTGGAGTGACTTGTCCATCTGGTCCGATAATTTTACGAATGAAGAACGTTTCTTTACGTACTCCATTGTTTGGAAACGTTGTGTAAGCTTCTGCAATGTGTAA
>NZ_KZ454941.1:2889707-2915871 GCF_002797375.1 Bacillus sp. FJAT-42315
ATTTATCCGGCCAATAAAAAAGCGCCAAATAATCGGCGCTTTAAAAAAATTCATTCCATTTTTCAATCAGTTGGTCAATCCAACCTTTCTTTTCTTCTTTCTTTGGCATTTCTTCAATTTCGTTGACATCAAATGAAGCTTGTTCGATGTGCGGTGAAATTTCAGTCATAACTTCTTTAAACAACGGAACCACTCCGTCTGAGCTATTAGCGGTTAAATAATGCTCCTTACTCACCGCTTCTACCCCTACCCAAACGGTCCCTACGATGTTAGGCGTATAACCGACGAACCACTGATCTTTCGTTCCATTGATCCCTTCAATCGGCACTTGAGTAGAGCCTGTCTTACCTGCGACATCCATTCCGGAGATGCGTGCTTTCTGGCCAGATCCTCGCTCTACTACATTTAAAAGCATGGCTGTCATCTCATCAGTGACTTCCTTTGACGTCACTTCTACTTCTTTCGGGCCCCATTTTGGAGTGACTTGTCCATCTGGTCCGATAATTTTACGAATGAAGAACGTTTCTTTACGTACTCCATTGTTTGGAAACGTTGTGTAAGCTTCTGCAATGTGTAACGGAGAGACGCCTTTCGTCATCCCACCTAGCGCAATACTTAAGTTTTTATCTTCCTTCTCAAACGGAATCCCGAAACGTTCGAGCGCATTTAATCCTTTCGACAACCCCATTTGATCTAATAGCCAAACGGTTGGTACATTTAATGATTTTTCAACCGCGCGATACATTGGTACTTCTCCGCGATATTGGTTATCATAATTTGTCGGCTCATAGTCTCCAAACTTCATCGGCTCGTCTTTTAACATTGAATAACGGTCATAACCTTCTTCTATAGCCGGAGTAAACACCGCTAACGGCTTGATCGTGGAACCTGGAGAAGTTCTCATTTGCGTCGCATAGTTAAAACCTCTAAATACATGTTCTCCACGTCTACCAATAATGGCGACAACTCCTCCACTGTTCGGATCGACAAAGACAGCTGCACTTTGTGACGGATCACCGCTCACATCTTTAGGGAACAACCAATCTTTTTTATATACATTTTCGAGACCTGCTTGCACATTTTGATCCATCGCAGTATAAATTTTGTAACCTTTTGTTAAAAGTTCATCTTGCGTAAGTCCAAAGCGCTTAATTGCTTCGTTAATGACGGCATCTGCATAATGTGGATATTTCCCTTTTAAAGGGTCCCCACTTTTATCTTCTAAAGAGATTTCTTCATACTTTGCTTCCTGAGCTTCTTCACTTGTGATAAAGCCATACTTCACCATTTGATCGAGAACGACATTTCTTCTTGCAATTGATTTGTCCATGTTTTTGTATGGATCTAACACAGAAGGAGCTTTAATCACGCCTGCCAGTAAAGCTGATTCACTTAACGTCAGCTCACTCACATCTTTTCCAAAGTACTTTTTCGATGCATTTTGAACGCCCCATGACCCGCTTCCGAAATAAATCGTATTCAAGTACATCTCCAAAATTTCTTTTTTTGTATATACCTTTTCAATTTCTATCGCTAAAAATAGTTCTTCAATTTTACGTTTGTACGTTCTTTCGGGCGACAACAGGGCATTTTTCGTTAGCTGCTGTGTAATTGTACTTCCGCCTTGAACCGTCCCTGTAGATAATAAATTTTTAAAGAAGGCCCGTCCCATTCCTCTTAAATCAAACCCGTTATGCTCATAAAAACGATGATCTTCAATTGAAATGACCGCTTCTTGCAAATGCTCAGGCATTTTTTTAATCGGTACACTGTCCGAGCGATTAGCGGATAGCTTACTTGCTTTCTCTCCATCGACATCATATAAAATTGTAGACTGAGATAACCCACGTTTTAACGATTCAACATCCGCTGATTTCATAAAATACACAACAAACCCTAAAAATAATAAGACGAAAACCGCTACTACTAAAATCGTGATTTGCGTTAAGTGAAATTTCTTCCATTTATCGCCTATAAATTGAATACCTTTCTTCATTACCTTATTCATTACCGTATTCCTTTCCTCCTGGAAAAGCTTAATTCCTTGTTTTGCATAAGCTTATTGTAAAGATAATCATCAAGATTGCAACGAAAATGCATACCTAAACTTGAACTAGTATAGCATTGTTCTTAAAGTAATAATAAATTGACGATGAAAGGATGTTCCTTGTGGCAACAACTATTGTGCTTCTTAGACGACGAGACTTACGATTGCATGATAACCCAGCGTTATACTATGCAGCAAAAAAAGGCGAGGTGCTACCTGTCTTTGTGCTAGATGACACAACGACGGATCAAAAGAGTAGCGCCCAGAATTGGTGGCTCTATCGTTCCTTAGAGCAATTTATGACTAGCTTTAAAGCCATCGGTGGCGAACTCATTATTCGACGTGGAGACACACCCTCCATTATTTTAGAGCTATTAAAACAAACATCTGCTCAAGCTGTGTTTTGGAATAGATGCTATGAACCAACCATGTACATAAAAGACCAACAGTTCGCCAAGCGGTTAGATCAAATGGGAATAGTGATTCAAACGTTTGAAAGCCAACTGCTGCTCTCTCCTTGGGAAACAAAAAAAACGGATGGTATGCCTTATAAAGTATTTACATCCTTTTATAAAAACTTACAAAAACAGGAGATCCATCAACCTTTGCCAGCTTTATCATCTATTTCGATGGCAAAGTTGAACGTCCTAAGCTTGACGATGGATGAGCTAGAGCTGTTACCGACGAATAACTGGACGGAGAAATTAGAGCGTCATTGGGATGTTCATGAACAAGCCGCCTTGGACAAGTTGCAACAGTTCACCGAACGATCATTAATTCATTATAAAGACGAACGAGACTATCCAGCAGCTGCTAGGCATTCCGCTCTGTCTCCTTATTTAGCTACCGGATTATTATCGGCACGGACGGTCTATTACTATGTGCTAGAGTCCGGCATGTATGGTGAAGCGTTCCTTCGACAGCTTGCTTGGCGAGAATTTTCATGGCATGTGCTGTTTCATTTTCCTGAGTCTCTCCATCAGCCTTTAAATGAAAAATTTAGCACTTTTCGCTGGGACAATGACAAAACGTTGCTTGATTTATGGAAAAAGGGGAAAACAGGGTACCCGCTCGTGGATGCCGGCATGAGAGAATTGTGGGAAACTGGCTTTATGCATAACCGCGTTCGCATGCTTGTCGCTAGTTTTTTAACGAAGCATTTGCTCATTCATTGGGAAAAAGGAGCCGATTGGTTTTTCGATACACTCGTGGATGCCGATTTAGCGAATAATACGATGGGCTGGCAATGGGCAGCTGGCACCGGTGCGGATGCGGCTCCATATTTCCGCATTTTCAATCCTGTACTCCAAGGAAATAAATTTGATAAGGACGGGGAGTATGTGAAACGCTGGGTTCCAGAGCTGAAGTTGCTTCCTACTAAATATATTCATGAGCCTTATAAAGCACCAGAAGATGTGTTACGAGCGGCTCATATTACGATCGGTAAAGATTATCCTGCTCCAATTGTTGATCACAAAGCTGCACGCGCTCGAGCACTAGAGCGCTATGATGAAGTAAAGAAAAAATGACACAAAAAAACCGGCGGTCCATCACCGCCGGCTTCCTTATGAGAATAATTAATTTGTTTTCTTTGTCTGATCTTCTTCGTCTTCCATAACGCCCTTCATACCACGTTTAAACTCGTGAAGTGTTTGCCCTGCTGCTTTTCCAAGCTGAGGAAGCTTTGAAGGCCCAAAAAGCAATAACGCCACAATCACAATAATAGCAACTTCTCCAAAACCAAGGTTCATCGTTTTTATCCCCTTTTGCTGAAAATGAAGTTTAACGAATTTATTATACATAAAAAAAAACATTTTGAAAATAATCAACAGGCAAATATTCTTTTTCTGCCATACTTAGTCATTCTAATGAGTTGTCATGGATTCCCACTTCACTGTTTGTTACTATTATATTAAAAAAGGCTGGAGGATTTTATGGAAAAGAAGCTGCAAGAACTAGATGAGGAAACGTTATTTATCGTTTCCCAAACGTTTAAAGCTTTATCAGACCCAACAAGATTACGGATTTTAAATTTACTGTTTACTGGTGAACACTCGGTAAATGAAATTGCTGAGAACTTATCCTTACTACAATCTACCGTTTCACACCAGCTGAGGTTTTTAAAAAATTTACGGCTCGTGAAATATCGCAGAGAAGGAACGACTTTGTATTATTCTCATGACGATGAGCATGTTATCGATCTACTCTGCCAAGCGATTGAGCATGCCAAACATCATTAACTTCTATAATAAGGAATTCGCTAGACAATGATGTTGATTTTGATGATTACTTTTTCAAATAAAGGGTAGAAAAGAAATAGCATGATGTCAAAGGGGCTTATATTTATGCATACACAACATATCCTATTTCTTTCACCCGTCAATCATTTGAGTATCATGGCTGAAGGCTGGGCATCTAAATTACATGCCCCAATGTCAACGTTCATCAGTGCTTCTTACTTTCATGCCAGCGAAGATCACCTCCCAATTTTAGCTATGCAAGAAGTGAATATCGATATTTCTCATTTACAAGCGAAACCCTTGACTCCCGAGCTATTAAAGGAAGCGGATTTAGTGATAGCTATTTATGATTTTAATCGAGACGAGCAGCTAGACATCCCCTCCTTTGATCAAAAAAACATTCTTCAATGGAATATCCCTAATCCTTCATATGTTCAAGAACCTATTGAAAAATGGGCTACTTATCAAGTTATTTGTGATACATTGGCTGGCTATGTGAAAGGATTACAACAATATATAACATGACTGTACTGAAAATAGGGAAGGCTCTTCTTAGTGAGCCTTCCCTATTTTCATAAATATTTCCGTTGCATTTTATTGCCACTATAGCAAAATACGACTTCCCGATCTTCCACAACGGTTTCTAAATGAACCGCTCTTCCCCAAAGTGTGTATACATACGGCAATACCTTTTCTAAATATTTTAAATCAAGTTCAATCCCTTCATACCAATGCTTTAAATACAATTCACCTGATTTCATGTAATCCCCATCATTCACCGTGATATATGGAAATCCGCCATTCACTCTCATACCCACAAGCTGATCGCGAACGTTTTTCCACTCCTTGTCCGTTATTTTATAATCCTTACCTTTTTTTTCAAATAAATACATATCTTCTCTCATAACAAGGTCTTTTGTTAAATAATTACGTAAAAAGGAAATATCCGATTCGATTTCACGAACTTCAAACATTTTTTCGCGCCCACTTCCCGGTTGGACACCATTTTTAATCATTTCCTCAGTCGGATTATTATATCGTTCTTCGATATCCTCGAACATTTTTAAGCCTAAATAATAAGGATTGATTGTTGTTCGAGATGGCTGAATCACACCGGCATTCAGCTTAGCAAATTCAATCGCTTCTCCAGACGTAAGGTCCAGTTCTCGAATAATTCGCTGATGCCAATACGACGCCCACCCTTCATTCATAATTTTTGTTTCTAACTGTGGCCAAAAATAAAGCATTTCTTCTCTAACCATCGTCATAATATCACGTTGCCAATCCTCAAGCTCCCGGCTATATTGTTCAATAAACAGCATAATATCCTTTTCTGGTTGCAGCGGTAGCTTCTTTTTCAGCTTCTTTGCCGGCTTTTCCTTGTTTTCTGATGAATCTAACGACCATAAATCATCATAGGGGCTGATTCTCGCTTTCTCTTCTTCCTCTTCTTCATTTTTCCAAGTTAATTGAGGGCGAATTAAAGACGGGTCAATATGCTCTTCAATGGCCAACACCGCATCTAAAAACTGTTCAACCGTTTCCTTGCCATAATCAATTTCATATTGGTGAATACGATCAGCGGTGGCTGCCATACTTTCGACCATATGACGATTCGTTTGACTAAACCGAACATTATTTTTAAAGAAATCACAATGAGCGAGCACATGGGCAACAATTAATTTGTTTTGAATTAACGAATTGGTATCAAGCAAAAAAGCATAGCACGGATTCGAATTGATGACCAATTCATAGATTTTACTCAACCCAAGATCATATTGAAGCTTCATTTTAAAAAACTGTTTTCCAAAACTCCAATGAGAAAATCTTGTCGGCATTCCGTACGCGCCAAATGTATAAATAATTTCCGCTGGACAAATTTCATACCTCATCGGGTAAAAATCGAGACCAAATCCGGAAGCAATTTCTGTAATCTCATCAATTGCATACTGAAGCTCCCTCATCTCTACCGCATTCATCTCCACTCCTCCTTTTTTCCTTTACCAATACTTATGAAAAAAAAGAGCAAGACATGCCACAAGAAAAAGGCTGACCCATCTTAAAGTCAGCCTTTTTGCTTATTTATTCGCTTTTAAACGAGGAAGATTGAACAATATAGCTACTATACCACTGATCCCGATTAACACGGGGTAAATCGAATAACTCATAATGCTGATAGGCGAAATACTAGCGAGTCCTGCCGCTGCTAGCATTTGAGCTCCGTAAGGGATCATCCCTTGAATAAAACAAGAGAACACATCGAGTATACTAGCTGATTTTCTCGGGTCAATTCCATATTTATCAGCGATATTTTTCGCTAATGGACCAGCAACAATTATTGCGATCGTATTATTTGCTGTTGATAAATTCGTTAAGCTCACAAGGGAAGCTATGCCAAATTCCGCCCCTTTTTTGGTGCGAATTTTTTTCATGACGAATTGTAAAATAAATTCAATCCCACCATTATAACGAATCACTTCAATCATTCCACCAATAATAATGGCAATCATCGCCATCTCCAGCATACTGCTGATTCCTTCAGATGTCGCTTCAATAAAGGAGAAGAATGTATAGCTACCATCCGACAGTCCGATCATTCCCGCTAGAAGAATACCGCCGCTTAATACGACTAGCACATTCATCCCAGCTAAAGCCGCTACTAATACTGCTACGTATGGAATAATTTTAATGATTTCGTATGAGTCTGCTATTACTATACTTTGCTCACCAGCGGTAATGATACCTAAAAAAACAGCTGTGATCACTGCTGCTGGAATGACGATCAAGAAATTTGTTCGAAATTTATCAGCCATTCTTGTTCCTTGTGTACGCACTGCTGCAATCGTTGTATCTGAAATGATCGACAAATTGTCGCCAAACATCGATCCTCCAATAATCGTTGCCATCGCTAAAGCTAGTGAAATTCCCGTTTCATCGGCAATCGCTACCCCAATAGGTGCCAAAGCAACAATCGTTCCAACAGATGTTCCCATCGATAAAGAAATAAAACACGCAATAATGAACAAACCAACCATTAATAAATTTTGTGGCAAAATAGACAGCGCTAAATTAACAGTTGAATCGACTGCTCCCATTCCTTTCGCTGTAGAAGCAAACGCTCCTGCAAGCAAGAAGATGAAAGCCATTAGCATAATATTCGGATGTCCCGCACCTTTTGAAAAAATATCTACTTTCTCCATAAATGCTTTTTTTCGATTCATCATTAACGTAATCGCCGATGTAATAAATAAAGCAACGATAATCGGCATTTTATAAAAATCACCGGTTGCGACACCACTTCCAATAAAAATCAATAAAAAAATTAACAATGGAAATAGCGCCCAACCGTTTGCTTTTTCACTCAATTCCTCCACCCCTTCCATAAAATTGCGAAAATAAAAGACCTTTCTGTCAGCAAGAAGAGGTCTCAATGTAAAAACACCCTTCTTATCTTTCAAGCATCTACTTGCTGGATTTGGCACAGCACTCTGTTTAGAGCCCGCTGCCGAGACGTCTTAGGGCCAGTCCCTCAGTCTCTCTCGATAAGAATTGTTTCATATCCTATTGTCAAAAAATTACGAACTTACCATTTAAAAATTGACTTTTTGAATGCAACCCACTTCGACTATTATACATATTTCCTGCTAATCAGCAACCTTTTTTTCATCATGACAGTCTACCCATTATTTGCAGAGAGAACTTTCGACAAACCGACATATACTATAATCAATTCCTCTTACAGGAGGGACTTCATATGGAATACACGGATTACGATCGGGCCCTCTATTATGTACATCGGTCCGACTGGAACAATTTATTAATTTTAATGGTTAGAACGAATGACCATTTGCTTTCAAAAAAAATTGAGCATTTCCTACATGCTCGTCGGTTCCCTAATTCTTATTCTGCAGTGGAGCAAACGTTTTATACATTGTTCCACTATATCGAGCACGCCAATTCGCTGAACATGTAAAGAATTCCACCAGAAAGGCGGCTTTCCGAAGAAAGCCGCCTTATTATTATACCATTTGATGAATTTGTTCCATAACCTTCTGCTCAACTTCTTGAAGCTTGAGGTCGCTGTTCTCTAACGTCTCGCTAACGACGCCGAAATAAAATTTCACTTTCGGTTCTGTTCCAGAAGGTCGCATACATATCCACGTTTGATCATCTAAGAAATATTTCAACACATTCGAAGCCGGTAGCTTGATGACAGATGTCTCACCCGTTTGTACATCCGTCTTCTCACTCGTTAAATAATCCTCGATAATCGTGACACTTCTGCCCGCAATTTCTTTCGGTGGTTGTTCGCGGAATGATGATAAGATCGCTTGTATTTTGTTCGCTCCTTCAATTCCTTTTAGCGTAAGCGATGTTAACCCTTCGCGATAATAGCCGTGACGACGATAAAGGTCAAGCAAGACTTCATATAATGTTTTTCCTTGTTGTTTATAGTAAGCACAAGCTTCTACTGCCAAAATTGCCGCTTGAATCGCATCTTTATCGCGAGCAAAATCTGCCACTAAATAACCGTAGCTTTCTTCATAACCAAATAAAAATTGATATTCACCCGTTTGTTGATATGCTTCAATTTTTTCTCCGATAAATTTAAAGCCGGTTAATACATCTTCGCAAGAAACGCCGTATGATTCAGCAACGATTCGACCTAGCTCCGATGTCACGATCGTTTTGAATACACGACCATTGTTTGGAAGCTGGCCTTTTTCTTTCTTTTGTGACAGAATATAGTCCATTAACAGAGCACCGGTTTGATTGCCTGTTAATAAAATATATTCACCGTCTAAATCCTTTACAGCGATGCCAAGTCGGTCGGCATCGGGATCAGTAGCAATTAATAGATCTGCTTGTTGGGCTTTTCCATCACGAATAGCTAGCTCAAACGCCGCTTTTTCTTCTGGATTCGGAGACTTCACAGTGGAGAAGTTAGGGTCTGGTTGTTCCTGTTCAGCGACAACCGTCACATGCTTGTAACCTAATGCCTCTAACCCTTTACGCACAGGCATATTTCCTGTTCCATGAAGCGGTGTGAACACTACTTTCACATCCGACTCCTTTGCTAGCTGTGGCTGTTCAGAAATCATCATTAAATGCTCAATATAAGAACGGTCTACTTCCTCACCGATCATTTTTAATAATCCTTTTGCTTGTAACTCTTCAGTTTCTTCTACTTGTATATGTAATTCATTGGGGATGCTGTTTACTTTTTCAATGACCCGGTCGGCCTCTTTCAGTGCAAGCTGCGCGCCATCTGGCCCATACACTTTATAGCCATTATATTCAGGTGGATTGTGACTAGCTGTAATCACAATTCCGGCAAATGCCTGTAAATGCCGAACAGCAAATGAAAGTTCCGGAGTTGGTCTTAATTGTTCAAACACATACGTTTGTATACCATACGTTGCAAGCGTTTTGGCACTTTCAAGAGCAAATTCAAACGATTTATGTCTGGAATCAAACGCAATCACGACACCGCGTTTCTTCGCTTCTTCCCCATGCTCAAGGATGTACTCGGCTAAACCAGCAGATGCTTTTCGAACAGTATAAATATTCATTCGATTCGTTCCAGCACCAATGACGCCACGCATTCCGCCCGTACCAAACTCTAAATTTTTGTAAAAAGCCTCTTCAATACTCGGCTCATCCATCTCAATTTCAGCAAGCAGAGTATGCATTTCTTCGTCTAAGCCTTGAAACTCTTTCCAGCGCGTAAATTCAGCTTTCCAACTCATCCGCAATCTCCCCTAACTCATCAAAAAAGTATCTTTCGCTTCTATTTTACCATACGATTGGTTACCATTTACAGCTTTATGCATTGCATATTTGTTTACATGTTCCCCTGTTAAATAATATACTCAGAATCGAACATACTTTGAATAAGGAGCCATTATGAAAAAAGAAAATTTATTGTTTACCGCGTGGGGCACATCCTTCGTGGCGATGCTTGGAAGCTTATATTTTTCGGAAGTCATGAAATATGAGCCTTGCGAGCTTTGCTGGTATCAGCGAATATTTATGTACCCCATCGTTTTCATTCTTGGACTAGCTGTCATCAAAAAGGATATGACTGCGGCGAAATACTCTTTATTGCTTTCTATTATCGGAGGCGGTATTTCTCTCTATCACTACGCCATTCAAAAAGTCAGCTTTTTGTCGGAGACTGCACCAGCCTGTGGCAGAGTGCCTTGTACCGGAATGTACATTAACGTGTTCGGATTCATTACGATTCCTTTTTTAGCACTGACAGCATTTATCATTATTTTCGTGACTAGCCTTATGATTATTAAAGGAAAGGACAATGCATAACATGAAAAAAGTCATTATTTTTTCTTCTATTATTTTAATCCTTTTCGGAGGAATTGTTTTCCTAACGAAATATCAGCAAAAAGAAGCATCGAAGGATAATCCGTATGGAAAAGATGAGCTTCATCCAGAGACAGTTAAACAATTAGACGACCCGAACTACCAAAATTTAATTATGCCAGACGAGTTAGAAAAGCAACTAGCCGATGGTGAAGATGTGACCGTTTATTTCTTTAGTCCAACTTGTCCACACTGTGTAGCAACAACGCCCGTTTTAATGCCACTTGCTGACGAACAAGGAGTAGACATTAAACAATACAACGTCCTTGAATTTGAACAGGGTTGGAATGATTTTGCGATTGAAAGAACCCCTACCCTTATTCATTTCGAAAACGGAAAGGAAAAAGCTCGTCTAGTAGGCGGCTACCCTAAAGAAGCGTACAAACAATTCTTCGACGAAAATATTAAGTAAAAAAAGGCTGTCTTCACTTGAATATAGTGATAGACAGCCTCTTCTATGTAAAATCTAATAGCCATGTTCATACGAGAAATTTATTAACGGGGGTGACATACACCATATTAAACATAGCATCTTTCTTTTTATGGAATTGACTAAGTAGGTAAGGGAAATGAAGATCGAACTCTTTCAAAGTCTCAACATTTCGTTGGAACATGTCTTCATAACATGAAGATAGCTGACTTGGCTCCCTCACTTCAAGAATGGCGATGATCGTCTGCAGACTAGCAATCACCTTGAATGCATCGCGAAGAAGGTGAAAGGACTCAATATGTTTATCTGTTATGTGAAGGATTCCTTGCTCGTTCATGCGCTCAAGCTCCTCATCAGAGAAAAAACGCGGCAAAATCTGCTCTTTAATTTGCTGAACAAGCTCAATAATTTTTTCCTCTTGTTCTATCGTAGAGGCCATATAAATCATCATCGAATAACACCTACTTTGCTACATCATTTTTCACTCCATTGATAGAATAACATATTATGACACTAATAGTGATGGTAATTTTGCGTAATTAAACATTTAAAATAAGGAGAGAATTCATGTACGAAACAAATCGCAAAGGATCGCTGTTTGAAGTGACGATTCCACAGAAGTGGAATGGGGAAACAGTGGATTCAATATTAAGAAGCATCTGGAAACTTCCGAAAAAAATGATTCATGAATGGAGAATGAACCAAGAAGTGCTTGTGGATAATGAAAAAGCAAATTGGCATACTTCCCTTGCTCCAGGGATGAAGCTACAAGTACCTTTTTTCACAAAAACGGAGAAAGATGTAGTAGCTAAAGCGCGGGAAGTCGAAATTTTATTTGAAGACGATCATCTGTTAGTAGCGAATAAACCAGCTACGATGAAAACCCATCCAAATAATGAAGCAGAAACAGACACGCTATTAAATGTCGTTGCCTTTCATGTACAAGCGGCAGGTGAGCAAATCGACGTTCGACATGTCCATCGCCTCGATGTTGGCACTTCAGGGGTTATTTTGTTTGCTAAACACGCCGCTGCCTATGCGGTTCTCTCTCGTTTACTAGAAGAACGTCATATTAAGCGGACCTATCAAGCTGTGGTGCATGGGTTAGTTTCACGCCCGAATGGAACAATTAACAAGCCGATCGGAAAGGACAGGCATCATCCGACAAGAAAAAGAGTCTCTCCATCCGGTCAATCGGCGATCACTCATTATCAAGTACTCAAAAAAGATCCGAAAAGACAGCTATCGCTCGTTCAATGTCAGCTCGATACGGGAAGAACCCATCAAATTCGTGTCCATTTTTCCGCCATTGGTCATCCGCTTGCTGGGGATCGTTTATATGGAGGAAAACCGATCGTCAAACGTCAAGCGCTTCATGCTTATGCCATTGACATCCCTCATCCGTTCACAAACGAGAAAATTTATTGTCAAGCGGATGTGCCTAATGATATAGCCCATCTATTTGGAGGAAAGGGCTAACACTGAAATCATCGGAGCGACCTTTCACAACTCCGATGATTTTTTATTGATTTTAAAAATCAAAATGGTCTGGATCTGCTCCAAATCGCTCATTGTTATTTAATGCATCTATTTGCTTCATATCTTCTGATGTAAGCTCAAATTCGAAAAGATTGGCGTTCTCTTGAATCCGTTCTGGATGGACCGATTTAGGAATAATGATCGTCTGATGTTGTAAATGCCAGCGTAAAATAATTTGTGCTACGCTTTTGCCATACTTTTTCGCTAATTGATTCAACACTGGTTCATCCGCCAAACGGTTACGTGCCAACGGTGACCATGCTTCTATGGCGATGTTATTCTTCTGACAATAGTTTCGTAATGGTACTTGGCTTAAATAAGGATGTAGCTCTACTTGATTGATGACCGGCTTTTCCATACTATTAGTGAGCAAATCTTCGAGATGATGAATGTGAAAGTTACTAACTCCGATTGCTCGTACAACGCCTTCTCGATAAAGACGCTCAAGCGCACGCCATGTTTCTTTATATTTTCCCTTCACCGGCCAATGCACTAAATACAAGTCGAGATAATCCATATTTAATTGCTTGAGCGACTGTTCAAAAGCACGTAGCGTTTCATCATATCCTTGGTCACTATTCCAAACTTTCGACGTAACGAATAGATCTTGACGATTGATGGAATGATCTCGAACCGCTTTTCCTACTATATGCTCATTGTCGTAAAACGCTGCTGTATCAATTAGGCGATATCCTGTGTCAATCGCCGACATCATCGCTGTATAGGCTTCTTCCTCATTCGTCATCTTATACACACCTAAACCTACATAAGGCATAGTTACACCATTATGCAAGGTAAAAGTATCTTGTAAACTTTTTATTGGATTCATTTCGATCCCCTCCTTCTAACTTATTTTATCGCTAAAAGGACGAGACAGCGAATTAAACGTTTTATTTAATTTCATTTTTAAAGAAGTCAAGTCTATCACATAATATATTCATGACTTCGTTTTCTAATATGCTTTTTCAATATCTATTCCTTGACCTTTTATCCATTTTTTATTAAGGTTTATAATGGTTAGCACTTACGAAAAGTGTTTAAGGAACGTAATTATAGTTTTTAATTTTTTATTCACTCAACGAGGATAAACTAGGAGGAAGAAATATGTCAGACTTTTTTGAACTAGCTGCCAGTCGTCATTCGACAAAAATATATGACCCTGCGATTAACATTTCAGAGGATGAATTAATCCAATTATTAAAAGTAGCTGGGCAAGCTCCTTCTGCGTGGAACTTACAACAGTGGCGTTTTTTAGTATTCAATAAGAAGGAAGTTCAACAACGCCTACTGCCGATCGCCTATAATCAACAACAAGTAGCTGATGCTTCTGCCGTTATTTGTATCCTTGGCGACTTAGAAGGAAATAACAATATTGATCCAGTATTTGATCCAGCAGTTGCTGCAGGAGAAATGACACCAGAGTTAAAAGAAATTCTAGCTGGTCAAATTAATGGGGCTTATAATCGTCCAGACTACCCGCGCGATGCCGCTATTTTAAACTCATCTTTAGCAGCTATGCAATTTATGCTTGCGGCTAAAGCAGCTGGATGGGATACTTGTCCGATTGGCGGTTTTAATGCGGATGCTTTAGTATCAGAATTCCAAGTATCTGATCGTTATTTACCAACGATGCTTATTACCATCGGTAAACCGTTAAAAGAAGCGCGCGCTACAGACCGCTTACCAATTGAGCAATTAATTACTTTTATGAAATAATAATCCAAGCCAATGAAAAAGTGTGTTTAAATTTTTTCATTGGCTTGTTTTTGTTTGAAAGATTACAAACATAGTGATTTGCATGCATTTTTCAAATTATTGTTGCAACCTAGTATTAAAACGAATATTATATTAAGTGTGTTTTTTAATGTTCGTATTTTGGAGGTTCCTTATGTTTAATTTACAGGAAAATGGAACGAATGTAAAAAAAGAAATAATTGCTGGGATTACAACCTTCTTCACAATGGTCTACATTATTGTCGTCAACCCGATGATCTTGCAGTCTGCTGGTGTTCCATTTGAACAAGTGTTTACAGCTACAATTATTGCGACGATCATCGGAACGTTATGGATGGGGTTATTTGCGAATTATCCTATCGCTATCGCACCCGGTATGGGATTAAATGTGTACTTTACAATTTCAGTCGTCGGTGCTCATGAAAACATTACGTATGCAACTGCCTTTTCTGCTGTTTTTGTCGCTGGATTACTTTTTGTTGCTTTGTCACTTACGTCCTTTCGTGAAAAACTCATTGAAGCCATTCCGAGTAATTTAAAGCACGGAATTACAGCAGGGATTGGCTTATTTATCGCTTTTATCGGCTTGCGAATGACAGGGTTGATTGCCGATCACCCGGATAATTTAGTTCAGCTCGGCGACTTGCATAGTCCAAACGCGATTCTTGCTTTAATAGGACTTGCTGTGACGATTGTTTTGATGGTATTAAAAGTAAACGGCGCCTTATTCATCGGAATGGTGATTACAGGGACCATCGCTTATTTTACAGGTCAGCTTCAGTTTACTAATGAACTATTATCTATGCCATCGCTTCCGGAAGGATTGATTATTAGCAATCCGATTGCAGCGTTTAGTGATGTCTTTCAACATGGCTTGTATGCCGTTGTCTTTTCCTTTTTATTAGTTACCCTTTTCGATACGACAGGTACAATGATTGCGGTAGCTCAACAAGCTGGTTTAATGAAAGGGAATACGATGCCGCGTGCTCGTCAAGCATTGCTCGCTGATTCCGTTGCCGCTTCTGCCGGAGCTGTCTTTGGGACAAGCCCAACAAGTGCTTACATTGAATCATCCACAGGAGTAGCTGCGGGAGGACGTACAGGTTTAACGGCAGTTGTTGTCGCTGTATTATTTGGAATATCCGCCTTTTTCGGCCCGGTTGTTAGCGCCGTTTCCGGTCTATCAGCAATTACCGCTCCTGCTTTAATTATTGTCGGTTGCTTAATGATGGAAAGTGTCGCGAAAATTGATTGGCAAAGTTTAGACGAAGCATTTCCAGCTTTCTTAATTATCCTTAGCATGCCTCTCACATCTAGTATTGCGACAGGGATTGCGCTTGGATTCATTTCCTATCCACTGCTGAAAATCGTGCAAGGAAAATTCCGTCAAGTGCATCCGCTTGTGTATATATTTGCTGTACTGTTCTTTTATCAAATCGTATTTTTACCTCATTAACAAAAAGCGAGGATGCCGATGCATCCTCGCTTTTTCACATTTGATTCGGTTTTTCCACTTCACGCTGCGGCTCGATATCGATCCCTTGCTCTAGCTTTTCTTTTTGCTCTAATGACAAGCTTTCTTCTTCTTGTCTTTGTTCATCTTTTTTCATAATTCCACTCCTTCATTACGTCTATCGCTAGTATAGCCAGTAACAAAAAGAAGTAATCGTCTACGGTTATGGAAGATCAATCAACATCAATTGAACATTTTCCTCTGCTTCAATCGTTAATTTCGGCACATTCGTGATTCGAGCAGAATCTCTTTTGCCAAGCTGATATTGATGATTCAATTGAACATTTCCTTCAAGTACCATCAAAAATACTCGGCGACCAGCTGACTGTTCAAAGTGAATCGTTTCACCTTTATCTACTTCTGATAAATAAATCGTTAAATCTTGATGAATATGAGCGACTTCATTAGACGTCGGATTTTTAGTCACAACTGGAAAAAGTTGATTTTTAAGCTTCTGAAGATCGAACTGTGTTTGTTCATAAGAAGGCGTCAATCCTGCTTCGTCTGGCATAAACCACATCTGTAATAAATTGACTCCCTCATCAGCCGACGGATTCATTTCTGAATGATAAATACCCGTTCCAGCCGACATCCGCTGTATTTCACCATAAGTCGTAACGGCTGAATGCCCCCCGCTGTCTTTATGCTCTAAATGCCCTTTCAGCACAATTGACACAATCTCCATCTCTGAATGAGGGTGCATCCCAAAGCCTCTTTTAGGAGCCACCCAATCATCATTAAGAACTCTCATTGGACCAAACTGCATATTCGCTGGATCATAATACTCCGAGAAGGAAAAACTAAAATTTGATTTTAACCAGCCATGATTAGCTGAATATCTTGAACTAGCAGGGTAAATCTCGATCATCGTTCTCCATCTCCTTTTCCGAAAATTATCTTGAATTCGAGATAATTTTATAACATAGAGTAGTGAGGGTCAAACTTTTTTGACTTTCGTTAACAAAAAAAGAGCTGAACCTCAAACGTTCAGCCCTTTAAGACACTACTCCTCCTTCGCAAAAAATTGCTTCATTGCATAAAAAACATCTGCTTTTTGCCGCAAAATATAATAGCGGAATTTTTCATTTTTAATATTTTTATAGGAAGTCATTAACGTACTGCTGCGGTTATATTGATTTACCTCTCCATAGCCGAATATATTTGCTTTTTCCATTAACTCCTCAACAAGCTTGACACAGCGAGCATTGTCAGAAGACAGATTGTCGCCATCTGAGAAGTGGAATGGATAAATATTGTACCGACTTGGATCGTATTTTTCCTTAATCAACTCTAATGCTTTCCGATAAACCGAGGAGCAGATCGTTCCTCCGCTTTCGCCTTTAGAGAAAAAATGCTCTTCATCGACCACTCGAGCTTCCGTATGGTGAGCAATAAATTCAATTTCTACCGTTTCATACTTCGTTCGCAAAAAGCGAACCATCCAAAAAAAGAAGCTTCTCGCCATATACTTTTCCCATACGCCCATCGAGCCACTTGTATCCATCATCGCCAATACGACAGCTCGTGAATCTGGCTTTTCAATTTCATTCCATGTGCGAAATTTCAAATCCTCTGGAAGAATCGGATGAAATTTTGGTTCACCAGTAAGGGCATTTCGTTTAAAGGCACTCATTAATGTTTTCTTTTTGTCCACATTCCCCATCAAACCTGTTTTACGAATATCATTAAATTCTACATCCTCTACTGTAAATGGTGCTTGCTCTTTTTTCATCAAATTAGGAAGAGCTAACTCATTGAAAAAAGCCTTCTCAAGCTCCATAAATGACACTTCTGCTTCGTAGTAGTCCTGACCTGCTTGATCTCCTGCTCCGCTTCCTTTTCCCGGACCTTCTGAAGCGCTTCCATCACGGGCAACGACATCACCAATTTGACTATCGCCATCTCCCTGACCGACATGTTTATTTTTGTCATAATTGTAGCGGATTTTGTATTCATCTAGCGACCGAATCGGAATCTTAATCATTTCTTCGCCATTGGACATAATAATGCTTTCTTCTGTCACTAAGTCAGGAAGGTTTTTGCGAATCGCTTCCTGTACTTTATCCTTATGTCTCTGCTGATCATCATAACCTTTACGATGGAGAGACCAATTTTCCCGGGAAATATGATAATTGTCGCTCATCTTAACTCTCCCTTCTCACAAATCAACTGCCTTCTGTTTAATCCTTTTCACCATAGGGTATTACTAATAGAAAAGAGGTGATCCTAATGAATACGAATGATAAAGATATGCAAGCTTTTAATGGCTCTATGGCCTCTGATTTAGAAGAAATGAAGCTGCTCGGTAAACAAATGGAACGCCAGCGTACGAATCAAGAACTCAAACAAAAGAAAAGACAGCCCGATCCCGTTCAGTTTAAACCACAGGATCAAGATGAGATCAAGTAACCAAATAAAAAGGAAAAAAGAGGGCGGCCAATGATGGCTGCCTCTTCCCTTTTCTACCTGTTTAACAGACTGCCAACATATCGTAAAAGTTCATTCGCTGATACCGAATTATAGCCATGATCATCAATTAAGCGCGCAACGACTTCATTGATTTTCTTCAGCTGTTGTTCATCCGGTGTTTTTGTCGAAGTCGTAATTTTCACGATGTCCTTTAAGTCGGCAAATAACTTCTTCTGGATCGCTTCACGTAAACGATCATGGGAATGATAATCAAATCTCTTTCCTTTTCTAGCAAAGGCAGAAATCCGAATCAAAATTTCTTCACGGAACGCTTTTTTCGCATTTTCCGATATACCAATTTGCTCTTCAATCGAACGCATCAGCTTTTCATCTGGACTAATCTCTTCCCCTGTTAACTGATCATGAAGCTTCGATTTATTACAATAGGCCTCTACATTGTCTAAATAATTATCCATTAACGTTTTGGCGGATTCTTCATACGAGTAAACAAAAGCCTTCTGTACTTCTTTTTTCGCAATACTATCATATTCTTTCCGAGCGACTGAGATGAAGTTTAAATATTTTTCCCGTAGCTCATTTGTAATCGATGGATGTTGATCTAGCCCTTCTTTCAACGATCGTAATACGTCAAGGGCATTAATCGATGGCACTTCCTTGCGAATGATCGTGGAAGAAATCCGATTGATCACATACCTTGGATCGATACCGCTCATTCCTTCATCCTGGTATTCTTTTTTCAACTGCTCGACATCGGCTGTATTAAAGCCTTCGACGCTCTCTCCATCATATAGTCTCATCTTTTTAATCAGATCAATATCGCCACGCTTCGGCTCTTTCAATCTAGTTAAAATCGTAAACATCGCCGCTACTTTTAACGTATGAGGAGCTATATGCACATCCGCTACATCGCTTTCTCGAATCATTTTCTCGTAAATCCGCTCCTCCTGAGATAGCTTCAAGTTGTAAGGAATCGGCATCACAATAATCCGCGAATGGAGCGCTTCATTCTTTTTATTAGAAATGAAGGAACGATACTCGGTTTCATTCGTGTGAGCGACGATCATTTCATCCGCACTAATTAATGCAAACCGCCCTGCTTTAAAGTTCCCCTCCTGCGTCAAAGAGAGCAAATGCCAAAGAAACTTCTCATCACATTTCAACATTTCCTGGAATTCCATTAACCCCCGATTCGCTTTATTCAGCTCGCCATCAAAACGATACGCCCTTGGGTCTGATTCCGATCCATATTGGGCAATCGTCGAAAAGTCAATACTACCAGTTAAATCAGCGATATCTTGAGATTTAGGGTCTGATGGACTAAACGTACCAACTCCAACCCGCTTATCCTCTGAGAAAAAGATTCTTTCGATGAGGACATCCTCAATACGTCCACCATACTCTTCTTGTAACCTCATTGTATTTAATGGCGATAAACTTCCTTCGACACGAATCCCAAACTCTTGAAAGAAATCCTCTCTTAAGTGCTTCGGAATAAGGTGCAGAGGATCTTCATGCATAGGACAGCCCTTAATGGCATACACGGCCCCTCTATCTGTTCTAGAATAAGCCTCTAACCCTTTTTTAAGCATCGCTACTAGTGTAGATTTCCCTCCACTAACAGGTCCCATTAATAATAAAATACGTTTGCGCACATCGAGCCTTTTGGCCGCCGGATGGAAATATTCCTCTACAAGTCGTTCTAATGCTTCCTCTAATCCATACAGTTCATTACAAAAAAAACTGTATCGTTTCTCGTCATTTTCTCCTTCTACGCCTTGATCTTTAATCATATGAAAGACTCGTGAATGAGCGGATTGGGCAACCCATGGCTGTTCTCTGACAATATTTAAATATTCTTCAAAAGTGCCTTCCCACTTTAGCTGCTCTTCTTCTTCCCGATATTGTTCAATCTTCTTTAAAATATCCATATTGACCCCCCGTTTAGTATGATTAGAGAACGATTAATAAAGCTTATGCTCGTACCCGCTTGAAAATGCTAAGGAAAAGGCTTATACATGGATATCAATAAATTGTAGAAAAGTTCAGTTTTCATCAGCTTCAGTTTAAGATATAATGAAGATACTATGCGTGAAATAACTGACTGAAAGGGGTACATAACGATGAGACTATTACTAATTTTAGGCGTGATGGCAGCTTTCCTTAGCGCAATTTTCACTGCTGGATACAATGACAAACCAGGCGTAAAATAATAAAAAAAGCATTGCAGTTCAGTCTGCAATGCTTTTTTTATTATGGCTATATTACATAATTAATTGTTTTTGACTCATTCGTGCAAAATGAGTCAAAAACTAACGCTACACCTTTATTTCAAATGTAAAAATTGCTGCTGACGCAGAGCTTCGTATACAAGGATAGCGGCTGTATTCGATAAATTAAGTGAGCGGACATTGTCATTCATTGGAATGCGTAACGTACGTTCTTTATTAGCCTCAATAACGTCCTTAGGCAAACCAGTTGTCTCTTTTCCAAAAATGAAAAAGTGATCTTTTTCCTGATTACTATAATCAAACGCAGCGTGGTGTTTTTCACCAAACTTTGTTAAATAATAAAACTCACCCTCTGGATGTTTTTCAAAAAATTCTTCTAACGAATCATAATAAACAACGTTTACAAACTGCCAATAATCAAGCCCGGCTCTTCTAAGCATTTTATCATCAGTAGAAAATCCAAGCGGTCGGATTAAATGAAGCGTTGTATCAGTAGCTGCACAAGTTCTTGCAATGTTACCTGTGTTCGCTGGAATTTCAGGCTGGTATAGCACAACATTAATAGACAAAATTCTTCAACTCCTATATAAAACTGTAACCAATATCTTATTATACCACTGATTGATCAATTATTAAGTGTGATCATCTTGAATCCTCATAAATTTATATTGAATATTTTCTGTATAAGCGGTTGAATCTTCATAACTCCAGTAGCGCATGCGACTGTTCGCTGTATGTGCATTGACAAGCGGCATCCCTTGACGGTCTTGACCTGTCACGAATACCGTATGATCAAACCGCCCATCCCCTTGAAAATCAATACAGATCACATCACCAGGCTCGAGCTGGTCTGCACTACTGACTTCCGTTGCCCTTAAACCCATTTGAGATGCAGGCAAAAACCAGCGCAGCGCATGAGCCACAGACCAGCTATAGCTCCAATTTTTTCCGCTAACCCACCACCCCTTATTTTTATGAGGATGGCCTCGCATTGGGGAGCCCCCTGCTCGTAAACATTGCGAAATATAATTGGTGCAGTCCACAGAAAATTTAGGATAAGCTGGATTATAACTATTCCACCACCGCTCCGCATATTGCACCGCTTGCATTCGATCATAACGAAACCCCTTCCTTTCCTCCTCATATCGATCACCTGACACTAATTTATCCACAGGGATCACTTCAGAAAGAAACGACTGCTCTCGGTCGTCTACAATCTCTTGCTTATACTTCGCCGCTACCCGGTGCTCGACTTCCTCTTCAAGATATACATAATCTTTTTGCTTCATTAAATATTTCAAATGAACTTTATAATGAATTTCATCCTGATCTTCAAACAGCACCTTTGCGGTAGCTTTCGTTTTTAATAGCTGACACTGCCTCACTTGTAACAACTGCTTCTTTCGCAAAACCTTTTCATCCACACAAGCAATATCATCGTCTAAAAGCTGATGCAGACGCTGCTCTAACCTTTGTTGAAGCTGTTGATACATAAATGGGTGCCTCCCTTTTTCACGCACGTTATCCGCTTTTATTAGACTAGCTCCTGACGCCAGCGCGTACGCTAATTTTATTATCATCATATGCATGAAAGAGGGATAGTTAGTATTGATTCAATGAAGCTAAGCCTTGAGCGATTTCCTTTATTACTTCCGGCTCTGTTTCTTTTTCTTTTGCCTTTACAAGCGCTTCCTTTGCCTCCGGTCCTCCTATTTTCGCAATAGACCAAGCCGCTGTTCCTCGCATCACCGGACGTACATCCTTCGTCAATACGGCAATTAAAGTCGTTAAGGCAGATGCTTCTTTAAAATGGGCTAAAGCAATCATCGCATTTCGTTGAATCGGCTTTTTCCCTCGCCATGAACCAGACATATAACCGAAGCGCTCTTTAAACTCTTTATTACTTATTTGAAGTAAAGGCTCAAGCAGCGGCTTCACCTCTTCCCCTGACGGTTCCATTTCCTCATGAAAATGAAAATCCATTCCTTTATTTTCTGGACAAACGGTCTGGCACGTGTCGCAGCCGTATAAACGATTCCCTAAATGATCACGAAACTCCTCAGGCAGAAAATCCTTTGTTTGCGTTAAAAAAGCAATGCAACGATTTGAATTCAACTGTCCTCCCTGCACTAACGCCCCCGTTGGACAAGCATCTATACATTTCGTGCAAGTGCCACAGCGATCTTCTATTGGTTGATCTGGCTCAAATGGTAAGTTCGTAATCATCTCTCCTAAATACACATACGAACCAAACTCAGGCGTGATAATCGAACAGTTTTTCCCGCTCCAACCGATCCCTGCCCGTTCAGCTACCGCTCGATCTGCTAACTCTCCCGTATCGACCATTGAACGAAAGCGAGCTTCCGGCACTTTAGACCGAATGAAAGCTTCTAATTGACTAAGACGATCGCGAAGAACGCTATGATAATCCTCTCCCCAAGACGCTCGGCAAAATATACCCCGTCTTTCTCCTCGCTTCCCTTTTACAACATCCTTCATTTTAGAAGGGTATGCTAACGCAATCGCAATAATCGAACGAGGCTGATCGAAAATCTTCGCAGGGTCCACTCGCTTTTCAATATCCTTCTCCTCAAACCCAGAGGCATAGTTTAACTCCTGCTGACGAATGAGCCGATCCTTCAACTCTACAAATGGCGCAGCAGAAGCAAACCCGATTTTATCTATTCCGATCTCTCGGCTATAAGCAATAATCTCTTGCTTTAATACATCGTAATTCATTGTTCTTCTCCTTTCAGAGAACGATTCATTTGCTAAGGCATTATTCCACACAACAGTAAAAAACGCAACATTTTATTCTACAGAATAAAACATTGCGTTAGTAGCAATATGTATGGAGCGGGTGATGAGAATCGAACTCACGACATCAGCTTGGAAGGCTGAGGTTTTACCATTAAACTACACCCGCATCAAAGCTTGTTTCTCTTAACTGAACATTTACTATTTTACAATAAAAATCATTTAAGGTCAATAGTTTTTTAATGTAAATGAGATTTAAAAATTAAAAAACCTGCCTTTGCAGGTAAGTAAAGCCTATATCGTGTCTACCTTTTTAGTTTTAAGAAATGTGAAGTAAGTTATAATAGCTGATACGAATGAAAACAAAGCAATTATTTTTAATACACGAAAAGGATTCACCCCTATTTGAGAACCAAAAATACCAGGTATACTTGCACTAGTTAGCAGTAAAGAAACTACCCCTAAAGCAATGAAGCCACAAATATAAATCTTTGCTTTTTTTGGATTCATTTTTCTACACCTCCTTTTATCATGTATACGATTAATTTCCTGAAATATACTTCATTTATCATTCCTCTCACAATCTACTTATTATGATTCATATAACTTTCGATTTAACAACTGTATGTATGTTTCATATTCTCTACTAATTTTCTCTCTCGAAGTTGCATAAGA
This sequence comes from Bacillus sp. FJAT-42315, assembly GCF_002797375.1. GTDB lineage: Bacteria > Bacillota > Bacilli > Bacillales > Domibacillaceae > Bacillus_CE. The sequence goes on from NZ_KZ454941.1 coordinate 2,913,682, forward strand.
TAAAAGCTCATTTATTATCGGGTCAATAGTCTTAGACATAATCTCTTTCATTACTATACACCTTTCACTTATGTTTTTAATACTAGACCGTCACACACCTAAAAATAAGTTTGAAAACATTATCAAAACAAAAGATTCATCAGAGTAATACCTTTGTACATGTCTATAAAGCATTTCAGCGTAGAGTTTCATCGTTATACGCAAAAAAGACACCTACTAACTATAGTAGATGCCTTTAAATGACGTTATATTAACGCTTTATAATACCGGTGGTCGGGGTCGAACCGACACTCCTCACGGAACACGATTTTGAGTCGTGCGCGTCTGCCAATTCCGCCACACCGGCAAATTATGGAGGCGGCAACCGGATTTGAACCGGTGGTGAAGGTTTTGCAGACCTCTGCCTTACCACTTGGCTATGCCGCCATAAATATACTGGAGCGGAAGACGGGATTCGAACCCGCGACCCCCACCTTGGCAAGGTGGTGTTCCACCACTGAACTACTTCCGCAAACTGGGCTAGAAGGATTCGAACCTTCGCGTGACGGAATCAAAATCCGCTGCCTTACCGCTTGGCTATAGCCCATTAATTAAATGGGGCGACCGAGGGGAATCGAACCCCCGAATGTCGGAACCACAATCCGATGCGTTAACCACTTCGCCACGATCGCCATAAATGTTATGAAGTTTAAATTGGCAGGGGCAGTAGGAATCGAACCCACACTGGAGGTTTTGGAGACCTCTGTTCTACCGTTAAACTATGCCCCTATAAAAACTGGTGGAGGGGGACGGATTCGAACCGCCGAACCCTGAGGGAGCGGATTTACAGTCCGCCGCGTTTAGCCACTTCGCTACCCCTCCACATATTTAATAGGTGGTGCCGGCAAGAGGACTTGAACCCCCAACCTACTGATTACAAGTCAGTTGCTCTACCAATTGAGCTACACCGGCAAGAAAGGTGGCTCAGGACGGAATCGAACCGCCGACACATGGATTTTCAGTCCATTGCTCTACCAACTGAGCTACTGAGCCAAGAAATTATATAAATGGCGGTCCGGACGGGACTCGAACCCGCGACCTCCTGCGTGACAGGCAGGCATTCTAACCAACTGAACTACCGGACCATTTATTGCGGGGACAGGATTTGAACCTGCGACCTTCGGGTTATGAGCCCGACGAGCTACCAGACTGCTCCACCCCGCGACGATACTAATTTATTAATGGTGGAGGATGACGGGATCGAACCGCCGACCCCCTGCTTGTAAGGCAGGTGCTCTCCCAGCTGAGCTAATCCTCCGTTAATGGTGACCCGTACGGGATTCGAACCCGTGTTACCGCCGTGAAAGGGCGGTGTCTTAACCGCTTGACCAACGGGCCAATTTTATTCTATGTATAAATGGCGGAGAGCAAGGGATTTGAACCCTTGAGGCAGCGTTAACCGCCTACACGATTTCCAATCGTGCTCCTTCGGCCACTCGGACAGCTCTCCTAAATGGCTCCGCAGGTAAGATTCGAACTTACGACCGATCGGTTAACAGCCGATTGCTCTACCACTGAGCTACTGCGGAATATCCGCCTGGCAACGTCCTACTCTCACAGGAGGAAACCCCCAACTACCATCGGCGCTGAAGAGCTTAACTTCCGTGTTCGGGATGGGAACGGGTGTGACCTCTTCGCTATCGCCACCAGACTTTTTAAGACATTTATTATTATAACATAATAATGATCTTTTGCAAGAACTTTTTTGTTCTTTCAAAACTGGATAATAAGTATTGTAACCTTGCAAATCGCCTATTGGTGTATCTATTTCTAGCTCCGGCTCCTAGACATTCGAGTCAAATAACCTGTCGCTTACAAGACTAACGTCTTTGCAGCGCCAGAACATTTGCTTGTCATGTCTGACAGTCGCCTCTGCTTTATTGGTTAAGTCCTCGATCGATTAGTATTCGTCAGCTCCACGTGTCGCCACGCTTCCACCTCGAACCTATCTACCTGATCATCTTTCAGGGATCTTACTAGCTTGCGCTATGGGAAATCTCATCTTGAGGGGGGCTTCATGCTTAGATGCTTTCAGCACTTATCCCGTCCGCACATAGCTACCCAGCGATGCCTTTGGCAAGACAACTGGTACACCAGCGGTGCGTCCATCCCGGTCCTCTCGTACTAAGGACAGCTCCTCTCAAATTTCCT
>NZ_KZ454941.1:2915937-2918802 GCF_002797375.1 Bacillus sp. FJAT-42315
CGCCTGCGCGCGCTTTACGCCCAATAATTCCGGACAACGCTTGCCACCTACGTATTACCGCGGCTGCTGGCACGTAGTTAGCCGTGGCTTTCTGGTTAGGTACCGTCAAGGTACCGGCAGTTACTCCGATACTTGTTCTTCCCTAACAACAGAGCTTTACGATCCGAAAACCTTCTTCACTCACGCGGCGTTGCTCCGTCAGACTTTCGTCCATTGCGGAAGATTCCCTACTGCTGCCTCCCGTAGGAGTCTGGGCCGTGTCTCAGTCCCAGTGTGGCCGATCACCCTCTCAGGTCGGCTACGCATCGTTGCCTTGGTGAGCCGTTACCTCACCAACTAGCTAATGCGCCGCGGGTCCATCTGTAAGTGATAGCCGAAACCACCTTTCAATCCTTCTCCATGCGGAGAAAGAAGTTATCCGGTATTAGCCCCGGTTTCCCGGAGTTATCCCAGTCTTACAGGCAGGTTACCCACGTGTTACTCACCCGTCCGCCGCTAACTTGATAGAAGCAAGCTCCTATCAAGTCCGCTCGACTTGCATGTATTAGGCACGCCGCCAGCGTTCGTCCTGAGCCAGGATCAAACTCTCCGATAAAGTGTTTGCATTGCACATGGATGTGCAGGCATCTGCGTTGTCACAGGACGTGACGAACTTAGCAGATGTTCCTTAACTCACAATTTGTTTCACTTAGACAAGTTAAGTTTTTTAGAATTAACGTTGACGTTTATTTTGTTCAGTTTTCAAAGATCAATTTCGCTTGAATAGCGACTTTACTATCATATCAAGTTTTCAACTTGATGTCAATAATTTTTTATTTCTTTGCGTCGCAACCGATTGCTATCAGTGGCGACGCATATTAATATAACAAAAATAAAAACCCTCGTCAATACTTTTTCAAAAAATTATTTATCTATAACTTGGTAGTACCGATGATAAATCCCTTGACCTTTTGTTTCAACGGAAAGTTCCTGCACAAATGATTTCTCTATTAAATATTCAAGTAGGATGACTAAGTCTACAGCATAGTATTGAACCTCTGGATGGTCTAAAAGCTCTTGAATCGTCCACGACTCTTTTTCCTTAATGACTGATAATAAATGTGCCGCTCCACTTTCCGCCCGAGAATAGATTAAAAACTCACTCGCTAAAAATAGTAACTCTAACCGTTTTTGCAAATTTTCATCGCTCGTTAATAACTCTTCATAAAGCTTATAAATTTCTGGCTCTATTTGCTTTATTTGTTGCCAGACGGTTACTTCTGGATAAAAGCCATTTTCAATAACAGCTAAGCGTGCTAGATGATGCAATGAATGCATGACGTGATTATAAGCATCTAAATAATGCCCATTCGTAAAGAACGCTTTTCCGTCTGTATATCTTCTGATCAACCTTGAGAATTCAATAGACATTTTTATTTGCCGTCCATAAAACGGAAACTCTCGCATTTCTTTTTTCAATTCATGCACAAAGTCATTTCGGTCAAATAAAGTTTTCCCATGATACAACCACTCGATCACCTTACGTTTGTTTCCTAAAAGAAGCCATTCATTTAACTTTGCTTCAGTGATGATAAATAATGCAGCTTTTTTCTCACTATATAAATAGTGCTTAATGAAAACAGACTCTTCTGCTTCTTTAACAATGACTAATAAAACGGCATCAAAGTTTTCGGTAAAAATACTAGCCTTTTCTCTTTTCTCAACAGCAATAACGCCAAGAGTATTTTGTTGGCTTGTTCGTTCTTGATAAAGCGGACGAAGGATGTCCTCCATACTAATTCCTCCAAACCAAAGTTTGTTCTGTCTCCATAATTTCGACAAAAAAATAAAAAACTCCTTCAATAAATTTTGAGCCTATTGAACGAGCTTTTCAACTATTCCAAAAGATAGATATTATGTTATAGTCTATTGTTAGGAGGTTTAATTATAATGGCAAAAAATTATTCAAGCAAAATTAATCGAATTCGCACATTTGCTCTTAGTTTGATTTTCATTGGATTTATTATAATGTATGTAGGAATTTTCTTTAGACAGTCTCCATTGATCATGACGATATTTATGTTGCTCGGTCTATTATGTATTATCGCTAGTACAGTCGTCTATTTCTGGATCGGAATGCTGTCTACAAAAGCAGTACAAGTCATGTGTCCAAGTTGCGGAAAGCCAACGAAAGTGCTCGGTCGAGTCGATATGTGCATGTATTGTAAAGAACCACTAACACTAGATCAAAGCCTTGAAGGTAAAGAGTTTGATGAAAAATATAATCAAAAAAAATAAAGGAATTGTTCGTTATACGAACAATTCTTTTTTAATGAATGTCTGTTTTTTTCGTACATTCCGGACAAGTTCCGTATACTTCCATTCGATGATGGCTAACTTTAAATCCGGTGACATGCGATGCCAGTTGTTCTACTTCATCTAAGCCCGGATAGTGGAAATCAACAATCTTTCCGCAGTCTTCACAGATGGCGTGATAATGATCTGTCGTTATAAAATCAAAACGGCTCGATGCATCACCGTAAGTCAGTTCCTTTACTAAGCCAACTTCACGAAATACTCGTAAATTATTGTACACTGTAGCAACGCTCATGTTAGGGAACCTTCCTTCAAGCGCTTTATAAATATCATCTGCAGTCGGGTGAGTCATAGATTGAGTTAAATATTCAAGTATCGCATGACGTTGAGGCGTAATTCGAACCCCAGTTTCCTTTAACGTATCCAATGCTTCTTTTAAATGATCATGTTCATGGGACACTGTCATGCACCTCATTTCTTTCTAAAAGGTATTATTATATTATAATCTTTATAAATAGTGTACTAATTTCCTGCATCATTTGTCAATATAGAAAACGATTATCAATCGCT
>NZ_KZ454941.1:2918812-2932107 GCF_002797375.1 Bacillus sp. FJAT-42315
AATAAGAAATGAGAATTATAAAAACTGAACTCTCAAAACTGAACAAAATAAAACGCGTCGTTAATTTGAGTAAGAACAACGTTCTTACTTTCCGTTCTATCCTTAGAAAGGAGGTGATCCAGCCGCACCTTCCGATACGGCTACCTTGTTACGACTTCACCCCAATCATCTGTCCCACCTTAGGCGGCTGGCTCCCGTAAGGGTTACCCCACCGACTTCGGGTGTTACAAACTCTCGTGGTGTGACGGGCGGTGTGTACAAGGCCCGGGAACGTATTCACCGCGGCATGCTGATCCGCGATTACTAGCGATTCCGGCTTCATGTAGGCGAGTTGCAGCCTACAATCCGAACTGAGAATGGTTTTATGGGATTGGCTAAACCTCGCGGTCTTGCAGCCCTTTGTACCATCCATTGTAGCACGTGTGTAGCCCAGGTCATAAGGGGCATGATGATTTGACGTCATCCCCACCTTCCTCCGGTTTGTCACCGGCAGTCACCTTAGAGTGCCCAACTAAATGCTGGCAACTAAGATCAAGGGTTGCGCTCGTTGCGGGACTTAACCCAACATCTCACGACACGAGCTGACGACAACCATGCACCACCTGTCACTCTGTCCCCCGAAGGGGAACGCTCTGTCTCCAGAGTTGTCAGAGGATGTCAAGACCTGGTAAGGTTCTTCGCGTTGCTTCGAATTAAACCACATGCTCCACCGCTTGTGCGGGCCCCCGTCAATTCCTTTGAGTTTCAGTCTTGCGACCGTACTCCCCAGGCGGAGTGCTTAATGCGTTAGCTGCAGCACTGAAGGGCGGAAACCCTCCAACACTTAGCACTCATCGTTTACGGCGTGGACTACCAGGGTATCTAATCCTGTTTGCTCCCCACGCTTTCGCGCCTCAGCGTCAGTTACAGACCAAAGAGCCGCCTTCGCCACTGGTGTTCCTCCACATCTCTACGCATTTCACCGCTACACGTGGAATTCCGCTCTTCTCTTCTGCACTCAAGTCTTCCAGTTTCCAATGACCCTCCACGGTTGAGCCGTGGGCTTTCACATCAGACTTAAAAGACCGCCTGCGCGCGCTTTACGCCCAATAATTCCGGACAACGCTTGCCACCTACGTATTACCGCGGCTGCTGGCACGTAGTTAGCCGTGGCTTTCTGGTTAGGTACCGTCAAGGTACCGGCAGTTACTCCGATACTTGTTCTTCCCTAACAACAGAGCTTTACGATCCGAAAACCTTCTTCACTCACGCGGCGTTGCTCCGTCAGACTTTCGTCCATTGCGGAAGATTCCCTACTGCTGCCTCCCGTAGGAGTCTGGGCCGTGTCTCAGTCCCAGTGTGGCCGATCACCCTCTCAGGTCGGCTACGCATCGTTGCCTTGGTGAGCCGTTACCTCACCAACTAGCTAATGCGCCGCGGGTCCATCTGTAAGTGATAGCCGAAACCATCTTTCAATCCTTCTCCATGCGGAGAAAGAAGTTATCCGGTATTAGCCCCGGTTTCCCGGAGTTATCCCAGTCTTACAGGCAGGTTACCCACGTGTTACTCACCCGTCCGCCGCTAACTTGAATAGAAGCAAGCTCCTATCAAGTCCGCTCGACTTGCATGTATTAGGCACGCCGCCAGCGTTCGTCCTGAGCCAGGATCAAACTCTCCGATAAAGTGTTTGCATTGCACATGGATGTGCAGGCATCTGCGTTGTCACAGGACGTGACGAACTTAGCAGATGTTCCTTAACTCACAATTTGTTTCACTTAGACAAGTTAAGTTTTTTAGAATTAACGTTGACGTTTATTTTGTTCAGTTTTCAAAGATCAATTTCGCTTGAATAGCGACTTTACTATCATATCAAGTTTTCAACTTGATGTCAATAATTTTTTATTTCTTTGCGTCGCAACCGATTGCTATCAGTGGCGACGCATATTAATATAACAAAAATAAAAACCCTCGTCAATACTTTTTCAAAAAATTATTTATCTATAACTTGGTAGTACCGATGATAAATCCCTTGACCTTTTGTTTCAACGGAAAGTTCCTGCACAAATGATTTCTCTATTAAATATTCAAGTAGGATGACTAAGTCTACAGCATAGTATTGAACCTCTGGATGGTCTAAAAGCTCTTGAATCGTCCACGACTCTTTTTCCTTAATGACTGATAATAAATGTGCCGCTCCACTTTCCGCCCGAGAATAGATTAAAAACTCACTCGCTAAAAATAGTAACTCTAACCGTTTTTGCAAATTTTCATCGCTCGTTAATAACTCTTCATAAAGCTTATAAATTTCTGGCTCTATTTGCTTTATTTGTTGCCAGACGGTTACTTCTGGATAAAAGCCATTTTCAATAACAGCTAAGCGTGCTAGATGATGCAATGAATGCATGACGTGATTATAAGCATCTAAATAATGCCCATTCGTAAAGAACGCTTTTCCGTCTGTATATCTTCTGATCAACCTTGAGAATTCAATAGACATTTTTATTTGCCGTCCATAAAACGGAAACTCTCGCATTTCTTTTTTCAATTCATGCACAAAGTCATTTCGGTCAAATAAAGTTTTCCCATGATACAACCACTCGATCACCTTACGTTTGTTTCCTAAAAGAAGCCATTCATTTAACTTTGCTTCAGTGATGATAAATAATGCAGCTTTTTTCTCACTATATAAATAGTGCTTAATGAAAACAGACTCTTCTGCTTCTTTAACAATGACTAATAAAACGGCATCAAAGTTTTCGGTAAAAATACTAGCCTTTTCTCTTTTCTCAACAGCAATAACGCCAAGAGTATTTTGTTGGCTTGTTCGTTCTTGATAAAGCGGACGAAGGATGTCCTCCATACTAATTCCTCCAAACCAAAGTTTGTTCTGTCTCCATAATTTCGACAAAAAAATAAAAAACTCCTTCAATAAATTTTGAGCCTATTGAACGAGCTTTTCAACTATTCCAAAAGATAGATATTATGTTATAGTCTATTGTTAGGAGGTTTAATTATAATGGCAAAAAATTATTCAAGCAAAATTAATCGAATTCGCACATTTGCTCTTAGTTTGATTTTCATTGGATTTATTATAATGTATGTAGGAATTTTCTTTAGACAGTCTCCATTGATCATGACGATATTTATGTTGCTCGGTCTATTATGTATTATCGCTAGTACAGTCGTCTATTTCTGGATCGGAATGCTGTCTACAAAAGCAGTACAAGTCATGTGTCCAAGTTGCGGAAAGCCAACGAAAGTGCTCGGTCGAGTCGATATGTGCATGTATTGTAAAGAACCACTAACACTAGATCAAAGCCTTGAAGGTAAAGAGTTTGATGAAAAATATAATCAAAAAAAATAAAAGAATTGTTCGTTATACGAACAATTCTTTTTTAATGAATGTCTGTTTTTTTCGTACATTCCGGACAAGTTCCGTATACTTCCATTCGATGATGGCTAACTTTAAATCCGGTGACATGCGATGCCAGTTGTTCTACTTCATCTAAGCCCGGATAGTGGAAATCAACAATCTTTCCGCAGTCTTCACAGATGGCGTGATAATGATCTGTCGTTATAAAATCAAAACGGCTCGATGCATCACCGTAAGTCAGTTCCTTTACTAAGCCAACTTCACGAAATACTCGTAAATTATTGTACACTGTAGCAACGCTCATGTTAGGGAACCTTCCTTCAAGCGCTTTATAAATATCATCTGCAGTCGGGTGAGTCATAGATTGAGTTAAATATTCAAGTATCGCATGACGTTGAGGCGTAATTCGAACCCCAGTTTCCTTTAACGTATCCAATGCTTCTTTTAAATGATCATGTTCATGGGACACTGTCATGCACCTCATTTCTTTCTAAAAGGTATTATTATATTATAATCTTTATAAATAGTGTACTAATTTCCTGCATCATTTGTCAATATAGAAAACGATTATCAATCGCTAAACCACGCCTTATTTAAGAAAAGCCTGAAAAGATCGTCATCTTTTCAAGCTTTTCTTCATTATTCAATACCCGCGATCGATTTCCACTTTATTTTTATAAGTATCATATCCTTGCAAATACTGATCTAAATTGTATTCAAAAATCTCAAACACCCGTGGCAAGTATTGCGGTGTGATACTTGAAATGTGGGGAGTAACCGTCACTTTCTCATGGCTCCAAAAGCTGTGATTCTCCGGCAAAGGCTCTTCTACAAACACATCAAGATACGCATGAGCGATTTCTTCTTCATTTAACGCCTCGATTAACACTTGTTCTTCCAACAGATCTCCTCGGCCAATATTAATGAAAGCAGCTGTTTTTTTCATCGCTTGAAAATGCTCTTTTTTCAAGAGATGTTTTGTCTCGTTCGTGCTAGGCAAGATCGAGACAACAAAGTCTGCTTCAGACAACGCCGTTAACAGCTCATTCATTTGATAAACAGTAGCAAAATCTTCAACTGCCCCTCCGCTACGATTGATCCCAATCGTCTTCATCCGAAAAGCCGTCGCTAAGCGAGCGATCTCACTCCCAATAGCCCCTGTCCCTAACACTAACAGCGTTTGCCCCGCTAGTTCACCAATGGGTAGACGCTTATTCCAAGTCGCTTCATCTTGAAGCTTCCGAAGTTCCGGAAAGCGTTTGACGTGATTAAGCAGATAACCAAAGGTAAACTCCGCCATTGGGATTTTATGTACACCTCTCGCATTGGTTACTAATATCCCTTTTGCCTTTATTGCTGGCAATGGCATTTTTTCTAAACCGGCAGACGCCACCATCACCCATTTTAATTGCTCGCATTCTTCAATATGCTGTGGAGTTAAATCCTCACCAAATGTAACGATAATTTCGGCATCCACTAATTGTTCTGCTTCTGCAATCGTTTTATAAAAAACGAAGTCAACAGTTGGATATTTCTCAATTAATTGTGCTTGTAAGCTTCGTGGCGGGCGAAAGGTAAAGACCGTTTTCATTACTTCAACTCATCTCGAATAAATTGAAGTGCTTCTTCTACATGCTCTTTGACCTTTACTTTTCTCCACTCTTTCACAAGCTTGCCTTCCGTATCAATGACAAAAGTGGAGCGCTCGATCCCCATGTATTCTTTTCCGAAGTTCTTTTTTAGTTTCCATACATCATACAGTTCACACACTTTGTGCTCCTCATCCGCTAGCAACAAGAAAGGTAAATCATATTTATCAATAAATTTTTGATGACGCTCTACTGGGTCTATGCTGACACCTAAAATAACTGTATTTACACCGCTAAAGCTTGCATGCTGATCGCGAAAATCACACGCTTGCGTCGTACAGCCTGGTGTCATATCTTTCGGATAAAAATATAAAACAATATTTTTTCCTTTATAATCGGATAATTTCACTTCTTCACCATTATTTGCTGGCAGCGTAAAATCTGGTGCCAGTTCTCCTATTGTTACTGTCATAACCATCTTCCCCCTTAAATAAAAATAAATTCAACTTTAGGGTAACGGATCAATTAGGAGATAGCAAATATATTTACGTTTCTTTTTCTAACATTGTCCGGACAACAAAGGCGGTAGGAATTGTATAGCCTGTCCACGCTTCCAACAGAGCTACCCAACGTCCTACTCCTTCTGGAACGATGTCACCGTATCCAACAGAAAATAACGTAATCCCGCTAAAATATAAGGAAGTAAAAAAACGATCCCAAAATGGTAACTGCTGCAGGTCCACTCCTGCCCATACGACATGCCCATTCATATTCAAAATCATATAAATAAGAGCAAAACCAATCATCAGTGTTAAATATAAGAGGCCAAAGTAAACAAAATAGTAGAGGGAAAGATAGCGATGTTGAGGTTGTCCTTGTACAAAAAGTCCCCTTACACTCACCCCTACACATAATACGACCGCACTAAAAATCATAGCAGTCATCCCCACCGCTCCTTTTCGCCTTCTTTCCTTCCACTATACGCAATGGCACGATGTTTTATGAATTGATTAAACAGGAAGGCAGGTCTAAAATGGAAAGGTAACGAAAAAATAAGGAGGTATTCAAATGAATTTTTCCAAATCGGAGCAATTACATACAGAAGCACTAGAACATATTGTAGGCGGAGTGAACAGCCCTTCCCGTTCCTATAAAGCAGTGGGCGGCGGCTCACCTGTCGCGATGGAAAAAGGACAAGGGGCTTATTTTTGGGATGTCGATGGCAATAAATATATCGATTATCTAGCCGCTTACGGACCGATTATTACCGGACATGCTCATCCTCATATTACCGAAGCGATCAAGAAAGCAGCAGAAAATGGCGTACTATTTGGAACACCAACGCCATATGAAGTGACATTTGCTAAAATGCTCAAGGAAGCAATGCCAGCGATGGAAAAGGTTCGCTTCGTCAACAGCGGAACTGAAGCGGTGATGACAACAATTCGTGTCGCACGCGCCTATACAGGTCGAGATAAAATCATTAAGTTTGCTGGCTGTTATCACGGCCATTCTGATTTAGTATTAGTAGCAGCAGGATCTGGTCCTTCGACATTAGGCACACCAGATTCAGCAGGCGTGCCGAAAAGCATCGCTCAAGAAGTAATCACGGTGCCTTTCAATGAAATGGAACCATTAAAAGAAGCACTCGCTAAATGGGGCGATCAAATTGCCGCTGTTTTAATCGAGCCAATCGTCGGCAACTTTGGTATCGTTGAACCGAAAGAAGGCTTTTTACAGCAAGTAAAAGAGTTGACTCACGAAGCTGGTTCCCTTCTCATTTTTGATGAAGTTATTACAGGCTTCCGTTTTACTTATGGCGGCGCTCAAGATCTATTAGACATTTATCCAGACTTAACAGCGATCGGAAAAATCATCGGCGGCGGTATGCCAATTGGTGCTTACGGTGGCCGCATCGACATTATGGAAAAGGTTGCTCCGCTCGGCCCAGCTTACCAGGCTGGAACAATGGCTGGTAACCCAGCATCTATGCTAGCGGGAATTGCTTGCCTTGAAGTGTTGAACAAAGAAGGTATCTACGAAGAACTGGATCGATTAGGCGCAATGCTTGAAGAAGGCATTTTAACATCCGCTAAAAAATATAATACACCGATCACGATCAACCGCTTAAAAGGCGCATTGACGATCTATTTCACAACAGAAACGGTCGTCAATTACGAGCAAGCGGAAGCAACTGATAGTGAAATGTTCGGTCGCTTCTTCAAATTAATGCTGAACCAAGGTATTCATTTAGCCCCTTCTAAATACGAAGCTTGGTTCTTAACAACGGAACACACGGAAGAAGATATTGAAACGACGTTAAAAGCAGTCGATTACGCTTTTTCTCAACTATAACTATTTCAACGAGCAGCAGACGACCGTTTGCTGCTTGTTGTTTCTCCCTAGCTGACCTCCTTCATTTCGCTTAATCCCCATTTTTAAATAAGAAAAATAGAAATCTTTGTTTATTTCTTGCTATTGGGTTCAGTCCATTGTATAGTACATAATTGGCTTCCTATTTAACCGCTCTACTAGCTGTTTATGAAGGAAACCATATTTCATTAACGAAAGGAATTACTCAATATATGAAGCTAGGTGCGCGAATTTTTAAAACGGGCATTGCCATTGTGCTCGCTCTGTTTGCTTCAAGTTTGTTAGGCCTTCCTTCTCCAGTGTTTGCTGGGATCGCAGCCGTATTTGCCATCCAGCCTACCATCTATCGTTCATACTTAACCGTTATTGAACAGATGCAATCAAACATCATTGGGGCTGTTGTTGCCATTTCCTTTGTTTTATTATTAGGTAATCACTTCTTAATCGTTGGAATTGCAGCGATTGTGGCCATTAGTTTAATTTTGAAGATGCGTTTAGAAAATACGATCGGACTTGCCTTAGTGACGGTGATAGCCATTATGGAAGTCCAAGATGCACACTTTATTCAATTTGCTTCTGTTCGTTTCTTGACAATTATGATTGGAGTGTTTTCTGCTTTTATCGTCAATTTAATCTTTTTACCTCCAAAGTATGAAACGAAATTATTTATGCAAATTAATCAAGTAACGGAAGATACATTGAAGTGGATTCGCTTAAGTATGCGAAATGGTGCCGAATATCATTTACTGAAAAAAGATATTAGCAAAATTCGCGAGCGGCTCATTAAAATTGATAATCTCTATTTACTATATAAAGAAGACCGTGGTACGTTGAAAAAAAATATCACTGCTAAAAAGCGAAAAATGGTGCTCTACCGCAAGATGATTTCTTCTACTCGAAGAAGCTTTGATATTTTGCGACGAATGAATCAGTTTGAAAATGAAATTTATCATCTCAAGCCCGATGTACAGAAAATGATGCAAGATCATCTCGATTGTTTAATGAGCTATCACGAACATTTATTATTGCGTTACATCGGGAAAGCTAAACAGTCAACGGATACGGAAGATATATTCGAGCTATGTATTAACCGAGAAGAGTTTTTGACTCTGTTCGCTAACGAATTAAAAGGCGCTCCAGCGGAAGAAATGAATACATCCATCCATATGCTGCACGTACTCTCCTCTATCCTTGAGTACGGAGAAAACTTAGAACATCTCGACCACTTAATTTCAAGCTATAATAAATTTCATCACGACGATGAAGAACCACCTGAACTTGAAGAGGAAGCATAAAAGCCAGTCGGACACAATCCGACTGGCTTCTTTATACTTATCGACAAAATGATACAATTATCGGGGAGTGACAGGCACCTGGTACAAACTGTAATATCGTCCTTGTTTGTTCATGAGTTGTTCGTGGGTGCCGCTTTCAATGATTTGACCGTTTTCGATCAGGACAATTCGGTCAGCATGAGTAATCGTTGAGAGGCGATGAGCTACGATAAAAGTGGTTCTGTCTTTCGAAAGCTTCTCCATCGCTTCTTGGATTAAGTGTTCGCTTTCTAAGTCCAGAGCAGATGTCGCTTCATCTAGTATAATGATTGGCGGATTTTTCAAAAATACGCGAGCAATCGCAACCCGTTGCTTCTGCCCTCCCGACAACTTCACACCTCTTTCTCCTACTCTCGTATCATACCCTTCAGGCAAATTCATAATGAAATCATGGGCATTAGCCGCTTTGGCAGCCGCGATAATCTCATCTTCCGTCGCATCAGGCTTCGCTAACAAAATATTCGCTCGAACCGATTCACTGAATAAAATATTATCCTGCAGCACAATCCCGATATTATCTCGCAGGCTCCGTACTTTAAAATCACGAATATCAGTACCGTCCAGTAAAATCCGTCCTGCTGTTACATCGTAAAATCGCGGAATCAAGCTCACTAACGAAGACTTTCCTCCCCCACTCATTCCGACAAAGGCAACCGTTTCCCCTGCCTTCACATCGAGTTGAATGTGATCAAGTACATTTTTCTCACCTTCATCATACGCAAAGTCCACACTATCGAATACAATATGCCCTTTTACACCTTCGCATGTGATCGCAGCCTCTTTATCTTTAATGTCATACGTTTCATCAAGAAGGTCAAACACCCGATCCATCGAAGCGATCGCTTGTGTCATCGTCGTTGAGGAGTTCACTAATCTCCGCAGTGGATTATATAGCTTATCAATATAAGCGATAAAAGCAGCCATCGTCCCCACTGTCAAATTCCCATGGATCACTTGATACCCCGCATAACCAATCACAAGTAGCGGCGCAATATCGGTGATCGTATTCACAACGGCGAAAGCCTTCGCATTCCATCTTGTCTGATCTAAAGCTTTCTCTAAGAATTGATGATTATGCTTTTGAAATTGCGTTTGTTCATAACCTTCAATTGCGAAACTTTTGATGACTGACATCCCTTGCACCCGTTCATGTAAATAACTTTGTACACCGGCAAGCGCTTGGGAACGTACTCTTGTTAACTGACGTAAATTACCGAAAAAATATCGAACAGAAAAAGCATAAAAAGGAAAGACCAATAGCGACACGACAGTTAACTTAACATCCATCGTCAACATAATAATAATCGCAATGACAATCGTTGCCGCATCAAGCCAGACATTCATCAGCCCAGTAATGACAAAGTTCTTCGTTTGTTCTACATCATTAATTACACGTGAAATGATCTCTCCAGACCGCGTATTTGAATAGTATTTAAAGCTTAACTGTTGAATATGCGAAAACAATCGATCACGAATATCGTATAATATTTTATTGCTCGTCCATTGAGCAAAATATTGACGATAATATTCAATCGGTGGACGAAGAAAAGTAAAAACAACTAACATCGAACCGATAATGATAAACAGCTGCTCTTGCTTCTCTGCAGCTGTCATTCCGTCACTGCCAATCACATCATCAATAACATACTTAATTAAAATAGGAATCATTAACGGCAACGCAAACTTAATAACCCCAATTACAAGCGTTCCAACAATTTGCCAACTATAAGGCCGCACAAATTGCATATATCGTTTCATTACACCCATATAGATCCCCCCTACCTCTCAAAATTCCCCTTTACTTACAAAAAATATAACCCTATATAAAAAAGAAAAAACCTGTTGAATGTTCAACAGGCGCCCGCTCTTTCACCAGCGAGTGATCAGCCTTGGTAGCTTAAATATTTCGCATACCACTTATCGATAAACTCCTGAGAAAACGGTCCTTTTTGCTGATGGATTAAATAAATTAAATGATCGATGTTACGCTTTAGTATTTTATCAATCACATCTGGATAGTTCATTTGCTTGCTGTGCTGCTTATATTCATCTTCATCGAGTAAAATATAAGACCGATCCGGAAACACCTTAATATCGAGATCATAATCAATATATTTCAATGCTTCATGGTCATACACAAAAGGGGAGCTAATATTACAATAGTAATAGACCCCATCTGTTCTCAACATGCCGATGATATTAAACCATTGCCGAGCATGAAAATAGCAAATAGCTGGTTCTCTCGTTACCCACGTACGACCATCTGATTCCGTTACAATGGTATGGTCATTGCCCCCAATTACAAGATTATTGTTCGCTTTTAAGACAATGGTCTCTTCCCAAACACGATGAATATTTCCGTCATGCTTGTAACTATGTATTTGGATGGATTCACCTTCTCTGGGAATCGCCATGATTTTCCCCTACTTTCATTTAAAGCACTTTGACTTTACTTTTTCCTTAATCTATTTAAATCAAACGTTCTGTATTACACTATTATAACGATTTAAGCTTAAATTGAAAACTAAAGTGATGATTTAATCACAGAAAAAAGCTGTCATCCATTGATTCGGAGACAGCCTTTTTCTGTGATTTGTCAATTTGCAAGGCGAATGCCTTACTTGTTTTGAGGAGCTTGGTTTTTACGAGCTTCCGCTTGAGCGTTTTGTTGCTTTACATGCTGAACATCTGTTTCAGCACCAAATTCTGTACCGAAAGCATTTTGGCCCATTGCTGAAGCAGCGTTTTGTTGCTTCACATGGTTCACATCCGTGTTTGCCGCTGATTTTTGTTTGTAGTTCGGTTGATTTTTCATCCCTTTTCACCTCCACAAAAATTAATTTGTCCCGGAAGGAAAAGAAATATCCCTAAAAAATTTTAAAAAATTATACTAATAGCGAGCGGCCGCCATCGACGATAATCGTTTGCCCTCGAATCATGTAAGCACCTTCGGAAATTAAAAACATAACCGTATGAACGATATCCTCAATATGCACAATTCGTCCCGCTGGAGTATTAATTCTGGCATCTTCTAAAATCTCTTCGCGGTTTGGAAAATGCTTTAAGGCATCCGTATCAATCGCTCCGCCAGATACCGCATTAACGACGATATTTTTCTCAGCTAACTCGACTGATAAATACCTTGTTAATGCTTCAACGGCAGCTTTCGACACACCCACTGCTGTATAATTTTTCAAATAGCGAATCGCTCCAAGTGAACTAATGCTCACGATGCTTCCCCCGCCATTTTCATCCATTAACTTAGCCGCTTCTTGCGCACAAAATAACAACGCTTTACTGTTAATATCCAGCGTCCAATCCCAATGCTTTTCTTCAAGCTCCATAATCGGACGTTGAACGCCAGAAGCAGCATTATTAATAAATACATCGAGTCGACCGAATGTTTGCTTTACTTCATCAAACATCTCTCTTACCTTTTCGATATCCCCAACATTCGCTTTCACGACGAGTACCTCTCGCCCTAATGCTTTAATCTCTTCTGCCGTCTCAAGTGCCGCTGTTTTACTGCGTGCATAGTTAATGACTAAATTATATCCTTGCTTCGCTAACTCTAGGGCAATCGCCTTACCGACCCCACGACTACTCCCTGTCACAAGCGCTACTTTTTGCTCCATATTCATTCCCCTTTCATTTCTCTTTTATATTTTACTTTCTCTTTGAATAGCCGACAACTCACATGAGAACTTTAAATATAGAAAGGAGGGCTTTTCATGTATGTTGGTCGCGATTTAACTGAACTATCAACCATGTCGATCAAAGACTGGAAAAAATCCGAACTTGCCTATTTTCATCACTCATTTCAGCAAATCGTTCCTTATTTAAACGCAGAAGGACAAACGATTCATCAGGACATTGTCGAAGAAATTATGAACCGTGGTGGCTTGAAAAGGCAGGAAGCCGATTATACTCATGGCACAGAAATCCCTTTTGATTTAGGAGGAAGCTAAATTTACTATTTAACTTCCTCCTGTGCTTTTTTCCAAATTTTTTGATGGGAGACAGAGAAAGCAAAATTCTCTACTTCTCCCTTTTTCACCCATTGACTATTTTCTTTAGTGACGGGTGATTTTTTGATCTTTCCATAATACACATCAATATTCCATGTTAAATGAGAAAAAACATGCTGGATTTTCGCAATCGATTCCGCTTGCAACTCAACATCTATGCCATATTCTTGACGGAAAAATAACTCAAGCTCCATTTTCGGATTTCCGGCTCCGCTTAACTCGACGTTCGGAAATTCCCATAAATTAGCAAGCAATCCTGTCTCCGGCCGCTTTTGAATTAGAGCATCTCCTTCGTCTGTTTCAATCACAGCCGCCCCTAGGTGAACATGCCTCATGTTTTTCTTTTTTGTTTTCACAGGCAGCTCTTGCTGGACTCCTTCATGGAACGCATGGCAATGATCGCGGACGGGACAAAGAAGACAAGAAGGTGAAGTCGGGGTACAAATTAACGCACCAAGCTCCATTAAAGCTTGATTAAACGAAGAGGGATCTTCTTTAGAAATCAACTGCCGTACCGCTTCTTCAAATATCTTTCTCGAAGAAGCTTTCGCAATATCGTCCCAAATCGATAAAATACGTGAGATCACCCTCATTACATTGCCATCGACAGCGGGCTCCG
>NZ_KZ454941.1:2932117-3224788 GCF_002797375.1 Bacillus sp. FJAT-42315
TCACCCATTGACTATTTTCTTTAGTGACGGGTGATTTTTTGATCTTTCCATAATACACATCAATATTCCATGTTAAATGAGAAAAAACATGCTGGATTTTCGCAATCGATTCCGCTTGCAACTCAACATCTATGCCATATTCTTGACGGAAAAATAACTCAAGCTCCATTTTCGGATTTCCGGCTCCGCTTAACTCGACGTTCGGAAATTCCCATAAATTAGCAAGCAATCCTGTCTCCGGCCGCTTTTGAATTAGAGCATCTCCTTCGTCTGTTTCAATCACAGCCGCCCCTAGGTGAACATGCCTCATGTTTTTCTTTTTTGTTTTCACAGGCAGCTCTTGCTGGACTCCTTCATGGAACGCATGGCAATGATCGCGGACGGGACAAAGAAGACAAGAAGGTGAAGTCGGGGTACAAATTAACGCACCAAGCTCCATTAAAGCTTGATTAAACGAAGAGGGATCTTCTTTAGAAATCAACTGCCGTACCGCTTCTTCAAATATCTTTCTCGAAGAAGCTTTCGCAATATCGTCCCAAATCGATAAAATACGTGAGATCACCCTCATTACATTGCCATCGACAGCGGGCTCCGGTACACCGTAAGCAATGCTTAAAATCGCGCCACTAGTGTAAGGGCCTACTCCTTTTAACGAAGAAATTTCTTCTTTCGTGTTTGGCACTTTCCCACCATATTGCTCTTTGACTTCACGCACCGCTGTTTGCAAATTACGCACACGCGAATAATAGCCGAGTCCTTCCCATGCTTTTAACACCGCTTCTTCTTCCGCATCCGCCAACGCTTCAATCGTTGGAAACTTACCAACAAAGTTATTAAAGTAAGGAATTACTGTATCGACCCGCGTTTGCTGCAGCATAATTTCCGACACCCATACTTTGTAAGGGTCCTGATCTTTCCTCCACGGCAAGTCTCTCTTTTCAGCTTCATACCACGAGATTAAATCATGTTGAAATTGTTCAATATCTACATTTGATAATGATTTTAATGATGGAAAATTCACAATTAACCTCCGAAAATGTTAAAATAAAGATAAGAAAGATACCATTTTATTTGCATCCTACTATAAGGAGGTACCTTGTTTGGATACTGGAACTCATATTGTCATGGGATTTGCCTTAGGAGGCTTGTCTACCCTTGATCCTGTCGTTGCTGTTGACCCGGTGACAAAATATGCCGTATTAACAGCCGTCGTCATCGGCTCTCAAGCCCCTGATATAGATACCATATTAAAGCTTAGAAATAACGCTGTCTACATTCGAAATCACCGAGGAGCGACTCACTCCATTCCAGCTGTGCTCCTATGGCCAGCCCTGATTGTAGCTGTGCTCTCCTTCTTCATGCCAGAAAGCAACCTATTGCATTTATGGCTATGGACACAATTAGCCGTCTTTCTGCATGTCTTTGTTGATATCTTTAACGCTTATGGCACCCAAGCACTCAGACCTTTTTCTTCTAAATGGCTCGCTTTAGGCGTGATTAATACGTTTGATCCTTTTATTTTTTCCGTCCATGTCATTGGACTTGTTCTTTGGGCGATTGGGTTCCACCCGGGATACACTTTTATCACGATCTATCTCGTATTGATCGGATACTATATATTACGCTTTCAAATGCAAGGAGCTGTGCGAAATGCCGTACATCGATTAATTCCCGATGCAGAAGAAGTAATTATCGCACCAACGATTCGCTTTAACCTTTGGAGAATTGCCGTGAAAACACCGACTCACTTTTATGTTGCCAGAGGGTATCGTCGCTCCGTTACGATTCTTGATAAATACAAACGAGTACCAATACCAGATAGCCCACTTTTTCAAGCGGCGAAGCAAGATCCAAACTTGGATGCATTTCTCCACTTCTCCCCAGTCTATCGCTGGGAAGTCGCTGAATATGACGACTGCTACGAGGTTAAATTTATCGACCTTCGTTACCGAAACAATGGCTACTATCCATTCGTCGCCGTTGTTCAGCTTGACCTTGATTATCAAATTGTTGGGTCCTACACTGGCTGGATTTTCAGCGAAGAAAAACTGAGAAAAAAATTAGAATTTGTTCCTGGATCGAATTAAGGGGAGCCTGCACAGAAGTTGTGCAGGCTTTTTTGCTGACTTTTCTACGATTTTCGAGAAATCATCAAGCGGATCTACTGAATCATGTGCAATTTTTACTGAGTGACCACTTTCCCCTCACCAATAGCAAAAAACCTGCCACAGCAGGTTTTTAATGTTTCACATCTTGCTCGTCATTAAGTAGATGTTTGTATTTTTCATAGCGGCCGGCAAATTCATGAAGACGGCTACCGTAGTTTTCGATCCATTGGCGGACGACTTTCTCGGTCATTTCTTTTCCTTGGTAGTCATGACCAGCCTTGGCATAAGTAACTTCGAAGTCTTCCCAAAGCAACTCGACCCAAGTTCTCGCTCGGGCATGAGATAAACGATCATTTTTATCGAGTAACATCGTCGTCAATCTTTCAAATATTTCTTCCATTGCTTTCACCTCAATTTTCTAATCGTTCTGTTTCTTTCAACATCGAGATCGGCAACCCTTCTTCTTTCCCGTTCCCATCCAAACGATACCCCCAAGCGAACACACCATTCATATAATCAATTTTAAAATAGCTTCCTGGTGCACCGATAATTTCATACATTTTCCCTGGTTCAAAATCGTCTGGGTTCATTAAATACGCTTGGGCCATGACCGCTTTTCTCTCAAGAACAGCAAATTCATTGACGATCCCTAACTGTTCCGCTTTTCTTGCTTTTTCTTTTAAACGTGAAATTTCTTGCTTTAACTCGAATTCTGTCATCTCACTGTAACGTTTTTCTGCTTCCACTAGTTGCAACCCCTTTTTTCCTTAAGTATATTAAAAGAACAAGATATTAGAAAGTCTGAAAGGATGAAACAATTGAAAAACTGTGTAATTACTGGCGGCGGCTCTGGCCTTGGTAAAGAATTAGCATTGATTTATAGTCAAAAAGGGTATCATGTTCATATTATTGGCCGCTACGCGGAAAAATTAGCGGCAGTCAAACAAGAAATAGAATCTACAGAAGGACTAGCTTCCGTTTATCAATTGGATTTGCGAAATCCTGCAGAAATTGAACGTTTGGCACAACACTTTCAGACGAGTGCAAAAAAAGTCGAATTTCTCATTAATAATGCTGGCATCGGAATATTTGGACCTTTTGAAGAAATTGATCCCGATGATCTCGAAACAACTTTTGAAACAAATGTGTACGCCCCGATTATGATGACAAAAGCCTTTTTGCCATTAATGAGTGAAAATGGACGAGTGATCAATATTATTTCGACAGCCGGCCTACGTGGAAAGAAAAATGAAGCGATTTACAGTGCTAGTAAATTTGCGTTGCGTGGATTCACCCAAAGTATGCAACAAGAATTTGCAGACAGCAGCATCAAATTTGTGGCCGCTTATATGGGTGGCATGAACACACCGTTTTGGGAGCACTCCACTCATATTACGGATGCATCCCGTCTAAAGAAGGCAGCCGAAGTCGCACAGAAAATTGTCGTGGAAGCAGCAGAAAAAACCGAAATCATGATCGAATCTAATTAATCCTGTTCTAGCCGCTCCATCGCCTTTTCAATGTCACTAATAGCAAAGCCTTTCCGATAAAGCGACTGCTTCATCTTTTGCCTATACTCACCGCCTGTGTATTTACTATACTTGCGGTGGGCTTTTTCTACTTGATACATTAACGCTTCCTGTTGCTCTTCATCCTCGCTTGCCTGCTCAGCAACCACCGCCTCTTGAATGACGTCCCAGCCATAACCTTTTCTCATTAAAGCTTGTTCTATTTTCTGCTTTTGAATAACGAATGATTCTTTTCTATATTTTTTTCGATACTTCTCAGCGAGAGCCGTCGCTTTTTCAAGTTGACTACTGAAATCAAACGATGAAAGCACCTCTTCTATCCATTTTTCTTGTATCCCCTTCTCCTTTAGCTCACGTCGGATCACGCCTGGACCTTTATCAGTCGTATTAATTTGTGTGTTCACGTAAGCTTTAGCAAATTGAGCATCGTCTAAATAACTCAGTCGATGAAGCGAACGGATAACTTCTTCAATTGCTTCAAGCTCGATCTCTTTTTTCTGTAAGTAATCGCGTACCTCCTTCTCTGATCTCATTCGAATCGATAAAAAGTGAATCGCTGTATTTAGCCCTTTTTGAATACCATCTTGGTGAGCAATTACATCGATCTCATCCTTGCTCAACTCCATCCCCTTTTTCAACTGAAAGCGAATGAATACTGATTCATCCACACTAAAAGCGTACTCTTCGTTTAAAAAAATATTGTAGCGGTCCTTCCGCTTTTCCTGTTGAGATATTTTCGTAATAATAACCATATGATCACCTCTTCCTTCACTTTAACACATCGAAAATGTTTTATAAGACCATGAACAGGTAAAATAGAAAGAAAATAGGGGGGGAATAACATGAAGGTAGCGATTGCTGGAGGAACCGGGTTTGTCGGTAAAGCATTAACAGCTGAGCTATTGAAAAATGGATATGATGTCTACATCTTAACACGGAATACGAACGGAAAAACCAACACAGAGCATAAAAAATACGTTAAATGGATGACCGCTGATGCAACACCAGAACATGACCTGCAAGACGTCAAAGTGTTCATTAATTTAGCAGGTGAATCATTAAATAGCGGACGGTGGACGAAGGAAAGAAAGCAGCGAATTTTGGATAGCCGGATTTCTTCCACGACCGAAATGATCCGCATTATGAAACAGCTTCCAAATAAGCCAGAAGTATTTGTCAATGCCAGCGCAATTGGCTATTACCCTATTTCAAACACCGAAACATTTACTGAAGCATCCAAAACTGTCGGCACCGGCTTTCTCGCTCATACCGTGAAGCTTTGGGAAGAGACCGCTCAACAAGCAGAAGAGATCGGAATTCGAACCGTTCTTACTCGCTTCGGTGTCATTCTCGGGAAAGAAGATGGGGCTCTTCCACGCATGGCTTTGCCTTATCAGCTATTCGCCGGAGGAAAAATCGGATCAGGTAAACAATGGATGTCGTGGATTCATCTTACCGACGTGGCCAGAGCGATTTTATTTGCCATTGAAAACAAAGATATTCACGGTCCTCTTAATGTTACTGCTCCAACGCCAAAAATGATGGATCAACTAGGAAGATCACTCGCCAAAACACTCCATCGACCACATTGGCTATTCGTTCCAAGTATCGCTTTAAAAATCATCCTCGGTGAAATGAGCACACTCGTCCTAGATGGACAAAAAGTTCTCCCGGAAAAATTACTCACTCACCAGTTTACGTTTCGATTTCCTGATATCGATGCCGCGCTACAAGATATTTACACAAAAAAGGGCTGACATCAAAGTCAGCCCTAACCTATACTTTTTCCCAATGCACAAATAATTCTAATCCGATCAAGAACAGCGATTCGAAAAACTGTGATTTTAAATCCATTCAATCAAAGTTGAGTAATCAATTCTTCATTTTTCATCGCAAGTTCTTCATTGATTAACTCTACATAACAATCAAAATCAGGGTCTCCCTCCTCTAGCATTTTAAGTATATACTTTCCAATTATTTCTTCCGCTTGCTTGATATCTATACTTTGTCCGTTTTCAAACGTATTTTCTCGTTTTCCATTCATAATGGTCTGTTTCGCTTTATTTAGCCAAGGATACATCGTATGTACGACTGAACTATTAGCTAGGAAATCACTTGCTGTGTTTCCACCCAATAAAGTGATTTGCTCTGAAATTTCATTGCTATTTAGCCAATTAAAAAATTCGATACTTTCATTTAAGTTAGTTGTTTTTTTCGTTATCCCTAAAATACCTCCACCTAATAAAGGAATATCTCCAGGTACATTTGCAATTCCAATAGAGTCTTTAATATTACTTTGAGAGACAACAGATAAGTGGTTCATAAATCCTATTACCATTGCAGATTTTCCAGCTACAAAGGCTTTCACTTCTTCTCCCCACCAATTCGTGTCGACAACTTTAGAATTTCGATAATTTTCATATAATAATTTCATCGCAGCTTTTGCAATGTCCGTATCTAATTTTATTTCAGATTGATTAAGCAGGGTCCCTTTAAGAGAATAGTATCGAAGTAAATATTCTGCAGCGATGGTGCCTGCATTCCCCGTTATCATTGAAGCTCCATGGACTTCTTTTAATAAATCAAAATCACTTTCATTAAAAAACTTCAAGATTTCATTATACGTATCAAAATTCGTCGGCATCTTCAATTCTGTTTTCGTTTTCTCAAAATATTTCCTTTTTACAATCTCGTCCCCAAATATATCCTTTCGATAGAATAACATCTGGATACTTATATCAAATGGTAGAGCATAGGTTACATCATTAATATTCGCATAATAGTCTTTTAAGAAATACGGTAAATGATCTAATACGCGATCTAGCTTTTTATCTAAGCCTTGTAATTGTTTAAAGATCTTTTGACCATACCAAGATAACCCTACAACATCTAAACGTATAATGTCATAGCTCTTCCATTTATCATCATCTTTAATAATATCAAATATTTCATTCGTCTTTTTTATATCTAAGTTGACATGAATATTAGTGTTCTTTTCAAAGTGCGGAATAATTTTCATTAATGCTTTAGTCGTTGGTGATTCGATTGTTAGCATGTTAATTTGCGAATCATATTTCTGGAAGTTAACACCTTTGTCTAAAAACCCAATATTTTGATATGTTTTTGAGTGGCTTTTATCTTTTAAATTAATATTAAGAACGATTTTCTTAACAACGTTTTCTCCCGCATATCCGTAATCTTGAAAATAGTAAAGAATTTCATTGCTATATGTATTTTTAAAGGGTGCCAAAGCGATTAATTTAGGTAACGGTTTGGTTGATCCATAATGATAAGCCTTTACTAGCTTAACTGCTTTCGAAACATTTGTAGTAATGATGCAATCAAAGGACGTATCTCGCACTAATTCGAAGGCATGTTCATACTCATGCGCCATATTCGACTGAGAGATTATTATATTTTTATGATTTACTTGATTCAAAAGGGTTGAAATAAAGTCACTTTCATTTGAATATTTATCTTCATCTGTAAAAACACCAATCGTATTCACATTCAAATGATTGATATAATCTGCAACGTCCGTACCTGCTCGCTTGAAATCAAACGAGATGAACTCTAAAGCGTTTTTTACATGACGATTTAAAAAAATAATGTCACTTTTATTAACGGGAAGTTGATCATAGTATTCATCAGCATTCTCTAAAGAGGAAACTGTAATAATACCTGAAGGCCTTTCTTTAATGATTTCTTTAATGATTTCCAATTCTTTAATTGGATTGTCATATGTGCAATATAATTTAATTTGATAATCTCTGGAAGTTGCTTCTCTTAAGGCACTTTCATAAAATGCAGCATACTCACCGAAAGAAATCGTTGGTAAAATAATAATAATGGTTTGGCTTTTACCTGAGCGTAATAACTTAGCATTATTGTTGAGATTATATCCTAATTCTTCAGCAGTTTTCAGAACAAGTTCCATTTTTTTAGAACTTACATTCCCTTTACCATTTAACACATTTGAAACCGTTCCGTGCGATACACCGGCTGCTTTCGCAATATCTAATATCGTTACCATCTTTTCCACTCCTAAAAAACGAAAAGGTTGTCTTGATTTTAGCAAACATCACTGTTTTTTTGTAATATTTGATAAAAACATACATAAAATTAACAATTCCATCCTTTTAGAATATTTAATAGCTCACTATAGGCTCCCTTATTAGAGAGTACCCAATCTCCGCAATCTAAATAATGTAACTCACTACCATCAAAATGAGAAACTTTCAAACCTAACTCTTTGGCAAAAACAAGTTGGGCCGCTAAATCCCAAGGGCCGGCTTTTGATGTTACGAAAGCCGCAAACTTACCATTGATGACATGGATGCTATCAATACCTCCACAACCAAAATAGCGAATATCAAAAGATTCCTCTGCTAACCTTCCAAAACATTCTTTTCCATACCACTCTCGAACATCAGCTGAAATAAGCCCTTCTCGTAACGGAATCTCTTCAGGCGGTAATAATTTTTGATCGTTTAAAAAAGCCCCTTTATTTTCAATTGCATAATATAAATCGTCATTCATAACATCAAATATATAACCTAACTTTCCAACATCACCTTCATAATAAGCAACCAAAATACAAAAATGATCTTGTTGTTTTACAAAATTTGCTGTACCGTCAATTGGATCAATGATCCACACATGCTCCCTATCATCGCTTATCTTCAATTCTGGAGATTCTTCTCCGACAATCAAATGAGTCGGATATGCTTCGGTAATTTTTTGAATAAAAAAATCTTGAACTTTTTTATCGATATCCGTCACTAGATCCTTATGATTTAACTTTGTTTCAATCGCTAAATCTTCAGATAAAGAACGTTTAATCATTGGAACTATTTCGTTTAACCATGCTACAATTTGCGAATGTACTTTTTGTAAGTCTTCCATGTTACCTCCTCTTTTCCCGTCAAAAAGCTTACCATTACTTAGTAAGCTTAAATTTTTCTCTAAAATGATGTAAAGGACTTGGCCAATCTGTTTGAATCATATCGGCACCTTTATCGACAAGCTTCTGCCATCCATATTCAGGTCCTTTTATAATCGAAGTATCGTCATCAAATCCTGCGTATAAAATAATATCTTCATCCAATTTGATCGCATTTATCCAAACTAATAAATCTTTCTCTTTTATACTATTAATAGTTTCATCTTGAAAAAGTGGACTATTAGCATCCTTAGCAATTATCTCCATAGCGACGGTATTAATATTTTTGTATGCTTTAACCTCCTTAATTTCTGATAACTTTTTAATAATCGGCATATATAAATATTTCACAGGATGTCTCTCTAACCTATCTAAATAGCTTTTGTTAACTGGGGATTTCAATAGTATTTGATTTTGCATATCAAATTGATCCAGATAAGGAAGTAGTGTATCCCAGTATTCCCAAGAACGATCTAAATTTAAGAGAATGTCTCCTTTAAATGTATTCAATACATCTTCCAATTTCTCAACTTTATAATTGACAACATAGCCGTTATTATTTCGATAATTAAGGGCATCAATTTCTGTTGAATCCATTGTTTTAATGTTACGATCTTGACCTAAAAGTCTTTTTTCATTCCCATCATGAAAAACATAAAACTTTCCATCTGTCGAACGAACAAGATCAATTTCTAAAATATCCGTGTTAGATTGAACTGCTGCATAAAAAGCTGGAATCGTATTTTCAACAATATTTCCCATACTACTGCCTCTATGAGTTGCTATTAAAAATGGATGTTGTTTAAGTTTCTCATGGATGATATTCATATTAGACCTCTTTTATAATATATTTTTATTTTTACTTCCTTTACCATAAACAAAGTAAATAACGACTGCAGATATCACCATCAAAATAACAGAATAGACAAAATTCATTGCTTTCGCATCAATGGAGGCAGTAGGATCTGTATTATTTCGAATGACAATACCTAGTGGTTGATACAATGGATGATATAAAAATACAGTTAAATCATAATCTGCTAATTTACTATTAAAGTTTAATGCGAGTATAGCTAAAGCTGTTGGTAATACGATAGGTACGATGACACGAATAAATGTATAAAAAGGACTCGCCCCTAAATTTTTTGCTGCATCCTCAAGCGAACTATCGAATGAATAATAAGCAGCCTTCAAAATTCTCAAAGTAAACGGAGTTGTTTCAAGCACATATGCGATTAACAACAAACTTAATGTACCTGTTAACACAATATTCCCCATAATAGGCATTGGTTTATCATAGGTCATAATTAAACCTAATGCCATTAAAGTACCAGGTATTAACCATGGAATATGGAGTAAATACTCTAAAGATGTTGTTAACTTATTATTATATTTATGGATTAAGCGAGCAATAAATAGCATGGCGGCAACACTTATAATTGCAGTTAATCCAGCATAGATGATACTGATAATAAATGGTTCATACGATGAAGCATCAGTTAAAATTTTCTTGTAATTTTCTAATGTAAAATGGCTCCACGATAGTGTTCCTGTACTAATGCTATATGTATCGGTGAATGAGAAAATAATGACCGCTGTGATTGGTAACACATAAATCACAAACAGAACATATGCAAAAAAGTGGACAATGATGTTAGCAACCTTATTTTCAATTTTTTGCTTTACTATCTTCGTTTTTACTTTTGATACTGACATATAAAAACCTTTTTTCTCTGATCTCGTAACTACATAAAGCAAAGCAATTTGTGTAACTCCCAAAAAGATTGCTAACAATGCGGCAAGATCTCTTGAACCCATACTATTTGCAAACGAAAGTATCATTGGACTGATTGTTTGAAAATCTTTTCCACCTATGATTAATGGGGCAGACATGGCACCAAGTCCAGTTGCAAATAATAATACAGATAAAGTTGCTAAAACTGGCTTTAATACAGGAAAAACAATATTAACCAAAATCGTCCAAGGAGAAGCTCCCATATTTTTTGCTGCTTCAATCGTTTGATAATCAATATTTTTCATCGCATTTGAAAGAAAAATAATGTGATTCGTCGTACAAGCAAAAGTCATCACAAACACAACTGCAGGATAACCGATAAACCAATCTGGATTCATATGAGGAAAGAGTTTCACTAATAATGTCGTCAAAAACCCTGAACTTCCATAAATAAATTGATAACCAAAAACTAAGATGATTCCACCATAAATCAGCGTAGTGAAATAACCGAGCCTTAATATTTTCGCACCTTTAATGTCGAAATAATCTGTGACTAATACTAAGAAAACCCCAATAATGTTCACAGTAACCACTAATGTAATCCCTAATATAAAGCTATTAATTAAACTTTTCATTGCTCTTTCAGATGAGAATAACTTTTGAAAAGGCTCTAAAGAAAAGGAACCATCTTGAAAGAATGTCATATAAAGAATATTTGTATTTGGAAGAATGAGAAATGCGGCAATGAACCATGTGAGTATAATCCCCACAAACCAAAGGTATAACTTATTATGAACATGAGAATTTAAAAATTTATTCATTCTTATTCTCCTAATATTGAAGTATGTCTTTTGGATTAATAAATAATGTTACATCGTCACCTTCAGAATATCGAAAGTTGCCATCTTCTTTCTCAATATTGATAAGAGTAGAACCCATTACTTCGTATTTATACTGAGAGTATATGCCATAAAATTCTTTCGACACTACCTTTGCCTGAAATGCAACAGATTGATGATCACGATCTAGTACTTTCGTTTTTATCTTTTCTGTTCGGATATAATATTTTTGATCAAGATTCAATTTGATACCTGATTTTCTTGAGGTTTCTCCTATTATTTCTTTGCTCAGTGCATTGGCATCACCTATAAAGTTACACACAAACTCTGTTTTGGATTGATTGTAAATATCCTCAGGAGTACCTACTTGCTCAACAACTCCATTATTAAAAACCGCTACACGATCTGACAATGTTAAAGCTTCTTCTTGATCATGCGTCACATAAACCGTTGTGATACCTTGTTCTAGTTGCAATTTTTTTAGTTCTTTTCTTAGTTGTTTCCTTAACTTTGCATCCAAGTTTGACAGTGGTTCATCTAAAACGATGATCTTTGGAGCAAGCGCCAATGCTCTTGCTATCGCCACACGTTGTTGTTGTCCTCCTGATAATGCTGAAACATTTTTCTTAAGTTGTTCATCGGTTAAATCTACAACTCTTGCTAATTCTTCTACCCGTTTATTTATTGCTTCTTTTTTATACTTTTGAACCTTTAATCCAAAAGCGATGTTGTCATAAACGGACATTGTTGGAAATAAGGCATAGCTTTGAAAAACCATTCCAATTTGTCTTTTTTCAATCGGCATATTTGTAATGTCTTCCCCATCAACAATGATTCTTCCTTTAGTAGGAGTAAGAAAGCCTACTAATGTTCGTAAGGTTGTTGTTTTCCCGCAACCAGATGGTCCTAGAAACGTAAAGAATTCACCTTCTTTTATATCTAAATTTAAGTTTTGTATCGCAACAAACTCGTCAAATTTCACTTGTATATCTTGAAATCTAATCACATGCCATCCTCCTTCATAATGAAAACCGTCAAACCCTTTTGGGTTTCGACGGTTTATACCTTCTTCTTACTAGGGGGAGTAAGAAAAAAGTTCTACAACTTCAAACTACCTTCCTTGATTAACCATAAGACTATTCAACACACTTTTATAATTAGAATATCTCTAATTCAATTTTCTCTACCCAATCGTCAATATGCTCAGCGATGAACTTGTAATCCATTTCTTGAACCGTTGTAATTTCACCAATTTGTTTCATTCTGTCTGGTGCTTTTTCAACTGCTTTTGTATTTACAGGTAAAGAACCAAATTGTTCAGCCCAAGAACCTTGAATTTCTGCACTGCCAAACCAATTCATGAACTCTTCTGCTACTAGAGTATCTTGATCTTTCCCTTTATTAATGATTCCTATTTGCTCAACTGTTGTTGGTACACCAATTTCTGGTGAAACAATACCAGCTTCAAAACCAAATTCCTCTTCAATTCCAGGCAAACCACTTGAATAAATGAAAGAAATCGGCACTTTTCCTGAAGCAAGGTTTGCATTAGCATCTTCACCTTCTGGCGTTTTATATCCATTGTCAAAGAACAACTCTATTTCTTTCCACCCATCTCCAGATATACCCAACTCACCATTTTCATCTAAATGTCTCATTAACATTCCGTATACTACTGAGCGATTTGTCCCTCCACCTAAGTTAATAGGAACATGATATTTCCCTTTAAATTCTTCATTTTCAATTAAGTCTGTCCAATCTTTAGGAGCCGTTTCTTCTGTATAAACATCTTTGTTATAAATCATAAAAATTCTTTGTTCTACTAGTGGATGATAGAAGTTGGCATTATCGATTGAATTTTCCGGAGTTTCAGCAGTCCATTCTGGTTCAAACGGAACCAGTAAATCATTTGACTTTAATGTTTCAAAATTCATTTGATTTAATCCAAAAACAACATCCGCCAAAGGATTGTTCTTTTCAGAAACTAAACGGTTTAAAAGATCTCCACCACCAGCTTCAACTAGCTCGAGATCAAAACCTGCTTCAGCAGCTTTTTCAGTTAACCAATCTCCACGTCCATCAGATAAGGAGTTCGAATAAATAACAAGAGATTTTTTTTCATCTTTTGAATCTGTTTCCGCTGAATTATTACCCATACAACCAGCTAAAATACTTGCTACTAACATAAATGCCATTAAGAGTAGAAATGATTTTTTTGCTTGCATTATTTTTCTCCTTTTCAAGATACATTATTTGGTATCGAAAAATTCGATCAAGACGAAACATAGTTTATTGAATCTCTACACTTTACTGTTTTTATGCCCCCCTCTCTTTTTTTGGAACGTGTCAATTTCTATTGCAATTTCATTATATTTAGGCAATAAAGCATCGTCAATAAGATTTACAGTTGTTTAACGTCAGCTTTACAAACTTTATATTTTCCTTTTCAATCTTAAAACTAAGGTGAAATTTTGAAAAACTATCCTGATATTTTACTCCCAACCATGCATGAAAATTTTTTCACACAATAAAAAGCTGCTTCAACACCATTAATTTCTAGATGTTAAAGCAACCAAAAAAGGGCTGACATCAAAGTCAGCCCTAACCTATACCTTTTCCCAACGCACAAATAATTCTAATCCAATCGATAGCAGCACACCGACCATGAGTCCGTTTGAAATTAACGGCTGTAAAAAGATCGGCAAAGTGCTGAAAATGGCCGGATCAATCGTCATTAAACTAATCCCTACTAATACAGGAACGGCAATTCGAAAAATGGTGTTCGAATTGAATTCCGTCCCTTGCAAAGACTTTAAAGCCGTTCCAAACAGCTGTAAATAAGCGATAAATAAAACGGCATTCCCTACCGTAATTGGTAGCGTGGCAAAGAAATCACCGGCTGCCGGAATCAAGCCGAGCACACTAAAAAATACCCCACCAATAATAAACGGACGTCGATCAAAAATGCGCGTACTTTCAAGAAAGCCGAGTGAAGAAGCAAATGGAGCGTATGGAACAAGCCCTAAAGGAGCCGTCAAAACCGTATAAATACCCGTTAAAGACAAAGAACGATTAAATTGCTTATTAGTCGGTTCTTCTTTATAAAACGAGCTCGCCGCTTGAATAGCCGTAACCGTATTGCTCATATTCAGCAAACACGCGACAAACGTCGTAATAATAATCCCCCACTCTAAATTGGGCTGACCTAAAGGAAAGAGTGAAAAGGCCGCGTTCTCACTCGAAGGCATCGCCTCTACTGGAAACAACAAACGATACAAGACCCAGCCCGTTACAATCCCGATCAAAATCGAGAAATTGCTCAGCACTTCTTTTCCTTTCACTTTTAACACTCCAACTAGCACAGCAATAGCGATAGAAAATAAACTGACTGGAATATCTAAACCACCGCTAGGAGTTAGCTTCAGCATTCCACCAAAGAAAATGATCACTAGTTGAATCGCTAACAAAAATAAATAGACACTCATAACCATCGGAGTGAAAATTTTATTGAGCCAAGGAACTAATCCTAGTCCTCCCATCACAACCATCAGCAAACCAGCAGCGATTATTCCTGTTGCCATTGCCCCGCCAATCGTCTGTAAATCCATATTGAGAGCGGCAGCCGACGCACTAATGTTTAAAAATAATCCCCACATCAAGCCTGAATGCCCTTCCATTAACGGATAGCGATGCCCCCAGACCCCTTGTAGCACACAAGCGATACCAGTGACAATGAGCGAACTCTTTAATGTCATCGCAATTTCCGCCGCCGATAAATCAAATGCCGTTCCAATCGACACCGGCACAACAATCGTATTTGCAAAAATAAAAAAGAACCATTGCAAAGACGCGACTCCTGTTTTTAAGTGAGCATTCATTTCGTTACCAACCTCTTTCTTAAGACCACCATTTAAAAAAGCTGAAATCATTTTAACATAGATACTTTACTTTCGTTAGCATAGATTCATGTATAGCCCTATTGTTCATTAATAAATAGGAGATAATACATATAGGCATTAAGTCTAATTTTTCTTTGAAAAATAAAAAGGCTCTTTGAGAAAAAACTCAAAGAACCTTCAGGACTTATTGAACTTCACAGGAAAAACATGTAATCTCTTTCACGAAATCTTCATCCACTTCAATGCCAAGCCCTGGTTGATCACTGAGTTGAAGAACATCTCCTTTAAAAGTTACTTTTGCCACATCTTTTGAAAACATTTGCGGACCGACCATTTCATTTGTTTCGATAATAGACTTAGCCATGGCGAGGTGAGCACCAGCCATTGTACCAATCGCTGACTCTACCATCGAGCCGATTTGACATGGCATATCCGCCGCATCCGCTAAATTAGCTAACGCTAAAGCTGGATAAATGCCGCCAGATTTCATCAGCTTAATGTTGAGCATATCAGCTGCTCTCATCTCGATGACGTCTACTAAATCGTGAATGTTATGCACACCTTCATCTACCATAATGCTCGCAGGAGAAACGGATCTTATTTCCTTCATCGATTTTAAATCATGCGCTTTGACAGGTTGTTCATACCAATCCACGTCACAGTCAACCGTTTCACGAATCACTTTCAACGCTTCAATTCGACTCCACCCTTGGTTAGCATCGACTCTTAATTGAACATTCGCACCAATCGCCTTTCTCACTGCTTGAATCCGTTGAATGTCTACCTTAGCATTCGTTCCTACTTTAATTTTGATATTGCGACAACCCGCGGCCACATAGTTGCGCGCATCCTCTGCCATAACGGCAGGATCTTTAATACTGATTACTTGAGGAACTTGTAATTCCTCATGGGCTTTTCCGCCAATTAACTGATAGACAGGTTGTCCTGTCATTTTCCCCATTAAATCATATAATGCGATATCTAAAGCGGCCTTTGCCGAAGGAACCTCTGAGACTGTTTCATTAAACTTTCTATGGATACGATCGATAGAGAATGGACTTTCATTGATTAATAGTGGAGCTAATTCATTTTGAATCACTTGATACGTGCTTTCCCATGTTTCTCCGGTCACAATCGGATCTGGCACAGCCTCTCCCCAACCAACTAGGCCGTTTTCTGTTTCTACTCGTGTCAGAACGGTTGGCATATCATCTAACCGAAGATAAGAGATAATAAACGGCTCTTTCAATGGTAAACGAGCAGCAAATACATCTATTTTTTTAATTTTCATGTGATGAACAGGCTCCTTCATTAATTATAATTTTTGACAATATCAATAAATAATTTAATAGCATCTGGAATGACGTCTTCATCAATATCGAATCGAGGATGGTGGTGTGGATACGCACTTTTTTCCCCACCCATGCCGACAAAAATAAACGCTCCTGGCTTTTGCTGCAAATAATAGGAGAAATCCTCCCCTCCCATTACCGGCTCAATTAACTCAAATACGTCCTCACCAAATGACTCACGAATAACAGATTCAACAAACTGCGATTCTTTCGGATGATTCACAAGCGGTGGTGTACCATAGATAAAGTCAATATGAGCCTTTGCACCAAATGCGTAACAAATCCCTTCTGTAAGTTGGACTGTTTGCTCCTGAATCGTCTTCACTGCTCTCGGAGTTAATGCTCGAATCGTTCCAATCAATTTCGCTGTGTTCGGAATAATGTTATAGGTCGATCCTGCTTCAATTTTCCCAACGGTGATCACACCAGCATCAATAGGATTCAGCTTACGACTGACAATACTTTGCAAAGATTGAATGACGTGAGTAGCTACATAAATGGGATCGACTGTCTCATGCGGCATGGATCCATGACCACCAGAACCTTCAATCACTATTTCAAAGTCATCAATTGAGGCCATCATCGGCCCATGAGTCAGACCAATTTTTCCTTTTTCAAGCCCTTGCCATAAATGCAACCCAAAGATCACATCAATATGATCTAACACCCCTTGCTTGACGAGTGCGTCTGCTCCACTAGGAGTAATTTCTTCAGCTGATTGAAAAATAAGCACAACATTTGGTTCAATTTCTTTTCTATGATTAGACAGCCACTCCGCCACGGCAAGCAACACCGCTGTATGTCCATCATGCCCACACATATGAGCAACTCCAGGACGCTTGGAAATATACGGTTGATCCCCTTCCTCCGTGATCGCCAAAGCATCTATATCTGCTCGTAAAGCAATCGTCTTATCACCTTTTGTTCCTTTTATAAAACCAACCACACTAGGCGGCTGATAATCTAATAGTTCGATATTTAAGGATTCTAATCGCTTGCGAATGAATGCATTTGTTTCATACTCTTCTCCGGATAATTCAGGATATTGATGAAAATGACGTCGATCTTCAATCGCTTGTTTAATTAAATGATCATCGACAATAGTCACAAAAAAACCTCCTCTTCATTTAAAACGGACCAAACTGAATCAACTGAGCAATAATTAGTGCAATGACAGCAATCGTAATTTGAATGAGGAAAAACGGAAAAAACCATTTGACCCATTTCCCCCACGGAATACCTGCGACCGCTAGTGCTGCCATAAAATATCCGCTTGTCGGGAAGATGATATTCGAAATCCCATCTCCAAATTGATAAGCAAGAACTGCTGTTTGTCTCGTCACGCCGATCATATCCGATAATGGTGCTAATATCGGCATCGTTAAAGCCGCTTGTCCACTTCCTGATGGAACAAGAAAGTTTAAACCTAATTGGAAGAAAAACATACCAACAGCTGACAATACAGCTGGAAACGAATCTAATGCATTCGCTGAATAGTAAAGAATCGTATCCATAATTCCTGTCGTATTAAAGATCACTAAAATCGTCTGTGCTAAACCGATAATTAATGCTCCCCCGATTAAATCTCCTGCTCCTTTAATAA
Organism: Bacillus sp. FJAT-42315; assembly: GCF_002797375.1. GTDB lineage: Bacteria > Bacillota > Bacilli > Bacillales > Domibacillaceae > Bacillus_CE. The sequence goes on from NZ_KZ454941.1 coordinate 2,950,125, forward strand.
AGTTATCAGCAATTTGCGACGGCGATAATTTGCCGATAAAACCCATGATCACTCCAAATAATAAGAACAAACCAGCAATTTCAGGAATATACCATCCGTATTGAATGACACCATATATAAGGATGAGGAAATTGAATAAAAACGTAATCATCACCCATTTGTGACGCGTTTCCATCTTGCCATGAGAGTTTAGTAACTGCTCTTTGTTCACATGTTCATATTTTCCGTAAAAGCCCAAAGACGGATCTTTCTTCACTTTACCTGCATAATGATACACATACATAACAGCCGCTACATACATGACAATGAATAAAATAAGGCGAAAACCGAGTCCTGAAAATGTCGGTAACTCAGCAATTCCTTGAGCAATTCCGACTGTAAATGGGTTCATCACCGCAGACGTAAATCCAACAGATGCCCCGATAATGACAATCGCAAAACCAGTAATGGCATCAAATCCTAGTGCAATGGCTAACGGAACGAGAACGCCGACATAAACGATCGTTTCATCTGACATCCCCATTAAAGAGCCACCAGCCGCAAAAAATAACATTAACACCGGAATAATGAGCTTTTCTCGATTGCCCATCTTGCGTGAGATCATTGCAATAAAAGCATCTAGTGCGCCTGTCGCAGCTAAAATCCCAAACGCTCCCCCAACAATTAAGACAAAGAAAATCGTGTTGGCTCCTTGGACCATCCCACCATGAACACTGCTGAATATATCTAAAAACCCGAGCGGATTTCCGTCTATAAATTGAAATGTCTCTGGTTGAACAATACTTCGCCCATCAACCTCTGCTCGTTCAAATTGCCCAGCTGGAACAAAATGAGTTAACACAGCGGACAAAACAATTAAACAAAAGATTAAAACATACACATTCAAACTTTTTGGCTTTTTTTCGTTCTTTACACTCATACGACTCTCCTCCTTACATTAAAATTATGTCGTTATATAGTCGTTAATTGGTTAGATTATACCCGACTGAATAAATAATAGTCAATGGTATTTTTTAAATATTTAATTAATTTATTGTTATACATAAAAATGGATTTAATTTCATAAATGATACAACATAAATGAAATTAAATCCACTACAATGAGTAATTATTCTATTGAAAGGGTAAATCTAGCCGATAAATTGATCGAGGACGACCATTTTGGAAAGGCTGCTCTTCCCCAATAATATGCAAATAACCAGCCTCTAAAAATTTCTTTAATAAGCGTTCCGCCGACCGCTTACTTACCTCAAAATATTCAGAAACATCACTAGCTGTAAATCGATTCATGGGACGCGAAGCAACAAATTGCGCCATTTTTATTACATTCGTAACGCTCATTTTTAACTCTTTTGCTAATTGAACAACTGCTTCATTTTCGCTTTTTAAAACAGACACAGTGGGTGACTTTTTCTGCGGATTGATGACTGTTTGTTCTTCTGTCACAATATGAATCGTATTTTCAGCTTCTTGCTTCTCAGAATAATTGAGAGCAATATGAGCATTCCGTTCTGCTTCTACGATAGTTAAACCAAACCCCAAACCGATGCTCACGGTTTGTTCTTGCTTTTCTACATCTTCATAAAGAGAGTGTAAGAAATCCATATTCTTTACTAAAAACTCCATACTCCCTTTCGTGCCATACAAAACAAAAAAATCCGATGTAGATTGTTGAAGCGTACAATTTATTTGTTTCGCTACACTCATTAGCCGTTGATAAATATGTGAGTTCGTTTTCTTTTCAGTGGATGACTCTAGCTTCACTAACCCAATCGCCACTTGCGCTTGTTGACTTTGCTGTAATTCACCGAGCATTTTTGCTTCTTTCAATGCCTCTATAATATTTCGTTCAGGCTCAACCATTTGAATACATGGAATATTTTCTTGCTTCAATTGATCAGACACCGCATGAATACTCGTGATGATTAAGTCCACTTTTCCACGATTCCAAAGATCGCGATGCCTTGCTAAAATATCAGTCACTTGGAAATCCTTATCTACATTTTCTATCATCCATGGATAGTCTTGTATATACAATGCTTCTGGCATCATGTTTAATTGTTTGACCACACTGTCCACATACTTCCGATCAGGTAAATCAATAGACAAGCGGTTGATGCTCGCTTGCTGGCCATACAAAAGAGATAACAACGTTAACGAAACACTCAATTCATTATCGACAACGTAAATAGATGGTCGATCAAACAAATGGAAGAATTTTTTACAATAATAGTAGGGGATAATACCAGAAAATAAATACACATCGCAATAGGTCGCCTCCCGTATGAGTTGCTCCGTTTCACGAGGGGCTTTATACACATAAGGAATAATTTCGATTCCTTCTACATAACGTTCTAACTTTTTCACCAATTTCACCATTTCTTCTGGACCAAACAAAGCTACCTTGATAGACATACGAATTTCCCCCCTTAACACAATAAGGAACGTTCTATTTTTTAACTCTCATTATACCACGTCATTCTCAATATTTCCCACATAGTGCAATCAAACAACTTATAAAAAACACCTTACTAAAAACAGGTATAAATGCCCCTTTTTATTTGAATATATTTTCTATCATTGTATAATATTAGTGAAATCACAAAAGGAGGATGTTCACAATGAGAAAAATGGATGGAAAAGTAGCGATTGTTACAGGGGCAGCTATGGGAAATGGACAAGGGATCGCAAAAATTCTTGCTAAACATGGGGCAACGACGATCCTAGCTGATATTTCTGATCAAGTATTTGCAACAGCTGAACAAATGAAACAAGAGGGACTTGACGTACATGCCGTTCAAATGAATGTAACCGACAACGACAGTGTCAAACAAGCCGTTGCTACCATCGTGGACAAGTTCGACAAAATTGATGCGTTAGTAAATAATGCCGGGGTTGTACGCTTAGCTAACTTCCTTGATATGAGCGATGAAACGCGTGATTTTCAATTTAAAGTCAATATTGAAGGCGTTTGGAACGTCACGAAAGCTGTGCTTCCGTTTATGAAGGAGAAAAAGTACGGTCGAATTGTCAACCTATCCTCTGTCACCGGGACAATGGTCGCTGATGAAGGAGAAACTGCTTACGCTACAACGAAAGCCGCTCTTTTAGGCTTTACTAAATCATTGGCTCGCGAAGCTGCGAATGATCATATCACAGTCAATGCGATTTTACCAGGCTATATCATGACGCCAATGGCTGAACAAATTGCTCAAGAATCCAATCCATCCAATCCTCAACAAGTCATTGACGGCATCGCCAGCGGTGTTCCACTAGGTCGCCTCGGAAAAATCGAAGAAGTCGGCGAACTAGCAGCATTTCTGGCATCCGATGAATCCAGCTACATAACAGGCACACAAATTGTTATCGACGGTGGCAGTACGTTACCTGAAACCGTATCTGTTGGTGTGTAGATAGATGAAAAAGAAGCCTGCTCTTGTTCACTAGGGAGAGCAGGCTTCTTTAACTTTTCAACTATATCAATTTGTAGTCTTTCAAAACTCTTCATAAGAACCGCCTGGCAAAGAAATAACAAGCAAGCCTTGCTCTCCTTGTAATTGCCAGCCTTCAAACATACTACTATCGTGAAATAATTCTAAAAATAGACCTTCTTCCAGTTCAAGTACAAAATCCGAAGTATTCTCATAGTGTTGAACAGAAACAATTTTCTTTCCTTTAATCTGTTTTTCTAATGATTCACGTAACACGAATCGAGACCATTGTTTACAGTCCGAATATCCCATTATAATCTGATTCATATCTCGTAACCGCCAAGGACATTCGATGATTAACACACCTTTTTCAAAAAACACTCCTAACGGCAATCCGGCTTCCGATTTCACTTCGGTCACTTTCTGTCCAACAAAGTAGCTAAAATCGATATCACTTAATTTTTTATACACTTGACTTTAGTTCCCCTATAAACCAAATTTCATTCTCAATTATTTCTCCATCTTCCTCCGTTATCTCTTCTCTAATTCCTAGAACATCCATAGCATCGGGTATAGCCACTCCCCATTCGCTTTCGATATTGCTTTCTTTCGATAATTGCAGCCATTTTTGGTGATATGTATTCCTCTCAAAAAAATCTTCAAAATAACGATCACCAGCAAAAATAATAATTTGAGAATTCCACAAATCAACGGGAAAATTCGTTGTTTGTTCTATAATTCTATTGACCATCCCTTTCGTTTTACGCTTCAATCCTCTCACTTTTTTAACTCGCATATTCATACTCCTATCATTTTCAATATTTCAATATAGTATCCAAGCAATTGTTCAATTTAATTTTTGCAACAGAGATCATTCTCCTCTATTCTAATAGAAACATATATTCATTGAAATTATAGGAGAACCTCAGATGTCAAACAAGCTAGATTCATTTATGACCGAACACTTTAGATGAAATTACAGCATAAAGTCTTTGCAGAGGAGGACGAGGAGGATATCGTGACACATCGATTTATTTTACCCTGTAAAAAGAGCGATATTCGATACCATCAGCTTTTATCAGCTATCGGTTACGAAGATTTCCCACACCCGACACGCATCTTAAACAATTACGACCGGGCCGGCTATAACATTTACTTTGTCAATATCACTAGGAAGTTCATTTATCACCTGTATGATGATCGTGGTTGTGATGTGATCGCATCTAATAAAGAAAATTTGCGTCCACTTTACGAAGAACGAAATGCTTGGATCTTGGATTATGACCGTGAACAGATTGATAAACTATTTAAATAGAGAATAGGTGGCTGTATGAAATATACTTGTCCTTGTTGTGGATATAAAACATTAGAAGAAGAACCACCAGGTACGTATGATATATCTGACAACTCCCCACGACTAAAGTCAGGGGGTTCTGAGAGATAGTGCAGATTTACTGCACTATCCATACTTCTTAGGACGACCTTATCAATCTTGCGATTAAGTTTGCCATTCCTACACTGGTATGCGTATCTCAAAACTTAGCGGACACCTTCACGTATAGTGTTGTACTTGTGCTTAGCCCGAAGACCGTACACTGACTTAGAATCCCGCCTTTATCGAGGTGCTGTCACTCCCCGAAATATGCTGTTATGCCACGTACCAAGACAATGTTTTGTTGCTTGATTGGCGAAGTCTTTCGATTTCTAAATGGTGTAGTGCTACAAATTTTTTCCATTGATCATTGCACAAATCCACATCAACAGAATCAAGGTTGTCATGGGTGTTTCCAATTAGGAAAGCTGAATATAGATCACGTTGGATGGCTAGACCTTGAATATCGTTCCAACGTTCATTAAGTTGCTTCTTGGCATAAGTTTGAGTTGCATGGTTGAATTGACTGGCTTTGGTTGAATAGGTATCAATCTTCTTGATCGACCGACCTTGATACCTTAGTTTTCGATCAATAATAGAAATCAACATGGCAGGTGCACGATGAGCGATGGTCTTTCCATAACGTTTTTTCTTGTTGATTTTACCGTTCTTCTTATTTCGGGTTGTGTTCTTCGCTCGTTTGGCGAGAGATTGAAACTGCATGGTTTCCACTCGAATATCAGAACCTAATGCAAGAATTTCATTGGCAAGTTGCTCATGTGACTGTTTGCGCTTAACCGTAAGTTTGCGATATAGCTCTTTCCGTTTGGCTTTGAGTTGAATGTAGCGATTTGAGTACGTCCAAGTTCGACGACCTTTCTTCGCCACTCCATTTTTGTCAAAGTTATCGGGATTGCTTGCACGTTTACTTCTATCCATTGCTCGCTGGACTTTACGAAGTTCTTTGTAGTCAGGTGTACAATCGGGTGCAAGTTCGACCAACATCACGTTTTCTTCACTGACAATCGCAGAAGTTGAGGTGCCAACATCCATACCAACACGTTTGGAGTCGTCATTCTTAGGCTCACAGTTGTATTTTTTGGGCGGCAGCCCTTCTTGCACAAGTTGCACGAAATAGCGTTGTTTCCCTCGAATTTCGCGTTTGATCACACGTACATATTTGGTACGATCACACAAGCCTTCAAGGGCGTAATCATCATTACGTTTCACTTTGAAATCAAGTTCTAGTTCACCCCATAAGATTTTCATGTCTTTCTTGCGAAGCCCTGTGTTGTTTGATTTATTTTCGATACTCATATCGTCAAATTTTTTCTTGAAATGCACTCTAGCCGCTTGATGATAATGGACTTTCTCAACTGATTGAAAGGCACGAGTCGCTAATTTTTGTACTTCATTAATACCTAGTGCTTTTCCAAAATGGTATTTTGGCGATTTCGCAAACTCATGGACTTGATATTCGGAATAGCCATGCGAGCGTTCAATTTCACGTAGGCGTTGATTACGAACCTTAGAACTCGGTTCTTTCAACAAAGTACGATATTCTTTATCAGCTTTGACCGCTTTTAATCGTTTTAGGCAGTACCCAAGACAAGCGTTGTATATCGACTTACCGATACGCATTTTCTTATCAAGAATGACCTTATTTCGTGCGCTTTGAACGATTAATTCAAATTCAAGAATATAGCTAGAAGTCTTTGCTTTTGCCATTGGATACACCACCTTTCAATTAAGCGTTCTTTTGATTTTCAATATATTTTCGGATGGTTTCTTCGTTTACGTGTCCGACTGAACAAGAAAAGTAATTCCTCGTCCAAAGGCTAGGCAAGCGAGATTTCAGCCACGGAAACTCTTCACGCAAGATACGAGAAGAACGTCCTTTGAAGTCTTTAATGATTTTATGCAACATCAGACGAGGATCAAAGTCGATGAAGATATGCACATGATCTGACATGATTTCCAGACCCTTAATAGTAATTTCTTTTTCTTCGGCTATCTCGAACAAGATTTCTTTTAACTTTTCATCTACGCCATTCACAAGAACGGGTCTACGGTACTTCGGCGTGAAGATGATATGAAACTGGTTTTTGTAAACGATTCCTTTTTTATGAGTATAAGCATCTTCCTTAGGCATTGGTATCCCTACCTTTCCGATGAATCTATCATACTATAAGCAAATAGATAATTACATAATAAACTAATGTAATTGAGCAAAAAAATAAAAACAGAAGAAAAGATATAGATAAAGGAAGTGTCGGGCTTTCGACAGACCTAAAGGTTTGCCTCATCCCGAACGGCAATTCCTCCCACTGCCTAAAGGCACGGGCTTCCTTGCCTGTATCTAGTGAAATTTGTTTTTGGGAAGATGATATAGTTCAATTTAATGACTCCGATTATGAAGGTGGAGCAAATGAAGTTTCATTGAGACAAGCACCAAAAAACTTTAATAAGCTTGGAGCTTGCGAAAAAGTCTGTATTCAGTCTGTAAGAAAAAACAATGAGCAAGACATAAAAGACCATTTAACAAAAAACCGCTATTCAAAAAGTCAGTAAAAATTAACTTTCTGCAACAGCCGCTTGCTCTTGGCAAGTAATCATGATAAATATTCATTTTGTCACCTTCGATTTAAGATAAGTTTTTATTTCCTCAACATCATCTACCTCTCTTTTCGGAAGTATGTATGCACTTACTGAGCTGTTATAAAGATAGATGTTATGTTTATCCTCACTAATAGTTTTAATGCCTGACCAAGTTACTTTTGTTTCACCATTAGAAGTCGAATCGATGATCCCCTCTTCTGACAAAACCATATGATGTTCACCTAATAGACCCTCGTTCGTTCCCTCTTTTATCATTTTCTTAGTATTTCGGATAACATAAAAATAGAAATATCTTGGATAGAAAATAATCCACAGAATACTTATTACTAAAAAAGTAATGAATACCCCAAGAAAAGGCACACTTCCGACTTTTGAAAGTACAAAGGATACAATGATAAAGAGGATAGGAGTTAAAAATCTTTGCATATTCAATACTCTTTTAACCGCTTTTGAATTTTTAACGTGAAACATATTGAACTTTAAATAATCCTCTTCTGTTAAATTGTAATTTATCTCCATTACGAATCTCCTTTTTATATTCTTTATAAAGAAAATTAGTAAACGTCATCATTTGTTGCTAAAACACCTTTAATAAGAGGAACAAAGGCTAAAACCGCAACTTCCTGTTGCAACGCCTTTGTAACCTGCATCTTGCAGGCCCGAACGGATCGGGCATTTACGGGCTGTTGAGGTGGAAGTCTTACAACCCGTTAATGCGGGATAAACTTGAAACATTATCAAATGGTATAGGTTTCCCATTAATCAAAATATCAATAACCTGTTGTAGCCCATAGTTTGAATCAATTTTATTTTGATTCATTAATAGAGTTTTTGCTTAAAAAGTTTCATTGCACAGAAAGTAATACCTAATGCTAATAAAGAAATCATCAATGGCGAAATCGAACTTGCAGAACCAAATTCAACTTCAGAGGGTAGAGATGAGGCATTTTTCCATACAAAGTCTGGTGTATAAAGCTTAGTTAATACTAGACCCGAAACTATTTGAAGTACGCCGTAAGCTAAAACAAAACTACCTGTAAACAATAAATATTTCTTCATGTCAATTCTCTCCCTTTTGCAATTTTTTCATTACCATTAGTTTATCACATACTATACCTTATTAGGTAAAAAAAGTAATTAATTCCCCCTAGCCTTTAGGCGCGCTGTGAACCCTAATTGCAAAATCGATTGTGGGAAAGCTATTTAAAACAAAGCCTCATCATTTCAACTTCACACTATAAAATCGCATAGCTTCAAGGCTACCTTCTGACTCAAATACTCCTGCTTTTATTAGTTTTTTTAGTCGATATTCTAAAAAGGAATCACCTACATATTGTTCTAAATATCCGAGAACATCGCCGATCAGTCTTGCTGCTTTCATAAAGTCTTTTAATTGCGGTTTTCTATGTAAATACTTTGCTCTTTGAATAATAAATTGGTCATAATAGTCTTCAGGTACACTTTCAATTCTTCCGTTCTTCCATATTCTTAATGCTTCACGATTTTCAGCAAGAGTCAGCCATTCTTGTTCAAGCTTCTTCCGTTCAATTTGTGATAAAGACGGCTTCATTTGACTTTGCTCATAAATCACTTGGAGTTTCTCTGGAGGTATTTCACCTGTATGCATTACCACATATTCTATATTCGGTTCGTTAAAGTGTTCCGCATAAGTCGTTGTCGAGTTAATCACGTTCATTTCATTCGTTTTATTCTTTAATAAATGCAGAACAAATCGCAGTCCTGTTTGCTCATGAGAACTTTCAGATACCCATATCGTAATTGGCAAATTTTCTGGAATAGACAATATTTGATCCATCGTCTTTTGATAGCGCTGTTTATATTCATGAAAATCTTCAGCCGTAAGATTTTTCATCCAATCCAACCTTGCTTCTTCATGCAATCGAAAAATAGGACCAACAGAAAATATATCCCAAAATGAAATGACTTTTTCTATTTTATTGACGCCCATCGCTTTTAAAGCTACTTTTAAACTTCCGGCAGGAGAATCACCGAAAAGAATATGTACCCTTTGAAATTGTTCTTCCTGCTTCATTTCGTTATATCCCTCCAAAACTTTTTCATTTGGATGAAGTGTCGTATTCACCTCTTCAATATAGAACTTTGAAAAGGTCAACATTCTTCATCAAAGTACATATACCAACGCACATACTCGTTCTAAATCAAATTCAGCATCGTAACATCGAAAGATTATGTAGATAAGATAAATTCATTCTTCGATAGTTTCGTACATATCCCTCAAAAAATTGAATAAGATTGAAATACTGTTTTTTCATACGCATTACTCCCCTTCTATATAACGTTTCCCTATTCTACATTGTAAGGAAAAAAACACCCTAAAAACAACAAGTGAATTTACATAAAATAATAAGAGAGCTTCCCATAAAAGAAGCTCTCCTACGACTGCCTCCACCTTAAGAACTTCAGACCATTGCATGAACAATACGTCTTCGATTCGTTAGTGGTTTATTTCTTAATTATTTAAAACCAACTTCGCCACTGCCTCGACATGAGCCGTCATCGGAAACATATCGACAGGTTGAATATATTCAACCTCATACATCCCGCTCAATTGGTTAATATCCTTCGCCAATGTCGATGGATTACACGAGACATAAATGAAGCGTTTCGGTTTGATTTTTTTCAATGTGTCTAAAAATTTCTGATCACAGCCTGTACGCGGTGGGTCGACGATAACGACGTCGGGCTTCCATCCTTGCCAAAGCCATTTTGGTAGCCATTCTTCCGCTGTGCCGACTTCATATACGGCGTTCATATTGTATGTTTTCGCATTTTTCCTAGCATCATTAATCGATTCAGCGATAACGTCCATGCCGCGAATTTCCGCTGCTTCTTTGCCGACCCAGAGCCCGATCGTTCCGGAACCACAATAAGCATCAACGATTTTTTCTTTTCCTGTTAAAGCCGCTGCTTGCTTCACTTCATTATAAAGCTTTGTTGTCTGCACAGGATTCAATTGGAAAAAAGCTCTCGCTGATAGTTCGTACGTGTAGTCTTCTAGCTGTTCTTCGATCGTTTCTTGACCAGCTAATGTGACCGTTTGATCGCCAAAAATTAACGACGTTTTCTTCGGGTTAATGTTGTGCATAATCGATGTGACTTCCGGCAGACGTTTTTGAATTTCATCGACGATTAATGCTTTTTTCGGTAGTTCGTTCGTAGCAGTAATGAGTACGACTTGGATTTGCCCCGTCGCAATTCCTACTCGCGTGACAATCGTTTTCACAGCGCCTTGTTTTTTCTTTTCATCATAAATGGAGACGTTGACATCTTGTAAAATATTTTTCACCGTTGTTAGCACATGATTGATAGCTGGTTGTTGGACATTGCAGTTCGGAATATCAATTAATTTATGGGAGTTTAAGCTGTATAAGCCGGCGACGACTTTCCCATCTTTTTTCCCTACTTGAAACTGGCTTTTGTTGCGGTAATTCCACGGATTGTCCATGCCGATTGTTTCGCGAATATTAAGCGATTCCATATCAAGCTTCGTGTGCCGTTCAAGTGATTGGATTAAAATATCCCGCTTCTCTTTTAACTGCTGATCATAGGATAAATGCTGTAGCTGACAGCCTCCACATTGCTCGTACACAGGGCATGGAGGAGTTGTCCGGTGCGGAGAGGCTTTACGAATTTTTTTAATTCGACCTTCCGCAAATTTTGGATGAACCTTTGTTGCTTCAACGACGACTTCTTCTCCCGACAAAGCCCCTGGGACAAAGACAACTTGCCGTTTAAAATAACCAACGCCTTCCCCATTAATGCCGATCCGTTTAATCGTTAACGGAAACGTTTGTTTTAATTTGATTTTCATTTGATTTTGTTGCTTCATTATTAAGCCTCATTTCACAGGTTTGCTTTTATTAGTATAACAAAAAATAGTACCTTATAAGAAAGAGGATATGCGTTCAATGAGTTTGCTAAAAAAGTTTGACTCCCACAGCTACGCAGGAGTCAGACGTTTACGATTTTTTTCGAGACTTCATATAATGATCTAAGCTTTCAAAGCGATAGCCCTTCTTTTTCAAATCTTTGATCGCTTTTGGAAGTGCTTCGGCATTGTCTTTTGAGACGGAGTGCAATAAAAGTACAGCTCCTGGATGAATTTGCGCCATAATGTTGTCATATGCGTATTGCCAGCCTCTTTGGTTGTTTGTTTCCCAATCCTTAAAAGCGAGCGACCACATGACATGGGTGTAGCCCTCGTCTTTCGCCAGCTTTAATGTTCGTTCACTTAATACTCCACGCGGCGGCCGCAAATAAGGCATGCTTTTTTGTTTGGTTAGTCGAGCGGTTTCCTCCTTTACTAACCGCAGTTCTTCTCTTAACTTTTCATCGTTAACTTGCGTTAGATCAGGGTGAGTCCAGGAATGGTTGCCGATGATATGCCCTTCTTTATGCATTCTTTTCACTAAATCTGGCGCGCTTTTCAAATAATGACCTGTGACAAAAAAAGCACCGGGCACTTTTTCTTTTTTCAACGTATCAAGAATGTTTTCGGTGTAGCCATTTTCATACCCATTATCAAACGTTAAATAGATGACCTTTTCATTCGGGTTTGCTTTGTAAAACCCACCATATTTTTCGAGGATCTCATCATATTCTTTCCCTGCTTGTGCTGGCTGCTCATCTTTTCCTTTTTGAAAGCCCCAATGAATCGCTTGATTAGACATCGAAAAAGCAGTAGAAGCGAAGATCATTAGGAACAGTGACACCAACACGCTATTTTTCAACCATTTCATACGCATCTTCCTTTGCTCTTTTTCCTTTAGTTTCAATCGAAAGCAGAAAAATATCCGTTCATTGCGGAGAAATATTTGGTAATGTCGAAGAAACACTTATTAAGGTCGAAGAAAATTAACTATCATCGAAGAAACACTCATTAAGGTCGAAGAAGATTAACTATCATCGAAGAAACACTCATTAAGGTCGAAGAAGATTAACTATCATCGAAGAAAGGCAAAAAGCGGCCGAATCAACTTCGACCGCTTTCTCATTTCAATCTTATTTAAATACTGGCTCTTTAAATTGAGCTAGTTTTTCTAGTGATGATTTGTCTACAGTTTCGTGAAGGCTGTTGCCGTGTGAGTCCATTGTGACAACTGCTGTGAAGCCTTCTACTTGTAAATGCCACATCGCTTCTGGAATACCGAATTCCATTAAATCAACACCTTCAACTGATTTAATACAGTCAGCGTAGTATTGAGCTGCTCCGCCGATGGCATTTAAGTAAACGCCCCCGTGTTCTTTTAGAGCTGCCAATGTTTTTGGTCCCATACCGCCTTTACCGATTACGGCACGGATACCGAATTTCTTCATGATGTCTCCTTGATAAGGCTCCTCACGAATAGACGTTGTTGGACCTGCTGCTTTTACATGCCATTTGCCGTCTTCATCTTTTAGCATAACTGGACCGCAATGGTAAATGACTTGTCCATTTAAGTCTACTGGTGCATCGTGGTCTGTTAAGTATTTATGAATCGCGTCACGACCTGTGTACATCATGCCGTTAATACGAACGACATCGCCCACTTTTAACTCACGAATTTGCTCTTCTGTAATTGGTGCCTGTAAAGTCACTGTACGGCTTTCAGACTGTGTTTCTTCCGCTTGTTGTTCGAATGTGATTTTTTCGCCATCTTGGTATAACCATTCTTGAATTTCGCCTGTTTCAGGATTGATTTGTACACCTAAGCGACGGAATGCCCAGCAGTTGTAAGCAACAGACACGAAGAAGCTAGCTGGTAAACGGTGCATTACTCCAACTTTACAGCCAAGCAATGTCGTTTCACCGCCGAAGCCCATTGTTCCGATGCCAAGCTCGTTCGCATGCTTCATTACATACTCTTCTAGTTTGCGAAGATCTTCGTTTGGATTTACATCTTCTACGTTGCGGAAAAGTTGCTCTTTCGCTAATTCATAGCCAGTTGTACGGTCGCCACCGATTCCAACGCCGATGAAACCTGCGCTACAACCTTGCCCTTGTGCTTGATAAACAGAATGCATAATACATTTGCGGATTCCATCAAGATCACGGCCTGCTTTACCTAGTCCTTCTAATTCACAAGGTAAGCTGTACTGAATGTTTTTATTTTCACAGCCACCGCCCTTTAAAATTAGGCGTGCATCGATATAATCTTTTTCCCATTGTTCAAACTTAATAACTGGTGTCCCTGCACCAAGGTTATTCCCACTGTTTTCCCCTGTTAATGAATCAACGGAGTTTGGACGTAGTTTGCCGTCTTTCGTTGCGCGAATCAACGCCTCATGAATCGCTTCTTTAATAACAAGCTGATTCACTCCCACTGGCGTTTTCACTTTAAACGTTGGCATACCCGTATCTTGGCAAATTGGAGAAATATTTTCATCCGCCATTTGGATATTGTTCGTAATTGTGTCTAGGCTCATTGCTGCACGAGTGCCAGCGTTTTCACGAAGCTTCGCAGCCTTTACCGCACGACGAACGTCCTTCGGTAAATTAGTGGATGTTTCAACGATTAATTGGTACATGCTTTCCTGAAATTGTTCAAGATTCATTATTATTCCCCTTCCCACTTACCTTTATGTATAAGACTCAATATTCTTATTATAACGCTGAACATATTCGTTTGAAAGAGATTAAATTGTAAACACAAAAAGTGCCAGAATTGCTTCTGGCACCCACGGGACAACTATTATCTGCTTTTAAATTGTTCACATTTCACTTCGATATCATCAATCATTTGTAGAAGGCGATCAATATCTTCTAATTCTGTTTCAGCAGGATCAATGGAATCCAACACTTCTAAAAATATATTTAATCGCTCCTTTAAATAGCTGACTTGCGATTCTTTATCATTAATTGGTTTCATGAGCAATGGCCCCTTTCTTTTTTACACAATTAAATGGTAGCCGATCGCAAAGTCAATTTCAACGTTTTTCACATATTAACGAACGGATTGATAGCTAAATGACAGATGATTTTTAATTGGAATCCAAGCAGTCACTCTTTTAGAAGTAAGATTTTTGACGACGACTGCTCGATTCCAGCCCGATATGACTAAATACACTTCTCCGAAAGTCGCTGTCCCTTTTTCATGAATCGCAGGGGCAAAGGAATGTAAGTAGCCAGCCGTTTTTGGTGCGACGTTGTAAATATCATTTTGTTTCGTTCCATTGCCAATAACCGTTGAGTAAGCAAGTGGCAGTTTTGTTTTTTTGATAGCTGATTTTAACACCATCTCTTGCACTTCATCTGCTCGCGGTACTTTTGCTGACAATCCACCTTTTACGACTTTATATGTCTCTTGCACATAATGCATTTGATAGTTGTTTTTCCCACCGCGGTTATCATAAAAATTGGTATTGATTTTTTGATATTGCCAATTGGGGGTAGTTTCCTCTGAATGATAGGAAAGCGGCCACTCTCCAAGGTAAATTTCTGCTCTCACACCAAATGCAAACGGCGATTTATTCATATCCGTTTCATTGAGCATGCGAATAAACTTAGGGTTCGTAATCTTCGCCTTAGATGTGCTAAGTAATTCTTTCGTCAGCTCTGTCGGCTGTAATTCTGATATTTCTTGCTCTTCATTTAAAAACGTATTCTCCTTCGTAATATCTCTGACCGAAGAAG
Source organism: Bacillus sp. FJAT-42315 (assembly GCF_002797375.1). Taxonomy (GTDB): domain Bacteria; phylum Bacillota; class Bacilli; order Bacillales; family Domibacillaceae; genus Bacillus_CE. Next base: position 2,965,201 of record NZ_KZ454941.1, read on the forward strand.
GAATTTGAAAAGGTTGTTTCGCTACGGCGGAATTGACCCCGCTGAACAGAAATACAATTACTATAGATAAAAGCAAACGGATGAATTTCATGATGTCATTTCCTCCAAGCTTTCTTTTTTCTATAGTTTGTACCCGTAAGGTCTCTTTATCCGTTGAAATAAGCGGCTCTATTAAGTGATTTTTTGGTAAAAACTGAAGATGATTGGCGCTTTTTTAGTATTATGGAAGCTTCTTCGATGTTGTTAGCCTTTTCCTCGACTTTTCTGCTCATTTCTTTGACCTTGCTAGCTCTTTCTTCGACTTTCTGATCGTTTCTTTGACCTTGCTAGCTCTTTCTTCGACTTTCTGATCGTTTCTTTGACCTTGCTAGCTCTTTCTTCCACTTTCTGATCGTTTATAGTAAGTAAAATCCAATGCCCATAATAACGTAAGCAGCTAATAACGTTAAGCCTTCAAACCAGTTTGTTTCTCCATCGTTTGAGATGACGATTGCTACCAAAACGGCTGTGACCATCGAAACCAACTCTGGAATTGTGAATACTAACGGCATCGGATTCACAAATAATAATGATAATAACACGAGCAACGGGGCGACGAACATGGCGATTTGTAGCGTGGAGCCGATAGCAATTTCAACAGCGATATCCATTTTATTTTTCATCGCCATTAAGATCGCTGACGCGTGCTCAGCGGCGTTACCAACGATGGCAACAATAATGACTCCGATAAATAATTCAGACCACCCAAAGCGATCGCCGACGGCTTGAAATGTATGTACAAGCCCTTCTGATACGTAGGCAACGGCAAGAGTCGCCGCAAACAAAATGCCGAGCGCCTTTCGTTTTGACCATTCCGGCTCCTCATGATCAGTTTCTACATTTTCATCTTGTGAAACATAGACCCCTCGATGAGTGACTAATTTAAAGAACAAAGCAGCTAAATAAAGCATAATTAATATAATTGAAACCCCGATACTTAAAGAAAGTGTCTTTGTTTCATTCATATTCATCGTAAAGATCTCTGGAATAACAAAAGCCACAATGACAGCAAACATTAATAACCCTGAATTATGTCGGGCATCATGCACATTAAATGTTTGACGTTTATATTTCAACCCACCTAAAAAGAAAGAAAGTCCAGCGACTAACAGCAAGTTTCCTAAAACAGAACCTGTCAACGAAGCAAGTACCACTTCAACTAACCCTGCTTTCAAGGCAAAAATCGAAATGATCAGCTCAACCGCATTTCCAAAGGTAGCATTTAACAACCCACCAATTCGCGGACCAGCGACAATGGCTAAACTTTCTGTTGCTCTGCCCATATAGCTAGATAAAGCAATAATCGTCAAACAGTAAATCGCAAACATCAAAATACTCGACCAATGTAGTAAAGACCCTGCGACAGACAGCGGCACCCCAAGTAAGACCATGATTCCAAATATTTTACCCATTTGTGTACCTCTCTTCCCTTATAAGTTAGTAACTCTACTCTCTTTCGTTAAAGCCTATTTTTCCCCTTCACTCGTTATTGTATTCTTTTCCATTTTAGCTGATAAAAAAACGACTTGAAAACAAAGGATTTATCCTTTTCTTTTCCACCGTCCTATGTTAAGATATCCTTAATTAGAATAATTTTAAAGTAAAAATTAGTTGTCTACATCTAATAAAGCTTGTATTAACGGTATTGATAACGATTTTCACTATCTCTCACACTTCAGAATATGATTATTATTCTCAATTAAAAAATAAATTATCAATTAAGGAGGTTTTTCCTATGGATGCACAAGTAAAAGCTTTATCTTCTCATTCAAAGGAACAAGCAGTTTGGCTTCAGAAAATACTTCCACATGCGGAGTTAATTGCAGCTCTCTTTAGCGGCTTACTCATTTTAGCAGGGTGGCTATTAGACCATAACGGGTTGCACACCGCAGCAATTGTCAGCTATGTGGCAGCCTTTGTAATCGGCGGATTCGCCAAAGCCAAAGAAGGTATTGAAGCAACCATCGAAGAGAAAGAATTGAATGTTGAAATGCTGATGATTTTTGCCGCGGTTGGTTCAGCTATCATTGGCTATTGGACAGAAGGTGCCATTCTTATCTTTATTTTTGCTGTAAGTGGCGCTCTTGAAACGTATACGATGAATAAAAGTCAGAAAGAGATTTCGGCGTTAATGGAGATTCAGCCTGAAGAAGCTTTGCGGGTAATCAATGGATCGGAAGAACGCGTGCATATTTCTGAATTAGCGATTGGCAATACCATTCTTGTGAAGCCAGGTGAACGAATTCCAGCTGATGGTATGATCGCAAAAGGTCGGTCTTCAATTGATGAATCGGCCATTACCGGAGAGTCCATCCCTGTATCAAAAGAAATTGACGGCGAAGTGTTTGCTGGAACGGTCAATATTACAGGCTCCCTTTACGTCGAAGTGACGAAAAAATCAACGGAAAGCTTGTTCCAAAAAATCATTCAACTCGTACAATCGGCTCAAAGTGAAAAATCGCCTTCTCAGCAATTTATCGAAAAATTTGAAGGAACTTATGTCAAAGTCGTATTAGCTGTCGTCGGAATTATGATGTTTCTTCCTCACTTTGCCCTCGGCTGGAGCTGGAATGAAACGTTTTATCGGGCGATGGTGCTGCTCGTCGTTGCGTCTCCATGTGCCCTCGTTGCTTCCATTATGCCAGCGACGTTATCAGCTATTTCCAACGGAGCCCGTCACGGTATTCTATTTAAAGGTGGCGTGCATTTAGAAAACTTAAATAACTTGAAGGCGATCGCTTTCGATAAAACAGGCACATTAACGAGAGGAAAACCAGAAGTTACTGATGTGATTGTTCGCGAGGATCTCGATGAAACAGAGTTGTTAAAAGTCGCCGCTTCGATCGAAAGCCAGTCGAATCATCCCCTTGCTCAAGCTGTCGTTCGTTATGCCCGAAAACAACAATTAACTTTTTCTGCCCCAGAGCATTTAGAAGATGTCGCTGGCTGGGGAGTCAAAGGGCAAGTGGACGGCAAGGAATGGAAAATCGGAAAAGCGGATTTTGTTGGACGTGAAGAAGCCTTCGCTTTTGCTTCTGGTCAAGCGAAAGATCTAGCCTCTACTGGAAAAACAACCGTTTTTGTGGCAGATGAGCATGGCGTAGCTGCCGTCATTGCGTTAAAAGACTTAATTAGAGAAGAAACGAAGCTCGCTTTAGATTTGCTTCGACAAGAAGGAATTTATACGATTATGCTCACAGGCGACAACGAAAAAACAGCGAAAGCCATTGCTGAAGAAGCCCACTTAGATAGCTTTATCGCCGAATGTTTACCGGAACATAAAGTAGAGCATTTGAAAACGCTCATCGAAAAACACGGAACAGTCGCGATGGTTGGAGATGGGATCAATGACGCACCAGCTCTTGCGACAGCCAATATCGGTATCGCGATGGGTGAAGGCTCTGACGTTGCCTTAGAAACAGCGGATATCGTGTTAATGAAAAATGACCTACCTAAAATCGCAGAAGCCATTCGCCTGTCGAAAAAAATGAAACGAATCGTCAAGCAAAATGTCATCTTTTCTATTTCGGTGATCATGCTACTCATTATCTCAAACTTCTTCCAAGCACTTGATTTACCACTCGGTGTGATCGGCCACGAAGGAAGTACGATTCTTGTTATTTTAAATGGTTTACGACTATTGAAATCAAGCTAAAAAGCAACGGCTGCACAGCCGTTGCTTTTTCATGTAGCGGATGGAGTTTCACTGTTTTTATAAGCATTAATTTCACCGCCGAGTAAAATAATGAATGCCGTTAAATAAAACCAAATCATCATGATAATGATCCCTCCGATACTCCCATATGTAGCAGAGAAATTACCAAAGTTATTCACATAAAAAGAAAAGCCGAAAGAGGCAGCAATCCAACCAATCGTAGCAAAGACAGCCCCTGGAACGACCGACCGCCACTTTACTTTTACACTCGGAGCAAAATAATACAGGCCCATAAAAACGGTAAATATCAATATCGGAGAAATCGACCATCTCAACCAATCCCATAAAGCAATGAGCTCTTCAGATGCATTGAAATAGCTATAAGCGAGCAAACCGAGCTGGCGACCGAATACTTGCAGTACTAAAGCAGCTGCCACCGTTAAAATTAAGCCGAATGTTAATAAAATCGAGATCCCTCGATTCATATAAAAAGGACGAGTCTCCTCCACACTATATGCGTGATTTAACCCTTTAATAATCGCATTCATCCCATTAGAAGCAGACCAGACTGTCGCAATAATCCCAAATGACAACAGGCTGCTATTGCGAGTGTTGACCACTTCTTCGACTGTTGCTTGAATCGTAGCTATTGTCTCTTCTGGTGCAAAATCTTTAATTAGTGCAAACAAATCATCCGTTGTAAAGGGCAAATAAGCTAACAATGTCACTGTAAAAATCATCAACGGAAAAATAGACAACAGAAAAAAGTAAGCCATTTGCGCGGCAATGCCAGCGATATCTGATTCTTGAAATCGCCCAATTAAATGCATAATAAATTTTTTCTGTTTTTCTATCGTGACCTTCAAACTGCCACCCCCAATTATTTTGAAGTAGCTGAACCTGATTTTTCTTCATTAAAAAGAAAAGTTGTTTTCGTCTCTTCCATTAATTCTTTTACTTGAGGCGTTAATTCTGTCAAGCTACTTACTTTATCACGAATAAATCCAATATCTTCATTGACCTGCTCATATGTTTCTTTCGCCAGATTGATAATTTCCTTAGAAGAATCCATCAGTTGTTCTCGATTTTTCACTAATTCACATACCTGTTTCCCCCATGCATTCATCTCTTCTCGCGTTTTTCGATCAGTCAGGCTAATCGCTCCTCCTATAACAGCACCGATCATTACCCCAGCAACAAATTTAACTTTTCCCATGATATTCATCCCTTCTTTGAAATATATGTACTTTCTTTATTTTCATTATAACTGCTGATCTTGTTTAATGAATTGTAATAAAGCTTGATTTCCCTTGGCAATTAGCTCATACACCTCTTCAAAATCTCCTGTAAAATAAGGGTCTGGTACATCTTTGTTTGTCACTTCTTGGACTAAATCAAGAAGTTGAATCACTTGAGCGTTCCCTTTCGAAGTTAATTTTTTATGGATATTTTTGACATTATCACTATCCATAGCGACAATATATTGGAAATCCGCTCCATCTTCAATCTTTAGCTGTCGTGCCTTTAATCCTTCACTACTCACTTTATACTTTTTCAAAATCGATAATGTACCTTCGTGTGGAGGCTTTCCGATGTGCCAATGGCCTGTGCCAGCAGAGTCTACTTCAATGATATCATCTAATTTTTCTCTTTTCACTAAATCACGAAACATCGCTTCAGCCATAGGAGATCGGCAAATGTTTCCGAGACACACAAATAACACTCGAATCATTTTTTCCACCTTCTTATATAAGAATAATATATACCCATTCTCTATTTTGTCATAAATCCCCTTCATTTCAACGAATAAAATCTATTTTTGTCGAAATAAAAACAAGCTCTCCCTTTATTCCCATTTGTGTTTTCTAACAAAAATTATCTACTTTCTTATTTTTATTCACATAATAGCTAGTTTTTTCAGAATATTCTTATATAATATTAAAAAAGGGGGGAAAAGTATGAATCAGGAAAAACTTCTTGAAGTGCTAAATAACATTAGCGGAATGATTTGGGGACCACCACTTCTTATCTTATTAGTAGGTACAGGTATTTATTTAACGATTCGTCTCGGATTTTTACAATTGAAATTGCTCCCATATTCATTGAAGCTCGCCTTTAGCAAAAGTCAGGATCATCAATCCGAAGGGGATATTTCCCATTTCCAAGCATTAATGACCGCACTTGCTGCCACAGTTGGTACAGGGAACATTGTCGGTGTCGCTACCGCGGTGTTAATTGGAGGACCCGGAGCGATTTTTTGGATGTGGATGAGTGCCTTTTTTGGTATGGCTACTAAATATGCAGAAGCTGTTTTAGCGGTTAAATATCGCGTGCAAGATGAAGACGGCGAAATGTCCGGTGGGCCAATGTACTATTTAGAACGAGGATTAAAGCAAAAATGGCTTGGTGTCCTGTTTGCTATATTCGGTGCGATTGCCGCCTTTGGAATCGGCAACCTCGTACAGGCAAACTCCGTCGCAGGTGTTGTCAATTCAACATTTAACATTCCTGCATGGGTAACGGGTCTAGCTCTCACTATTTTCACGGCGTTAGTTCTGTTAGGCGGAATTAAAAGCATCGGAAAAGTGACGGCGTTTTTCGTACCAATTATGGCTGCCTTTTATCTTTTGGCAGGTTTAATCATTTTATTGATGAACATTAGTGACATTCCAGCAGCCTTTGCTCTTATTTTCTCTGACGCTTTTACTGGAAATGCAGTAGCTGGTGGTGCAATTGGTGCTGTCATTCGTTACGGGGTAGCTCGTGGGGTATTCTCCAATGAAGCAGGTCTCGGTTCTGCTCCAATTGCAGCTGCAGCGGCAAAAACAGATATGCCAGCCCGTCAAGCACTTGTCTCTATGACACAAGTATTTATCGATACAATTGTAATTTGTTCTATTACAGGATTGACGATTGTTCTTGCAGGTCAATATAATACTGGTCTTGAAGGTAGTGAGCTAACAACAGCTTCCTTTGAAATGTTCCTTGGTTCCGCTGGTTCCTATGTCGTTGCCCTTGGCCTATTATTCTTTGCTTCCTCTACGATCATTGGCTGGTCTTATTACGGCGAAAAATGCTTCTCTTATTTATTCAGCAAAAAGGTTGTTAAATATTATCGCCTTGCTTTCGTTATCGCTGTCTTTATAGGAGCTATCGCAAAACTGGATGTCGTTTGGACCTTCGCTGACATTATGAACGGCTTAATGGCATTCCCTAACCTAATCGGCCTCGTCGGCTTATCCGGCGTCGTCATCCACGAAACAAAAAATGTACTAACAGCCATCAAAGAAGAAAAAACAAAAAAAATGAGCGCTTAAATCGAAAAGCGGAAGGCGCCGTTTAACGACGTATGAACTGGAACGAGCCGATCGAGATAAAGGAAACACGATGAACGTAGTGAATCGATGTTGACTTATCGCAAGGAGGAACGTGGAAGTTCACTAGTCGTTGGCGCTTGGAGCTAGACAAATCGAAAAGCGGAAGGCGCTGTTCAGTGGCGTATGAACTGGAACGAGCCGAAAAGTCGAAGAAATCTCTCGTAAGGTCAAAGAAAGTGTTCGTAAAGTCAAAGAATGGTTTAAAAGATTGAAGAAATCTCTGTATAGTCGAAGAACTTACTCAGAACATCGAAGAAATAGCGACAACATTGTAGAAAACGTTCGTAAGGTCAAAGAAAATCCGCTATCAACTATCTAGAGCTTCTTGTTCACGCGAGATTAAACACCACATTGACAAGAAGCTCAAATAATGAAATGATATGAAAAAATGATTCGAGAGGATGAAGAAAATAGTGGATCTTTCTGTAAAGTCGCCTGAGAATATTGAGTTTATGATTGAGCAAATTACAACTAAGTTGCGGATGGTGAACGTGGGAGCGATTAAACCTGATCATTTTGGCGAAGCTTCTTATGAAGATTTGCGAGATCTTTATGAGATGGTACAGCGAAAAAGTCATTTCAGTCCAAGTGAAATGCAGGCGATTGCGGAGGAACTTGGCAATTTAAGAAAATAATCTGTTCAGAACAAGTAATATAGTCTACGAGAATCTGTTGGGTCTAACTCCTTAGTTAGGCCCTTTTTGTTATATAAAGCCATTCTACTAGCATAAAAATAACCCAAAACAACAAACATTTTTTCCCAAAAATTAAAGACTTTTCATTTAATTTATGATAGAGTAATATATGTAATTTGAATGTAATATTTTTGTAAATTTTGAAATGGGGGTTTTTTCAAATGAAGAAAAAGTTTTTTGCTTTTGGATTGGCTACGGCGATGGTCTTCTCTGCAGGTACTAGCGTATTAGGAGCAGCTCCAGCAACTAAGGTACCAGTGCAACAAATCACAAAGGAACAACAAATTAAAAACATCGTTGCTTATGCAAAGAAACTAAAAGGCACACCTTATAAACAAGGCGGTACAACAACTAAAGGCTTTGATGCTTCTGGTTATGTTCACCATGTATTTACTAAAAACAAAGTGAAACTAGCGCGCAATTCAGCTGATATACAAAAACAAGGCACAAATGTAGAGCTAAAGAAACTTAAAGAAGGCGATCTAGTATTCTACAACACAACAGGTAAACCTAGCAAAAAAGCTAGCTTTGTAGGTATTTATATTGGAAAAAATCAATTTATGGGCGTAACAACTAAAAACGGTGTCTCTGTTATTGATATGAATAATAAGTACTGGAAATCCAAATACTTAGGTGCGAAACGCATCATTAAATAAGAACGAAAAAAGATGATGTCAATGAAAATGCCAAGAATTTTGTTGGCATTTTCCTGTTTCTATTTGTTTTACAAAGGCATTTCTTCTATAATTTGATGTGTGAGATGTAAGCCGACTTGCTTAAGTGAGCGAAGTTTGGCCCATTTTTTCAAGTTTTGTATGATGGCGGTCATCAAAACTTGCGTTTTCACCTTTTGAACTCCACGGTAACGCGCATAGCGCAAACCGTGGAGTTCTTTACTATGGGCAAAACTCAGTTCAACTGTAGAGGGGCGAACAGAGCGAAGAATCTTTCCTCTAGGCGACAAGCGCTGTTCTCTTAATTGATTATAAACCTCTTGATGAATGGAGATACGTAGCACGCGATCTTCGTTTTCTTTTTTCGCAAAAGGACAAGATTGGCAACTTCCTTTTGGGGGCTTGAATTCATGATAGCCTTGCCGATTCGTTGTTTTATAATAAAACGGGACACCACATGGACAGGCATAGAGATCCTCGTTCACCTGCTTAAACTGATAACGACGACACTTAGGGTGGTCTTTCGTGGCGAATCGACGATAAGACATATAAACAAAGAAGTCCCGTTTAAACAATTTTGGGGCAAGAGTGGCATTGTAGTACCCGGAGTCTAAAGCGATTTCTTTCGCATATTGCCCAAATAAGTTCTTTAACTGATCGACTTGTCCAATCAATTGACGATGTCCTGGCACATTCGCCGCCGTGACATCTGTGGCGACGATAAAGTTATGAAGCGAGTCCACTACCCGATGCTCAAAATAGGCAAAACGTCCGCGCGCATCGTGTTTCACAGATAAACGTGCATCAGAATCGACCGGGCTTACATTTGTTTGTTTTTCCTCTATTTTCGCATCTTTCGCTTTTAGAGGTTTTTTCCCACGACGCGCACGCTGTTCATTAATGATCGCTAAATCTTCTTCTTTTTCTTCTATAATTTTCTCTTCTATCCAGGTTTCGCGAACCCGCTTATTCGCATTGGCTTTTAATTCTGTTTCATCGGCGACCCATGTTTCGTTCGCGATAAATCCTTCTTTATGAATGAAACGAAGGCAATGATGAAAAAGCTCCTCCCAGAACGTCGCATTTTGTAGACGCTGTGAAAGAAACTTAGAAATCGTCGAATGATCTGGAATCTTTTCTTGTGGAGAAATACCTAAAAACCAGCGATACGTGGCATTCTGTTGGACTTGACGACAGGTAAAGCGAACGGAACGAAAGCCTTCTATATACTGAATCAGTAAGATTTTCACTAACATGATCGGATCTTTTGTAGGTCGACCGATACGATGCGGATAAAATCCTTCCAACTGTCTCGTGACAAAATCCCAGTCCATGACTTGGTCCATCTTTACTAAATGATGTGAAGCATCATACATCATTTCATAATACTTTCGATTCTCCGCAATCTCTTGTCTGGAATAAGTAATGTACATGAAAAACTCTCCTCGCTTCCTTTGATTCACGAGGAGAGTTTACCTAGGATTTCGCAATTTGTCCATTGTCTAGGTTGTTTTTCAACAGTATGAAAAAACTGAACCCTATTCTCGGGTTCAGTTTTTTGCTGGAGGCGTATTATTTTCTTTTCCTCCCTGTGGTAAAATCAATATTTCTACTCGGCGGTTTTTGGCACGCCCTTCTGCTGTTTCATTAGATGCAATCGGTTGGTATTCGCCGTACCCTTTCGCACTGAAAAGACGTGGATCGAGCTTTTTATTCTCCAATATGACTTTCATAAAGTTAACGGCGCGCATCGCACTTAATTCCCAGTTAGATTGAAATTGCTCGTTTTTAATCGGGATATTATCCGAATGACCACTAATGATAATATTACGAGGAATATCCATTTCGAGTAATCGAGAAATCTCTCGAGCAGCTTGGCGATTTTCCTCTCTCACTTCAGCAACTCCGGAATTAAATAAGACGTTGTCGCGAATCCGCAAAAGCAACCCTTCACCGCTCAAAGTTGTCTCTACTTTATTTTGCAAACTATTCTTCTCGATGTATTCAGCCATTTTCTTCTGCATTTCGGATAGTTCTTTTTGGTCTTTCGCACCTAATCCACTTAATTTTCCTTCTTGTGATTGATTTTTAGGATCATTCATCGTCTCTGACGGCGTTGTACTTGGATAATCCATCACACCGGCCCCACCTTGAAAGACCTCATTAAAAGCTTGAGACATCGTTTGAAATTTTTTCGCATCAACAGAACTCATGGCGAACAATACGATAAAGAGTGCTAATAAGAGCGTCAATAAATCTGCATATGGAATGAGCCAAGATTCGTCCACGTGTTCATGCTCATGTTGTTTCTTTCTCCCCTTAGCCATTGGCCCCCACGCCTTCTTCTAATAATTTTTTCTTTTCTTCTGTTGGCAAATAAGAAGCGAGTTTTTGTTCCAATACGCGTGGTGCTTCCCCTTCTAAAATGGAAAGAACCCCTTCAATCATCATTTCTTTCACTTTCACTTCCTGCTTGGATTTGCGCTTTAATTTATTTGCAAATGGATGCCATAATACATATCCCGTAAAAATCCCCATCAATGTGGCAACAAAGGCTGCAGAAATAGCATGCCCAAGACTATCGGTATCGTTCATATTTCCAAGAGCAGCAATTAATCCAATAACCGCTCCAAGCACCCCTAATGTCGGTGCGTATGTACCTGCTTGTGTAAAAATACCAGCTCCTGCTTGATGTCTTTCTTCCATAGCAGCTAACTCTTCATTTAATACATCACGAATATAATCCGCACTTTGACCATCGACTGTTAAGCTAAGTCCATTTTTTAAAAACGGGTCATCAACTTCATTTGTTTTTGACTCAAGTGCTAATAACCCTTCCTTACGAGCCAATTCTGCCCAGCCCGTAAATAGGGTGATGACCTCTTGTGGTGTCATCAATTGCTGTTCTTTAAATAAAATCCCGAACAGCTTAGGTACCTTCTTCAGTTCACTGGCAGGAAAGGCAATCGTGACAGCCCCAATCGTTCCAAGAATGATGATGAGTAATGCTGCAGGATTCACAAGGACAACTGGACTAACCCCCTTGAACACCATCCCTACTCCTACCGCAACAAGTCCTAGAATTATTCCAATAATTGAGCTCTTATCCATACTTTTTTCACCTTATCATTTTTATTTTATATTTCTTTTATCGGATTAAATTTGAAAATTTACATACGTTTTTTACTTAAAATCATAAACAAGACAAAAAAAAGAGAATGCCCTCCTAGACATTCCCTTTTCATATATTAAGCTTGCAAAGATACCGCTGGTCCAAAGAATTCGTATCGAATCTGCTCATCACTGATGCCATTTTCTTTTAGTTGACGAATCATTGCTTCCATAAACGCTACTGGTCCACATACATAACAAATGCTATCTTGGTGCACCACTTCTTTTAAAAATTCTTTGCTAATGTAACCATCTGTTTGTTCGTATTTCACATACGCCTGTCCATTTTCTAGCTGTTCCATCAATTGTTTTGTGTCTTCTTTAAAAGGATGTACTTCTTCATTGCGAGAAGCATGAATAAAAGTGACTGGTTGAGCACTTTTTTTAGCTGCTAATGTTTCAAGCATACTCATCATTGGTGTAATGCCTACTCCTCCGCTAATTAAAGCGACAGGCTTGTCGCTGTCCATATCTAAATAGAAATCGCCAGCTGGTGCACTTACTTCAACGGTATCGCCAATATTCACATGATCATGTAAATAATTAGACACCTTGCCTTCAGGTTTTTGCTCCATTTCTTTTTTAACAGAAATGCGGTAGTAATCATCATGAGTAGGTGCAGCGGATAAGCTATATTGACGGTTTAAAGTATATTCTTCCCCAGGTATTTCAACTTGGATCGTGATGTATTGACCTGGTAAATAAGCTGGTAGGTTAACACCATCTTTTGGTTTTAAATAGAAAGATGTAATAACGGAGCTTTCCTCTTTTTTATCAACGACTTCAAATTGTTTAAAGTCCATCCATCCCCCTGGCTGTTCGCTTGCTTCTTTATACATTTCTGCTTCTACATCGATGAACACTTTCGCAATGACACCGTATGCTTCTGCCCATGCATTAATAATTTCATCTGTCGCTGCTTCACCAAGCACTTCTTTAATCGCCTTTAATAAATATTCTCCGACGATCGGATAATGCTCTGGTTTCACTGCCAAACTGCGATGCTTATGACCAATTTGTTTCACCGCTGGAACAAGAACTTCAAGTTGATCAATATGTTTCGCTGCTGCATACACTGTATTTGCTAAAGCCGTTTGCTGACGCCCTTTCTCTTGGTTGGCATGGTTAAAAATATTAAGTAATTCTGGATGATCAGCAAACATTGTTTTATAAAAATAAGTAGTAATTTCTTTTCCTTTTACTTCAAGTACTGGAGCTGTTGCTTTGACAATTTCAATTGTTTTTTCAGATAACATAATGTGCCTCCATTAAAGTAGTATTTTAAATACATCTTATTTATACAGGATGCTCACAACAAAAGCAATATATAAAATACATCTTTAAAGAAATGTTCACATTTCTTTGAGAAGATAGAGCGCGTAGTATATAATGGAAATATTATAAGATTCGTGGTGAATATTTATGAGACTAACGCTTTACACCGACTATTCTTTACGTGTACTCATTTATTTATCCTCTAAAGAGCAAAATGAGCTTGCTAATATTAAAGAAATTGCCGAAGCTTATCAAATATCTAAAAATCACTTAATGAAGGTTACGTATGAGCTTGGCAAAATGGGGCTTATTGAAACGATTCGTGGACGCGGCGGCGGCATTCGTTTGGCGATGCATCCGAAAGAAATTAACATCGGACAAGTGGTGCGGCAAACAGAGGATGACTTTCATTTGGTCGAATGTTTTAATAAGGAAACAAATCAATGCGTCGTTACTTCTGTTTGCGGACTGAAGCATGTCCTTTTTAAAGCATTGCAAGCCTATCTCGCTGTCCTCGATCAATATACGCTACAAGATATTGCTGGTGACCCTGCTATTTTAAAGAGCTTATTCGAGAAAAACCCCGAAGAGTCATGAACTCTTCGGGGTTTTTATTTGCCATCTGTCTGTTTATTGATACAATTATGAAAACAACTATTGCGAGGAGAATGTATATGACAAACTTTCAACAAACATTAGAAAAATACGCAGAGTTAGCTGTTAAAGTCGGCGTCAATATTCAATCAGGACAAACGTTGGTCATCAACGCATCTACTGACTCAACAGAATTCGTTCGCTTAATTGTGAAAAAAGCGTACGAAGCAGGCGCGAAGCACGTTCATGTAGAATGGAACGATGATGCCGTTACTCGATTAAAATATGACCTTGCTCCTGATGAAGCGTTTCATGAATTTCCTAAATGGCGTGCACAAATGCTTGAAGAGTTAGCTGAAGAAGGGGCAGCTTTTATGTCTGTCATTTCTTCTAGCCCTGATTTGCTAAAAGGCGTGCAATCTGAACGAATCGCCAACTCTCAAAAAGCAAGCGGACAAGCATTGAATAAATACCGTCAATTCATTCAATCAGATAAAGTGAGCTGGTGTGTCGTTGCCTCTCCATCCGAAGCGTGGGCGCAAAAGGTATTCCCAAACCTCCCTCAAGAAGAGCAAGTTCCAGCTTTATGGGAAGCAATTTTCAAAGCAGTACGTGCAGATGTTGATCAACCAGTGGAAGCTTGGAAGCAACATGACCAAGCGCTGCATACAAAGGTGGATTATTTAAATAGCAGACGTTACCAGTCACTTCACTACACAGCACCAGGTACAGATTTAACGATTGATCTGCCAGAGGGTCACTTATGGGTCGGGGCTGGTAGCATCAATGAAAAAGGGCATGAATTTATGGCGAATATGCCAACAGAAGAAGTGTTCACTGTTCCTCATAAAACAGGTGTCAACGGTCACGTAGCTAGCACGAAACCATTAAGCTACGGCGGCAATATCATCGATGAATTCACAGTTACATTTGAAAATGGCCGCATTACAGAAGTGACAGCTAAAGAAGGCGAAGAAGTATTGAAGAAGCTCGTAGAAACAGATGAAGGTTCCCATTACCTTGGAGAAATTGCACTCGTACCGCATCACTCTCCAATTTCCGAGTCAAATATTCTTTTTTACAACACGTTATTTGATGAAAATGCCTCAAATCACTTAGCGATCGGCAGCGCCTATGCCTTCTGTATTGAAGGCGGCAAAACGATGTCTCAAGAAGAGCTCGAAAAGAATGGTCTAAACACAAGCATCACCCACGTTGACTTTATGATTGGCTCCGAACAAATGAACATCGATGGCATTACAGCTGATGGACAAAAAGAACCAATCTTCCGTAACGGCAACTGGGCGGAAGGAATTTAACATAGAAAGCCGGGACTGTCCGAAAAGTGATTTTTCAGCCCGGAAATTAAAAATAGCAAAAGCCAAGAATGCCGTAAAATCAACATTCTTGGCTTTTTATTTTCGGTGCTTTTTACTCGAAAATTGACTTACTGGACAGCCCCGGCTTTTGCTTTAACTAAAAGCTAAATTGATTCAAGCGCTTGTAGTAATCGATCAAAAAGTGGTAAAACATTTTTTCTGATGGCGGCATCTCTCTTGCTGTTGTAATGATGACGCCAACGGTTCTGGCAATTGTCGGCACACTAATCGGGAGGCTGACAGTCCCAAGCGGTGTTTGGTCTACAAGCAATGTTTCCGGTAGCAATGTCACTCCAAGCCCCGCTTCAACCAGCCCTTTAATAGTGTAAATATCTTCACTTTCAAAGCCAACATGCGGTTCAAAATTGACTTGTTGACACGCTTCAAGAACAAGCTTTCTCATATCATACCCGGTGCGGAACAAGACAAATTGATCATCCTTCAGCTCTCTTAAATTGACTTTTTCCTGTTTAGCTAACGGATGTTGGCTCGGTAGAAGCACTCGCATTCGCTCTGAAAAAAAGACATGAGTGTCGATGTTGGCTGTTTTTTCAGGTACTGGCGACACGAAAGCTAGGTCGATCTCTCCTTCTTGAACTAATTCTTTTAATTCTTTGTTGGAGCCTTGATGAAAGTCGAAGCCGATATCTGAATATTGCTTTCGAAAAGCGGAAATCACTCGTGGTAATGTCTTTGTTGCTAACGAATTCGGAAAACCGAGCCGGATTTTTCCTTTCTCTGGATTTAAATAATCATTGACTGCGGCTACAGCTTTATCGATCTCATTCATCGCTGATTCGATATGCTGTAAAAATATTTTCCCGGCATAAGTGAGTTTGACATTTCTTCCCTCACGTAAAAATAATTCGACGCCAAGCTCATCCTCTAGTTTGGCAATTTGTCGACTGACAGCAGACTGAGCAACGTGCAAACGATAAGCCGCTTCGGTTACATGCTCTTCTCTCGCCACTTCCATAAAGTATTTGATTTGACGAAGTTCCATGTCTTCACCTCTTACAGTGCTCACTAATTTTATTTTCTATTGTACCACCAAAACGAAAAAGACCGGACATCTTACTGTCCGGTCACTCGCTATTATTTTTTCATTAAGCTATAAAGTACCGCTTTTTGAGCATGCATCCGATTCTCCGCTTGTTGGAAGACGACGGACTTTTCTCCATCCATCACACTCGCTGATACTTCTTCTTCGCGATGAGCAGGAAGGCAATGCATAAATTTGCAGTCTTGATTTGCCGCTGCCATGAGTTGATCGTTCACTTGGTAAGGAGCAAACACTTGCAAGCGTTCTTTCGCCTCCTCCTCCTGTCCCATACTCGTCCAGACATCCGTATAGATGAAATCGGCTCCTTTTACGGCTTCTAACGGATTTTCAGTAAATGCCAATTTTGCCCCTGTTTGCTCGCTAATTTTTTGTGCGAATTGTACGACTTGAGGATCAGCTTCATATCCTTTTGGTGCCGTTAATGTGAAATCCATGCCGACCATTACAGACGCAATCATTAGTGAATGAGCCACATTATTTCCGTCTCCTACATACACCATTTTATTTCCTTTAAAACCGCCTTTAAATTCATAGACCGTCAATAAATCAGCTAACGCCTGACAAGGATGATATAAATCTGTTAAGCCATTAATGACAGGAATACTCGCCGCTTCAGCCAATGCCTCAATTCTTGAGTGGCTATGTGTACGAATCATAATTCCATCTAAATAACCAGATAACACTTTTCCTGTATCTTCAATCGTTTCACCGCGTCCTACTTGCAAATCATTCGAGCTTAAAAACATCGCATTCCCGCCAAGCTGAAGCATCGCTGCTTCGAAAGAAACCCGCGTACGAGTCGAATGCTTTTCAAAGATCATTCCAAGAATTTGTCCCTTTAAGCTATCGAAGTATTTTTCCTTATTTTTTTTCATATCATCTGCTAATTCGATCAGTGCTGCTACCTCTTCAGAAGAAAAATCCATTAACTTTAAAAAGTCTAGTCCATACATATTCCCTATCTTCACTGTTTGAGTCCCCATTCATCTCTCACCTTTCTATTTAAACGTTATTCACGTAATTTATATATTTGAGCTTATTAATATTTATACATTAAAAAGAATTAAAATACAACTATAATTTCAGAATTCTTTCACTTTTTATAAAAACGACAGATTTGTGTCTGTTTCATGTATACTAATCCGTAGACATAATTGAAGAGGTGACAGCAATGAGAGAACAAAGATTAATGAAAGATACATTATCTATAAAAACAAGCTACGTGCTTCCTCCTGATACGAACCACCACGGTACGCTATTTGGTGGAAAATTAATGGCTTACATTGATGATATTGCTTCAATCACAGCGACGAAATTAGCAAGAAAACCTGTCGTTACCGCTTCTACCGATTCTGTAGACTTTTTGAAGCCGATTCGTGTTGGTGATGCCGTCACATTAGAAGCGATGGTTTCTTACACAGGAACGACGAGTATGGAAGTATTTGTGAAAGTGTTATCAGAAAACTTATTAACAGGAGAATCATCGGTTGCCGCTCTCTCTTTCCTAACCTTCGTTGCCTTAGACGAAAACGGCAAACCAGTTCCTGTTCCTGAAGTTGTACCGGAATCAAAAGAAGAAAAATGGCTAAACGAAACAGCCGCTAACCGTGCTGAACATCGGAAGGCCCGTAAAAAATATAGCAAAGAATTGGCTGACTTCTTCGCAAACGGAGAAAAATAAGCCAATCACTCCAACAAGCCGCCTGAAAGATGATGTTTCAGGCGGCTGTTTTATTGAAAAAATGATGATAAAGCCGAAGAACGATCTCGTAAGGTCAAAGAAGTGAGCAGAACATCGAAGAAAGCACCGGCAAGGTCGAAGAAACATGCAGAACATCGAAGAAAGCACTGGCAAGGTCGAAGAAACATGCAGAACGTCGAAGAAAACACTGGCAAGGTCAAAGAAACATGCAGAACGTCGAAGAAAGCACCGGCAAGGTCGAAGAAACATGCAGAACGTCGAAGAAAGCACTGGCAAGGTCGAAGAAGCAAGCAGAACGTCGAAGAAAGCACTGGCAAGGTCGAAGAAGCAAGCAGAACGTCGAAGAAAGCACTGGCAAGGTCGAAGAAGCAAGCAGAACGTCGAAGAAAGCACTGGCAAGGTCAAAGAAACATGCAGAACGTCGAAGAAAGCACCGGCAAGGTCGAAGAAACATGCAGAACGTCGAAGAAAACACTGGCAAGGTCAAAGAAGTGAGCAGAACATCGAAGAAAGCACTGGCAAGGTCGAAGAAACATGCAGAACGTCGAAGAAAGCACCGGCAAGGTCGAAGAAACATGCAGAACGTCGAAGAAACCACCGGCAAGGTCGAAGAAACATGCAAAACATCCAAGAAAGATCCCACCTCCTCGATCCATCTCACACTTTTTTCCTAAGCATATATATCCTCCTATCATAAAATAAACACAACAAGCCAAACTATAGAGACGGCACTATTCTGTAACAAATATTAATTTTTAATAACAACACTCATGGGATCTTTATCCATAACCACTTAGACCTTTGACCTGACTACAACACAAAACCGTTATAATTCACATCAATTTGTAACATCTATTTTTCCATACATTGTCCCCTATACAGGCATCTTTTTCCGATCCATACTTAAAGGAGTTAATATTGGAGGTATATGTGATGTTTGGACAAGCAGAAATTGGGATTGATTTAGGAACTGCTAACCTATTAGTTTACAGTAAGGATAAGGGGATTATCGTCAATGAACCGTCTGTTGTGGCTATTGATCAACAGACAAAAAAGGTGTTAGCGGTTGGCTCTGATGCGAAGGAGATGATTGGGAAAACACCAGGTCGCATTATTGCTACTCGTCCAATGAAAGATGGAGTCATTGCCGACTTTGATATTACATCAGAAATGCTTAAAGGGTTGATGCAAAAAGCAAGTAAAGAAATTGGCTTAAATTTGCGAAAACCGACTGTTGTCGTTTGTGTCCCTTCAGGAGCGACTTCCGTAGAAAGAAGGGCGATTGAAGATGCGATTAAAAGTAGCGGAGCGAAGGAAGTGCACTTAATCGAAGAGCCTGTTGCGGCTGCGATTGGAGCTGACTTACCAGTGGAAGAGCCAATTGCCAACTTAATTGTTGATATTGGCGGCGGTACGACAGAGGTTGCGATCATTTCTTATGGTGGCATCGTGTCTTGTAATTCCATCCGCCTTGCAGGTGACAAGCTTGATGAAGATATCGTCCAATACGTCAAAAAAACTTACAACTTACTCATCGGTGAACGAACCGCAGAAAATATAAAAATGGAAATTGGCCATGCCTTAATTGAGCATCAAGAACAAAAGATGGACGTTCGCGGGCGTGACCTGTTGACTGGCTTACCAAAAACGATTGAAGTCAGTTCATATGAAATCCAAAAAGCAATTAAAGAATCACTACTGACCATTTTAGAAACGATTCGAACAACATTAGAAACCTCTCCTCCAGAGCTAAGCGGAGATATCGTTGATAGAGGAATTGTATTAAGTGGTGGCGGTGCTTTAATAAAAGGAATGCAGGAATGGGTCAGTGAAGAAATCCTCGTCCCCGTTCATGTTGCCCCCAATCCGTTAGAATCAGTAGCAATTGGGACCGGCCGCTCTTTGCACGTGTTAAAAATGTTACAAAAAGTGAAAAGCTAAAGACAAACTAAGGCTGACCTCATCGGGTCAGCCTTTTGTCCTCAGCACAAATTAATACGGTTTATCTTGATAAAAGTAGTTCGGTGTTTGAATCGTATCATCATATGGCTGGTGAAAAATGTGAGTTACAGCCGGTGAAATCGGTGGAATGAGCCACGTCCAATCTCCCGTTAATGCCCGCCCTTCCTGCTTCTCATTTTGTTCGAAAACTTTAAATTGCTGGGCTGCTGTGTGGTGATCGACAATACTGACGCCCGCTTCTTTAAAAGAATGTAACACCGCCGCATTTAATTCAATCAGTGCACGATCCTTCCAAAGTGTAGAAGCTTTGCTCGTATTTAACTCCATTCGCTCGGCAATCACTGGAAGCAAATTATATCGAAATTCATCCGCTAAGTTACGCGCACCAATTTCCGTTCCCATATACCAGCCGTTAAATGGCGCAGACTTGTATTCTAAACCGCCAATTTCTAATTTCATATCAGAAATAATGGGCACCGCATACCATTTTAAACCGAGCTCACGAAACCACGAAAATTCCGGGTGGACAAGTTCCACTTCCTTCATCAACTGACTAGGAGCTTGCTTCCACTTCGGTGACTCATTACCGATTTGTACGACCCATGGTAACAAATCAAAATCGGTTCCTTCTCCGCACCAACCTAATTTCTCACATTGTTCCGTAAATTCCACTGACGAAGGATCGCCCACAATTCCTGTCTCTGTTTCATAACCTGCATAACGAATTAATTGATGGTTCCAAAGCCGCACATCGTCTCGATTCGGCACAGTCGGCGAAAATATCGTAATGGTGGGGCGAATTTTGCCATCATTTGTGGCATAGTCAACATGCTGCTCAAGTGCTGTGAACACTTCCTCTTCCGTGCGTGCTTCCCTTTCATCAAACACATGTAGCGTTTGCCAAAACAAGCGACCGATACAACGATTGCTATTGCGCCAAGCCATTCGCGCACCATGCACTAACTCTTCATATGTATGACTATAACTTCCCGTCGTTTCAATTTGCTCCTTAATCTCTTGCAAACGTTTTGTTCGTTCCATTTCCGACTTATTTAATTCTGGGTAACATTGTTTTATAAAAGCCTGCGCATCATTCCAAAGTTGCCTATTCATCCATGATCCACCTTCAATAGATTACTTTTTACCGAAAGTATATCATTTTTTTCTTTAACAATCTTGCGACAACTTGTTGAAGAACGGTTACTTCTCTCGAATGATCTTAAACGTTCCTGTTCCTTTGCCAAGCAAACGCCCATCCGCATCTGTGATTTCCCCTTCAATAAAAGCAATTTTGTAGCCTTGCTGAAGGATGGTTGCTTCCGCAAATATTTCACCTGAAGATACACTAGCGAGAAAGTGAGTCGTTAAATTAGTCGTCACGCATTTTTCTTTTGTGACCGCCCGAAGCAGCATCCCTTGAATAAAGTCTAGCATCGTTGCATACACCCCTCCGTGCAGCGTGCCATTCGTATTCAATAATACATCTTTAATATTTAGCTTAATTTTTACCCGATCATCTTCAAACTCAACCACTTCAAAGCCAATATGCTGAAAAAATACGTTATTCTCGAAATCCTCTTTAATAAACTGTAATGTTGTCGCCATGCTCTCCCCATCCTTTCTTCGTTCCTACCTTTTTAATTCTTGAATCATATCGAAAAACCTGCAAAGATAAGAAAAAGCTACCTTATATAAGCAAGGTAGCCTTAATTCGTATACACTCTCTTCGGACGCGCCATTTTTCTTGAACGCCACTGTGGAACGGCCATTCCGATTAAAATCAATAACACCCCAGTTGTCTGCTCTGGCGTAATTTGTTCACCAAGAATGAGCATCGCTGATAAAATAGCCGCCGGTAATTCCGCCGCTCCAACAATTGTTGCCGTTCCAGAATCAATATGTGGGGTACCAATCGCAAAGAGAATCACTGGTAGAATGACACCGAACAGCGCAGCGAGTAGACCGTAGGCCCATAACCCGCCCGTGAGCGTTCCATCCACAATAAATGTAGGCGGTACAAAGAATAATACCGTCAAAAACCCTCCAACTGTAATCACTAAACTTCTTTGAATGGTCGGTACACCTTTTCCTGCTTTTCCGCTAAAGAAAATAAATAAAGCGAACGTAATCGCTGCTAAAAAACCGAACACAAGCCCTTTCGTCTGGCTCATCCAATCCATTTGACCAGAGATAAGACCTCCGGCTAACAACGTACCTCCCCAAAGAAAAACGATCGAAATCAACTTTAAATTAGATGGCCAAGCTCTTAAATAAATAGACTCAATCACAATCCCGATCCAAGTAAATTGAAACAATAGAACAATCGCCATAGAAGCCGATAATTGTTCGATACTCGTCGCATAAAACACGCCGGTTAAGCTTAATAAAATTCCAACCCCCAACAATGAGCCCAGCTGTTTCATATTTAATTTCACTCGTTTCGTAAACCACACAACCACGAATAATAACAGCAATCCAAAAAAATATTGAGCACCAGTCGCCTGTTCTGCCTGATAACCCGCATTTGTTGTCAGTTTAACTAACGACGAATGCAAGCCATAGCTACAAGCTCCTAACAATACGAATAAAGAATAACGAAGCTGATTCAACTTCTTTTCCTCCTCCAATTAATCGATCCGAATGTCAAATTAATGCAAGTATAGTCCTCTAATCCATGTTCATCAATGGCTTTTAATAAAGTTCTAAAACTCAGAAACTTCTCATTTCACATGCTATTTTCACAATATAAATTAAATAAATATTCTAAATATTCTCTTGACTCTTTCTGTCACAACCGCTATGATGTTTCTATCAATTAAATAATGTATTTCTTATCAAGAGAAGCCGAGGGTACTGGCCCTAGGACGCTTCAGCAACCAGCCGATGATCGGTCCGGTGCTAACTCCAGCAAACGATTTTATTCGTTTGACAGATAAGAAGGAATAGCGATCGTTAATGACAACGCCTTCTTATTTTTTAAGAAGGCGTTTTTTATTTTAGAGAGGGTGAATACAATGAACATTTTAGATCGATTGAAACATGAGGTGCTAACGGCGGACGGAGCGATGGGAACATTACTTTATTCATATGGAATTGACTTTTGCTATGAAGAATTAAATGTGGAAAAACGAGAAGTGATTGAACAAATTCATCTTGAGTATATTAAAGCGGGGGCCGATGTCATTCAGACAAACTCCTACGGGGCCAATGCTCATAAACTAGCACGCTATGGCTTGGAGCATCGCGTACAACAATTCAACAAAGCTTCGATGCAAATTGCGAAAAAAGCAGCATCCCCAAATGGGCGCTTCGTGTTAGGAACGATTGGCGGCATCCGCGGGATGAGAAAAAATAGCGTGACATTAACGGAAATTGAAACGGCAATTCGTGAACAAGCGGACAGCCTTTTGTCCGAACAACCAGATGGCCTCCTGTTTGAAACGTATTATGATTTTGATGAATTAACGACAGTGTTAAAAACGGTTCGTCGTCTGACCGATCTCCCACTCATTGCCCAAGTGTCGATGCATGAGCCCGGTGTACTCCAAAACGGGATGGCTCTAAATCAGGCACTTCATCATCTCGAAGGTTTAGGAGCAGACGTCGTTGGAGTGAACTGCCGACTCGGTCCTCACCATACGATTCAAGCGTTAGAAGAAGTGGTCTTGCCGGAAAAAGCCTTCCTATCGGCTTATCCAAACGCTAGTCTACTAGATGTCGAGGACGGGCGAATCGTCTATGAATCAGAAGCCGATTACTTCGGGCAAGCGGCAGTCAAACTGCGCAATGAAGGGGTTCGCTTAATCGGTGGATGCTGTGGAACGACGCCAAAGCATATCGAAGCGACGAAAAAAGCATTAGCTTCTCTCCCACCGATTACCGAAAAAAAAGTAAAAACAAAACAACCCATTATTATTAAAGAAACGACCGTTCCGCCTACTCCACGCCTACATGAAAAAGTGAAAACGGAACGAACGATTATTGTTGAACTAGATACACCGAAACAGCTAGATACCAATGCTTATATCGAAGGAGCGAAAGCGTTGCACGAAACAGGCATCGCCGCTGTTACGATGGCCGATAACTCGCTCGCTTCTCCACGAGTAAGTAACCTTGCGATCGCGTCTTTATTGAAAATGAATCATCATATTCGACCGCTCGTCCACATTACATGCCGCGATCGCAATTTGATCGGGCTGCAATCACATTTAATGGGCTTACACGCACTAGGCTTGCATGACGTACTAGCAATCACTGGCGACCCCACAAAAATTGGCGACTTCCCTGGGGCGACTTCGGTCTATGACGTATCGAGCTTAGAGCTCATTCAATTGATTAAGCGAATGAATGAAGGCATTTCTTTTTCCGGGAAGCCATTTAAACAAAAAGCCAACTTTTCCGTTGCCGCCGCCTTTAACCCAAATGTGCGTGTGCTTGACCGCGCAGTGAAGCGATTAGAGAAAAAAATCGAATGCGGAGCGGATTATTTTATTACTCAGCCCGTATTTACAAAGGAGAAAATCATCGAGGTGTACGAAGCGACGAAGCATTTGCCAACACCTATTTTTATCGGCATTATGCCTTTAACAAGTTCAAGAAATGCTGAGTTTCTTCATCACGAAGTGCCTGGTATTAAATTGTCGGATGAAACATTGAAACGCATGAAAGCTTGCGAAGGAGATCGGGAAGCTTCCGTTCGTGAAGGCGTCACCATCGCAAAGGAGCTGATCGACACAGCGGCAGAGCTGTTTAACGGCATTTATTTAATCACACCGTTCTTGCGATACGAAATGTCGCTTCAACTCATCGAATATATTCAACAGCTCGATGGAAAAACAAACGAAAGAGGGATTTCTCATGTCCAACCGACATCTAATTGAACAAGAATTAGAAAAACGCATACTCATCATTGACGGGGCGATGGGAACGATGCTTCAGCAAGCCAACTTAACCGCCAAGGACTTCGGTGGCGAACACTATGAAGGCTGCAATGAATATTTAAATATGACCGCCCCTGATGTAATTGATCGCATTCACCGAGCATATCTTGAAGCCGGTACTGATATTATCGAAACGAATTCCTTTGGCGGAACGGAGCTTGTGTTAAATGAATATGATCTCGGGGAGCATACGTATGAAATCAATCGACGTGCCGCAGAAATTGCCCGCCGATGCGCCGATGATTTTTCAACACCTGATCACCCGCGCTTCGTTGCTGGAGCGATTGGACCTACAACAAAGACATTGTCTGTCACAGGTGGCATCGACTTTGAAACTTTAAGCAAAGATTTCGAGCTCCAAGCAACGGCGCTAATTGATGGCGGTGCTGACTTAATTTTAATGGAAACGAGTCAGGATATGCTCAACGTCAAAGCGGGAACGCTCGGGATTCAACGCGCGTTTGAAAAGACAGGAAAAACGCTCCCTGTCATGATTTCCGGCACAATTGAACCGATGGGAACAACGCTTGCTGGACAAAATATTGAAGCGTTCTATATTTCGATCGAGCATATTCATCCGCTCTCTGTCGGCTTAAACTGTGCGACTGGACCAGAATTTATGACCGATCATATCCGCTCCCTTTCCGCTTTATCAAAAGGCTTTGTTAGCTGTTATCCAAATGCCGGGCTTCCAGATGAAGAAGGCTGTTATCATGAATCGCCAGACTCTTTAGCACAAAAGCTCAAAGGCTTTGCGGAAAAAGGCTGGCTTAATATCGTTGGCGGATGCTGCGGGACAACGCCTGACCATATTCGAGCGATGAAGGAAGCGGTCAAGGACCTCCCTCCTCGCCCGCGTCCAGAACATCCCCATGACCATGCCGTCTCAGGGATTGAGCCGCTTTTATACGATGACACAATGAGACCATTATTTATCGGAGAACGAACGAACGTGATTGGCTCACGAAAATTTAAACGCCTAATTATTGAAGGCAAATTTGAAGAGGCAGCGGAAATCGCCCGTGCCCAAGTAAAAGGCGGCGCCCATGTTATCGACATTTGTCTAGCCAACCCGGATCGCGATGAGCTTGAGGATATGGAAAACTTCATGCAAGAGGTCGTGAAAAAAGTCAAAGTGCCACTCGTCATCGATTCGACAGATGAAAAAGTGATTGAAAAAGCACTGAAATATTCACAAGGAAAAGCGATCATTAACTCGATTAACTTAGAAGACGGTGAAGAACGATTTGAAGCGGTCCTTCCGCTCGTCAAAAAATACGGAGCGGCGGTTGTCGTCGGTACGATTGACGAAATTGGCATGGCTGTATCTCGCGACCGAAAATTAGAAGTCGCTATTCGCTCGTATGACCTGCTCGTTAATAAATGGGGAGTTGCTCCTGAGGATATTATTTTTGACCCGCTCGTCTTCCCTGTTGGCACTGGTGATGAGCAATACATCGGTTCCGCTGAAGAAACGATTGAGGGTATTCGATTAATTAAAGAAAAACTACCAAAAGCTTTAACAGTTCTCGGTGTGAGCAATGTGTCTTTCGGTCTCCCTCCTGTCGGCCGCGAAGTACTGAATGCCGTCTATTTATATCATTGTACGCAGGCTGGTCTCGATTACGCGATCGTCAATACGGAAAAATTAGAACGTTTCGCTTCGATTCCACAAGGTGAGATCGAACTAGCGGAAAAGCTGTTATTTCATACGAATGATGACACGTTAGCCGCTTTCACCGATTTTTACCGCGATAAGAAAAAGGAGAAAAAAGAAGAAGATATTCCGAAAACGGTACCGGAACGGCTTGCTTATTACGTTGTTGAGGGAACGAAAGAAGGCTTAATCCCTGATTTGGAAGCGGCATTAACGATGTATGATACCCCGCTTGATATTATTAATGGTCCACTCATGAAAGGAATGGCCGAGGTCGGTCGATTATTTAATGACAACCAATTAATCGTCGCCGAAGTATTGCAAAGTGCTGAAGTGATGAAAGCAGCCGTCGCCTTTTTAGAACCATATATGGAAAAGAAAGAAAATGACAATGGCAAAGGAAAAGTCGTCCTTGCTACCGTCAAAGGGGATGTGCATGACATTGGAAAAAATCTCGTCGATATTATTTTAAGCAATAACGGCTTTAAAGTAGTCGATCTTGGCATTAAAGTAACACCGTCGGAATTAATTGAAGCGATTAAAAAGGAAAATCCTGATATGGTCGGTCTGTCTGGATTACTCGTCAAATCAGCCCAGCAAATGGTGTTGACCGCTCAGGATATGAAAGCGGCTAGCATTGATGTGCCGATTTTAGTTGGAGGTGCCGCCCTCTCTCGCCGCTTCACCGAGACAAAAATTTCGCCAGAATATACCGGCCCTGTTTTATACGCAAAAGATGCGATGGATGGACTATCGATTGCTAGTCGCCTGCAAAATGAAGAGGAAAAGTCACAGCTATTAAATGAACTTTCCGAAAAACAGGAAAAACGAAAAGAAATTGAAGCGTACCGCGAAACAGCAAAGCCGGCGGTTGCTGTATTAAATAAGCCGGTAAAAACAGTACGGCAAGATGCTCCTGTCTATCAGCCGCGCGACTTACGAAAGCATATTCAGCGCGACTATCCAGTTGCCCATTTAAAGCCGTATATCAATATGCAAACATTGATCGGTCACCACCTCGGCTTAAAAGGAAAAATAGACAAATTGCTCACTGAAAAAGATGAACGCGCGATTCTATTAAAAGAAACCGTCGATGAATTTTCACAAGATGGCCTGCTAAAAACCGCGAGCGTCTATCAATTTTTTCCCGCTCAATCGGACGGAGATGATGTCATCATTTACGACCCAGCGGATGCTAAAACAGAAATCGAACGCTTCACCTTCCCGCGGCAGCAAAAAGAGCCATTCCTTTGCCTAGCCGATTATTTAAAACCTGTTGACAGCGGCGAAATCGATTACGTTGGTTTGTTCGTCGTCACGGCTGGCTTCGATGTTCGTAATCAAGCCGCCAAATTTAAAGAAAAAGGCGAATTCCTGCAAAGTCATGCGATCCAGTCTACGGCGTTAGAACTTGCGGAAGGCTTTGCTGAACGCATCCACCAAGAAATGCGCGACCAATGGGGCTTCCCAGATCCCATCGACTTCACAATGAGAGAACGCTTCGCCGCCAAATACCAAGGCCAGCGCTTCTCCTTTGGTTACCCGGCCTGTCCGAACTTAGAAGACCAAACAAAACTATTTAAACTATTGCAACCAGAAGACATCGGCGTCCACCTCACCGAAGGCTACATGATGGAACCCGAAGCAAGCGTATCCGCCATCGTATTCGCCCACCCAGACGCAAGATACTTTAATGTGGAATAACGAAAGGCGAAAGCGGCTGTTTAGACTCGGCAGACATCAGGCGGACCGTCTAAGTGGTGTTTTTTGCCACATAGACGTGACGACTTATGTCCGAGAGTCTAGCCGCTGGAGCTAGACAATAACGAAAGGCGAAAGGCGCTGTTCAGCGACGTATGGACTGAAGCGATCGGATCGAGATACTGGATAAAAAAAGCAGACACTCTTTTGTCTGCTTTTTTTCGTATAAGTACAGATTTTCGACTCACACTAATCATAAGGAGATGATACTATGAAAAAGAAATTAAAACTAACTGAACCAATTTCACACGATCCACAAATCACGATTCATTCTGACGTCAAAAAATCGCTCGGTGACTCAGTAGACCAGTACGAAGATTTAAAAGACGCTAATGAAATACTAGCTAGCAAAGAAATCGGGCAGCAAAATGAAAATTTATAAAGTAGCTTTTTAGAGACGGCTTGGCGTTCTTTGACCTTACTACTGCTTTCTTCCACTTTCTGCTCGTTTCTTTGACCTTGCCAGCGCTTTCTTCCACTTTCTGCTCGTTTCTTTGACCTTGCCAGCGCTTTCTTCCACTTTTTACTCGTTTCTTTGACCTTGCCAATACTTTCTTCCACTTTTTACTTATTTCTTTGACCTTGCCAACGCTTTCTTCCACTTTCCAATCATTCACTTAACCTTACGAGCACTTTCTTCATTTAATATTCAAGCCCAATAATCGAGAAAAAGCGATAGCCTGTTCTTCAGACACGGTACATCCTGCTAATTTCTCTGCTGAGACCTTAAGTTCGTGAAATTCACAGCTACTCAGGTCGATTCCATTAAGTGACGTGCCTTCAAAGTTTGCTTCATCTAAATTGCATTGATTAAACTCGACTTTATCCAACTGACATTCATAAAAATCCCCACTTTGAATGGCACATTGTTGAAACTTCACCTGCTTCAATTTTGCATAACCAAACGAAGCTAATCTTGCCTGACACTCTTCAAACACGACATTACGCAACACCGCATCTGCAAAATTCAAACCCAATAATTTAGAGTTTTTAAACTCGACTCGATGAACACTTCCATTGCAAAATTCGGTATTGGACAAATCGCATTTATCAAAAATAACATCAACCAATTCAACAAATCGAAAGTTCACATCAATGAAAGAAACATTTTCGAAAACGACTTGATCAAATTGGATTCGCTCAATCTCTTCCCCGACAATGGAGCAATCACGGATCACGCATTTCTTAAAATAGTGCTCTTCTTTTAAATCATTAAACTCAACTGAAGTTACATTTTGCGGGATTTTCGGTTGGTGAATTTTAAATAGATTAGTCATTTAATCGCCTACTTTCCTAAAGAAATACATACTATGTCTAAAAATTGATATAGTGTAAAAGGGCTACTAACTGTAGAACTGAGCTGTTTAAATTTATAGTACTCTTTTTCAATCATATTTTGTTTCTCCTTGTATTGTATAACATTGTGTGATATGTTTAAGAAGAATTATTTTTGTTCAGTAAGGATTGATAAGTGTTACAACTTTCCGTCTGGAAGATTTTAGAGCAAGGATAGTAACAAAATGTGTGTACAGCACACGAGGAGGAAACAATAATGGAACAAGGTAAAGTGAAATGGTTTAATGCAGAAAAAGGTTTTGGATTCATCGAACGTGAAGGCGGAGACGATGTATTCGTTCACTTCTCAGCTATCCAAGGTGAAGGCTACAAATCTTTAGACGAAGGTCAAGCTGTAACATTTGATATCGAACAAGGTCAACGTGGATTACAAGCGACTAACGTTCAAAAAGCATAATTGCTACCATATATAAACAGACTCTACACGTAGAGTCTGTTTTTTCGTTTTCATAGAACAATAAAAAAAACCCTACTCACAAATGAATAGGGTTTATCGAAACAAGTTAACGTTAGTGTAGCATAGTCCCCTTACCATCACTAATCATTTTTATCGATTGTCAATCTTCTCCGGATACAAATCATGATTCATCATGCGGTATTCGGCCATTTGCTCATATTTTGTTCCTGGACGGCCCCAGTTTGTATACGGGTCAATGGAAATCCCGCCACGTGGCGTAAATTTGCCCCAAACTTCGATGTAGCGTGGGTTCATGAGTTCAATTAGATCATTCATAATGATGTTCATGCAGTCCTCATGGAAGTCGCCGTGATTGCGGAAGCTAAATAAATAGAGCTTTAACGCTTTACTTTCCACCATTTTCACATCTGGAATATAGCTGATATAAATCGTCGCAAAATCCGGTTGTCCGGTCATTGGACATAGACTCGTGAATTCCGGACAATTGAATTTCACGAAGTAATCACGATTTTGGTGCTTGTTATCGAATGTTTCGAGAATGGATGGATCGTAAGCAAATTTATATGTGGTCCCTTGATTTCCTAAAAGGGTGATGTCTTGTAATTCGTCTTCTTTTCTTCCTGCCATATAAACTCCTCCTTGTCTACTCGTATTATAAAGCCATCGCTCTTGCTCTAACATACCCCTAATGGTATAATTAAATAAAAAAGGGAGGTCATCCTCTTGGAAAAAATTTCATCGCTATCTACCCTTCACGAAAGATTAAAGGAGCATCCACTCACTTTACTTTATATTTCACGACCGAATTGCTCGGTTTGTCACGCGGTTTTACCACAAGTGGAGGAACTATTAACGAACTATCCACAAGTGAAACTATTACACATCAACGCCGACGATGTACCTGAAATTGCCGGAGAGTATTCCATCTTCACGATCCCTGTCCTCATTTTCTTTGTGGAAGGAAAAGAAATGTTCCGGAAAGCCCGCTTCATTCCAATGGAAGAACTCGACCATTCAATCAAAAAAATTGTTGAATTAATGTAAAAAAACGAATTAAAAATTCTCACCTTCGCCATCTTCATGTAAAATAGAAGATGTACGAAGGGGGAATGACGAGATGACGTTATTAGAAGAAATTTTAACTTATAATGAAAATTTTGTAGCAAGTAAGCAATACGAAGCATTTGCAACGGATAAATTTCCGGATAAGCGTGTCGTAATTTTAACTTGTATGGATACTCGTCTTGTCGAGCTTGTGACGAAGGCAATGAACTTCAAAAATGGGGACGTCAAAATTGTCCGCAATGCAGGTGCGATCGTTAACCATCCATTCGGAAGTATTATGCGCAGTTTACTCGTAGCGGTTTACCAGCTGCAAGCAGATGAAGTGCTAATCGTCGGCCATCACGATTGTGGCATGAGCTCGCTAAAAAGCGAAAATATTTTAGCGGCAATGACTGAGCGGGGCGTAAAGCAAGAAACAATTGACACATTAAGGCATGCTGGCATTGATGTTGATGGTTGGCTCGAAGGCTTTAATAGTGTAGAAGAAAGCGTAACTCATAGTGTCAGTATGGTAAAAAGCCATCCATTGATGCAAAATAATATTCCTGTTCATGGACTAGTGATTGATCCAGCAAGTGGAAAATTAGATTTAGTTGTGGATGGATATAAAAATTAAATACAACTAGGGGTGTCGAGAAAGTCATTTTCTCGACACCCCCTTCTTATTGACTCACGATCGCTTTTTGCGGAGTGCGAGCTTTTTTACTGAGTCGCACACCCGGTTTACTGAATCAGCACCCTTTCTCTATCAATCATCTTCCATAGTAGACAAGTCCCCTGTCGGCAAGCCAAGTTCCCACGCTTTTAATACACGGCGCATAATTTTACCTGAGCGAGTTTTTGGCATCGTATCACGAACCTCAAATTGTCTTGGCGCGGCATGAGCGGCTAAGCGAGTTTTAACGAACTGACGAATCTCTTCAAGTAATTCCGGGCTTTCTGCATAGTCTGGTCGCAACGTGATAAATGCTTTAATCACTTCGCCACGAAGCGGGTCTGGTACACCGATGACTCCAGCTTCAGCTACAGCCGGGTGCTCGACTAACTTACTTTCAACTTCAAATGGTCCCACATGTTCACCAGATGTGTTAATAACATCATCGACACGCCCTTCAAACCAGAAATAACCCTCTTCATCTTTATAGGCAGAATCACCTGTGACAAACCAGCCGTTTAAGAAATAGCTTTCATATTTCTCCCTGTTGTTCCATACTTGACGCATCATCGCTGGCCATTGTGGCTTAATGGCCAAGTTTCCCATGCGGTTTGGCAGTAATTCTTGACCGTCATCATCAATGATCGTCATTTCAATTCCCGGTAGTGGTTTTCCCATGGAACCCGGACGGATTGTATTACAGCGGAAATTGGCACAAATCGATGAGCCTGTCTCCGTCATCCACCAGTTGTCATGAATGCGCAACTCTAATGTTTCTAGTCCCCAACGAATCACCTCTGGATTGAGTGGCTCACCCGCTGATAAAATATGACGCAACTTTGAAAGGTCATACGCTTTTGGCATTTCATTTCCGCTCGCCATTAATAACCGGAAAGCAGTTGGTGCACTAAACCAGACTGACACCCCATACTTTTCAAGCGTTGCAAACCAATCTTCCGCTTTAAATCGACCGCCACGCAATACATTTGTGACCCCATTCAGCCAAGGTGACCAAATCCCAGCGGATGTTCCTGTCACCCAACCGGGGTCTGCCGTACACCAAAAAATATCATCCTCATGAAGATCATATACCCATTTGCCCGCAACATATTGATGAAGCATTGCATCATGAACTTGCAGTACCCCTTTCGGCTTGCCAGTTGAACCAGAAGTATAATGCAGCAGCATACCATCCTCACGTTCCACCCACTCGATGATGTACTCATCTGAAACGCTCATTAGCTCATTGAAAGGTACGATGTAGTCCGCTGTCTTCTCATCTGATCCGACTAAAATCACTTTCTCTAAATTCGGCAATTGATTGACAGGAATACGTTCTAATAGTTGCGGTGTCGTGACAACCACCTTCGCCCCACTATCCTCCAAACGATCCTTCACCGCTTCCTCCATAAACGCCTCAAACAGCGGCCCAGCAATCGCACCCATTCTCACAATACCTAGTAGAGAAAAGTACAGCTCTGGACTACGCGGCATAAAGATAAAGACGCGATCACCTTTCTCCACACCGAGTGACTTCAAACCATTCGCAAAGCGGCAAGACTGTTCTTGAATCTGCTGATATGTATACTGCTCCTCCCGATTCCCATCGGTAAAAAACAAAGCGGTTTTCTCCGCTTTCCCTTCTTTTACATGACGGTCAATCGCTTCATATACCATGTTTACATTCCCTGTTTGAAACCAAGTGAAATGCTCAGCCACCTTCCTCCAATCTGCCTGATGTACTGCTTGCTCATAATCTTGCAAATTTGCATTCTCCAAAACTGGCGCTAACTCCTTCGAAAAAGTCGTTCCTCCCATCTGTAAAACCCCCTATGTTATATAACAGTTTGTATTTATTAAAATTATTATACAACAAAAATGAGTAAATTTTCAAAATATTTTTTTGCTTTTTTTTAAAAAAGAAATAGGATGAAAGATAAAGTTCTTTCACCCTGTCATCTCCATCCCTATCATTTCATGTATCGATCTACAAGCTCGTAACACCTTTGTTTCGTTAATTCAGCTTGTGTACTAACGTATTGTACAGATGCCCATGATCCACCTTCATAACTAGCCGCCGCACTCTCTGCTGATTCATCTCGATACGTGACCCATTTACGCTGCGCCTTACGTAATTGTTCCATTTCATTAGATGGTAGCTGCTTCTTCAATACACCATATATTTCATTCAATGCGTCATCCCAACGTTTATACCGCTCCGATTCCGCCTCTCTCACTTCCACGGTCGTACCCTGTTCATATATGTATTCTAAATCTGCCATCCCCATCTCAATCTGATCTAACTTTGAATAATACTCTACTTTTCTACTTTCATTCTCAGCTTTTCGTTTGACAGCTTCAGCTTCTCGAACCGCTACTTCCTTTTCCGCTTCTGCTTGCTGCTGAATACCTGACTGAATCTCTGATGACACCTGATCGACTTCATTAGAAAAAAGCTGATAAGCAACCTTCAACTGTTCACTCTGTTTCATTTCATCGATCAATTTTTGAGCCGCTTCATAGTTTTTTTCACTCACTAGTCCTTTAATCGTTTCTACTTTTTCTGAAACAACACGTTCATTTTCTTTCCCGTTTTCGGCCATGTTTACTAATTCATCAAATGATTGCTTTAAGCTTTTTTCGATATTCTGTGCTTTCTTTAAGGCCTCGACTTTCGTTAACGCCTCATCCCATTGACCATTTTCAATCTCCTTTTGAACATTTTCATACACAACTAATTGCTCATAAACTCCTGAAGCTTCAGGGTCATCTGGTTTTTCATCTAATGCGAGCTCAAATGATGCCTTCGCTTTAGCAAACTCACCATTCGCCATCGCTAACTTTCCCTGCTTCATTGACTCGTCATAAAGACTATCACCGCAACCGGTTAACAGCATGATAGATAACACCATCACTGATAATCTCTTCATCTAGGCTCTCCCCCTTAAACTGATCATTTAATCATCTAAAAACTCTATCTATATATTATCATTTCCTACTTTTCAAAGAAATTTCTATTTTATGCAAACGAACACATTAAAAAATTCCTTAATTGTGGTATATTTATTGTAAAAAAGGTAAATACAAATTAATTTTTTGTAAAAATCATGTTACCCAACTTTATATAAATAACTAGTCAAACTTATAGGAGGATACAAAATGATTCACAGTAATATTGGCTCTGACGATGAATTGTTTAAAAAGATGAAAAAAGAGCTGATTGATATCCAATATGCACTAGATCAATCCTCAATTGTTGCCATGACAGACAAGCGAGGAAACATCTTTTATGTCAACGATCAATTTTGTCACATTTCTAAATATAGCCGCGAAGAATTAATTGGGAAAAATCATAATATATTAAACTCTAGCTTCCATCCCCCAACCTTTTTCCAAACAATGTGGAAAACGATCAGCTCAGGTCGTATCTGGAAGGGAGAAATTCGAAATAGAGCGAAAGATGGTTCGTTCTATTGGGTAGATACGACGATCGTTCCATTTCTAGATGAGAAAGATCTTCCTTATCAATACGTATCGATCCGTAACGATATAACAGCCCGTAAATCAATGGAGGAAAAATATCGACTCATTACCGAATATTCCTCCGACCTCATTGCGATTATCAATGTGGAGGGGCATTTTCATTACTTATCCCCTTCACACGAAAACTTACTCGGATATGACCTATCTCTTTTACAGTCACAAACTTTCTTAAATTGGGTTCACGATGAGGATAAAGAGAGAGTCTTAACCGAATTGAAAAACATCGCTCAAAAAAAACAAACATCATCAAAGCTTGAATTTCGATTTAAAAAAGCAGATGGATCGTATATAAATGCGGAAACGAACTTAAATCCAATTTACGACAACGCTGATACGATCCAACATTTTGTCGTTGTCACACGCGATACAACAGATCGAAAAAAGTCAGATGAGCTCATCCGTCATCTCGCTTATCACGATCCATTAACAAATCTGCCTAATAGAAGATACTTTATGAACTCGCTCTACAATGAAATCGAAGTAGTGAAAAAAAATGGTCGCTCACTTGCCGTATTGATCATCGACCTTGATCACTTTAAAAACATCAATGACTCAGGCGGACATGATAAAGGTGATTTTGTCTTAGTCGAAGCTGCTATGCGAATTAAAAATAGCGTCCGGGATGGGGATATCATCGCTCGACATGGTGGCGATGAATTTACGATTTTATTAAAAAATATAGCCAATCAAGAGGAAGTCCAACGAGTGGCTGAACGAATTCGAGCGAATTTAAATCGACCAATCAAAGTATTCGATCAACACTATACAATGTCATGTAGCATTGGGATTGCCACTTTTCCAGAAAGTGGAAAAGAAGCTGGCACCTTACTCACTCATGCAGACATGGCATTATATAAAGTGAAAAACAATAACCGAAACGATTGCGCCTTTTTTGATCAAGAAATGGAGCGACAGTCTATCGACCGAATCCTGAAAGAAAACGCCTTAAAAAAAGCCCTAACAGATAACCAATTCCATCTGGATTATCAACCGAAACTAGACCTTACAACAAAAGAAACCGTCGGCATGGAGGCGCTCGTTCGCTGGAATCATCCGGAACTCGGAAGAATCTCTCCAGCAGAATTCATTCCACTTGCAGAAGAATCTGGCCTCATCTTGCCACTTGGTGAATGGGTCATGCGCCAAAGCTGCCAACAAGCCAAAAAATGGAATGACCTTGGATGTTCACTCAAGCTATCTGTCAACGTATCACCTTACCAACTAGAACAACCAGACTTTGTCCAAAGAGTCCAAGCCATATTACAAGAAACGGGCCTTGAGCCAAAGCTATTTGAAATCGAAGTCACCGAAAGCATCTTTATCAATATCGATGACGCCATACTCGTCTTACAACAACTACAAAACTTAGGCATATCGATATCCATCGATGACTTCGGCACTGGCTACAGTTCCTTCAGCTACTTAAAAGAACTGCCAATCAACACACTAAAAATCGATGCCTCCTTCATCCGAGACATCCATGAAAACAAAGAAAGCCGGGCCATCGTCAAAGCCATGCTCACTCTCGTCCACGCCCTAAGCCTAAACGTCATCGCAGAAGGAGTCGAAACCGCCGACCAACTCCAAATCCTCATCGAAGACGGCTGCATCGAGGGACAAGGATATTTATTTAGCAGGCCGCTATGCAGTGAAGACTTTGAAGCTTACTTGGAGCAGAGAATGTGTGCAAGTGTTGGGAAGTAGAATAAGAAGATGATGAAAAAAAGAGATAGCGTGGGCTGTCTCTTTTTTGGTGTGGGGTGAAGAAGCTTTAGACAACACCGCCCCCATACATGATCGATTTTTGTTTCGGAAAAGAATACAAAATTTTAAGGAAAGCAAAGTATCTGAATGTAAAAACTCTATTGGCAGACACTAGCTTGCATAACCTTCTTTATATCCACATAGTTGAGATAAAACTCGTCCACTCCAACCACGACACCAGTACCGCCAACATTTACATTCCACATAGTTGAGATAAAACGACATTATTGACAGTGAATAAAACGTCAATAGTAGATTTACATTCCACATAGTTGAGATAAAACGTTATAAATCCGCTGATAATCACCTTTACCATAGTATTTACATTCCACATAGTTGAGATAAAACCGTTGACCTGCTTGGATAGTTTGGTTAGGGGAGACAATTTACATTACACATAGTTGAGATAAAACGGAAATGCAAGAGAAGTTCAAGCGCCTTGGTGTTGTTATTTACATTCCACATAGTTGAGATAAAACTGGAGTACGTGCCAGAAAAGGCTTCATGCGCTTGATAATTTACATTCCACATAGTTGAGATAAAACATTTTATAAATAATAAAGGTGAGTACTTAGTATTGAGATTTACATTCCACATAGTTGAGATAAAACGCTAGCGAATTACAACCAAACGCTTGGGTAACATTTGAATTTACATTCCACATAGTTGAGATAAAACCGTTGGTTACCGGCCCGTTCGGGTCTTGGTAAAACTATTTACATTCCACATAGTTGAGATAAAACTTCAACGACTTATGCAACTTATATAAGTACAGATAAATTTACATTCCACATAGTTGAGATAAAACGTTTTAAGACGTGGCCGATATTCCCGATCCGTTTCAATTTACATTCCACATAGTTGAGATAAAACTTGTTTGAGAAAGCTCAAGAAAACAATAGCATTATGATTTACATTCCACATAGTTGAGATAAAACTCTATGCCGCTAATATCTTTAATCATGACCGATTCTATTTACATTCCACATAGTTGAGATAAAACGTTAGACTAGTTAAAAACTTATTGATATTTGTGAAATTTACATTCCACATAGTTGAGATAAAACGAAAGCTTGCCCAACATCGAGCAAGAAGGTAAAATCCATTTACATTCCACATAGTTGAGATAAAACTTGGAGGTCGGTTGATGCCGATCTCAGAATATGCGATTTACATTCCACATAGTTGAGATAAAACTGTCAACATGGATTATGTGAGCGATGCACGCAAACATTTACATTCCACATAGTTGAGATAAAACAATAGCGTGATCGATCTAAAGAGTGTGAAAACATTAGATTTACATTCCACATAGTTGAGATAAAACTTGCTTAAAAGTTCGTACAGACGATACTTTCCCAATTTACATTCCACATAGTTGAGATAAAACGTTCCCGAAAATATGACTTTACCACCAGTTTGAGAATTTACATTCCACATAGTTGAGATAAAACTTTTCTCGTAAGCGATTTGACCGCGAATATTTTTAGATTTACATTCCACATAGTTGAGATAAAACTGATATTCATCGGGAGTGGAACCCTAGCGAAGACATATTTACATTCCACATAGTTGAGATAAAACGGCGGCAAATACAGGTTGCTATATTACAAAAAGGAAAATTTACATTCCACATAGTTGAGATAAAACACGAAAATGAAATGTTTGACGAAGACGGTATGTTTGTATTTACATTCCACATAGTTGAGATAAAACGATGAAGTGTTCAATCAATTCATCGAAGAAAACAAATTTACATTCCACATAGTTGAGATAAAACCTATTTTTGATTTTTATTAATTATTTTAGTCGGGGTATTTACATTCCACATAGTTGAGATAAAACCATCAATATAGGTGAATTTGTCCAAAGAGTCTTCATATTTACATTCCACATAGTTGAGATAAAACTGCTGCGTGTAGTTTCCCATGCTGTATAGATGACGTATTTACATTCCACATAGTTGAGATAAAACAAACAGTAACAGCAAGATTTAGTGTTAAAGCCAATATTTACATTCCACATAGTTGAGATAAAACTGTAAAAATGGAGAACATTATGCCAGCGAAATTAAGATTTACATTCCACATAGTTGAGATAAAACACAAGCGAAGAAGAACAGGATTTTCATTCGTTAGTATTTACATTCCACATAGTTGAGATAAAACGGTGAAGGATAAGTGATTGTCTTTTTACTGTCGTTATTTACATTCCACATAGTTGAGATAAAACACAAGCGAAGAAGAACAGGATTTTCATTCGTTAGTATTTACATTCCACATAGTTGAGATAAAACGTTGAAGGATAAGTGATTGTCTGTGTACTGTCGTTATTTACATTCCACATAGTTGAGATAAAACCGTTGGCGATAGTGTAACGTCTAGCATGAATGATGATTTACATTCCACATAGTTGAGATAAAACCGTTGGCGATAGTGTAACGTCTAGCATGAATGATGATTTACATTCCACATAGTTGAGATAAAACGCTGATGCTCGTGCCAGTAGATGCACTAGCTAAACCATTTACATTCCACATAGTTGAGATAAAACGCTGATGCTCGTGCCAGTAGATGCACTAGCTAAACCATTTACATTCCACATAGTTGAGATAAAACTATATCGGTGGATCTTTACTAATTATCAGCATCAACTACATTTACATTCCACATAGTTGAGATAAAACTCTATCGGGATGATGGTTGTAAGTTACGAGACGTTTATTTACATTCCACATAGTTGAGATAAAACTATATCGGTGGAGCTGTACTAATTATCAGCATCAACTACATTTACATTCCACATAGTTGATATAAAACTCTATCGGGATGATGGTTGTAAGTTACGAGACGTTTATTTACATTCCACATAGTTGAGATAAAACTCTAATCCACGCTCTGTTAATAACTCCGCTACTCCATTTACATTCCACATAGTTGAGATAAAACGGAGCTTATCGAAGTGGTCCGTTTCCTAAATCATAAATTTACATTCCACATAGTTGAGATAAAACTTTATAAACTCCATGATTTTTTTATCGTCGTAATCATATTTACATTCCACATAGTTGAGATAAAACGATGATGATACTAATGTAGATATAGATATAGAGAAGCCAATTTACATTCCACATAGTTGAGATAAAACGGTTTTACGACATGAGAAAACAAAAGAAATAATAAATTTACATTCCACATAGTTGAGATAAAACGCTGAATTTGAAAAGGCGATTAACGAATTAAAAGAATTTACATTCCACATAGTTGAGATAAAACGCATTTTACCCTTTACTTTAAAAACCTAGTAACTCCATTTACATTCCACATAGTTGAGATAAAACGGAACACCATACTGTAAGATCATCCAACGATAAGAATTTACATTCCACATAGTTGAGATAAAACGATGTCCAAATTCATTGTCCGATTTCGCGCTTTCAAGATTTACATTCCACATAGTTGAGATAAAACGTTAAAACGGTGGCGGATGCTGTGACTGCATTAAGATTTACATTCCACATAGTTGAGATAAAACCCTCACTTGGTCGTTTTAAAAAAGCACTTATATCAAGGGTTTGTAAGTGATTCACTAAGTCTATTTTAACATAAATTGCCGTAAAGCCGCAGTCATGAATCGCACACCTTCGACAAATAGGCTTGAAAGTCAATGGGGCCAAGGGTTCAAGCACGTTTCACCAAAAAAGAGCTTTACTGCAAATTATAAAAACATTGATTCGAAATCTTTTTCAACCCCATATACCACTTTTTTTATATGATTAGGATTGGCTACTCGATAAACATAAATAGAATCGAATTCTTGATCTGCCTTCTCTACAATTTCAGCCATACACTGCTTTAATTTCCCTTCTGTAATCTCTCCTTCAAATACAGAATTTTGTGTCCATGTTAAGTATTTTTTTAATATTTTATGCACTTTTGCTACTCTTTTCACATCCACATCATAGGAAACAATGACAAACATATCTCACCACCATGCTTTCAATGCTTTATAATCTTCATCTCTCAAAAAATGCTTAATTAGCTTGTAGCACTCTAATCGAATTAAATATCTATAAGATGTTTGACGATTCAACTTTCGATGTTTGATCGTCTGCCTCATCCGCTTTTCATACTCTGAAATAAACAATTTTCTTCCTTGTTCATTCAACAAACAAATTTTTTCCTCAACATATTCAAAATGCTGCAATTGAATCATTCTATTGTTGATCAAGTGAAAAATGAGAGCATCCATAATTAATGGTTTAAAAATTTCAGCAATATCAAGTGATAGTGAAAATCTTCTTGCTGATGGTTCATGTAAAAAACTAATCGTCGGGTTTATTTGCGTTTTGTATATTTCCGACAGAACAGATGTATACATCAAACTATTTCCAAATGAGATCAGGGCATTAATAGGATCAGTTGGTGGTCGCTTTTCGCGCTTCACAAACTTAAAATCTTCATATTTAATAATCCCATTAAAACTCTGATAATATACTGACCTAGCACTTCCTTCAATCCCCATTAGTGTTTGAATATCTTGGGCAGTTGGAATTAATTTTCTTAATTCTATAATTTGATCAATAGCTGGTTGTGTCTGTTCTTTGTGACGCCGTAAATTTCTGAGCATGTGATGCATAGCACTATATACAAATTGCTGAGCGATATATAATCGTTTTCCTAAATCAGATACATGCTCCCCTTGTAATACATCAACATATCCAGATACCTTCTTTTTTCGTGGAGTATAGCTTCCAGAATAATATCCATAATGATTATAAAAATGCATACTGACATTTTTTTGATTTAACAAGTTGAAGAAAGATGTATTAAAGTCCATTTCACTGAAAATATGCAAATTTTCTAC
Organism: Bacillus sp. FJAT-42315; assembly: GCF_002797375.1. Lineage (GTDB taxonomy): Bacteria > Bacillota > Bacilli > Bacillales > Domibacillaceae > Bacillus_CE. The sequence continues at coordinate 3,006,812 of NZ_KZ454941.1, forward strand.
TTGCTCGATCGGTACGACTTTTTTACTTCCATCCTCTTGTATGAAATAAATCGTTGAGTCTTTTCTTTGTAAGCGTCCATTATTAAATAAGTATAAATTTTTCAATTTATTCTTCACCTACCCAACAAAATTGATAATAAGCACATTTCGTACAATAAGGATATTTCTCTTTTTTAGGAGGAAAAGCTGCGGAAATAATCTTCTTAATATCCTCAAGCCAACTTTCTATTTTACTTACATGTTGAGGTGTTAGCTCTATTTCCTCTACACGTTTTTCCTTTGGATAATGAATTTTTCCTTTTCTTTCTACTCCCATTTGAAAAAGCACGTACAAATAATAAAGCAATTGCGCTCGATCTGCCTCCTCCATTTTGCTGCTTGATTTGACTTCTCCTACATATTCCGAATTGAGCATATCAATTTTGATAAAATCATCGACCATTACCTCTTTCATTTTCGCTCGTTGATAGGAGGTTTCATGAAGCATCTTTCCTTGCAATACAACATCATACTCATCTTCAAATGATATTTGATGACTTGATAACCAGAGTTTCCGCTTACATACATGGTAATATTGGATTTGCAAACCTGTTACTTTAATATCTTCAATTTGCTCCATACTTCTCACTCCTACATAAATTGACTATCTTCATCAATCGAATACGTAAGACCCATAGCTTGGGAGTATTTAAAGTGAATCACCGGATAAATTTGATAACCTCCCGCTCGTATTACTAAACCTATCAACTTCTGTTTCTGTGCATTCTTATATGCCCATGTTGGAATCGCCACAACATATTTTTTCAACTCCGTCGAAGCTTTTACTTTTTCTTGCCATGGATTTTTCTCGTTTAAAATACTTTGAAGAGCAAGAATTTGCTGTTCATTTTCTTCATAGACGCTGTATGGAATGATGTTTTGATTATCAATATCACGAAGTCTTGGTTTAGAATCTAGTTCATAAGCTAACAAGTTTCCGAAATCATTGATCGTATTCCGAAACTCTCTTAAATAATTAGAGTTCTCTAAGCTCTTCATCGTATAAATCTTCTCTACAATATCCATTTTGTCTTCTTCCGTCACAAACTCACCACTATAAGGTAATAATTCTTCTTTTGATCGTTCAAAAATTGTTGCATCGACAACTGATTTTTTACTCGTCCTTGAAATACCAGAAGGCAAATCTTCACCTGTATAAACAAAAACATTAGGTTTGTTTTGATCATAAGATCGCTTTCGGTAGACACGACCCATTCTTTGGAATAAACCCGAGGCTTCAGATAGTTCTGTAAACAATACATCAAAATCAATATCGACACTCGCTTCTACAACCTGGGTAGTGATCCAAACTCCGGTACTATCATTACTGTGTTTTCCCATCTCCAAAATATCCTGTTCTTTTTTCGCTCGATCTGTTTGGATAAATCGACTATGTAGCAATTGAGGGTTTATACCTATGACTTTAAAATCATCATATAGTTTTTGAGCTTTTGTTACGGTATTTACAATCACTAATACCTTTTGATCTACACCGTTTTGAATAATATCCTCTATTGTTAAATCTTTTTCGCGAACTTCCATAAAATGTCGAACAATCGTTTGACCATTTTCATCTTTCTTTAGAAAAGGTTCTTCTCTTTGTTCAAACGGAATCCCCATTTGACGCATTTGTTCACTCAATAAAGGTGGAAATGTAGCGGTTAAAATAGTAAACTGTCCACCCATGTCTACAATCTTTTTCAATCCTAAAACGATAAAGGCAGCGAGTCTAGGACTATACATTTGAATTTCATCGATCACTAATTTGCTATAAGAAAGCACAGCAAGTTTCATTTCAAAACCCGGATACATTGCAACAAAATCAATTAACTGATCGATTGTACAAATTGTCAGCGGATAAGATAATTGTCTCGTTTGTGTAACTAATACAGGATTGAATGATTCATCTTCCGTTGCGCGCTGCAAATATTCAGACAATGTATCACTATGAAGAAGACCGACTGGTTCGTATTTTAAATCCTCTTTCATCCGATCATAAATTGCATTGATAGATACCTTTAATGGCAAAGTAAATATTCCTTTTGAATCACCAATCCAGCACAGAGCAGCTTCTGTTTTCCCAATACCTGTTGATGCGATCACAACATGATTTTGATCTTGCTTCTCATACAAATATTGTTGTAATTCATTTCGTAAAAAACCCTTTTCCTGCATAAAATTATTCAAATGTTGCACTAAACCATCATGTGAAATTTCTGCTTCTACATGGGCGCTAGCCGCAAAGTCTAGTTTATTCAACAGACCCTTTATTTTGATAAATTGATGAAGACTTTCTCCTCTTAACTCCGCTTTATTGAGGTAGCGAGCGTAATTTGTTTTAATGTTATCAACTTCAAAACCTTGAGCTTTTAAGCTATCAATATATTGTGAAACATCATTTTCAAGAATCTTTTTTCTTACTTCTACTAAATCATCCTCACGTTCATGATGGTAAAATACCGCTTTATATAACGTGCCAATTTCATCATTCGTCAACTCTTTTGCTAGCTCTTTTTTCGATAAAAAGGCTGCACTTAAATAGCCATGTGAGATCTCCGGAAGATCAGGAAGTGGATCAATGATTTGTTCTTCTTTTTTGCGAATTTTATTTTGAAATTTTGTATTAGCTTTACCAAGATCATGGTAATAGCAAGCTTTATACAGTGCGTTCCATTCACTATCCGAGAGAATATGAGGATATAATTCTTTCAATTGAGTATGGCGCTTAAGTAGCTCATTTGTATGTTCCATGATCGTTTCTTCTTTTTGATTTCCTTTTTCTGATTTGGCTAATAGTCGATCAAACATATTTTTCTCCTTTCTAAAAAAAGAATGGAATTTCTCCCATTCTTTTTAACTCATACTAAAAACACAACAAAACCATCTTCATCTAAATCTAGAATCGAGTCTGCATATAAACTATTTGTATTAGAAGCTGGTATATGAAAAGCATTGATTTTCTCCCATTGCCGAATGACTTTCCCTTTTGATAACTCTATCAATTGATAGGTTTTATTCAGCAAGTAAGACGTTCCCAACAACTTATAAGATTGTTCTTCCTCTATCGCAGATTGTGGCACATAGATATCAAAGTGAAATAACTGATCGTCTTCAATTTCTCCTTCTTCAATCTCCACTTCTTTAATATTCGTGATTTGTAGCAAGTCTTCCCGACGACCTAGGGATAAAAACTCCTGTGGTGATCGCATCGCTTCCTTAATAATGGCCACTAACGACTCATCCTCTGGCACAACATGAATCACTAACTCTACATCTACAAGCAGTTCAGCTGTAGCGACTCCACGTGTAATACCGTATATCTTTCCACTTTCGTCACTTACTTTCACTTGGTGTCTGCCTTCTTCAAATGAGTTACCAGCAAACTCGTAACGTGTCCATAAATCATTCACCTTTGAATGATATCGACCTTGGACACTCACTTTCATCGGCACATAACTAGTAAATTCACAGGCGGCATGTATCATACCAATCACAGTTGAGTATGGTGGAAGTGGAAATGTTTCTTTCAATTGAAAACTAGCTGGCTTTCGATAGTTTACTAGATTTTGATAAGCTTCGATCCGAATCCCTTTCACTTCATCACCTACTTATTGGTAATAATTTTGCACTTGTTTCTCTAATTGTTGAAAGAATTCAGCCATTGACGTTACTGGTAAATTGTTCTCAATTTCCTCGTCATTAGCTAGAATTCCTTTCACAAGACCTGCTTGAGTATGTTCTTTCACTTCTTCGTCATAGGCGAGTACACTTTGAATTGTTTCAACAGATAAACAATTTTGATGTAATCTCAAACGATTTTCAAAAAACGGATTTTTAATAGAGTACACGCCACCAATAGCAAATATCGGTGAAAGATTTTCACGACGTCCTTTAATATCACGATATAAAAACTTTAATGTTTTTAATAATTGATTGACGCGGGCTGCACGCTCTGATAAAGGAATCTCCAATCCATCATTTGCATCAATTCCCACTTTATCTAAATCAACGGTGATCGTGTAAGCGTAAAAGGATTTATGAATCTCACTTTGAGCAATGTTTCCGCCTTTCTTTGCTTCTTCCTCTTGAGCTAAAGTTGCGTTAAAACGATCTAACAACCCTTTGTTCGTTAAGAAATCAATGTCAGTATTATAACTTTCAAGAGAAACAGCATTAGATAACCTAACGACTGCTGATCTAGTTTTCGTCGGCTTTACCGTCTTCATATAGCCAAAAAGGTCAATTTCAGGATAATCTGCAATCGTTGCTTCTGGATGAAATTGAAGTACCGTGCCGTCTAAACCAAGCGGCGTATTCATTGCTCCCATTTGCTCCACAATGTTGTAGCGTAAAGCTTGACGTGAAATGTAAGTGTAAGCCTCATTATCACCACGAGAGATTTTCTTTAGAGACGTAACATTCCCTACTCCTTCACCATAGTTCGCACTTTCCGCTTCAAAAATCATGCTTAATGTTAATCCTTTTTTATTCATTAGACTCATCCTCCTTTTTTTCTTCTCCACTATATCCTTCAAGTCCTAATAAAAAAGCATAGCCAATGGTTTGAAATGTATCTTTATCCTCTAAAGCTTGTACAAACACAGCAGGAATAACTTGTTTTTTATAACTGTAAGCTTGAATCAAAGTTTCCATAAATTTATTAGCATTTTTCACTTTCAATGCGTTTAACAAACGATGCAGAATGCCACCTAATTTGTTTTCAGAACCGCGGTAAGCGCTACGAAGTTTCGTTCCGTAATAACGAATCTTTTTCAACTCTTCTCCTGTCATAAACTTCTCTCCTCCTTTAAATTGATTCGTTGAAATCTGTAAAATATGAAACATTGCTACTCCATTTGAAAACTCTTTTGATGCTGATAGCCTCAACAAACGATATAATAAATCAAAAAATGATTGCCCATTATATAAACGTCTCATAACATCTTGATAAAGAGCGATATACTCCCCATCTTCTTTCCCATACTTTCCTGCTAAATAGTCCAAGCTTTTTTTGGATCGAACGAGTACTTCGGCACGCTGTCTTGATAAAATGTTAAAGGTATAAGGTCTTGCTTCATTATTTCGATCAAATTTCACCACTTGGATATTTTCGATTTCAAGCTGTATTCGAGCACTAGCACTATGATCTACCATATCTAGCAATTTGGAATAAGCTAAATTCTCCAAATCATCAAATTGAATCATTTCTCCATTGGACTGAAGTGTCATAGAATTAGAGGATTTTAGTTTTTCAACTGATTGGTTATTGTTGATAAATAGCCCTTTTCCTTGTACTAAAGTAAAGCCAAGAGGAACACAGCTATAGATCAAGTTACAAATCGGACATACAAACAAATCACGATTATGATTCCAGTAATGAGACGATTTCCTCGCTGCATCTACTCCCACTTTCTGCAACCATGTTAAATCGAAACATTCCGACATCTTTGCCATTTTGTGCTCACATACGGCACAGCTCAATTTATTTTTCGCATACTTTTTTTCATTTTTTTTGGATTCAATAAAGTCTTGTGTAGATCGTGTGAAGTAATTTTGAAACTCTTGATACATATCTTTTTTACTTGCAGTGGAATTTAAAAAAGATACATTCGTCCAAAACGGTTGAATAGTTGTGTAGGTTAAATTTCTAGCAACAATAAATTTCTTAGCTTCTGGATGTTTTAAATAGGTGATACACTCCAAAAGCTTTGAACACATCTCTTCAATTTGAGGTTTTATATCCGAGATCGTTTCTTTCTTTTTCATCGTTACTTTTTTCAGTGTCTTAGCTATTTGAGCAATTGGGATGCTTTCTCCGTTGATGAGGTGGTATGTATTTTTATAACTATTGGATGTCAGCCACCTTTTCGTATTCTCGATAAACTTATTAAGCTCGGTTAACTTTTTTTCATCAATGTCCGCTTCTAAACAATACTTAACCATCTCTTCTTTAGAAACCATCGCATACCATGATGTGTTTTCTTGATAACGATAGATCAAATAATTAAAGTAATGTGCCTCCATGTTCTCAAAGGATGTTTCGTCAAAAAAAACAGACTGCCCATCTAAAGTATAGTTTACTCCAGCGTGATCAAATACTCGGAGTAAACCAAGCACCCCTGCATTATATAAAAATTCATCTAATGTTACTTTTATAGACAATGAGTCTCACCTCCCTTATTCATCAACAAACTCAATATTCCCAAACATTTGCCCACGTCGAAGGCCAATTCCCGTTTGAGCTAATAATTGAAGATCTTCCACGTCCCCCTCTAATACAAAAGTGCCATTATAAGCTTCAACGTATAAAATAGATTGATCGTTTAATTGTTTGAATGAATCATGCTGAAGCTGAACAACATTTTTTTTCATTAATACAGGTTGAAAATGAATCGATCTTCGCAATTCTGAGCCACGAATACTTTTCACAATTTCATTGCAAGTATAGTTTAATTCCTTTGTATAATTCGGATCAGTCGGAGATAAAAAACGCCCTCCTTTTTCCTTCACAACAATTGGTGATAATGCCTTGAAAAGCACTCGCTCTTTTTGAGGCAATCTTTCTCTTAGCATCCGTACATTAGTCACTTCTAAATGATACCCTTTATACTCATATTGCTTCTTCTGAACTAAACCGTTGTAAAGATACAACATCAAATCTGCCTGGGGACTGCTAATAATAAGCTTAACTTCTCCCTTTACATCAAAATAGTCTTCTTTCACTTCATATGATTGCAAAAAAACAGATCCAGCAAATGACTTCATTTTCTTATTATTTCGTCCTTGATATTCATAAAGCTCGTTGACTAAAGTCTTATTGGATTCCGATAATGCAGCCTTTATTACACTAGCAAACTGAAAATTATATCGGCGCATTAAACGATTGGTCTTAAAACTAACTTCAAGTTTCAACATCTCAACTCCTTAATTATCTATTGTTATTTTTTATAAAAAATGTAATATTTTTTAATTTATATAGTTATTTTCACACAAGACCTACTGGATTGTCAAATATTTATAGCTTCTAAAAGACTAAAATTTGATATCAAAACATTTTAATAAATTGTAGTCAATGTTGTTAAATAAGTGCCTTTACACCTATTATTATAAACGATGACCTTCATAAAAATTCGGATGGGCTTTATGTTATAATTCTCACTTCACATTGATTAGAAAGATGGTTTACGCTAACTTTTGGAGTAGATATAGAAGATTGAAAAATAAGCTTTTTCATATTTGCAGTAAAGCTCTATTTTACCTAAAAGCTGTTGAAGCCTTGTCCCCATTAACTTTCAAGTCTATTTTTCCAAATTTTACGATTCACGACTGCGGCTTTACGGCAATTTATGTTAAAATAGGCTTAGCGAATCACTTACAAACCCTTGATACAAGTACTTTTTTATAATGACCAAATGAGGGGTTTTATCTCAACTAAGTGGAATGTAAATTGCATCTTTCTCCCTGCATCATTAATAGGTGTCATTGTTTTATCTCAACTAAGTGGAATGTAAATACCGTTTAGGTGGAGAGTTTGGTGTAACAGCAGATGGTTTTATCTCAACTAAGTGGAATGTAAATGGTTTCTTTCTGAAGATGGTGTATATGAAGTTTTATTGTTTTATCTCAACTAAGTGGAATGTAAATATCCAAGGAACTGGAGCTTCGATGACACTTAAGTGTTTTATCTCAACTAAGTGGAATGTAAATTCGAACATGTGCACATCAGTATCAACATACATTGTCGTTTTATCTCAACTAAGTGGAATGTAAATGAAGCTATTGTCAGTAACTATGACGAGTTAAATTGTTTTATCTCAACTAAGTGGAATGTAAATATCCAAGGAAGTGGAGCTTCGATGACACGTAAGTGTTTTATCTCAACTAAGTGGAATGTAAATTCGAACATGTGCACATCTGTATCAACATAAATTGTCGTTTTATCTCAACTAAGTGGAATGTAAATGAAGCTATTGTCAGTAACTATGACGAGTTAAATTGTTTTATCTCAACTAAGTGGAATGTAAATATCCAAGGAAGTGGAGCTTCGATGACACGTAAGTGTTTTATCTCAACTAAGTGGAATGTAAATTCGAACATGTGCACATCTGTATCAACATAAATTGTCGTTTTATCTCAACTAAGTGGAATGTAAATTCGAACATGTGCACATCTGTATCAACATAAATTGTCGTTTTATCTCAACTAAGTGGAATGTAAATTCGAACATGTGCACATCAGTATCAACATACATTGTCGTTTTATCTCAACTAAGTGGAATGTAAATGAAGCTATTGTCAGTAACTATGACGAGTTAACTTGTTTTATCTCAACTAAGTGGAATGTAAATTTATTTCATATAACTCTTTCAACCTCTCATCTGACAGTTTTATCTCAACTAAGTGGAATGTAAATGACTATAAGGTATTCCTTCACAGCGTTCAATCAAAGTTTTATCTCAACTAAGTGGAATGTAAATTAGCAGTTCTTTTTATTTATTTATATAATTGTGAGCGTTTTATCTCAACTAAGTGGAATGTAAATGTTGATTCAATATAACTACCAAGCGTATAATAAACGTTTTATCTCAACTAAGTGGAATGTAAATTTGCCTCCCTCAAGCAATCCGAAATAGCAGCATTAGTTTTATCTCAACTAAGTGGAATGTAAATAAGAATGAGCATCTGGACAAGGTAAAACAGTGGGAACGTTTTATCTCAACTAAGTGGAATGTAAATTTGAGCAGGATGCTGATATCGTATCGTTCTTGTATGTTTTATCTCAACTAAGTGGAATGTAAATCGTCAAAAAGAGCCTTTCCGTACTCCTCCACCTTTGTTTTATCTCAACTAAGTGGAATGTAAATTTCACACCAACCAGCACGAATGGCATTTGCCGTCATCGTTTTATCTCAACTAAGTGGAATGTAAATACAGATAAAGCATCGATGTTACCAGCTGCTACATCTCGTTTTATCTCAACTAAGTGGAATGTAAATATTTGCGGGTTTTTCTTTATGTAAAAAATAATTGAAGTTTTATCTCAACTAAGTGGAATGTAAATTTCATGAATCAAGAAATGAGCAAAGACCGCATCACGGTTTTATCTCAACTAAGTGGAATGTAAATGGAATAGTAAACAACAACGCCCCCACAACACGTTCTCGTTTTATCTCAACTAAGTGGAATGTAAATATTTGCGGGTTTTTCTTTAGGTAAAAGATAATTGAAGTTTTATCTCAACTAAGTGGAATGTAAATTTCATGAATCAAGAAATGAGCAAAGACCGCATCACGGTTTTATCTCAACTAAGTGGAATGTAAATGGAATAGTAAACAACAACGCCCCCACAACACGTTCTCGTTTTATCTCAACTAAGTGGAATGTAAATTCAGGTGGATACTCTAGCTCAGTCATGCTGTTTAATGTTTTATCTCAACTAAGTGGAATGTAAATTAATGAGCGTATGATTAGACTCGAAGGGCGTGTGGAGTTTTATCTCAACTAAGTGGAATGTAAATCAACGCATTGGACGCTCTTGACGAAGAAGCGATGAAAGTTTTATCTCAACTAAGTGGAATGTAAATACTTTGTTGACTTTGGTAAAAGGCAGGTTGTTGTCGGTTTTATCTCAACTAAGTGGAATGTAAATCTTGTAACAGGTTTAGCCGCAATGAGCGCAACTGGTTTTATCTCAACTAAGTGGAATGTAAATTCTCGACCGCTTCTAAACGTTGATTCAGCGGTTCTAGTTTTATCTCAACTAAGTGGAATGTAAATGACTCTTTCAAGTGAGATAATTGCGGCCGTGACATATGTTTTATCTCAACTAAGTGGAATGTAAATCAAGAATGGCGCAATCAAATATATGGGTACCAACCAGTTTTATCTCAACTAAGTGGAATGTAAATTGCACATTCGTACTAAGATCTCATCAAGTCGTTTACGTTTTATCTCAACTAAGTGGAATGTAAATTTTCCAATCTTTCAACTGCTTCTTCAAACTTGGATTCGTTTTATCTCAACTAAGTGGAATGTAAATTTAAATCTTTAGTTTCATCCGCGAGTGTGCTAAAAGAGTTTTATCTCAACTAAGTGGAATGTAAATATGATTTCTTCAATTTCAACGGATTCACAGCAATTTTGTTTTATCTCAACTAAGTGGAATGTAAATAGTCATGATGAGTGCAGAATATGCGGTGCCAACTTAAGTTTTATCTCAACTAAGTAGAATGTAAATGAATGCTAGGTGATTACATAGAGCAAGATCACTGGCGTTTTATCTCAACTAAGTGGAATGTAAATCGGCTTGTCCCAGTAACTCAAAATCGTGGATATACGTTTTATCTCAACTAAGTGGAATGTAAATCACTAGCATCTTCAGCTAGTAATAATTGATTTTCGTTTTATCTCAACTAAGTGGAATGTAAATACTGTTGTGCTTCCCGAAAGTGCGGACTTGCAGCTGCGTTTTATCTCAACTATGTGGAATGTAAATATGTTTAAGTTTATTCCTAGTGGTAATGGATTCGGGTTTTATCTCAACTAAGTGGAATGTAAATGATACAATTTCAAAGGCAATGATGACAGTGTATTAGTTTTATCTCAACTAAGCGGAATGTAAATTCAGCTTCTTGTTTTTCATCAATGTAACGAGTGCAAACGTTTTATCTCAACTAGGTGGAATGTAAATAGAATTGCACCGACTCCGCTACAACTTCGGTTACAGTTTTATCTCAACTATGCGGAATGTAAATTTATATCCCACTACGTTCAAATAGAACAATTAATTTTCTTTCAACTACGTGGAATGTAAATTTTTATAATTTATCACTCGTTTTACTTTCAACAACAAAAAACCATATTTCATAGATGATTACTCAACATCTATGAAATATGGTACAGGATTAAATAACTTTAATCTCCTAGTTACTTACTCCTTATTCTCCATCCGCTTCCCTTCCCTAAATACTTTCGCACTTCTCACATACTCTACATCTTTCACACTAAGGCGAGCGTTGATCACGCGGGCGATGGCAAAGAAGTAGTCAGATAAGCGGTTTAAATATTGCAGTGTAACTGGATGGATGTCTGGTTCAACTTTCATTAAGCTAACGACTTGGCGTTCAGCACGACGTACGACGGTTCTAGCGATGTGAATGATGCTGGCTGCTTTGGAGCCGCCTGGTAAAATGAAGCGCTCTAAGGCTGGTGCTTCTTGAATGTATTGGTCGATTTTCTTTTCTAGTTCTTCGACTGCTTCTGCTTGTAGCTTCCATCCTCTTGCTCCTGTTACTGTGGCTAAGTCGCCGCCGCAGTCGAATAGTTCGTGTTGGATCGTTTCGAGGTCTGCTAAAATATCTTTAAACATTTCTGGATCAAGCTCTGTCATCGCTTGACCGACGAAGCAGTTCGTTTCGTCGACTGTACCATATGCTTCTACGCGTAAATCATCTTTGTCTACGCGTCCTCCAATAATGCTTGTTTTTCCTTTATCCCCAGTTCGCGTGTATAGTCTCATTTTGGTTCCTCCTGTTTTTTTAAAATTTGTGGAATGCCATACCAGATCGCAGTGACTTGCTCGGCTTGTTTCGCCGCCTCTTGAAAACACCAGCCGGCGGCATCTCGCCACATCCGGTCTAGCGCTTCGATTGGGACAATTCCTTTTGTGATGTCCGAGCCGATTAACAATAGCTTGCGGTCAGGCTTTTCTTTTTCCCAATCAAGCCACGCTTGTAGTTGTTGTTTCCACTGTTTTCGTGCAAGCTTGGCATCTTCTGTTTGTTCGACAAGCTGTTTCATATAGCATTCGATTCCTTCAAGCACGACGATGCTTTCTGTCCATACTGTCTTTTCCCTTTTATAAAAGGATACCCATTGATGGGAAACTGCTTCTAGCTCGTACGTCTTCATTACCCATTGCTTTTTTCCGTTGAAGGCACCGCCTGTAATGAGATGCATCGTTCACCCCTCCTTAATGAAGAAAGAGAAGCAGTCAGTTCGTAGCCGCGGCCATTGTCTGCTTTCCACTCCCAAAACTGCTTTTCCACTGGAGCAACTTCCGTCAATAAATGGCGGATCACTCCTCCATGCGTGACAATCGCTCCCCGTTTCATCTCATGCTGTTCCATTACATCGAGCCATTTGTTCCACCCGGAGCGAATGCGAGAGCCAAATTCATGAAAATATTCTCCCTCGGGCAAAAAGCTCGTGAACGGATCACTCACCCAAGTGATATACTCTTCAAGGTGTTCCAGTTCTTGATGGCGCTTGCCTTCTAAAATCCCAAAGTTCATTTCGCGAAACTCCGACCACACATCAACCGTCTCCGTCGGAAATAGGATACCCGCTGTATCAACACAACGCTTTAAATCGCTCGCGATCACTTTCTCATACTTGGGAATGAGCGGCTGAATCGCCTGCAAATCCTGTATCCCCCGTTCACTCAAGATTGAATTCGTCCAGCCGCTAAATGCCTTTCGCTCATTGTCCGTCGTTATCCCATGCCGATAGAGACCGATAACCACAATGTCATCCATAATATAGCTTCCACTCCTTCTAGGCTAGCACCGAGCAAATCCCCGGTAATGCCGCCAAAATGTTTCATCGTGCTGCGGCGCACAAAAAGGAAAAAGATCGCTGTGACAGCCGTAAATATTAGAAAGGTTGCGAACACCTGACTGATCGCTACAATAACAACTCCAACCACTAGAAGCCAGATGCTATAACGAAGTGCGAGCGTCGCATCTTTTCCCTGTTGAAAATAATAAGCGAGCCCCTCTTTTTTCGCTGGAGGTGTGCCATTGAGTAATAACCCCATCACCATCTGGCTGTAAAACGGAATCAAGCCAATCACGAACGCCAGCTGACTGTTACCGAAAAGGATGATTTCATAGAAAAAGAGAAAGCGTGCCGCTAAGAAAATAATGAGCGATAGCACCCCAAAAGCGCCGACTCTCGAATCCTTTAAAATTTCCAATCGTCGCTCACGATCACGATACGAGAAAAAAGCATCGCTCGTATCAATCCAGCCATCTAAATGTAAGCCCCCTGTCCAAATGATCGGCAGTAGCCACAACAAGAAAGCATTCCCGAGGTGTGACAGCGGCGACCATTCAAGCAGCGCCCAAAAGATGCTTGCGTACAACAGCCCTCTCAGTAAGCCAAACAACGGAAACATCCGTAACACCGCTCGTAAATGAGCGGCATCCATTGGCAACTCGCGGTGAATCGGGACAATCGTAAAAAATTGAAAGCTTAATAATAATCCATTCTTATAAGTTTTCCACTTCATTACTGCATTTCCCTTTCTTGCTCGCTGACAATCGCCATAAATTTTTCCCAATCGAGGTACTGCTCTAAATGATGAGCTAGTTCATCATACGCTTGCTGCTTTTCTTCTATTATATTCAACTGTGATAGAGGAAGTCCCTTTTGGCTTCGTAGACGATTCAACCATTTAGAACGCCACGCATCGTTATGGAAGAGATGATGCAAATACGTACCGATGATGCGACCATCAGCAGAGCAATAGCCTTCCTCGCTGCCATCTTCTCTAATGACCAATGGAGAGGGCTCTTCAATCACCGTTTGCCCGATATGAATTTCATAGCCGCTCAAATCAATCGTTGGCAGCTGTGCCACTTTCCCATGAATCCGTACCGTTGTTTTTTCGTTGAAGAAAGTGGTCTTCCCAGGGATCAACCCAAGTCCAGTTTCGGTGTGCCCCTCAACACCCGAGTCATGACCATCCGGGTCGATTAATTGTTCACAAAGGATTTGATAACCGCCGCATAAGCCCGCGACCATTCCTCCTGCTTTCGCATATTGAACAATTCGCCCCGCCAATCCACTCGTTTTTAAAAACTGCAAATCATGCAACGTACTTTTCGTTCCAGGCAACACAACCGCATCTGGCTCACCAAAAGCTTCGACAGAATCCACCCAGCGAACGGTCACATCTTTTTCTAGTAAAAAAGGTTCCATGTCACTGTAATTCGATAAGTAAGGCAACTTGATCGCGACAATGTCTAACGCTTTTTTCGTTTGTGATGAGAAACGATCGGTGAGCGACAGCGAATCTTCCCCTTCTAGTCGATGGTTCGGCAAATACGGTAAAACAGCAAGTACAGGCAGTCCCGTCCGTTCCTCCAACCATTGCTTTCCTTCCACAAACAGCTTAGGATCGCCGTGAAACTTATTGATAATGACCCCTTTCACTCGTTCACGCTCATGTGGTTCAAGCAACTCTAGCGTTCCAACGACACTGGCAAACAGCCCTCCCCTGTTAATATCCGCGATTAAAATAACCGGCACATCGGCCATTTCCGCGACCTTCATATTGACGACTTCTCTTTTCTTTAAGTTCATTTCAACAGGACTTCCCGCTCCTTCAATGACGAGAAAATTAGCGAGCTCATTCAGTTCATTAAGTGACTGCTCAATCACTTGTACAGCTGTTTCATAATACGCTTCCCGATAAGCCATTCCAGAAATCGTGCTTTGGCGTTCCCCACGCAGTACAATTTCTGAACGTCCAGAACCTGATGGCTTTAATAAAATCGGATTCATCGCTGGAATGGCTTCTAATCGACACGCTTCCGCTTGCAACCCTTGGGCGCGACCGATCTCTTTTCCAGAGGCAGTGACATATGAATTATTGGAAACGTTTTGCGATTTAAACGGAGTTGGCTCGAATCCTTTTTGCCAAAGTAAACGGCAAAGAGCTGTTGCTACTAAGCTTTTTCCGACGTCTGAAGCCGTTCCTTGCAACATCACACCTTTCATCGTGCTTCCCCTCCTTTCTGTATAAGCGGCAAGCCATGCTCAACAAGCACCGCTTCATCCGCTTCTGACACAAAATATTGATGTAATTCTCCTAATGTTTTCGCATAGTAGAATACAAGTGGCGATGAAAGCGGCTCAAAAGCTAACTCGTTGGAGACGATCATCATAGAAGCAGCCATTTGCCGAAGACAATTGATTTCTGTGATTACTCGTCGTTTAATCTCTGCATGAAACAGCGGCTGTTCCCATTCCCGTTCATCCTCACTACTTGAAAACCATTCATTCGTCACTAAAGTCGTTAAGCAATCGAGTAAGATCACGTCTTGTTTCGCAAACTGATCGGCCAGTTGATCTAATTGAGTCGGTTGCTCCCACGTGGTCCATGTAACGTCTGATTGCTGCCGCTGTTGCTGATGAAGCCGCACACGCTCGGCCATTTCCTCATCCGTTACTTTTCCACAGGCAATATAATGAAGTCCTCCACCACGCCGTTTCGCTTCCGCCACCGCTTTTTCTTCCGCCAAACGACTTTTCCCACTCCTTACACCGCCAACAATGATCGTTAACTGTGCTGTTTCCATGCTAATAATGCCTCTTTCAATTGATCATTTTCTTCTTTCGTTTTCACAGCTACTCGAAGCCAGCGACCGTTTAACGTCGGATAATTGTATGTATGGCGGAGAACCAATCCTTTTTTCAGTAAAAACTCAAGTAAAGGTCGTTGGTCTAACAATCTCGGATCACGAAGCAAATAGAAATTCACCACTGAGCGCGTAAAGTCAAATCCTTCTTTATCTAAAAATTCAAACATCTGCTTACGTTCTTCTTCAATCAATTGCCGCGACGTTTCCACAAAGCTGGCATCTTGTAAAGCCGTTTCTGCCGCTAATAAGGCGAGGGCATTCACATTCCATTGAGGACGAAAACGAGCAAGGCGCTCAATGATCGTTTCAGAAGCGAGGGCATAACCGATTCTAAGCCCAGCGATCGCATACATTTTCGTTAAGGAACGTAAAATCACCAACTGTGGATAGTTCGCTAAATAAGTGGCGTATGTAAAGTCCCCAGCAAAATCATAAAATGCTTCATCCACAATCACTAAGCAGGAGCTTTCTTTTAATTGATCCAAAATATATAAAAGATCATCGGGCTGAAACACAAGTCCGGTCGGATTATTCGGTGTACAAATGAATAATGCGGACGCTTCTTTTGCCACTTCAACGATGCGTTCCACTCCTTCATCCATTGCCACAAAGTCCACGTCACACTGGTACACCCGGCAAGCGGTTTCGTATTCAGAAAAAGCAGGTTGCCCAATGACGACACGCTCACCTTGAAGCAATTGTCCGAGAAATTGAATTACTTCAGCCGCTCCATTTCCAAGTAGCACCTGACCAGTCTTCACCCCATTTTGCGAGGCTAACAACTGAGTTAACGAACGCCCTTCTGGATCAGGATAATCAGACACCGCGGAAAACCACTCGCTCCACTTTTCTTTTAAAGAAGGCGGTGGCCCATACGGATTCGTGTTGACGCTAAAATCAATAATTTTTGCAGGTGAAGCTACGTTCATTTTTTCATATAAATGAGCCGGATTCGCCCCATGAGCGGGCAAGTTCATAAAGTAGCCCTCCTATCCACAACGTAAGTAAAAATAATAGCGATGACCGCTGCATAATGTTGTTAGCGAGTAAAATGTCCGCCGCTTTTTTTTGCTTCAGTGGCTCCCCCATTTTGGCACGGTGGGATACACGCCCTTTATATGTGTTAAGACCACCAAGTTCAATGCCTAGTTGAGCGGCAACTGCCGCTTCACACCAGCCGCTATTTGGACTTGGATGTTTTTTCGCATCACGACGAACGATCGACCATACTTGTTTTTTAGAGTAGTCACTTTTTGGGAAAGACCATAGCATCAGAAAACTAGTAAGACGAGCGGGAAACCAATTGACGACATCATCCAGTTTGGCAGATGCCCAACCAAATTGTCCGTAGCGATCATTTTGATAGCCAACCATCGAATCGCATGTGTTAATTGCGCGGTACACCATCGCTCCAACACCACCAAACAGCAGCGCCCAAAACAATGGAGCCGTAACACCATCACTTGTATTTTCAGCGACCGTTTCAATCGCTCCGCGCGTAATATCTGCTTCCTCCAAGTGGTCAGTATCACGACCAACGATGTACGATAGCTTCAAGCGAGCTTCCGGTAAATCGCCAGCTTGCAGCGGTTCATAGACACTTAACCCCGCTTCCTTTAAGCTTCGGCAAGCAATTGTCGTCGAAATGATGATCGCTTCTACAACGACACCAACGAGCGGATGGATGAAATAACTTAGTGAGATCAGTAAGAAGCTTATGCCTCCAGTGACAAGTAAAACAGCTAGTAGCATCCACACCCCTTTTTGCTTTCTTTGCCCCCCTTGATTGAGTCGCTTTTCTAAAAGAGCAATAAAGGAGCCGATCCAGCGAACAGGATGAGGCCAGTGAGGAGGATCACCGACGAGACGGTCAATGATAAACGCAAGCGTCATCGCGAACAAGTGATACATCATCGTCTCATCCTCCCTTCCTCATTATTTCGCAGGGCAGAAATCGTACTTTCATACACCGCTTTACCAATGGCTTTGCCAAGCGGCGTAATCGTTCCAGCAAACTCCTGCTTCATCCCACGTTGGATAGCCGCAATTAACATGCTGTCGGTCGATGTCCCTGTAGCAAATGTGCCGGTGAGTGGATCTTTCACTCCATAATCAAACAACGCTTTCACTTTCGCTTCGGTGGCCGTCATAATCGCTTGCACAAACGCTTCTTCTGAAAGATGAGCATTGGCAAATACCCATGTGTTAATCGTTCCCGGCTGCATAATCGTTTCATGCTCCATCGCTCGCGACACATCGACAGCATTCCCAACACCAGCGGTCACGACAGCGAAAACGGACATCCCATCTTGTTCAACGAGTCGATGAGAAGCATATTCTAAATCCACCGCCGTCATCATCCCAACCGTTTCATTCACATCAAAATGATGCGTCTCAAGAAATTGCTTCATCTCTTCTTTAAAATCGTCATTATTATAATCTTTATCGACGTGACGATTGACGAAGCTTCGATGCCAGCCCCAACCAGCTCCAATGACACCTGCTGATAAAGTTTTCAATAAAATGGGAGAATCAATGGCGATGAATTCTTCACTTTGCCGAATAAGCGATCCGTCCATTTCAATCGGGGCTTCATCTTCCTCAATTTTCAACGGAAGAATGCTCATTTGTGGTTTAGGTACTTCGGGATGTGGCCGCTTTTGCACAGCAGTTTTATAAACGGAATGAATATGCTCTTCCTTTAACACTTCACTCGGCATGCCAAGCCCATGAATGCGACCGTTTTCCATCAATAGCAAGCAATCACAATAAAGCGAGGCTAAATTCAAATCATGAAAAATAGAGATCACCGTGAGTCCCGTTTCTCTCGTCATCTTTTTTAACAAGTCGAGTAGCTCTTTTTGGAATGCAAGGTCGAGATGATTCGTCGGTTCATCGAGCAGTAAGACCTGTGGCTCTTGAGCAAGCGCCTGCGCCAAATATACGCGTTGTCGCTCACCGCCAGACAATGAATCTAAAGGTTTATCAGCAAAGTGAGTCGTTCCCGTGCCTTCCATTGCTCGTAACACAGCCTCTTCATCTTCTCGCTTCCACACCGGGAATAGCCCGCTTTGATGCGCATAGCGGCCGAGAGAAACGGTTTCTTTTACCGTATAAGCAAAGGGCAAAGACGTATCCTGCGGCAATACGGCGATCACTTTCGCTAATTCTTTCGGCGAAAACCCCTTAAGCTTTTTACCTTGAATCGTCACTTCCCCTGCTTGGATTGGCACAACACCGCTCAACATTTTCATCAACGTCGTTTTACCGCTACCATTTGGTCCTAATATGCCAAAAAGCTCTCCTTGCTGAACGGAAAAAGATAGCTGATTCACAATCGTTTGATTGCCGTAACCACCGGCGACTTGTTCTACGTTTATCATGCAGCACCTCTTCCTTTCCTTTGCTTGCGAAGTAGAATCATGGCGAATACTGGAGCGCCAATAACTGAAGTAATGACACCTATAGGTAATTCCGTCGGAGAAATAATGGTTCGCGACACTAAATCGGTTAAGATTAAAAAGCCAGCCCCAATCAAAACAGATAACGGCAGTAAGTGACGATGATCCGGCCCCCACACAAGCCTGATAAAATGCGGAATGACAAGACCAACAAAGCCAATCGTCCCAGAAACAGCCACCGCGGCACCCGTTAACATCGAACCAGCGCTTAGGATCACAAGCTTTTTCCTACGAACATCAACGCCTAAATGCTGCGCTTTCTCCTCACCGAAAGTCATCGCATTCAACTCTGCGGAATGGAGCACAAGCAACAACGTCCCGACTAAGAAAAATGGGACGATCAATTGAATATAATCCCAGCCTCTCATCGACACACTGCCAAGTAGCCAACCGATAATTTGCCGTAACTCTTCCCCTGTAAGCGCGATCATCAATGAAATCATCGCTCCTAAAAAGGAACTAAAAATAATTCCCGTAAGAATGATCGTCTCTACTTTGAGCGACCGCTCAATCGCTTGAGCAAATAAAAGAACGATAAAAATAGTAACAATTGCAGCAATAACACTCACAATCGGCAACGTGAATCGTTCAAATAAAGGAAGTTGAATATTAAAAAATAGCACCATCACCGCCCCTGCGGATGCACCTGATGACACCCCTAGCGTGTATGGGTCAGCTAGCGGATTGCGTAACAGCCCTTGAAACGCTGCTCCCGCCACCGCCAACGAAGCGCCAACGAGCCCAGCAAGCAACACGCGCGGAAGACGAATATTCCAAACAACACTATCAAAGGATGGATCGATACCACTAATCGATGTACCAAAAAAATGGTGGGATAATAAGAAGACGATATCCCGAACCGGAACGTGCATCGTTCCGATCGAGATACCGGCTAATACCGCGATAATAAAAAAAGCAAACGCAAAAACATAAGCGGAAACTTTATTTCTTAAAAACATCTGGATAAACCGCTTCAGCAAGTTGCTCTAATCCTTCTGTCAGACGAGGACCCGTACGGGATACTAAGTCAGAATGGACATCGTGCACTTCTTTATTTTTGATCGCAGATACATTTTCCCACCCTTTACGACTTAACACTTGCTCTATCGGTTTTTCAGTATAGTATCCATAAGTTGTGATGATGACATCTGGATTTTTCTGAATCACAGCTTCTTCCGTAATTGGCTGCCAACCATCTAAGTCCGCTGAAGCATTTTTCACGTGAATCATTTCAAGCATTTCATTCATAAATGTGTTTTTTCCTGGCGTGTATATTTCAGGGGCTGGTTGAACTTCCACAAACACATTTTTCATTTCGTCTTCTGTAATCGTTTCGGCTTTCTTCTCAATGTCTGCTATATCTTCTTTCATATCAGTCACGATTTCATCCGCTTCTTTTGCTTTCCCTGTCGCTTGGCCAATCATTTCAATCGACTCATACACTTCGTCAAAGTTTTGAGCATCGTTCACAACTAGCACATCAATACCAGCGTCTTCTAATTGCTTCAAACCATCTTTCGAATTGTGAGCGCCAGATGCGTGAGCTAACACTAGATCTGGATTTAAGCTAATAATTTTTTCCACATTAAAATCCATGCCGCCCACTTTTTCGATATTTGCTACTTCTTCTGGGTAAGTGTCATTGTCTGTTACCCCAACAATTTCTTTATCAAGATCTAATTCAAATGCGATTTCTGTATTGCTTGGAATTAGCGAAACGATGCGCTCAGGATCTTCGTCGATGACAACTTCTTTCCCTGCCCCGTCTTTAATCGTCACTGGAAACGCTGCTTCTTGTGTTTCTTTCGCTGGATTCGTTTGTTCTTTTTCCGGAGCCGCTTTCTCTCCACCACAGCCAGCTAGTACGCCAGCTGCTAATAACATAGATAAAATCGAAGTGGATACTTTTTTCATCTTTTCTACTCTCTCCTTTATGTTTAATAACAAAATAAAAAACACCTCTACGTATAGAGATGTGCAGTGAAAAAGGGCAGATCTTACCCTTTCACACCACCCTATCCTCGTAGGTTTATCGGTGCTTGTGATACAGGCAGGTTTTCTGGCTCGTGAAATGAACAACTTCACTCACAGTGGCGGGACCGCGCTGGATTTACATCAGCTTCCCCTTTTAAGAAACCGCTTTCTAACGGCTTCACCTAATCAAGCATATGTAAAATTGATTAACACTAATTATACACAATTTCAAGCCCACTTCCATGCTCTTTTTTCCCCTTTCAAAAAATTAGCGAAAGAAGTTTGAATTTTCCATATGCATCCGATAGAATACAAGTAGTATAGACTACTATAATTTGAAAGGAGTGAATACATATGAAATTAGTAATCGTTCTCGGACTATTCATTCTGTTAATGGTTATAGGGGTTTACCTAATATTTGGTTTACGCCAAGTCCTAGATTCCCATGAAGCATCAAAAGTAGACAAAATACCAAACGATCACTTCACAAAACAAAACGGTGGCCACGGAGCTGGTATGTAATACCTAAAGCGAAAGGTGCTTGATCAGCGACGAAAGGGACTATCTAGAAAGTCTATAAAAATTGACCTTCTGGATAGTCCCTTTTTATGGAATTCGAGCTTTTTTACTGAATCAGCCCTCACTTTTACGGAGTCCGCTATACTTTTTACGAGATCAGGCTTCTTAGCGAACAAGTTGAATTTCTTCGATCGCTTGTTTCATGATTCGGCCCATTTGTGTCAGTTCTTCGAAACTAGTAGCCAGTGGTGGCATGAAGACGATGACGTCACCGAGCGGTCTTGTAAGCATGCCAAGCTCTCGCATTCGTAAAGTCGCTTTATAAGTAACACGCTCTTCCCATGAAAATGATTCTTTTGTTTCTTTATCCTTCACGATTTCTATTCCACACATCAGTCCAAGCTGACGAACATCCCCAACTTGCGGCAACTCAGCAAGTTCAGCTAAGATTTCCTTAACGTACTCGGCTTTTTTAGCCGCTTGATCGACTAATAGCTCTTTTTCGAAAATCTTTAAATTTGCTAAAGCAGCGGCACACCCGAGCTGGTTTCCTGTGTAAGAATGGCCATGGAAAAAGGTTTTCATTTCTGTATAATCTGCATAAAAAGCATCATAAACTTTTTCCGTTGTTATCGTTGCCGCAATTGGCAAGTAGCCTCCTGTGATTCCTTTAGCTACCGTCATAATATCTGGTTGGACGTCTTCATGTTCAACGGCAAACATCTTTCCTGTTCGACCGAAGCCTGTCGCTACTTCGTCCACGACAAGCAAAATATCAAACTCGCGGCAAAGTGCTTCCAGTGCTTTTAAATAACCCTGCGGCATCATATTCATTCCGCCAGCCCCTTGCACCATCGACTCGACCATCACACCTGCAATTTCTTCGTGCTTCTCTTCAAATAGTTGACGAATCGCCTCAAGTGACTCCTGCTTCACCGTTGCTTCATCGCCAGAAGGATGACGGTATGTTGCCGGAAATGGTACGACGTAAGAGTTAAACATTAACGAGCTATAGACGCGGTGATAAATATCAATGGCGCCGACACTAATCGCTCCAACCGTATCCCCATGATAGCCATTGGACATCGTCACAAATTTCGTTTTCGTCGTTATCCCTTTGTTTTGCCAATATTGATAGGCCATTTTAATGGCAATTTCCACCGATTCTGCCCCACTATCCGAGTAAAAGACACGCGTTAGTTTTTCCGGTGTCAGCTTAACTAATTGTTCCGCTAGCTCAATCGATGGCACATTAGCCGCTCCTAGCAAAGTAGAGTGAGCAATTTTATCAAGCTGAGCTTTAATCGCCTCATCGATTTCTTGGCGGCGATGACCGTGGACGTTAAGCCATAGCGAAGAATAGCCATCTAAATATTCATTGCCGTGAATATCCTTCAACTTTATCCCTTCCCCGCCCTCGATAATAAGCGGGGCTTCTTCGTAATCCTTCATTTGCGTAAATGGAAGCCACATATGTTTTTTACTAATTTCATATAGTCGTTTCGTATCCACGAACCTCTACCTCCTGCAATTGTTTGATCCTCCAATTTTCTGTGATTGCTGAGCGAGATGCTTCATCCGCTAAATAGCTAGAAATGTTTTGAATAAAAGGAATCGTTCCGATAATGGGCACGCCCGTCAACTGCTCAATCATTTGTCGATTGTCTTGCTCAATCACTTCATCTTCCGGTACCGTACTTGATAAAATAATCCCCGTCACGTGCCGCCCTCTATTCTTCAATGCTTCGACGGTCAGCATCGTATGATTGATCGTCCCTAGGCTCGCTCTAGCGACGATAACGACTGGAAACTTCAATTCTTCTATGAGGTCAATGATGCAATACCCTTGACGATTAAGAGGAACATACAATCCACCTGCTCCTTCAACGAGTAACATCTCCTGATCGACCGCTTTCTCTTTAATATTTGCAATCAATTTTTCAATCGGAATGACCGCTCCCTCTTGTTCCGCCGCTAAATGAGGAGAACTCGCCATTTTGTATAAGTATGTAGATAACTCTTGATCTTTAAGCTCTGGCAGCAATTGATAGATTTCCGCATCAGGAGCGATGAGCTTTCCTTCTCGTTCTTCTGCCCCACTTTGTACTGGCTTATAAGGATAAACATCGACTCCTTGTTGCAAAAAAGCATGAGTCAACAATAGCGTGGCAATCGTTTTTCCTGCGTCTGTATCCGTTCCAGTCAAAAAAATTCCAGACATGTCTGTCATCCCCCTTGAAATTAGTAAACTATTTTCATAAAAATGTTAACATATTAAAAAATATTAGACAATGATTCCTTAAAGTCAGATCCTCTTTTTATTTTTTACTTTTATATGTATAGTAGATATATGTTGGTACTTTAGGAGTGGAATGGATGAGAATTCGAGATTGGGATCAAAGTTTGAAAGTACGTCTATTAGGTGAAGGAATTATGAATGTGACGTTTTGGATGTTCTTTCCCTTTCTTGCAATCTATTTTGCAGATGCGTTCGGAAAGGGGACAGCTGGGCTGTTACTCATTCTTTCGCAAATTTTTTCGGTAATGGCCAATTTAATTGGTGGATACTGTGCTGATCGCTTTGGTCGCAGGTATATGATGATCCTCGCCGCTATTGGACAAGGTTTATCCTTTTTGCTATTTGCCTTTGCTAATTCTCCTTCGTATCAATCGGCTCTACTTGGCTTTGTCGCTTTTTCGATCGCTAGCGTGTTCGGCTCTCTTTACTGGCCAGCAAGCCAAGCGATGATTGCGGATGTCGTCGAAGAAAAAGATCGTAGCGACGTATTTGCCGTTTTCTATACATCGATTAATATAGCTGTTGTGCTCGGCCCGATTCTTGGGGGTATCTTTTTCTTTAGCTATCGCTTTGAATTAATGTTGTTCGCCGCCCTCGTCTGCTTCACTCTTGCTTTTATCCTATTTAAATGGACAGAAGAAACCGTTCCTGTTTCTAACAAAGAACATTCGCTCAAAGGAGACACATGGTTTAGCGTAATGTTAGCACAAGTGAAAGATTATCGGGTGATTGCCAGCGACAAGCTGTTTATGCTCTTTGTCATCGCTGGCATTTTAAGCGCTCAAACGTTTATGCAGTTGGACTTATTGATTCCAGTTTATACAATGGAAGTCATCGATGTGCAATCGATTATGGCCATTGGTGACTGGGACTTAACCATTACAGGAGAAAAAGCATTCGGCCTATTAATCTCAGAAAATGGACTACTTGTCGCCTTATTAACCGTTGTGATCTCAAAATGGGCGACTCGCTTTAAGGAAAAAAATATCTTCGCTCTCTCTTCCATTTTGTATGCTTTATCGATGTGGATGTTCGGTCTAACAGAATGGTTCTGGGGCTTAGTCATAGCTATGGGAGTTTTTACATTTGGTGAATTAATGATCGTCGGCTTGCAGCAAAGCTTCATTTCCAAGCTCGCACCTGAAGACATGCGTGGACAGTACTTCGCCGCCGCGAGCCTTCGCTACACACTTGGTCGAACGATTGCACCAATTTCGATTCCAATGACCGTTTGGTTTGGATTTTTATGGACATTTACCATTTTAGCATTGCTCGCGCTTGTCAGTGCTGGCGTTTACTACTATATGTTTATTAAGTATGAACAGCAGCAGATGAGCCAATCGATAGGATGATGAATAGATCTTCGCTTCGAATGTAGCCTTGAATTTGCACTCTTCCATACCGCTTTTGCGCAAATTCAAGGTGTTCCACTTAATATTTACATATTTTTTACAATCACAATGAATAAACTATTGTAAAATTAGGACAAAGGATATATGCCAATAGAACATTCACATACAAAAGAATCATTGATTGAAGTTTCATTATATAAGGAGTTGATTAGAGTGAGTTGCTACATAGGCGAAATTGCTATGAGCGTTCCTCAGTTTCAAATGTGTACGAATAGTTCCCATATTTACGATGTTTTCGAAAAAGACTCTTTATTAGAAGGCATTGTTGTCATGGAACAAGACACCCCTGTAGGAACCGTAATGAAAACTAATTTTTATCAAAAACTTTCTTCAAAGTATGGCTTAGCTTTATATATGGGAAAACGTATTAGCTTGATGATGACAAAGGACCCTCTAATTGTTGATTACTTTACGCCTATTACAGAAGTTAGTTCTTTAGCGATGGGACGTGAATTAAATAAATTATATGACTTAGTATTAGTGAAAAAAAACGGTCAGTTTTGTGGAGCCGTCAATATCAAAAATTTGTTAATTAAAATTGCTGAGGAACAAGTGCGCATTGCTACAAACATGAATCCGCTTACAGGATTGCCCGGAAATACATTGATCAAAGAAAATTTAATCGCCACGCTTAATGATCAACCAGAATTTTCAGTATTATATGCTGATTTAGATCAATTCAAAGCTTATAATGATGTATACGGCTTTTCTAAAGGTGATGATTTAATACGAGAAACAGCAAACATTTTAAATAAATCTGTTTTGTTAAACGAAAAGGGATTTGTCGGTCATATTGGTGGAGATGATTTTATTGCCATTCTTCCTCATTACCAATATCACTCCGTGTGTAACTCGATTATTCAAGAATTCAACTTAGCAATTAGAAAGTTTTTCGATGAAGAAGATTTAGCCAACGGGTACGTGATGGTGAAAAACCGGAAAGGAATTATGGAAAAAACCGCTCTCACCGCCATTTCGGTTGCCGTGGTCACCAATCAAAATAGAAATTTCTCCTCGATTGAGGAGCTTAGCGAGGAAGCCGCGCGAATGAAAGGCATTTGCAAGCGTTCAACGGAAAGCTGTTACTTAAGTAATAATGACAGGCCAACTGCTTGCTGCGAATACGGAGTTGGGTGCTAACTTCTCTTTTGATATGAAACAGGCTGAAGTTTATTCCTCAGCCTGTTTTTATATACATCTCATTCCTCTTTACTTCTTCACTGGTAGTTCACTTTCTGCAATAATGATGCCGTCTTCATCAGCATAGGCATAGTGGCCTGGTTTCCAATCGACATCCCCAAATTGAACAAGAATATTGCTTTCCCCTTCACCTTTTTTGATACTTTTCAGTGGGTTACTGCCAATAGCCATAACACCGATATTTTGCTCAGCAAGATCAGCTGTGTCGCGAACGCAACCATAAACAATGATCCCTGCAAGTTTACGCTCTTCAGCAATCGCTCCAAGACGGTCTCCTAGTAAGGCACAATTTCTCGATCCACCGCCGTCCACTACTAGAACATTCCCCGCTGGAATCGTTTCTAGCGCTTGTTTGACGAGGACATTATCTTCAAATACTTTGACTGTAGAAATAGGACCGGAAAAACGCTTCTTTCCCCCATAAGACTTCATTTCTAGCTTACATACCTTTAGTTGATCAGAAAAATCATCACATAAATCAGCTGTTTTAATCATTGAAATCTCCCCTTTCTTCATCGTCTTACTTATTCGACAATTTCCCGTTTTTTCCTCTTTATGCACTTAAAAAGCTGCCCAATTGGACAGCTTTCTACTTTAAGATTGGCTCTTTTCTTTTAACAGTTCTTTTCCTGATATACCGGGATCGGTCATTTCGTATGGGTGTAAAATGATATCTAGTTGTTCATGAGTCAGTACGCCACGAGCTACACAAATATCACGGACCGATTTACCGGTGTCGATCGCTTCTTTGGCGATAGACGCTGCAATTTCGTAACCGACGTGCGGGTTGATCGCTGTAATAATACCCACGCTATTATTAACGTAGCTTTCCATCCGTTCCACATTGGCTTGAATGCCTTCAAGACAATATTGACGGAACACCGTAAAGACGTTTGTCATAACTTTGACTGATTGCAATAGGTTGAAAACAAGCACAGGCTCCATCACGTTTAGCTCAAATTGTCCAGCTTCAGAAGCGAGGCAAATTGTATGGTCGTTGCCGATCACTTGGAACGCCACTTGGTTCAGCACTTCTGCCATTACCGGGTTGACTTTCCCTGGCATGATTGATGAGCCTGGCTGACGCGCTGGCAATGTAATTTCTGCTAAGCCGGCTCTCGGACCAGATGCCATCATCCGCAAGTCATTCGCCACTTTTGACATATTCATCATACAAACCTTTAAAGCAGCAGATACTTCTAAATAGCAATCCGTATTTTGTGTAGCATCTACTAAATGAGACGCCTTAACGATCGGGAAGCTACTGTTTGTCGCTAAATATTCGACGACTTTTTCAATGTAAAGCGGCTCGGCATTCAAGCCCGTACCAACAGCGGTTGCTCCCATATTCACTTCGTATAAATGCTGCAAAGACATTCCCACGCGATCAATGTCACGGCTTAAGACGCGTGCATAAGCTTCAAATTCTTGTCCTAGTCGAATCGGTACCGCATCTTGCAAATGAGTACGTCCCATTTTTAAAATATGGTTAAATTCTAATGCTTTATCATGAAATGCTGCGTGCAGCTGCTCCATCACTTCAAGCAAGACTTTTACTTTTTCAATAACGGCGATATGAATCGCTGTCGGGAAAGCATCATTCGTCGATTGCGCCATGTTGACGTGAGAGTTTGGCGAAACAACTTTGTAGTTCCCTTTTTCTTGTCCTAAAATTTCTAGCGCTCGATTGGCGATCACTTCATTGGCGTTCATATTGATCGAAGTTCCCGCTCCACCTTGAATCGGGTCGACAATAAATTGATCGTGAAGCTGTCCAATGATCACTTCCTCTGCCGCTTGAATAATTGCCGCAGCCGTTTTTTCATCTAACGAACCAATATCTCTATTAGCTTGTGCCGCTGATTTTTTGACAATCCCTAACGCTTTAATTAAGCTCTCATCAATTCGATAACCTGTAATCGGAAAGTTCTCCACTGCTCGTAACGTTTGCACTCCGTAATAAGCATGAGCAGGCACTTCTTTTTCACCTAAAAAATCTTTCTCCAACCGAAACAATGGTTGCTCTGACATAGAAGTCACTCCTTAGTATATGTATATCCTCACGAACCGGACAATGTGAATAAAATGGAGAATATCTCCCAATCCCATCTTACCATTATTGTTTACGGAAAAATACCTAGAAAATTTAAAAGAATAAAACAACTGTTTATGTTTAGTGTGAACGAAAAAACCTCCCATTATAGGAGGTTTTTATGTCCAACGCTGATAATCTTCATAGAGAAGCTTAGCGATTTCACCTTTCTTCCCCGGAAATGACTTGCCCTCTAGCAAGCGAACGGGCGCAATTTCCTGCACAGAATTAGTAAAAAAGATTTCATCCGCTGTCATTAATTCTGCTAAAGTGTACAAGCCTTCTTCTACAGGGATTTGCAACTCTTTTGCCCGCTTCAATAAAAACAGTCGAGTGATGCCGTTCAAAATGCCGGTTTCAAGAGCCGGTGTGAAGAGCGTCCCTGCCTTCACCCAAAAAATATTCGATACTACCCCTTCTGCCACATAGCCTTCTGTTGTTAAGAAAAGACCTTCTTTTGCTACATCAGCACCGACTTCACGTTTAGCCGCAATGTTATTAAAGTAATGATGAGACTTCATTCGAAATTTAGTCTCGGGCGTATTGCGGCGAAGTTTCAATAAAACCGCTTCTTTTTCCGTCATCTCAGAAGATGGGACAACAGGACGTTGAAAAGCCATGATGGTCGGTTGGCTGAAAGGTTCAACTTGTGGCCCCATCGCTCCTTCCCCTGCTGAAATATTCAATCGCACAGAGGAATTAGGAAGATCATTTTTTTCACCAAGTGCTGTGATGATTTCCAACGCATCTTCTGTTGTAATAGGGCAATCAATTTGCATTTCATGTAAGCCTTGCTGCAATCGTGCCATATGATCTTCTAATAAAAATGGTCGTCCTTCATACGTTCTGATGGTCTCGAATACACCGAGCCCGTAAAGAAAACCATGATCAAATGGCGAAATCCTCGCTTCGTCTTTCGGGATTAATTTCCCGTTTAGAAAAATATACATCTTTTTTACACCTCAGTTGCCACACGACGATAGCGGCGAATAAAGCTTTGAAGCATCTCTTTTCCACCATACGTCATAATCGACTCTGGATGAAACTGCACGCCTTCGATCGGGAGCTCTTTATGACGAATCGCCATAATTTCACCTTCTGTTGTCCACGCGGAAATGTCAAAGCAATCCGGCAATGTTTCTTTCTTTACAATGAGGGAATGATAGCGCGTCGCTGGAAATGGATTCGGCAGTCCTTCAAAAATCGTCTGACCGTCATGCAACATATCCGATGTTTTTCCGTGCATTAGCCGCTCTGCTTGCACAACCTCAGCTCCAAATACTTGAGCAATTGACTGCTGACCAAGGCACACGCCAAAAATCGGAATCTCTCCGGCAAACGTACGAATCGCCTCCAAGCTAATCCCTGCCTCATTCGGCGTACAAGGTCCAGGTGAAATCATTAAATAATCCGGCGCCAGTTCCCGAATCTCTTCAACCGTAATCTCATCATTGCGCTTCACAATGAGCTCTTCACCAAGCTCCCCCAAATATTGCACAAGATTATATGTAAACGAATCATAGTTATCAATCATTAAAATCATCGTCAGTTCCTCCAGAAAAAATCACTTATTTAGCTTTATTATCGCCTTTCAGTGGCTATTAAGTCTAGAACTAAATTTTGACTGGCGATTGTTCGATGTTCTAGTGATTTCTTTGACTTTGCCTGTGACTTCTTCGACTTTCTCGCTATTTCTTTGACTTTGCTGACACTTTCTCACATTTAAAAAAAGCTTAAGAGCCTTCAACTCTTAAGCTTCCTCAATTACTTCACTATTTTACTCTCTGCCATTTCTTTCGCTTTCCAAACGGCTACAGCTTTTTTCAGTGATTCTTTATATTCATTTTTCGGATCGGAGTCGATGACGATGCCAGCTCCTGCTTGGACATGGCATTGTCCATCTTTCACAAGCATTGTACGAATAACAATGTTAAGTTCCATATCCTTGTTAAATCCGAGCCAACCAATTGATCCAGTGTAAATGCCGCGGCGTACTGGTTCTAATTCTTCAATAATTTCCATCGTGCGAATTTTTGGCGCTCCCGTAATCGTGCCCCCAGGGAAAACAGCTTCAATAACATCGGCATTTGTTTTTCCTTCCGCTAACTCACCGCGGACGTTGGAAACGATATGTTGAACGTGGGAGTATTTTTCGATCACCATAAACTCATTTACTTCCACTGTTCCATATTTACTCACGCGACCGAGGTCATTGCGCTCTAAATCAACAAGCATCACATGTTCCGCACGCTCTTTTTCATTTTCAATTAACTCATTGGCTAGTCGTAAGTCTTCCGCTTCGTCTTTTCCACGAGAACGAGTGCCAGCAATTGGGCGCGTACTCAATTCAGAGCCTGCTTTTTTGACTAATAATTCAGGTGAACCTGAGACAATTTGAAAATCAGGCGTGTGGATATATCCCATGTACGGAGAAGGATTCAACGCTCGTAACTCTTCATACACAGCGAGTGCTGGCACCGTTAACTCGCGAGACTGGCGCACTGATAAGTTCACTTGGAACACATCACCTTGAGAAATATAGTGTTGCGTTTTTTCAATGGCTTCTTTAAATGAGTCTTCTGAAAAAGAAACGGATAACTCTTGATTAGCTGATGTGACAGGCGAATAAGGTTTATTTTCAATGATAGTCGTCCAATTTTTTTCTACCTGATCTAACCTTGCCTCACTAGACAAAGTCATCAACCATAACTGTTCGGTTTGATGATCGAACACCGCCCACTCATCAAACACAAGAAAATAAATGAGTGGTAACCTAAGATCATCAACCGATTGCTCCGGTAACTTCTCAATGTAGCGAGCATAATCATAGCTAATATAACCAATCGCTCCGCCTTGAAAATCCGGTAGCCCGTCCACTTTCGGTAGTTCATATGATTTCATCCATTTTTCTAATTCATGAAGTGGGACCCCTTGACGGTTTTCCTGACCGTTAGATGTCTCGATTTGAATCCCATCGTCTGTTGATTGTACAATCGCAAACGGTGACAAACCAGCAATACTTAAACGTCCACCACGCCCACTTTCTAAAATGACATGATGAGACTGATCGACAGTTAACGCTTTATATTGATGAAAAAATTGTTCTTTCGTATAAGGAATCGTTCGGTAAAATACACGTTGATTGTTCACTTGCTTCATCCTCTGTTAAGTAGTGTTTTGCTAAACGGGGCTCTCCGCTTTTCTTGGGCTAGCTACAGGCGCTAACGGCTAGTGGACTTCCGCCCTCCTCCTTGCGATAAGTCAACATCGATTCACTGTCGTTCATCGTGTTTCCTTTATCTCGTGCGGATGACTCCAGCCCATACGCCGCTGAACAGCGCCTTCCGCTTTTCTTATCATACTAAATTTTTTTCTTGGAAGAAAGATTCATATATAATAGAAGAAACTGAATGTTGTATGGGGGAATATGTATGGCTAGTAAAGATTTGATTGATCAGACGAAATCGTTAATTACAAGAGATACGTTGAAAGAAGATTTGCATATTCTTGGGTTGAAGGCTGGTGATCATGTTATCACTCACTCTTCTTTGCGCTCGATTGGCTGGGTCGCTGGTGGTGAGATTGCGGTGATTCAAGCATTGATGGATACGATGACGGTGGAAGGATCATTAGTGATGCCTGCTCAAACGACTCATAATACTGATCCAAAGTTTTGGAAAAACCCACCTGTTCCTGAGGAGTGGTGGCCGAGCATTCGTTTTATGATGCCTGCTTATCTCCCTGAGATTACTCCAACTCTTGGAATGGGGAAAATCGGCGAAGCGTTTCGTAGTTTTCCCGATGTTAGGCGCAGTCTCCATCCCGCTTGTTCGTTTACAGCTTGGGGGAAACAAGCCGATTGGATTGTGAGCGATCATGCTCTCGATTTTCCGTTTGGTGATCATTCGCCACTCGCTAAACTGTACGAGTTAGATGCCTCGATTCTTTTTATCGGTACGGATTATAGCTCCTGTACCGCCATGCATTTAGGGGAATTTCGCTCAAAAGATGGGCGGCCGGTTTTTGAACAAGGTTCCGCTATGCTTGAAAACGGCGAACGGGTGTGGAAAACGTATCAAGAGTTAGAAGAATACTCCGACCGCTTTCAAGACGTCGGCGTTGCTTTTGAACAATCACATCATGTTCATACCGGAAATATTGGACAAGCAGCTTGTAAAGTGATCAAGCTTCGACCGTTAGTGGACTTCACATCTGAGTATTTCAATAACCTTTCAAAGCAACAAACCGATTCACTTTAACCGGAAATTTTTTGACTTTTTTCAGCTCATCCCATCCTTGAAGAGCCACTTCTTCACGTGAGCAAGCAGTGATTTGCTGAACAAAAATTGCTTCAAAACCGATTTCGCGTAGCAGATCCCAGTAGTCAGGTAAGCTTTTCTTGTAGGCGAACTTTCCGGCCCGACGAAGGGTGTCTAGCTCGGCTAAGTCCGCCACCAAGCGGCCACCTGGCTTTAACTGGGTAAAAATCTGCTTTAATAACGTTTCTACTCCTTCCGTTTTATGAAGACTTAAGCTCGTTAATGCACCATCAAACGTCCGATTTTCTGCTAAAAAAGAGGGCGTCACACTCACATCTGCTTTTGCTAATTTTGATAAAAAAGCCACATCTTCGCCGATATATAAAACGTTTTCCCCTTTTTTCACATTCGCTGTATCAAAAAAACTCGCACCAGAAATTGTCCACTCTACTTGTTCATCTATTATCGCTGTCATCTTTCTTCTCCTCCTTCTAAACAAAAAAACCTCTTCGATAAGAAGAGGTTCATCATTCATCACTCTTTCTTATCCCTCAGCCTAAGCTGCAAGAATTAGCACCGTGCCTAGCTATATAGCTAAGTCGGTTGCCGGGCTTCATCGGGCTTGTCCCTCCACCTGCTCTTGATAAGATTACGTCACTATTTAATTATTGATTAAAACGATCGTTTTCAGTTAATTTGCATTATTGCATGTTTATGAAAAACTGTCAACTGTATTTTCAAAAATTTTCATTCGATCGATTCGATCAATCGCTTCTAAAATTCTTTCTTCCGAAACGACCAAGCCTGCACGTACATACCCTTCTCCGTACTTCCCAAATCCTACACCTGGCGCGACCACTACATTTGCTTCCTTCAGCAACAGGTCGCTAAACTGCTCGGATGTATAACCTGTTGGCACTTTTAACCACGAAAAAAATGATCCTTCAGGGGCTTCTACTTTCCAGCCGATGCGATTCAACCCATCGATTAACAAATTGCGACGCCTTTCATACATCGCCTCTTGCTCCTTCACTCCTTGTTGCTCGCCAAGCAAAGCCACGGCTGTCGCTTCTTGCACCGCTCCAAATAAACTGCAATGCAAATGATCTTGCAATAATTCCAGTGCCGCAATCACACTCGGGTTCCCGACAGCAAAGCCGACGCGCCACCCAGCCATATTATACGTTTTTGACATCGTATAAATTTCCAATCCGACCTCTTTCGCTCCTTCTACTTGTAAAAAGCTAACCGGTTTGTTGTCATCAAAGCCAATGGCTCCATAAGCAAAATCGTGAACAACACATAAATCACGCTTATTAGCAAAGGCAATTGTTTCTTCAAAAAAAGCTTCATCTGCCATTGCTCCAGTCGGATTGTTCGGGTAATTAATAAACAATAACTTCGCCCGTTTCACGATGTCCGCAGGAATCTCCTCATAGCGAGGCAAATAACGATTTTCTTCCGTGAGCGGCATCATATACATCTCTGCCCCCGAAAGTGCCATCCCCGACCAATAGTCAGGATAACCGGGATCAGGTACTAATGCGACATCGCCCGGATTTAATAACACTTGTGGCAATTCCACAAGCCCTGCTTTCCCTCCAAATAAAATAGCAATTTCTGTATCTGGGTCAACCTCCACCCCATATTCTCGCTTGTAAAATTCAGCACACGCTTCTTTCACATATGGAAATCCTTTAAATGGGGAATATTTATGATTCACCGGATTTTCAGCCGCTTTTTGCAAGGCATTGATCACATGATTAGCTGGTGGCTGATCGGGACTTCCTTGCCCTAAGTTAATCACATCTCGCCCTTCGTTGATCGCATCACTCACTTTTTTTCCAAGCTTCGCAAAAAACTGATCTGGCAATGCTTGCAGCAGCTTTGATTGCTCAAATTTTTTCATGCTATCACTTCTCTCACTTTTAAATTGTAGTAAATAATGTTATAACGAAAGATAAAGATTGTAAAGAATGAATTTTCAGATAGAAATGGGGCGTTGAAAGTGAAAATGAAAATAGCTTGTCTCCAAATGGATATTGCCTTTGGAGATCCAAACACTAATTACCAACGAGCAGCACAATGGCTGCAACAAGCAGCAGACCAAGGATGTGAGCTTGCGATATTACCAGAATTATGGACAACGGGATATGACTTAACCCGCTTAGATGAAATTGCTGATCAAGAAGCACAGCAGGCAATTGATTTTTTGAGCGAACAAGCTAAAAAACATCAACTGCATCTGGTGGCAGGGTCAGTAGCGAATCAAACAGAAACTGGCGTCAAAAATACATTACTTGTCATCAACAAAGAAGGAAAATTAGTCAAGAAATATAGCAAGCTTCACTTATTCCGCTTAATGGAAGAAGAGAAGTTTTTACAAGCAGGCGATGAAGACGGCTTATTTACACTTGAAGATGAAACGATGGCAGCGTTTATTTGCTACGATATTCGCTTTCCGGAATGGCTGCGCAAGCATGTATTAGCTGGTGCAAAAGTGTTGTTTATTCCAGCTGAATGGCCGCTCGCCCGCGTTGATCATTGGCGCACATTACTCATAGCTCGGGCGATTGAAAACCAATCGTATGTCATTGGCTGCAATCGAAGCGGTGCCGATCCAAAAAATGTATTTGCTGGTCATTCAATTATCATCGACCCATGGGGAGAAATCATTGCGGAAGCTAGTGAGGCTGAACAATTGCTGATCGGAGAAATAGATTTGGCCAAAGTAGCAGAAATCCGTCAACGAATCCCTGTCTTTGAAGATCGTCGTCCATCATTTTATTGAAAAAAATCCGGAGAGCGCTCTCCGGATTTTTTTCATTCCCATTCGTATGGTGTTTCTTGATAGACGTAGTAGTTTAACCAGTTAGAAAATAACAAATGTGCATGTGAACGCCATTTGTTGACAGGTTTCTTTGTCGGATTATTGTCCGGGAAATAATTTTTTGGCGTCTCAATTTCAATACCCTTTGCAACATCACGGCTATACTCTTCTCCTAATGTTTGCACATCATATTCTAAATGACCTGTAATCATGATTTGTTTTTCGTCTTTGGACATCACAAGAAACGGACCTGCTTCCTCAGAAGAAGACAGGAGCATTAGTTCTTCATGAGCAACAATCGACTCAATGTCAACATCGGTGTAACGAGAAACAGGTGCATAAAACTCATCATCAAACCCTCGTAATAGCTTAACTGTTGGCTCTGTCACCGTATGCTTGTAAACACCAGAGCATTTTTTCGGAAGCTCAAATTTTCCGATTCCAAAATGGTGATATAATGCGGCTTGAGCTCCCCAGCAAATGTGAAGTGACGAGGTAACGTTAGTTTTTGCCCAGTTCATGATCCCCTCTAACTCTTTCCAGTAATTCACGTCTTCGAATTCCATTAATTCTACTGGAGCCCCCGTAATAATCAAGCCATCAATTCGACGATGTTTCACTTCTTCAAACGTTGTGTAAAATTGCTCTAAATGCGATTTACTCACATTTTTCGATTCATGAGTGGCTGTATGTAAAAAGGAAACATTCACCTGAAGCGGCGTATTTCCTAATAAACGTAGCAACTGTGCCTCCGTTTTTTCTTTTTCCGGCATTAAGTTCAAGATCAAAATATTCAATGGACGAATATCCTGACTATGTGCACGATCAACGTCCATTACGAAAATATTCTCTTTCTCTAGTATCTCGGTTGCCGGCAGTTGTCTTGGTATATTAATTGGCATATTCAAAACCTCCCTATATTTTTGAATTTTCAATAAACCATTATAGACCTCTTTGGCAAAAAAACACAAGAACTGTTTTATTATGGAGTGGAGCATAGAATATCTCCTACATCTATTTACAAATGGATCAATCTTTATTCAAATATAGAAACAGCAACTACTCCTAAATAAGAGCGCCTATACATTTTCCTTCCTAAAACTATGGTATATTAGACAATACTATAGTTAGTAAAGGAGTTCGAAAAAATGGCAAAAAGTGTAGTAATTGCTGAGAAACCTTCAGTTGCACGTGATATTGCAAATGTACTGAAGTGTACGAAGAAAGGCAATGGATTTTTAGAAGGTGATAAGTACATCGTTACTTGGGCGTTAGGACATTTAGTGACTTTAGCAGATCCAGAGGTATACGATAATAAATATAAAACATGGAACCTAGAAGACCTTCCTATGCTTCCAGAACACATGAAATTAGTTGTCATGAAACAAACCGGAAAGCAGTTTAATGCTGTAAAAGCACAGTTAAATCGTAGTGATGTGAATGAAATAATTGTGGCTACTGATGCCGGGAGAGAAGGAGAATTAGTTGCACGTTGGATTATTGATAAAGCAAAAGTTCGTAAGCCAATCAAACGTCTGTGGATTTCCTCTGTAACAGATAAAGCGATTAAAGATGGATTCAATAACTTAAAGCCTGGTAAAGCTTATGAAAACTTATATGCTTCGGCAGTAGCACGTTCTGAGGCAGACTGGTATATCGGCTTAAATGCAACTCGTGCACTAACCACTAAATTTAATGCTCAATTAAACTGTGGTCGTGTCCAAACACCAACAGTTGCAATGGTTGCAGCACGTGAAGATGAAATAAAAAACTTCAAACCTCAAACGTATTATGGTATTGAAGCTCAAACAGATGGACTTAAATTAACGTGGCAAGATACTAATGGTAATAGTCGCAGCTTTAATAAAGAAAAAATCGATGCAATCGTTAAATCGCTTGGGCATAAAGATGCGAGTGTTGTTTCCATTGACCGTAAAGCAAAAAAAACATTCGCACCTGCTCTATATGATTTAACAGAGTTACAACGTGATGCGAATAAAATCTTTGGTTATTCAGCTAAAGAAACATTGAACATCATGCAAAAACTGTACGAACAACATAAAGTGTTAACTTATCCTCGTACTGACTCACGTTACTTATCTTCTGATATCGTTAGCACACTTCCAGAGCGTTTAAATGCATGTGGTATAGGTGAATATCGACCTCTAGCAAATAAAGTGTTGAATAAGCCGATTAAAGCGACAAAAGCATTTGTAGATGATAGTAAAGTAAGCGATCACCATGCCATCATTCCAACAGAAGGCTATGTCAATTTTTCAGCATTCACAGATAAAGAACGTAAAATTTATGATCTTGTAGTAAAACGCTTCTTAGCTATATTATTCCCTGCTTTTGAGTATGAGCAATTAACTGTTCAAGCAACAATTGATAATGAGAAATTTATTGCCAAAGGAAAATCAGTGATTAATGCGGGCTGGAAAGAAGTGTACAAAAATCGTTTTGATGATGAAGAATCAACGGATGATGTAAAAGAGCAACTATTACCTAATATTGAAAAAGGCGATGTATTAAAGACAAAATTAATTGTTCAAACATCAGGACAAACAAAACCACCTGCACGTTTCACAGAGGCGACTTTGCTATCAGCAATGGAAAACCCTACAAAGTACATGAAAACAAACGATAAGAATCTTGTAGATACATTAAAATCAACTGGTGGACTTGGTACAGTTGCAACGCGTGCAGATATCATTGAGAAATTATTTAATTCGTTCCTAATCGAAAAACGTGGTGGTAAAGATATTTATATTACTTCAAAAGGCCGACAGCTATTAGATTTAGTCCCTGAAGAATTACGCTCACCTGCTACAACAGCAGAGTGGGAACAAAAACTTGAACTAATTGCTAAAGGAAAACTGAAAAAAGATGTGTTTATCAATGAAATGAAAGAACACACAAAAGAAATCGTGGCAGAAATTAAAGCCAGTGATAAAAAATATAAACACGACAATATTTCAACAAAGTCCTGCCCAGACTGCGGGAAACCAATGTTAGAAGTGAACGGCAAGAAAGGTAAAATGCTTGTCTGCCAAGATCGTGAATGTGGCCATAAAAAGAACGTGGCACGCGTAACCAATGCACGCTGCCCTCAATGTAAAAAGAAAATGGAACTTCGCGGGGAAGGTAAAGGTCAAATCTTCACATGTAAATGTGGATACCGAGAAAAACTATCTGCTTTTGAAGCAAGACGTAAGAAAGAAGGCGGTGGAAAAGTAGATAAGCGTAGTGTTCAAAAATATTTAAAACAGCAAGAAAAAGAGGCAGAACCATTAAATAATGCATTTGCTGATTTGCTAAAAGGATTCAAATTAGATAAATAATAAAGTGAAACTTCAATCAGTAGGGGTTTTCTTCATCCCCCACTGATTAAAAGAGGAACAAAGGCTAAAACCGCAACGTCCTGTTGCAACACCCTTGTAACCTGCATCTTGCAGGCCCGAACGGATCGGGCGTTTACGGGCTGTTGATCTCCCGCCTACATGTCTGCGCTTTCTCTGCCCTGTTGAGGTGGGAGTCTTACAGCCCGTTAATGCGGGATAATTTATTCATAGGACTGTTTACTCCAAATAAAATGCACAAATGTTAATTTAACAACATTTGTGCATTTTTTAGATTTTACAAAATACCACTTTAGCATTGTATCCTTATTCTGTATCGTCAAGTTTTATCACTGATTAGCTATTAGGATCACCGTTTTTGGATTGATTCACAGGATAATTAGACTACTAAAGTTCCCACATATAAGATTTTCCTCCTATAAAATATCAAAAAAGCAACCCCTATTCAAGATTTGTCAAAAAGTGTTTACTTTTTTGTAAAAAATCAGTTAATGTTTTTCTAAAATAGTTTTTTCTTTATCATTTTAGTTTATAAAAGAAATGAATACATACTATGAGGAGGAAACATCATGGAAGCATCAATTGACAAGAAGAATTTGAAATGGCTTTGGCTTAGTCTCGCTTTTCTTGCTTTGATCGTGATTTTGTTAGTGCCTACACCTGCCGACTTACCTGAATCTGGACAAAGAGCACTTGCAATCCTCGCTTTTGCCGTCATTCTTTGGGTGACAGAAGCTGTATCCTATCCAGTAAGTTCCTTTATGATTATTGGACTAATTTCAATTTTACTCGGGCTCGCTCCCAGTATAGAAGACCCTTCTACTCCTCTTGGAACAAAAAACGCATTAAAGCTAGCTTTATCTGGCTTTAGTTCTTCTGCTGTAGCGCTTGTAGCGGGAGCTTTGTTTTTAGCAGCAGCGATGCAAGCAACAAATTTTCATAAACGATTAGCTTTATTCATTTTATCTAAAGTGGGCTCAAAAACGAATAATATTGTGATCGGTGCCATCTTAGTCAGTATTGTCCTCGCTTTCTTCGTACCGAGTGCGACAGCTCGTGCTGGAGCAGTGATTCCAATTTTGCTCGGAATGGTCGCGGCCTTTGGATTAGCAAAGGAAAGTCGGTTGGCCGCCTTACTAGTGATCACCTCTGTACAAGCTGTTTCGATTTGGAACGTAGGGATTAAAACAGCCGCAGCTCAAAACATGGTTGGATTAGAATTTATGGAGAAAGCGTTTGGAGAATCTATTTCTTGGAGTAAATGGCTACTATATGCCGGGCCATGGTCTATTATCATGTCGATTCTTCTTTTCTTTATTATGATTCGCGTCATTAGACCAGAAACAAGTGAAATTACTAGCGGAGATGCGCTAGTGAAAAAACAGTTGCAAGAACTCGGTCCATTAAAAGGTCCAGAAAAAAGATTGATTTTCATCTCTCTTGCCCTTTTATTCTTCTGGTCAACAGAGGAATTGCTCCATCCATTTGATACATCAACAGTGACATTAATTGCGGTGGCGATTTTACTAACACCGAAAATTGGTGTGTTTGATTGGAAAGTAGTTGAAAAGCAAATTCCATGGGGAACAATCGTTGTCTTCGCAGTTGGTATTTCACTCGGCGGAGTATTACTACAAACGGAAGGTGCTGCTTGGCTTTCTAGCAAGGTGTTTGGTGCACTTGGTCTAACTTCAATGCCATTATTAAGCATCATTGCACTCTTGACTTTGTTCAACATTCTCATTCATCTCGGTTTCGCAAGTGCTACAAGTTTAGCTTCGGCGTTAATCCCAATCGTCATTGCTCTCGTTGCCACATTAAATGTCGATGTGAACGAACCTGGGTTTGTGTTAATTCAACAATTTGTTATTAGCTTTGGGTTCTTATTACCAGTAAGTGCTCCACAAAATATGCTTGCTTACGGAACTGGAACATTTACAGTGAAAGACTTTTTAAAGGCGGGCATCCCGCTTACAATTGCCGCATACTTACTCATTATGCTATTTAGTATGACTTATTGGAAATGGATTGGATTACTTTAAATCATCTGTTAACATCTGGTGGAAGCAGAATATCCTCTTCCCCAGATGTTTTTCCATTATGATTTTAATAGGTATTATTTCCTGATAATATTTATCTATTAATTCACTTCAAAAAGTCCTATTTTTTAGAGTGTTACATATTGCTATTCCTAACGTTTTCTGTTATATATCAAGGAATAGACTATAAATAATAGCTACTATTTACAATCCCATTAACTAGAACTAAATTGCTATATTAAAACACTAACAAATGGTCAAGGAGGGATTGACGAATGATTAACGAACTTACAGATATTATATCTAACACACAAGATATGGAAATTATTTTACAAACGCTAAATGACACATCGTTTTTTTTCATTACTGATGATCAAGGGATCCTTCAGTTTGCTAACACTCATTTTTGTCAATTGTTAAAAGAATCCGATAAGCATTTGATTGGACAACACTTGTTTAACAATGTGATCTCAGTTTACCCAAAGACCCTATCTGTGCTCGATCACCCAACTGACGCACAGAAATTACAAAGAGGCGAACTGCAACTAACCTCTACAGATGATACTTCTTATTGGATTAGTGTCACTAGATTCCCATTTAATCCAACTTCCAACAAGAAAAGTTTTTTCCTTTGGGTTGGTACCGACATGACGGATCAAAAACAAATGGAGAATGCTTTTTCTCGCTCATTAAAAGAATTACAAGATATTAAAAATGCGTTAGACGAATCATCTATTGTCGCTATTACAACGAATAAAGGAGTAATCACTGATGTTAATGACAAATTTTGCCAAACATCTAAATATAAACGGGAAGAGCTAATTGGCAAAACTCATCGCGTCATTAATTCCGGGTATCACCCGAAATCTTTCTTTCAAGATATGTGGAATACGATTCAAGCGAAAAAAGTTTGGAGAGGGGAAGTTAAGAATCGAGCAAAGGATGGTACTGAATATTGGATGAGCACGACGATCGTTCCTTTTCTTGATGATGAAGGAGAGCCCTATCAATTTGTGGCGATTCGCACCGACATTACTGACCGTGTTCATGCCGAACTTGCCTTAGCAGAAGCTCTTCACAATGACTTTAGAAGAACGATTAAAAACTTGCAAAATTGTGTATTTAAGATGCAACGCAATCAATTAGGAGATATTGTATTTAGCTTATCTGAAGGTAAGATGGTGAAGAAATATCATTTAACAACAGAGCATGTCGAAAACAAAACACCTTTTGATATCTTTCCAGACGAAACCGCTAACACTTTAATGACACATTTCTCTAAAGCATTTCAAGGAATATACGTTAACTTTGAATTTACGTATTATCGTCGCAGCTTTGTTATTAATTTGTCACCGATTACCGAAAACGGAATTGTACAGGAAGTGGTCGGGTCTGCAACCGACATAACTGATCGTAAAAGATATGAACAAACGATTTATCGAATGGCTCATTATGACTCTCTGACTGGTCTTCCTAATCGGACGATGTTTATAAAAGAGTTAACAACCTCCCTTCAACAAGCAAAAAAAACTGGAAATAAAATCGCTCTTATGTTTATTGATCTCGATTACTTCAAGAAGATTAATGACACACTAGGTCATGCGATAGGTGATTCTCTTCTCATACAGGTGTCGAAACGGTTACAGAAGCAACTTAGAAAAGGAGATATTATTTCGCGCTTTGGCGGTGACGAATTCGTTGTGCTATTAAAAGATATCAAACGAGATGATGTAGACTTCGTAGCAAAAAGATTGCTAGCTAGCTTATCGATGAAGTTTGATTTTGGTCGT
Source organism: Bacillus sp. FJAT-42315 (assembly GCF_002797375.1). Lineage (GTDB taxonomy): Bacteria > Bacillota > Bacilli > Bacillales > Domibacillaceae > Bacillus_CE. The sequence continues at coordinate 3,049,512 of NZ_KZ454941.1, forward strand.
ACCGAAGTATACACCTCACCAAGTATCGGTATTAGTATTTTCCCAGATCACGGGAAGGATCAAGAGCTGCTCCTTAAAAACGCGGATATTGCTATGTATGTAGCCAAACAGAACGGGAAAAATACATATCAATTTTTTAACCAAGAGCTTCAAGATTCACTTTCAAGAAAGTTAAGTTTAGAAATCGATTTACGAAAAGCGATTAAACAACAACAATTACAAGTATATTATCAACCAAAAATCAGTGCATTAACGAATGAAATTGTAGGAGCAGAAGCGTTAGTTCGTTGGTTTCACCCCGAGCTTGGCTTCATCAGCCCGACAGAATTTATTCCAATTGCTGAAGAAAACGGCTTAATTTCCTCCATAGGAGATTGGGTATTAACAACCGCTTGTCAACAAATGAAACAATGGCACGAACAAGGAAGCGAAAAATTAACCATTTCTGTAAACGTTTCTTTACGTCAATTTATGCAATCCAATTTTGCCCTGAAAGTACAACATGTACTCAAAGAAACACAACTAGATACTAAATATTTAGAACTAGAAATCACTGAAAGTATGACAGTAGATGTAAATTTTGCCTTGACTATTTTACAACAACTGAAAAATCTCGGCATTCAAATTAGTATTGATGATTTTGGAACTGGATATAGCTCACTCAAGCATTTAAGCGACTTCCCTATTGATCAGTTAAAAATTGACCAATCATTCGTTAGAGATTTAAATGAAAAAAATCAAGCAATTATTAAAACAATCATTAATTTAGCTCATAACATGGGGCTTGCCGTTATTGCAGAAGGTGTAGAGACGAAGCAACACGCCACATTTTTAAAAGAGCAAATGTGCAATCAGCTACAAGGTTACTTCTTCAGTCGACCGTTGCCACCAGACGAGTTTAGTCAGCTCATCTTTAAAAATTAATTACCTTCACTCACCAAGGAGATTCTAAACATGAATTTATTTAAAAAGAAAAAAGAAGCACACTCTTTGCATTCTAACATAGATCTATCATCTGTCGGGATTTTCATCCATCGTCAAGAGAGAATCGACCAGCTAAAAATGATCAAATTAACAGCAGAGGATTTGCGCAATATTCGCTTATTGAAACCAACGATTGAACAAAATATCGAAGCGGTTGTGGAAGCCTTCTACTCAACAATTATGGCTGTCCCTCATTTAATGAACATTATCCAAAAGCATAGTACTACCGATCGACTTAGGCAAACATTACGCCATCATTTAATTGAATTGTTTGAAGGACGGATCGACGATGATTACATTCTAAAACGAATGGGTGTCGCTCGTGTTCACCTCCGCATCGGTCTCTACCCGAAATGGTACATTGGCGCATTTCAAAATTTACAAACGACAATTACGGAAATTATTTATCAACAGCAGCTTGCGACAGAAGAAGAACGCCGGCTTATTTTGTCCGTCAGCAAAATCTTAAACTTCGAGCAACAAATCGTCCTTGAAGAATTTGATAAAAGTGCAGAAAGAGCTGTACAAGAAAGGCAAGAACAAGTAAAAACTACTGTTAAAACAGATATCGGTGAAATTGCTTCGGCGATTGAAACAGAATTAACTTCTGCTACCCATACGATGACTAGTCTCATGCATAAAACAACAGAGCTAGATGCAGAAGTGAGCGGAAGCATTCAACGTTCTTATGAAACGAAGCAAACATCTCAAGAAGGGATTACTCAAATGGAAAAGCTAGCAAGCACATCGGAAACGATTGCTAGTGAGACAAGCGGTATGGCGTCGAAAATAGCTGATTTAAATACAGCTTCTAAACAAATCCGAGAAGTCGTACAAATGGTAAAAGATATTGCAGATCAAACAAATCTTTTAGCCCTTAATTCAGCAATCGAGGCAGCTAGAGCGGGCGAGCATGGCAAAGGATTTGCCGTTGTAGCTGAAGAGGTGCGGAAGCTAGCTGACCAAACGAAGCAATCCGTTGATCGAATTGCGACCTTAATTGAACATTCTGGTAGCGTCACACAAGATGTCGTTGTCGCTATCGATAACGTCCAAAAGCTAGTATTAGCTGGGCAAGAGGAAAGTGAAAAATCAATGGAATCTTTCCGTCACATTATGTCCTCTATCGATTTAAGCATTGAAGATATTGAAAAATTCTCCACACATATGACCGAGCTACACCAAGTAGTCAAGTCGGTTGGAGCAGCTGCCAAAGAAGTGATGACAACATCGCAAAAGCTAGAACATGCATTAGCCATTTTATAATGATGTCATATAGTACCTGACTCCCTTTTTATTTGAGTCAGGCTTTTTTATCAATAAAGTGAAACTTCAATCAGTGGGGGGATTTTTTCATCTCCCACTGATTGTTAGTTGAACTGATCGGGCGTTTACGGGCTGTTGATCTCCCACCTACATGTCTGCGCTTTTTCTTCCCTGTTGAGGTGGGAGTCTTACAGCCCGTTAATGCGGGATAAATAATTTCCATAAATAGTTTTTTCCATTATAGTGAAGATAAGGAGGTTATTTTGATGATGACTAATAAACGCGGAGATATTCCTTATATCCTTGGCTTAGTATTTCTCCTAGCCGGCGTGATTTACTTTTTTGCTTCCAATTGGCCGATGCTTGATCGTCCAGTGAAAATTGGATTAAGTCTCACCTTGATCATAGTCAGCTATGTCGCTTCTGCTTTGTACAAACGAAGCATGACTTTTCAGTATTTAAGCAACTGGTGGCTATTGGCCGCAGCAATTACTTTTGGCGTCAGCGTAGCACTCGTCGGTCAAATGTATAATTCCCACGCCGATTCCTATGTTTTATTTTTGATTTGGCTCATCCCAGCGCTACTGTTAGCTTTGTTAACGAAATATGAACCTTTTTATTGGCTTTCCTTGCTTTTGTTTGAGTTGACCATTTGGCAAAAACTTTACCCAACTGGCCTGTGGGTCGAGTATAGCAATTGGGAGGAACTCGGCATTTATGCAAGCTTGATCATTTTGCATCTAACATTATTCTTTTTGTTGAAAAAAATCAGTCGAGAAAAATTGGCGTTTGTGACGTTAATAATCGTCCAATATTGTGCTGTGTTCTTATTAAATAAGCATTCTTTATATGATCTATTTACTGCATTTCACTCGACTTCCCTGCCATTTTTACTATTGCATGTTTTGTATATCGGCTTCATCGTTCTATTTTGGCGGCGGTTTGAGCGAGAGCGCAAGCATCATCCAGTAGAAATGGCTGTTCATGTATTGTTCTTTGGCTGTTATGTTATCTACAATGTCTTTTTCATCTTCTTATTTATGTTTGGCGAAGCTTTATTTTATATCGGCTTTTTATTGTTAATTGCCCTCTTCGCCTTCAGCATTTATTTCCTGCAGAAATTTAAGAAGAATGCGACGAAAACCGATCAAAAATGGTCTCGCTATACGTATCAATTTTTCGTTGGGATCTTATCGTTTTTAGGAACGATCGTTGCTCTTGCTTCTCTCAGTTCCTTCATATTCTTAGTGTTTGGCTTCATGGATGGGATCAAATATGCCTATTTGTTGCTCGGAATCCTTTGCATGGGTGCGGGACTGCTCATAAAAAAGACATCGTTTATCGTCGTTCGCCTCACATTGCAAGTAACAGGGATTATTTTCTTGTTCCCTTTTGCCTTCATGATGAATGAAACATGGGCGATATGGCTGATTACAGTCGCTTTTGCTGTGATGACAGCGATTTTATTTCAGAAAAAAGAAGCCTCGCTGTATTATGTCGCTTTAAATGTCGGTCTAGTGGCTGCGATTACGATGACGATCTCTACCTACAATTTAAGTTGGCAATCACTTTCGGCTAGTTTACTCGTGCTTGGGCTGTTGAATGTTACGGTCTTTTTCACATTGAAGCAAACACCTTTAGGACTGCTTAGTTATCTATTATCGCTCGTTTACTTCCTATATTTAACGTTTAGTGATGATCTATCCGTCATGTTAGCGATCATTTATCATCTCGTGTTCATTGTCTATCTTTTTATTCATTTGTTCCAACCAAAAAGTGAATCGAGAAGCTATCGCTGGTCTACTTGGGTTGCTTTATCGGCCTTTCTCGTTTGGAAATATTACGAATATGTATGGGATCTTCTCCATAAATCGCTCGCTTTGTTTATTTTAAGTGCGATCTTCTTCCTAATCTTCTTTGTTTGGGGACGGAAGCATACAGAGAAAGCGCGTAATATTTTAGAATGGAGGTGGAAGCCTGTCCTTGTCATCCTTGTCTTACAGCTAGCTTTTATCGGTTTTACTTCATGGCAAAAAGAACAGCTCCTCCAAAACGGACAACTGGTCGCCTTAAAATTAGAACCACTCGATCCTCGTTCGCTATTACAAGGAGATTACGTGCAGCTAAACTATGAAGTGCATACGAAATTTTTAGACAAACAAGATTCCCTAGAAGGCAACATTCACGTCATTTTAGAAAAATCTACTGACAGCGTTCGTGTAAACGGAAAGCAAGTACCCATCTACAAACCGAAAACCTTTGTTGCCGCTAATGAGCCAGCCATTGTGAATGAACAAAAAGTAACCCTTCAAGGCAAAGCAAAATACGGCACTCTCGATCTCGGAATTGAACACTTCTTCATTCCGGAAAACACCGGACAAAAATGGGAAGACAAAAACTATGCCCTCGTCCGCGTAGCTGAAAATGGAGATGCCATTTTGGAAACGCTGGTGAAGAAATAAGTGAAAAGATTGTCCAGAAAATCAGCGAACGCTGACTTTCTGGACATTTCTTTGACCTTCGCAAGCTTTTCTTCGACTTTATTGTTCTTTCCCGTTAATCACTATTTTACTCACTGGCCCATGCACGTTAATGGAGACCTCTTTCCAATTAGGCTGATACGCTCCGTGTAATTCTTCTGTTTCAATATATACGGTTTCACCTTGTTTCCATGCTTTCAAGTGTAACTGAAAATAGTCGCCTGCTTGATAAGCAAATGTCTCGCCGTCGTCGTCGTACAATGTGTATTCGCTCACTTCCTCGCTCGGATAGATATGAATGCTTAATTGATCAACTGGCTTAAAGGTGTCAGCTTGCGGAAGAATGGTTCCTGCTTTGACAAACAAAGGTAGCTCTTCCCACTTCGCCTCGACTAAAATATGCTTACCTCCGCTTATTGGTTCATCCGTCCAATAATTGATCCATTCTCCCTCTGGTAAATACACGACTCGATGATACGTATCAGGCGTCGTAATTGGAGCGACTAAAGCATTATCCCCTATTAAAAATTGATCCGCTAAATTAAAGGTATTGGCATCGTCAGGATATTCCATGACAAGCGGTCGCATGACAGGCAAACCGGTGACACTTGCCTCATGAAACAATGTGTAAAAATGCGGCAGCCAACGGTAGCGAAGCTCAATATACTTTTTAATGATGGCTTCTGCTTCTTCTCCAAACGACCATGGCTCCTGATGAACCGTGCCTAAATTGGAGTGGTTGCGGAAATAGGGCATAAAGGCACCAAGCTGCGTCCAACGAACAAGTAGGTCAGCATTAGCATCGTGGGCAAACCCACCAACGTCCGCTCCCGAAAACGGTACGCCGGACATCCCAAGATTCATACACATCGGCATCGACATTTGCAAATGCTCCCAGAAACTGCGATTATCTCCTGTCCACACCGTTGCATATCGCTGCACACCGGCAAACCCGGCACGCGTTAACACAAATGGCCGTTTTCCATTTAATAATTTTTTCAGTCCGCTATACGTCGCTTCTCCCATCAATAAACCGTACACATTATGAAGCTCACGATGCGTCTTCGAATAGCCATCATTATCATGCAATACCGCCACATCCATCGTTTTCGTTTCATTGAATACGGCTGGCTCATTCATATCATTCCAAATGCCTTCTACTCCGAGATCAGTGTAAAATTTTTGCCACTCTCCCCACCATTCACGCGCGTCTTGATTCGTAAAATCAGGAAAAGCACTTTCTCCTGGCCAAACGTCTCCAAAATAAATCTCACCTTCTGCATAACGGCAAAAATGTCCGGCTCTTACCCCTTCTAAATAAACGGGATATTCCGGGTCACGCTTAACCCCTGGATCAACAATCGGCACCACATGAATACCCGCATCTTTTAATTCATCAATCAGCTGCTCTGGATTCGGAAAGCGGTCCCGATTAAACGTAAATACCCGATAGCCTTCCATATAATGAATGTCTAAATAAATCGCATCGAGCGGAATGCCCTTTTCTTGAAAGGTGCACACGAGCTCACGAACTTCCGCTTCTGTTTTATAGCTGTAACGCGATTGATGGTAACCGAGCGCCCATTTTGGCGGCAATGCCATCCGCCCTGTCAATCTTGCATATTGCTTAACGACCTCTTTTGGGGAAGGACCTGCGATCACGTAATAATCAAGCTCGCCTCCAGCCGCTGAAAACGAATAACGATCAGTCTCTTGCTTTAAGTCAAACACCGTTTCAAACGTATTATCAAAAAACAGGCCGTGAGCTTGTCCATCTCGAATCGTCACAAAAAAGGGAATTGATTGATAGAGCGCGTCCACTTCCGGGTTATGAGGAGCGAACACATCAGAATTCCACATCATCATTTTTTCGCCACGCTTATCTAAAAAGCTCGTTTTTTCTCCAAACCCATAAAAATGATCGGCCTTTTCCATCTCTTTAAAGCAAATGACTTCACCTGTGCGGCGACTCGCCATACCTCGCTCCCCTTCATGAAGGAACGCTTGTCCGCTAGCATCTGTCACAAGAATCCGAAACGGTGCAAGAGTGATTTTGGCTGTTAGTTTTTCAGCTGTTATGTACACAGCATCCGCTGTTTCCTTCACGTCAAATGGCACTTGTTCTTTTTTCATGACGACCGCAAAACTTTGCTCCATCGTCGGGACACTCGTTGGATTCATCGTAACCCGAAGCATCTCCTCACAATAAAATTGCACAACAACATAACCATTGCGACAAATAAAGTGCACACCATCTGCTTTTGTCTGCCACTCCTTTACATCGCCAATGTCATAAAACTTCTCTTCATCCGTTTCCTTTTCTCGATCTGGGTGAATCGCGAAGCTTGTATCTTCCATTCCTACCCCTCCTTAATATCACACTATTTTTTCTCTCACGCATATATTTCCCTCCCCTCCCTTCTTTCCCCTTCATCCATAACACAACTATTACAAAACTTTTTCATTGACTAAATCGTATCCAACAGACAAAAACTGATATATAACAACTTTGTAATATTCCTGTAACATTATTTAAAGGAACTGTAACCTATAAAACGACAATTTTCTGATATATTATCTACAGAAGAAAAATTTACTACATAAATAAACAGACAGAATATATAAAACAAAACGGCAAGGGAAAGGAAACTAAGGTGAATCAAGTGAGAAAATTTCTAACAGTAACATTCAGTTCTTTACTATTAAGCGCAAGTTTACTTTTACCTACACAATCTGCAGATGCAGCTTATTCAAAAGCAAATGTAATAACAGAAGCGAAAAAGCATATCGGAACACCATATAAATGGGGTGGAACGACACCAAAAGGATTCGATTGCTCTGGGTTTATCCAATACGCTCATAAGAAAAACGGCGTACAGCTACCTCGTACAGCAGCTCAAATGTATACAAAAGGTGAGAAAGTTGCTAAATCAAACATGGAACCTGGAGATTTAATCTTCTTTAGTACATATAAAAAAGGCGCTTCCCACGTTGGCATTTACTTAGGTGAGAACAAATTTATCCATTCCGCTTCTAAAGGTGTACGTATTGATCAAGTAAGCAATTCTTATTGGACGAAAAAATATTTAGGCTCTAAACGTCTAAATGATTAATAATTTAAAACAACCCAACTTCTCGATAGAAGTTGGGTTGTTTATTTAGTTGGAAATGATCATTCACAACTCCCTCCTATTTCTTCTATTTAATAATTGTAACAATATTATTCTCCTGTAACATTCCTTTAATATTATTTAATCGACCTGTAACCTATGAAACGACAGTTTTCTGGTATATTGTTTACAGAACAAAAACAAACGACATAAACAGCTAGACAAAATACATATAAAAAACATAAAAAAACATGGGAAAGGGTTTTAGGTGATTCAAGTGAAAAAGCTTTTGACAGTACTATTCAGTTCTTTACTATTAAGTGTAAGTTTACTGTTACCAACTCAATCAGCAGATGCAGCGTCATATTCTAAGGCAAACGTGATTAAGGAAGCGAAAAAACACATTGGCACTCCATATAGATGGGGTGGAACGACACCAAAAGGATTCGATTGCTCTGGGTTTATCCAATACACACATAAAAAGAACGGCGTCTCTCTTCCTCGTACAGCGGCTCAAATGTACAAGAAAGGAAGTTCTGTTGCTAAATCAAAAATGCAACCAGGAGATTTAATGTATTTCAGTACATATAAAAAAGGCGCTTCCCATGTTGGTATTTACTTAGGTAATAATCAATTTATTCACTCTGCTTCTAAAGGAGTAAGAATTGATAAAGTGAGCAACTCTTACTGGAAGAAAAAATATATCGGCTCTAAACGCCTGTAATAGAACGGACTCCCCCGACTCCCTTATTGGAAGTCGGGGTTTTTACTTTCTCTTCGCTTTCATATCTGATTATGTAGTAAAATGAGAAAAGAAATATTACGAATGAGAGGGTCTTATTATGAGTATTTTAACTGTCAATAATTTAAGCCATGGCTTTGGTGACCGAGCCATTTTTAATAATGTGTCATTTCGTTTGCTAAAAGGCGAGCATATTGGACTGATTGGAGCGAATGGAGAAGGAAAATCGACTTTTATGAATATCGTTACCGGCCAGCTTCAGCCCGATGAAGGAAAAGTCACTTGGTCCAAAAATGTACGCGTCGGTTATTTAGATCAGCATGCTGTTTTAGAAAAAGGAATGACCATTCGTGACGTCTTAAAAACGGCTTTCCAATATTTATTCGATTTAGAAACAGAAATGAATGAGCTATTCGGAAAAATGGGTGAAGTCTCCCCAGAAGAATTAGAAAAACTGCTAGAAGAAACAGGTACGCTACAAGATATGCTGACGAATAATGACTTTTATATTATTGATGCTAAAGTAGAGGAAATTGCCCGTGGTCTTGGTTTAGACGAAATTGGACTAGATCGCGATGTTCATGATTTAAGTGGTGGACAACGCACAAAGGTCTTGCTAGCGAAGCTTCTTCTTGAGAAGCCTGACATTTTATTACTAGATGAGCCGACAAACTATTTGGATGAGCAACATATTGAATGGTTAAAACGCTACTTACAAGAATATGAAAATGCCTTTATTTTAATTTCACATGACATCCCATTTTTAAATAGCGTCATTAACTTGATTTATCATATGGAAAATCAAGAGCTGAACCGTTACGCTGGCACATACGATGAATTTTTAAAAGTGTACGAAATGAAAAAACAACAGCTAGAAGCAGCTTATAAAAAGCAGCAGCAAGAAATTGCTGACTTAAAGGACTTTGTTGCCCGTAATAAAGCGCGAGTGTCTACGAGAAATATGGCAATGTCTCGTCAGAAAAAGCTTGATAAAATGGACGTGATCGAACTTGCCTCTGAACGTCCGAAACCAGAATTCCACTTTAAAGAAGGACGCACATCTGGCAAGTTAATTTTTGAAACGAAGGATTTAGTGATCGGGTACAACGAGCCGCTCTCAAAGCCATTGAATTTACGCATGGAGCGCGGTCAAAAAATCGCGCTAACAGGGGCGAACGGAATCGGGAAAACAACACTTTTACGTAGTATTCTCGGTGAGATCAAACCGGTATCTGGTCAAGTCGAACGCGGAGAGCATTTGCAAATCGGCTATTTCGAGCAAGAAGTGAAGTCGACGAATAACAACACTTGTATTGAAGAAGTGTGGTCGGAGTTCCCTTCGTTTACTCAATATGAAGTGCGTGCCGCGTTGGCGAAATGTGGATTAACGACGAAGCATATCGAAAGCAAAGTGAGTGTATTAAGCGGTGGAGAAAAAGCAAAGGTTCGACTTTGTAAATTAATTAATCAAGAAACAAACATTTTAGTACTCGATGAGCCGACAAATCATTTAGATGTCGATGCAAAAGACGAACTAAAACGAGCTTTAAAAGCATATAAAGGAAGCATTTTACTCATCTCCCATGAGCCTGAATTTTACCAAGAAGTCGCTACCGAAATATGGAACTGTGAAACTTGGACGACGAAAGTATTTTAATAAGGAAGTGATCGTATGGGAAAACGAGTAGCTTTGTCATGGAGCGGCGGCAAAGATAGCTGCATGGCGCTTGATTTATTAGTGAAACAAGGCTATGAGGTAGCTTGCTTAATTACGACAGTGCCGAAAGAAATCGGCCGCACCTTTGGTCATGATGAGAAGACGGAATGGATTGAGCGGCAAAGCAACGCTCTCTCCCTTCCCCTTCACTTCGTCCGCTGTTCGCTCGATCGCTATACCGAGACATTTATTGAAGATCTTGTTCAGTTGAAAGAAAGATTTCAGCTAGAAGGTATTGCCTTTGGTGATATTTATTTAGACGGACATCGCGAATGGGGTGAGAATGTTGCCGCTGCGGTTGGATTACCTGCTCTTTATCCGTTGTGGAGCAAAGAAGAAGACAGCTTACAGTTGTTACAAAACTTTATCCAATCAGGTTATAAAGCGATGATCATTCGCCTTCGTCTCGATGTCTTAGATGACGCTTGGCTCGGTCGACAACTAGATGAGGACTTTTATGTCGACATCCAATCACAAGACCTTTGTCCGATGGGTGAGCATGGTGAATTTCACACGTTCGTTTATGACGGCCCACTATTTCACCACCCTATCCACTTAACGCATGGAAAAATCGTGACGAGCGAACGTAGCAAACGATTAGATATTTGTGCGAAAGTCTAAAATCGATAAAAAATCGCCCACCCTGTTAAAACAGGAGGGCGATTTTTTATTACATGTTCTTATATTCTCTCACCAGCATCGACTGGCTTACCTTTGTAAAATTGTTTCTTCTGCAATTGGATACCGAGTTCTCTTGCTATTTTCTTCAGTTCGCGTTCTTCTCTTTCTGTGACAAGTGAGATAACGGTTCCTTCTGCACCTGAGCGACCGGTACGACCTGCGCGATGCGTGTATTGTGTAGCATTCTTTGGCATATCAAAGTGGAGGACGTGCGTGAGGCCTTTAATGTCTAGTCCTCTTGCAGCCACGTCTGTTGCGAACAATAATGGAAGCTTGCCAGCGCGAAATTGCTTCAAAGCCTTCTCTCTTTCCTGCTTATTTAAGTCACTATGCAAAATTCCATTGGCAAATCCGTTATAGTCTAATTTAGAAGCAAAGGCGTTTACTTCACCGATATCATTGATAAACGCCAAAATGCGCTCTGGTTCAAAGCCACGCATCATCCGTTCGACCATCACTTGTCGATCACGACGATCGCAAACGAAGTAGAGATGCTCGACTTTTGAAGCAGGCATGTCCGTTTTCGTTACCTTGATCACTTCTGCATCCTTCATCCACTGTTTCGCTGTCGCCTCTGTTTGAGCTGGCATTGTAGCCGAGAAAAGAACTAGCTGGCGATCCCTCATCGTCGATTTAATAATTGCCTCTAAATTTTTAATATGCTCTGGCACTAATAGCTGATCACCTTCATCGAGCACAAGCAATTTCACCTCATGCATTTTCAACTTCTTCATTTGAATTAATTCTTGAATTCGCCCTGGTGTTCCAGCTACTACTTGCGGTTGTTTTTTCAGTTTTTCAACTTGACGTTTAACATTCGCTCCCCCGATCAAAGCAGCGCTCGAAACGCCTCCTCCCCACGCACGAATCTCATCGGAAATTTGCATAATTAATTCTCGAGACGAGGCTAAGATAACGGCTTGTACTGCCTTTTTGTCTGGATCAATTTTTTCAAGTAACGGCAATAAATAAGCTAGCGTCTTCCCCGTTCCTGTCGGCGATTCGGCCAATACATCACGACCATCTAACATGAGAGGAACCGCCTTTTCCTGAATCGGTGTCGGCTCTGAAAATCCGGCCTTCTCCCAAGCCTCCTGTAAAAATGGTTTCATTGTATTTAAAGTGGAAAATGTAGTTGTCATAAATAGCTCCTTTAATTAAAACATCAGCCTTTACTGATGCAGTCTATACTTTCATTATGAAAAACTTTTGACGTTTTCGCAATCCCCTGATGAAAAGTTGAAAATATCCCCCAAAATGGTACAACACCGTTTGACAAATTACTGACTTTTATACTATTTTAAAAATAGAAAATTCCTCATTATTCGATATAAAATAATATACAGGAGCTAACGTAATGGGTCGAAAGCATGAAATACGTTCAATTGTCATATTAACGGGCGGTTTGTTATCAATTGTTATGCTATATCAATTAAATATGATTTATAAAGATCTTTTCATCGTCACTAATTTTCTTTCTTTTCATACGGCACTTGAACTTTTAAGTATAGCTGTCGCCTTTGCGGTTGCTTTACAAGGTTGGCTAATATTCCCACATACTTTGTCGAAACATCGTTTGTTTATTTCTGCCGCTTTTTTAAGTATAGGAATATTTGACTTGTTCCATGTCCTTACTTATAAAGGAATGCCATTTTTTCTAACAGAAAGTTCCAGTCAAAATGCGACCTGGTTTTGGATAGTCGCTCGACTGACATTAGCGATTTCACTTTTAGCTATTTATTCGCGAGAAGATCAGATTACTAATAAAAGATTTCGGAATCATACATTTGCTCTATTTAGCTTATATTCCTTAGTCATTAGCTTCATCATTTTTACGTTTTCAGACAAGTTACCGCTGCTAGTCATACACGGAGTAGGTTTAACCCCATTAAAAAAGGGAATAGAATACTTTGTTTGCTTCCTATTTCTGTTCACAATTATACTTATATTTGAAAAATATCGCGACAGCAAGAAAAAAGAATATTTGCCTCTTATTATCGCTTTAAGTCTAAGTTTATATAGCGAACTGATCTTCACTTTATATAATCATGTGTATGATTGGATGAATTTACTCGGTCATGTCTTTAAAGTGAGCAGTTATTACTTTTTTCTAAAAGGCATCTATGTTGCAACCATTGAGAAGCCCTACTTAGAGCAGAAACAAATCCAAAAAGCATTAGAGGAAAGTGAACACCGTCTGAATACAATCGTGAACATGGTACCGACTGGGATTACGATTACAAATACAGAAGGAAAGCATCTGTTTATTAATCATGCCGCAAAAAAAGTATTTGGTATTTTTAGCGATGGTCAAATTCACCCTAGTCGATTTAAGACATTGGCTGGAAAGCCCTATCCCGAAGAAAAGCAAGCGATTAATCTAGTGAAGGCTACTGGTGAAGCTGTCTACGATGTTATGTATAAATTGGAGCAGCTAAATGGCGAACATCGAATTTTATCAGTTAACTCCGCTCCTATTTTTGATAAGAACCAGAAAATAGTACAAATTATTAACTCGATTACGGATATGACCGAACAAATAGAAGCACAAAACAAGGTCAATTTTTTAGCTTATTATGATGAATTGACTGGTCTTCCTAATCGCTTTTATTTAAAAAAACAGCTTTCTGAAAGACTAGAATCTGGATGTGGCTTTTCCCTACTCGTTATTAATTTAAACAGATTTAAACATATTAACGAATCGTTAGGACGACAAATCGGTGATTTATTTTTAATCGAAGCTGCCAATCGATTACAAGCATTTGCTTCTGACCAAGGGATGACGGCCGTTCGACTGACAGGAGATGAGTTTGCTATCCTATGTGATACATGTGATTCAAATGACTGTGGAAAGGTCGACATGTGCGCAAAGCAAATTGTCGATTTATTTCATCCCCCTTTCATTGTTAAAGGGTTGAGAATGCGAGTCCAAGTAACAGTAGGAGCAACATTTTCAACCGCAGCAGCAGATATAGACGAACTGTTAAATCAAGCGATGATGGCAATTACGGAAGCAAGAAAAATGAATCGTTCCATTATGATTTATAGATCGGATATGGAGCAAAAAGCATACGAACAAATAGTGCTTGAGCATGATTTAAGTCAAGCGATTGAGCGCAAACAACTATCGTTACATTATCAGCCGCAAATTGATCTCGAAACAGGACAATTAGTCGGAGCTGAGGCATTAATCCGCTGGCATCATCCAGAAAAGGGGATGATTTCTCCCGCGACTTTTATTCCTTTAGCGGAAAGTACGGGCTTGATCCTGCCGATCGGCACATGGGTTATCGAGGAAGCTTGCAGACAACTAAGACAATGGCTAGATGATGGTCTTCCAACGATGCGGATCTCCGTCAATCTATCATTAAGACAGTTTTTCCAAAATGATTTAACTCAAGTCGTTTCTAACGCACTAACGTCCTGTCGTTTACAGCCAGACCAGTTAGAATTAGAAATTACCGAAAGCATGACGTTAAATCTCGAACTTGCGTTAAAGAAATTAAATAAATTAAAGAAACTTGGCGTCCAAATCGCTGTTGACGACTTTGGGACCGGTTATAGCTCCTTAAGCTATTTACACCAATTCCCCGTCGATCGACTGAAAATTGACCAATCCTTCGTTCAGCATTTATTCGTTGAGAAGCACGGTGAAGCTATTGTCGAAACGATTCTTTCGATGGGACAAAACTTAGGGCTTGAATTGATCGCTGAGGGAGTAGAAACAGAAGAACAAATGACATTTTTAAAACATCACCACTGCCATCAAGTGCAAGGCTATTACATAAGCAAACCTCTTCCTGCTGAAGAATTTAGTCAATTGGTACGGAATAGGGAACTGAGCAAATAAAAAACCCACCTCTCCCAAAATGAAATCTATGAGAGGTGGGTTTTTTTGTGAGATTTCTTATATAATCAAAAAAGATTACTAATGAAGGAACTGATCGAGATGAATTCTGAAAAGCAATTACTAAGTTTGATTAACGCTGCCCAAGTGCTAACTTCTACGCTTGATTTAGATAAAGTATTGGATCAACTGATTAAAGAAGTGCTCCAAGTAATTGAAGGCGCTGATGCCGGTGTGTTTTTTAAATATGAACCGAAAGTACAGAAACTAATTGCTGAAAATGCCATCGGTTATGATATGACCTATCTTGGAAAAATTCAACTGTCACCCGATGAAGCGATGACTGGTAAAACTTTCACCTCCCAGCAAGCTCGCATCTTTGATTCTAAAAAAGATACAGAAAAAAATATGCTCAACCTTTATCCTGAGCATGTCAGTTACTATGAAAAATCGTTAGGACAGTTGAAATATCCGGCAAGTGCTATCTGTGCCCCCTTATTAACGAAAACCGGTGATTGTCTTGGTATTTTAACAATCGTTAGCTTTAATGAAAAGGTTCGCTTTGAACAGCGAGATTTAAGATTGCTAGAAACCTTCGCACGCCAAGCTGTCATTGCGATTGAAAATGCGCGAATGTTTTCTCAAACTGAACGATCGCAAAATATTATTAAAAAATTATCGCTCGTTTCTCTTTCCGGAAAGGGCTTGCCTGAAATTACTGTCACATTATCTAAGCTTGTTGACAAGAATGTATGCGTCTTTGATGAATTTTTTGACTTACTTTCATTTAGTTCACTAGAAGCAAAAACTTTAGCAGAAGCTCTACAAAAAGATGAATCTTTTTTCGTGAAGGAAGATAAAGTAAGACAACTCCCAATAGAATTAGAGGGAAATATGCATGAAGTCTACTTTTTTCCGATTCGAGCAAATGATTCTCTGATTGGTCTACTGACCGTTTTTTCTGATAGCAGCGATGAATTAGACCCGCTCGATTTGTTTGCTGTAGAGCAAGCACATATGATTTTCGCCTTGGAAATGATGAATCAAGAGCGCGATATGTCAGAGCTATTTAAATTTGAAGGCTATTTACTAGAAAAATTGATTCAGCAAAGAGCGGCAGATATTTCTATCAAACAGTTGCAAAAAATTGGCTTAACTACTCGACGTACGTTTGTTTCGGCTTTCATTCAATTAATCGATCCAATGACCAGTTTTTCAAGGCTTTCCTCAAGAAAAAAGCCGTTCAGTCGATTGCTTTACAGGCAGATTCAATCATTCTCTCATAAATTACTCGTACTTGAAAAAAATGTAGAGATTCACTTACTTTTTATCGCTAATACTAACTGCTCAGCAGAGGAATTTCAAAAAGACATTGAAGGTTTCCTACAAGAGCTTTTACACGAATCCACTAAGCGAGGTTTGCTCGATTTTTATGCAGGTATTGGTAGTCCCTTTACTTCACTAGAATCGATCGTCCAATCTGCGACAGATGCCAAAAGCTGTGTGAAATTTTTACAAACTTCCCGAGAGAAACAATCCATTATGAACTTTAAAGAATTGGGGCTATATCGACTATTCCTTGAGCACGACCGTCAAAACCTTCGTTATTATATAGAGAAAACACTTGGTGCCCTCCTTCAACATGATGAAGAACACGGAACAGAGCTTGTTGATACGTTAAAAATATTTTTAGAATGCAACCAAAGTGTAACGAAGACGGCAAAATTGAGCTATGTTCACCTCAATACGATTAAATACCGACTACAAACGATCAAGAAAATATTAGGTAAGTCGACTATTGATGGCAAAGAAATGTTCGAACTTCAGTTAGCCATCTATATGCACGATTATATGAATAGTATTTAATATTATACAAAAAGGACAAAGAGTAACCAGTTACTTTATCCTTTTTGTATATATCTATTCTTTTCTGAATATTCTATACTTCTAAAATACATGAAATAGTGAAACGAAAGGAGAAATTAATATGGATAAACAAAGTAAAGGAATGGCCCTACTCCTTGCTTGCCTATTAATCATTGGGACAGGCATGGTGCTTCATTCTTGGAGAATGATCATTTACTCTTATATTTTTGCTTTAGGTTTACTTCTAACTATTAGTCTCGGCTATTATATTCAGAAAAATAAGATTTTTCTCTTTATTCCTGTCGCTTGTTCCGTTCTGTTCTATAGTTTATTCCTTCTAGCAGATCGATTAGGTCTCGGAACTCCATTAGCTGGTGGAAATAGTACTACCTACATTCTAGGAGTTGTTCCGACGACTGCCGTCTTCTTATATGGCATTGCCTCTATGATTTTAGTTGTGCCGCTGTTATATGCATGGAGCCATCGCCACCAAGAAACGGTGAAGACAGTAGAACAAAAACAAGAATATCACCAAAAACAAACAGTCAAAACATCTTAATTCAAGGGGCAATCATTATGAATTCAACTATTATTTCCATTTTAATTGCATATTTAGTTATTTGTATCATCATCGGTGTTTGGGCGACGAAAAAAACAAAATCGAGCAGTGATTTTTATGTCGCAGGAAAAAGCTTAGGCATGTTTGTCATGGCAATCGCTGCCTTTTCCTCCGTCCAAAGCGGTGTAGGAATGGTCGGAGGTACGGCATTAACCTTCAAAAACGGCTTAGGATTTATTGCTGGGCCATTAATTGCTGCTTCCATTGGTTTCGGACTTACTTGGTTTCTAGTCGGTAGACGAATTTGGGAGCTTGGGGCAAAAGAAGAAATTTATACGATGGGTGACATCGTTGGCAGTCGCTACAAAAGCCGTGCCGCTCAAGGCTGGATGGGCATCGCCGTTATTCTCGGAGTACTCGGTTATTTAGGCACTCAAGTACAAGCACTTGGCGTCATTATGAATCTCACCTTTGGTCTATCTGTCAAAGAAGGAGCCATCATCGGCTTAATTATTCTCGCTGTCTATGCGGTAGGTGGCGGAATGATTGCAGGCGTTTATACAGATGTTGTTCAAGGTGTCATGATGATCTTTGTGTCCATTATTGTATTTTTCTACGCACTTGATGCAGGCGGTGGCTTACTCAACATTACGAAAACATTGCAAGAAGCTGATCCAATCATGGCTTCACCAACTGGACAGTTCCCGCTTATGACGATTATTTGCTGGTTTTTCATGATGAGTCTAGGTATGGCTGGACAACCACAACTCGTCACGAAATTTTTAATGCTGAAAGATGTAAAGCAATTAAAATGGGGTGCTTTCACGTCCGGTGCTGCTTATTTAATTACGATCTTCTTAGTTCTTGGTATTGGATTAGCTTCAGCAGCGCTCTATTCACAAGGGAAATTCCCGGCAATCGCTTCACCGGATGATACATTAATGACGTTTATTTTAAATTATACACACCCAGTTATCGCTGGACTTGTCATTTCCGGCTTGCTTGCGGCGATCATGTCAACGGGGGATAGCTTCGTTAACCTTGGTGCAGGCGCGATTATCCGCGACATTCCGAAAGCTTTTAATATCGAAGTAAAAAGAGAACTTTTCTGGAGCCGCATCGCCGTTGTGGCACTATTAGTCGCCTCTGCCCTCTTTGCTTTTTATATGAATACATTAGTTGGACTACTCGGTGTATTCGGTTTCGGTACATTTGCAGCGGCGATCTTCCCTTCCGTTGTGCTAGGGTTGATTTGGGAAAAAGCGACAAAGCAAGCGGCTGTCACGAGTATCGTCATCGGTATTGCCAGCAACTTTATATTAGAGATCGGGTCTAAATATGGATTTACTATTATTCCACCGACTGTCGTAAACGGCGCCTTTGCCTTTGCTCTTTCGATGATTACTTTTATCGTAGTTTCCTTCTTGACTCAATCAAAGCAACCAGCTTTAGAGCCTCATATGCAACAAGTCATTAAAGGAATCTAGAAATACAACATAGAAATGGGAGATAGACGATGAACGCTTCATTATTTATTACTTGTTTAGCAGACAACCTCTATCCACAAGTTGGAGAAAGCGTTGTTCGTATTTTAAACCGCCAAGGAGTGACGGTAGACTTTCCAGAAGGACAAACATGCTGCGGTCAACCTGCTTTCAACAGCGGATATCAAAAAGATGGCGAAAAAGTGGCGAAACATACAATTCAAGTATTTGAAAAAAGTGAATTCGTTGTGTTGCCTTCGGGTTCTTGCACAGGAATGATTCATCACTACTATCCAGAAATATTTAAAGATGATCCGGTATGGCGCAAAAAAGCAGATGAATTGATCGCAAAAACATACGAATTCACCCAGTTTTTAGTTCACGTATTAAAGGTAGAAGATGTCGGTGCTAGCCTAGAAAAACGGGCGACCTTCCACCCTTCTTGCCATACATCCAGACTGCTTCATGTCAAGGATGAGCCGTTAACTTTACTCAGCCACGTCAAAGGCTTACAACTAGTTGATCTACCTTACAAATCGGATTGCTGTGGCTTCGGAGGAACGTTCGCTGTAAAGATGTCTGATATTTCTAAACAAATGGTGACGGAGAAAGCGACTCATGTACAATCGACACAACCTGATGTGTTAATCAGCTCCGATATGGGCTGTTTAATGAACATTGGCGGTCGAATGAATCAGCTCGGTTCTCATGTAGAAGTGATGCACATTGCCGAAGTTCTTGATCAGGGGGTGACAGCATGACCCTTTATGCAGGTGGCACGTTAAAAGAACGTGTCAAAAAAGAAATTACCGATACACATGCTAGACAAGCCGTTGCCCGTGCAACAGAAAAGCTTCATCACGGGCGACTACAAGCGGCAGAAGAAATCGGTAACTGGGAAGAATGGCGTAAGCGCGGCAGTGAAATCCGTAGCCATACAATTCAGCACTTAGATTATTATTTGTCTCAGTTCGCAGACAATGTCGAAAAACAAGGTGGCCATGTACATTTTGCGAAAGATGCCGCTGAAGCGTTAGAGCATGCGCGGCAAATCGTCAAAAGCGTCGATGGAAAATATGCCGTGAAATCCAAATCGATGGTGACAGAAGAAATTAAATTAAATCATGCCTTGGAAGAAATCGGTGTGGAAACGGTTGAAACAGACTTAGGTGAGTACATTCTTCAACTCGCTGGCGAGCACCCTTCTCACTTACTTGGTCCCGCTGTCCATAAAACGAAGGAGCAAGTGGCGGAGTTATTTGCTAAAGAGGGTGGTCATGAAGTT
This sequence comes from Bacillus sp. FJAT-42315, assembly GCF_002797375.1. Lineage (GTDB taxonomy): Bacteria > Bacillota > Bacilli > Bacillales > Domibacillaceae > Bacillus_CE. The sequence goes on from NZ_KZ454941.1 coordinate 3,069,533, forward strand.
GCGGCTGACTTACAAACACTTGTCGGCTTTGCCCGTTCAGCCATTCGCGAAAAATTCCTAGCCGCAGACATCGGAATCACTGGCTGTAACTTTGCCATCGCTGAAGAGGGAGCAATCTCACTTTTAACAAATGAAGGAAATGCTCGCATGGTGACGACGCTTCCTGATACTCATATCGTCTTTATGGGAATGGAACGAATTGTCCCGACATGGGAAGATTTCGAAGTTGTCATTAACCTTCTGCCTCGTGCTGGAACCGGGCAGAAAATTTCTTCCGGCGTCTCGATTTTAAAGCCGGTACGCAGTCATGAAAATGATGGGCCGAAACAGATGCATGTCATCATTTTAGACAATGGACGATCTCAACAACTGGGCGACCCAGATTTTCAAGAAATTCTCAACTGTATTCGCTGTGGTGCATGCATTAATGTTTGTCCTGTTTACCGTCACGTCGGTGGTCACTCCTATGGCTCAGTTTATAACGGACCGATCGGAGCGGTGTTAACGCCATTGTTAAATCAAGATTCTAAGCAGGCAGCCGAATTATCATATGCATCAAGCCTATGTGGTGCTTGTCATGAAGCTTGTCCCGTTAGAATCCCGCTACATGATATGCTCGTCAAACTGCGTCATCGCAACGTACAAGACGGATACACATCTCCGTTGGAAAAAATGGCGTTTAATATGTTCGGAAAAACGTTCAGCTCGCCGACGTTATATGATAAAGCGACGAAAGCTGGGCAGCTGTTGCAAAAGCCGTTTATTAAAGATGGACATTTTAAAGAGAACACACCATTTATGAAGGGCTGGACCGATTCGCGTGAATTCCCGCAAGTCCAAACCTCCTTCCGTGAGCGCTGGAAAACATCAATTAAGCACCAAGGAGGTCCGTCGAATGAATAAAACTGATTTTCTACGAAACATCCAAACTCGACTCGGCCGCTCAACTAACGATCAAGTGGCCTCTTATTCAAAAGGAATACCCGAACGTAACGCCGTACTCTCTTATTCACAAGAAGAATTAATAGAAGAATATACAAGAAACCTTGAAGCTATCCATGGTGAAGTGTTTATGGCCAACGACATAAAAGACGTTCAGCAAGCGTTGCAAACGATTATCGAACGCCATCAAGCGCAATCGATCATACGCTGGGATGATGAAGAATTAGCCAAGCTGTCAATTGATCAAACAGCCATTACAGCTAAGGCGACGATCGACGTTTGGGATAAAGAAGCGACGAAAGAAAGCAATATCGCCATCGCAAAACAAGCTGATATCGGCATTACGACTGCTGACTTCGCGATCGCCAATACCGGCACAGCTGTTTTGATCTATAATGAGAAAAAAGGACGCGGCGTCAGCCTCCTCCCTCCTGTCCACATTATTATTTTCAAACAGGAACAGCTTGTCGCTCGAATGGGCAATCTCTTTACAAAAATTAGAGAGAAAGACTTTTCTACATTACACTTTCTCACCGGACCGAGTAAAAGCGGCGATATCGAGCTACAAATGACGACTGGTGTCCACGGTCCAAAACACGTATATGCAATTGTGCGAACAGATTAATAGTCAGAAAGGGTCGGATATCACTCCGACCCTTTCATCTATTTATTAACTGGCATCTCCATCGTTCGCGGATGATCTTCAATATGAGGCTGTAAGTAGGCTTCCCTCACTTCATGTCTCATCCACCCCATCATACCTAACACAAGTAGAAATGAAGCGAGCGCTCCCATAAACGCGCGATGCGAATCTTTTTTATCAGTGACGTATAAGAAGCCTAATAAAATAAGCGTCACAATAATCGACCCTACTAATAGCCCCGTCGTTAATGCATTGCCTCCCATATAAAGCAACATCACATCTTGCTTTAATGCAAATAGCACAAGTGTACCAGCTGCGAATTGACAAAGCGTGATCCAAAACGTCGCTTTAATGCCAATCTTTCTAACGCGCTGATCCGCTTCCTCCTCTTGATAGCTTGGCTCCTGTTTTTTCTTTGAGCGATACTTAAATGTATAAAACAAATAAAGATACAATCCACCCGCCGCAAAACTTGATAACATAAAGTGAGCATATCGTTGCCATACTTGCGGGTAATAAAATAAGCCGTGGAAAAAGCCGTTCGATTCCATCCATTTTTCCGGGTAGAGCATCGACACAACATTCACAATGAAAATTAGGGGCACAAACAATAAGATTAAGCTTGCGGCTAAACCAATCAGTAAATGCAGGACTTTTTTGTTCGCTAATTTCTCCCAAAGAAATTTATAAGCGTATAAAAGCAGGAACGCAACGATTAATAGCACAATAATACTTAACCATGCTTTCCCGATCAAAATCGTTGATGAATAGAAGTATTGCGTATAGACAATACTCACTAACAAAATCGGTCCAACCCCAAGGACAACGGCAATACTTTTATGAATCGATGCATGATACGAACAAATTTGGGCGATGCGATCATACAGTTTACTTTGTTTTTTCATCCCAATCGCCTCTAAAATAACCGCCCCTGTAGCAAGTGAAATCGTCACATTAACAAACACAATATGCAGTAAAAATGTGACAATCAACAAAATCGTTAACAAGCCCATATCACCTGGTATTGGGAGCTGAATATCATTTGGTATCGGTAATGCTTGCGCTAGTATCATTCTCTTTCTCCCCCTTTACCGTTTGTTTACCCTCATTGACGATCTTATATAAATAATGACTTAAAGCTTCTAACTCTTCCTCTGTCCCCACAAACGGTGGCATAACTGGACGAACATTATGCATTGTTGGAATAAAACCCTTAATTGTTTCCTCCGACCAGCCGTCTAATCGGTTATTTAACGCACGCTTTGATCGCCAGCCATCGACTGTATGGCACGTCATACACTGCCCTTTATACACTTCTTGCCCGGCCTCATACATATTGCTACTAGTGACATTCGTCGTCTCGGCAAAAGTGGAATGAGCAAGCACCCCTTCTTTGTTGTATTTCTCCACATCCTTCGCGAGCACCCCATTAGCATACATATAATCATAAATAATGAACGGCTTGCGCACCGACTCGCGGACAAATTCAAATTCAGCAATGAAGCCCATCGACGCCCCTAGTACTGCAAATGATAAAATCAACGGCAACGTCTTCGGCTTGATCGCTGCCCAAAAAATAAAGAGGAGAATCACACCTAAGCCTGTTAAATTAATGATGTCAAACATTTTCTCACTCATACCTGTCGAATAAACGACTAAATCATACGCCTCTTGCGGAATCGATTGCAAATACCAAATGGCTGTCAGTAAAATGCCTGGAATTGAAATCGCCGACCACATAGAGAAAATGCGAAAGATCTCCTGCTTGAGTTCTTGATCCTTCACACGCCACTTGACGAAGAACGAGAAAAGGCCAATCGCCAATAACAACGCTAAAAACGTTCGAAAACCTAATGAAGGTAAATACGTTGGGTTGAAAAATGCATGCCAAAAAGAGAACGTCTCCGTCCATTGTCCTGGCGTCAACTTAGCTGCCAGCACCCCGGTAATAATCGCCGCTGTAATCCACGAAAAGATACATAGCGCAATTCCGATGCGAATATGCTTCATTTTTTTCGCCGTTTCCTTATACAAATCCCAGGTGTAGTAATAAATAATTAAGAGAACGACTTCCGTAATAAAGACAGCCCATTCAGCGACCCACGCCCAGAAGAAAATGCGCAAAAGTGAACCAATCGAATCTGGCTGAATGACCGTCGTCGAAAACCAAATCCCTACCCCAGTCATCGCACCAGCTGTCGTTGTAATAATTAAAATCCATTTCGCCATCTTTCTAGCAAAGGCATCTAGCTTGATGTCTTTTTTTCGAAACGCATTATACTCAGCCGTCACCATTAATGTCGTTGCCCCAATCGCCACCCCATGACTAATAATGACATGAATAATGGCGATTAAAGCAATAATCGTCCCATTCCCAAACCACGGAAACTCGACCGTTGGAAAGTTCAATTTCATAACCCCCTTAACAAATAAATGAATGTCATCTAAAAGGTTACTGTCACATTTTGAGATAAGTGTGAAGAAAGAGAGATTGTTGTCGAATCGTTAAACTTCCTTCCTATAAATTTCATAAACCATTAATTTTATTCAATCTTTTTTCAATAGTTTGAACAGACCAAAAGCGAAGGGCGCTATTTTTATCAACAAGACGCCTGTATAATGATAGTAGATAGAACGGAGGGGTATGGTGGGACATGCGCGGGTTTATATGATTCTAGTAGGTACGATGATGATTTGGGGAGTGAATGTGTCACTCATTAAAATTTTGGTGGAGCATTTTCTACCTGTGACGATTACAGCGTTGCGAATTTTCACTGCCTCGCTAGCCGTGTTTTTGACACTTGCGATCACTAAGCAAATACGGCGACCTCAAGGAAAAGAATGGGGATATATTTTCGGTGGGGCATTGTTAAGCGTCGTTTGTCATCATTATTTTTTAGCGGAAGGGTTAACGAAGACGTCCGCGACGAACGCTGGGCTTATTTTAGGACTAGGTCCATTATTAACGGCTCTGTTTGCCACTATCCTATTAAAAGGAAAGCTTACCGTTGCCCGTTGGATCGGCTTTTTGCTTGGCGGAGCTGGTGTGAGCTTTACAGTACTTGCTGGTAAAACAGGTATCAGTGCGATAACAGCCGGAGATATCGATATTTTCCTAGCAATTCTGACTCAGGCACTCAGCTTTATTTTGATAAAAAAAGCGTCAGCTACGCTCGATCCTCGGCTATTAACCGGATATATGCTGTTATTCGGGTCTATCATCCTTTTTATGATCAGTTTATGGATGGAACCACAAGGTCTCTCTCATCTATCTGCCGCTCCCCCTCTTGTTTGGGTGGTGTTCTTCTTTTCAGCGATTATGGCAACGGCGTTCGGTCATATGATTTACAATTACGCCATTGGAAAAATTGGAGCAGCAGAAGCGTCTATTTTTATGAATTTAAGTACCTTTTTTTCACTCGTTGCAGCAGCAGTATTACTGGACGAAGCGATGTTACCGGCACATTTGATCGGGTTTATTTTGATCGTTTCTGGTGTCCTACTAGGCTCAGGCTCGTTAGAAGAATTACAGCGACAGCGAAAACAAAATATCCAAATACAAAAGCGGAGCTGACATCAGCCTCCGCTTTTACCTTGAAACAAATGGATTGTCTGTAATCCAAAAACGCCATGGATAATCTTTCGCTTCCCCAGAGTTTTCAATCCCAATTCGTGATCCGACAGAAATGTCTTCTGGCACCAGCCCTTCTGCGATAAACAATGGCGGCTCATTGAATCTTCGCCCATAGTCCTCCATCGTAACGCCCATCGCTTTCGTTAACTTCCCTGGCCCGCTCGTCAAATTTTTCAATGGCATCGTCCCACGTCGATCAAACATTAACTCTACACCTTCACATGGCTCTACCGCTCGAATTAAAACCGCTTCTGGCTGATCTACTTCTCCACTAACGACATTCAACAAGCAATGCGTATGCATCACATACGTATACACACGCCCCGCTTCTTGAAACATAATCTCTGTTCGTTTCGTGCGCCGATTATTAAAGCTATGAGCCGCTCGATCATCAGGCCCACAATACGCTTCTGTTTCAACAATAAAGCCTGCGGTCGTTCCTTCATTTGTTACTTTTACTAACTTGCACCCGAGTAACGCTTTTGCCAACTGCAAGGTTGATTGCTGATAAAATTCTTTTTCAAACAGACGATACGGATTCATTTTTTCTCTCCTTCTTTTGCTTGAATGAATGGAAAAACATAGTCGAGTCCCTTACAATAAAGAGTAAAGAAATAAAAGGGAGGTCATCTTATGGCAATCATCGGCTGGGCTAGCTTAGCTATCTTTATTATAGCCATCCTTTATTTAGTCATCGCGGTCATAAGCACATTAAAAACGATGCAACCGAAATTAAATCGACTGCAATCTGCTTCAGAAAGAATCAACGAACAACAAATGAAGCTACAAACAGAAGTTCAAGCATTAACCGCCCATCAAGCAGGCATTCAGCAAGATATCGAACAAAAGAAAGAAATCGTCACACAAGTGATAGCAGAAGCGAAACAAACACCAGAGGCTATCAAACAATTAAGCATCGCAGTGAAAAACAAACTATCCTAAACGGAATGAAGGCAAAGAGAAGCGTTCTCTTTGCCTTCATTTTTTTACTGATTTAACGGAAATACCACTTCCACCCTAGTACCTTTCCCTAATTCACTTGTAATGCTCATATAGGCATCATGAGCTTCAACAATACGGTAACTGACCATTAAGCCAAGCCCCGTCCCCTTCTCTTTCGTACTGTAAAAAGGTTCGCCAAGCCGTGCTAATCGTTCTTCAGAAATACCAATACCTTCATCTTTAAAAGTGAACACCACACCACTCGCTGTTAACTTCGTTTCAATATCAACTTGACCACCATTTGACATCGCTTCAATGGCATTTTTTAAAATATTAATAAACACTTGCTTCATTTGATTTCGATCACAGTAAATAATCGGTAATTGCAAGGAAAACTCTTGCTTGATTTGTACCCCATTCATATTCGCTTGAGCCGCTAGTAGTGTAATGACCTCTTGAATTAATTTATTCATATTCGTTGGTTGAAACTTCATCGCTTGCGGTTTACCAAGAACAAGAAACTCATTCACAATAGCGCTCATTCGCTCAATTTCTGAATCAATGACTTCTAAATAAGGCTGCTTTTCCGGCGAATCCTCTTTCATTAATTGAACAAATCCTTTAATCGAAGTTAGTGGATTTCGAATTTCATGGGCGACACCAGCAGCTAACTCTCCAACAATCGTCAGCTTTTCCGATGTTCGAATCCACTCCTCTGCTTGAATTCTCTCAGTAATATCTGTCGAGACATAAAGCGTTTGTTCCAATTGATTCAAAGCCGAAAAAATTGGCAAATGTGCCGTTTCTACATGGCGCATATCACCTGTAGAATTGATAAACATTTCTCTAATAAAAGGATTCGTCTGTCCCACTTCTCGCTCTTGTTTAAAAGAAAAGTCTGATACTTTCTTCCCTTCAAAGTCAGACACGTCGCGACCTAAAAATGAAGCGAAAGATTGATTCACAAACGTAAAGTACCCTTCTCCGTCTACCGCATAAATATAACTCGGATTCATGTCGATCACCGTGCGGAAAAATTCCTTCTGCTGTCGTAACTCTTCTTCTTTTCTTTGTAAGCTTAATTTCGAATTTCGCATATGTTCGACCATCTCGTTAAAGCGAGTCGAAAGCACCCCGATCTCACCTTTGACAATGGGAGAGATCATCTGCTGATCATTCCCTTTAGCCATTAAATCCACCGCTGTATATAACCGCCTAATCGGCTTTATAAGATCTTGAGCATATAAAGCTGTCAGTGCAGACAGAACAAAAACAACGAAAATCGACATGATCCACAATGATTTCATAAATAAATGATATTGATAATATACATCCTCTTTCGGTACTTCTGCTACAATCCCCCAATCCATCAATGGAACATATTCAAAGGAAGAAAAATAGTCCATATCCTCTTCAGCTGGCGCTCCTATATACCCCGATTCGTGTCTCTTTAGCCTTTGAACAGCCGGATGTTCCGACATATCTGTGCCAATTTGCATCACATTTGGATGGGAAATCACTTTTCCTTGATGATCAACGATAAAGGCGGAGCCAGCTTCTTCATGACCGAACTTGTACGTTTGGAAAATCGTTTGAAAATTTCGATTTTCTTTAATCCATAACGTCAAATTGACGACACGACTCACTTCCCCATCAACTAAAATCGGGACAGAATAAACAATAACTGGCCCATGTGATGGCATATTTAACACGTCACTCACATAAGGTTGTTTAGTTTCAAACGTTCGTTGGAAATACACTTGCTCCTTTACATTTGTAGGTGGATGATGTCCTTCTTTCGGAAAAAAGCTTTGCACATTGCCATCTTTATCCGCAATCAAAGTGCTATCGACAAAAGAAGACACATTGCTTAACATATCCAATTCTTTATATAACATATTTGGATCGGTGGACTGTAGTTCCTTTCTCGACTGTACATGAACAACGAGAGTCCTCATATCGTCTGCCACCACCGATATTTTCTCTTTAATCCGCTTCGCATTTCTATCTGTAATTTCCTGATAAATATTTTGAGAAATGTCCGGGAGAAGGATACGAGAAGCAGTAAAAACAAAGAATAACACAGTAAAAATAACAGCCAGATTAATCAGAAATATTCTCCAAAAAATGTACGATTTATACCATTTCATTTTTTCACCTAGGCTTCTAATCATTCGATCATTTTAACTTCATCTTACCAAATCCTTCTTTCTTCTGTATAGACGAACTGAAAATAAAAAAAGCTTGTCTCCTAAGTAAACAAATAGAATGTTTTCGTAGGAGACAAGCTCTTTTACGAGATAATCTCGTCCTTATATGCATATATTCGTAACTCACAACGCTTATGAATGAGTTTTGTTCTTCCTATTTTGGAATGAAACCGCCGCGGTTTTGTTCCACATCGTCGTTTATGATGAACCTAAACGACCTAAGCCCTGCCTTCTCTTAAGTCCTTGCGGCTCCGAAGCCGCTCCAGTGTGAATAAGTCTTGCGTCAAAAACATAGCAGAATGCCAGTATCTATATAAAACGTTCTAAGTTACTTTCTAACTGAATTTATTATGATATCATTATCCTTCGCGTTCGTCAACCTTTTCTTTGTAACGCTAGAAAGAATTTGATCATTCCATAAGTCACTTCGTCTGGAAGCTGCTCTTTGATCGGCTTTAGCTTATCCACTCCGACCTGCTCGACTGCTTGTTCAAGTAATGATCGATAAGCAACAGGAACTAGTGAAGCCAAACCGACATCTTCCCCTTCTTCTATACACTGCACTAAATGATTTTCAATCGTGTAGGCAGAGAGATTACGTTTTTCCACAATTTCTTCAACGGTTAATTGCGCTTGATGCAAAGCCAATGTTTCCAAATGGGAGCCGCTCACCGACTTTTTCTTCGGTGTAGATGGAATGATAACAGTGCTTACTTTCTCTCGTTCCGGATGCTCGCTAACAAACTCAGCGATCACTTGTAGAAAAGCCTCGCCATACTTTTCAAGCTTGCTGCTTCCGACACCGCTCACGGTTAAAAACTCTTCATCCGATTGAGGAAGTTTCGCACACATATCTTGTAACGTCGAATCTGAAAAAATAACAAAAGGCGCCACACCTGCTTCTTGAGCAAGTTGTTTGCGCAAACTTCGTAATTGTTCAAACAACGGATCATCTTTCGAAATTTGCTTCGTTTGCACCACTTCTTTTCGCTGAACGGGTTGCTGACCGAGTAAGACGTCCTTACCGTTACTCGTCACAAAAATCGTCGGATACGTACCATGCTCCACACCGAGCAACTCTTTAGAAATTAAAAACTCGATAAAGTGACTGACCTCTTTGGCACTTTGCTGTTTCATAATGCCATATGTAGACAATTGATCAAAGCCAAGCTCCAATAATTTTTTATTTCTCGAGCCAGTTAACACTTGCGCCGTCATCGCTTTGCCAAAACGTTGGCCCATACGAATCACGCACGATAACACCATTTGCGCTTCTTTCGTGACATCCACACTGCTTCTTGAATCGGTACAGTTTCCACAGCGACCACAAGGTTCTGAAGAGGGATCTCCGAAATACTTCACGATAAAGCTTTGCAAGCAGCTTTCTGTATGACAGTAATCAACCATTAACTGTAACTTCTCAAGCTCTTTCGGTATCCGCTCACGCTCTTGCGATTGATCAATTAAAAAGCGCTGCGTCTGTACATCTTGCGAAGAATAAAGCAAAACACACTCACTCGGCAAGCCATCTCGTCCTGCACGTCCCGCCTCTTGATAATAGCTTTCCATATTTTTCGGCAATTGAAAATGAAGAACATAGCGAATGTTTGACTTATCAATCCCCATTCCAAACGCATTAGTTGCAACCATTACTGACGCTTGATCGGTTAAAAAACGATCCTGCTCATTCGCTCGCTCTGCGTCACTCATGCCGGCATGATAACGAGCGACCGAAATATTATTTTTTTTCAAGAGTTCAAATAGTTGATCGACCGTTTTTCTCGTCGCCGCATAAATGATCCCCGCTTCCTTTTCATTCTTTTTAATATAATCTTTTAAAAATAGCTGGCGATCCTGCCCTTGGATGATAGAGAAAGAAAGATTTTCACGTTCAAATCCTGTCATGACTGTATGGCTGTCATCAATAGAAAGCAAGCGACAAATATCATCGCGTACTTGCGGAGTCGCCGTCGCTGTCAGTGCTAGCACCACCGGCCTTCTGACAAGCATATCCGCTAACCGCTGGATTTGCCGATAGCTCGGACGAAAATCATGCCCCCATTGCGAAATACAATGCGCTTCATCAACAGCCACGAGCGGGATCTGTATTTCTCGTAACTCTTCAATAAAGGCAAAGGATTCTAATCGCTCCGGTGCGATGTACAATAATTTGTATTCCCCATGTTTAGCAGCTGTCATCGTCTCACGGACCTCTTTGTGGCTAAGTGAACTATTAATGTAGGCAGCCGGAATCCCCGCCTCTAATAATGTATCGACTTGATCTTTCATCAATGAGATCAGTGGAGAAATGACTATCGTCGTTCCTTGAAGAACAAGTGCTGGAATTTGATAACAAATCGACTTCCCGCCCCCCGTCGGCATCACACAAATGGTATTCCTTCCTGCAAGAACGTGCTCAATCGCTTGCTCCTGCCCTTTGCGGAATGCAGAATAACCGAAATGAGACTGCAACAATTGTTGGGCTTGTTCAAGCATTATGCCACTTCCTTTGGTTTTTTCATCATTATAACATGCGGAAATCGTATTTTTAGGATTCTTAGCCACCTTTGCTCTTTACGGCCGCTTCTTTGACTTTCTACGCTTTATTTCTGTTCCTTATTTCTCTATAATAGGAATAACTAAAGCATACATAGAAAGGCTGGTTGCAGTTTGGAACAACATTCATCAAATTTTATTAGAACGATTATTACGGAAGATTTAAAGTCTGGAAAGCGAGATCACGTGATTACTCGTTTTCCTCCTGAGCCTAATGGGTATTTACATATTGGTCATGCGAAGTCGATCATCATCAATTTCGGGTTAGCGGATGATTTTAAAGGAAAAACAAATTTGCGTTTTGATGACACAAATCCATTGAAGGAAGATCAGGAGTACGTTGATTCGATTAAAGAGGATGTCGAGTGGCTCGGTTATGAGTGGGATGAACTGCGTTATGCGTCTGACTACTTTGAAGAAATGTACGACAGAGCGGTTCTATTAATTAAAAAAGGCAAAGCCTATGTCGACGATTTAACAGCTGAGGAAATGCGTGAGTATCGTGGAACATTAACGGAGCCAGGAAAAGAAAGTCCGTATCGCAACCGCTCGATTGAAGAAAACCTCGACTTATTTGAAAAAATGCGCAACGGCGAATTTGAAAACGGCTCAAAAGTGTTACGCGCTAAAATTGATATGGCGTCTCCAAACTTAAACTTACGTGATCCAGCTTTATACCGAGTCTCTCATGCGAGCCATCATAATACTGGTGACAAATGGTGCATCTATCCGATGTATGACTTTGCTCATCCACTAGAAGATGCGATCGAAGGTATCACTCATTCTCTTTGTACGATAGAGTTTGAAGACCATCGTCCGCTTTATGATTGGGTTGTAAGAGAATGTGAAATGGAGCATCAGCCACAGCAAATTGAGTTTGGCCGTTTAAACATTTCCAATACAGTCATGAGTAAACGAAAATTAAAACAGCTAGTTGATGAAGGGTTTGTCGATGGCTGGGACGATCCACGTCTACCAACGATTTCCGGCTTACGAAGAAAAGGCTATACACCAAAAGCGATTCGTGATTTCATCGGTGAAATCGGGGTCTCTAAAGGCTCTGGTGTAGTCGATTCAGCAATGCTTGAGCATTTCGCACGTGAAGACTTAAAGCTGAAAGCACCACGAACTATGGGCGTGTTAAAGCCGCTAAAAGTCGTAATTACAAACTATCCAGAAGGTCAAGTAGAGTGGCTTGATGCAGAAATCAATCCAGAAAATCCAGAAATGGGCACACGGAAAATTCCTTTTTCGCGTGAAATTTACGTAGAGCAAGAAGATTTCATGGAAAACCCGCCGAAGAAATACTTCCGCCTCTTCCCTGGCAATGAAGTTCGCTTAAAGCACGCCTACTTCATTAAATGTGAAGAAGTGATTAAAGATGAAAACGGTGAAGTAATTGAGCTTCGTTGCACATACGATCCAGAAACGAAGAGCGGTTCAGGTTTTACTGGCCGTAAAGTAAAAGGAACATTGCACTGGGTCGATGCCACTCATGCAATCCCTGCAGAATTCCGTCTATATGAACCATTGATTTTAGACGCGGAAGAAAATGAAGAAACAGAAGGTAAGACATTCTTGGATTACGTGAATAAAAACTCGCTTGAAATCGTTGATGGCTTCATTGAGCCAAATATGAAAGATGTGAAGCCTCAAGATAAGTTTCAATTTTTCAGACATGGCTATTTCAACGTCGACCCGAAACATACAACGGAAGAAAAGGTCGTCTTTAACCGCATCGTCTCTTTGAAAAGCTCGTTTAAATTGAAATAATAAAATGCACATACAAGTTAGGGGTTGCTATCATACTATACAATGATAGCAACCCCTAATTTTTTTCTTTTGTCACTCAGCAACAAAAATGAAAGCGTTTTATTGTTTTCGTCGAACATTGTATATATATGTGACTAAATTGTAAAATTATTATGACATCAAAACAACTTCTGTAGGAGGTGCAACAACAATGGAAGCGTTAACTAGAGATTTTTTCTTATTTTTATCCAAAAATAATTTTCTTAATAAATTAGCTCAAAATAGCGGTGGAAATTTTGCTGCAGGAAAGATTATAGGTGGAACGAACTTCGAGAGCTCGATTAAATTTATTCGTGAATTGAACAAGCAAGGATTATCGGTTACAGTCGATCACCTTGGAGAATTTGTCGATTCAAAAGAAGTTGCAAACGAGAGAACAGAGGAATGTATCCAAACGATCGAAATGATCAGAAAAGAAAATTTAGATTCACAAGTTTCCTTGAAAATGACATCTTTAGGACTCGATATCGATCATGATTTAGTTGTTGAAAATATGACACGAATTTTAGATACAGCCGAAAAAAATCAAGTCATGGTAACGATCGATATGGAAGATGTGCCACGTTGTCAAGCGACACTTGATTTATTTAAACAATTTAAAGAAAAGTACCATTACGTAAGTACGGTACTACAAGCTTATCTTTATCGAACAGAAGCTGATTTAGAAGGTGTAAGCGATCTCAAACCGTTTTTACGTCTCGTCAAAGGAGCCTATAAAGAAGCTCCTGAACATGCTTATCCTGAAAAGAAAGACGTAGACGAAAATTACAAAAAACTGATTGGACAAAGCTTACTAAATGGGAACTATACTGCTATCGCTTCCCACGATGATCAAATCATCGAGTTCACAAAGGAGTTTGCCAAAAAGCATAACATTCCTAACGATCAATTCGAATTCCAAATGCTTTACGGAATGAGAAACAAGACTCAGCTTGAACTCGTGAAACAAGGCTACAAAATGCGAGTTTACGTACCGTACGGCCTTGATTGGTACGGCTACTTCATGAGACGACTAGCTGAACGTCCTGCAAATATCGCCTTTGTTTTCAAAGGTATGGTGAAAAAATAAAAGGAGCGAATGTCATGATCCCATATAAACACGAACCATTTACAGATTTTTCACAAGAAGAAAATAAAAAAGCATACGAAGAGGCGGTAGCCCTTGTACAAGGTTATTTAGGTCAAGATTACCCACTTGTAATCGGTGGAGAAAAAATCACGACAGAAGATAAAATCACTTCTTACAACCCAGCGGACAAACAAGAAGTCATCGGTCGCGTATCAAAAGCGAGCCAAGAGCTAGCAGAACAAGCAATGCAAGTTGCGGTAGAAACATTTGAAACTTGGAAGAAAGTAAAGCCAGAAGTTCGTGCGGATGTATTATTTAAGGCGGCGGCCATCATTCGTCGCCGCAAGCACGAATTCTCTGCTCTATTAACAAAAGAAGCAGGAAAGCCGATGAACGAAGCGGATGCGGATACGGCAGAAGCAATCGATTTCTTAGAATTCTACGGCCGTCAAATGCTACAAATTAAAGATGGTGTGAAAGTAGAAAGCCGCCCGGGTGAATATAACCGTTACGGCTACATTCCATTAGGTGTAGGGATCATCATCTCTCCTTGGAACTTCCCACTTGCGATCATGGCTGGTACAACAGTTGCGGCAATTGTTACAGGAAATACGGTATTATTAAAGCCGGCTTCCACTACGCCTATCGTGGCGGCGAAATTTGTCGAAGTAATGGAGGAAGCAGGTCTTCCAAAAGGCGTATTAAACTTCGTACCAGGAAGCGGCGCAGAAGTGGGCGACTACTTAGTCGATCATCCGAAAACACGCTTCATCTCGTTCACAGGTTCTCGTGACGTCGGTCTTCGCATCTTCGAACGTGCGTCTAAAGTAAACGAAGGTCAAATTTGGCTGAAACGTGTGATCGCTGAAATGGGTGGAAAAGACACGATCGTTGTCGATAAAGAAGCAGATCTTGAATTAGCGGCTCAATCGATCGTGAAATCAGCGTTCGGTTTCTCAGGACAAAAATGTTCGGCTTGTTCTCGTGCAGTCATCGTAGAAGATGTGTACGATCAAGTATTAAACCGTGCAGTAGAATTAACGAAAGAAATTTCAGCAGGTAATCCGTTAGAGCATTACATGGGTCCAGTGATTGACCAAGCTGCTTTCGATAAAGTGATGAGCTATGCGAAACTTGGTCACGAAGAAGGTCGCGTATTAACAGGTGGCGAAGGCGATGATTCGAAAGGTTACTTCGTTCAACCGACAATCGTAGCGGACGTAGATCCGAAAGCTCGTTTAATGCAAGAAGAAATCTTTGGGCCAGTTGTGGCGTTTGCAAAAGCGAAAGACTTCGATCATGCGCTTGAAATTGCGAACAACACAGAGTACGGCTTAACAGGTGCGGTCATCACAACCAACCGTGCGAACATGGAAAAAGCTCGTGAAGAGTTCCATGTAGGTAACCTATACTTCAACCGCGGCTGTACAGGAGCAATCGTTGGTTACCAACCATTCGGCGGCTTCAACATGTCAGGAACAGACTCTAAAGCAGGTGGTCCTGACTACTTACAGCTACACATGCAAGCAAAAACAACTTCAGAAATGCTATAACTTTTTTGGGTCAGTCCCCCAGTGTATTCACGCGTTAAAGGGGTGGGGGACTGACCCCCTCATCAAGAAAGCAAGGGGGTTTATATGTTGGATTATTCTTTAATTGTCTCTGTCATTGTGTATATGATTGGTATGCTGTTTATTGGTTATTTCGCTTATAAGAAAACATCGAATTTATCAGATTATATGTTAGGTGGGCGTGGATTAGGTCCAGCCGTTACAGCTTTAAGTGCTGGCGCTTCGGATATGAGCGGATGGCTCTTAATGGGATTACCTGGAGCTATGTTTGCGACTGGTCTTAGCTCTTCTTGGATCGTCATCGGCTTAACGCTTGGAGCGTGGGCAAACTGGCTTTATGTTGCCCCTCGATTAAGAACTTACACAGAAGTAGCCAATGATTCAATCACCATTCCAGGTTACTTAGAAAATCGCTTTAATGATCAATCAAAAATTCTACGTTTAATTTCCGGCTTAGTTATCTTAATTTTCTTTACTTTCTATGTCTCTTCAGGAATGGTTTCCGGAGGCGTATTATTCCAAAATACATTTGGAATGGAATATCACACAGGTCTTTGGGTTATCACGGCTGTTGTTGTTGCCTACACTCTTTTTGGTGGATTTTTGGCAGTAAGCTGGACTGATTTTGTTCAAGGTCTGATCATGTTCCTTGCCTTAATTCTTGTCCCTATCGTTACACTGATGCATATCGGTGGATTGGGCCCAGCAATTAATACACCACGTTCTATTGATCCAGCCCTGCTAGACATTTTTAAAGGCACGAGCTTTTTAGGTATTGCTTCTTTGTTCGCTTGGGGTCTTGGATACTTTGGTCAGCCTCACATCATCGTTCGTTTTATGGCAATTACATCTGTGAAAGAAATTAAAAAAGCACGCCGTATCGGGATGAGCTGGATGATTTTCGCTAGTATTGGCGCGATGCTAACAGGCTTCTTAGGTATTACTTACTATCATCAAAATGGATTAACACTTAATGACCCTGAAACAATTTTTATTAAGCTCGGCGAAATTTTATTTGACCCAATCATTACGGGCTTCTTAATTTCAGCCATTTTGGCAGCTGTCATGAGTACGATCTCTTCTCAATTGCTCGTTACATCAAGTTCCTTAACAGAAGATTTATATAAAACCTTTTTCCGTCGCTCTGCTTCAGACAAAGAGCTGGTTTTCTTAGGTCGTTTATCTGTTCTTCTTGTATCAATCGTTGCTTTGATCCTTTCTTGGGAAAAGAACACAACGATTCTCGATCTTGTTGGCTATGCTTGGGCAGGCTTTGGTTCTGCGTTCGGTCCAATGATCATTCTCAGCCTCTACTGGAAACGTATGACGAAATGGGGCGCATTAGCAGGAATGGTTGTAGGTGCCGTAACCGTTATTGTTTGGTCAAAGGTCGGGTTATCAGATATGTTATATGAAATGGTCCCTGGCTTTGCAGCAAGCTTCCTCTCCATCATCATCGTCAGCTTAGTTACTACTAAACCATCTTCACAAGTCGAACAACAATTTGACGAATTTGAGAAACAATTGAAAAAGGAAATATGATACGTTAACGTGTGAAAGGACTGGATCATTCCCAGTCCTTTTCATTGTGTCTGTGTATATTAAAGGTATAATTAAGTATATGATAATAGAGAAGGAGGAATATTGGATGAGTATGTTATTAGAAAAAATCCTTTCTCTAACTGATGTGAATGAGATTACAGAGTTAATTAGCCAATTTTTAAAGAAGCCTGTTGTGTTAGAGGATGAGCAATTTTCTTTACTAACTTATAGTTCTTATTCGATCGAAGCGTTTGATAAAGCAAATAAAGAAACGATTTTCTCGAAACGCTCGCCGATTCCTATTTTAGAGAAGTTCATCGAGGAAGGCATTATCGATCAACTGAAATCGATTACAGAGCCTTTTCGAGTAAAACAAATCGATGAAATCGGATTAAACCAACGTGTCGTCGTCAGTGCAAAATTCAAGGAGCAAATCTTCGGATACATTTGGGTACAAGAAACAGAACCTCTTCTTTCCGATGAAGAACTAGATTTTCTCCATCAACTCTCCTCGCATATCGGCATGCTGCTCTATAAGAAAAAGCAGCTAAACATGATGAAAAACAAAGAGAAAGATCATTTCTACAAAAAAATCATTGACCATGTCTATCAAAATGAAAATGAAATCAAATGGGAGGCCACCAACCAGAACCTCATCCTCCCTGCTACGTTTATCATCAACGTTTTCACTATGACGCAAGTAGATGACGACACCTTTGATGAACTAATAGAAACCGTGAGATTGTTTGCCAATGCTTTAAAACACCCCTCTCACCTATTCGTTGATCAGCAAAACATCGTTGTTCTCATCGGTAGCCGCTCAGCAAACAATAGCCATATTCATGAAAGTGCGATGGAGCTAACCAACACAATCTTAAGCCAATGTAAGGAACAAACCGTTTATGCTGGGATTGGAAACACATATTCCTCAATCTCAATGCTCAGAAATAGTTATTTAGAAGCATTAGAAGTGATTAAAGTCGCTAAATTTCTCGGTTCACCAACGCGAGTGTCCCCTGACTACACTAAGCTAGGCGTCTTTCGTTATTTAGAAGTCATTCAGCGCCATAATCACCAAACGCAATATGTAAATCCAGATTTAATCAAGCTAAAGAAAAAAGATCAAGAAAGCCAGAGCGATCTATTAAACACGGTCGAAGCCTTTCTAACAAACAATTGCCGGATGAAACAAACAGCGGAACAATTGTTTATCCATCCGAACACATTAAAATATCGGATGAAACAAATTGATGAATTAACGTCGATTGATTTTAATGATGTCCATGTCAGATGCCAATTATTTATCGATCTTCAACTGTTGAAGCGAGAAAACTCCCAATGAAAATAGATGACATTTTTATGAAAGAATGTCAAAATAGAGAGAGGAGGCGATTAGTATGAAAGTTTTTATCGGGTCAATTATCGTCATTCTATTGCTAGGCTTCGGCGTTTGGCTCATGCTGTCCCCCTCTTTTAAAAGAGTCGGTGACACGGCGTATAAGCTGAAAAAGAAATTGAAGGAGGACGACAATGGAAAACACGAACAACACAAAGGGTAAAAATCGCAAAATTATTGGTGGAACTATTATCGCGATCACATTAGCTTTAGGCGTACTCATACTTTCTATGTTTATCGAAAAAATTCCAAATGGCTATGTCGGTGTCGTCTATAGTCCAAATGGCGGTGTGCAAGAAGAAACGTTAGGACAAGGTTGGCATCTCGTTGGTCTATTCGATAAAGTGACGATGTACCCTGTCAGAATGCAAACCGTCAATTATAAAGACATTCAAGTCGCGACATCGGACGGAAAAAATGTTACGGTCGATTTCGCTTACAACTACAGCATCCAACCAGATAAAGTCGTTGATGTATTTAATAAATTCGGTCCGATTCCCGTAGAGCAAATCGAAGAATCTTACTTAAAAACAAGACTATGGGATGCTGGTCGTAAAGCGATTGCTAAATACTCAGTCATCGATACGTACGGAGAGAAATCGTCTGAAGCAGCCGTCAATGTCCAAAATTTGTTTTCTGAAGACATTGGTGACTTAGGCTTTGCAGTCGATAACTTAACACTAGGTGTGCCAAAGCCAGATAAAGCTACTCAAGCGGCGATTGATCAACGAGTCGGCGCAGCACAAGAGCTCGAAAGAAAACAAATAGAATTAAAGATTGCTAAAGCAGAAGCCGAAAAGAAAAAAATCGAAGCCCAAGGGATTGCCGAATACAATGAAATTATTAGAAAATCAATCTCTAAAGAAGTCATCCAAAACAAATGGATCGAAAAATGGGACGGCAAAATGCCAAAAGCAACCGGTTCTAATCAGTTAATTGAAATTCCAATTGATGAACCAGCACCAGCAGCGAAATAACTATGAAGAGGAAGCGATAATTTTTCGCTTTCTCTTTTCTTTTGAAAAATAAAAAAGAAGCCACCTTATGAGGCCACTTCTCCTCTTGCTATCGCATCCAAAATAAGCGAAGTATACACTTCTTGCCCTTCTTTCGATAAATGAACTTGATCCGAAATAAAGTAATGTGGATGATTTGTACTTGCTTCATACCAATCAACTAATGCGACGTTCTCAAAATCTCTAGCCACTTCCTTCAAGCTCGCATTCACTTCACGCTCCCAAGGACGAGGAACACGCGTATTGATGAGTAGAATCTCTTTTTCAGAATCAAGCGATTCCACCATTTCTATTAACTGCTTTTTCGATAATGGTCCATTCGATCCTAGACCGATAATCACCACATCGCCTAACTGTCCTTGTTGCTCCATCTGTTGAGCCATCTCGATTCCTTCCGACATTTGCCGACCAACTTCTGCATTCATCACAAAATCAGGCAACTGTTGCTTCAAGAGAGGATTGACCGCGATCATCACGGAATCCCCAATGGCCGTTATTTTTCGCAATTCTCGATCCTGCTCAAGTTGAGCGACAGCTTGTACGGATGAATCTTTGTTCTGTTTCGATGCTGGCTTTTGAACAGCTTCAATCGATGCTTTCTCCGTTTTCACATACTTGTCCGAATCAGCTCCAGAAGCCGGGACCATATAGATGACGAACGTGGAAACAATCAACACGAGCAGTGAACTACTAAAAGTCAACCAACGCGAAGTCGATACATCCTTCATTCCCCACTCTCCTGAACGCCAAGCTCGCAACCAACCGTCGATTCCGCCTTTTCTTATCGGTTGTTCCATCAATTGATACGATAAAGCAGACAAAGCGAAAATCAAAACAAGTTGAAGACTAGCTTTGAATAAATCTGTATCTACTCCTGCACCCGTCAATACAATCACAGGAAAATGCCACAAATACATCCCATAAGACCGCTCACCAATCCAACATAAAGGTTTGAAACTGAGCACCTTCCGTAAACGGCTAGCTGGATGAGCCAGCACTGCAACGATAACCGCCGTCGCAATCGATAAGAGCACCATGCCCCCACGATAAAGAAAGGTGTCATATTGAGTAGAAAAACAAACCATGAGAAAAAACAGCAACAGACCAAGACTACCCACAACATCTAGAAAGTTCTTTGGCATACCCTCTACCTTATGCGACAGCTTGCGGCTCGGCCAAACCATCGCTAATGCCGCCCCAATGAGCAGCGAAAACGCTCTCGTATCCGTTCCATAATACACTCGACTCGGGTCTGTACCAGGTTCATACATGAAAGCCATCAATAACGCTGACAAAATAGCTCCTAACATCGTCAAACTCAATAAAATGCGACGCTTACGTATATATCTCAAACCAAAAAAAATAACAACTGGCCAAATTAAATAAAACTGCTCTTCTACAGCTAACGACCAAAAATGCGTCAGCAAAGAAGGTTGAAAGTTGTCAAAATACGAGACCTCTTGAAACACAAACCACCAGTTACTTACATACAATAAAGCGGCTAATACATCTCCTCTTAAACGAACTAAAAAGGCTTGATCAAATAATGCCACATATGCAACGACCACAACAAGCATCATCAGCATCGCAGGAAGAAGCCTTCTTGCCCTCCGAACCCAAAACCGCTTGAAATCAATCCGCTGCGTCTGATCCCATTCCGTCAATAATAAATCGGTAATCAAATACCCCGACAACACAAAAAAGACCGTGACTCCTAATAGCCCTCCTGACGCCCCAGGAACTTCTAAATGATAAAAAATCACCGCTAACACTGCTAACGCTCTCAATCCGTCCAAACCATACATATAACGACGATTTCCTTTTATCGGCTCAGGCACACCTCTCACCTCTCGCACAAACGTTCATTGCCCTTCTTTTCTTACTCATAACCGCATTTTACTATGAAAGTCACTACATATTTTACCATTTGAATTCCAAATCATCAATGAAGCCAACTAGTCTTTCTAACCCAAAATTCCGACGGCTTTTTTCCACAATTTCCAACGCCTCTCATTCTATAATAAGACGGATAGAGGCGTAAAAAAGTTTGGATCGTTTTTAACAGGAAGATTTTTTCCTATTATTCTAAGCTTATGGTATAGTCTTTTTTAAAGATAAGGATTGAATGAACACTTTTTAACATAGACAAAGAATAAAAGAAAGAAGTGATAGATATGCAGCTATCGATTCGAGCAACTGGAACTAACGCACGAATGATTTCGCATTTATTAGCGAAAAATCCCAATAACGTGTATGAACGAAATCATAAAGGACATCTCGTTCGACTTTTTTATCAAGAATGTAATGAGCACGCAGTAGACGTGACGATTTTTGTCACACCTGATCCGCTAGAACTTGTAAAAAATTCTTCTCGTGCATATGATATTACGCACTATATTAATGATCGTGAGTTTGCGGTGAGTAGCATTTTCTGTTCCTTCGTTCGACCCGCGCTCGGCACAGCGTTAAATGGACAGCCAAAAGATGAATATAAAGAATGGGTCGATCATGTTTTCCCTTTCAAATTTAGCTTTGGCCCAGTGGCCTCCCCACTATCCGATAAACAAATAATCGAATTGTTTGAGCCACTCGGCTTTGAAACGGATATCTCCTATGGAGAGACCGACTACTCCTTTCAAATGAAGCAAGCAAGTTCAGCACGTTGGATTTCATTAACAGGAAACACAACGTTACAACAAGGGCTTCGACAACTGTTTGTATTAATTCCAGTGCTTGATCAATACAAGCATTATTATATTGATCAAGCAGAAATTGAAAAGTTAGAAAGGTATGGAGAAGGTTGGCTTGAACATCATCCATTAAAAGAGTTCATTTGGCGTCAAGCACTTATTTTTAAAGAAGTGTATAAACTTGTAGACAATAATATAGAAGAAACTCATGATGCCAACCATCAAAAACAAAAAGCCCCTCGTTTAAATGAGTTACGTTATGACACGATTATAGAAACTATAAAAATGATCGAACAGCGAGCAAGTATCGTCGACTTTGGCTCTGGTGAAGGAAAGCTTTCTACTCGCTTAGGCTTTCTACCAGGAGTGAAAGAGATTTTAGCAGTTGAACCGTCAGAAACTGCTACGCTTCGAGCACTTGATCGATATGAAAAAGCAGCAAAGCACTCAGGATTCACCTCCCCTACTCCAGTATGGGGCTCCCTCTTTTACTTTGATGAGAGATTAAAAGAAAAAGATATTATGATTTTATGCGAAGTGATTGAGCACATCGACGAAGAGCGATTGCCAAAAATCATGGAGATAATTTTCCGTGAATACAAGCCAAAGACACTCATTATTACGACGCCAAATAAAGAATATAACGAAGTATATGACCTAAACGAAAGCTTCCGACACGCCGACCATCGCTTTGAGTGGACAAGAGCTGAGTTTGACGCATGGTGTGAAGAAAGAAGTAAACCTTATCCATACGAACGAGCATTTGTTGGCATCGGCGAATCACATGAACAATATGGCTTCCCGACGCAAATGTGTATATTTACTAGAACTGAGGTGTAACAATGCAAATTACTCTCCCTTACGCAGGCATCGTTTTACTTGTTGGGCCATCCAACAGCGGAAAAACAACTTTTTTACAACGATTGATCGACGAGCAAACGATTGTTCAATCAGAAGTCGTTAGCTCTGACGACTGTAGAATATTAGTGAGCGACATGGAATATATGGACTGGCGTGATCGACCGAAGCTTGAAGCAGATCAGTTATTCCATCAATATCAACAAATTTCTAAAGAAGCGTTCGCGATGATGGATGCGCTAGTAGAAGCAAGATGCCGTTTAAATAAGCTTACGTTTATTGATGCTACTCACCTTCATCCCGACGACCGAAAAAGATATATCTCAATGGCAAGAAAGCATCATGTACCGATCATTGCCATGATTTTCGATGTGCCACAAGAAATGCTCCTTGAACGAGATAAACAGCGAGACCATCCACGAGGAAAAAGAAGACTAAAACAACAATTTCAAACGTTCAAAAGAGAAAAACGCTTTATGAAAAAAGAAGGCTACAAAGCGACTTATATACTAGATATCAATGACTTGGCTACGTTAGAAATGAAACGAAGTAACAACCCGATCGAAATTGAGCTTCAAGCAGGGATTGATATCATTGGCGATATCCATGGCTGCTTCGATGAAATGATCGCTCTTTTAGAAAGGCTAGGATATAAGCTAAATGAAGCTGGGCTCTATGTGCATCCAAATGGGCGAAAGTTTGTCTCGCTTGGAGATGTCATGAGCCGAGGCCCACGCTCATTGGACACGCTGCTCTTTTTCTTGCGTCATATAAAAGCAGGTCTTGCCTATATGATCGACAGTAACCACGGCTGGAAAATTGCTTGTTGGTTAGATGGACGAAAAGTCACGTTAACTCATGGCGATGAACAAACCGCCGAAGAGTTTGTCCAATTTGAAGAACAATTCGGTCAAGACGAAACAACAAAAATTAAAGCAGAGTTAAAAGAACTACTGCTGCAAGCACCATCTCATTATGTATTTACACAAAATAGCCTTCCTGTCCTCGTTTGTACTCACGCTGGTATTAAGGACAAATATATCGGCAAGCAGTCTCGCCGCATTAATGATTTTTGCCGATATGGAGACACAGATGGAGTAGATGACAACGGCAAGCCGCTACGTAAAGACTGGTTCATTCATCATAACCACTCAACACTGATTGTTTGGGGGCATGATCCGAAGCCGCAACCGTTGATGATCAACAATACAGTGAACATTGACCAAGGAGTCGTCTTTGGCGGTCAACTAACAGCTCTCCGCTTTCCTGAAAAAGAATTCATCGCTATTAAAGCGACAAAAGACTACTCAGGCTCTGCCGATAACCCTTTAAAAGAGTGGGAAAAGAAACGGCTAGATCCACCAAATATCGCGAAGTTCCTAAACGGTTATTCCGTATTAACAAGTGAAGTGGGCGAAATAAAGATTCATCCAGAACGAGTTAAATCGGCGATCGATGCAATCTCCCATTTTACTGTGCCGATTGAACAATTAATCTATGTGCCACCAACGATGAGTCCAACACCGAAAGCCTCTGCTCTGCCTGACTATTTAGAGCATCCGAAAGAAGCAATCGATTACTATCGCAGTCACGGCATCGAAAAAATGGTCGCCGAGAAAAAACATATGGGTAGCCGAGCCGTTTTATTCCTCTTTAAAGATAAAGCTTCTGCTGAAAAATATGTCGGCTCAAAAACAATAGGCACGATCTATACAAAAAGTGGTCGTCGATTCTTTGATTCAGCGATAGAAAAAGAAGTTACGGAAAAAATTTCACAAGAGTTGAACGAAGCCGATTATTTCAATAAGTACAACACTGATTTTGTACTATTGGATGCGGAAATTATGCCTTGGAATTTAAAAGCGAAAGAACTGATTAGCAATCAATACGCGCACGTGGCAGAAAACGCCATTTTAGATCGCACGCACTTGAAAGAAAAATTAGCAGCGGCCAAAGATCATCACCCGCAAATTTCAAACTGGCTCGAACAATATACCGCTAAGCTAGATCATGCTTTAACCTTTAAGAAAGTCTTTCAAACGTATTGTTGGGACACTAACGGTATCGAGCATATTCAAATCGCTCCCTTCCACGTCCTAGCACATAGCAGCGAAACATTTTTCCATAAGCCACACACATGGCATATGGAGAAAAGCCATGAATTCGCACAAGCCTCAACGATCTTCGTCGCAACAGAGTATAAAATGATTGAAGATGGAGCAAGTGAACAAGAAGTTATTCATTGGTGGGAAGACATCACGAAAGACGGTCATGAAGGTATTATTATCAAACCTGAGTCGTTCCTAGCTAAAGAAAAAGGCAAACTATTGCAGCCGGCGATTAAAGTACGCGGCCGTCAGTATTTGAATATCATTTACGGTATGGATTACCTTGAACCTGCCAACCTAGAGCGATTAAAAGAACGCAGTACAGGCAAAAAACAAAAACATGCCCTTTTAGAATTTGCTTTAGGCGTCGAAGCGGTTCAAAGGTTCGTCCGTGGTGAATCGATCGAACGAGTACACGAATGCACACTCGCCATACTAGCTATGGAAGCAGAACCCGTTGACCCAAGATTATAAAAACAACTCAAGCCGACGAAAAGCAAGATCTTTTCGTTGGCTTGAGTTTTTAAGGAAAAACCCTCCCTTATAAAAAAAGATGCCACATTAGCGAATTTCGCTCCCATGGCATCTTTTTACGATTGTTATTTATGAATTTTATTAGGGTCGATCGATACATCACAAGTCGTTTCACATGAATTCTTCAAATCGCAAGCAGCACATTTTCCTTGCTTGCTTCGTTTGACATATTTTAATATCGTCCAAGCGGCATAACCAAAAATGAGGGCGCCGATGATATAGTTGATCATTTTTATTCCCCCTATTTTTTAAGAAAATCCTAACAGCTGACCACCTTGATAGATCACAAACGCTAACAGATAAGCGATAATTAACGCATATACAATTGAAAAGACAGTCCATTTAGCAGAACCAGTTTCTTTGCGAATGATCGCGACGGTCGCTAAGCAAGGAATATACAATAAAATGAAGACCATAAAGCTAAACGCCGATAGTGGTGTGTAGGCTTCAGCCATGAGTCCTTGCAATGATTCTACGGTTGGTACGTGATAAATAATATTCATCGTCGAGACAACGACTTCTTTTGCTAAAAACCCCGTTAATAACGCGGCTCCAGCCTGCCATGTACCAAATCCGAGCGGCTCTAACAATGGAGCGATGACACCACCAATTAATGCTAAAAAGCTATCATCCATTGGGACGTCTAATCCATTTGGTCCCATATACGTTAATAGCCAAATGATGACTGAACCACCAAAAATAAATGTTCCCGCTTTTTTCACGAAGCCCTTTCCTTTATCCCATGTGCTTTTCAACAAGCCTTCTACTTGCGGAACACGATAAGGAGGTAGCTCGATAATGAACACAGAGGCTTCATTTTTCAAAAGGGTCTTGGAAAAAAGTTTAGCTAAAGTAAATGCAACGACAATCCCTAACACATACAAAGAAAGCACGATCAATGCCTGATGCTTGGCAAAGAAGGCTCCGACGAAGAGCGCATAAACAGAAAGCCGAGCAGAACATGACATTAATGGCGTTAGCAAAATTGTTAACAACCGTTCTTTCGGCTGCTCAATCGTACGAGCCGCCATCACGCCCGGCACATTACAGCCAAACCCAATAATCATCGGGATGAATGCCTTCCCGTTTAAGCCGACCGACTCCATAATGCGATCCATCACTAATGCCACCCTCGCCATATAACCGGAGTCTTCTAGCACTGAAATAAAGAAGAACAGGATTAAAATTTGCGGCACAAATACAAGAACGCCTCCGACACCGGCGACAATCCCATCTAATATGAGCGATTGAATAAAAGAAGACGCACCGACTGCAGTTAACATGGACTGTAGCCCTGTCGTCAATGGTCCAGAAATAAAGCCATCTAATGCGTCTGAAAGGGGCATCCCCAGCCAATCAAACGTCAATTTAAACATGAAAAACATCGCCGCTAAAAAAATGGGAATGCCTAAAAAACGATTCGTCACAATAGCATCAATTTTTTCCGTTAGTGGTGTGTGCTTCGCTGCTTCAACCCGTACCGCTTTTTGTAGCACACCGTCGATGAATGCTTTTCTTTTAGCATAAATAAGCTGATGAAGCGTCGTTACTCCTTCTTGTTCACGAGCTTCTGCCAACGTATCCTCCATTATATCGAGCAATGTTGCTTCCGACATATGCTGCTTTAAAAAATCGTACACCGCTTTATTGCCTTCAAACAGTTGAATCGCTAGCCAACGATGTGGAAGGTGAGTGAGCTTCTCCTGCTGTTGAACTAATCCAGAAAAACGGTCAATCCCTTTTTCAATGGCTACACCGTAATATAAACGGAAGGATTGACTCTCGACATCCTGCATTTGTTGAGCGAGCTCCTCACACCCTTTACCTGTTCGAGCAACAACTGGAACCACCTGTACGCCAAGTTCCTTCGCCAATTGTTGTTCGTCAACGATAATTCCCCTGCCTTTTGCGACATCCATCATATTTAAAGCAAGCATCATTGGCTTTTCATACTCTAATAACTGCACCGTTAACTGCAAATTGCGCTCAAGCTGATTGGCATCCACAATATTGAGCACGCTTGTAAATGATTCATTTAAAAGAAAAAACGTGACGACACTTTCATCACGAGATAGCGGGGCTAACGAATAGACCCCAGGTAAATCGATTAAATGACCAGTGCCGTCTTTTAGCACCCCTACTTTTTTCTCAACAGTGACACCACTCCAGTTCCCGACATGTTCATAGGAACCAGTTAAATCATTAAATAAAGAAGTCTTTCCGGTATTTGGATTTCCTAGTAAAGCAATCTCTTTCATTCTTCCTTCACCTGAATCAACGCCGCCTCTTTTTTCCGAATTCCTACGCATTGCCCTGAAGACTCAATCATACACGGACCGCCAAAAGGCATTTGACATTTCAAACAAATTTCTGTTCCTTCGCTAATCCCCATATCCATCAATCTTCTTCGCACCGTCTCTTGTAACGTAGAAAAATCATCAATTACAGCTCGTTGCCCTTTTTTAAGATCTGATATATTCAAAGGACCTCGCCCCCACACTTAAAATAATCTGATATTTGAGAATTGTTATCGATATTATTATACTACTTTATCTGCTGATTTCCTATAACAAACATCTGGACAAAAAGCCAAAAAGGATAGCCACATAGCTACCCTTTTTTCACTTACACTTTAAATTGTACAACTAAATCTTGCAATTCTTGCGCCATGTTCGCTAAAGCTGTCGACGACGCCGAAATCTCTTCCATAGAAGCCAATTGTTCTTCTGTAGCTGCTGAAATATTTTGGGTGTTAGCTGCAGCGGTTTCAGCAATGCTATTCACTGTCACTATCGATTGACTGACATGATGTGTCCCTTCTGATAATTGCTGTACCATTTGAGCGATCTCTTGGATTTGCGCAACCACTTCACTAACGGAGTCTTTGATTTCCTTAAAGGAATGACCTGCTTCTTGCACGACTTGCAAGCCTTCTTCTACTTCCGCCGTTGTTGATTTCATCGATTCAAGCGCCTGTTGGTTGTCATTTTGGATCATTGCAATTAAGCTACTAATTTGTTCCGCTGAATTTGCCGATTGCTCTGCTAACTTCCTCACTTCATCCGCTACTACAGAAAAACCTCGTCCATGCTCTCCTGCTCTCGCCGCTTCAATAGCCGCATTTAAAGCAAGCAAATTCGTCTGTCCCGCAATATCAGTAATAACATCATTAATTTTGCCAATCTCAGTGGAACGTTCATTTAAGCCCGCGACTACATTTGATAGCCCTGAGACATTGTCATTAATCGAGCTCATTTGCTCCGTTACTTTGTGAATGACTCGTTCTCCATTCGTGGAGATTTTCGACGTTTGCTCGACCGTTGCTGAGACGACTTTCGCATTATCAGCCATCTGGTCCGTGTAACTTGCCATTTCTTTAACCACTTGTGTGCTTTCTTCTACATTTCGTACTTGATCATCCGACCCAGCTGCCAAATCTTGAACCGCCATCGAAATGTGTTCACTCGCATCACTACTTTGCTCGGCGCTAGCACTTAATTGTTGAGAAGACGCTGCCACTTGCTGAGACGTTTCGCTCACTTTGCGAATGATCCCTTGTAATTCCTCAATCATATGGTTAAAAGAAAGAGTCAACTCACCCACTTCATCAGCGGATTGATACGATCCTTTTACAGTGAAATCACCTTTCTCTGCTTTCGCCAATAAATCCTTAAGGTTAGAAATTGGCTGAACAATGCTTCTCGAAATGATGATACCGACAGAAATAGCTACAATTAACGAAACTAACATACATGAAATCATAAAAATCGTTGCTCTACTTAACGCTGCTTCATTCTCTTCATTAATCTGCTGAGCCGCTTGTTCATTTAGTGCTTGTAGTTCATCAAGCACTTGATTTACCTGATTTCTTTTTTCTCTAAGCACTTGATTATAAAGAGCGTAGGCTTCCGCATTTTTATTTTGTTCAGCAAGCTCTATCACTTGTTCTCTTACTTCACGTAAGTCACCTCTAAGTGATGAAAATGCATCATAGACCTTCTCTTCTTCAGCGGTTAAATGAGCGTTCTCATAATTTTTATAAACCTGATCGATTTCACTGATGGAATTTTTGATTTCATCCATCAACTCTTGATTACGCTTCGGATCAGTAGTAATCATAAACTCTAATACATAAGCATCTAACGTACGGTTCGCTTCTAACATTGCTGCTAACCATTGAGCAGGCTTCAGGCGATCTTCATACATTACTTTGGTTTTTCCAGCCATATTATTAATGTTTACATAGCCAACTAGCCCAATAATCGCTAGTGATAAAGCACCAATAATGACCAACAAATTCAACTTTCTTGAAATTCTTAAGTTACGGAATAAACTCATATAAACTCCCCTTCGCTTTATACTAGCAGCTTATTTTTTTACAATATTTATATCGACATTTCTCTCCTTATCATTTAGGTTTTTCATTAAAATTCGACAAAATTCGTTTACCCTCAAAAGTTTAATTAAATATCAAAAATTCCTTCCCTAATTGAAAAACGAGCCTTTTATTAAGAGACTCGTTTCTTGACTAGCTTATTTAATTCGACAAAATCCGAGGAGTGACAGGCACCTATTTCGGTACGTGCTTAAAAATCTCACCGCTTTCGAAGAAGTCTACAATCCGAGTGAGCCAGTTGTAGTAGTCAGCCCATTGTTTCATCTCTGCTAGAAGCTCGTTGATTTGTTGCTCAGCTTCTAATGTGAGCGGTTCATTTTCTTTTAGTGCCATGAGTTCTTTTGTTAGTTTTTTCTCGAAAATTTTGTTGCGACTGATTGTTTTGCTCCAATTGGAGGTGAATAGTGAAATGAAGGTTTGATAGTAGTCATTTTCTACGGTGTAGAGATCTTTACGAACCCCTTTTTCAAATATTTTCTCTGCGATATTTAAGTCCACCATTTCTCTCACGACTTGACTCATTCTCGTCTTGCTCATCCCGGTCGCTTCCGACAATTCATTTAAAGTCATCGGCTTGCGGTTCATATAAATAATGCCCAGTACTCGTCCGACGGTAGGAGAAATCCCGTATGTTCTCATATTATCAGCGAGTCGATCTATATAATGCTCCTCAGCTTGTTTTTTAATGATGCTTGCCTTCTCTTCCACTGCGTTTACTCCTTTCAATCGCCATGATTCATACGTCACTTTAACATAATTTCACTGCAAAAGGAATAGATGAAAATGAACGTTATTAAGAGGAATTAAGAGAATTTCAGAGTATTTCGTATTTTTCTCAGCATTATCCAACCACCAAGGTGAAATATATACAATTCATAAACTTTTTATTTTACAAAGTTTACGTTATGATTTTAGTGAGATGTTTGTCGAAACATAAAAAATGATGAATTCATATGGAGGTGTCAGCAATTGCTGAAGTTTGATCAAGTATCAAAAATGTATAAGGGTGGGAAAAAAGCCGTTCATAATTTATCTCTTGAGTTTAAAAAAGGTGAATTTATCGTCTTTATCGGACCGAGTGGTTGTGGGAAAACAACGACGATGAAAATGATTAACCGCCTGATTGAACCTACAGAAGGAAGTATTTATATCAATGGAAAAAATGTATTAGAACAAGATCCTGTACAATTACGAAGGGAAATTGGCTATGTCATTCAACAAATTGGCTTGTTCCCTCACATGACGATTCAGGAAAATATCACCCTCGTGCCTAAACTTTTGAAGTGGCCCATTGAAAAGCGCCGTGAAAGAGCCCTTGAGCTGATCAAGCTCGTCAATATGACCCCTGATTATTTAGAAAGATATCCACATGAATTAAGTGGCGGACAACAACAGCGAATCGGTGTTCTACGTGCGTTAGCGGCTGACCCTGCTTTGATTCTAATGGATGAGCCATTCGGTGCTTTAGATCCAATTACGAGAGATTCCTTACAAGAGGAGTTTAAAAAGCTACAGCAATCGTTAGGAAAAACGATTGTGTTTGTCACCCATGATATGGACGAAGCGATTAAGCTCGCTGATCGAATTGTTATTTTAAAGGATGGGCAATTAGTCCAAGTCGGGACACCAGATGAAATTTTACAGCATCCAGCCAATGAGTTTGTCGAAGAATTTATCGGCAAAGAGCGTTTATTACAAGCGCGCCCGCACATTCAAACTGTTGAACAAATTATGAATCCAAAGCCAATTATGATTCGTGAGGACAAGTCCTTATCCGAAGCAATTCAATTAATGAGGCATCATCGAGTAGACTCCCTTTTAGTCGTCAATAAACACAAGATACTACAAGGATATATCGATATCGAAATCATTGATCAGCATCAAAAGAAAGCAGTTTTAACTAAAGACGTGATGGAAACAGACTTATTAGCGGTGCAAAAAGATGCCCTCGTTCGTGACTCGATTCGCAACATTTTAAAACGCGGCATGAAGTATGTACCTGTTGTCGATCAACACCGCGTACTTGTTGGCATCGTCACTAGAGCGAACCTTGTGGATATTGTATATGACTCGATTTGGGGCATAGAAGAGGATGCAAAACAAATTGTTGGATAGGAGGAGAAATCATGGACGAAATCATCCAGTTTTTAACTACAAATGGCAGTGAATTGGCCATCAAAACGTGGGAGCACTTTTATATTTCTCTTATTGCTGTTCTTCTTGGGATATTTGTCGCTGTCCCGCTTGGCATCGTATTAACGCGCACGAAAAAAGTAGCGAACGTTGTGATGGGAATCGCCGGTGTCATTCAAACGTTCCCAAGCTTGGCAATTTTAGCTTTCTTTATTCCGATTTTAGGTGTTGGAAAAGTGCCTGCCATTATCGCATTATTTTTCTATTCTGTTTTACCAATTTTACGAAATACATATACCGGTGTAAAAGAAGTAAAGAAAAGCTTAGTCGAATCGGCCATTGGCATGGGGATGACAAACTGGGAACGGATTCGGTATGTAGAAGTGCCACTTGCGACCCCCGTCATTATGTCCGGCATTCGTTTATCGACTGTTTATTTAATCGGCTGGGCAACCCTCGCCTCTTTTATCGGAGCAGGCGGACTTGGAGATTACATTTTCAGTGGGTTAAATTTATATCAAACCTCGTATATTGTTGCTGGAGCGATTCCTGCAACGCTCATGGCACTTGTCGTTGATTTATTATTAGGCCGTCTCGAAGTCATCGTCACACCGAAAGGCATTCGAACGCTAAAAGAAGCAGCTTAAAAAGGAGAGAATGGAAGTGAATCATCCAAAAAAAATCATCCTACCCTTTGCGCTCATCCTCTCACTGATCATCAGCGGGTGTTCGTTACCTGGATTGAGTGCATCGGCGAAGGACACAATTAAAATTGGCACATTAAATGTAACAGAATCACAAATTATTGGACAGATGCTACGTTTATTAATTGAGCATGACACTGATTTAGAAGTAGAAATGGTAAATAACTTAGGTTCCTCGATCGTTCAACATAAAGCAATGGTCAATGGCGATGTTGACATTACCGCTACTCGTTACACTGGAACCGACCTCGCTGGCGCACTCGGACAAGATCCAGAGAAAGACCCGAAGAAAGCGTTAGCGATCGTACAAAAGGAATTCACTCAGCAGTTTGACCAAACATGGTTTGACTCTTACGGATTTGCCAACTCCTATGCATTTACTGTAACAAATGACTTAGCGAAAAAACATCAGTTAGAAACTGTATCTGATTTAGAGCCTCTGATTTCCGAATTAAAGCTTGGAGTCGATAACTCCTGGTTAAAGCGAAAAGGAGATGGATATGAAGGCTTTGTAAAAGAATACGGCTTTGAATTTGGCCAAACATATCCGATGCAGCTCGGCTTAGTATATCAAGCAGTAGCAAGCGGAAAAATGGACGTCGTTTTAGCTTATACAACGGATGGACGCATTCAAGCCTTTAATTTAAAAGTGTTAGAAGATGACCATCGCTTCTTTCCACCATACGACGCCTCCCCTGTTGCATCAAATAAAGTGTTAAAGCAGCATCCCGAACTAAAAGCAAGCATTGAGAAATTAATGGGGCAAATTAGTACAGAGCAAATGCAACAGATGAATTACGAGGTTGACGCCAAGTTGAAAGAACCCTCTGTCGTTGCGAAAGAGTTTTTAGAAGAACATCATTATTTTAAAGAACAGAAATGAGGTGATTGCTTGAATACAATGCAAGATATTTGGACCTACTATGCACAAAATAGCTCCTACGTATGGGAGGAATTTTACCGACATTTTCTCATGTCCGCTTACGGCGTTTTCTTTGCGGCGATTGTCGCCATTCCGCTCGGGATTTTGATTGCCCGTCACCACAAGTTAAGTAAATGGGTGCTATCTCTCGCTAACATTATTCAAACGATCCCGTCGTTAGCAATGCTTGCCGTGTTAATGCTCGCTTTCGGACTTGGGACGAATACAGTGATTATCGCTCTCTTCCTTTATTCTCTCCTGCCGATTTTAAAAAATACGTACACTGGCATTCGCCAAGTCGATCATGCCCTTTTAGAATCAGGAAAAGCCGTTGGTATGACAAAATGGCAATTATTACGTATGGTTGAGCTACCACTAGCCCTCTCCGTTATCATGGCTGGATTACGCACTGCGTTAGTCATCGCCATCGGAATTACGACGATCGGCACATTTGTCGGGGCAGGTGGTCTTGGTGACATCATCGTCCGCGGAACAAATGCTATGGACGGAACAGCTATTATCTTAGCCGGAGCAATTCCAACTGCCCTCATGGCTGTCATCGCCGACTTCATCATGGGCTGGGTCGAACACAAACTCTCCCCTGCCAACAAACAAAAGAAAAAACTGCAAGAATTGGCGACATAATTCGGGGAGTGACAGGCACCATCTTGGACATAGTAATCATGAGGTGACGGTCTATGAAAAAGAAATTGGTTGCCTGTTTTTTGACGGTAATGTTGATTGCGTTTTCGGCTAGTGCTCAGGAAGCTCGTTTAGTTGAAATATTTAATATTGAGCAGGGAAAAGTCAGCCAAACCATTCCAAGCAGTACCTCTATTCAAAAGGAAGCAGCTAGTTATTTAGCTAATATAACGGATATTTATCGGAAAGTATCGCCAATTCCGAAAGAAGGAACGATGGTAAAGATCCCTTTATCACCTGAGGTTCAAGTGAAAAACCGCTGGGTCGACACGAAAGTAAACGAGGTCATCGTCGTCATCGGCAAAGAAGAAGAACCGTTTCTCATCATCTTTGATGACAAAAACAAGATCCACCTCTTTACTTTTAAAGGGGATGTAAAAAAATTATTATCACAACTCAAAAAATAAAAGCCTGGCATCATCCCAGGCTTTTTTATTGTTGTGCGGTCACTGTCGTCAACTGTAAGTTCAAGCACTTTGTGTTTTATACTTTAAATTTAATCACTAAGTCTTGGAGTTGCTCGGCCATTTTGGCTAGAGCTGTTGAGGAAGTAGAGACCTCTTCCATTGATGCTAGTTGTTCTTCTGTTGCGGCCGAAATAGTTTGGGTGCTAGCGGCTGCGTTTTCAGCCGTTTCATTGACTGATGAAATCGCTTGACTTACCGCTGATGTCCCTTCTGACAATTGCTTCACAGTCAAAGCGATATGTTCAATTTGAGCAACGACTTCCTTAACAGAATCTTTAATTTGCTTAAAGGAATCTCCTGCCTCTCGAACAATTTGCAGCCCTTCTTCTACTTCATGTGTCGTTGATTTCATCGACTCAAGCGCTTGATCATTATCGCTATGTATGATGTGGATCAATTGACTGATTTGTTCCGCTGAGCTTGCAGACTGTTCAGCTAATTTCCTCACCTCATCGGCAACGACCGAAAAACCTCGCCCTTGTTCTCCTGCTCTTGCTGCTTCAATCGCTGCATTTAAAGCGAGTAAATTCGTTTGTGCCGCAATATCGGTAATTACATCATTCATTTTTCCGATCTCATTTGATCGTTCATTTAAACCAGCTACTACGTTTGATAACCCCTGAACATTTGCATTGATCGTACCCATTTGTTCGGTCACTTTTTGAACGGCTTCTTCTCCCTCTCTCGACTTGTCAGCTGTTTCGTAAACGGTTTCAGAAGCGATTTTAGCATTTTCAGCGATTTGTTCCGTGTAATTGACCATTCCCTTCATCACTTGTGTACTTTCTGCGATACTATGCACTTGATCGTCAGCTCCAGCTGCTAACTCTTGAATCGAAGTGGAAATATGTTCACTTGCTTGACTACTTTGTTGGGCACTAGCGCTCAGCTCTTCAGAGGAAGCGGCGACTTGCTGAGAAGTTTCGCTCATTTTTCGGATCACTCGATGCAAGCCTTTAATCATATCATTAAAGGACGTCGTCAGATCACCAACCTCATCTTTCGACTGATACTTCCCTTTTACAGTGAAATCACCTTTTTCTGCTTGTGCTAATAACCTCTTAATATCGTTAATAGGGTTAACAATACCTCTCGAAATGATCATGCCGATCGAAATCGATAAAATAAGGGATGCTAAAATAGTTGAAATCATTAAAATCGTTGCTTTATTTAAAGCTTCATTATTCTGTTCATTAATTTTTTTCGTCTCTTTTTCATTCAGTAGTTTGAGTTCATCTAAATATTGATTAATGTTATCTCGTCTTTCTTTTATTTGTTGATTATACTGCTTATAAGCTTCTGCGTTTTTATTTTGCTTAGCAGGACCAACGACCAAGGGTGTGACATCACGCAGTTCCTTTAAACTGCTTGTATAGGCTTGAAGCACCTTTTTTTCTTGCGGCGTTAAATGGCTGTTTTCAAGCTTTTGAATGGTTTGATTGATTTCGTTTACTATTTTGCCCATCCTACTCATTATTTCTTGCTTCTGTTTTAGATCGGTCGTAAGCATTAACTCCAATAAACTAGCATCCATCATTGTACTGTTTCTCAAAATCACACCTATCCACTCGGCAGGCTTCACCCGATCTTCATACATCGCATTAGATTTTTCAGCTGTACTCTTAACATAGGAATAACCAACTGAGCCAATACCAACTAACGATAGTACACTAACCATTATTAATATGTGCAACTTTCTTGAAATAGTTAAATTACGAAAAATATTCATATCATTGCTTCCTCTCCTTTCAGCAGTATCAATCGTAAGTGAAGGTATCTACACCTCCACAGTCAGTTATATTAATGATTTTTAACTTCGAAAATAAAACAACACATACCACTGAAATATTATTTCTACTATATATCGGCTTGTAAGTGGATTTTATTTACCTTTTTATCTATTTTTTGAATAAAAGTACGTAATTGGACAAAATCCAAGGAGTGACAGGCACTTTCTCAAAAAATTATTATCACAACTCAAAAAAATAAAAGCCTGGCATCTTCCCAGGCTTTTTATTGTTGTGCGGTCACTGCCGTCAACTGTTGTAATTGTGTAGAGAAAGAATGAAATGCTTCTTCATTTCTCTGATCTAATGCTTCATTAATTTTGTATTGTAAGTAATTCAATCTCAACTCAAGATCCTCTTTTGAATAAAGAAAGCCTTTCATATATAAATTCTCTAAATCCTCAATATTTATGTAGAAAAAATCTTCATTATTTCTTCCAACAAGGAAATACCAACCTAACACATCGACATGCCTTTTATCACTTGTGATGGTTAAGCAATCCTTCTGACGAAATTCAATTGTCCGACAATGAGATTGATCTGGACAAAAGCAGTCGACTTGATGCTCATATGGTCGAACAAAGACAAACTGACTAGCCATCACTTTCACCTTCTCTTCATTGAAAAATTATATGAGCGGGACCGAAAAAAATTATACACATAAGGGATGTTTGTGTTTGCATCATGTATCATTTTAAGAGGGGGGTATCGGTCCCACTCAATGTAAATTAAGCACACCCTTACTATAAATGATATTGATTATCATCGTCAATTATATTTTTAAAAAAATGATAGGAAATGTCTGTCATCTTCGTATTAATAAGTGAAAATGTTTTTAGAAAGGCGGTCACTTCCTCCGCTCGGAACACTCCAAACGGGGTTTTTGCTTAGTTGATACTTACTTTTGCTGAATCCAGACTCGCTTTTGATAACTCACATTTCTTTTTTACTGAATGCGCCCCCACTTTTACTGACTCTCAACCACGTTTTACTGAATTCACCTTTTTTTTAAATGAATACCCCCAAAGAAAAAACCTCCTGAACCAAATCAGAAGGTTAAAATTGCAACGCCATATAGCTAAGTGTCCCTAAGTCATAGTCGCGGAATAACACTTTCGGCTCACTTGCGTTGCCTGCACCTAAAGCGATGAAAAACGGCACAAAGTGTTCTTCTCTCGGAACGGCTTTATTAGCAAATGGTGCTAGCTGCTTATATTGAATTAAATTAGCGATTTTACCAGCGTCAAGCTGTTCTAACAACCAGTCGTCAAACTGCACTGCCCAGTCTTCCGGTGTTTTTTGTCCCCAGTTCAACAAGCGTAAATTATGAACGGTTACGCCGCTACCAATCACTAAAATATCTTCCGCACCAAGCCCTTTGACCGCTTCGCCAATTCGAATTTGCTCCTCCGGCGGTAAAAATGGGTGAACCGATACTTGTACCACTGGAACATCAGCGTTCGGAAATAAATGAGTTAATAACGTCCAAGTTCCGTGGTCTAACCCACGCTTCGTATCCAATTGTGATTCAATCGCATGTACTTGGAAACGTTCCTGTAACTGCTTAGCGACAACTTTTGATCCTTTCGCTGGATACGTCATTTCATAAAGAGCTGGTGGAAACCCACCAAAATCATAAATCGTTTCAAATTCATCATCACGAGACGAAATTTGCATGACAGCACTTTCCCAATGAGCGGTAAATAACACGATCGCTTTCGGCTTCAAGCTCTCCCCTAACTTTCTTAAAAATCGAGTATAGTCTGTATCTTCTATTGCAATCATCGGTGATCCATGTGGCAAAAATAATGATGGCATCATCGTAATCCCCCCAAAAAGTTTTCTTATATGAATATTTTTTCACCTATAGGATAACAATTCGAACCATAGCCTGTCAACAATTTGTTTGCTATAATAAAAATAAGTTTTCTTAAAAGAAACTTTTAGGAGTGAGTAACATGGATATTGGATCAAAAATTCGGGCTGTTCGTAAAAAAAAGCAAATGACGATTGCCCAAATGTGTGAAGCAACTGGTCTTTCTAAAGGATTTATTAGCAATATCGAAAACAATCATACGTCCCCTTCAATTAGCACCTTACAAACGATTGCTGGCGTATTGGACGTTCCTTTAGCCTATTTTTTTCTGGAGAAAAAACAGCATATGCGCGTCATTCGAAAAGAGGAAAGAAATCAAACGATACTTAAAGAAGAAAACCTACTAGTCGAGCATATTAATTTCACCCGTGGATTACGGATGGTGCAAGTCGAACTTCCACCCGGAGGATCTAACGGTGAAGGCCACGCTCATGAAGGCGAAGAAATTCACCTCATTCTAAAAGGAACTGTTCTTGCCGAGCAAGGGGAAGATTCCTTCACTTTACAAGCAGGCGACTCCTTCAGCTGGAATGCGAGCGTCCCCCACTTCGTCAAAAACATCGGCGATACACCAGCCATCATCCTCATGACCGTCACAACAGATACGCACAAACAAGCAGAAGATATCTTTTAACAAATAAACGCATCGAAGGAATAAACCCTCGATGCGTTCATGTAAAACATCACATAAAGCCTAGTCTAGTGTTTCCGTATGTGCTGAATGGCTGCTTTTAATCTTGTCACACCTTCTTGAATATCATTTACCTCAGCACGGCCGAAAGTCAGACGGATATAGCCTTTGTCTGATCCCATTAAATGTCCTGGCACAAAGGCTACTCCATGACGAACGGCTTCCTCTAATAATTTATTTTCATTTATGGCTACATTTAATTTTCCCCAAAGGTGAATTCCCCCATCTGGCACTAGGAAGTCTATTTCTTCATCTAAATAGCGCTCAAGCCCTTGAACTAATAAATCCCTTTTTAACTGAAGCCGATTTCTTAAAGATTCAATATGAGACGAGAAGCTGCTTGACGTTAAAAAATGATTCGCCACCCATTGAGGAAAAACACTATGTCCAAAGTCCACTTGCTGTTTCGCATCAGCCAATCTCTCAATAACTGTATCCGGTCCAATCACCCAGCCAATCCGTAATCCAGAAGCCACTATTTTTGTTAAAGAACTTATGTACAAAACATTTCCACTCGGATCTAATGACTTTAATGTCGGATTCACCTCTCCTGAAAAAGACGTCAAACTATAAGGATCATCTTCAATAATCGGAATGCCGTACAAAGACGATAACTCTATTATTTTTTTCCTCCGTTCTAGATGAAGAGTCGTTCCAGTAGGGTTTTGAAAGTCAGGGTTTAAAAACACCATTCGAATACGATGCTTCTGATAAAGGGAGACAATATCATCCGGATTCACTCCATGTTGATCTATAGGCAAAAGAAACGTTCGCAAGCCCGCAGACTGAAACAACGGTAAGGAATAACAATAGGAAGGATCCTCTATTGCCACTGCATCCCCCGGTTTCAACAAGCACTGAACAATTAAATGCAGTGCTTGTTGAGCCCCAGAAGTAATTAAAATGGACGACGTACTAGCTTCAATATTTTTATACTTCTTCACATGAGCAGCAATTGTTTCTCGCAATGACAAATTACCTTGGGGATGGTCATAACCTAAATACCCATCAAACCATTTCTCAGATAAAATGGACTGAAGATCAGAAGTAGGAAATAAATCTGAAGACAATTCACCTGTTGCGAAATTAACTATTTCTGATTCCAGTGTTTCTTTTCGCAAACGTTGCGTTAATGGTGAATTCGCTAAAAAAGAACCGTACTCCACGTACCGGTTCCAATTGGGGGTACGCTTGCGAGATAACCCCCATATGTCGCTACTTACTCGCGTACCACTACCTTCTTTTCTCGTAATGATCCCTGATGAACGTAACTCTTCATAAGCAGCAATAACCGTGCTACGATTCACCTTCAACTCCTTTGCCAACATTCTTTCAGAAGGCAATTTACTTCCTGCTGGATACTCCCCTACTGAAATTTTATGCTCAATAAACTCAGCAATTTGTCGGTAAATTGCCTTCCCTTGATCTGAACTTGGCTTCCATTCCATTAAAGACACCCCTTCAAACAATTACAAAAAAATATACAGCCCAACACCAATTGATAAGATGACAGTCAAAGCGAGATAAATTAATGACAATCTAGTTAAATTCCCCTTTGTTGCCTTACTGTAATTCTCGTCTCCTTTACTAGCCACAACAATAGTACCAATAGCCCCTGCAAGCATGACAGCCACAACTACAATTAATGAAATATACATCGCTTTCT
Organism: Bacillus sp. FJAT-42315; assembly: GCF_002797375.1. Taxonomy (GTDB): domain Bacteria; phylum Bacillota; class Bacilli; order Bacillales; family Domibacillaceae; genus Bacillus_CE. Next base: position 3,110,400 of record NZ_KZ454941.1, read on the forward strand.
CCTTTATTATAGATACTCTTTTTTCTATAATAAAATATTTAAGAAAAAACGGACCATCCACTTTCTTGAATTTTCGACCCTCCACTTTTTATGTTATCACTTTAAATTATTAAAGTGATAACATAAAAAAGCAGACTCACCATTGGAGTCTGCTTTTTGTGTTTTAGGCTCTGTTCACATTTGTAGCTTGTGGTCCACGTTGACCATTTTCGATGTCAAATGTTACTTCTTCCCCTTCGTTCAACGACTTGTATCCTTCTCCTTGAATCGCTGAGAAGTGAACAAATACATCTTCGCCACCTTCGCGCTCGATGAAACCGAAGCCTTTTTCACTGTTAAACCATTTTACTTTCCCACGTTCCATTGCTTTGTTGCCTCCTAATATCATTCACGAAATTGCAATTTTACTTGCTCGCTTAGTATTGTCCATATTTGATGGTTTTATACGAAAAACCACGATTTAATCTCCAAGCAGTACTTTAATTCCTTTAACGATATTCCAAATAAAAAAATACAATCCGATCAATGCAAAAATACCATACGTCACGACAATTCCAATTCCCACGGCCATTTCTCCTTGTGCACCAATCCCCAGTACACCAGAAAGTATTATTCCTACTACTAATACAATAAACGGAATCACATGCGACCAAAAAGCACTTTTTGCATGACGCTTTACCTCTTCATCAGCAACAAAATAGACAATAATCGGAAATAAAAACGGGGCAAAAAAGATACTAAAATAACATAATGATGATAACACTTGATTGGCTCTCATAAATTTCCCCTCCTAGTCCTTTTATTTTGACATAGAGAGAAAAATTTGGCTATGGATTTAGCCAAGAGAAACTTCTTTTTTGCCTACAAACTGTCCCCAAAATCTTGTTTAAATTGAGCGATTAACTTCGATGGCCAATCCGTCGTCGTTGTTAACTTCCCGAAGAAAAAGCGCAATACGTTCGGCTCATCAACAAACGTCAATCCGCCGATCAAGTGACGATTCTCATATAACCAAGCGATGCGATCAGCAGCGTACTTCACTTGTGATAACGTAAAGACGCGGCGAGGCATCGCTAAACGAACAAGTTCCATATGAGATAACGTTTCGTTGCCATCCTCATCTCGTTGCTCAGACAGCGTCCCTCTTTCCATTCCGCGAACACCGCTGACGATATAAAGAGCGGCAGCAAGTGCACCTGCTGGATATTCGTGTTGCGGAATATGCTCAACAAATTCCATTGCATTAATATGACAACCTAAGCCGCCTGCTGGTGTGACCACTGGAACGCCTTTTTTCAATAACTCCTCTGTCATATAGGAAATAAACTGCGGGCCTTGATTAATCATATGTTCATCCATTGTCTCATCTAAACCGACCGTGATTGCTTCCATTTCCCGAACACTCATCCCGCCATATGTCAAAAATCCTTCATACAACGTAATATACTCACGTAGCTTCATATAAATATCTTCATGACGCGTGCAAATTCCCCCACCACGTGCACAACCGAGCTTACGAGCCGAGAAATAAATAATATCAGACAGATCAGCCATAGCTCGTGTAATTTGGCGAATGCTCCAATCCTGACAGCTTTCTTCCCTTGCTTTAATAAAGTGAAGATTATCCGCTAACAAACTAGCATCTAACACCAGCATCAAGCCGTGCTCATCACACACCTGGCGAACATCACGCAAATTCTCAAGCGCAAACGGCTGGCCACCAATCAAGTTCGTCCCTGCCTCCATACGGACAAACGCGATATTTTCTGCTCCATTCGTGGCGATGACATCTGTCAATTTAGCGATATCCATATTGCCTTTAAACAATTCATCACTATTGATTTTCAATGCTTCATCGGAAAAAATCTCTTCGACCCGGCCACCATTTAACACAATATGAGCCTTCGTCGTCGTAAAATGATAATTCATCGGAACAACCGATCCCTTTGTTACAAACGCTTGCGAAATAATATTTTCACACGCTCTCCCTTGATGAGTCGGTAGAAAATACTTCGTGCCAAAAACCTCTTCTATTTTGCTCTCAAGCTTCGTAAACGTTTCCGAACCAGCATAGCTATCATCTGCCTCTAGCATCGCCGCCTGCTGCTTATCACTCATTGCATTTACTCCGCTATCCGTTAGCATATCCATAAAAATATCGCGGTTTTTCAACAAAAAGGTATTGTACCCGGCTTCCGCCATCGCTTCTGCTCGACGCTCAATTGGCGGCAAATTTAGCTTCTGTACAATCCTCACCTTGTGCATTTCTAAAGGGACAGATTCCCCTGAATAAAACTTCACATTTCCCATCACTTTTCTCCCCTTACTTTTTCCTAGTATCGCATTACTACTTTAAAGCGAATATGTAAGTATTTAATAATTCTATCTTATCTGAATATTTTTTAAAAGGGGAAACCGACGATAAAATGGCAAAAATGTGACAATTTTTCTACATAAAAAAGGCTGCCCTCAGGCAACCTTTTATCTTTGCACCAATTTCATTTGAGATTGAATCGTTCCAAGGTGAAGTCCTTCATGGAACAAAGCAAAGTTAAGAATATCGTCAATGCTTGTCAGCTCAAGTGGCCCAATTTTTACTTCTTTGGCAGCTTCATCTGCTAAGCGATTGGCGAAATGTGCTTGAACACGCTCCATTTGTCCTTTCAATAAGCCGATGATCTCCTCTTTAGAAGCTGGATTTTCTGACCAATCAGCTGGCTTCGTCCCTGGCGCGAAAAACGGCGCATATTTTGCTACATCTGATTCGTAACTCGGATCAGCTTCTTTTAGAAACCATTCCATCGACACATACATATGACCCGCATTCCATTTCACCGTATTCGCAAAACCTTCTGGCTGCACATCCCATTTCGCTTCGTCCATCGCCTCTAACGCCTGAATCGTCACTGTTCGAATAAAATTTGCTCTTTCCCACATTGCCAAACAAATCCCCTCCTATTCTACTTCTCTCTCATTATAAGACATTGATGGATGATCTCAAAAAGAAAGGCTTCATTTGTAAAAAATGAGGAATTATAGGATAATAATAGTATAGGAATTATTTGGAGGTTATCTCTATGCCATGGACTGTTTTCTTAATTATTCTGACCATAACCGTTATCGTCTTACGTTATATCGAAAAATCACTAGTCAAAAAATATCACATCCCTAAAACGAAAGGGTTCTTTTACAACTATGTGAATACACAGCATAAAGTGATCGAAATCTCTCTGTTGCTAGTTTATATTTTTGGCATGATGTTTTTATATTTTCCAGAAGAATCACGCATTCCATCAGCTACTTTAGCTTATTCTCCTCTCATTTTTCTCATCGTGTTGCATTTGATCCGTACTTTCATCGAATGGAAATATGAAAGGGAAACGAATCGTTATCGACTATCGCTCCTTTTTTTAGCCTTTTGTACCTTTCTGCTATTACCGGCTACTTTCATACTCGAGAAAGGATAAAAAATATGGAGATTTCTTTAATAAGACACGGTCGCTCCACCCATACAGACCGCACATGGATCAATGCCTCTCAATTCGGAGACTGGGTGAAACAGTATGATGCTGCTGGGGTATTCATAGAAGCTAATTTTCCAGAAAAAACGAAGAGAAAGATGACTAATGCCAAATTAATCGTCACTAGCGATTTAACAAGGTCCATCCATTCCGCTCATCTACTGAGCCCTCAAGCGAACATTGTGTCGAGCCCTCTGTTTCGTGAAGTAGGAATGCCTCGTCTTTCTTTCACTAAAATAAAAGCACCTCCAGCTTTATGGTCAATCCTATTAAGAGGCTGTTGGTTGTTGGGCTATTCTTCACAAACCGAATCTTTGCTACAAGCGAAAAAAAGAGCGAAAGAAGCCAGTGCACAATTAATTCGTTATACCACTGAATATGAGACTATCCTATTAGTCGGGCATGGATTTTTTAATCGTCTGACCGCTCAAGAGCTAGAGAAAGCCGGATGGAGAAGCAAAACAAAAACAAGTCGAAAATATTGGAACTGCACAACTTATTTTTTTAACTAAGGAGGAAAACAACATGCCTGTTTGCCAACATTGTCAGCAAAAGTGGAGTTGGACGTACACCTTTAAAAAGCTGTTTACATTCAAAAATCATATGCTCTGCCCTCATTGTCAGCACCACCAATTTATCACTGCAAAATCACGAAGAAAAGTTAGCCTAATTGCTTTGCTTCCGCTTATGTGGATCCTTTTATCGGCCATCGGGGTATCCGCTTCCACCATTATAATACTTGAATTACTCACATTCCCGATTGTATTAGTTATCATGCCGACTCGCTATGAACTAAGCAATCAAGAAGAACCACTGTGGTAACCAGGCACCGCTTGAGGCGCCTGGTTTTTTCATATGCTTAAATGTCCATTAGGCGATAGAGTCGCTCTTTATTTTGATTCAATTGCTGTTGAAGCTGTTGCACTGGCTCTTGATGGGAACTATTTTGAACCGCATTCATGAGTGCATTATCGGCTCGCTCAATCATGTTTCTCGCTTGTTGAATTAATTGCTCCGTCGGATGCGATTGCGCTTGCCCCACTGCCGTGGTCGCATGTTCCACTGAATTCCGTAATTGCGAAATGACATTTTCATTTTTCCAGCTCATTTTTGTATGATCGTCCACGAAACACCCCTCCTTTTCCCCTTACTATGGCTTCCATTGATATCTTTTATTCGGCAAAGGTGTTCTTTTCCTTCGTTTAGCAAATAACGATAGACTTTCTAACACCATATTGGTAAATTAACGTAAAATAGATATATTCTACAGGAGGAACAGAAATTGATTTATTGGTTAAGTGCCATCATTTTTATTTCGGGGATCGCTTATCTTTTTGCGGTTAAAGCGGAATCTTCTTTTTGGAAATATGTATTAAAGCCAGGGACGATGGTATTCATTATTTTGTTAGCAAGTACCGGGTTAAACGAGCCTACATTCTATATCACTTGGATCATCATCGGACTATTATTTTCTGTCGGTGGAGATATCTTTTTAATGCTGCCGAGCAATAAGTTTTTGCAGGGGTTAACGTCTTTCTTAATCGCCCATATTTGTTACATTGTGGCGTTCACGAATGGTTTAAGTCACTTTACGGTTGACTGGCGCATCATCGTCCCCCTTGGCCTCTTTGGCATTTTTTATTACAGCTTTTTGTACCCTAGCTTGAAAAAAGAAGGCAATCTCCTCTTACAAATCGGTGTCATGATGTATATTGCCGTCATTTGTTTCATGTTTACTCAATCGTATTCGACGGGCAGTCAATGGGCGATTATCGGATCTTTATCTTTTCTTATCTCTGATGCTATCCTTGCCTATGATCAATTCCATAAACGATTTCGCACCGCTCATTATTATGTGATGATTACATACTATTTAGCCCAATATTTGATTGCCTTGAGTGTGATCATGTAGCAAACAAAAGCCAGTTAGTCGCCTTCAGACTAACTGGCTTTTTATTATATTTAATTATAAATAGTTATATTTAGTTATAATTAGTTATTGACTATTATAATTGGATTCTTTATTGTAAATGAGGTGGACATTGGAATTTTTTTAGAAGAGGGAGAGGAATGACTGTTAAAAAACAACATCATCTAAAGCTTATTGGCTTAACGATCTTTCTCACTGTTTGTTTCATCGTCTCGTTTTCGCTTGGTCGCTACCCAGTGACGCCTGAAGAGTTGCTAAAGGTGTTAGCTTCCCAAGTGATTCCGCTAGAAACAACATGGGAAGCTGAAGTTGAAACGATTATTTTTCAAATTCGTTTACCGCGGGTGTTAGCGGCTGTTCTCATTGGTGCAGCTTTATCTTGCGCCGGTGCGACATATCAAGGATTGTTTCAAAATCCAATGGTATCTCCTGATTTACTAGGTGCATCTGCAGGGGCTGGATTTGGAGCTGCATTGGCGATCCTTTTAGGGGCTAGTTACTATTTCGTCTCTATTTCTGCTTTTATATTTGGGTTATTAACTGTGGCTATTGTTTGGGTACTTAGCACTAGAGTCAAAATGAATCCCTCGCTTGGCTTAATATTAACCGGCATTATGATTGGCTCGTTATTTTCAGCTGGCCTTTCGTTTATTAAGCTTGTGGCAGATCCGAATGATCAATTGCCAGCGATTACATATTGGTTAATGGGTAGTCTGTCTTCAATTCGCCAGCAAGATGTGTTATTTAGTGCTATTCCGATCATACTCGGAGTGATTCCGTTAATGCTTTTACGTTGGAAATTAAATGTAATGACGATGGGAGAGGAAGAAGCCCGAACAATGGGTGTGAATACGAAAGTTCTTCGTCTGTTAGTCATTTGTTGTGCCACGCTTATGACCACTGCTAGCGTAGCCGTCAGCGGTATGATCGGATGGGTCGGTCTTGTTATCCCGCATTTCACACGCATGTTGGTCGGAACGGATTATCGAGTGTTAATTCCCGCTTCTATGCTGCTTGGTGCTAGTTTTCTATTAATTGTAGATAACTTCTCTCGGTTATTATCCACGTCGGAAATTCCACTTGGTATTTTAACTGCTTTTGTAGGCGCTCCTTTCTTTTTGTATCTTATTTTGCGAGAGGGGAATCGTTCATGACTTTAGAAGTAAAACAGCTTTCTTTCGGCTATAAAGATCGCGCTATTCTACATAACCTTACATTTACGGCACAACCTCAAGATTTATTATGTGTGCTTGGACCAAATGGAGTCGGAAAAAGTACGTTGTTCCGCTGTATGCTCGGATTAATTAAACATTACGAAGGTACGGTCATCGTCTCAGGAAAAAATGTTAAGAAAATGCGACCCGTTGAGCTAGCGAAAAATATCGCCTATATTCCCCAGTCACATCATCCAACATTTAATTTCACTGTGCTAAACATGGTGTTGATGGGAGGCACGGTCCATCTTGGGCAAATGGGTAATCCGAAAGCAGAAGATGAGGAAAAGGCGTGGCAAGCGCTCGACATGTTAGGTATCTCTCATTTAGGTCATCGTGGCTATGCGGAAATTAGTGGTGGTGAGCGGCAACTGGCATTAATAGCGAGAGCGATTGTACAGCAGGCAAAAATCCTCGTCATGGATGAACCGACAGCCAATTTAGATTATGGAAATCAAATGCGCGTGATGATGCAAGTGAAAGAATTAGCGAAGCAAGGCTATACGATTATTTTATCGACGCATAACCCTGAACACGCCTTTTTATATGGGAATAAGGCGCTTGTAATGTTCCAAGGAAAAAGGATTGAATTTGGAGACCCAAAGGAAGTGTTGACAGAGTCATTACTCCAGCACGTCTATGGTGTCAACGTAAAACTGATTGACATTGATACAGAAGACGGCAAGTCACGTCTCATCGTTCCTTGCCTAAAGCAAAAGGAGAATGGACATGTTTATCTGGACTAAAGACAGTATCAACTGGTACAAACAAGCAGCTGAGTATACGAAATATGACCAAGAAATTTATCAAGAAATCGAGCCGTTTATCGAGGAAACGGACACGGTCTGTGACATCGCCTGCGGTCTCGGCTTTATTAGCATGCAGCTAGCAAAAAAAGCGAAAAGTGTCACAGCTATCGATATTAGTGCACAAGCTTTACAACTTTTACAAGAAAACATTGAACGACAATCGATTACGAATATGGAAGTCATCACTTCCGATATTGCCGACCTCCCTGCCAAACCGCAATGGGATGTCACTGTGATGAGTTTTTTCAAACAAAGCGATGATGCGATGCTTCAATTGCTAGAAATGAGCACAAAAAGAGCCATTCTCGTATTATCGAATGGAAGTAAAACAAACTTTTGGCCGAACAATTCCCGACCCTCTAAACAAGGAAATGCTGATCGGTTAATACAGGAACTGAAAGCAAAAGGAATTCGGATAAACTCCATTGAAAGAGACCTTGATTTCGGGCAACCATTTCACTCTTTTGATGAGGCCATTCAATTTATGAAACACTATGCACCGAATAATCTTCCAGAAAACTTAGAAGATCATTTGCGAGCTCACTTAGTTCCAATGGAAAAGAACCCATTCGGCTATCGTTATTACTTACCTCATATCAAAAAAATTGTCATCGTCATTGCAGACAAATAAATATCATACTTAGGGGGCACAATGATGAAAAAAAATATACTCGCCTTATCATTTTCAATGATGCTCATTACATCAGGTTTAGTTGGATGTAATACAAATGAGGCACCGAAGGAAAACAAAGAACAAACAAAGCAGACAGACAAAGCAACACGCACAATTACCGATTCTGCTGGCCGACAAGTAGAAGTTCCAGTTGAAATTTCAACGGTTGCTCCATCTGGTCCGGTTGCTCAAATGGTATTATACACATTGAATCCTGATAAATTAGTCGGCTGGTCAAGAGAACCGAATGAAACAACGAAGAAATATATGGATAAAAAATATTGGGATTTACCGAGCTTTGGAATGTTTTATGGAGATACGTTCAATTTAGAAGCTTTAATGGCCGCAAAACCTGATGTCATTATCGACATCGGTGAACCGAAAGATTCCATCGCGACGGATATGGATGACATCCAAAAAAGAACAGGCATCCCAACTATTTTCGTTGAAGCAAAGCTAGATACAACCGCAGATGCGTACTTAATGTTAGGAGATTTACTTGACGAAAAAGAACACGCGAAAAAGTTAGCTGAGTACAGCAAACAGACGATAGAAGATGCTAAAAAATTTGCAGCATCGATCCCAGAAGACGAGCGAGTGACATTGTATCAAGGCTTAGGTGATGCTGGTTTAAACACGAACGGTAAAGGTTCATTCCATTCTGAAATCATTGATGTCGCTGGCATTGAAAACGTAGCTGTATTAGATAAAGCAGCAAGTAAAGGCGGCGGTAATGAGGTGTCACTGGAGCAACTTTTACTATGGAATCCAGACATGCTTTTATTCGCACCTGGTAGCGTCTATGACAAAGTAGCAGCGAAAGATCCACTATGGAAAGACTTACAAGCGACTCAAAATGGCAATGTCTATGAAGTGCCAGAAGGTCCTTACAACTGGATGAGCTTCCCTCCTTCCGTCAACCGAATTTTAGGCGTGAAGTGGCTCGGAAACCTCGCTTACCCTGATGTTTTTAAATACGATATGATCAAAGAAACGAAAGAATTTTATCAACTATTCTATCATTACGACTTAACCGATGAAGAAGCGAAAGAACTGTTAAGTAACTCTACTTTGAAAAGAAAATAAGCGTGCGGAAGCGAGTGAGTCTAACGGTGACTCACTCGCTTATTTCATTCGACAAAAATCGGGGAGTGACAGGCACCATTTCTACAAAATGTTAGATGATGTTTTAATCAGGTAGTGTTTTGATTTAGGGTAAGGAAAATGATATAGTATTTAAATAGTTATTGTTAGTTAGTGATATTTGGAAATGAATTTATGGAGGGGAACATTATGAACAAAAAATTAATAATAAGTACATTATTCTTACTATTAATGCTTTCTTTATTAGGCTGCTCTGAAGAAACCCCTAATCAGCAATCCAATACTAAAAAAGAGTCAGAGAGTACAAAAAACTTAGCGAATGTGAAGGAATCTGTTTCTAGTGATGAAATAGAAAAAACAATAGGATATATCGAAGAAATCTCTTCCGATACTATAAAGTTTCGAGTAGATCCTAGTATTAAAGAAGCAGAATCCAGTATTCAAAATAGTGATTCTTCTGACCCTGTCATATTTAAACTGCAAAAAGTTGATGAAAATATTAGTTCTAAATTAAAGGCAGGTCAAAAAGTAAAAGTAACTCATTATTCTTCTTTTGAATATTCAGATCCACTTCAAGGAACAGCGACTGATATAGAAATTTTAGAAGAGTCATAATAAAAATGAAATTATTCTCAATAGAGTACACACTAATGGTACAAGGCTTTTTCTCTTAACGTTGTGAATTGTCAAAATCCCGACGCTACCCCTTTAAGGATTCCGCAAAAAAGCATCATGATGCCCCGCAGTTGCGGAGAAATCTGTCTCTCTATATTGCCATGAAAGACGGATATCCTTGTTGGCGCTCGCTTCAAACACTGATTTTGTGCCTTCAATCGGCTACGGGGAGTGACAGGCACCATTTCTCAATCTCTTCTTCTAGCTGAGGATGCGTTGGCTTACCGATTTGATTTTTATACTGCTTCTTCACGTTTAGTACGCTTTTTTCTCCTATATATTCGCGCAACATATGATCCATCTCCTTGACGACATGGCAGTGAATATTGTCCTTCCCTAACGCTTCCACCTTCTGTAAATCAGCGGCGTTCGCTTGCACATCTTTCTCGCCTGTGATCGCCAACACTGGACAATCCGTTTCTTGTAAAAGATTCAATATCATCTCATCTGTATAGCTTAAATGCTCACGCAGCCACTTAGCGGGAAACTTTTTAAACTGAAGCTTGATGACGTCTTCCTTAGAAGCTAAAATCGTACCAAAAAATTTATTTTGTTTCTCGGCCACTTTCTTTTCCGAAACGAGTTTACGGAGGAGAAGTCCCTTGACTCCCTTCATCGTCTTCACTTCTTCGACGATCGCCATATTTTGATACTGCATCGCTGTTTTCAACGAAGTTCCCGCCCCTGCAAGCAAGATCAATCCCGACACCGGAGATTTCGAATGAGCAATCGTTGTTAAAATACAGCCTTCACTATGTCCTAATAATACAATGCGGTCCAGATCGACATAAGACAAGGTTTTCAAAAACTCCACTTGGCTGATCACATCATTGACTAAGTCCAACATCCCCGTTTTGTAAGCATCCCCTTTACTCTTCGCCACTCCCCGCTTATCATAGCGAATTGTCACAAAACCAAGGCTTGAAAGAAACTGTGCTAGTTCCTTATAGATGTTCATTTGAAAACCTTTCATATTTCCATCTCGATCAGCTGAACCAGTACCACTGACGATCACAACCGCCGGATGCTTTTCATGCTCATTCTCTGGAATCGTTACCGTCGCACTTAATAAATACTCCCCTTGAACTATGACCTCCACCGTTTTCATCCTACTTCCCCCCTATTCGTCTTTCCCAGGCATCATCGTAAATGAAAATTTCCGCAAAGTCCTTTGACCATTTGGCTCATTCCTTGCAACCTTGATCAGTGCCTGTTTCATCTCCTCCAAAAACGCATCGCATTCTTCATCACTTAAATAAAATGGATAGCTTCTAAAACCGACACGATCTCTTTCCATATCATAATCTTCCGTGTTCACATAATGATGAAAATCAGTTAAAAGCGACATCGCAAATGTATAAAACAACTGAAAATGCTCTTCCTTGCCTCCTTGCTCTACCGCTTCTTGAATTTGTTGAAACGGATTCGTTTTCAAACGATACACCTTTTCAACCGTTCCTCTTATTTTGTTTTCCTCACAAATTTCTAAAATTTCATCCTTCACTAGCTTATTGATATGTCTGTATAAACTCGCTTGTGGAATATCTGGCAACTGCTCGGCAATTACCCGTGTCGTCACTGTTTCCTGCCCCAACAGCGTCTGTAAAATCCTCATTCTGATCGGATTTAATAGCCCGCTCAATGTTTTATAATCCACCGTATCGCCACCTTTATTATCACTTATAATTATATTATCACTTTTGATAATAATAAACAATAAGCAGTTGCTCTCCTCTACTTTTTTTGCCATAATGATATTGATTTTCCAAAGGCTTTATATTAGAAAGGAACAAAATATGGACGTACAACTATTTCACACAATTAATGATTGGGCAGGAAAAAATCACTTGCTGGATCAATTCATGATTTTATGTTCAAAATGGGGGATCTACCTCTTCATTTTTCTGATTCTCGGAGCAATATTAAATACAAAAAGTCAACGATTGGGCATTTACTGATGTCATCGCTGGCTTAGTCATTGGCATCAGTTGCTTTGTCGTTGTTCAACGCCTACCTTTTTGGAAAAAGGCAGCTTAGTTATTTTTTACTTGTCTTCAACACTGGAAGAAAAATAGATAATTTTATATAATAATGTAAAAGGATGTATATTATCATACGAGGAGGGCTTAAACATGAAACAAGCAAACAAACCTGTTACCAAAGTGCTTATTAAGCATAAAGAACCTCAAAATCTTCATGAATTCGCATCCATGCTCGAAACAATCGCAAAAAAGCTAAAGGAAGATCAGCAATTTGTCTTTTTACAAGGAAATGAAGAAATAGAAGTTAAACCCGACAATACAGTAAAAGTAGAGTACCAATACACGACAAAAGGCGACAAACACTCCTTCGAAATCGAATTCGATTGGTACGTTGGAGAAAAAGCGACGAAAACAATATCTATACGATAGCTAAAAGAAACAGGACTCATCTATCGACGACAATCATAAGAAAAGTGCCAGAACTCATCGAAAAATCGAATGAGTTCTGGCACTCTTTTTATCTATCATTCAAACTAGTAGTTTTCTAATTATACACCAATTTGTACAGCGACAATTAAAGCGACAATCGCAATGATTAACCAGCCAACAATAAGCTTCCATACAAATTTCACCCAGCGCTCATACGGTATTCCTGCAACTGCCAGGTAGCCCATCAATGCGGCAGATGTTGGGATAATTGAATTCGTAATACCATCCCCATATTGAAAAGCTAAAACAGCTACTTGTCTTGAAATTCCTAACAAATCGGCTAATGGTGTCATAATTGGCATAGTTGTCGCTGCTTGCCCACTTCCTGAAGGAATAAAGAAGTTAACGAATACTTGTACAAAATACATTCCAACAGCATTTAATGTATTCGGAAGAGAGCTAATAACAGACGTCAACCCTTGAATAATTGTATCGATAATGAAACCACTTTCTAAAATCACTAAAATCGCTCTTGCAAATCCTACAATAAGTGCTCCAAACGCAACTAGTTTCATTCCATCTACAAAGGCATCAAACATATTATTAATACCGATTCCGCTAACAATACCAGAAGCAAAACCAATAATAATGAAAGAAGCTGTTAGTTCTATTAAATACCAATCCCAATTAAATACACCATACATATTAAAGGCTAAGCCACTAATGATAATACATAATATGAGTGCATGCCTTTTTGTAAACTTAGTAAACTGATCCGCTTGTTGAGCACTTTGCTGTTTATTCATTTCTTTCATTTCAATATCATATACAACACTAAATGATGGATCAGCTTTCACTTTTGATGCATATCTCATCACGTACCAGATTGCTAGAGAAATAACAAATAAATAGACGACGAAACGAAAGCCAATCCCACTAAACATCGGTACTTCAGCTATTGATTGAGCAACCCCAACTGTAAAAGGATTCATCATTCCACCAATGAACCCACTGGCAGCCCCCAAACTAATCATCGCCGTACCTGTCACAGCATCATAGCCTAATGCACGTGCAATCGCGATACCAATTGGTACAAAAATAATACTTTCTTCTGCCATCCCCGTAGTTGCACCAGCAATGGAAAATAGGATCATCGTGATCGGAATAAGTAACTTGTCACGTTTCTCCAACTTAAGTACTGCTTTATAAATTCCTGCTTCAATCGTCCCTGTCGCACGAATAATACCAAAAGCTCCCCCAACTAAAAAGATATAAAAAATGATCGTTGCACCACTAGCCATCCCCTCGGGTATAGCCTTGAACAATTCAAAAAAAGTAGTAGGGTTAGATTCAACAACTTGATAACTATCTTTCACAACAACCGTTCTTCCATCTACTTCTGTACGTTCAAACTGACCTGCTGGAACAAAATATGTAGCTATTGCAGCTATGATCATAATACAGAAAATAATGGAATAAGTATGTGGAATTTTCTTTGTTCTTTCGTTTAAACTGTTTTCTACATTAGTGATTGTTTTCAATAAGACCCCTCCGGTTGTTCGTTTAAATTAAAGTTTAGTTACTCTATTTCCCTCCCTTCTTAATAACCCGTCGTTTATTAGTCGTTAAATGACGAAATAATTACTGTTATATTACACCTTGATCATTTTTTAAAATAATACTGAATATTCATTTAATCGTCAAGAGATTCTTTTGGTAAATATCGTTGTTATATACACTTATCTACAAATATTAAGCACAAAAAGCCGAGGAATCATCCACGGCTCATCTATTCTTTCTTTATTTCAGCTTGAATGTATCTAACGTTCGATTCAAGTCATCGGCTAAATGGCGTAAATTGGTGACCTTTTCACTCATTTTCTCAAAGGATACCATCTGTTCCGTTGTTGAAGCGGAAATCTCTTCTCCTCCGGCTGCCGCTTGTTCCACTACCGCGCTAATGCTTTCAACATTTTGAAGCACTTGCTCTCCGCTTATTTTTGCGTGTTGAACACCTGTTAGCAAACTCGTTAATTCGACCGTAATTGCTTGTACTTTCTGTTCGATATTATCAAATGTGTTACTTACTTTCTCCATTGACTGACGCTGTTGATCGGCAATATGTACTCCACTTACGACTGATTGTGAGACCTCAGTGATTCCGGTTTGAATAAGCGCTACCATCTCAAAAATTTGAGTCGTCGCTCTTGTCGATTCTTCTGCTAGTTTGCGTACTTCTTCGGCAACCACAGCAAAGCCTTTCCCAGCTTCTCCAGCACGCGCCGCTTCAATCGCCGCATTTAAAGCGAGCAAATTCGTTTGGTCCGCAATATTCGAAACTGTTTGTGCCATGTCTCCAATTTTTGATGTGTAATCAACAAACGTCTTCGTCGCTTTTTCAACCTGCTGTGTTGTTTCTTTATTTTTTTCGATTAATTCCTGCTGAAGAGCCATCACCTGTTGACCAGATTGAATCGCCTCGACTGCTTCTTGTCCGTATGTAACAGCTGTCTTTGATCGCTCCACATTCGTTAAAGATTCACGATCTACCTGTTCGATAAGCGTCACAGCCTGTTGCAAATCTTCTGAAATGGATTGAGAGCCTGCTGCTAACTCATCAGTAGCAATCGCAACTTGATTACTCATTTGAATTAACCCCTCATTGTCCGATTCAATCTCTTTTGCAAATCCTTTTACTTCCTTACTAACGGTTTCAATAGAAAATAATAATCCTTTTAACTGGTTGACCATCGTTGAAAAAGATTCATTAAGTGTCCCCACTTCATCCTTCATAGCATACTGGAATGGCTCCACGTTTAAGTTTCCTTGAGAAATTTCATTGGCATGTGAAGCAAGGCTCGCCAATGGCTTAGTGATTGATCTCATCATCTGAATACTAATGATCACCGAAACGATGATGAGAGTGATGCTTCCAATAATCGCCGATGTAATAATAAATGAGATTTTCTTTTCCAAATTGTGTTGAACTGTATCATACTCCTCGTTCACATACAAATTTAATAAGTATACATCATTTAAAATGCCATCTATTCGAATCGATTGCTTCTTCACTTCAACTTGATTTTTCGCGTTTAAAAACGGAATCGTTTCACTTTTCCATGCTTTATATTTTTCATTCACCTTTTTAAAAGACTCAACACTTTCTTGATCCTTCAATTGCTTCGACAATGCTTTCAGTAGCTGATCGATTTCTTCTATATTTTGTTCTGCTTCTACCTTATGAGCATCTGTGACAGTAAAGGAAAAATTATTAACCGCCTGCTTCGTTGTGTTCATGCTAGCCTCTAGTTTTTGAACGTTTATTAAACTTGCTACATTATCTTTATTTGACGATTGAATGGCAATCATATTGACCAATATAAACACAATCATTAAAATCGCTAATACTAATCCGACTAAAGAGTTTAATATTAACTTCTTCTTGAGCGTCATGACAACCTCCTCAATTTTTACCGTTGGCTATCTTTTCTTTTTCTTGCTTCAAACGATCTTCTTGCGCTTTTGTTAAAGAAATGATCCGAATAGGAGCTAATCCTACCCCATTTTCAGCCAATCCTAATTCTAGTTGCTTCTCAGTCACTTCTCCTGCTTCCATTAGCTGTGTCGCAATTTCAAACATCGCGACATCCACATTTTTCAACATCGACGTTACAACCGCTTTTTCCGCATAAAAGTATTGATCAGTATCTACACCAATAGCTAACACTTTGGATCTTTGCGCTTCTTTCAACGCGCCTACACCCGTAAAACCAGCCGCTGCATACACCACATCTACTTTTTGAGCAATCATTTGTTTCGCTAGTTGGCTACCAAGCTTGTCATCTCCAAAACTACCCGCATATTTTTCGATGATCGTAATATCCGGCTTAACCGCTCTAGCACCTTTCTTAAACCCTTCAGAAAACTGACGAATGACAGGAACATCAGCACCACCGATGAACCCTAACACATTTGACTTCGTTGTTAACGCTGCTACGACGCCAGCTAAATAACTTCCTTGATCTGCTTTAAAGGTAATTGAAGTGACGTTCTCAAGCTCAGATACTGCATCCACAAGGACAAACCGCTGTTCAGGGTATTTCTTCGCCACTTTCTCTAAATCTTCCTGAATCATAAATCCTAGTCCTACGACGACGTCATTGCCTTGTTCAACGAGCTCGATTAACCCTTTTTCATATGTTTCCGTATCTTTCACTTCTCGGTAATCGAATAAAATCCCTAATTTATCACGTGCATGAACTAATCCGCTAAAAGCCGAATCACTGTAGGATTGATCGCCAAGTCCGACGTCTGATAGCATAATGCCAATCTTCACTTTATCTTTCACACGATCAATCGACTGCTCCTTGCCACATCCAGATAAAATAAGTAAACATATTAACATTAGTAGTGCACATTTACGCCCCATGAAGCAACCACTCCCTCATTAATCTTTCCTTCTGTGATATCGTCAATAATTGAGATCCATTCACTATTTTCACCATGTTTTACAATCCTTTAACAAACTAATAACAAAGCGCTAAATAAAATCCAATTACTGTATAAAAATGAAACTTAATAACTATCCAACGACAAATTCTCACAAAAACCAGGGAGTGACAGGCACCATGTAAATTTGCTATATTTGGTATAAATAACTACTAAAAGGATTGTTTCTATTTTGTTTAACTTTCATAATGCTAGATTGAAATCGGTTCTAATTATATGTGTCACTTTGCTTATGCTTACTTGCTTTCGTCTTGCTTGGGTAGCCTATCATGCTACTCCTGATTCTCCGCTCGCTAAAGAAGGCGTTTTGGATCTTCGAAATATGGAGTTAACGGATGATTATTCGATTCCGCTAGATGGGGAATGGGAGTTTTCACCGGGGCTCGGATTGCATTCTTCGGATACCGAGATCGTTTCTGTGCCAACAAGAGGAAGCCAGGAAATTCATGACCAATTTGGTACGTACAGGTTGCGAATTCTACTGAATCAAGACCAAAAACAAACGTATGGCATTCAGGTTCCACTTGCCAACACCGCTTCTAAATTATTCATTAATGGTGATCTCATCGATCAAGCAGGTGAAGTAGCAGAAACAAACCGTCAGCATCAGGGGCAATATCATTCCTATTCAGCTTTTTTTACAACGGATCAAAATGAAATCGAACTTGTCATGCAAGTCTCTAATTTTGATACACCTAAAAAGGCGAGCATTGAGAAGTCCATTAAATTTGGTTCTGATACATCGATCATTCATGAACAACAGTCAAATAAAACGTTAACAATGATGATCATTATTGTGCTGCTTTTGTACGCTCTACATGCACTATTGATTTATCTTTTCATTTATCAAAAAAAGGTGCTTCTTTTTTTCACAGTGGGATTTCTCTTTACGGCGCTTGATGAATTTATTAATTACAATAAATCGGTACTTACGTGGTTTCACCTTGATTATGATTGGTCGATAAAAGTGACACAATTCGTGTATCTTGTGTCTGCCTTTTTCTTTGTGCAATTGATGAGGAGTTTGCTAACGGAGTATAGAAAAGCGAGAGTCTTTCATTGGTTGAATATGTTATATGGCTTATGCGCTTTGTACATTTTCACCCTGCCGATCCGCTTCATCTTTTCTGCAGAAATTTTCTTTTCTTTATTGTATCTTGGCTCTTTTATGACAGTAATCATTCTAGCTTTGAAATTATATGTCCAAAAACAGGAAGAGTCTTTTTTTCTAGCTTTAACTGCCCTAAGTACAACGTCTGGTATCATCTGGGTCATCATTAAAAGTGTCAGCTCGTACGAAATACCATTCTATCCATTTGATTATCTATTTGCTTTTCTCGGATTTTCTCTCTTTTGGCTTAAACGTTTTCAACAAATGAACCAAGAATCGAAAGTGCTTGTTCATCAGCTCAAGCAAGCCGATAAGCAAAAAGATGACTTTCTTATAAATAGCTCTCAACAATTATGGAATCCTCTGAATGAGATGATTACTATCGCTCAAACAATCCATGACCGCAACAAAGAGGAGATCCCTTTAGAAGATAAAAATGATTTAAAACTGCTCATCGATATTGGGCGTAGCATGTCATTTGTTCTTAATGATCTTCTCGATTTCACTCGATTAAAAGAACAAACGATCCAAATTGATCCGAAAAGCACGAACATTCATGCCGCCCTATTTGGTGTGTTCGATATTCTGAGATTTATCACTGACGGGAAGAACATTCAATTAATATCAACCATTCCGGACGGATTTCCTCATGTACGAGCAGATGAGCAACGACTGATTCAAATTCTATTTAACTTGTTGCATTACACGATTAAGTGTACAAATGAAGGTTCTATTGTTGTGAAGGCAGATTGTAACGAACACACAGCAACGATTCAAATAGAAAGTGCTGGACTTTCTATAAATGCAGAAAGAAAAATGAGCAAACATAGCGAAGAACTTGGGCTGAGAGTTTGCGAACAATTAATTGAATTGCACGGCGGGTCTTTACATACTCAATACTCATCGTTTATTTTTACATTACCGATAGCAAAGGAACAAGCACAGCTAGTTGAAACACAAAAAATTGACTTAAACAAAGAAGTTACTGTCACTGACCTCTCACAACTACAAGAAAAAACAGCTGATAGACATTGTTTTATGATTTTAGCAATAGACGATGATCCTGTTACTCTGAAAGTCATTCGTACTATTTTTCCAGCTGAGAAATATGAAGTGGTGACCGTCACCACCAGTAAAGAAGCATTAGACTTATTAAATGTCATTGATTGGGACTTAATTATTTTAGATGCCATGATGCCTAAAATATCCGGATATGAGTTGATGCGCTTAATCCGCGAACAATACTCAGCGCTAGAGCTTCCTATTCTTTTATTAACAGCAAGAAATTATCCGGAGCATGTGTATACTGGCTTCGCCTTAGGGACAAATGATTATGTGACGAAACCAATCAATTCGCTCGAATTAAAAGTTCGAAGCAAAGCACTGATTGACTTAAAGCATGCCATTAGCGAACGCCTTCGCATGGAGGCAGCTTGGCTTCAAGCGCAAATCCAACCACACTTCCTATTTAATACATTAAATACGATTGCATCACTCAGCACGATTGATTCATCTAGAATGGTTCATCTTCTAAACGAATTTGGGCATTATTTGCATAAAAGCTTTGACGTGAGAAATTTAGAACGAGTCGTTCCAATAGAACACGAGCTTGAACTAGTGCGTTCGTATCTTTATATAGAAAAAGAACGGTTCGGGAATCGCTTGCAGGTCATATGGGAAACAGATACAACACTGACACTAGAAATCCCTCCCCTGTCTATTCAACCATTAGTAGAAAATGCCGTTCAACACGGTGTTCTAAAAAAAGCACACGGCGGAACTGTTTGGATTCGAATCACGGATCACCCAACCTTCACAACAATCGCTGTTATTGACGATGGAGTCGGCATAGAAGAAGAGAAACGGAAACAATTACTTGATGAAAGAATACTTCAAAGAAAAGAAGTGGGCCTGATCAATATAAATAAACGCCTCAAACGGATTTACGGTCAAGGACTGCAAATAAAAAGTTCACTTACTGAAGGAACAGAAATTACTTTTAACGTCCCTAAAGTTATCGAATGATGATCTAAAAAGCGCCAGACACCAATTCATAAAATTGGCGTCTGGCACTTAATTTTGTACGCGAAGATATTCACCTTTTGTCATCGAAATATGACCTGATTCATACAAGCCGCCATCGATTGTCAACATGACTTTTTCAACATTATAATATTGGCCAAATGTGTTGGCAATGCTTTGCAAAATCATCGACTCATAGCCCGCCCCTGCATTCATTTCATTCATAAAAGCTTGATTTAAATCGATATACACGATGCCATCCTTATTTAAATAGAGGCTATTAATTTTTGTATTTTCCGAGAAAACCTTTCCAAGCGAAGAATCAACCGGCTGTTTGTAAGCCTCCTCTAGCTTCTTTCTTGTGATGTCATTCGTCATGAAGCTAATTTTTTTCGTTTTGTATTCTAACTGGTCAGCCTCTATATTTGGATAAAAGAAACGAACCTCTTGAACAAATGGGACATTTTCCTCGATTTTGCTTAATGAAGAGCTAACTTCCATCTCTCCCGATCGAAAGACAGATTTCACTAAACCAATTCCTTTTGCGTAGTAGTCGAGTGTTTCATTCCCCTTGCCTTTTGTCATCACTTCAATCGCGCGATAACTACCTGACGGCGTATCAACCGAAGCCTCAGTATTGGTGATTTTTCTCATACGGCCATCCTGTAGCTTCCAAGCAGTCCCTTTAGTGAGTGGTGCCATTAGCAAAATTTCCTCATTGCTTCCTTTTGCTTTTAAAAGGTTTTCGCGGTAATAAGCTTCTTCTCTCGTCCACACCTTCTTCAATTTCCCTACCTTTACTTGAAGCACATTAGCCAAAACCGTACCACCGTTATCCATTCGTTGCTGCACTTTTCCTTTTTCAAGGTAATCAATCATTACATCGTAGGAAGCATATTCATTGCCCTTTCCCTCATAAACGTATTTCACATTTTCAACCATTGGAAAATAGTCCTCAACGTTTAACTTCTTTTGCAAAAAAGCAACCTTTTTTTGTTCCTTTTCATTTCCATTATATCCTTTAGCCTCTTTTTCACTAGCACATCCAACGATCAGAACAAAGGTGAACACTAACCATATTACTGGAAAAACTTTTTTCACGTGTCATCCCTCCCCTATTCGTCTTGCTTCCTCGTTACCTTACTTTTACCCAGCATCCTTCTCAATTGAAACAATTCTTTTTTGAATACAACTAACTCTCATAAAAAAGGCGGCTAGATGAACAAAATAAAAAATCCCAGATGCCTACAAAATTGGCGCCTGAGATTTTTAACTATTTATTTGATTCAAACACTTTTTTTGCGATCATCAAAGCATTTTGCACGCGCGGAAATCCAATATAGGGAACGAGTTGCAAGATACTTTCGGTAATTTCCATTGTCTTTTAATGCATCCGACTCCACTAATTGTTGTACTTCTCCCTCACTCGTATATTCGCGTAATTTGTCTACTCCCCTTTGAAACCGATCATTTTCCATTCTAATCCCTCCCATTACATTCAAAATTCGCTTTTTTCCTAGCATTTCCTGCAAAAAAATAAAGTGCTAGCTTCAACGCTTAGCACTTTATTTCTCACCAAATTTAATAAACAATCGTTCATCGTCAACTAATCCACAAACCGCACATTGCACTCTTTTTTCCGGTCCGTTATAAGCAATATGCAGCGGCCCTGGATCAATCATACTTTCCATCACATCACCAGTCTGCGGATCTAACCTCACCGCACGAGCCACTTGCTTAATAATATTAAAACGCGATCGATTCGTTTGACAGTTCGGGCAGCAATAACGAGTAGTCATAGGAACCTCCTATTGTATATGATCACCTTTAGGCTTTCCGAAGCACTGAATTCTATGCATTGATCATTCGACAAAAATCGGGGAGTGACAGGCACCCCCCGATTACTGACTAATTCATTTTTCTTCTAGTAACCACCATAAGGATAAGTGCTAACAATAGTAGAGCAATTCCAACAGTTAACCATGTGTACATATTGGTTGCTGTGTTCGGTAATTTATTGTTAGAGTCAGATGTTTTATCGTTATCTGGCTGGTTATTGGAATTCCCAGAATTCCCTTGATTATTGGAGTTTGAAGGATTCTTGCCCGATCCATTTGTACCATTATTATTAGTATTATTGTCGTTAGTGTTATTGCCAGTGTTATCACTAGTGTTGTCGCCTGAATTATCACCAGTGTTATCGCCGGTGTTGTTGCCGGAGTTATCACCAGTATTGTTACCAGTTCCAGCGTCTCCACCAGAACCACTTGACGAGTCATCGTTTTCTTCTTTATTCTTCACAATGACTGTTTTCACTTCAGTTTGGCCTTCTTCAATCGTAAATTTACGCGGAGTCGGATCTAGTACATAACCTGCTGGTGCTTTCGTTTCCACAAATTGATACGCACCTTGTTTTAAATCTTTGACGATTAGTTTTCCGTTTTCATCCGTTTCCAAGTTTTCTTTAACGATATTTCCAAATTGATCCTTTAACATGAAGAATGCTCCCGCTAATAATTTCTTTGGATCATCTTCATCTACTTTCATTAGTTCAACTTGGCCTTTATCCCACTCACCACTCGGTTGTTCAACTACTTCATTTTTAGCCGTCACTTTTGCCGTTTCCTTCTGGTCTTTATCAATCGTAAATTGAAGTGGCGTCTTATCTAATACATAACCGACTGGTGCTTTCATTTCCACAAATTGATACTTACCTGGCTCTAAGTCTGTGACTAGTAATTTACCTTCTTTATTCGTTGATAAATTACTCTTAATCACTTTTCCGTTTTGATCTTGCAATTGGAAGACCGCTCCAGCTAATTTCAATTTTCCATCCGCTTCGTCTACTTTCGTTAACTCAACAGCACCCGGAGCGATTGTATTCTCAAAAGTGACAGTCAACATTTCCTTCTGACCTTTGGCAATCTCAAACTTAAGCGGCGTCTTATCTAGTACATAACCAACTGGTGCTTTCGTTTCCACGAATTGATACTTACCTGGCTTCAAATCTTTGACTAGTAATTTACCTTCTTTATTCGTTGATAAATTACTCTTGATCACTTTTCCGTTTTGATCTTGCAATTGGAAGACCGCTCCAGCTAATTTCAATTTTCCATCCGCTTCGTCTACTTTCGTTAGCTCAACAGCACCCGAAGTTACTGCATTCTCAAAAGTGACAGTTAACGTTTCTTTCTGAGCTTTGTCAATCTTAAATTTAAGCGGCGTCTTATCTAGTACATAACCGGATGGTGCTTTCGTTTCCACGAATTGATAGTCACCTGGCTTCAAATCTTTAACCAGTAATTTACCTTCTTTATTCGTTGATAAATTGCTCTTAATCGTTTTGTTGTTTTGATCTTGTAATTCAAAGACCGCATTCTCTAACTTCAGCTTTTTATCATCTTTGTCCACTTTCATTAGCTCAACAGCACCTGTAGAAAGCTCATTTGTGAAGGTTACTTCAGTAGCCTTTGTTTGATAATTAATGATAACAAAGTCCACAGATGTTTGATTCAACTCATAGCCAAATGGCGCTTTCGTCTCAACGAATTTATACGTACCTTGTTTCAAGTTCTTGACGAATATTTTTCCATTTTCATCCGTTGTTAAACCTTCTTTAAGGGTATTACCGTATTGATCCTTTAACGTAAAGACCGCTCCAGCTAAAGTCTTCTTCGGATCATCTTTATCTACTTTCGTTAATTCAACCTGGCCTTCATCCCACTCGTAGTTTGGCCATTGAATTAATTGATTTTCAAATGTCACTTTGACCATATCTGTTTGGCTTTTCTCAATCGTGAAATCAACAGGCTTCCTATTTAAAACATAACCGGATGGCGCTTTCGTTTCCACGAACTGATACTTACCTGGTCTCAAATCTTTAACGAGCACTTTCCCTTTATCATCTGTTTTTAACTTCTCTTGAATCAATTTGCCTTCTTGATCAATTAACTTAAATTCAGCACCTTTTAAAGTAATCGCAGCATTACCTTTGCGAATTTTCGTTAACTCTACGTCACCTGGAATTAATTTATTCTCAAAATCTACTTTCAACGTTTCTGTTTGACCTTTGACAATTGTAAATTCAAGCGGCGTTGCATTCAGCTCATAATCAGCTGGCGCTTTCGTTTCCACGAATTGATAGTCACCAGGGCGCAAGTCTTTAACGACCAACTTCCCTTCTTCATTCGTTGTTAGCTTTTCTTGAAGAACTTTTCCGTCTTTGTCTTGCAACTCAAATTCCGCATCTTTTAATACAAGTTTATCATCATCTTGGTCTACTTTTGTCAGTTCGACAGCGCCTAAGATGATCTTATTGGTAGGATTAACTTGTTTCATTTCTGTCGGATTCAATTCAATTGTGAATGGAATTGGTGTCTTGTCTAACTCATAACCCAATGGCGCTTTCGTTTCCACGAATTGATAGTCACCAGGGCGCAAGTCTTTAACGACCAACTTCCCTTCTTCATTCGTTGTTAGCTTTTCTTGAAGAACTTTTCCGTCTTTGTCTTGCAACTCAAACTCCGCATCTTTTAATGTGAGATTGAGATTATCTTGTTCCATTTTCGTTAGTTCGACAGTACCAACGATGATCTTGTTTGTGTGACCAACTTTTTTCATTTCTGTCTGGTTTGGTACAATCGTGAATGGAATTGGTGTCTTGTCTAATTTATAGCCCAAGGGCGCTTTCGTTTCGACAAATTGATAGTCACCAGGGCGCAAGTCTTCTACAAGCAACTTCCCTTCTGCGTTCGTTGTTAACTTGTCTTTGATGACTTTCCCATCTTTGTCTTGCAGCTCAAATTCCGCATCTTTTAATACAAGTTTATCATCATCTTGGTCTACTTTTGTCAGCTCAACATCACCTAAGATGATCTTGTTTGTGTGACTCACTTCATCCACTTCTGTTTGATTTGCTTCAATCGTAAATGGAATCGGTGTCGCATCTAATTCGTAACCGAACGGAGCTTTCGTTTCAATGAATTGATAATTGCCCGGTTTTAAATCATCGATGACGATTTTTCCGTTTTCATCGGTTTTAAGTTCAGAATGCGATGTGTCTTCGAAATCCGTTCCGTTGTGATATTGCAGCTTATAGACAGCATCCGGTAGCAATACAGAAGATAGTTCAGCATCGGTTTTTGTCAATTCCACTGAACGAACAATTTTCTTGTTTTCAATCGTTCGCTTCACTTCCGGTGCATTAATTTTCACGACTTTACCCGCTTCATGAATACCAACTACATATCCTTCAGGAGCAGAGTCTTCTTTCAATAAATAGTCGTCATACAACAGATTTTTAAATGTCACTTTTCCTTCTGCATCTGTCGTCGCTGTTTTAATAGCAATTTCACCTTTGCTGTCATAAAGGGTAAACGTCGCTCCAGGTAACAGCTGATCTTTATTCGCTGCATCGACCTTCGTTACTACTAAATTACCGGTCTCTCCAGATCCAGTTCCGCTACCACCAGATAACCTAACAGCAAATTCTTTGCTTTTTTGTGTATCTTCAGTTGTGATTTGTTCACCCGTTAATTTCACAGCGTTGGATACTAAATCTCCGTTTTGCGCATTAATAAACGTTTGATATTCTAAAATATAAGCGGAATCAATATCATTCAAAAAGCTAATTTCAAATGATTGCTTATCGTCAGCATCGGTCTTAATTTCAAGCTTGTAGTCCGTATCTCTAGTTAATTCTTCCCCTTTTGTTACGTTTCCTTCCTCGTCCACCGTTGTGTTGTACAAGTGTAAAGAGTTTTCTAAAAGGATTAAGTTAGCACTTGGTGTATCTGTAATTTTGGCGTTGGAAATTTTTGATTGACCCCAGTTAATAGGAATCGTCCAATCGACTAGTTTTCCGTTTTGTTTTGCTTGCTTTTTAACATATTCTCCACCAAATTGAACCGATACACTAGCAGTTAAATCTGTCAACTTGTCGGTACCGTCAAACAGTGTAGCTGTATTTTTATATTCTTTTACAATCAGTTGATCCTTTAAGCTTGTTTGATACGTAACATAATAAGGAACTGCAATTTCTCCAAAATCAATTCGGAATCCTGGATTGCCCTCTTCGTCTGTAATAGAGTAGTCCACCTTATATTGATCTGTTGCTAGCTCTTTACCTATTATTACTCCGTCCGCTTCCCCATTAAGCTCAACTTCATAAACTTTCAGTGAATCTTCAACCAATTTCTGTCCCTGTAAAATGAAATCTTCCACTTTGGCGTCCGTAATCGCTTTTAAATTATAATTGACACCAATTCCCCATGTGATTTCTTTTGTTTTTGCGTTATATGATCCATTTTTAAATCCGTTATTAGTTGTGTACCGATCTGGATTGAATACAGCTGTAGTCCCTTTGCTTTTCTTCTCTAATGTGACTCCATCTGTCCAACTCATATCGGCATGATTATCAAAACCAGTTTTTGTTTTGTCTATCTTCCAGTCGTTATCGAACTTTGTTGTATAAGTAATCGTATGACTTGCAGTAAGTGGATTTTTAAACTCGATGATATAACCGCTTCTCCACGAACCATCTTTCTGCTTTAACTCGTAATCTACACCTTTTGTTAACCCACTAATCTCAAATGACCCTTCAATCAGCTCAAGCCCACCATTCGGGAATGTATCCGTTAAAACTCCATCTTTCATATTGAAGTTATTCCCGTTTAATTCGATAGTCCAATTAACGGTTTTATCTTTATAATTCGCCGTTTCAGGATTTTTTTTCTTAAGAATTTCTTGCCATGTATTTCGCGTGGCGATTTTTTCTGTTTTATCTGATAAGGTAACTTTATTTATAATAGTCTCACTATCAAAGACCTGCTTTGTTGTAACGGTTTGATAAACAATTTTATAAGCGGATGAGATGTCTTCGTTGAATTGTAGCTTAAATCCATTTTTCCCGGCTTCCATGTCCGTGTGATCTGTTTTAGTGTAATTAGAAACTAGTTCAGAGGATGCTTCCTTTCCATTCGCATCTAAAGTAACTTTGTAAACCTCAAATTTACCGTTTAGTTGATGACTATTAGTGAAAAGGTCATCTAACCAAGCGTTATCTTTAGCAATGGTTTTCTCATTGTAGTTATACTTGATTTCCCAATCGATGGTTTGTGTAAGGGGATTATAGTGTTTTGCACTTTTTTCTAAAGGTTTTCCGCGTCCGACAGAAACCGTGCTCGTCGCGTCAATACCTGGTTTGCCATCCCCTGATAAAGTGGCTGTATTACTGTAGCTTGTTTGATCGGCGTCAGTAATATTTGTTGTATATTTGATCCGATAAGCTTTGTTAATCGTTTCATCTTGAAACTGAAGTTCAAAATCTTTGCCATCAGCAGTTTTTACAATTTCATACTTATAAGAGTCAACTAGTGCCCCTACTGTTGTTGATCCATCTAGATTTATTCCTAGCTCAAACACTTGAATGGAGCCTGGCTGTAATTCTTGTCCATCTTGAATTGGATCTTTCACTACAGCTTTTGTAATCTTTTCTAGTTGCTTATTGATATCAACTGTCCAATCAATCGAGCTTGCATTATAAGCTGTATTCGGAATACCTGATTTTTCAATAGTCTTACCTGGCTTCGGTTGAAAGTGAACAGGTATCGTCACACTTCCACTCTCTGGCGGAAAGTTAATCTCTTGATTCGTACTGCCTTGTAGTTTTTCACTGAATATGCTCCAAACTTCAAGTTCCCCATAAATATCTGAGCGATCGGTTATTGTTTCATTAAAGGTCATCGTAATTTTTCCATCTTGCGTGACTTTAAACGTACCGACATTTCCGCCATTTGCAACTTTTAACTCCCCATCAACCTCATTAAACAGTTGAAAGGCATCGGGTAATTGAAATTCAAATGTAGATCCAGCACCATACTTATGACCGTTTGGAAGCTTCCACTGATAATGCACGCCAACTTCCGTCCCTAACATTGGACGATTGTCTGGATTGTTCTCTGCGTGAATTTCAACATTATCTGTAGTTGTTAACTTAACATCTGTAATGATATTTTCTGTGATTTTTGCTGCCTCTGCCGTCATCTTCACAGATGCTGCGGGAGCCTTATCTGTTGAGACTTCTTTCTCTTCTTCTGTTTCTTTCTCTTCTTCTTTCTGGTCAACCATTCCTACGTCTTCTGCTGGCTTTTCATCTTCTTTGTTTTCAACAGGTGTCTCAACCTCTGACTGAAAAACCACTTGAATCGTTTGTTCTTTCCCTTTCAAATCAAAAGCAACAGGAAGAGTCTCGCCTTCTTTAACAATTGTTTGATCGAATTCAGCTGGAATACTTAGTTTACCACTAGCATCAACTTGGCCTTCTTCCATTTGATTAAAGGTAATCGTTACTTGACCACTTGGATCAACTCGGTAAACTCCGACGCCTGTTTGATCATTTGCTAATAGTGAACCATTGATTTCACTATTAATCTGAAAAACTGACGGGAGTTGGAAGATGAATGTATCTCCTTCCTTCACAGTAGCATTCGAAATAGCCCATTCATAATGTAGCTCTACCTTCGCTTCTCGACTGGGCTTAAACTCTTCATTTTTGTCGGCATCAATTAATTGACCACTTGAATCTGTCATCGTGACATTGGTCAAAATACTTTCGCCTAGCTCTGCTGCATTAATACGTGTGGGAAAGCTAGTCCCATACATCAAATTTTGAAAGAATAAAAGAAATACTAAACTAATTATTCCTATCTTACTTTTCATGCTTCTTCGTCATCCTCCGTTCTACCATAAGTTGAACTTACAGCCTATTTATACTAAGTAATACCTATTTTTCTTTTTCATAATTAATGATAAACTACCAATCTCTACACATTCTAAACATTTCTTTAGAACGTTGCTTTTACAATGATTTTAGGTGAATTAACAGCAAAACCCGCTCCTTTTCACTATTTATATATCGAACAAAACTCGATAAAAGGCAGTAATATATATGTATCATTTATGATTTTAGTAATGTATATATTTTTCTAAATGATGACTAAATTGCAATTTAAAGCAACGGTAAGGATATCGTTTTCTTAACAATCCTGATATGATAAAATTACCCATTTATGTAGATGAAAGATAGAAAGGAGAGATTACTTTGCTGAAATGGATGCGTAATCTTACTTTTGGAGCTGGAATTGTTTTTATCGGCATATTTGCCTACCAGTTTCTACAAAGCGAAAAGCTTCAAAACGAGTCCATGCAAGAAGCGGAGGCGCGTATTGCAAAATATAAAGAGTCACCATCAGATCATGCGACAGTAGACACCTTTAATGTGAAGGAAAACGAGGCTTTTTCCACACTTGAAATTCCGAAATTAGACAAAGAAATCCCTGTTATTGAAGGAACAGATGCCGATTCACTAAGTAAAGGAATTGGACATTTATCCCAATCGGTTCTTCCAGGCCAAGGAGAACAAATTGTCTTATCAGGCCACCGAGACACCGTTTTTCGGGAATTCAATCAAATCGAGATCGGCGATACCTTCACCGTCCATATGCCATACGGCTCTTACTCTTATGTGATCAAGCAAACAGAAATCGTCGACGAAGACGACACATCTGTCATTAGAGAAATGGGAGAAGAAGTGCTTGTCGTCACAACTTGTTACCCATTTAGATTTGTGGGCAATGCTCCCGAACGCTTCGTTGCTTATGCTTATCCGGTGGAGGGTGAGGAGTAACTATAGAAAAACCCCAGCAAGTGCTCCTTATAAATAGGAGTGCTTGCTGGGGTTTGTGGTTACTAAACCCATACTTCACCTTCTCTCTTTTAACCCGATATTTCACTACGCTTATTTCTTAAAAAACCACTTGCTATCCGGGCGATCACGTGGAGTGAAATTCAAAATAAAATAGGAAACAATTAAAATTAAGATAACAAGTGAATAAAATAATGTATTCAACGCATCATCATGATCAACGATGATCAATCTTATCATCGCGGTAATACCAATATAGAGGAAATAGCGAAGTGGAAAGTGGTATTCTTCTTTGAAATACTTCACAATCATTGCGATAAACTCAAAATACAGAAAGAAAATCAGAATGTTAGCTAGATACAATTGATAATCTGCCTGCTCGTCAGCTATTAAAATATGGCCGAAAACGAACAACTCTTTTATTAATAAAAAAGATAAAATGATCGCAAGAAAAACAAGTGAAACATTTAATAAAACTTGTTGTAACTTTGGAAAGAAACGCAAAAAGAAACTATACCCTTGTTTGATTTTTTGCATTCATTCCCCTCCCTTCCTGATTATAAAGTGAAACTTCAATCAGTAGGGGTTTTCTTCATCCCCCACTGATTGTTAGTTGAACGGATCGGGCGTTTACGGGCTGTTGATCTCCCACCTACATGTCTGCGCTTTTCCTGCCCTGTTGAGGTGGGAGTCTTACAGCCCGTTAATGCGGGATAAAATAACCGATTTCATTTTATCACAAAATCAATACTTTGAAGTCCACCACCATGCAAAAAAGCACACGCTCAAATACGTTAATGTATTCAAGCCTGTGCCTTTCATTCTATTATAGCTCCCTCAACAGCAATCCCAATTATACATCACGTTGGAAAAATCAAGCTTCTCTAAATCCTCTTTCGTAATAAAGAAATTGCCGACACCACTATCTCCCCACATAATATCAAGATCATCGTCGGTATCAATTTGAAGTAATAAAATATTATGCTGTTGATATTGTTCTTCATAGCTGCGCGGGTCTTCTTGGGTAAAGAAAGGATAACCGCCGATTTTAGCACCTGTACCTGCAAAATGCTCAGCATATACGTCCCATAATTCTGTTCCATCACCCGTCTCTTGCTCCAAGTCGATCGAAAGGTGTTCAAAGCGATAGTCTCCATCGGAAATCGGCTCTTCATTTAACGTAAATGACAATTTCGCTTCCTTTCCTACTGGAAAATACTCCTCATCCGGCTCTTCCATATAGCTGAAATCAGTCACAAGCTCGGATTCATCAGTTGTAACGTCTGAGTGGTACAGAATGCGGAAGTTCGTTTGATTCGTTGGTTCATCAAAGTCCATTCCAAATAAGTCATCATTTGCGGCAAGATAAAATTGCAATATGCCTTTTTCAGGAAAATGATCAAGGCGTGGTACTTCTGCAAAATTAATTTGTGCTAACAAACGAAGTGGCACGTCGTCTTCACCTTTTGGATGCTCGATCGACTTAGGCAAATATGGGTGACCCGCAAATTTACTTTCAAACAAAGTAGTCGATGTGCAGCTTCCCTCTATTGTTACGACTGGCTGAACCGATTGTTCGAGCTTCTCACGATACAACTCTAATTCCTTTGGTAAATGAAGTGGATGATGATTAGACATGGACTCTCTTCCTTTCCCTCAATCAAAATTTAGACAAACTAGAAACGTATGTTCTTATTTTAACTGATACGCCCATTCATTTCCACCCTTATTTTTCGACAAAAATCGGGCAGTGACAGGCACCTTCTACTTGATCCCAAGGAACGCTGTATCCTTGTCCTTTGGAGCAGAAGATGGAGGAGGAGGTGTAGTCGGGATCAGCGTCTTTGTTGTAGCCAATCGCTTCGATCACTTCTGCTTCATTATGGCAGCGGTCGTAGCCGCCAAAGCTTAAGTGAATCCGCCCTTTTCCTTGGGTGAATGCCGCAAGTTCGGTACTGTAGTGCATAAAAGTCACGACAGGAACTTTGCCTATTAAGGTCGCTTTGTTTCCCTCTGTAATCGGAGGTTCAAAAGAGCCATGAGCCGTTTGAATATCAGCTAACACTTTGCCCATTTGGTCGATATCGACTTTGATTTTAAACTGATAAAAAGGCTCTAACAACACGTTCCTCGTTTTTTCAAGCCCTTGTCTTAAAGCGCGAATCGTCGCCTCACGAAAATCCCCACCCGATGTATGCTGCAAATGTGCCCGTCCATTGAGCAAGGTTACTTTGAGATCGGTTAATGGCGAACCCGTCAACACACCTCGATGCTCCTTTTCAAACAGATGATGACGAACAAGATTTTGGTTTCCGACTGGCAAATCATTCGGATGGCAAGCATTTTCAAAGTGGATACCGCTGTTGCTAGCAGCAGGTTCTAGTTTTAGCTGCACCTCGGCGTAATGACCAAGCGGCTCAAAATGCCCGTAGCCAATCACTTCCGTTTCAATCGTCTCTTTGTATAAAATATTCGGCTCGGCAAATGAAACATCGAAGCCAAAGCGCTCTTTCACGACTTGCTTTAGCACTTCCAATTGAATCGGTCCCATCACATGAATGTGAATCTGTTGCAAAGACTCATCCCAAGTAACCGCTAACGCCGGGTCTTCTGCATCGAGTATTTGAAAGCAGCGCAGCACTTCTTTCATATGAACATTTGTCTCGACTATCACTTTTGACTTTAACGTCGGCACCATTTCATACACCGCTTTTTCAGTTAACGTACCGATACCATCGCCAGCTTCTGCCTTTGTTAGTCCGACAACCGCAAACAGTTCTCCAGCGCTAACTTGATCGACCGTTTGAAATTTTTGTCCGCTATACTTTCTAATTTGCGTCACCTTTTCGGTCGCACCGTCATAGTTAATTTCATCGCGGACACGCAGCGTCCCGCTCAACGCCTTCACAAACGTGATTCTCGTGCCATTGTCCTCATGACGAACTTTGTACACGCGACCAGAAAACATCTCATCTTCTGGAAAACGGGTGTCCGTTAACTGATCAAACATATCAAAAAATTCGCGGACACCAACATCTTGCAAAGCGGAGCCACTTGTACATGGAAATAATTCACCGTTTTGCATTAATTTCTTCATCGTCGTCAACCATAACTCCGGCTGATATCCTTCTGCCATGTATTGCTCTAACAGCTGTTCATCTCGCTCTGCCAAAAACTCAATCGTCTCTTCATCCATTTCCATTGGATGAAAAGAGTTTGGCATCTCACAAATATCTGGAGAGAATTCACTCCGTAGTTCTTCTAACACACCTTCCACATCAGCCCCGACCCGATCAATTTTATTAATAAAGAAAAATGTCGGGATGTCGTGTTTGCGAAGTAGTTGCCACACCGTTTCTGTATGCCCCTCGATTCCTTCGACCGCGCTAATGAGCACAATCGCATAATCTAATACTTGAATCGAACGTTCCATCTCAGCAGAAAAATCGACATGTCCCGGGTTGTCGATTAAATAATAGGTTGAGTCACGATAAGACATTACCGCTTGATCAGCAAATACCGTAATCCCTCTTTGCCGCTCTAGCTCATGATGATCCAAAAATGCCTCTTGATGATCAACCCGTCCTCTTTGTTTAATGCTCTTCGTATGAAATAAAAGCTGTTCCGAAAAAGTCGTCTTCCCAGCATCAACATGTGCCAAAATACCAATTGTTTTTTTCATATAGCCACCTCTTTTCGCTCTACCTCAAAGTATATCAAAAGAAAAGATGACCTCTACTATTATTTATTTCTTGTACAATGAGCCGTACTCCTTGCTCAATTTTTGACTCGTCAACATTGGATACGTTTAATTTGATGATTTTTTCTCGATGGACATCACTTAAATAATTTCCACCCATTGTATCTAACCGTACTTGTTTGCTTTTTAAATTTTGAATGAGTCTGTTGATATTCACATCGTTTGGCAATGAAAGATGTGACTTCATGCATAAGGAAGAAGGACGGTGAAAGTTTCCTAGTGCTACGTATTTTTCGAGCGCCTCATAAAGCGCATTAGAACGAGCTATATAAGAATGGCGTACCTTACTTTTATGCCGATCAAACATGCCGCTTTTTATGTAAATTTCTAAAGCTGCTTGTGAAATCATAGAGCTATCAATATCTGTTACTCTTTTATATTGCCCGAATCTCTCAATTAATGGGTCAGGCAGGACCGCCACGCCCACTCGGAGCCCAGGAAACATAATTTTGGAAAAGCTTTTTAAGTAAATGACGCGATCATTTGTATCGTAAGAGAAAATTGGATCTACCTTTGAATCTTGCTCAAAGTCCGCTAAATAATCATCCTCGACGATGTACACATCATACTTCACAGCCAGTCTTAGAATCTCTTCTTTCTCCCTTTTAGAATAAGACGTTCCTAACGGGTTATGAAATCTCGGCATCGTGTAAAAAAATTTAATCTCTCCGCTACTAAAAATTCTCTCTAACTCTTCTAGATTAATTCCGTCCGCTGTTCTTTCGATCCCAATAGCAGACAGTTGGTGAACCTGAATGTGTTCAAGATATAAATGATAGCTTGGTTGCTCCACTAGTATTTTTGCTTTGTTATTCGGAAATTCGAGCACATTTAAGATATACAGTGCTTGCTGAACACCCGATGTAATAAAAATATTTTCTGTTTTTGTAAACACTTGATACTGTTCTAACTGCTTTTGCACTACTTTGATCAAGGAAGGTAAACCTTTTGGTG
The DNA here is from genome assembly GCF_002797375.1 of Bacillus sp. FJAT-42315. Classification (GTDB taxonomy): domain Bacteria; phylum Bacillota; class Bacilli; order Bacillales; family Domibacillaceae; genus Bacillus_CE. Next base: position 3,144,796 of record NZ_KZ454941.1, read on the forward strand.
TTCCATAAACGAATAATTCTTGCTGGTACGTATCTATTGCTTTATTAATACAATGTTGAAAATCTACATAGGGAAACTGATGCCAATCTGGTGCAGAAGTAGCAAAATCAATCTCTTCTTTTTGATGAGACTGGTCATCAAAGCTTTTTTTGACAACATAGTATCCACTCTTCGGAACAGAGTACACCATATGTCTTTTTTCTAGTTCTTGAAGAGCTTTTATTGCTGTACTTTTACTGCATGAATATCGTTCGGATAAGGTACGAATAGAGGGAAGCTTCTCCCCCTCTTTCAACCGCTCTGTTTGAATCATTGACTCTAACTCATTTAATAGCGACAAATACTTATACATCATCTTCTCCTTACGAACTGTACCGTTACAGATTGCTTTTATTGTTATTGTACATGATCTCCTCTTTTCATACGATATAGTTACCCGGCCGGTTCATAGAAAAGGAGATTGAACAAATGACGACACATAAAAAAGCCTACATGGCGGCTCTCTTATATACTTTGATTATTGGTTTCTCGTTTATGTTTGTGAAAATCGCGCTAACAGAAGCGAGTCCGCTTGATACGTTAGCCCATCGATTCACCATTGCTTTCGTTTTCGCAACCATTCCGATTTTACTAAAGAAGGTCAAAATAAAAATAACGATGAAAAGTATCTTGCCAATTCTTCCGTTGGCACTGCTATATCCGACGCTATTTTTCACTTTTCAAGTGTTTGGCCTTGTGTACACGACTTCTTCTGAAGCAGGGATTATCCAATCGACCATTCCAATTTTCACATTGATTCTAGCTACTATTTTTCTAAAAGAACAGTCGAGCATTTGGCAAAAATTCTTCATCTTTTTATCCGTAGCTGGTGTCATCTATATTTTCACTATGAATGGTTTGAATGTAGAGGCTTACAGTTTTAAAGGAGCCATGCTCATTCTTTTATCTGCCTTATCCTCTTCCTGCTATAATGTATTAGCTAGAAAACTAACGAAGCGGTATTCTCTATTTACTTTGACTTATGTCATAACCTTCTTTGGATTTATTTCGTTTAACAGCATCGCCATCACGAACCATCTCATCGACAAATCTTTGACTCACTTTTTTTCACCTTTTTTAAGTCTTGAGTTCGTTGGTGCTGTCTTGTATTTAGGCGTTCTATCATCACTTTGCACATCTTTTTTATCTAATTATGCTTTGTCTAAAATCGAAGCATCGAAAATGAGTGTGTTTAGTAATTTAGCCACTTTAGTGACGATCCTAGCTGGTGTGATTTTCTTAAATGAAACGCTTCAATATTATCATCTTATTGGTGCGACAGTGATTCTTGTCGGAGTGATCGGTACTAATTTATTGGGGCAAAAACAGCCGAAAGCAAACTAGCCAAACACAAAAAACCGCCTAAAACAAAGGCGGTTTTTTTAGTGTTCATTCGACAAAACTCGGGGAGTGACAGGCACCTATCTACTTACACCCAGCCAAAGCCGCGCACGACTTGTGCCACGACAAATGTGACGACGATGGCGATCGCTGTTGGAATAGCGAAAGCAGCGAAGGTCCATTTTTTGCTTTTTGTTTCTTTATAAATGTTAATAAGTGTGGTACCGCATGGGAAATGAAGCAGTGAGAATAGCATCATGTTTAATGCTGTTAGCCACGTCCAATTGTGATCAAGAAAGATTTGTTTAATGGCATTCAAGTCTTCCACTTCTGTCATCGCACCTGTTGATAAGTAACCCATCATCAGGATCGGCAAGACAATTTCATTCGCTGGCATCCCTAAGATGAAAGCCATTAAGATAAAACCATCTAACCCTAATGTTTGAGCGAACGGGTCAAGGAAGTTCACGATGTACATTAACACACTCGTATCTCCGATGAAAATGTTGGCAGCGATCCACGTGAACACACCAGCAGGAGCCGCTACAACGACCGCTCTTTTTAACACGAACAAGGACTTATCCAGCGTGGCACGAATGACCGTATTCCAAAACTTCGGACGGCGATAAGGAGGTAGTTCTAACGTATAATGTGTCGGAACACCCTTCAAGGCTGTTTTTGATAACACCCACGAAACGACTAACGTAACAACAATGCCGAAAAGCACCATTCCCATCACGACACCAGCCGTCACGAGTGTACCCATCGTTCCGGAAAAACCGACCGCCATAAATAAGGAAGCTAGCAAGATTAACGTCGGCCAACGTCCATTACACGGAACAAAGTTATTCGTCAAAATCGCTAGCATTCGCTCACGTGGCGATTCAATAATTCTCGTCGACATGATCGCCGCTGCGTTACAGCCGAATCCCATCGCCATCGTTAACGACTGCTTTCCATGTGCACCGGCTCCTTTAAACAACCGATCCATATTAAAAGCCACACGCGGCAAATAACCGTAGTTTTCCAACAAGGCAAACATCGGGAAAAAGATCGCCATCGGCGGTAGCATGACACTGACGACCCAAGCTGTACCTCGATAAAATCCGAGCACAAGCACACCGTATAACCAATCTGGAGCATTCACCCATATGAAAAAGGTCGTTAAATATCCTTCAAACCAGTTGAACATATCTGCTAGCATCCCGGAAGGAACGTTCGCCCCAGCAATCGTAATATAAAACACGATACCTAACATCGCTAGCATAATCGGGAAGCCCCATATTTTCGAGGTGAAAATTTGATCAAGCTTCTCCGTTTGCTTCATTTTCTCTAGATCTTTATAAGCGACCGTTTGATTACAAATCTCTTTAGACGTTTTATACGTATTCGTGACAACTTCATCACGAATCCCTTCATTAGATAAGGATTGAGCTAACTGAAACAATTCATCATAGCTGTTGGCTGTTTGTCTCATAGGCGACGTCATATTGTGTCTCCCCCTTTTGCTGTCTACCTTTTTTGTCAAAATAAGCTTGGAAAAGAGATTGATCTCCGTCAAGAAGACGTAAAGCGAGCCAACGTGCTGGAATGTTTTGATCAAATATTTTTTCAATCGAAGGAATCAGGATCGCAATCTTGTCTTCTATTTCTTGTGAGTATTCCATGCGATAAGGAGCAGTGGTAATTTTACCATCCATCATCCGATCAACTGTATCTAGCAATTGATCGATCCCCACTTTATTACGAGCCGAAATCTTGATTACCGGAACACCAAGCCTCTTCATAAGCGCTCGATCATCGATGAAAATCCCTTTTTTCTTCGCTTCATCTATTAAATTAATACAGACGATCACTTTGTCAGTCATCTCTAATACTTGTAACGCTAAATTTAAGTTTCGTTCAATCGAAGTAGCATCCAATAAGACGATCGTTAAGTCTGGATGCTCCAAGACGATATAATCTCTTGCCACCTCTTCGTCAGCTGAGTTGGAAAAAAGTGAGTACGTCCCAGGCAAATCAATAATTGTATAATCCTTTCCTTTGAAGGAAAACTCTCCTTCTGCGTGCATCACTGTTTTTCCCGGCCAATTGCCTGTGTGCTGTTTCAACCCTGTCAGCTCATTGAACAACGTGCTCTTTCCGACATTCGGGTTACCTGCTAAAGCGATTCTATACTTCACTTCTAACCACCTCCCCATAAATTTTAGCGCTCTCTTCTTTTCGAAGCGCTATCGTCGTATGACTGACCCAAAAGGCGATCGGATCACCAAGTGGGCTCTTTTGCAATACTTTCACTTCAGCTGATGGTATAAATCCTAAATCTAGCAATCTTCTTCTCATCGTACCTGTTATATCGAGCTGAGTTATTTTAATTACGTCACCGATTTTCGCTTCATGTAGAGCAATCATCTGGCTCATCACCTTATACCCCCACCTTATAATTTGGACGACAATCACAAAGTTTCCTTTGTGCAATTTTTATATCTTTATCATATGCATCAATTTTTCATCTGTCAAACTTTTTCGAAAGAACCATGGGCAAAAATTTTCTCATTGCCATATATCAAACAATTCACTAATATGAATGGTAGAAAAGTAAATTATAGGGGGTTATATTGTGCAAAAAATAAGCGTCCCACCATATATTCATGAAATCAACGGAGAGATGTGGTTAGTAGAAGATGATCGCGACAATTTAAAAGTGAGCTATCGGTTAAAAGAAATTATCTATAACGAGCAATCACCGTATCAACATATTATGGTTGTTGATACATATGACTTTGGTAGAATGCTAGTATTAGATGGAGTCGTGCAATCGACTGAGCAGGATGGATATATTTATAATGAGATGATTACTCATGTGCCATTACATATTCACCTTCATCCGAAAAAAGTATTAATTATCGGTGGCGGAGATTGCGGTGCTGCCCGAGAAGTAATGAAATACAAACAAGTGGAACAACTCCATTTTTGTGAAATTGATGAATTAGTTGTCCAAGCGAGCAAGGAGCATTTGAAAGGCGTTTCAGCAGGACTTGAGGATGAACGCATTCATTATCTTTTCAAAGATGGCATTCAATATATGAAAGAACATAAAAATGAATTTGATGTTATTATTGTCGACTCCTCCGATCCTGTTGGACCAGCGGCGCAATTATTTGAATTTGATTTTTATGAAAATGTGTTTCACGCACTGAAAGAAGATGGCTTAATGGTGTGTCAAAGTGAATCGCCACTCTTTTATCGTGAGGTGATGGAAAACACGTATCACTCATTGCAGCAACTATTCCCGATTACGAAGCAGTATGTAGCTGTTGTGCCAACCTATCCAGGAGGACTATGGAGTTTCACTCTTGCCTCGAAGCAGTATGAGGCATTCATCACACCAGACTACGAACAAACAATGAAGTATTTTAATCAAGAGATTCTACAAGCAAGCTTTGCATTGCCATCTTTTATGAGAAAATAAAGAGCAGGCTACCCTCTTCATCGGGTAGCCTCTATTCGACAAAAAATGGGGAGTGACAGGCACCTCCCGCACGAGGAGCGAGGTACTTTGAACGTAAAGCTGATCTTTACAGGAGCTAGTTTGGCAGCCGTATTATTTATCGGAGCTTGCTTTGCTTTTACACAGAAATATGAAGTGGAGAATGCGGCTCCACCAACAAGTCCTCCTCCTAAACCTTCTATTATTAGTCCAACCAGTAACAAAATAGCGGACGTACCGTTAATTTTACAAAATCCGGAATTAAATCGAGGATGCGAAGTGACAAGTTTAGCGATGTTGTTACATTATTATGGACAAGAAGTCGACAAAATGGAGCTAGCAAACAAGATCGCTAAGGAGGCTTTTAAAGAAGGTAACTACAGAGGCAATATGCATCAAGGGTTTGTTGGTGATATGGAAACATTTGACCGAAGCGGCATAGGTGTATATGTAGAGCCAATTATCGCTTTGACGACACAGTATGTAGCTGAAGATCAGTTGATTGATTTAACGGGCAAAAACCCAGAAGATTTATATGGACAAATTAATCAAGGACGACCAGTTTGGGTCATTACGAATGCGGAGTATAAACAATTGACAGAGGATCAGTTTGAAACTTGGCAGACGGCTGAAGGTACAATGAAAGTGACATATCATCAGCACAGTGTCATCATCACTGGCTACGATGAACAATTTGTCTATATCAACGATCCTTTGAAAGAAGAAAAAAATATTCAAGTAAATCGGACAGACTTTGAACAAGCCTGGATTCAAATGGGACGACAAGCGATTACCATTGCGGAATAATAAAACATTCAGCACATACAAAAGCCGCCATCTACTGGCGGCTTCAGTTTGTAGACAAAAGGGGGTTCGGAATGCTCTCATTCCGAATCCCTTTTGAATTTTTATTAGATTTGAAGCCCATAGAGAGAAGAACAGACCTCTTCGAGACCGTTTCTTAGGCTGTTTCTGGACCTTGCCAAGTCCAGCTTGCCAGCTTCTTCAAATTCATGGAAGCGAAAGTAAGCATCGCTTGCATCGACAATTTTTTAAGTCCCCTTAACGTTGTCCAACGCATGCCATGCTTTTCTTTTGCATCTGCGAATACACGCTCAACGGTTTCTTTGCGTTTCGCATAGATTGGTTTAACCTCTTGGTGATGGCGCAGATGTTCCGCCTCTTCCACGTATTCTTGCCAAATATGACGTGTCACCACTTTTTGATGATCTTTACTGGCTGTACAGCGCTCTAAGAAAGGGCACGTCGCACAAATATGCTTGGGCGATTTATACTCACGATAGCCCTCTTTATTCGTGGTCGAATAGTTCAACACTTCACCTGCCGGGCAAAGATAACAATCAAAGTATTCATCGTACACATATTCATGCTTTCGGAAGAACCCTTCTTTCGTACGTGGGCGTGTGTAAGGTAAGGCAGGTGTGATGTCATTTTTCAATAAGTAACTTGTAATCGCTGGTGTTTTGTATGCGGCATCTGCGGCCACAGCTTCAGGCTTCCCTACTTTTTCAATCACTTTCTCTACCAATGGCTCTAACATCTGACTGTCGTGTGTATTTCCAGGCGTCACCATCGTGCCGAGTACAAAACCTTTGCGATCCGTAGCTGCGTGAAAGGAGTAGGCGAACTGTTTCGTACGTTCGTCTTTCACATAGTAGCCACTCTCTGGATCAGTCGTGCTTTCTTTGATTTCTTTGGATTCTTCTTTATCAAACTTGTCCGGTGGAAACGGCTTTTTTCCATGGTCTTCACGATCTTGATTAATCTCTTCTTGGAGGCGTTCTTGATACGCTCTTGTTTCTTTGCGAACCACTTTCTTTTCGAATTTGCGCTTATTCGCACTCGCCTTCACATGAGTAGAATCCACAAAAACGTGTTCGGCACTGATTAACTTCTTCTCCGCAGCTACCTTTAATATACGATAGAAAATTTGTTCAAACAGGTCGGTATCTTTAAAACGACGCTCATAATTTTTCCCGAACGTAGAGAAGTGTGGCACTTTATCATGAAAGCCGTAACCTAAGAACCAGCGATAAGCCATGTTCGTTTCCACTTCTTCAATTGTTTTACGCATCGAGCGAATCCCGAAGGTGTATTGAATGAATGTCAGCTTCACCAAAATCACTGGATCAATGCTCGGACGACCTACTTCTGAATACATATCCTTCACTAAGTCATAAATAAAAGAGAAATCAATCGCGGCCTCAATTTTACGAACTAAATGATTTTCCGGCACTAATTGATCGAGAGCGATCATTTCTATTTGATCTCGTTGAATAGGATTATGTTTCGAAAGCATGGTCCTCACCTCAAAATTTATATTACTTCCATTTTATATTAAAAAAGACTGTAGGCAAACTCCATAAAATCGAGTTTGTCTACAGTCTGAAGCCGCCATCTACTGGCGGCTTTCACTTTTTCATTATTCGACAAAATGCGAGGAGTGACAGGCACCTATTTAAACGCTTTTTGAAGAATATAGTACGATTGTTTTAGTCTTTCTTCGTAGATCGGTTGATTCCATGTGTCCCATGTGTATGTTTGCATTGTTGGGAGCTGGTTGTTTTTCATTTTCGGCAAGGAGTCTATGACTTGACCATTGTCTACCCAGATGAGGCCTGCTTGAATTCCATCGATTTTCTTGCTGGCGGTTAATCCTTGTTTATATAAGTCACCCACGACATCTCGCTGGCTCGGGTCTTTTACGTTTAACAATAGCCACGGAATTCTCACTTCGATCACGCCTTCTTTTTCATTCATATAATAATCGGCTAATGAATCATAATCCGCTGCATCTGGGTTACCATTGCCATGACGCAATTTCCCTGTCTCATAATCACTAAAAGGAATGACCTCTTCTGTACTCGGAATATACAACTCTTTATTTAACGCAAATTTTTGCGGATGAAAAATCCCACTATTTTCCGATGGAAGCGGCGGCTTCGGTGTTAACATGTTCAGATCTTCTCCATATTGATACGTGAAGAAATCATAATACGAATCAACTAGAATACGCGAATCCTTCTTTCCATTCAAGGTAATCATAAAGTCCACATCATCTTGGAACGATATATTTTTAATTGTCGTCGAACGATGATTCCCTTGATTCGCTAACGTATCCAACAAAATTACCGGATTTCCCTTTTGCATAGCCTCTTTATCAATTCGGAAATACAAGTAACGTTCATCATGATCAACATACAAGCCTTTTTCATTTGAGTATAACGGATTCGTCTCTTTCCAATCCTTTATTTGTCCGTCTACTTTGATCTTATGTCGGTCAAAGCTAAGGAGCCCAAATTGCTGCTCATTCGTTTGCGAATTGGACCAAAATGGTCGACGATCCGGATCGTCATAATCCATCGTATTCCATGTCCGCTTAAACCACTCATCCTGCCAAGTGAAAACAAGTCCCCCTAGCAAGCCCTCGTGCTTAATATCCTCATACATATCGACAACAACTTCGCCTTGTTCTTTTTCAGATAAGAACCCTTGTGTTCGCCCAAATGGATTGTCATGTGTTAACCCACGTGAAGCTGGAACACCAAATTCAGCAATTAAGATCGGCATCTTATGCACTTTGTGTAAATCCTTTAAATACGCAGCGTAGCTATTTTTCTCTCCTCGATGGTCGATATAATTTAAATATTTTTTTTCATAGTTAAAGAAGTCCGGATAATACGGGTATACGTGATAAGAAGCGAATTGGTTTGTTTTCTTCATATCGCCTTTTGCTTCAATCACATTAGGGTTGACACTCACTATATCTTCATCTTTATTTGGTTCAGATGGATGCGTTAATATATCGGTCGTCACCCAGTTCGTGAAACTAACAGGACGTACCCAGTTATATTTATCCTTCTCATAGGTCACTAATGTGTCCATTTGCTTTGCTAACCAGTGCTCAAACGGGCTTCCGTTCTTCGTTTGAAAATATGTTCCACTGTAATCACCAATCGTCGCATGCTTATTATTCGTACCCTTCACCATTTGTGGATACCACTCGATACCGATAATCCACCCAATTACGTAAGGGGAAATATCCGAATTATACAAACCAGAAGCATGACCTGGACGTGGCTTGATCACAGCATTTCCGTGAATAACATCGGTGATTCGCTTCATTTCTGCTTGAAATTCATCGGTATGTTTGTTTGCAAACGCATCGAGGGTATCGACTAGTGACTCCTCTTCAATCCATACCCCGTGAAAAACGTAAATTGGATCTTTATGTTCCTCATTGTATCGTTTTAATGCATGATAAAAACCAGGAGGATGTAACGTGTACACCCGAATAGAGTTGGCACCCATTTCTCCAATGTATGTGAACCAACGATAGTATTCTTCTTCCGTAATCGCCGCTTCCCCTGGGAACACGCTTGGTTTCCCCATACCAATATTGACGCCTTTAATCGGCAGCTTCTTCCACTCATCACCAACACGAACTTCAAATGAATCATTGACGACTCTTGATGTATAAGCGGTTTCTTTCTGCTTTTCAGGAGCTGGTTTTGGTTGAACATTTGTTTTTGCATGCTCACCTTGTTCTAACAGCACTTTCATCATTGGTACATACGTTTGCCAAAAAAATTGCTCATCTGTATTTTGACTAAAGGTTTTTTTGAGCCAATCATATCCTTTCAATTGATAAAATTGAGGAACTTGGCTTATATCATTGAAATCCCCAGCGAAATAATAACTAGACGTCTGTCCATGAGTGGTTTCGATCACACTCGCAAACTGAAGAGGAATATTACGATCTTTTAGCATCTTTTTACCTTCATCTGTCAGATCCCAATCATAATAGGCTAGTGCTTCTCCTCTTGCTTTCGGCGTCACAATATCAAACCAATATTGATAATTTGGACTTTTTTCCAAACCAAACTTCTTATTTCCTTGCTCAGTAAACTCCATATGAATCCCATTACCATTGAAATGTTTATTTGCTTCTAGAACAACTACTTCACCACTTAAATCGTCGATTAAAATATATCCTGCTCCAGAATAACCCCATTTTTCTCCAAAACGTTCAACAATCCATTGAGGAATTTCCATGTTCTTGTAGGGATCAAGCTCAGTAAAATAGCGACCAATCCACCCCGACCATTCTAATTGAAGATAGTCCTCCATGCTTTTTCGAACATCTTCCTTTGTTGGCGAAGCGAGGGAATTAAATTCAGCAACAAAAGTAACTGGTTTATCGGCATTTAACCGTTGTAAGATTTTCTGCCATTCCTCGCCCTCTAATCCACCATAGACGAGACTTGAACGTGCTCCCTCTCTCTCTTTTTCAACCCATGGTAAATCATCTTCGTAAACACCGTACGCATCTGCCAAATAAATGAAATCTGTCTCCGCAAAGGATTTAGGGAAAGGATGAGTACGGTACGATTGATCCTTTTCATTCGGCTCAAACCCGATATAATCAGAGGCCGCTTCAAAAGAATCACCTTCATCATTCACATACTTAAAATAATTTAACACCCAAGAGAGGCCGAGATGTTCTCGAAATGATTCATCAGGAACCGTCTTATCAATGACGGCCACCTCTAGTGGTTTTTGCTTTTCTAGAAACCAAAGACAAATAGGCATCACTAAAATAATCAACCCTACAAATACCGCTAGCATTACTTTCTTCATTTGAATGTTCCTTTCTCAGAAGATAAATATTATATATTTATTCTATATGAACATCCTTAAATTTTACATAAAATTCGACATTTAAAGATAAATAAAGACGAAGCTCCAATGATAGCTTCGCCTTTATTTATCTGATAGCTCCCTCCGTTCAAATTACTACACACTAATCATCCCCGTTGGCTTGTTCTCATCACGCTTCCAAAACCATTGAATCACGAGTAAAGCCACAAATAAGGTCAGCCCTGTCACATCAGATATTCTTTCAGGATAGATAAGCAATAATCCTGCAGTAATAGAAAGAACTCGTTCTCCCCATTGCAATTTCCGCATCCAAAAGCCGATCATGCCAGCTCCAATGGCAATCATTCCAGATAACGCGGTGAAAATGACCCAGACAAGTTGCAAAGGTGTTGTATCAATCATTAATAACTGTGGGGACAAGACAAACACGTACGGAATAATAAAGGCTGCAATCGCTAGTTTAGCCGATTGCATCCCTGTCCGGATCGGTTCTCCCCCTGACACTCCAGCGGCAGCAAAGGCAGCTAAAGCAACCGGTGGAGTAATATCTGCGATGATTCCAAAATAAAACACGAATAAGTGAGCAGATAAATCAGGTACACCTAGCAAAATAATCGCCGGTGCCGCAATCGTTGATGTAATGACATAATTTGCAGTAGTTGGCGAGCCCATTCCTAGAATAATCGAGGCAATCATCGTTAAAAACAACGTAGGCAACAACAGTCCACCAGCTAAATCTAATAGCCCGTTCGCTAACTTTAAGCCAAGGCCTGTTTTCGTTACAATCCCAACAATGATCCCCGCTGCGGCTGTTGCTGCAGCTACACCTAAAGCAGTTCGCGCTCCATCCACTAAAGCAAAAATGATACCCTTCCATCTCATCTTTGCCGCTCGATTAATAAAACCAACAACAATGGAAATAAGGATTGAGTACAGTGCAGCATAAGTGACGGTCACACCTGACATTAACAACACAATAACCGCAATGATTGGAAGCAGTAAATACAATTGTTTAAAAATTTCCTTTCGATTCGGCATTTGTTCTTTCATTAATCCTTTTAACCCAATCCGCTTCGCCTCAAAATGAGTCATAATCCAAATTCCAGTAAAATATAACACAGCCGGAATCACCGCTGCCTTAGCTATATCCCAATACGTTAAGCCGCCACCGATAAACTCAACCATTAAGAAAGCAGCCGCTCCCATAATTGGCGGCATTAATTGACCACCTGTCGAAGCGGCTGCCTCGACAGCTCCGGCAAACTCTTTTTTATAGCCAAGCTTTTTCATCATCGGAATCGTAAAAGAACCAGACGTCACCACATTAGCTACAGAACTACCGCTAATCGTTCCTTGCAAAGCACTGGAGAAAATCGCTACCTTAGCAGGTCCCCCCGTACTTCTTCCGGCAATCGCCACCGCCAAATCATTGAAGTATTGACCGACACCCGTTTTCACAAGGAAGGCTCCAAATAAAAGGAATAAAAAGATAAAGGTTGAAGAAACCGCTAATGGTGTCCCTAAAATCCCTTCCGTCGTAAAAAACATCGTTTGAATCAATCGCTCTGCGCTCAAGCCACGATGCGAGAGAAAGTCTGGCATATAAGAACCGAAATATCCATACGCTAAAAACAAGATCGCAATGATCGTAATCGGCAAACCGACCGCTCGCCGTGTCGCTTCTAGCACGAGTACGACAGCTAACAGCCCCGCATAAAAATCCATTTGTGTTAAAAGACCTGCCCGCATCACAATCTCATCAATATTCGCTGGCCAATAGGCTCCGACATACACACTCAAAATAGCTAACACGCTATCGTACCAAGCCACTTGAAACTTCCCTATGCTCCGCTTTTTTCGGTTGGCTGGGTATAATAGAAAAATTAATGCAAGAGCAAAACCTAAGTGAACAGATCGTTGAATTTGTGCGGTGAATACGCCGAAAATAGCTGTGTAAAGCTGGAATAATGAAAAGGCCAATAATCCAAAAAAGACAATATATCCAAAAATTCCAGTCAACTTCCTTGCCCCTGCTTCTAAATCATATTTCTCGAGTAGCTCCTGCTGCTTTTCTTTAGATAACGTTTCGAACGGCTCCTTACTCATCGATTTTCACTCCTTTCATCTGCTGCCAAAGACTGATTCGTTTCGGCTGAATCCGCACCCATGTACCTGGAGATAGATAGTCAGCTAGGCGATACATCTGTTTTTCATAATGGAGTTGATGATCTGCCTTGACCTGACCAATTCGTACATCAATAAAAGGAAAGGCTCGATTCATATTCTTGATGAAATATTTCCCATTATGTTTTATAAATATTTCTTCTCCTTCTGCATTAGAAGGCATGCCTATTGCAAAATTTTCATACTGCAATTCCGTCTGAACAATTTGTTCATCTTTCAATTGATACGTTTCCACCACATCAGTTAGATGAATAGAATGCGTGTATTGAATTTGAAAGGTTCTTGATGTTTGAATAGGAAGGTAAGCGAGCAATTGATTCGTGTTTTCAAATGAGAAGGCGATAACTGGCTGATAAGGAAAAAAGAAGAGAAAGCTATTGACTAGAAGAATAGAAAAAAAGAATAAAAGAATTTTACGAATCATTGACTTTCCTCTCTCTGATAGCAAAGATGATAGACCGAAAGCATTCAGCCTATCATCTTTGTTTTAACTTCGTTTATTTAGCTACCCCTTTTTCTGTGAAATATTTTTCAGCACCAGGATGTAGATTTAAATCTCCTAGGCCTTCTAATGCAGTGTCGGCTTTAATTAATTCACCTTTAGCATGCGTGATCTTATCTGTGTTATCGAAAATAGATTTCGTAATGTTATACACGCTATCTTCATCTAATGTATCACCGACAACAAGCATCGCCTTTACCGCCACAGTCGGTACATCTTCAGCAATTTTATACGTACCTTTTGGAACGGTATCTTCCGCGTAATATGGATATTTCTTAATTAATGCTTGAGCTTTGTCCTTTTCAATGGGAATGATTTTGACCTCTTTTTGAGCAGATAACGCTTCGACAGCCCCTGTTGGTGTACCAGCTGTAATAAAGGCTGCATCGATACTGCCACTTTGAATGCCATCTGTTGATTCATCGAAGGATAGATCCTGCTTTTTAATATCATCAAAAGATAAGCCATATAATTCTAAAATTTGTTGAGCATTTGGCGCAGTTCCTGATCCAGGTGCTCCAACAGAAACGGTTTTTCCTTTTAAATCACTGACCGATGCAATCCCGCTGTCTTTTGTCGTCACAATTTGGATCGTCTCTGGATAAAGCGTCCCAATCGCCTGAAAGTTTTCAACCTTTGCTCCTTCAAACATTTGCTGTCCTTTCACAGCATATGAAGCAATATCTGTTTGCGTAAATGCGATATCGACATCTCCATTTTTAATCGCTGTTAAATTCTCCGCAGATGCACCTGATGATTGGGCATTCGCTTCCATTCCCGTATTGTCAGAAATAATATTGGCCATTGAACCGCCAAGCGGGTAATAAGTGCCTCCTGTGCCACCGGTTGCAATACTAATGTTCTTGCTGCTACCTTCCTTCTCCGCTTCTCCACCTGTTTCTTTTTCCCCACTATTACACGCAGACACGACTAACATAAAAGCTAACATCATGACAAAAAGCAAACGGTTACGCCACTTTCGCAACACCAATTCCCCCTTCTCTCCATATTTGCACATAAATTACAACATTATCATAACATAAATTCCTGTCATATTGTCAAACTATTCTTAATATTCTATACATAAAGATATACATATAAAAGAAGACCTGATCATTTCTCAAAATGACCAGGTCTCCTTTTGTTTTAAAACGATAGTCCCATTCTTCAATTATCTATGAAAATGCTCGCCTTTCATTCCTTTAAACGGAACATGATCCACACCAAGCTCTGCTAGTTGTTCTTGTGCTTTTTCTACGAGTGCTTCAGCTTTCGCTTTCGTCTCATCATCTAAATTAGCAAACTTTCCACCGTGCTTGCCGCGCTCTGGTCTTTCGATTCCTAACTTCTCTAGCTCTTTATGTCCTTCTTCGTGAGTAAGCTCGCCCGATTTCACCTTGTCCATAATCGCTTCGGCTTTCGCTTTCGTCTCATCGTCAAGGTTTGCAAAAGCCGAACCTTTAGGACCCTTTTCCGGCATAGTTACACCAAGCTCTGCTAAGTCGGCTTTCAACTTGTTCATGATCGTCTCCACTTGTTTCTGAGTCTCACTATCAAGAGGAGCTTTAACACTTTTCGAGGATTCAACGGCTGACGGTTTCGTTGTTGCTGAATTGGTTGCAGCTAGAGCTGTCAGGCTCGCTCCACCAAGGATTCCGAAAGATAAAGCACCTGCGAGAACATAGTTTACTACTTTGTTTTTTTTCATGATCCATTCCTCCATTTGTCGATTTGTACCGTCTGTCTTGCACAATCATTACTTTACCCACTAATAGTGAAAAGACGGTGAAAAAAACTATGAAGGCTGAACGATTGGCAAACTTATTGTAAATACACTGCCTTGTCCTAAGGCGCTTTCTATTTCAATCGTACCTCCGTGGCTATCGACGATCCATTTGGCAATGGAAAGACCCAATCCATAGCCTCCTTTTGCTCTTGACCTTGATTTATCAGAGCGATAAAAACGATCAAAAATACGAGAATGCTCAGATGGATCAATGCCAATACCTGTATCCTGTACACGAATGATTAGTTTTTTCCCTTCATTCGATACAGCCAAATCAACAGTTCCTTCACTCGATGTGTATTTCATTGCATTGTCCAATAAAATATACAGCAGCTGAGCTAATCGTTCACGATCTCCGTTGACGAACAAAGAACTTGAGAAAAATGTCCGAAGATGAATTCTTTTTTCATGAGCCAACGGGCTAACGGACTCATACACTTCTTCCGCTAATGGCTGAAAATCAAACATTTCACTATTTCTCTCGATGGCACCTGAATCTGCTCGAGCCATCACTAACAAGTCACTCACTAATTTTGTCATTCGCTTCACTTCATTTTTCATATTGACGATCAATTTCCGAGTAAAAGGATCTTCATCTACGCAATCGACCATCTCTAAGGCGTTGATGGACGAAAGCATTACACTGAGTGGTGTACGTAGCTCATGAGAAGCATCCCCGACAAATTCTCGCTGACGAGCAAACGCTTCAGAAATAGGAATCATCGCTTTTTTCGCCATATGACGACTGATCACTAAAGCAACACCTAAAAACAAAATAGCCAGTCCAATCAAAATAATTAACAGCCATCTAAATAATTGGTACGCAAATGTAATATCCTTTCCAATATACAAGATGCCAATAAACTCACCTTTGTGAAAAAGAGGCATTCCATCAATCAATAGCTTGACTTCTTTCGTACTCCTTTCTCCACTTGGCCCCTCATCTAACTCGCTCCTCTCAGGAAAAGAGAACGTAAGACTTTCTTCACGAATATCATTTTTTCTCGGAATCCAGCCTTGTAATAGCTCTAATAAAGCGGAACGAGCCTCTGGAATCATTTCCTGCCCCATAATAAGCTGGCCTTTTTCATCAACAACATAATAAAAAAATTGATCAACCCCCGCTAAAACAATTGGTTGCTTCTCAAGTCCGTGTAATTCCTTGATCGTATTTTCCGCTAAATAATGACGGATGATACGAGATTCTTGCCGAGTCAATTCACTAAGTTCGCGCTTCTGGTCTTCAAGAATAATGATGTAAATTAAAGAATAAACAACGAGGACAAAAAAGAGGAGAAACAACATCATTAATCCACTGTAAGATAAAGTAAGTCGCGATCGTGTTGATGTAAAAATATCTGACTCTCGATTTTCCCGCCAAAACGTCCATTTATTTTTCAACTTTATAACCAACTCCTCTAATGCTTTGAATCATATCCTGCTGGCCAATTTGATTTAATTTTTTTCGTAACAACTTCACCGTCGCATCAATCGTCTTCGGAGCTACCTCCGCATCATACCCCCAAACCCGGTCCAATATCACTTCTCGAGGTAGGACTTGTCCTTTGTTTCGAACGAGAAAATCAAGGAGTTGAAACTCACGCGGGCTTAGCTGAATCATCTCTTTGTTATGGTGTATCATCTGGCTCGTTCGATTGAGCACCACCCCATGGATCGATTCTGTTTCTGCCACGATCGGTGCATAATTTCGACGTAACAATGCCCGTAACCTAGCCAGCAGTTCATCAATTTCAAACGGCTTCACAAGATAATCATCAGCACCAGAATCTAATCCCTCAATCCGATCCCCTACCGTATCTTTTGCTGTCAGTATTAAGATCGCACCGGAATAACCTTCTTTTCTTAGCCTCCTGCACACATCGACCCCGTCCCCATTAGGCATCATCCAATCGAGGACTAACACATCATAGTGCGAAGCGTTCGCATAATCATAAGCTTCTTCTCCTTCTTGCACCCAATCCACTGTATATCCGCCCTTTTTATTTAACATGTAGGCAACCACTTCACCTAACTGCTCATCATCTTCTGCAAAAAGAATATTCATATATAATCCCCTTTCTTTTATCATCATAATTATTATTAGTGAAAAAAGAGTAAAACGAAGCTACTGTCCCTTTTATCATATAAAGAATAACGATGATAAAGTGAAACTTCAATCAGTGGGGGGCTTCATGCCCCACTGATTGTTAGTTGAACAGATCGGGCATTTACGGACTGTTGATCTCCCGCCTACATGTCTGCGCTTTTTCTTCCCTGTTGAGGTGGGAGTCTTACAGCCCGTTAATGCGGGATAAAAAAGACATAAAAAAACGAACCCAACATAAACTCGGGTTCGTTTCTCCTAAAATATATGATTGAAATGATCAAAAAACAATTTGATGTCGAATTTTACTAGCATCTACTTTCTTGAGGCTTAGACATAGGCATCTCCCGAATGATTCCCTTTTCCGTAATAATAGCAGTAATCAAACGATGATCCGTAATATCAAAGGCAGGATTATATGTTTTCACATTCGCTGGTGCCATCGGCTGTTCATACCATTGGCTCGTAATTTCTTCTGCTTTTCTTACTTCAATTGGGATGTCAGCGCCGGTTGCACAGTTTAAATCGATCGTCGAAGTCGGTGCACACACATAAAATGGAATATCATAATGTTTCGCCAAAATCGCTAAGCCCGATGTACCAATTTTATTAGCGGTATCCCCATTAGCGGCCACTCGGTCACAGCCGACGAGTATCGCTTGCACTTTCCCTTCTTGCATCACAATCGACGCCATATTATCACAAATTAACGTGACATCAACGCCCGCTTCCTGTAACTCCCATGCCGTCAAACGGGCTCCTTGTAAAAGCGGTCTCGTTTCATCGGCATATACACTAAAATTATATCCACGCTCCTGTCCCAAATAAATCGGGGCTAAAGCCGTTCCATATTTGGCAGTAGCGATCGTGCCCGCATTGCAATGAGTGAGCAGTCCCCATCCAGGCTCCAATAAAGATAAAGCATGTTCTCCAATCGCCAAGCATACTTTCTCATCTTCCGCCCGAATTACTTCTGCTTCTTCCTTTAATCCTTGTTTCATTGCAAACACAGATTGATGTGCTTCTGCGTACAACCGCTTCTCCATCCGTTCAAGTGCCCAAAATAAATTGACCGCAGTTGGCCTTGAAGAGGCTAAATATTGCTTAACCTTGGCAAATTCTTCAGCTAGCTCAGCAAAAGAAGCCGCTTCCGACTTTTTCACCCCTAAATAAGCACCGTAAGCGGCAGCAATCCCAATGGCTGGCGCTCCTCTCACTTTCAAATGATAAATCGCATCCCAAATCTCTTCTACAGTAGCTAGTCGCAAAAACACCTTTTCATTCGGCAAAAGTGTCTGGTCAAGCAAAACTAGACAACTATGTTCATCATCGAGCCGCACGGACTGAATCGCTTCCATGACCCTCTACCCCCTTCACGCTATGTTGCAAAATCTGAACAAAATCGTCTCCTGTTCGAATCGTTGAACGTTCTAAAATAAACGTTTTCCCAGCTGTTAAACAAATTTTCTCTGCTGCTGTGCGCTGCTCGACATTCGTAATGGACGTCAAATCCTTCACATGAGCTATACCGATCACTCGGCGACACAGCTCAAGTCCAACGACAGCCGCAGTGTCTTCAAGAATGGAATCGAGATACGATTCTTTAAACCCAGCAAGAGTAGCGGTTTGTTCCGTTGCTTTTTCATCCCAAAGCTGAAGAAATTTCTCTGAAAACAACTGAATCACTTCGGTAATCGTCTCCTCTAAATATCGCAAATAATCCAATTGTTGCTTAGTTTCTTCTATTATATATTTCGCATTGATATGAGCAAAAATCAAATTCGCTACTACGTTGCCGATATCATAGCCAGCTGGCCCATAGAACGCAAACTCCGGATCAATGATTTTCGTTGAATCCTCTTTCACAAAGATCGAGCCTGTATGCAAATCTCCATGAAGCAATGATTGAGATTTCGTCATAAAATCAAACTTTAGCTTCGCTGTTTCTAATCGTAGCCGTTTATCATTCCAAATCTCTTCTCGAACGAATTCCTTTGTTCCTTCAAATACATCATTTTGCTCACAATCATAAAACGGCTCTGTATAGACTAAATCTTCTGTTATTTCACATAACTCAGGGTTCGTAAATTGCTGGACAAGTGCCTTTTTCTTTTTATGCTCTAACACGACATCAGATGTTAACAGCAAAGTCCGAACTAGAAATGTTGTAATATGGTCCGCAAACAAAGGAAACTTCCGCCCTTTTAACAACGCCGAACGCAAAATTTCATGATCAGACAAATCATCCATCACGCAGCAATTCATCACAGGGTCGTATGAATATACCTTTGGCACCAATCCTGATGCCAACTCTCCTTGTAACGTCAAAATTTCACTTTCAATGCGATTGCGATCAGGTGAGAGCTTAAAGACATCTGAAATACGTGCCACTGGCCCTGCTTGCTTAATAATAACCGACTGCCCACTTTTTTGGTCGACAACTCGAAAGACATAATTTAAATTGCCGTCCCCAATTTCCTGACACGTTAACTCTGCATCCTCGGAAAAAATATTCAGCTTACTTTGTGCATATTGTAATGCATCTTCTTCATTCATTGTAAAATAAGCAGACGTAAAATCTTTCACCTACATCCCCTCCCATTACCGCTTTTTATAATAAGTAAGTCCTAAAGCAAATACTAAAACCGCTCCTTTTACAATATCCATCGCATAGTAAGGAACAGAGATCATCACTAAGCCATTTTGCAAAATCCCAATAAGGACAGCACCAATAAAGGTACCAATGGCATTCGGCTTTCCTGCTCCAAAAACGGCAAAACCGATAAATGTAGCGGCCACCGCATCCATTAAATAAGGAGCTCCCGCATTAATTTCCGCCGTCATTACTCGAGCTGATAACACCATTCCACCGACTGCTGCACATATAGCCGACAATAAGTAAGCCATCATT
The DNA here is from genome assembly GCF_002797375.1 of Bacillus sp. FJAT-42315. Lineage (GTDB taxonomy): Bacteria > Bacillota > Bacilli > Bacillales > Domibacillaceae > Bacillus_CE. The sequence continues at coordinate 3,164,835 of NZ_KZ454941.1, forward strand.
TTATATTTATTCACAGCGATCCCAGACAGTCGTGCTGCTTCCTGATTGCCACCGATCATATACATGAAACGGCCATGCTTCGTATACGTTAAAAACAGATGAACAAGAAAAACGACCACAAACATGACAACAATGATCCAAGGGACTTGCCCCATTTTTTCAAAGATGGGACTGATCGTTCCTGTCGCAAACGTTCCATCTGGCATCACCATGTTTTGCGTAACGGTTGCTCCTTTCGTATACGTCAAAGCCACCCCTTGAATAATAAACATCATCGCTAGCGTCGCGAGCATATCTGGAATTTTAAATTTAATAATGAATAATGAATTAAGTGCGCCGATTACTAGTGCAGCCGCAAGAACAGCGAGAATGGCGATCACAATATTTTGCGAATACCAGACAAACATTGAAATGGCCACTGCATTAGCTAATGATGCTGTTGATCCCACGGACAAATCAAATCCATTAATCGCTAAAGAAATCGTCACGCCGATTGCAATGATCGTGACAATCGAGATTGAACGTAAAATATTGATCAAATTGTCCGCTTCAATGAATGCAGGATTGGCCCATGTAAACATCGCGATCAAAAGTCCGATTGTTACGATCGTTCCATATTTATATAGCCAGTCAAACAGCTGAAACGACGGTTTCACTGGCTGATTCTCCGCTAAGATGGTTCGTTCTGTAGCCATCTATTTTCCTCCTGTTGAATAAAATAAAATCTCTGCCTCATTCGTCGCAGCGGTGTCTAGTTCTTTCACCACTTCTCCGTCATAAACGACATATACCCGATCCGTCATACCGAGAATATCGTCTAATTCACTGGAGGCATAAATAATCCCTTTGCCTTCGTTAGCGAGCCGAGCGATCAGATCGAAAATTTCTCTTTTCGCTCCCACATCGACGCCCTTCGTCGGTTCATCAAACACATACACCTCGGCCTCTCCCATCAGCCACTTGCCAATCACCACTTTTTGCTGATTACCTCCAGATAAGTGCTCGACTTTCGCTTCAGCAGATGGTGTCACAATGTTTAGCTGTTCGATCATATGTTCAGCGGCTCTCTTTTCTGCCCGACGATCCATCCAGCCAAACAAACGAGAAAAGCGGCTGACGTTAGCTATACTAAGATTTGTCGTCACGGATTCACCCGTGACGATTCCCTCTTTTCTTCGTTCTTCCGGCACGAGCACAAGCCCATGACTCACTGCCTTTGCAGGAGAAGAGATGTTCACCTTTTTGCCGTATAGCTTAATGTCACCAGTTGTTTGCGAGGATGCGCCGAACAATGCCTGACAAATTTCTGTCTTTCCCGCACCAACTAAGCCTGAAATTCCGACAATTTCACCTTTACTTACGTGTATACTGAGATTTTTAACGACACGTTCGTCCGATAATCCACTAACCTGTAGGATTGGTTCACCAATGTTCGCACGCGACTTCGGATATTGTTCCGCCAGCTTTTTCCCCAGCATCTGTTCAATGACTTCATTTGTCGACGTGTCTTCCACGCATTTTGTCATCATCCATGAGCCATTTCTCATCACCGTAATTTCTTCACATATCTCAAATAACTCTGGCAAGCGATGGGAGATAAAAATAATAGCTACTCCTTGCTGCTTTAACAAGCGGATTAACTGGAACAATTCTTCCGTTTCCGCATGACTTAAAGGTGCGGTCGGTTCATCTAAAATTAAACAGCGGCAATCATCAGAAATCGCTTTAGCAATAAGCACCATTTGCTTTTCGGCAAGCGTCAATTGATCGATGCGCTTATCTGTCGGGATAAAAACTTGCAAGCTTGCTAGTATATCAGCTGCTTGTTTGTGGGTCGTTTTCCAATTGATCCATAATCTTTGCCCAATCCGCTCCTGCATAATATTTTCAGCAACCGTTAAATAAGGAATAAGGGCCGCATCCACTTCTTGATAGACCATTTGAATACCTTGTTGCTTCGCTTCTTTCGGCGAGCGAATATTAACCTTCTTTCCATCAATGAAAATCTCGCCACGATAATGATCATAAGCACCCGAGAGTACTTTCATCAACGTGGATTTTCCCGCTCCATTCGCTCCAATTAACGCATGAGCCTTTCCTTTTTCTATCGTTACGTCCACATCTTTCAAAGCCGCCACACCAGGAAAATCAATGGAGATATTTTTTAACTCAATCATTTTTTATAATGTTCCTTCAATGTCTTCATCCACTCTTCTTCAAACTCTGTCGATTCTCCCCAACCGGATACAACAGTTGATAAGTTTTCCATGTTAATTGGTGTTTTTGATGAAGAGAGCTCTTTTTGTGAAATTAAATTCGCATCTAATGCATATTGTTGCGGCGTTTCTTCCCCAGCTAACTTCTTCGCTAAAATTCTCATATCAATTTTGCCGATTAGTGCTGGATCAACAGCCGCTGTATATGTCCAAGGGCTTCCTTTTTCCTGCATTACTTGTAAATCGGCATTGGATACATCAATCCCGTAAATCTTTACTTCATTGCGACCTGCTTCTTTCAGTGCACGCGTAGCTCCGATCGCAAAAGCATCCCATGTAGCATAAATCGCATCAAGCTCTCCTTTTGGATATTTCTTCAACATCGCTTGTACCGCATTTTGCGTTTGTACCGATGTATCAGCCGCGGCTACACCAAAGCGCTCCACTTCTTTAATGCCTGGATTGTCTTTTAGCTTTTGCTCATAAACGGCATTGCGGCGTACCATCGGCGGGAATCCATCGACCCACAGGTAAGCAATGTTGGCTTTTCCGTTCGTATCTTTAATTAATTGGTCTAAACTTAATGTTGCTAATGCTTTGTCATCTTGAGAAGTTAAAGTGACACCTTCTACCTCTTTTAACTCTTCAATTGAGTCAAATGTGACGACACTTTTCCCCTTTTCTGTAAGCTTTTTCACTGCATCAACCGTCGCCGCATCATCTCCATGAGAGAGAACGACTCCATCATAATCCTGATTCGCGGCTTGAGCGATCGCATCATGAAACTTCGCCGTATCCCCATTAGCGGTAAATACATCGACCGTAAACCCGAGCGCTTCTCCTTCCTGCTTCGCACCAGCTAAAAATTGAGCGGTATGATCATCACCACCAATTTTGCGAATCACTTTCACTTTGACGTCCTCTCCATTAGCAAAACGCTCCGGGACATTTTCAATTTTTTCATTTTTCTTCTCTGATGAAGCACCTTGCTCACTCGTTGAACATCCCGTTAACAACAATGTCAACGCTACACTCGAAACAGCTAACTTTTTAACCCACTTTTTCATAAAATATCCTCCAATTCAAACAATATATTATTCGACAAATTCCGGGGAGTGACAGGCACCTAGTAAACCGGGACCCAGCCTTCTTCTGTGACGAAGATGCGAACAGCGACTACTTGGCGGTCTTCAGCGAGTGTGAAGTAGTGACGGACTCCTTCTGGTACGGAGATGAGGTCGCCTGGGTTCAAATGCACTTCAAAAAATTGGCCATTTTTCGCTTGAATCACGAAGACGCCATGGCCGCTCGCAATAAAGCGTACTTCGTCATCCGTATGATGATGCTCGCGCTGAAAGTTTTTCAATAGCTCTTCAAGATTAGGTGTATGTTCAGCGAGCGAAATCACATCCCATGCTTGGTAGCCTCGTCTAGCTGAAATATCTTGAATTTCCGCTTCAAATGCTTGTAAAATCGTTTGCTTTTCTTCTTCATTCAACACGAACTTTCCTTGTAATCCAGCTGGTAATTTCGAAATATCCCAGTGCTCATAAATTACATCCTGCTGTTGTAAAAAGGAAATCACTTCCTCTTGATTATCAATCACTTCATTCGTTTCTTGAATTGTAATAATGGTCATTTCGACTCCTCCTATTTTCAATATTGGGAATTTTAAAAAATTAACAAAGACTCGCTTTCGCTTGAATAAGCGCCAGTTGATATTGAAATAAAAACTCACATGCTTCGAGCACTTTCTTCGCTTCCAAGCTATCTTGGCCCCAGACGGTAATACCATGGTTTCGAATTAACACCGCCCCCTTTTCTTCATTGACAAAAGGGACCATCGCAGCCGCTAAAGTCGGGATATCCGCATAGTTAGGGATAATGGGAATCGGCCATTTCGCATCCTCTTCCCAGCGGCCAAATGCCTTGATCAACTCTTGACCTTGAAACACTATTTTTCCCTGATCCCCATACAGTTCAGAAATCACATTATTGGCTACTGTATGTACATGCAAGCTACAGCCAGCATTCGTTCGGCGGTAAATTTCACAGTGTAAAAGCGTTTCCGCTGACGGCTTCAAACTCGTCTCCCCTACTGGATTCCCTTCGCCATCGACAAGTAAGAAATCTTCACTCGTTTTTTTGCGCTTATCTTTACCGCTAGCAGTCACAAGAAATTGGATGGGATCGTCTTGAACCTTGATAGCTAAATTCCCGCTCGTTCCCATAAACCAGTCCCGAGCGGCCAGTTCCTCTTTAATTTCGCTCAGCTCATAAGCGCGAGTAACGAATACACTCATTTTTCCCTCACCCCTTGCAGATTTTCTAACACTTCAATACAGTCATAGAACGTTTCAAACGATTGAAACGGGATTGAAAGGGTTGTACATTTTTCCGATAAATAATCTCTCGCAATGACCGTATCAGCAATTTTAGCCGCTTGTAAGTCTGTGACTGAATCTCCGATGACAATCGTATGTACTTCTGCATTTGCCAGTTGGCGAATAATTGTTGGCTTGCAGCAGCCGCAATTTTGATTCGGGCACTGATCATCACACACATGAGGCCATTGAATCTGAATCGCCTCTCCGCTAAAATCCGCTTCATTGCAATATACGCCGGCAATCGAATCAAAAGACTCTAGCATCGGTTTGACGAAAAAATCAATGCCACCACTGACGATATAAAGTGGGATTCCTTGGTGTTTCGCATACTGAACAAAGTCAGAAAAGCCTTCTCTAATTTCCGCCGTCTCTAATACAAAGTCGATAATGTCTTGCTGTAAAGAAGAAGGCAATAGCTCAAACATTTGGCCGACTCCATCTTGAATACTGATCTTCTGAGCTAGAATCTCATTCTTCAATCTCTCACATTCAGGAGGAGCAAAACGCTCCATAATGCTCGCAATATTATCTTTTTTCGTTACCGTTCCATCAAAGTCACAAAAAATAATTGGCTGTTTCAAGATGTCGTACCGTCCTTCCATCCCCATAATCGAATTGCTTCTTGTAATTCAACGCTAGCTGTCGCTTCAGGTAATGGAATCCCTACTTGCACCGCTTCCACCGCTTGACGAAAAGCTCGGCCGCCACCTTTTGCACCTAATGGGTGTCCGTGTACTCCTCCACCTGCATTAATGACACAGTCTTTACCAAAATCATTGACTAACAGTGGCACAAGCCCCGGATGAATACCTGCTGATGGGACTGGGAATGTTGATTTTAAAGAAGACTCCTGAGTTAACGCTTCTTTCACTTTTAGGACTTTCTCTTTTTCTAACGCTACGCTTCCATAAGGCGATGGAAACAAGGAAAAATCCGCTCCAGCAAGTCTTGTTAATGTGCCTAACAATAAAGAATAAGAGAGGCCGTATCTTTCTGAAGCAGCGATCGCACCGCTAAAGGCTGGGTGAGCCATAATTGGCAAAGCGATTTCGTCATCTTCACGCAAGCTTTGTAGCACATCTAAGCCATAAGTGAAAACGTTAAACAACAGAATGTCAGCCCCTAGCTCTTTTGCTCTCCTTGCTTTCTCCTTTAATTCAAACGTGCGTCCAGTTAAATTGACCGCATACAATGTTCGATGTCCTGTTTCCTCGTATACTTGATGGAGAAGCTGTTTTCCTTCTGTTACTCTTTTTTCAAATGGAGTCAGCTCATTGTCAAAAAGAATTTCATCATCTTTCACAAGGTCGACACCGCCCAGCGCCTGTTCTCGCAATTGGTCGAGCAAGTAATTCATATCCCGACCGATCACTCCTTTAAAGATGCTCATCACTAATGGCCGATCGTAAATATTCAGTTGTTCACGAATACCGCTAATGCCAAATCGAGGGCCCGGAAAATCAACTAACAGCTCATTGTCTAACTTTAAGTCGATTAATTTCACTTGGCCGTCTAATGATAATTTTCCAAAGGTCGTCGTTAATACTGCCGGAAGATCCGTTGAAAAGTTCGCTCGTGGAAAATGAATATCAATTTCCGCTATTGTTTTTCCTGAAGCGTCTTCTCCAATTTCCTTGATTTCTCTAACATGGCCCTTATGTTTTTTTAGTTGCTCCTGTTCAAGCAGTGGCAGCTCCGTCCAAGAACCAACTGTTAACCCGAGCGCGATGCCTTCTGCTTTTTTCGGTAAACTCGCTTGATCCGCAATGACTTGATAAACAGCTGTGACTCCACTCATCTTTTTTCACCTCACATTTTTTCAATCCCGTATGTGTATACAATAAAAAAACCTCTTCAAATAAGAAGAGGTTTCCGAAAAAACAACTTCTTATCTGTCAACATATCTGTTGTGAGAATTAGCACCGTGCTCGTAACGAGTCGGTTGCCGGGCTTCATCGGGCTCATCCCTCCGCCTGCTCTTGATAAGAATCATTGTATTAAATTTGCATATCTCATAGATTAACTAGGATTATGCCATGCTCTTAACAAACTGTCAACAAAATTTTAAAAAAACAGAAAAATTACCCTTCGACAAAATCTAAGAAATTCCGGGGAGTGACAGGCACCTGTCGATATGTACAAATCATACACATAAGTTTGACAATACATAAACAGTTTGATAAAAATGACTCATATAGCCTTATTTCATAGGAGGACAAAATTCGAGGAGTGACAGGCACTTGGGTATATTAGCTGGAATCGTTTCTGGTATTTTTCTTGGATTGTTTTTGAAGGTGATTGAGGTTGGTTTAGGGATTAAGGTGTATACGTTGCTTATGAATGTGGACTATATTCCGGTGATTAAGAAGGTTGCCTTACCTGAGCTAGTTGAGTTCTCACTTCATCTGATTGTGTCGGTTGTTTTAGCTATGACTCTTGCATACGTTGTGAAAAAGGAGCAATGGACGAATGAACAAATCATGATTCGAACGGTTACCATTTGTTTTTTAATCGGCGTGTTGCTTTATCCAACAACGATATTGTCTGATCGAACACCTTCGATTACATCACTATCAGCGATTTTTTATTGGTTAGTTGGGCACGCCTTATATGGAGTAGTACTAGGTCGATTTTATATAAAACAATAATTCAAAATAAGCTGTCATGCATCCACTATATGACAGCTTATTTTTGACACAAAGCCTCACTTTCAATATGCTGAAAATAAAATACCTATCGACAAAATCCGAGGAGTGACAGACACCTTGATATGTTATAATATTCTGACAAAGGGAGGGAGAAATGTGATTGAACAAGTGGTCAAGTCGATTCAAGATGATTATCCAGATGATTTTGCTTGGTGTTATGGTTGTGGTCGTTTAAATGAAGAGGGGCATCATTTTCGCACAGGTTGGGATGGTGAACGAACGAAAACCGTTTATACGCCTCGCCCTGAACACACAGCGATTCCAGGGTTTGTGTATGGTGGGTTAGTAGCGTCGTTAATTGATTGTCACGGAACGGGATCAGCTGCTTTAGCTTTACATCGAAAAAATGGACATGAAGTTGGAGATGGCACACCTCCTCCACGTTTTGTGACAGCTTCACTCAATGTGAATTTCTTAAAGCCGACTCCACAAGACGTACCGTTAGTCGCGATCGGGTCAGTGACAGAAATTCATCCGAAGAAATGGAAAGTCGAAACAGAAGTATTTGCCGGGGATATTCTTTGTGCTCGCGGAGAAGTAACAGCTGTTGTGATGCCAAGTACTTTCGCGAAAAAAGACTGAGCATTCGCTCAACACTCAAAAAGACGAAAGTTATCTTTCACAGGTGGCTTTCGTCTTTTTGAAGTTGTTTTATTCGACAAAAATCGAGGAGTGACAGGCACTCTCAAGAGGAGCCGGCTTGCCGAAATAATATCCTTGAAAGTAGTCGCATTCAAGGTCTTTTAAGCATGCCACTTGTTCAGCTGTTTCCACGCCTTCTGCAATGACATGAAAACCTAGTTCGTGAGCGACTTGAATGGTCGCATCGACAATCGCCCGACTTTTGGAAGAATTCGTTATGTCTTGAATAAAGCTTCTATCAATTTTTACAGACGTAATCGGTAAGTTTTTCAAATATTGAAGACTAGAATACCCTGTTCCGTAATCATCAAGCTCTACTTCCATCCCTACATCTTTAAACTGCTTAATGAGATAAATAACAATATCTGGATCTTTAATTGCTACACTTTCCGTAATTTCAAGCTTAATAAAAGAAGGGTCGATCTTATATTTTCTACATAGACTTTGAATGTTCGTAAATAAGTGATCATCAAAAAATTGCTTCATGGACAAATTGAAGCCAACTTTCACTGGTTTTTGTAGAGATTGTTGTAGTTTCGGCAGATCTTGAAGAACTATGTCGAATAATAAATAACCTAGCGGAATAATCAATCCTGTTTCTTCTGCTATTGGAATAAATTCATCAGGAGGAACAAACCCCAATGTTTCAGAATTCCAACGTACGAGAGCTTCAAAGCTTTCTAGTTCACCATTTTTATTAAATTGCGGCTGATAATGCACTTGAAAGCACTGATTTTGAATCGAATGATGCAAACAATTTTTGATTTCAAATTTACGATTAATATTGATCGTCATGCTACTATCAAATGAGATAAATTGATTTTTCCCTTTCGATTTAGCTAATTTCACTGCATGAAAAGCTGTTTGCATTAAATCTTCAAAGGTTTCTCCATAGGTCGGATAATGAGTAACTCCTATACTGAGCGTCATATAATAAAAGGACTGCTTGTACGTAATAGGCTCTTCAAACACTTGATAAATGCTTTCAATCACCTCTTCTACTTCACCATAAGCAGGATCGAGAAGTACAGCAAATTCATCCCCATGTATTCGAGTGATAACCTCGTTGTCATTTGGAATGATTTCTCGCAACCGTTCACCGACAATTTTAAGAATTTCATTTGAGTGCTGTACACCTAGACTTTCATTAATCCGTTTAAAGTCATCAATGTTAATATACAAAAGGTAAAATTCTTCACCTATATGCATTCGCTTCTTTACCACTTGCTCAAAGTAATTAGCATTGTGTAAACCCGTCACCGGATCTTCAAGCGTCTTTTTCAACAATGTTTCTTCAAGGTTCTTTTTCTCGGTAATATCATTTCGAATAGCGATAAACTGATACAGCTCTCCTTCTGTGTCTCGAAAAGGAACAATCGTTGTATCTACCCAATAATACGATCCATCCTTCGCACGATTTCGAACTTCTCCACTCCATATGTCTCCTTTACAAATGGTGCGCCACATATCTTCAAAAAATAAATCATCATGATAATTGGAATTAACCATTTGATGCGTTTTGCCTAACAGCTCATGAGATTCATATTGTGAAATTTCACAGAATTTATCATTAACGAACGTAATTATACCGTTTCGATCAGTGATTGCTATAATAGATTTCTGATTCAACGCATGTAAAATATCAAATACTTCTTTATACGTATGCTGCAACTGTGCACCTCCCCCATCAATAGGAGTAGTTTTTTTCATAAAACGATTTCCCATGCCATTATACCATGAAAAAATACCCAACAACATGATCAGCTATGCAAAAAGCATGTGGAATACACTCACTGAAAATATTGATCCTTTCGACATTTTTCGATAATTTTCAGTGAGTGACAGGCAGCTCTTTGTCGATTTTTTTTGCTTTACAAGTTTTCAGGATCGGACTAGAATGACATCAATCTTAATTTTTTGTTAAGAAATTTTTCCAATTCGCTGAGTTCTGCATGAAGATCATGAGAAACGGGGGAACCAATAAACACTGGGGTGAATCTCAAGCAATTGAGTAGGGCAACTCTTGCTGTCCGAATCCGTCAGCTAACCTCGTAAGCGTTGTGAGAGGGAGATGGTGAGCATTTGGTAAACAAACTAAACAATTAAATCATGAAACGTATGCATCTATTTTGCTTAGTTCCTATTTTTTAGGAAGCGGGGGAACCAACCGTGGCTCATAAGTCACATGGGGTGAATCTCAAAACATTGAGTAGGACACTCTCAAGTCCGAATCCGTCAGCTAACCTCGTAAGCGCATTGAGAGAGGCAACACAAATTCTGTGTATTCACACGGCTTATTTTCCTATGCCGTCATAAGAAGCCACAGGAAGAGTGACCTCTTCCTGTAGGCTTCTTTTTTGTTCTCCGAAACAATTTTTAACAAAAAAGGAGTGTTTTAACTTGATGGATCTATTGATGGTCGTTGTGCTCACTACTATGTTCAGCTTGTTTTCTTTTTTTATTTCTTGGTGTCATCAAACGATCGGAGGAGATGAATCATGATGTTCGCTGCCTTTGTAACTATTTGTCTATTATTTTTTCTACTTTATGTGCTTATTCACCCGGAAAAGTTTTAAAAAATGAAGGAGGATTCCATCCATGGATTTATTGCAAATAAGCGTTGTATTGGTTTTGCTTTTATTGCTTGTCAAACCGCTAGGAACGTATATCTATCATGTGTTCTCTGGCCAATCCAATGCTTCAGATAAACTATTTCGACCGATTGAAAATCTTATTTTTTCAATCAGTGGATTAAAAGAACGATCAAATATGTCAGCGAAAAAGTACACTCTCGCGTTGATCTTAACAAACGTCATTTTCGTCGCCGTTGGCTATATAATTTTGCGATTACAAAAATACTTACCTTTCAATCCAAATAGTATTGACAGTATGGAGCCGACGTTAGCGTTTAATACCATTATTAGCTTTATGACCAATACGAACTTGCAGCATTATAGCGGTGAAACGGGGTTATCCTATTTGTCACAAATGGCCGTCATTACGATGATGATGTTCACATCAGCCGTCACAGGTATTGTCGTTGCCATCGCATTTATTCGGGGCATCACCTCCAAAGGGCAAACAATCGGGAACTTTTTTGAAGATTTTGTGAAAGGTCACACAAGATTATTAATTCCAATGGCGATGATTGTCACACTCGTTCTCGTTGGCTTAAAAGTGCCGCAAACACTAGATCCGTCCATCGAACTAACAACTCTTTCTGGTGAAAAACAAGAAATTGCCGTTGGACCGGTTGCATCTCTCGTATCCATTAAGCATTTAGGAACAAACGGTGGAGGATTTTTCGGTGTGAACTCCTCTCACCCCTTTGAAAATCCAAGCCCATTAACGAATGTACTAGAAATACTGGCGATGTGGTGTATTCCAGCCGCCTTAACGTACACTTACGGGCGATTCGCCAAAAATCAAAAGCAAGGCTGGATCATTTTTTCATCGATGGGATTGATTTTCTTAGCCTTCCTTTCACTCATTTACTTTTCAGAGAGCCAAGGAAATCCAGCTCTCGTCAATCTAGGATTAGACGGCTCTCAAGGTAGTATGGAAGGAAAAGAGATGCGATTTGGCATCGCTCAATCGGCTCTATTTAGTACCGTGACAACCGCTGCTACAACAGGCACCGTCAATAATATGCATGATACATTAACGCCTCTTGGCGGCATCACTCCTCTTTCATTAATGATGCTGAATTCGATTTTTGGAGGCGATGGCGTCGGGTTAGTCAATATGCTTATGTATGCCATCATCGCCGTGTTCATTTGTGGATTAATGGTTGGGCGAACACCTGAATTTTTAGGGAGAAAAATTCAGCCTAAAGAAATGAAGCTCATTGCAGTCGCCTTATTAGCCCATCCGATTATCATTCTTGGACCAACAGCCATTGCCTTTATGACTGAGTTAGGAAAAAGTACTATTAGTAATCCCGGTTTCCACGGGATTTCACAAGTACTCTATGAATATACTTCTGCGGCTGCCAATAATGGATCAGGCTTTGAAGGGTTAGGCGATGCCACTCCATTTTGGAACATTTCGACTGGGCTTGTGATGCTGCTTGGACGATATGTATCAATCGTCGCCTTATTAGCAATAGCTGGCTCACTAGCTCAAAAGCAACCCATCCCTGAAACGATCGGCACGTTTAAAACGGATCAACTATTATTCGCAGGACTTCTGATCGGAACCGTATTAATCGTAGGTGCTCTAACCTTTTTACCGGTACTAGCCCTTGGACCAATCGCAGAATATTTAACGATTCGCTAATTGAATGAGGTGAAAAAATAATGAAAGATGTAACACCTAAGCTAAGCTCGACTACACTGCAAAAAGCGGTTGTCGAAAGCTTTGTTAAACTAAATCCACTTATTATGATCAAAAATCCGATTCTCTTCGTCGTAGAAATTGGTGCGATATTTGTATTGTTGATGATGGTTGCTCCTTCCCTGTTTGAAGCGGAAGGACGATTCGGCTATAACTTGGCCGTATTTCTCATCCTTTTATTTACCCTGTTATTTGGTAACTTTGCAGAGGTATTAGCGGAGGGACGTGGAAAAGCACAAGCCGATAGCCTTAAACAAACGAAAAAAGATACTGTCGCTCATAAGGTACAAAAAAACGGAGACATTAAACCTGTCTCTTCTAACGATCTTCGTAAAGGCGATATCGTATTAGTAGAAGCTGGCGAATTCATTCCTGGAGACGGTGAGATTATCGAAGGGCTTGCCTCCATCGACGAATCAGCCATTACAGGGGAATCAGCTCCCGTCATTAAAGAAGCGGGTGGGGATTTTAGTTCCGTTACTGGCGGCACACGAGTGGTCAGCGATTGGGTCATGGTACGAATCACTGCCGATCCTGGCGAGTCATTTCTTGATAAAATGATTTCTCTCGTCGAAGGAGCAACCCGTCAAAAAACGCCGAATGAAATTGCGTTAAACATTTTACTCGTCACATTAACGATCATCTTTTTAATTGTCGTTGTGACACTCGTTCCGATTGCAAATTACGTGGGTATCGATTTAGAGCTTTCTACATTGATCGCCTTGCTCGTTTGCTTGATCCCAACGACGATTGGCGCCCTCTTATCAGCGATCGGGATTGCAGGAATGGATCGCGTCACACGATTTAATGTGATTGCGATGTCTGGAAAGGCTGTCGAAGCTGCAGGAGACATTAACACGATCGTTCTAGATAAAACAGGGACGATTACATTTGGAAACCGGTTAGCTGCCGACTTTCTCGCAGTTAAAAACGTCAAACAACAAATGCTGATCGATACGGCAGTCATCACTTCTTTATTCGACGAAACACCTGAAGGCCGCTCTGTATTAGAACTGGCGAAAGAAAAAGGGGCTTCATGGGAAAAATCAGCTTACGAAAAAGCAGAGATCATTCCTTTTACCGCAGAGGAACGAATGAGCGGTATCAACTTTAAAAGCAACGAATTTAGAAAAGGCTCGGTAGATGCGATCATCGACTGGGTGAAAGAAAAAGGCGGCATGATTCCAAATGATTTAAAAACGAGCGCCGATGACATCTCGAAACAAGGTGGCACGCCGTTAGCCGTTGCTAAAAACGAGCAAATTCTTGGAATCATTTATTTAAAAGACACCGTCAAACCGGGAATGAAAGAACGCTTTGATGAACTGAGAAAAATGGGTATTAAAACGATTATGTGTACAGGAGATAATCCATTAACCGCCGCCACCATCGCCAAAGAAGCGGGTGTAGACGACTTTGTCGCTGAATCAAAACCGGAAGATAAAATTAGAGTCATCCGTGAGGAGCAAGCTAAAGGAAAATTAGTCGCCATGACTGGAGATGGTACGAACGATGCCCCTGCCCTTGCTCAAGCCGATGTCGGACTTGCGATGAATAGTGGCACCATTGCGGCAAAAGAAGCGGCCAATATGGTCGACTTAGACTCCGACCCAACAAAAATCATTGAGGTCGTCTCAATCGGAAAACAGTTATTAATGACGAGAGGATCATTAACGACATTCAGTATTGCGAATGATGTAGCGAAATATTTTGCCATCATCCCAGCGATGTTTATGTTAGCGATTCCTGAAATGGAAGCATTAAATGTGATGGGATTGAATTCACCAACGAGTGCCATTTTATCTGCGCTCATCTTCAACGCCTTGATCATTCCATTATTAATTCCCTTAGCGATTAAAGGGGTCAAATATGTACCGATGTCTGCTAATCAATTAATCTCAAGAAATATTACAATCTACGGCCTCGGCGGAGTGCTTGTGCCATTTATCGGGATTAAACTGATTGATATGATGATCGGGTTGTTCATATAAGAAAATTCATGACAATATGGAGGAGTCAGCATGTTTAAAATTATTCGATTATCGCTGTTGATGATCGTTCTATGTGGAATCGCCTACCCATTAGCGATGACAGGGCTTGGTCAGCTACTATTTCCAGCGCAAGCGAACGGAAGCTTAATTGAAAATGAAAAAGGGAAAGTCGTCGGTTCTGAGCTGACAGGTCAAAAATTTGCTGAAAAAGGCTACTTTCACGGGCGAGTTTCTTCTATAGAATATGATGCTTCTGCCTCGGGTTCAAATAACTATGCACCATCAAACGCTGACATGCTCAAGCGAGTGAAGCAATCGATCGCAGACATCCAAAAAGAAGATCCTGAAATCGACCTAAAAGATATCCCTGTCGACTTAATCACGAACTCCGGCTCTGGACTCGACCCACATATCTCAGTAGCCGCAGCTAAATTTCAAGTCGATCGCATCAGTAAAGAAACAGGCATCGACGAAAATACACTAAATAAAGCCATCGACGAAACGACAGAAGCACGTAGTCTCCAACTCTTCGGAGAACCGCGAGTCAATGTCTTAAAATTAAATATCAAAATACAAGAACTAGAAAAATAAGATTAGGTCTGACTTCCATTACCTAATGGGAGTCAGATTTTTTCAAAGGGGGAATCGATTTTGAATCGCAAGTATCGTAGAAAGACACCCGAAGAGATTCTAGCGGAAATTGAGCGGCTGAAACGTGGCAAATTGAAAGTGTATATCGGCTCAGCACCTGGTGTTGGCAAAACCTATCGAATGCTTGAAGAAGCCCATGAACTAAAGAAAGAAGGAATAGATGTGGTGATTGGTTTAATCGAAACCCACAAGCGCAAAGAAACGGAACAATTAATCACCGGCTTAGAAATCATTCCAAAAAAAATGATTCACTACAAAGGCAAAGGGCTGGAGGAAATGAACAAAGATGCGATTATCGAACGAGCACCTGAAGTTGTTCTCATTGATGAGCTCGCCCACTCCAACGTCCCCACCTCCCCGAACGAAAAAAGATTTATAGACGTAGAAGAAATTTTACAACAAGGTATCCATGTCATTTCCGCTGTAAATATTCAACATTTAGAAAGCGTCCATGACATCGTCCAACAAATCACAGGTGTAAAAGTAAGAGAGCGCATCCCAGACCGTTTCCTCCATCAGGCAGACGAAATGATCCTCGTCGATGTCTCCCCCGAACTACTTATTAAAAGATTAAAGGAAGGAAAAATCTATCACTCCAGCAAAATTGAACAGTCGCTCAATCATTTTTTCACTAAAAGCAATCTAGGAGCCTTAAGAGAATTATCTCTCCGTGAATTAGCTGATGATGTCGATGACCGCCTAGGACATCATCAATCCTCCACCGGCATCAATGAAGTCATTATGGTGTGTGTCCAAAATAACGAAAGTGCTGAAAAGCTAATTCGTCGCGGGTGGCGGATTGCTAGTCGCTTAAAAACAAAGCTGCTCATTCTTCACATCTCTCGTGAAGCCTCTATGAATCGTAAACCTAACGAAAGAAAAAAGATTAAGGAATGGAAAAAGCTCGCCACCCAATTTAACGCCCACTTCATTATTGAACCACTTCATAAAAGAAACATCGCCACAGCCATTACAGACGTGGCCGTAAAAAACAACGTTACCCAATTGATCCTCGGTCAATCTGCCAGAAGCCGCTGGGAAGAGCTCATTAAAGGCTCGATCGTTGACCACATTATGAGACATTCTCATGAGATGGATATTCATATTGTGGCATGTAGTAAATGAAATGGAGCATGCCTTCAAAGCACGCTCCATTTCTTCAATTATATGTTTTCACTGAAGGCGCTTTATACGCTTGAAATTGATCCAGTAGCACTTTCGGATCAGCCTCTACTAACACCATCGAACGATGCTTCTCTTCGACAAACTGTTCTTTCACCATATGACCAAACATCGAAACGAGCGGTTCATAAAAGCCATTAATATTTAATAGACCATTCGGCTTTTGATGAATACCAATTTGCGCCCATGTGTAAATTTCAAAAAACTCTTCCAATGTCCCAGCCCCACCTGGCATCGAAATAAAGCCATCGGCAAGCTCCGCCATTTTCGCTTTTCTTTCATGCATCGAAGACACGACAATCAATTCAGTTAAATCGGGATGAGCAATTTCTCGATCCATCAGCACTTCAGGGATAACACCAATCACTTGTCCCCCTTCTGCTAACACCGTATCGGCAATCACGCCCATAATCCCAACACTTGCCCCACCATATACTAAAGCGATTCCTCGACTCGCTAATTCCTTTCCTAAAGCAATTGCTCCTTCTCTATAACTCTCGGAAGCTCCCATTCTTGATCCACAAAACACAGCTATACGTTTCATCTCTAGTTCCTCCTCTTGAATCTACTACGTCCAACATTTAACATTATACATAAAAAGCAGGAAGTGACGACATGAACAAACCTGATTCATTTTATCCAATAAAATTTTATGATTTCTTCCCAGCAACTTGTATAGAACGTTGGCTGAAACATGGAGAGAGAATTTCGTTTAAAAAAGGAGATTTTATTCAAACGCCGGATAAGTTAAGTGAACGAGTATTACTGGTAATAAGTGGCCATGCCCGGTTGTTTCATTTGAACATGAATGGAAAAGAATGCGTTTTGGGGATTGCCACCGAAGGCGATTTTATCGATTTGCTTCATGTTTTTTCCGATAGAGAGCGGCATTTATTTTCGAAGGCATTAACGGATGTAACAATCGTTTCTTTATCAAAACAAGAAGTGAAGCAGGCAGTACAGGAGACGCCTGAATTAGCGATGGCGATCATGCACTATTTAACGAATAAATTAGAAGATACGATTGAAGTGTTAGAGCAAGTCGCCTATGAAAAAGTCGAAGAACGGCTGCTGTTTCAGTTAAAAAAGCTGGCGAATCACGACGAAGCTAACGATGGTTGGGCACCGATCCCCTCCTTTGTTACACATAAAGATATCGCTGGCATGATTGCCTCTACTAGAGAAACGGTCACTTTTCTTTTGAATAAGCTAACACAAACCGGTGAAATTAAACAGTTTGATCAGCGAGTTTGGGTGCCGATTGATTTTTTTGCCTAACGTAAGGACGCTTACATACATCGTTTTTTCTCTCTGTTAGTATCTAATTTATACTAATAAGTTAGAGGAGAATGAATCATGAACAACATTTCTTTAGAAATTTTACAACAAACAGCCATGGGGATTCAAAATGATCCATCATTGGGGATGACGAAATGGAGCGCTCAAGTAAACTGGAAAGATGGCGTACAAAACGATCTTTCAATCCGCAACTTCCCTACTCTTACTACAGATGAGCCCGCTCCATTAGGCGGAACAGACAAAGGACCAAACCCGATCGAATATTTAATCGGTGCAGCGGCAAGCTGTTTCGCTATCACATTTGAAGTGATGGCGACACAAAAAGGAATGACATTGAAGCAAGTAGAAGTAACAATCGAAGCGAACTTAAATGCCGCCGTATTTTTAGGAATCGAAGAAGGGGACGGTGGCATTTTAAACCCGATCATTCACCTTAACGTCGACACAGACGGAACGAAAGAACAAATTCAAGAAATCGCCGAGATTGCTTTAACAAAGTCTCCTGTATTAGCTAGCTTGAAAAAAGACATTCAATTAAACATCACAAACTAATAAGAAAAAAGGATTCAGCGCACTAACACGCTGAATCCTTTTTCATTTCCCTTACCGCACAAGAGCAATAATTCCCTCGTCATCATCAAGAACCAACTCAATCCCGGCAGCAAACGGGTCCATGTTCATCTTTTTATCGAGCCAAAAACGAAGCGCTTCAATCATATGAACCGTCGCTAAAATTTGTTTTCGGCCTGTCCAATAGGCTTCCGCTGAAAAACCATGGTCATCATCATACATTAACTCGATTTCTACTTCTTGAGGCGTGATTTGCTTCTGATTAGCAAGATGCAAACAAAGGGCATTAATGATATCTTGCTCAGAAATTTTTACTTTTGCCATGCTTCATCATCCTTGCGTTTCTTTTTCAAAGTCGTAAAGATTTTGCGAGCAATCATCACAATCGCCACGATTGCTAACATATTAATCATAAAGCCAAGGATTGAACCTAAAATACCAAGATCACCAAGCAAACTGCCAAGTAGTAAGCCCGCTAAACCGCCAAGCATCATCCCTTTTAACAGACCGCCTTTATTCGACTTAGTCGCAGTTGATTTTTTCGCCGTCGTCATCGAATCTTTCTTATCGTTTTCTTTCTTAGTTAACGAAGGGCTGTTGCTATCCGTTGAGTTATATGACTTTTTCCCTGATTTATATTTCTTTGCACTCACAGCATATGTGTTTTGATCCATCACATGTGCAAGCGGAGCGAAACATAAACTTAACACTAATAAAGATGCCATTATTTTTTTAATCATTTGAAATCCTCCATTTTTTTATCATCATTTTTGTCACTACAGAGCTGTTTTTTCCTACATACTAAACCTCCTTTTTCCAAATAGAAAGAGCCTACACCAAGTTTGGTATAGGCCCTAAGCACATAAAAGACCTCTACCATTTTAGGTAAGGTCTTGCTAACAACATTCAAAGTTGCCAACAAAGCCGAGAGCCATATGCTCCGTAATGACGACTTTGCTGTAAAAGCTACTCCCCTTATAAGGAATATTAACGATTTACTAATAGCGTAATGGAATAATAGATAATTGTCAAGGAAGTTACTCATCGACTCACATAACTTCCCCATTTTTGATACACAACGTGCTGCAATAGCGCATAATAACCATAAGAAATCGACGCTTGATTGTGCTGAATAATAGCGTTTTGGTACTTCTCTCTCCTATTCATAAACGGTAAATTCGCTAGATGTGTGAAAGATGGCCGTACGATTAATTTGGTCAAATGAGCCGGTTGATTAGCCCCCGCCTTTCGCTTTTTGTTCAACTGGTCAATAATTTGCTCTGCTGTTCCGATGCCAATCCCATGTCCATAATACGTACCATCTTCAAGAACAACAGCATTTTCTCCTCTCCACTGAGGCTTATTCGGATCAAACTCCTCATTTTTAAAATAGACAACATCTCCCGGTAAAGCATGCTCCATTTCCCTAGCTTTCAACCCAAGGTCAGGATCAGCGTGCCAACTGTATAAATGAATCGCTGGAAACCATTGATTAAAAGCCGACTCCCCGATCACGTTTAGCACCGCATGATAATACACAATCAGCTTTGCTGTTGCACATTCAAACGCATATTGCGAACTATTTTTGTAAATATCTAATACCGCATCCGATGGATTCACATCTGGCCGTTGTTGGAAGCCGCCAAAATGAGTCACGTACCAATATTGCGGATTCGCACGCGATGTTTCAAATACAGCAAACCGCGCCTTGCTGTCATTTAACGCTCTAGCGCTTTGAATGATGCTTTTTCGCATGTTCACCTCAAAGGATAAATCACTGATAGATGGATAGGCATACACAACAGGTGCTTTGCTCATTTCTTGAATAATCTTATATTCTACACTGCCAGCTGGCCAATGATCCGCTTGCTGAAAGGGCATTCCTGCTACTGTAATCATGCGATCTCCCCTTTATCACACATTATTACTTACCCTATTCAAAGAGAATGCTCCACATGCCTACATATTATTTTACGGGACTGCGTTTTCCAAAGATCCACTGCCAAAAGGAAGTAGAAGTCGATCGTTCCAGCTTTTCGCTTTTTCTCCCCATTGAAAATCGCAACGGCTCCCAAAACCGTAACGCTACTAACAAACCGCTAATCACAACGGCAGAAAGAGCAAACGTCAACCATGGAATCGATGAGGATGTGCCTAAACGAAGCAACTGCCCACCTGCGAATTTCCCAGCTCCTTCCCCCACGCCGGAAACAAAATTGGTGAGGCCGAAAAATACACCGATCATTTTTGCTGTTCCAAGTCGTGATACGGTCGCATCCATCGTCGGCAAAATTAACATCTCACCAATAATAAAAATCACTCCGCTAGCTAAGAGCCAATAGAAATTCGTCGAGAAATAAATTGAACCAAGCCCTCCACCAATAAATAAAACACCTAAAGCTAACACATACATCGGATGCGTTTTTTCAATAAACCGCCTGGAAATCAACGTTTGCAAGGCAACGACAATGACCGCATTCACCGTCCAAATCAAGCTCACCACACTCGAATCCGGCAAAATGTCCTCTGCTCGTAAAGGCAAGCTCAAAGCCAGCTGCGTATACAATGCCCAAATCAAAATGCTCACTAGCGAAAACACGACAAAGGCTTTATTTTTGAAAATCTCCACATACGCTTTCACTGGAACCGTTTCACAAGGCTCATCGCCACACCCTTTTGGTAGCATGAACAAACTGATTAATCCCGATAATATATAAAGACCGGTCGCCGTATAAAAAATGAGTGGGAACGCCCCACCGAGCACAAAATAAGTTAACAAACCAGCAATCGCAATACCGACATTGGCTGCTACCCCCCTTAAAGAAAAGGCTGTCGTCTTATTGTCCTCCTCCGTCGCAAGGGCTGCAATCGCTGCTTTCGTGGACGGTGTATTTAAGCCAACACCTAATCCACTCAGTAACCCCATACACATCAACAGCCAAACCGTATCAAAAAGAAGAAAACCAGCAATCGCCGCTCCATTCAGCCACGCACCAACAGCGATCACCCCTCTCCGACCGATCCGATCCGCCAACCATCCACCAAACAAACTACTCACTTGATAAGTAAGAGGAGACATCGCCAAGATTAAACCAATTTCAGCAATCGTCATTCCTTTGTCTACCTTTAAAAAAATCGGCAAAAGCGGCACCACCATATATGTACCAAGATGAGCCAGCAATACTCCTATAAGCAAGACTTTCATATGGAAGCCACTTTCCTTCCAATCACCGAACAAAGCCATGATCCCACCTCCCTTTCACTTAGCATTTGCAATTGCTCGTGAAAAATGTAAAGGAGATGACTGAAGTGTGAGGTCATGAAAAAGAAATCTCCTGAATTTTGTCAGGAGATTTCTCGCTTTACAGCACTAGATTTTCTAAACTCCAGTGTTCCGATTGAATGTCTTTTACTTTTTGCACATATTCTTTTTGGATGTCAAAAAGCTCATTCACCGGAAGCTCATCCATAGCTGGAGCAAAAGGATCTTCCACTTCTGTACGCACGCCGCTCATTTCTTCCACAATCGCATGCGAGCAAAATGGAACGTAAGCAGAACTGTACCCACCTTCATGGCAAGCGACCAATTTCCCTGCACAATGACGTTGTGCGATATCCATCATAAAGCGAGTCATCTCTCTAAACCCATCAGCGGTCACCATCATTCGTGCTAATGGATCAAACATACTCGGATCTTGTCCTGCAGAAATCAACACAAGCTCAGGTCTAAATCGATCACTAATTGGAGCAACGATTTCTTTCAAAGCATACCTATATCCTGCATTCCCTGTACCTGCAGGGAGCGGAATATTTACATTAAATCCTTCTCCTTTACCTACACCAATATCTTCTGCTTTTCCACGGCCAGGCGGATAGTTACGCTCTTGATGGATGGAGATAAAAAGAACATTTGGATCGTTATAAAAAGCCGATTCTGTTCCATTCCCATGATGGACATCCCAATCTAAAATAAGAATTCTCCTCAGTCCTAAATGTTTTTGTGCATATTTGGCCGCAATAGCTACATTGTTAAACAAGCAAAACCCCATTCCAAGCTCAGCTTCTGCATGATGACCGGGTGGACGTGTCAGTGCATAAGCATTATCCACCTTCCCGCTTACCACTTCTTCCACCGCAGTAATCGCTCCACCTGCAGACAAAAGAGCGATTTCATATGAGCCTTTACCGACCAGTGCATGTTTTCCAGCGTCTCCATTGCCAATGGCACTCAATTGTTTCACTTTTTCCATATATTCTTTACTATGATAAAGTTGAATGTCTTCTACGGATGCAGGGCGAGGGGCAATTTGTGTGAGGTGCTTCATTAATCCGCTACGTTCCATCAAATTTTTGAATCGTCGTTTCGTTGCAGGGTTTTCTGAATGCATATCTGTTTCAATCCATCCTCCAGGCGGCATAAATAAGGCGCCATTACCAGTATCATGCCAAAAATAACTCTCATCGCAAACAAAACCTGTTTTCTTTCTCATTCACTTCACCTTCCTTATAATATTTCTTACAACTTGATTATAAAGAAAGGACGCAATTGAAAACTATTACCCAAAATGATTATTTTTTAATTATTTTAAATTTTCAGTTTTATAACTTGGATCTTGCTTCATTTCCTACTATACTTATAAACGTAAAATATGCTGAAAGGAGAGAAATTTTATTGTACACTTTACTATCAGCCGCTGATTATGAAAAAATGATTCATTTTGCCAGTATCATTGCGAAACCGACAGAAGATAAGCGTTCCTTAATTCAGCGTGAGTTAGCGACTCAATTTGGCTATGATGAATCAATATTTTGGTATGCCGATGAGCAAGGCAACTTATTTGACCCTCAAATATATGGATTCAGTGATAAAATTTTGTTCGATTATATCAATGAGTTTTCACATTATGACTTTCTCCATCCTCAAAAAAATCTTAGTCTCTTTCAAACAAAACGTGCTTTGAGACTGTCTGATCTAGTCAATCCATCACTTTATGAAGACTCAACATTTTATTGTTCTTTTATGAAGCCTTATGGGTATTATGATGAAATGGTCATTTGCCTTTTTCATGAAGGAACTTGTATTGGAGTCATTGGACTAGCACGCCAAGAAAATTCGGGCGTTTTTACTTCCATGGATTGCAAACGCTTTCAACTGTTATCTGATTTAATTGCTGCCAATCTGTCTCCTCAACAAAGTAAGGAATGTCCCTTACTTTCCAAACGAGAAAACGAAGTGGTTCAACTCCTTAAAGACGGAAAAACGAATCAAGCCATTGCTAGGGAACTATTTATTTCTCAAAATACAGTCAAAAAGCATATCCAAAATATCTTCCAAAAATACAACGTACAAAATAGAACACAACTCGTTCGAAAAATATGGCCAGTACATTAATGGACTATAAAAAAATGAGGTGTCCACCTACGATTAGATGACACCTCATTTTATATAAAAAGCCCCTAACTTCCCACCTTAAAACAAAAACAACCCTAAAGAAATAATTGCTCCACTAACAAATAACAGAATGAGACAGAAGCCCATAATGTCTTTTGCTTTTAATCCAGCAATCGCCAATGCCGGCAATGCCCAAAACGGCTGAATCATATTCGTCCAAGCATCTCCCCACGCCACAGCCATCGCTGTTTTCGCGATTGATACATCCAGACTTTGAGCAGCTTCTAGCATCACTGGTGCCTGAACCGCCCATTGACCTCCACCCGAAGGAACGAAAAAGTTCACAAGACCAGCACTCCAGAAGACGAGCACAGGAAACGTACTTTCCGTTGAAATCGAAACGAAAGCTTCAGATAACACCGTCGCTAACCCTGTGGAGACCATAATTCCCATCAATCCTGCATAAAACGGGAATTGAATAATAATCCCGCTTGCTCCTTTCACCGCATTTCCGACCGCTTCTAAAAAATGTTTCGGTGTGCCATGAAGCAAAATCCCCAGAAATAAAAAGATGAAATTAACGATATCTAAATTCAAATTCCAACCATTATTCACAAAATAAAAGGCTAAAAATGCTAGTCCTAAAAAGCCCGTCACTAGCGAGACGATCCGGCTGTTTTCTAATCGATCGGCTGGCGTTAACTCCGCAGCTTCAACTGTTGCCGCCTGAAATGAATCCGAATCTTCTAGTAAAGAGCGATCAACCACCACCGTTTGATCCTTTGTCGGCATCATTAGGCGATTAATGAGTGGAATCGTCACAAACAGAGCGGTAACGATCACTAAATTATACGTTGAAAATATCGTTTCGCTCGTTGGCACAATGCCAATAATGTTTTCAGCAAAATGCTCCGGTGTCGCAATCGTCAATGGGATCGAACCAGATAATCCCCCATGCCAGACGAGGAACCCGCTATAAGCACTAGCAATTAACAGTCGATAATCCACCCCATCCACTTTTTTCGCCAACTCTTTCGCAAATAACGCTCCAATGACAAGACCGAATCCCCAGTTGATCCAGCACGCTAAAAGCGAAATGACAGAAACAAGAACAATCGCCTGCCCCGGGGACTTCGGAATCGAAGCTAAACTCCCCAACACTTTCTTGAAAAACGGACTGCTCGCCAGTGCATGACCGGTGATCAACACGAGTACCATCTGCATCGCGAATGTCAGCAACCCCCAAAAGCCACCACCCCAATACTCCACGACTTGAAGCGGAGTACTGTCGGTCAAAATCAACGATAAACCAGCGACAAAAAAGGTAAGAATAATAACGAATAAGAACGGGTCTGGCAAATACCTTTGCATTAATTTGTTAGACAACGAAATAAGCACCTTCAACCTTTTCTCCTCCTCACTTCCATAAATACATAATTTTCTAACTTTTTATACATATTCCATTCTTTCTTGGCATCTCCTCTTTCTTTTCGTAGACATATACTGACAAATTCATACAATCACAACAAAAAGCCACCATGATACGGCAGCTTTCTGTTAAAAGAATAACTTCGGACCGGGAGCCGGCGGATGATTGTTGTCATCCATTCGTAAAGACGTACAGTGGTCAGGATAATCAAAAGGAATGAATTGTTCATAGTCCTCCGGAAAAATAGCTGCGTCGTGAAATTCTCTAAATGGCTGATCAACAGGTCTTAATCTATGATCTTTCTCTGTTTTTAAATGATCAACAATCACACTTCCAAGATACCTTCCTAATCGCAGGCCTTCGTTATTATCCACTGGAAAATGAACACCCGCATATAGGCGACTACGTGCATCATCATCCGCAATTTCTCGCAGCTTCTTTGCTTCTGTCGGGAAAAAATAGCTAAGAACGACTTCGGCACAGCCTGACATCGTCGCATGCCCTGATGGATAAGTCGGAAAGCGTGGCGTACACAACAATGTTCTCATCTCTTGATCATATTGATTCGGCCTGGCGACATCCCACCGATATTTTAACTCCCATACAATAATCATCGTGTCGTTAATCGCTGATTGAACAGCCGCTAATATGCGGGCCGCTTGCGTCGGAGTAACGTTATAAGAATCAATTAACCGATCGATTACTGGCGTCCACTGTTTTGTCGGAACTCCTGTACCATAATAAACCCCAAGATTTTCTTGACTAGGCGTTAATTCTTTCAATGTTTTTTGAACCATATATAGTTCTCGATCGAAGTCAATTCGATTTGGATGAACAATCGGTAATTGCATTCTTCTCCCACTAGGATCAAGGACATTTCCGTCTCGATCTCGCTTAAAATAAACGAAAGACCACGAACCAGCTAACGGGGTCACTGGATCATTAGGCGGCTTCGATTCACCCGCATAAGGAATCTCTGACCAGCGTAAATAGTCTTTTCTCATTTTTTTCACCTCTACTTTTTCCTAATTTATTTTATGAAAAAAAGGCAAATGCGTATGGACGTTTCGGCGTCTATGGGAATATTTTTTCGAAGGAGAAGAACACTAAAAAGAAGAAATAGAAAGGAGCGAACACTTATGGGACGTGGAAAAGGCTTTAACCATAAAGAAAAAGGAAATCCGGGAAATTACACAAATAAGATTGCCAAAGGGGCGAAGGAACAGAAAGACCTAGTTGAACCAATTGATGATATCGCTACGTATGAAGCATTTAAAAATCGAACGAATGAATGACAAATAAGACCATGAAAGTCGCCTTTCATGGTCTGTTCCTCTAGCAACTACGCTTTAAACTTCCCTAACCTTAATTGTAAATCTTGAGCTAACTTAGCCAGCGACAACGACGAAGCATTCATTTGTTCCATTGTAGCCATTTGCTCTTCTGTCGCAGCGGCAATCGTTTCTGTATTCGAACTTGTTTCAGCTGATACGTCTGCTATTTGATTGACAGAAGCAACAACACTTAAGGTGTCTGCCTCAAGTGCAACAGCTGCTGAAGCTATTTCATCCATTTCCGTTAATACATGTTCAAACGCGTGACGAATTTCACCAAAATTGGTGCTGGCATCATCAACTAAATGAATACCGCTCTTCACTTCACCCTCAGCCACACTCATCGTTTCTTTTGCATGCAATGTATTGCCTTGGATATGACGAATGATCTCCGTAATTTGCTGAGCCGAGGCCGTTGATTGCTCTGCAAGCTTACGAACTTCACTAGCCACCACAGCAAATCCTTTCCCGTGCTCTCCTGCTCGTGCGGCCTCAATTGATGCATTTAATGCTAATAAATTCGTTTGCTCCGCAATATCTGTAATAATTTGCAAAATACTCGCAATATCTTTAGAACGTTGATATAACACTTCAATCACTTCACCTAAATCATCCACTGTACGATCAATCGTTTTCATTTGATTCGTCACATCGGTTAACGACTGTTTCCCTTCATTCGCTAGCTTAGAAGTTTGATGAATACTTCCCACCGTTTCTTTTGTTCGTTGAGAAATGGATACAATTTGATTTTTCATTTCAGTTACGGTTTGTGCAGTTTCATTTGCATTTTTTGATTGTTGATCGGCATCCGTAAAAATGTCCTGCATCGCCGAAGAAATTTGCTCCGTCGCACGACTTGTTTCTTCAGAAGAGGCACTTAGCTGTTCACTTGCTGCAGCCACCTGCTCTGAATGAGAACGAACATCATGGATAATTTCTTTCAATTCATCCGTCATTTCTTGAAAATGAATCGCTAAACGACCAATTTCATCCTTATTCTTCACCTCAAATTTTTCAATCAATAAATTCCCATGAGCGACTTCTTTCATCGCCACTTCCACATTCATAATCGGAGTGACTAAACGTTTGGAATAGATAACAATGATTACAGAACCAATAATTAAAGCTATTCCTAACGTAAGCAATAACGTGTAAATAATCTTATTTGCCCCTTGATTAAAATCCATCATATACGTACCAGCATTAACAATCCATCCCCAATGCGGGTCCTTTTCAGTATACGTAATCTTATCGGCCAACTCATCCGAATCAGGTAGTGGCCAGTTAAATTTAATAAAGCCTCCACCTTCATTTGCAAGCTTCACAATCTCTCGACTAGCATACGTACCATCTTTCGTTTTTACATCCCAAATATTTTCTCCCTCTAAAAATGGATGTGCTATTTCATTTCCTTTATCGTCGATGATATAAACATAACCATTTTCACCTAGATCAAACCGATCAGAAATCGGTCTCGTTCCATCCCCATTCTTTTTCCCTAAAATCGTTTCTTTCACTTGTTCCTGTGCATCTTCTAGCTCAAGCTTTCCATCTTTGACTTGTTGATCAAGCATGGTGATCATCGCCAATACATAACGCACATCATTCTTTAAACTCTTCTCTCCGGCCTTGTTCAGTTCACCTTTAGCTGTGAAAAAGCCCATCGACCCGATTAAAAGACTAGGGACTGCTAGTAAAATTAAACATAAAGCAATTAAATTCGTCTTAATCGTTTTGTTTTTCATACAAAGATTCCTTTCCCTTTAGCTGTCATGCTTATTTTACTTAAATCAAGACTTTCCAACTACAAGAATTTCCTTTCTTCATACTTTCTTCATGAAAAAAAGAACATTTTTTAACAACTGATAACCATTTGATTTTAATTTTTCACAGAAAAAAGACGAGAAGCTCCTACCTTGTAGTCTCTCGCCGTTTTTTAGATTGCACCTATTTAACCACTTTCAATATTTCTTTAAATGCAGCTGTATCCGCTGATTGTAATAGTTCGTATAACGCCATTTCCACGCTTGTCGGCAAAATGCCAAGCGCTTTCATTTTTTCAAGACCGACTTGTTTATTCGCTAACGTCCGTGAAGACACCGCATCTGCGACGATTTGCACTTTATAACCTGATTCCTTCAATTCCGCACTCGTTTGATACACACAAATATGCGTCTCGATGCCACCAACTAATATTTGCTTCCGCCCTGTCGCTTCCACCGCTTGCTTAAACTGTTCATTTTTCCAGCCACTGAATGTCATTTTGCTAATCGGCTCAAGTCCTCGCAACTCGTCAGCAAGCTCTTCTACCGTCGCTCCTAATCCTTCTGGATACTGCTCAAGCCAAATGATCGGGACGTTTAAAATTTGTAACCCTTTAATCAGCCTCTGTAGCTGCTGAATCATCGCCCCACTCTCATGAACAACACGAGCTAGCTTTCCTTGGACATCAACTAATACAAACACCGTTTCATCTTTGTTCAGCATATCATTCACTCCCTTTTAAAAATCCAAACGCTTCATAAATTCTTCCGCGGCACTATATCCTTGCTGCCTTAAATACCAATTATTCGCCGCCGCTTCAATTAACCCTGCCACATCCCGACCTGGCTGAAGCTGAATTTGCACATGTGGAATTTGCACACCCATATAATCGGTAAACTTCGATTCCACCTCTAGTTCATTGTTTAACGAATTGTCCTCCCATTTCGTTAATTCAATATCAAGCGCAATTCGCGTTTCATCTTGAAAAGCCTTCCTACCATACAAACGCACAACATTTAATAAACCGATGCTCCGCAAAGCAAGAAATTCCTTATTCGTTTCATTATGAGTCCCAAGCAACGTTCGCGGACTAAGTTTCCGCAACACGACAATATCATCCGCCACTAACCGATGGCCGCGACCAATTAACGTATGAGCCGTTTCACTTTTGCCGACTCCCGATTTCCCCCGCAGTAAAATACCAATCCCAGAAACATTGACACAAACACCATGTATCGCTGTTTCTGGAGCGAGCATTTTCAACATATATGTATGAAGCTTCGCAACAAAGACCGTCGTCGGCCCCTCCGCCCGCAATAAAGGAATCCCCGCTTGCGCACAGCATTGCCTTAAATGCGTCAGCTCCTCCTGCTTCCCAGTGACGATCATACACGGAGGGTTATATTTCATAATATTGCCGATCCGCACCTTCTGCTCTTCAACGCTTAATTGCTGTAAATAATTGATCTCATTTCGACCAAGAACTTGCACATGCTCCATTGGCAAAAAGTCAAAGTAATCAATAAATTCTAACCCTGGACGAGTTGTCTTTGACTTGATGATCAGACGACTCAAATACTCTCCGCCCGCCACAACCTCCAACGAGAAATGGCGAACAAGCTGCTCTACCTCGATTGTCTTCATGCCACCCACACACTCCTTTAATACCACAAATTATATCAGATTTACAGCAAAATCCCCCTCATTTTTTAAACGTTGATACAATAGCCAATGCAATCCATGCTACAGCCACAGTATTAGCGAAAGAAGCAAAGTCCGTTAATATGTAACACCCTGTCAACAATGCTAACAATCCCATAACAATAGAAGGTGTCGTACGAATTAATTTCGTTTCCCCCTAGCATTCGTCACACCCCTTTTAAAGATTAGCTAACTCTCGTTGAACACGTTCACGAAATTCATCATCCGTTAAAAATTTGAGCTGAAAACTATTCATATTGCGTGAAAGCTTCTTTTGTTCAAATAAATTTAAGTCATTTGCGAAAAAAGCCAGTTCCGTTTGATTCCCTTTTTTATCAGTAGCATACATCGCCATCGTAAGCACAAAAGCAGTCGATCCACCTTTTTGGCCGGCATGTTCGAGCCATTCCTGATTTTTCGGATTGTTCATTAACGATTCCATAACAGGATCTAGATGTTCATAGACGGACTTCTTGAAAAATGTTTTGCTATTGAGCTTTTCCATAATCGCTACATAGTCTGCTGTCGTTGCTCGCGTTAAACGATCAGACCAAACTTTTTGGAAATCCATATCGAGCATTTTCACCAACTGCTTCTTCTCTTCATCAGAAGGCGGCTCGTTTTGCCATTGTTGATGGATGGCGGTAGATCGCTCACGATATTCAGCCATATCCATCTCTTTTACTGCTTGCAACGTTTCCTCTTTCGATAAATTCTTCTCTCTCATAAGCTGCAAAGGAACGAACAGTGTGCTGACTATCGGATAAATCGCTTCATGATTTTTCACACCGACCTCTTCAAGAACACGATTGATATTTTCAAGCCCAAGCACTTGGATTAGATAGTCCGTATTAGCATTAGAGCTGTAAGCAAACATTCCTTTTGCCACTTCACTCAAAGAAACACTATCAATCTCTTTATCTTTTTTTACAGAATCGATCCATGCCTCATGCGCACCACCGTCCGTTTTTGGGACATAATAAGCATTTAATTCCTTAAATGCTACTGGCTGTTGCGGATCAACCTGTCCATCCGCTGCCTGCTTGGCATACTCAATCGCTACAATCGCTTTGACTGTGCTCGCTAGTGGAAGCGGCTCCCCACCATTGACCTCTACCCATTTTTCCTTATTATGCTGGACAGATAATGCAACATTTTTATGCTCAGCATTCTCTTTTAAAAACTCCAAAATATATTCAGGATCATCCTTTTGAAACATCCAAATGCCAACTCCAATTACTAAAATGATAGTAACGACAATCACTATACCTATCCAAAGTATCATCTTCAACCGTGACACCTCCTAATGATATATACGAATTATCCAGCATTTGGTTTCATGAAAAACAAAAACACTTTCCGCTCATGGAAAGTGCTCTTAACAAAGCTTATAAGCTATCTTGTTTCAGATCGCCAGTTTCTCCTGTGTACGGATTAAAATAAAAATAGGCATCTAACTTTTCTGAATAAAACACATAGACTTGGTCTTCATGATGTTTTTGATTATGATGAAACCCCATCGTTGTTTGATAATCTTTTTCTAGAATCTCTAAAGCTTTATTCACTTCATATTGAGGCTTTGTGATAAAGAAATAGCTAGGAATAACCAATAATAACAACACTGACAATACGCTGATCGTGAACCGTGCGGTCTTTCTCTCACTAAAAATAAAAATGATATTGGCTAAAACAGCCACCACATAAAAAATTGTAACATGAATTGTGCCCATTATATCTGCATATTTCTTCTGGAAAAAATATAAGAGCAGGCATTCGATCATTAATAGTGCAATGATGACAACATTAATTGTTCTTCCCATTCGCCTCTCCCTATAACCAATCAATTAGTCTTCAAGCTTCAAATAATATGATCGATTCGATTAATGACTTTCACATAAATATTCTTTCTCGTCCTTTTCAGTATGATTAGTACTGATAACAAAAACAATTGAACCATACTTATAGTAACCCCTGCTTTTAAAAAAGAGTTAAACATGAAATAAGCCGTATCTAAACGTAAAAATAGGAAAGAGAAGCCACCTAGAAAAATAGCCGAAACGAAAAAACCTAATTCATAAGGAAACTTTTTCTTGAAAGAATAAATAATAAATTTCACACTGATCGATGCTAAAATTGCATACAGTATAGAGAAAGTAACACTCAAAATAGTTATCATAAAGCTTTTTTGTTCTTTCTAAACAACATATTTAAAAGTATTATAGTAGCTGAGATAATGAAAGATTTTAAAAAATTCTCTGACCAGTTGAACACATCAAACTTCAAATAATCATATGTAACTAAAGATATGAAAAATAAAAATATAACAGATGAAACAATTAGTATTTTCCGAGAATTCAACTTCATCGTATGCCTCCCGTATGTATTTCACCTTATTGTAGTGAATTTATTATTGTAACTACTTCTAAATTATTCCTCAGAAGGTTTTAATATCGTTCTCCTTACTATACCAATCACTGATCCACACGCTAAAATAATCAATGAAATGTAAACAGTATCCAGTCTCCCTTGAAGGATGACAAAAATTAAAATCGATACCAACACTACAAAAGTAATTAATATACTGTCTAACTTTTTCATAGACTCGCCTCCATTTTACTTTGATTGGTCCACACTTTCACTTCTTCATAAAACCCCTTAATACTATATTGGATATAATAATATTCATGAAGTATTTTGAGACTCCCACGGCTAAATCCACAAACTATGAGAGTCTCAAATCTTAAAGCCGGACTTCCTTAGAGTAAAAAAAGTTGTAATAAAAATAATTGGAAAAGAAACTACTAAGTATAAAATACCCTTAGGCATGAACATGTTAAAAAAGTAAAAAAATAAAGTTACCCAAATAAATGCAACAACAATTCCTAATGTTTTTTTCATAGATACTTATACTGGCCTCCCTCTATCAGAGTTGATTTCTCACTGATTTAACGTTTCGGGGTATTTTTGCGCAACGCCCCGAAACGGTTTAATAAGCTATAAGCGAAAGCGCAGAGAAAATGGGCATCGTTATGCTATTCCAAGCCACATCTTTTGATGAGTGTAATTTTTTCATTAGTTCACCTCCACTTTACTTTGATTGATCTCCCCCTTCACTTCTTCATATAACCCTCACATATTTCACTTTTAAAAAACATCAATATATCTTTTGAAATATCCCAATAGCTATCTAAAATATCATTTTTAACTGAGACACCTTTTAATAACATATACGAATTATCCAGCATTTGGTTTCATAAAAACAAAAAACAACTTCCATTGAATAGAACGTGCTTTTAATAACGTTAGAATAACCTTGGCCAGTCGCAAATAAAAAATTTCTTTTAAGACTCTGCCATAACCTGCTGCCGCTCTGATTTATCCGCATACATCTGTGCATCAGCTTGTGCAAACAGCTGCGTCATTTGTCCAAAAGAATGGGGGTGGTAAGCAGAGCCAATGGATAGCTGGATGGATCGCTCGTTCTGACTATTGTTATACTCATCAATGACCGTTGTGATTTGAGTCATTAGATTATTAACAGCTGCCTCTGTTGCACTGATCATTAATAACACGAATTCATCGCCACCAATTCGTGCTACAATTGTTTGTTCATTCGCAAAATGCTTCAATAGCTTAGCTGTTTCAATAATTAGTTCATCGCCCACTTTATGCCCAAAATGATCATTGTAATATTTTAATTGGTCCAAATCGCATAAAATAATGCCCACGGAAATATCCACTTCTTCATCATACGTTGTCATCGCCCGTTCAAAAAACTCACGGTTATGAATAGACGTCAAACTGTCATGATACACCCGATATTCTAACTCTTGCTGTAGCCGCACTTTCTCATCAATGTTGCGAACCACTCCTTGAACGGCAACTAACTCTCCTGCTTTATAAATGGGCGTAGCATGATCTTCATACCAACGATAATTCCCACCATGGTCGATCCATCTTTGAATAATAGGCTCCTCATAGTTCAACTCACCTTTAATCTTTTTCTTCAGAAGCTGTTCATCATCCGGGTGAATACGCTGAAAAGGAAGATCAGGGTCTTCATAAGCTCGTTCTACCGCTCCCTCACCAAAAAACAAATTTGCCGCAGGAGACACATACTTGAACTGGCGCTTCGGTTTCAGCTCATAATAATATAAGAGGTCCTTTGAATAATTTAATAATTCGAGGTGGTTTTGCTGCTTTCGTTTCCTTCTAGTTCCTAACAAGCCGTACATAGATAACACACCAACAAGAAAACCAGTTATTATTCCGATATAGAGACTATTCATCTGATCGCCCTCAATCCCCGATTTTTTTTACATTTACACTGTATCAAACTACCTAACCAAATATTTGATAACCTGTGATGAGCCAATCTAAAAAAACGACCTTCCCCGATGAAATACTCAGGAAAAGGCCGTACCTTCTTCATATATCAAGCTATGCCGACTTTTTGCTTACTGCAACCTCTCCACATACTCCCGAACCATATCAGGCGTCACTACCTTACGAGTTGGGATCAAGCGATGATTCGCTAACACATTAATTTGCTCCGTCACTTCATTAATGCGATCCGTCGTAAACTCCTTCCCCGCTTTGCACAGCTCCACAGCCTCTTCAATATA
This sequence comes from Bacillus sp. FJAT-42315, assembly GCF_002797375.1. Lineage (GTDB taxonomy): Bacteria > Bacillota > Bacilli > Bacillales > Domibacillaceae > Bacillus_CE. Next base: position 3,199,061 of record NZ_KZ454941.1, read on the forward strand.
CGCTTCCCGCTGCTCGTCCAACAAAGCAAACTCTCGATACAATTTATTTTGCTTTTCAGCATGTAATATAAGGTCTTTATGTACACTCATGATCGTACCTCCTATGATTTGTTCAATAGCTACATTCTATATTAACAAGTTCATATAAAAAACTAAAGATTGCAAATTGCTAATTTTCGATATTTTTATCGAAAGTAGCTAGTAACTAGTTATCAATAAAATAAGTTACGGACTGCATAATACAATGTTTTAAGTGAATCAAACAATACTGGAAAAATATCTAAAAACGTTTGTATTGGACTAGTGAGAAAGCCTAAAATCAAACCAATGGGAAGCATAATAATAGCAACTAAAAAACCTATGATCGCATAAAAAATATCTAAAGCAATGAATGTTATCGCTGAGCCCTTTGCTACAATATTGGTAAGTCTCTCGAAATCATCGGCGTTTTTCCACATATAAATATCTAACCTGATATTAGCTATTAACTTAGCAGGAAGATTAACAAGATAAGACAGATTATATGTCGTCATCGTTGTCGCACTAAACGTTCCCGTTACCCATCTTTCTTCATCACCCGGAAGCTGAAAATGGTATTTCAAATCTCCTTCTCCCCACGCAAACGAAAGCTTCCTCATTGCTTGTGGATCATTCACTAATGCCCGACGAGAAAGAGATTGGCCTTCTAAAATTCGTGTTGTTCGCATCACATTCCCGTAATCCCCCATATCACGCAAAAACGCTTGAAAATCCGTTAACTCTTCCTCCTCCTCACTACTGCCTAACATCTTATCAAAACTCCCATAATAAGATGCCACTAATTGCTTGGCACGATACGTATCAACCTCCTCCGGCTGAGGCGTCCCACACCCCGTAAGAACAACAATCGACAACAACATGATAAATGGCCATAATATTTTTTTCATTCCGTCTTCTCCTCCTCTTAGTGATCTCAAAATTTATGGAAGGTTGTTCATTGTAGTTAATGATAAGTGTTATGAAATAGTCTCCTCTCTACTAATCTATTAGATGAATGTTTCGCCCCTATATTTAACTATTAATGAACAACCCGGTATCTTTATCATAAATATTTGGTTGGACGTATTGTGTACTTGGGGTGGAGGATGAAGGAACTTTTACGTATTGTGGAATGTGGAAAATCCCCAGCTGTGGTTAACTGGGGATTCGGAGTATTATATAAATCAAGCTTAATTTCCCACCACGTTTAAAACTGCCGTTTTCCTGCAAAACAAAAAGTATTCACAAACGTTGACCTAACAACATTTGCGAGTGTTTTACTATTTTTAAGATAAAACCGATTTTTTCTAAAGATACCGGGCGCATTTATTGTTTTGAGATCGACTATAGATTTTTCATTAAGTCTTTTTCCACTATATCTAATGCCACAAGCAGACGCATAGCTCTTCGGTACTGCTCATTTACAATACAAATTTCAATGATTGATATTAACTTTTCGATTTTTTCTATTTTTTTTGCTGCTGGTCCTTTTTTCTGAAGGCTCATTGCTAATTTTAGCGTCAGTTCTTCATTATAAAATATACGATTTATTTTATGCTCTAGCACTTGTTGCAATACAATTGACTGCTGTAATTGATCCATACTTTGACTCATAAAAATCACCTATTTAATAAGTTCAGCTAAAATTTTCATATCTTCTTTATTCATTGCTTTTAATTCGTTGTATGTGTTTCGTAATGTATTTGCACTTTCTTTCATTTCCGAAGTTTGTGCACGAAGTTGTGTTGATAATTCTTTTTGTGCACTTTGTTCACTATTAATTAATGCATCTAAGCGATTTAATGTTTCTTCTAAACTCATTGTATAATTATCAACTGATCTTGTTTGTTTATAAGTACTTTCAGTAATAGCTTCATTTAGGTTACGCATATTTATGTTTAATTTAGCAGTTAAGTCTTTCAGAATCTCCTCTTGTAAGTTTCTCATATCTGTAACTTCTTCAACCATTACTTCAACATTCTCGATGAGAGCTTTTTGATTTTCTAAACCTTCTTTTTGTAATACATCAATAGCTGTTTTTAAGGATTTCTCAGCATTTATTAATACAGCACTATGGTTTCCTAGAATATCTTTTAATGTTGTTGTTATCGATTTTTCTAGCATTTCTTGTGCTTGTACTAGACGCTCATGTTGCTCATCGATTTGTTTCGTTTGGTTAACAATTCTGCCTGTGAATTCCTCTATAGTTTCTGTTGCTTTTCCATAGTATTGTTGTGCGTTATCAAATGTTTTATGTTGTTGTTCTAATTGCTTCATAAACATATTGCTTTGATTATCAAGTTTTGAAATCAGCTTCTGTACATCTTTTTGATCTTTTGAACGTAATTCGACTAACTGTTGTTGAGTTGTAGTCCATTTTTCAGTAATTTGAGCATTTGTTTTCTTCACTGTTTCGTCCGCAGTGTTAGTAAATTGTTGCTGAGCTTCTTCTGTTTTTTCTGTAAGCTCTTCTAAATAATTCGTGAAAGCTTGTTCTTTTTGTTCTACGCTTGTTAAGACGCTTTCTAACTGTTCCCTCTCTTGTTGACGAAGTAATAGTACTTGTGATTGTGCATTGTTCCAAGCTTCTAACAGTTTTGCGTTGACAGCTTCTGTACTATTTAATGCTTGATTAGCTAATTGTTTTTGTAATTTCTCAACATTAACAAATAAGTTTTGCTCTTTTTCTTCTAGGCTTGCCATTACACGTTGCAATGTTTGTTGTTCCTCATTACGAAGCTTTAATAATTTTTCTTGTGTTCCGTTCCAAACTTGTAAAATTGAATCGTTTACTGCCTCAGATTGCTTTGAAACTGTTGAAACAAACTGTTCGTTTGATTTTAAAGACTGCTCTTGGAACTGTTCTAAATTTTCTTGGAATTGTTGTTGTGCTTGTTGTTGTGCTTGTTGTTGCGTTTCTAACGATGTTGTTAAATACAATTGGAATTTTTCTTCTTGTTGTTTTAAGTTTTCTACGATATCCGTAAGAATTTGTTGTTCCGCTTGGCGGATTTCAGCGGCCTCATTTTGCGTTTTATTCCAAACTGTAAATAACTCATCATATAACGCTTGTGTTTGGACATTAAAGGACTGCTTGAAGTCTTTTTGTGCCTCTTTGAATACTACTGCCTGATAAACTAAATGCTCTTTCATTGATTGATCTTTTTCTTCGATTACATCTAACATCTCAAGGATAGATGTATGCTCTCGTTCTCTTAAACGTTTTGCATCGTTTTGTAACTCGTTCCAAGTTGAAAGTAGTGCGGAGTTTTGTTCGTTCACTTTTTTATCCAGCAATTGCAGTAATTGTTGTTGGGCAAGTTCTGCGTGTTCTTGTGCTTTTACTAAATACTCGCTGTAAGCACGCTCTTTTTCTTCCACTGCTTGAAGTGTTGCGTGTAATTTCTCTCGTTCTTTTTGTTGCAGTGCAAGGATACCTGTTTGCACCGTATTCCATGCCTTTAACAGACTGTTGCTCGTTTCGGCGTTTGTTGCTGCTACTGCCTCGATCAGCGTTTGCTGTGTTTGAGCAGTTGTATCTTTTACTTCCACTAAGTAGGATGTAAATGCCTGCTCTTTTTTCTCCATCGCTGCTAATGTTGCTTCTAGTTTTTCTTGTTCTTGTTCGCGCATAGCTGCGAAAGATACCAATGTGTCATTCCAAAGGTCACGCAGTTGTAAGCCTATTTTTTCGTTCGTCGATGCAACAGCTTGTACAATTTTTTCTGATTGCTGTAATGTCTCCTCTTTAAATTGTTGTAAATAGCCAGCCATTGCTTGTTCACGCTGCTCAACAGCACCTAAAGTGAGTTTCAGCTGCTCTTGCTCTTCCTGACGAATTACTTTAATACCTTCTTGAACGATTGACCAAACATTTAATAATTTATTGCTAGTTTGTTCATTTTGTGAAGTTACAGCAGTTAAAAGTTCAAGCTGTGATTTTTCAGTTACCTCTCCAAGATGTTGTAAATATTGACTAAATTCTTCACCTTTTGAATTTAAAGATTCGAGTGTAACTGTTAATTTTTCTTGTTCTTGATCTCGTATTTGTAGTAGTTGATCTTGAACAGTTTGCCAATTTTCAAGAAGCTGTTGATTTACTTCGTTATTAGTAGTAGATACTTCTGCGATTGTAGCTGTTAATTGGTCATGTTCTTGCTGGCGCAAATCATTCATTTGTTGTTGGATTGTTGTCCATACCTCTTGTAAAATGCTGTTTGATTGCTCTGATTTTGTCTCTAATAACGAAATAATCGTTTGTTGATTTTCTTCTTCTTTTGATTTTAGATTTGTTAAGTATTCGTTATATTCTTGTTGCGTTGATTTCCAAAGGTCTACTAATTTAGTATATAACGTATTTGTAACGCCCGAAGTAAGCTCTACAAAATTATTGTGAGATTCTGTTGTTTTTTCATCAAACTGTTGTAAATATCGGCTGAATACTTGTTCTTTTTCTTCTATAACTGTGATCATATGCTCAAATTTTTGCTGTTCTTCTTTTCGAATTTGCAACGTATTTTGTTGAGCTTTTTCCCATGTTGCTGTAAGGTTATCGTTCATGCGACTAGCCGCTTGTTGGAAATCATATAGTGTTGCCTGAGCTTCGTTCCGCTCTTCTTCACGAATTGACAACTGATTTTCCTGCAATGTTTGCCAAGCTGTCATTAATCCTTTATTTGTTGCTTCTAATTTGCTTAAAATATTTTGGCCTAATAATTTTTGCGCTTCATCAAAATTGTGCTGCACCGTATTTAAGTAGGTTTCAAAGGCACTTTCTTTTTCCTTCATTTGAGCTAATAAATCCTGCCAGCTTTGCTGTTCTTCTAGGCGAATTTTTAATTGCTCGTCGTTAATTGATTTAAATTTATCTAGTAAGCCATTTTGCGTCGTATCAATTAATTCAACCAGATGCTGTTGACCAGATTGAAGGGTAGATGATAATTTTTTGAATATGTCTTCATTTTCCTTCAGTGCTTCTTTATTTGCTTTTTGTTGATCCTCAAACCAGTTTTCATATTGTTGTTTTGATTCTTTCCATTTTTGCTCTAACAAATCAAATAGCTCTTGTTGCTTTTGTTGCTGTATTTTTTGTACATCGTTTACTTGCGTAATAATACAATGAATTTGCTCTGTTGATTGCTTATGATTTTTTTGCGTGATATCCTGTAAAGAACCCCACGATTTTTCCAGCTTATTATGTAAGTCTTTCGTTAAACTCTGCAAGTTTTCATCAATTTGCTCATTATGTGTCTTTAAGCTTTTCACTACTTCATCATTAGAGCTCTTTAAAAGCTCTGCAAGTTGATTCAAGTCTTTCTGCTGTTGCTGACTCTTTTTTGACATTACTTGATAGCTTAAAAAAGCTACGACAATGCCACTAATCCCAGCAATTGCAAATGCTATACCACCGAACGATTCATATAGTGGATACGTTAAAACAACGACCACAATAAATGCAATTGCACTATACATTGCGTTCATCAAACTCTCTCCTTTACTTTTGTTTCAAGCTCATCCCATTGTTTCAATAATATATCGAAACATAAGCGGATATTTGGATATAACTGTTTGTTTAAAGCAGAAACAAAAGTAGTTTTAATAATTGCTTTTGCTTTAGCAATTTTCACATTATATTCATGAGCACTTGAAGATTTTGCAAGCATCGGAACACTAATTTTTTTAGCAAGAATATCTCGTTGAATTTTATTCCAAATAATAGAAAAAGCATCTTCGAAATATTTATCAATTTCCTTTTGCGTTGCTATTAAAGTTAAATTATAGTTATTTTTCAGCATATTGATTATATTTTTCTTAATGCCTGAATCATAAAATAATTTAATTTCTTTCCACCAAAAATCAATTACGGTATCTTTACTGCTTTTCCAGTTAAGATAATCAAAACAAAGCTCTAAATTTTCAACTAAATTACACACTTCCAGTTCCATTTTAATATCTTCTTCAAGTATTATTTGTACCTGGCCTCGTAAATCTTCCACTGTTTCTAGTTGGCGTGCTAATACCATTTGACTGAAAGACTTGCGGTTAATTAGCGCTTCCTTTAAAAATTCTTTCCCTAAAGGCATGGATGCAACATTCTTCGAAACTGAAAAACCCTTATGGACAAAAAATCTGCGAGCATGCATAATTGCTTCTTTTTCACTACTTAGATCGCTAGCAGAAAACTTACGATTTGTTTTAATTAAACAAATCAAAACTTCTACTTTTGATTCTGCTAGTTCAATAATTTGTTTAATGCTTTTCGACGTATCTCCCTTTCCATAGGGATAAAATTCTGTCCATAAAAAACGAGCGTCTTTCATTGAAAGAGATGAATTGTCATAATACTCCTTTTGTTTTTTCTCATTCATAAAATACGGTGGTAAAACTATGACAACTCCAGGTGGTATTTGTGTTTCATCAATTGGTACCCAAATAATGCTGCCACCTTTTTTTACTTCGTGTTCCTCAAAAGGATGGATCACATTGTTCTCTAAAATAAACATATCTTGAGTGCCGCTACCAAACAGCACCCAAGTTGTATCTTTAAAAATATCACTTTGTGTATACCAATAATTTTGCAAACAGTTATTTGGGGATTTATATGATCGAAATAGCTCATATCGTTCTGAGGTATTGTCACCAATAATAAAAAGTGGTTTTTGCTTAAATAATAACTGTTTAATATTCATTTTACTTAATTGCAACAGGCTCTGAAATAAATTGAAGATAATCATTCAATTGTGCTTCATATTGCTGCTGTTGCTCTGCTCCTTGTTGACGTTGTGTTAATAATTCCTGAAGTTGCTGCTTTTGAACAAATAATTGCTGTTGAAGTTGCATCGCAATTACGTTCGGTACATGACCGATGAATCGTTGTAAATATGAATGTAAAAACTCCGAATATCTCTTGAATAATTGCTGAACTTGTTCTTCAAAAGAAGCTACTAATTGTTTACGGTAAACAACAACGGTTTGCTTTAATGCATATTGCTCACTGCGTTGTTTTGCTTCTTCTAATTCTTGTTGAAGTTGTTCATGTTGGCGTTGTTGAATTTCTAGCTCTTTCTGAATACGTTCCTTATGGGATTTTAAAAGTCCCAATTGTTCATGACGTAGCAATTCCTTTTGTTTCGCTTGTTCAAAACGTGCTTTAACTTCGGATTCAACTTCACGATATTGCCTTTCGTATTCTACATCAATGACTTCTTTAGGAGGTCCATCCATCATTCGACCAACTTGACCAAACCAATATTCTAATGAAATTAAATCTAAAATATTCGTCTTATCTTTAATATTCGATTGATGGTTATCTAAATTTTCCTGTACACTTTGGGCAACTTTCAATCCATCTCTTAATTTATCTGTTTTTGATAAGATTTTCCCTGCTTTTTCAACACTAGAAATCGTTTTTTGCGCAATATTATAGTATTTTGAAGCTTTATCTACTTTTTTTAAAGTACCTGCTACTTTACCTGCCATTGTTGTATAAGCTTTACCAGGGATAAATACCAACGCCCAGTCTACAATATTACCGATTTTGCGCATTCGTTCTTGGTTTTCAATCGATTGCTCTAAAGTGTACTGTGCTTGATAAGGGCCTAACTCATCTAATTGTTGCTGATAGGTAACAATTTCTTCAGCATATTGTGACTCTAAGCCTTCCATGTTTTGTTGCTTTTTCTTTAACTCTTCTAACTCTAGAATTAGTTGATTGGCATAGTTCATTTCGTCTTCAATTTTAGATTGAATATATTCCCCTTCACTGAAAACATAGTCAACTGATGGCACTTCAACTTGTAGTGATATTTTGTCGATGCCATCTAATTCGAATTGTTCATGTTTATTGTCTTTTAAATCTGCGTTTGTTTCTTCTGTTATAACTTTTAAAAATTTAGATAGTCGCTCGTTTGTCATGGAACTCAGTTCCTTTGATACATTATCTAAAATTGCATAGCCCTCAGCTTGTGCTTTTTCCGTCAATTGTTCAACTCTAGAGTATTTTTGAATAGCCTCTTCATAGACTTGTACTTTTTCTTTCATAAATCGGCTATATTTCGATTTTAACTCTGGCTCAATTAAGCTAAAACGATCTTCAATTGATTTTTTCTGCTTACTAATACGATATTGTACATATTCCATATCAGCTTCTAATTGACTTATTTTCTGCTCGATTTCATTGTCTGCAACTGATTTTGCTACTAAAAGCTGTTGTTGACGTTGCTTCAAGTTTTCTAAAAATGATTTTTTGTATGGTGCTAAACGAAGCTCTATACTTTTCTGTTTCTTTTGCTCAAGGGCTTTCGTAAAATCTTCTTTTAAGGATACTTGAAGTAATGCCATTCGACTGCTCCACTTAACATCCAGTAACAAATCTTCTTCGTTTGTCACGGCATAATAATCCGGGAAATAACCAATTACTTTTTGTAGGGCAAGCTGATCTTCACTTGTTACTTTTTCAATTGTGTCACCTTCGCCTTTACGTAAGCTATCTAATTTCGTTCGTACAAATACCATTTCGATTCCTAATCGTTGAATCATTCGAATTAGTTGCTCGTCTGCTGCAGTTAAACTTTTCCCGAGCACATAAAGTACCGCATGAGATTTTGGTAATAAGTCCAAGGTATGATTTTCATGTTCTTTAATAATCGTGTTTAAGCCTGGTGTATCTACAAATACTAATCCAGTTTTAAATAATTCATGCTGAATATATACATTAATACATAAAATATCTGAGTTATTAATTAGTGGGATGTCAATAATTTCACTTACCGATTGTGCATGATTTAGTTCCCGCTGACTAAGTAATAATAACTTGTCAATTGCAAAACGGTAAGCATCTTTATTTGTTGTAACAATTTCTGCATACTCTTCCTCTCCATAATAAAGGAAAGTCGTAAATGCTGTTGTTTCCCTAAGCATTGTAGGTAAAATTCTACGTCCTATTAAGTTATTAATTAAATTCGATTTCCCTGCAGAAAATTGTCCAAGAATAGGCATGTAAAATTCCTTTTCTTGTTCACGTTGTTGTAGTAAATGTATTGTTTCTAATGCTTGACCATCTTGAAGAAACTGTGCGATTTCTTCGATTTCTGCTAATGATGATTGCATACAAATCGCCTCCTTAACTATTTACAACTTGCTTTGAAATGTTTTTGATTGTATCTGGTTTAATACTTTCTAATTCAGATAAAATAGTGACAGCTTTCATAGCAATTTGCTCAATCAATTCTAATTCCTCAGCTAGAGCTTTCTTTTTATTTGCTTGTTCTGTTTGGGAAGATTCCAGCATTTCTTTCAAGTTGTTTAATTGCTGTTGTTTTTCATTTATTTGAGCACTAAATTGTTTTTCTACTGCTGTTAAAATGATTTTTACAAATACTTGTTCTTTCCCCTCTAATTGATTACGGAGTTCCTTAACGACATCACTTCGCATTTCATTTAAATAATCACCGAGATCTGAATGTAATCGACGTAAAAAACGAACATTCTCTCTATCGAATTTTTCTTTATACTCATCGATGTATTTTAATCGACGCTCTTCTAACAGTTGTTTTTGTCGTTCAATTTGTTTGCGTTCAATTTCTAAATCTACAGAACTCATTGATAAGTTCTTTTCGTAATTATTCATTCGTTCCTTTAACTCTTGTTCTTCTAGTTTAATTTTGTTACGAATTTCATCTTGTTTTTGATCGTAAATTTTTTGTGCTGAGTTATCATTTTCAGTACGTTGCTCTGTACGTGTCTTATTTCCAACAAACGCTTTTGCTATTTTTCCAAATAACCCTCTACGTTCAACTTCTACTTCGCGACTTTTCGTAATCGTTTGGACTTCTGGTCGACTACCTAAAAGTTGAACCTCAAACATTGCTTGTTCTTTCAGTTCAGCTTTTTGTTTTTCAAGACGGCTAATTTCACGTTCCGCACGGCGGATTTCAACCTTTCGTGCATCGTTACTAATTAGCTTGTTCTCAAGCTCTTCCATTCTCTTTTCAATCTCTTCAGTTTCTTCATCATATTTCGATAAATCTACTTGTAAGTTTTGCATATCCAGCTCAAAATTGTTTAATGTTAATTTACTATTTGTTGAGTTTGCTGTTTTAAGTTCTTTATTTAATGCCGTTGCAATTTCACGATATTTAGCACGAATTTTACGGTTCAATTGTTCGCTAAATTCATGATCCATATCTTCTACGATGTCACAATATTCTCTTGTTAAATTTTTTTGAAGACGTGAAACTGTGTCTTCAACATCATCTAAGTCGTTAATCTCTTGAATTTTACCTTCATATTTTTCCCGTAAAAATTCGGCTTTTGCTTTAACCGAGTTTTCTAAATCTAAAATGATTTCTCTAACTTCCGAATTAATTTCTTCACTCTGCGCTTCAAGTTTTTGACGGATGTTCGCTATTTCTACTTCCGTATGAGCAATGCTTTGTTCAATTTCTTCTGAATCTCGTAGGTTTTCAATATTCTCAAAAAACTCTTCGATCTCATTCTTTCGTTTCGTTAATTCATGTACAACTGTTTGAGCAGGTGTAATCATTTCCTCAAGTGTTTTTTGACCTTCAGTCAAGAATTTCCATAGACGATTTTCAAAGGATACGATACGAGAGTTTTCTAAAATCTCAGCCCGTTCTTCAAGTGTATGATCTTCTTTCCCTGAGTTATCTGGATATTCCATTGATTTTGAGCTACGAGCAACTAAGGCTGGGTAAGCAGCTAAAGGTAAAAACTCTGGTAGCGGATAATCTGGGAAATATGTAGAATAACTTTCTACTAAACGTTCAATAACTTCCTCAACTGCCTCCTCTGACTTTTTAATTTTATCAATTTGGTTTAGCACAAGGAAAATAGTATTAAATTTCTTTGTAAGTTGAGCTAAAATTTCAAAATCTGTTTGTGATCCAGGTTGCGCAGCTGTAAACATGTAAATACAAGCATGTGAACGTTCAATTTGACGCTCTGTTACCTCTGCATGCCCTTTACGGATTCCGTTTAAGCCCGGACTATCAACAAGCATAACCCCTTTATCTAATAAAGGAGAATCTAGATAAAGCGTTACTGATTCAATTTCTCTGGCGACATTTTTATCACTGGCAGTAGATACAAACCTCTTAATATCTACTTCTGTCGCATCCCCATATTCTACTTGACGATTTGTATCTTTATAACGTACTTCTAACTGACGGCCATTTGGTGATTTTTTTAAATGCTTTAAATAGTTAATCGTTGCAGTTGTTTCACTTGTAAAAGATGGTAAAAGCTTTTCACCCATTAATGCATTTAAAAACGTAGACTTCCCAGCACTAAATTCTCCAACAACAACAATTGAGAATTCTCCGTCTTTTAAGTTATTACTTAGCACTTCAAAACTTTTAGATTTTTCATATTCCTCATATTCATCAAAATATCTTTTTGTATCATCTAGTACTTCTAATAAGCGACTTTTTCGTTGTTCAAACTGTTGTAATACTTCATTTGTCATTTTTAGTCCATCCTCCCTTGTATATTGTTAACTTACTTTCATCTCACGCTCGATATCTTTTAGCGCAGTTCGAATCATTTTCAATTCTGGAGGCTCTATAATTATTTCATTTTGTTTGAGTAATGCATTTAATTTGTTTAAATAAAGATCATAAGAAGAATTGTATTCATTTTTTGCAAGTTTCCAAATATCGTCAAAAGCATTTTTAATGTTGCGTTTTAACTCTTTTTCTAAGTACTCAGCTACTTCTGTTTCTAAATAATCCGTAACTTGATTGCGTAAATTCGTTCTTTGTAGTTTTTCAAATGCACGCTTATTTTTTTCGAAAATTTCTTTATGCTCCTTCTCTAGCATAACAATTTCATTCTTTAATGATTGTAACTGACGTCGATATTGATCTAATCGCACTTCATTGTCCAACTGTTCATTTTCTAGCTTCGCAATTCGATCTGAGTAGGTCTTTTCTTGCACTTTTAACGAGTTACGTTTGTTGCTATAATCCCTTTGGATTTGTTCTCGTCTACTAAGCCATGCACGTCGATCACTATCATCTGGTCTATATTCCGTTCGATATTCTGTCTTTGTCTTATTACCAAACCATCTTATTGGATTTACTATTGATCTCGTAACCTCATAAGGAACTTCAACAGAATATGAACGAACATCCGGCATTCTTCCTAACCGATTAATTTCCGTTTTTTCTTGTTGCATGACAGATTGCAGTTCACTCTTAACATTTTTTTTATTGCGTTCGATACTTTGTTGTTCTTGCTTTTGCATTGAAATTTGAAATTGTACTTCTTGTTGATTTTCTAACATCCTTTGCTGGTCTTCACGTTTTTTATGAATTTTTCCAATAATACCTTTAACGCCAATATTATTCATATCATTTTTAACAAAGGTCAATTTAATATTTGTATCCCCTTTTTTAATCTCTATTTTTGGGTGATAGCTTTTTATCTTTAGAATAGCACCTTGATAAGCAGCTTCTAACAAAATGACAAAATCTTTCGAGTAGTTATTCGTAACCATTACTAGCTCATTTGAAATTTTTTTCTTTATTTTACCCTCTAATAGTTGACCGTTTTCCAAATCATTCGCTGATAAACCATTAATATACTCTTGTAATTGTTGCTTGATCGGTTCAAAGCTTGTAGGAATTTCTTTACGGCTATCTTCAATAATGTCTCCACGTTCACTTATTAAAAAATTTTCAACATTGTTCCAATTTTCTATTTTAAACTCTTTTAATTTTTTTATGCGATCTTCAATAATGATTCGTTCTTCATGATTCACTTCAACTGTATAAGCATCCTTTAAATCTAGAAGTTCTTCACGAATATCTAAGTATAATTTCTTAATTTTTTGATTGAGATTTTCATTTTTCATATTTTGTTGTTCTTGCTTTAATACATGAGCCCATAAATGATTCTCGAAAAGTGGGAATCTTGAACTATCGATTAATTTAGAACGTTCTTCATCTTTAATGTCTTCAACATCCGTTGAATACAGACGGTTAATCTTTTTGTCTTTTCCTGCAAGAGCACGCAATGAAGAAATACCAAAAATAGGAATATCTTTATCCACTCCTATTTTCACCAAATCTCGTCTAAGCTCTTCTATCTTTCCTTCAACTGTCTCACCTTCAGAAGCTCTTAACTCGTCAATAAAGTTCATAACAAAAATAAGCGAAGACTGGTATTGTTTTAATAACTGGTATAGCTCAACATTTGATTTCGATAACCCTCGTATATGGAATAAATAAATACTTGCATGAGCTCTTTGTATCTCTTGTAAAGTTCGCTCATAATGCCCTTCAGCCATACCATTTAACCCAGGTGTATCAATAAACACTATTGGATCGTCTGTATATGGAAATTTCAAATAAATATTGACCGATTCTACCTCGTTTACTACATCTATGGAATCTGCCATTGTTGTAACATAATTGCGTAAAATATTAGGATCATTAATAAAATCTAACTCTACAGAAAGACGCTCATCATAAAAATTAATAACAATTTTATTACATTTCGGATGATTCTCTGGTACATTTTTTATGTATGTTACTGATGCTGTCGTTTCTCGAACGGCGTGCGGTAATACATCTTTCCCTATTAATGCATTTAAGAAAGTCGACTTCCCCGCACTAAATTCCCCTACAACAGTAATAATAAATTCGCGGTCATTTATTTGTTGTTCTATTTCATTTGTTCTATAAATAAAATTTTTGTATTCTTCTTTATACAAAAACTCTAATGATTTAAGGCTTTTTATTTTTTTTTCAAGAAGTTCAATACTATTTTGCACCACAAACCCTCTCTTCCATCTAATTTAAAACTAGTATTATAGTAATATTTTTAAATAAAAAATCTTAAACAGCATTCTTAGAAATTATAATTCTAAAATTTCTGCATCAATAACATATATAAATCAAGCTTAATTTCCCACCATAAAAATGGCCTTTTTTGTCCATACTGCTCCTAAAAGAAGATCCAAGGATCGGATGGAAATGAGGAAAGGATCAAAAAGGCTTCGATGGCGAAACGAGTGACGGTCTTGCGTCTTATTATGCAAGGCTACTACGCCATCGAAGTAACCGAGTTGTTGAACATTCATCGGGAAACAATCTCAGAATATGTAAAAAAGAATCAAACAAGGCGGAATGAACTCCCTGCTTCATCGCGAGTATTCACCAGGCCCTTGTGTCAGCCAAACAAGAAACTGAACTCAGGCGAATGATGGAACACAGCACACCAGTTGAAGAAGGGTATGGCTGCAAAACCAGTTGGAATACACGGATTTTAAAGCACGTTCTTGAAGAGAAATTTTCGATCACGGTTAACCCGGACCAACTGGTCTTATTTCTGTATCACTACTTTGACCATGACAGGAGAAATCTTTCTGAATTTGGTTAATCAACACGCATTATCTGCTTCTAATCCCCACGAGTCATACATTGTAATAGGTATTCCGTCAAGCACTATCTCTTGCTCATGAAAACCTTGCTCAGTAACAGGTTTTCCTACACCAGCATCACGAACTTCTTCTCCAAAAATGTAATTAATTAATGAACTTTTTCCAACCCCACTTTGGCCAATAATTGCAACATTTAATTTTTGATGTTCCATATTTCATTCCTCCCTTTTACTTCTACAACCAATCACCCATGATAATCCCCAGTCTTCACATTCACACCAACAACTCTGTACTCTACTCCATCAATCACGGTAAATACTGAAAGATAGCCTTGGTTATTAAAAATTCCAGCTTCTTCATACCTAATATTATCTGGTGAATCTATGTAACCGCTTTTTATCATGTCATCTTCAAATTGAGTTTTTATTCCAGGTGCCCATTCGTATGGATCGTATGGGTCCTCTTCTGATTGAGTTGGTTTAGATTTTTCATCTACATTAGCTATGTTTTGTTCTGATTCTGTTTTTTCTTCTGCAGCACTGTTTTCTTCTTTTAATTTTTCTGCTGCTAGTTTGATATCATTAAAGTGGCTTAAATCTTCGGTTAATAACTCGTCTATTTTATTATTAGACTCTTCAAATTTAGAGTCTTCATTTAAAACTTTGGCTTCTTCTAATATTTTTGTGTATTTTTCTTGTTGTTGCTGTAAACTGCTGATTGATTTTTTCTGTTCCTCTGCTTTGGCGCTGATCACTTTGGAACCTTCTTTATATTCAATGGCACTTTCTAAAGATTTCAGTGCTTCTTTCACTTTATTATCTTCTACATCTTCATTTGCCTGTTGAATTAATACCACTTGTTCTAAATATGCTTTGGCACTTTGATCACTTGGTCGGGCATCTAACGCAAATTCAAATAACACTTCGGCTTTCCCAAAGTTATCTTCTGCTACAGCGTCTAGTCCTTTTTGTATATTTTTCTCGTAGTCTTCATTTCCTGCATCTTGTTTTGTACCACAAGCTGTTAATAGCATGGCAATACTTATGCCAGCAACCACTTTTTTAAACATAACAATTCTCCTCAACATTACTTTATAAAATATTTAGCACCCATTTACTGATACTTCCGCACCATCCCCTGAACGCTCTTCTCCATCGCACCTCTCAACTCTTTAGGCCCTAACACCTCCACAAACTCTCCCTGACTTAGCAGCCACATCTTAATGCCATGCCCGAATACTTCTGCTTCAAAGACAACACCATGATCATTTTTTGACACAATTCGAGCAGTCGGCAAGCGGTCGAGTACGGCTTGTGGAGATGGTCCAGTAAATCGGAATTTAATCGTCATCAGTTCACCGGCGTGCATGAATTGGATACGTTTACGAAACTCGCCTTCTTGGAAACGGTCCGTATATGGTACTTTGAAATGTTCTTCGGTGACATGGCAGGCGGTGATACGATCGACGCGATAAATGGTTGGGAAGTCGAGTTCTCGTTTCGTTTGATAGGCGATTAAGTAGAAGTAATACTCTGAAAAAATGAGGCCGACCGGTTTTAACGTTCGTTCGCTATCTTCAGGATCGTGTTCTCTTTTATATCGGATATTAATTAAGCATTTCGTATGAACGGCTTCAGCTAGTTGCCATAGTAAGGTGAAAATTGACTGGTTATGCTGCAGATCCACATATAAATGCTTTTCATTTAACATCAGCTTCTTGATGAATTCCTGATTGGCTGGTTGGGCAAGGTCCGTTAGCTTGTTGATAAGTCCTTCCATATCATCTTTAGGAAAGGCCCTCGATTCAATAAGCACTTTGACCATCGCGAGTATTTCCTCGTTTTGTAAATAAGGAGCACCTTCCATGACGAGTTTATAGCCTTTCTGCTTTCGATCATATTCTAGATGCTGATTGATTTTCTCCCTTTCAAGGAAGGCACGAATACTATCGAGGTCACGCTGAATCGTCTTTTCTCCAACTTGAAATTCATCTACTTCTGTTTTCTTCGTTAGTACATGCCCTTTACACAAACGGTCATACATCGACAAAATGCGATGTGTTTGATTTTCTTGTTTATCCATTGGTCACACCTTCACTTTTATTGAGTTATGTAAGCTCAAGCTATGTCTTTATGATACATAGTCTCTTGGACATATTATGTACTTAAGGAAAACTTTTTAAAAAAATTTCTCACTTTGGTTCTTATGAAACAAGTATAAATATTTCACATTTCTCAGGAAAATGATGGTTCATATTTCCTAAATAGTATAATATAGATATCCATGAAATAACATATAGAAATGTAAAATATTTGTTAAGGCGATGACATAAATTTACGAACAACAAAAAAGGCAGCTCTCACCGAACTGCCTTTTTGTTGTTCTACTATGTTCATTACCCCTCATAAACCATCTTCTTCGTCATCCCACCATCGACCACTAAATTATGCCCATTGATAAAGTCATTTTGCTCATCGGCTAAAAATAAGCAAGCATTGATGATATCCCGAGGCTTACCGACACGTCCAGATGGATGCTGAGCATGACCCTCCTTCGACAGCTCTTCATACCCTTCTACTTGTATCCAGCCGGGGCTCACTGCATTGACGGTAATTGGTGTGTCACTAAGAGAAACAGCCAATGTGTTAGTCAAGGACACGAGCCCGCCTTTAGACGCACCATAAGCTTCCCAATCCGCTTCGTTTTGATCCCATCTCGTCGAAGCGATATTAATGATGCGGCCATAGGCTTGTCCGCTATTTGCTTGGATAAACTCTTTCGCACAAATAAAACTGCCACGCAAATTAACATCGATCACTGCATCAAACTCCTCAACAGAAATGTCCGATATATGCTTGGAAAAAGTAGAAATAGCGGCATTATTGATGAGCACGTGTACCGCTCCGTACTTATCTGTAATCTGCTCAAACGCGCGATGGATGTCCGCCTGCTTGCCCACATCTATTTCGATAAAATCAATACCCTCTTCCAAAGGCTTATGCTGCTTAATATCTAGAGTAATCACCTGATATCCCGCTTTATGAAACCCTAGTGAAAGATGATAACCGATGCCGCCCGTTCCGCCTGTGATGACACAGACTTTGCTTGTTGATTGTTCCATGGCTTTCAATTCTCCTTTTCTAATGACTTTCTTCAATGTGTACATCCTTTTCCTTATTCATTAGTACATGCTCACTCAATACCACCGTCAACTTCTCCTTCATCTCCTCCGAAGTCACGACACAACTTGAGGAAAAGAAGCTTGTCTTAATGACCAATTCATATCCCGCATTCACTTCTTTATCAAAACCGTAAAATCTGTGATCCATCGTAATCGTTACAAACTGAAATGACTTTATTTTCCCCCAAGGAATGAAGCGATTTCCACTTAGTAATCCACCTTCAACTACCGCAAACATATTTAATAAATTGTCCGAGTGTGTAAACGGCAAGAACACTAATAGAAAGAAAAACCAATCAAAACCTTTTATAAATAGTCCTAAAATAAACATAACCAGTACAAATACTAGGATGAAAGAATATAGAATAATCCCGCTTTTTTGCTTAGAAAACGTCGGTAGCTCGACAGCCTTCTCAGGATATTTTCTTAACGTTTGAAACTCTTCATTTGTCACCGGAAACACGACATCCTGATTCATCTTCAGTAACACCCGAATAAACTGATAACTATAATAGCCAATCACACTGAAAAATAACACGCACAAAAACAATTTCAATTCAATCACCACTTTCCCTAAAGTACCTTTTCTCTTACCTTATATACGAATGAAATAGGAAAAAGTTCCACCGTGGGACAAGGGACCTGTCCACTCGGCCCACTAAATGTATAACGAGCCTCATTTGCTCATACCTTTTAGGGAGATCTTTTATTTATTAGTGTGCGATGGAACACGAAAGCTTTAGAGAGACCGCCAAACGCTTAATGGAAAATATGCAAAAAAGGGACAAGGGACCTGTCCCCGAGGAGGTATTCATGATTATTCATGTGGTAAAAAGAGGAGAGACGTTATGGAGTATAAGTAAGCGTTATGGGGTGAGTGTTGCACAAATTATTGCCGCCAATGGGCTTCCTAATCCTAATCAATTAGTTATTGGTCAGTCGATTATTATTCCGATTGCTACTCGTCGCCACACGGTTCGGTCGGGGGAATCATTATGGCAGATTGCGCAGAAATATGGGGTGAGTGTTGCAGCGATTGCTCAATTAAACGGTATAAGCAATACGGCTAGTCTCAATCCGGGGATGGTGTTATCCATTCCAGCTCGGATGCATACTGTTCAGCGCGGCGAAAGCTTACAGCAAATTGCTCAACGCTACGGTATAACAGTTCAAGAAATTATGAAGGCTAATCAAATTCAAAACCCCAATCAGGTTTCTCAAGGAACGGTTCTTGTCATTCCTTTCCCTAAACCAGTTATTGATGTCAATGCCTACACGATCAATAAAGGCGAACAAGGAGGGAAAGAAGTTCAGGAGGTAGGTGATTATTTAACTTACGTCTCCCCTTTTTCCTATATCATGAAAGCAGATGGCAATCTAGAGGCGATTGATGATGGCCCTATCTTGCAAGCCGCTCAAGCGAAAAGGGTGGCTCCGTTAATGTGCATCACCAATTTTACAAGCAAGGACCCTGGATCACGTTTGGCCCATACGATTCTTTCAAGTACAGACGTGCAAAATCGATTATTGACTAACATCGAAAACACGATGAAAAAGAAGGGATACATTGGATTAAATGTCGACTTCGAAAATGTGTATCCAGCTGATCGTGAACTGTATAATCAATTTTTACAGCGTGCCGTAGATCGTTTACGCCCGAAAGGATATTCCGTTTCAACCGCTGTGGCACCGAAAACAAGCTCCGAACAAAAAGGACTATTATATGAAGCTCATGATTACGCCGCTCAAGGAAAAATTGTTGATTTTGTCGTATTAATGACATACGAATGGGGCTATCGCTTCGGCCCTCCACAGGCGATCTCCCCGCTCAATCAAATGAAGCGTGTTGTTGATTATGCCGTCAAAGTGATTCCAAGAAATAAAATTTTTCTCGGCTTCCAAGTGTACGCTCGCGACTGGCTCCTCCCCCACGTGAAGGGCCAAGAAGCTCAAACATTCGATATGCAAGAAGCGATTCGTCGAGCAGTCAAATACAATGCTGTCATTCAATACGACAAAACATCACAATCACCATTTTACCGCTATTGGGACGAAAAAGGCCGCCAGCACGAAGTATGGTTTGAAGATGCCCGCAGCGCCCAGGCCAAATTTGACTTAGCAAAAGACTACAACTTGCACGGAATTAGCTACTGGGTACTCGGCTACCCATTCCCACAAAATTGGGTACTACTTGAAGGGAACTTTAGAATACGAAAATTGCGCTAGCGGGACACAGGGACAGGTCCCTCGTCCCACTAACTAGAAGAGGGTGATATTCAACAAAACAAATGTTGAGCATCACCCTCTTCATATTTATTAATTCCATGTCTCTGGTGCATCTGGTAGCTTCGAGTCATCCCATGAATGGTCTTTCGCCAACTGACGATCGGAAATTAAAAAGTATCCATCGCCTATATAACCTTTTTGATTCGGCACTGGATCATTCCACGTAGCATCAACATTATACCAAGCACCATTTATTTTCACCTTGTTCCAAGCGTGGTTTTCTCCTCCTCCTACACCCGTCACATATAAGCTGTCGATCCCTATTTTATTCAGTAAATAGATCATCGATTCCGTATAGCCTTCACACACAGCTACTCCGTTAATTAACAATCCATATATATCGTAGGATGCCTCTGGAATCGTGTTCTTTTGATAATTCTCATAATCATACGCTGTATTTAAGACGATATAATCATGAATCGCTTTGACTTTATCGAAATCACTCATATCCGCACGAATATTGTTAGCGATGATTTCAGCTGCCTTTTGTTCTAACTCCTTATTCATTTGTACTATTTTCGATTTTGGAAATCTATACTTTAACTCAAAGCGACCGTCGCTCCAAAATAGACTACCTTCAAAGCTAAAGTAATAAATTTCTGGATGGTCTTTGAGAACTTCTTGAAGCGCATTCCATCCTTCTTCACTATCCGTCGTAAACCGACTCACATTTACTTCTGGCTCAATATGAATCAACGCCTGATAAATCGCACTGTATAAGGAGTCTTCATGAATCGGGTCTTGCTCTACAGCCACCTGAAACGTCGAGCTCACTTGCCTACTCTTAAAGTCCGTTGCGGTAACCTTAATATCCATCGCTGTGTTTTCATTGGCAGAATAGCTCCATGTCTGTCCATCAATTTTTCCTGCTGTCGTGGTAAAAGTTAATTTCTCATTTTCATCAGGGCCACTGAAATATTTCCCCAGATCTAACTCCAATGTTTTTCCAATTCTTATTGATTGGTCTGGAATCTCTTGAACGAGAGTCACTTCATGAACAGGCTGCTCCATGAAAGCATCAACGAAAGCTAATAGATCATTAACTATACTAGATACATCTATCACACTAGTTAGCTCACTCCATAGCTCTTCTAAATCATTGAATATGTCGAGGAGGCCTTCTAGATCATTTAATATATCCGATAGACCATCGAATAGCCCCGCCTCTTGCAACTGTACGGATTGACTACTTTCTCCTACCTTACTAACCACATCCGACTGATCGTGAAAAGATTGAGCAGAACCAACACCTTCTATTGAAAAAACCAGCAACATAAATAATAAAAATACTCGACTAAGCTTAATATTCTTCATAGCATTCTCCTAGTTTACATTTCGCCTTAAAAAGGGGATATAGCTTCTCTAATACTATTGTATAAGAAACAGAAAATAAATGTAAATAAAAGCCAAACTGAATAGACTTACAAAAATAATGAAGGAAAAGGAGCTTGTCGTCATATCTGTTTGTTATGATCATATTCTAACAATGAATAGTTTTTTTATTTCGATCTATAACGGAGGAACAACATGCGAAAATTCAAGTCTTTTTATGGCACAGTTACGATGATTCGCGATTTTAAAGTAGATGCAAATGAAGAGTTGACAGGGTGTTATAAATTAATGACTATCACAAATGATGATGGGGTGATTGTCAATTTCGTCATCAGCCCTACCACATACTTCTTACACCATGTAGCCGTCACAATAGGAGACCGGGTCACTGGATTTTACGATGCAAATGCAGCTGTACCTCTTATTTATCCACCTCAATACCAAGCCATTATTATCGTAAAAGATACCCCTTATCAAAATGTAAAGGTAGACTATTTCAACAATCAGCTGATCAGTAGCGACGGGCAATTAAAATTAAATCTTTCCAGCTATACACTACTATTATTGCCAAATGACCAACCGTTCACCCACAACCTTGCAAACAGAAATCTACTCGTTGTGTATGGACCCACCACCAAAAGCATTCCAGCCCAAACCACGCCCTATAAAATTATTGTAATGTGTTAAAAAGGGACGAAGGGACAGGTCCCTCGTCCCCCTCATACTTACTCCAATGCAGATAAATCTAGTTGGACAGTTACATAATCCGTTGCTCCCATTTCAATCATAGAAGCACACGGCGATCAATCTGTAGCGAACCTTGAAAACTTCTTTCCCTTTTCTTGATTATACACATCAAATCTTAAAATTAGTTAAAATGGAACACTTCAAAATTCATAGATCTATAGAGTTTGGAAGCTCTTCTGTAACATTTCTTTTCTATCCTCAAACCCATCCTCCTAAATTTTCTTATATTTCAAAAATATTCACACTAACACAAGTGACAGTGCACTCGTATACCTGCATAAATAAATAAGATTAGGTATTTATTAAGTATCTAATTAAGAGTATGATAATATCTAACCGCTTTCACTGCTAAAGCAGTGAAGTTCTATGGTTATAGTACACTTTTAAAGAAAGAGGTTATCGCATGGATTCAACATTCTCATCGCCAGGTGCGACGAAGGCGAAAACAAGAACCCTCGTCATCAATGCACTTTTTATCACATTGACCCTAGTAGCGACCATGTTCATTAACATCAGGCTCCCTATTATGGGTAACGGAGGGCTCATCCATCTCGGAAATGTCCCTCTCTTTATCGCCGCGTTCGTTTACGGTAGAAAAACCGGAGCCATCGCAGGCGCTTTCGGAATGGCCTTATTCGATCTTATCTCCGGCTGGACCATATGGGCTCCGTTTACATTCGTCATCGTAGGCGCAATGGGCTATACAGCTGGGCTTATCTCTGAAAAAATGCCTGGCAAAAGAGTCGTCGTTTACACACTTGCCATTGTCGCTGCACTGATGATCAAAGTCGTCGGCTACTATTTCGCTGAAGTCATCCTTTATGGCAACTGGATCCAGCCATTCGGCTCCATCCCAGGAAACGTCATGCAAATCGTCATCGCTGGGATCATCGTCTTACCACTGGCGGGACGCTTAAAGAAAATTATTAAATAAGGGATAGTTCCCTCGTCCCGCTCTAAAAATAATGAGTGGACAAGCTACCCGTTGCCTTGTCCACTCATTATTAATTCAGTGCAGTTAAATAACCAACCGATAACTGATATTAATCTTTTAACTTAGCTAGTAAATATAAGAAGTATGGTGAACCAATCACGGCTACTACGATACCAGCAGGAATTTCAGAAGGTTGCATAATCCAGCGACCAATCGTATCAGCAACAAGCAACAATAATGCACCTACCATAGCGGAGATTGGAATGACATATTCATGTTTATTGCCTACCAACCGCCTTGTTAAGTGAGGAGCAATGAGACCGACAAATCCAATACCACCACTGATAGAAACACTGGCCGCCGCCATTCCAACAGCTGCAGCTAACAACACCCGTCTTTCTTTCTCCAAATTAGCACCGAGACCAATCGCTGTTTCATCTCCTAAATTCAGAACATTAAGGACAGAAGATTTCGAATAAACAAATGGAATTAATATAACTAACCAAGGTAATATAGCAAGTACAAATGTCCAATTGGAACCCCAAATACTTCCGGCCAACCAAGTAGCTAAAAATTGATATCTTTCAGGGTCAAGCTTTAACGTCAAAACGATTGTGAGTGCACTAGTTCCCGCCGCAATCGCCACTCCTGTTAAAATGAGGCGAATCGGTGATATTCCTTCATTTCGTTTATAGGAGAGTATGTAAATGGCAATAGCTGCACCTCCAGCCCCCACAAAAGCTAGAATGGGCATCATAAATACGGGAGCAGCTGTCGTTGTCGAAAAGAACGAAATAAATAACATGACAGCTAAGCCAGCTCCTGCATTAATACCGATGATACCAGGATCGGCTAATGGGTTACGAACGATTCCTTGCAACACCGCTCCAGATACTGCCAATCCCATTCCAACTAATAACGCAATGACCATACGAGGCAAACGAAAATCAAATAAAATTAATTCTTGCCGATTTGTCCCTTGACCAAATAATGTCATCATCACTTCTTTTGGAGCTAGTCGGATATGACCGGTATATGAACCTCCCCCACCTATCGCTTCGCACTCTTAGGTGGAGGTTTCTTGTCGATCCCCTCGATATTAGAAGCTGGACAATGTCCATAGGTGTACGCGACACCCTCGTCTTTCTCAGGGACTGACGCTCCCATACGGAAGCAGTGGTCTTGACGCAAGATATCTCTCGACAGCTTGCTGCCACCGTAAGCAACAGAGAGAACATTCTCCCTGGGGCGGTTCTGCCCATCTACTACGCCTGTATAGGACGTAGATACGTGACACTGGTCAGCATCACTTCTCGAAACTTCCCGTACAAATACTCGGATAAGATATTCGATGCACCGTGGATGTCCCGATGCCGTTCATAGCCGCATGAGCATTGGTAGTTTCGTGAACGGACTTTGTTTCGTTTTCCGCAAGCAGGGCATGCTTGCGTCGTATAAGCTTCGTTTTCTTTCGATAAGGAGACGCCAGCCGCTTCTAATTTATAGGCCAACTGTTTCGTGAGTTTTCCAAAACTCCAGTTGCTTAGTTTTTGGTTCACTTGTTTGGAACGGGTACGTTTTCGTTTTTTGTTTCGCTTGCTTGTGTGCCGCTGGACGCCTTCCACATCGCCAAGAGCGACATGCCCGACTTTTTGTTCCACGCACCAGTTCACAAAAGCACGAGTCGTCTTATGTAGGAGATCCCCTAGCTGTCGTTCACTTTTGGAGAGAATGTACTTTTTTGCTTGATTGTATTGGCGCCATTTTCTCGATCCTTTTTGACACCGACTCATGAGAATTTGTAGTTCTCTCACTTTTTTATTTCGCAATCGGTGAATGCTACGCATCTTTCTGCCCGAAATCACGAGGGCTTGTCCACTGGTATTGACGGCGGCAATCGTATGAATCTCACCTGGATCAATCGCAGCTGTATGACCGTCTTGAATCGGTACAGGGTTAATGCCGTCTTCATACGATAAACAGGCATGCCATCGGCCGTCATAGACGAGTTCTACTTCTTTGACCACACCAGTTGGAACCGTGGCGAGCGTCAACACGAGCGGTGTCTGTTGTTTTCCTTGCCATCTTCCTAAGCTAAGTATCAGTTTCCGTCCTTCTAACACGAAAGATTTGTCGACCCATTTAGGATGAAACACGAATTTTTCTTTGTATGGATATCGGATGGATTTATTTGTTTTTCTTGCTTGGCGAACTCCTTCTCGGGCACGCAAAAACTTGTGGCACACCGCTTGGATCGTCTGACTGTGAAGAGGATACAAGCCTTTGAGTTCAGCTTGAAGGTTGCTTTTGTTAATCCACTTGCCGTGAATCCGGTAATAATACCGAGCTAGCTGCACACAGTCATTCCAAATCGTTCCGCAGAGCCGACGTATGTGAAATAACTGTTGAAACGTGGACTGTGGCGCTGAAAAGCCCGTTTTCAACGTTAGATACATGAGATCCCCTCCTTTGTCATCATTATAAAACGAATGTATGTTCCCATAAATGGTAAATGGAAATTTTCATCCTTTTTTCTTTCGACAAAGTTCGGCCGGTCCTCAACGAAACGCTTTTCGGCTGTGCCGAACCGAGATTCATCCCCTCCCTACTCGCTGGACTGTGCCCTTCACGCTCCGTGAGGAAGAGGACTTCTCTCGGATTATGTTAAACGATATTTTAATAAATATTCTGCTGGTCCCATACCTGCATGTCTTCTAAATACGTAAGAAAGTCGATTTCGATTCACGTGATTTTGTTCTGCAAGCGCTGCTATTGTATGACTTTCATAATAGTATTCATGAATATAATTAGATACCCGTTCAAATA
>NZ_KZ454941.1:3224798-3288414 GCF_002797375.1 Bacillus sp. FJAT-42315
GATCGTCTGACTGTGAAGAGGATACAAGCCTTTGAGTTCAGCTTGAAGGTTGCTTTTGTTAATCCACTTGCCGTGAATCCGGTAATAATACCGAGCTAGCTGCACACAGTCATTCCAAATCGTTCCGCAGAGCCGACGTATGTGAAATAACTGTTGAAACGTGGACTGTGGCGCTGAAAAGCCCGTTTTCAACGTTAGATACATGAGATCCCCTCCTTTGTCATCATTATAAAACGAATGTATGTTCCCATAAATGGTAAATGGAAATTTTCATCCTTTTTTCTTTCGACAAAGTTCGGCCGGTCCTCAACGAAACGCTTTTCGGCTGTGCCGAACCGAGATTCATCCCCTCCCTACTCGCTGGACTGTGCCCTTCACGCTCCGTGAGGAAGAGGACTTCTCTCGGATTATGTTAAACGATATTTTAATAAATATTCTGCTGGTCCCATACCTGCATGTCTTCTAAATACGTAAGAAAGTCGATTTCGATTCACGTGATTTTGTTCTGCAAGCGCTGCTATTGTATGACTTTCATAATAGTATTCATGAATATAATTAGATACCCGTTCAAATAAAGTATGTGATTCACAGCTATTTTGCCTATTAACACATAAAAAGACTTCATTCAGTACATCTCGAAACAGCATTTCGGTTTGAAACTTCGAAATACCACCTGGCTGATTATACACATGCCAAAGACGCAAAATTAATTCAATAAGACGAGGAGATTGTCCTGTTGATAATTCAAAATGCTGATGAGAAAAGCTCGACTCTTCTAGTTCGGAGTGACATATACGATATAAAACAAGAATGTATTCCCAGTTAGTTTTACCAAACGTTTTTTGAGCTAGTTTCATTTTTGCACCACCATGCACCACTTTTCCTGGCGAAAGGATATACGGCTTGCCATTAAATGAAAATTGCGTCTTACCTGTAAGCGGAAACACAAATCCAGGAAAAGAATCTGTATAGTCAGCGCTAGGCACACCTGGATCTTTAGCATATCGATATATTCCTTTCACTTGAAAAGGAATGTGTGCAAAATGCTCCGCCAACTGATTCACGTTGAATTTCACATTGTATACCTCATTTCAATAATAGTTTGCAAACTTCTCTATACTAAGTTTTTTCTAATAAACTATTATATATCACTTATAGTGATAATGATTATTATTTTCATGTTGTTAATGGTTTATTTTTTGTTAACAGAACATGAACATACAATTAAGCTAGTTTAAAACGCAATTGGCTTAACTAGAATAGGGTGACCCCCAAAATCGTTAAAAAACGATTTTTAGGGTCACCCTATTCGTTATTGGCTCTTTATCTTCACAAACGATTCCTTATCCTCTATACTTTACAGCTAGTCCCTTTAAGAAATTTCTTGCGTATCTATCACCGCACTCTTTATAATTTTTATGGCCTTCTTTTCTTAATAGAGCGCTTAATTCTCCTTTTGTTACGATGACTCCTACGTCTTCTAATATATCAAGCATATCTTCACTTGTTAATGATAGTGCTATCTTCAATTTTTTTAGAACGAGATTATTAACACTTCCATTACTCTTTAAAGATATTGCTTGTCTATCCGATTGCCCTGGTTTTGGATCTTGTTTTCCTCTTTTAAAAGTAATAAAACCATTCAAAAATGACTCTAACATCACATTATTGCATTTTATTTCGTAATCATTTTCAACTGCATCACGATCATCGTCAAATTCATCATAGTAACTATTTTTTAATTTTGTCAGCATCTTTCGTACTTCTTCTTTTGTTACTTCAACGCCACCAAGTTTAAATATCTCCACCATATCTATATCTTTTATATCTAGAGCATATCTTACTCTAACTAATATATCATTATTGCTTATAGCCATTATTTGTCCTCCTAAAATGTTGGTTGTTTATCCAGCAGTAAAAGCGTATCCTTTAACATGCTTAATAACTTTTTGAAAGTTACATCATTTCCCTGTCCCATTAACATTCTTCCCCAAAGTTATCAAGCAACGCACGCACTTCATCAGTTGATTTCGTGTTCATCAATTGATTTCTTAATTCAGCCGCTCCAGGGAATCCTTTGACATAAATTTTGAAAAAGCGATGAAGCCCTGTGATGGAACGTGGCAGTTCTTCCGCATATTGATCTTGAAGATCAAGCTGCAGTCTTAAAAGATCAAGGTATTCTTTACTGCTATGCTCTTTTGGCTCTTTCTCAAAAGCAAAAGGATTTTTAAAAATACCTCGCCCGATCATAACGCCATCAATACCATATTGTTCAGCAAGCTGTAGTCCAACTTGACGGTCAGGAATGTCTCCATTGATTGTTAGTAGCGTATTTGGTGCGATACGGTCACGTAATTTTTTTATTTCCGGAATTAGCTCCCAATGCGCATCTACTTGGCTCATTTCCTCTCTTGTACGTAAATGAATAGAAAGGTTCGCAATATCTTGTTTTAAAATATGCGTTAGCCACCCCTCCCACTCATTTAACTCCTTATAGCCAAGTCGTGTTTTCACACTGACAGGCAGTTCACCCGCTTTTGCTGCTTGAATAAGTTCTGCCGCAACGTCTGGACGTAGAATAAGGCCACTACCTTTCCCTCTCGATGCCACATTCGGGACAGGGCAGCCCATATTAATATCGATGCCTTTAAACCCTAGCTCTGCCATGCCAATACTCATTTGACGGAAATATTCAGGATTATCCCCCCAAATATGTGCCACCATTGGCTGTTCATCTTCTGTAAAGGTCAAACGGCCACGCACACTTTTGATCCCATCTGGATGACAATAACTATCCGAGTTTGTAAACTCTGTGAAAAATACATCCGGTCGACCGGCTTCACTTACTACGTGACGAAAAACAACATCTGTCACATCTTCCATCGGTGCAAGTACAAAAAATGGTCGTGGTAAATCACGCCAAAAATTATCTATCATTTCAAATTCAAATCCTCTCACTATGGATACAACTTCAAACTCTCAGTCAAAAAATATAAAACCAAATGTTCCACTTCTTTTACACTTATATCATGCTTAATAACTTATATCAAATCATCTTCTAAATGCCTGGCAAAAGAGCCATCGTTTACACACTTGCCATCGTCGCTGCACTGATGATCAAAGTCGTCGGCTACTACTTCGCTGAAGTGATCCTTTACGGCAACTGGATTCAGCCATTCGGCTCCATCCCAGGAAACGTCATGCAAGTCGTCATTGCTGGGATCATCGTTTTACCACTGGCGGGACGATTAAAGGAGATTATTAAATAGGAGACGGCTCCCTCGTCCCACTGAAATAGAAAAGGACTTCCCACAAAAAATGGGAAGTCCTCTTTTATTTCAGTTATGATAATACGCCTTCGCCTTCTGTTTGTGACGGCGAGTGTTGACTTAAACCGAGCGCCTGCTCTGTTGAAGTATGAATTTTGTCAATCAGTTCTGGGTTTTCTAGTAGTGATACGCCATAAGAAGGGATCATCTCTTTAATTTTCGGCTCCCACTCTTTCATGCGATCAGGGAAGCATTTTTTGATGACCTCAAGCATGACGGAAACAGCGGTAGAAGCACCAGGTGAAGCTCCGAGCAAGGCTGCAATCGAGCCGTCAGCCGAGCTAACTACTTCCGTACCAAATTGAAGCGTTCCTTTACCGCCCGCTTCCGTATCTTTAATCACTTGTACACGTTGGCCCGCTACGACAATATCCCAATCTTCACTCTCAGCGTTCGGGATAAATTCACGCAACTCTTCCATACGCTGTTCTTTCGATAACATCAGCTGTTGGATCAAGTATTTTGTCAACGCCATCTCTTTTACTCCTGCCGCCAATAACGTCGTAATATTATGCGGTTTGACAGAAGAGATTAAATCCATGTTTGAACCTGTTTTTAAAAACTTAGGTGAGAAGCCAGCGAACGGCCCAAATAGCAATGATTTTTTGTTGTCGATATAGCGTGTATCAAGATGCGGAACAGACATTGGCGGTGCACCAACTGCAGCTTTTCCGTATACTTTTGCATGATGTTGCTCAACCACTTCTTGATTTTTACATACTAAGAATAATCCGCTGATCGGGAATCCACCAATATGTTTCCCTTCAGGAATACCCGTTTGCTGTAGCAACTGCAAGCTTCCTCCACCAGCTCCAAGGAAGACAAATTTCGCCCTATGGTATGTCATTTTACAACCAACAAGATCATGCACCTTTAATGACCATGAGCCGTCGCTATTGCGTTTAATGCTTTCAACACTATGTTTATATTCGACATCGACATTTTGAGTTTGTAGCTGCTCAAATAACATACGTGTTAAAGCACCGAAGTTAACATCCGTTCCTGAGTCGATTTTCGTTGCTGCAATGCGATCACTTTCTAAACGATCTTGCATAATAAGCGGAATCCATTTCTTCAATGTTTCCGGTTCGTCAGAGAATTCCATCCCTTTGAATAAAGGATTGTTCGCCATTGCTTCAAAACGTTTCTTTAAAAACTTTACATTGTCTTCCCCTTGTACCATACTGATATGAGGTAGCGGCATAATAAAGTCTTGTGGATTATTGATCAACTTGTTATTCACAAGATGAGACCAAAACTGCATTGAAACTTGGAACTGCTCATTTACTTTAATCGCTTTCTTAATATCGATAGATCCGTCTGGCTTTTCAGAAGTATAGTTCAGCTCGCACAGTGCAGCATGCCCCGTTCCTGCATTATTCCATTCATTAGAGCTTTCTTCCCCTGCTTTTTCGAGCTTCTCAAACGCTGTAATTTTCCAATCTGGCACTAATTCTTTCAGAAGCGTTCCCAACGTGGCACTCATGATTCCAGCACCTATTAAGATAACATCTGACTTTTCTTCTCTGTTGCTCATCTTACCCATCCTTATCCCCTCAGATTTGCAGAAAGGATATAGGCGCTCCTATTTAAACGTCACAGCAAGTCAGGGCGCCCTCTAGTCAAACACCTTTTCCGCATCAATTGTAACTTAATTGTAGTATATCATTAATTAATTATAGTATAGCATTATTACTTATAGTATAGCATTATTGTTGATACATTAAAACATCACCATTATAAGTTATTTAACAACTGATGGAAAGAGCGACTCTACCCCCCATACGCTAAACAAAGCGCTCTGCCCTGCTTCCTGTAAGGATTGACGCCTTATTTTGTCGCTATTTATCGCAATTATCCGTAAAATTAATAGTAAATTTTTATTGATATTTGTTTATTAATTTCTGATCAATCGACATTTTTTATATTTAATTTTCAATTGTAGGATAGTTTGATGATTACACAAATGAAATACCTCAAGCAACTGAAACAGCCGCTTGGGATATTTTCCTTATTATTTAACGCACTTCCCTTGTATATTTAACAAGTCTGTGGATACACAGAAGTTACCTCGTCACTCGCTGGCGGCTTTGAATTGCTATGTTATTCTCAGATGAATTATTCCCACTTGAAAAATTTGATAGACAATCCTATACAAATTACTGCGACAATACCCATTATTATAATTGGAAGTAAAACACTATCTATTTCCATTCCAAGAGAGGCTGCTTTTATCAGCTTAATGCCTTGTGTCAGTGGCAAAATATCAGCTATTCTTTGAAGTCCCTCTGGCATCACCTCTATACTATCATCGTAACATCCATTAAAAGTCTGGTGTTATAATGGAGGGTTAGATCATACTCCAAAAATATAGAGAAGATGAGATGAACTTTTACAAAAAAGAAGAGCCAATAACTGTCATATATTCATTAACGTTTCCTGTTTGCACTTCGAACAGAATAGTGGGGAATTTCAATCCAATCCATCTATATATTCCTCAAGACAAACCTTTTGCGTATACATCTCTCTTGCAGCATCTTTCCCGACATATCGGTAATGCCATGGCTCATAAACCGTGCCTGTAATATCTGTTTTATCAGGCGGATAGCGTAAAATAAAACCATAGTGGTATGCGTTTTGGGCAAGCCAATCATAAACTTCGTCGTTCGTTGATTTAGATTGATCAGCGTTTATATCCACAGCAAGTCCTAATTGATGCTCGCTTGTATCCGGTAACGCAACTGCTTCTTTCGCCAACTTACGGGATTCTGCTTTTGAATATCCCTCCGCTCGATATGCTTCTATCTTTTGAGCAAAAAGTGTTTGCTGCTTCTCATGTGTCCTGAATCCAGCTCCTACTACTGGATATACGCCATCTTTTCTGGCATTATCAAACATATCTTGTAGATCGGGATATATTCGGGAATCAACGCGCTCACCATTTGATAAAACAGTTAATTCTATATTGTAATCATCAGGGATGTAAATATCTCGATTTACCAATATTAAGTTCCACCCATTCTCTAATCCAGCCACCTGATGAAATGCCGGAAAAAATCCTTTTACCCCCAAATAGCTGCCCATCAATAGAGAAGCGATAAGCATCCATATAGTAATCTTTTTTATACTGAGAGAACTTTCTAAGTTTTTCATAGTTTCACTCTCCTTACTTGCCAAGACCAAGGTTTCAAGTATCAAAGGCTTGCCCATCATACTACACTCATAAAATTTTATAACCAATCAGTCCTTAGACGTTCTACAACACTTTGTCTACCTGTAAAGCGATAGGCAGCATATGGAACTAAAGAACCTAGCATAAATAATAGCGGGAAGATGATTACCAGTGGCCAGAAAGTAAATTTGAAGTTTAAAAACCAAATCTGATCACATAATGGACGCACGATCAATAGTGAACTTCCAACGCTTAACAAGACGGAAATTACCGCAGTAAATGTGGCATAATAGCATCCCTCTAGGCATAGCATTGCGACAAGCTGCTTTCTAGTCATGCCGATGCTTTGCAGTATGGCCAGTTCTCTGCGACGAATCAAGATACTGGTTAACATGGTATTGATAAAATTCAAAATACCGATGATTCCAATAATGAATGCAATCGTGCCGCCAACCAATACAATGGTATTCTTAATATCCGTAACACCGGCTAAAGTAGTGAGTTTGGATTTATAACTCATTGCTGGCTCAACACTGTTCGTATACTGTTTTAGAAACTGCTCCATATCAGTTTCTTTATCTTGCGTAACATCAAATACATAGCTCATGGCATAAGTATTGCCGGTCAATTCTTTATAAACATCACCCGGAAGAAAGAAGCAGGAATCGACCCAGTCATAAGTATTTGCCTCGTTTGCGATGACATGGCCAAGTACAGTTACTTCATGAATATTACCGTTATAATTCAATTCGACTTTATCCCCAATACTATGATTCATACTGCCCATATCCATATGACCGCGGGAATCTACCCAGACACCTTCTAGAATGTACTTCCCTGTTGCAAGTTTCTCTTTATCTATTTCACCATCCACTAATTTGAGACGCGAAAACGGAAATTCATCCATACCATATATATGTGTGGAAAATGAACCGTCCTGCTGTTGATTGATTGTCTGCTTCGTAGTTTCGCTTATGTATGTCGCTTTACTGCCGTATTGGCGATCACCTGTTTTAAATCCATCCTGTTTTTCTACAGCGCTGATAAAACTTTCGCTAAGCGCACTTTCTGCATTGATTTGGTATTGGAAAAATAAATTGGCCTGACCGATACTAAAATCAGAAACACTGGCATTTTTAAGAGCATTCTCTGCATCCACGCTCTGCGAGAAATTGAAAACCGTATTGGTTAGTACAATGCTAAGCGAAAGACTTAGAATCACTAGAACAGTACGTTTTTTATTTCTCCAAAGATTGGCCCATGCCATCCTTTTTTGAGGGGTTCCATCCTTTGTCTTTTTCTTCTTTTTCTTACCACTGCTTAAATCGGCATCCGTATAACGAACAGCTTCGATTGGGGATACTTTTGCCGCCATTTTTGCTGGCTTTCGGGTGCTAATAAACACAGTAATTAGTGTGAATGCGGCAGCCACTACAAAAATAAGAGGGTTAGGTGATACAATTACCGCGTTCCCTTCGAAACTGGATTGCGCCAGCAGCGTCGGTAGCAGTGCCTTCCCCACAAAAAAGCCGCCACAAAGCCCTAATGGAATACCAATCAACGAAAGTATCCACGCCTGTCGGCAAATGATCGCGTAAAGTTGCCGTCCCGTAGTGCCGATCGTTTTCAGCAGTCCATAAAAGTGCATATCGCGCAAAACGGAAATCTGAAAAATATTATAGATAATCAGATAGCCTGTGAATATAAATAACAGCAAGGCACAAGAAAGTGCGACGATCGTTCCAGCTCCTGTTGTTGTCTGCTTCGACAAATACAGAGGGTTAATTCCTGCATTTATATAGTTGGGTTCGTTCGTATCCATCGAAAATCCGCTGTCTACCACTACCTTCTCCAAGTCTTTTTCAATGTTTTGCGTGCCTGCAAACTTTATAATTCCAGAGATGGTTCCGGTTTCTGCCCGGTCCTGACGGTAGGTGCTTTTCAATTCATCCAAATGAGCTTTCACATAAGCCTGGGAGGCAAGAATCGTACCAGTCTGCACACCAGGATAACTCTTCCACCAACCGGCAAGCACGAAATCACGTGTAACTTTTTTATTGTGAACAGTGAAGTCTAATTTGATATGAGCGCCCAGTTTTTGTGGAACACCAAGCATCTCTAATGTCGTCGTATCCGTGATTATCTCGTTTTCTGCTTGCGGCTTATGCCCACTCGTCGGCTCAACAAACGCATATTTCAACCCAAGATCATCGTAATACCAAAATTCTGTATGCCGCTTGATAAGGGAGTCATTATCCACGCTGTCGGCAAGTTTACGAGAATAAGCGATTTCAGTTATCAAAGGATGACTGCTTATCGTGCGATATTCTGATTCGGTCATATAATTAATACGTGCGTGTCCTTCACCGCCGGACAGAATCATATCGGCACGCTGCATACTATTCACCATACCGGACCCCATGGTCAACAGGCTGGTGAATAAAAACGCAGTTAGGGCAATTGCAATTATAGCGATGATGTTACGCGTTCTGGCAGCATGAAAGCTTTTGACCGCCAATTTTCGGATTATTTTTCTATTTCCTACTCGAATCATATCGCATCACCACCTAAAATTTTCCCATCCTCAATGCGGATAATACTGTCTGCAAGCTGGGCGAGTTCTTCATTATGAGTAATCATGACAATAGTCTGATTGAACCTTTCCCCAGTCACCTTTAGAAGTCCGATCACATCTTGACTAGTCTTGCTATCTAGACTACCTGTCGGCTCATCAGCCAGTACAATAGCGGGCTTTGTGGCTAATGCTCTCGCAATGGCAACTCGTTGTTGCTGTCCGCCAGAAAGCTGGTTTGGCAGGTTTGTCAGCTTGCTTTCAAGTCCAAGCGTCTGGATGATCTGCTCTATATAGTTTTTATCCGGTTTATTACCATCTAACTGGATGGGCAGAACAATGTTTTCATAGACATTCAGCATAGGCATAAGGTTCAAACCTTGGAATATAAAACCGATTTTACGACGGCGGAAAATGGTCAATTCTTCTTCTTTCAGTGCAAAAAGTTCCTTGTCATCTATCGTCACGCTGCCACTAGTTGGACGGTCAAGACCGCCAAGCATGTGAAGAAGAGTAGATTTCCCACTGCCCGATGTACCGACTACAGCAACAAATTCTCCTCTATCCACTGTCAGGCTCACGTTGTCGAGCGCATGAACGGCCGTTGGACCACTTCCATAAATTTTTTTTAATTGCTTTGCTTCTAATATAGTCATGATAGCTTCCTCCATAAGAAAAATCTGTATCACATTTTTACGTGATACAGACAGAATAACAAAACAATCTTTCTACATTCTTTCAGGATTCTAACAGTTTTGAAAGATTCACCTTTTCTCAGTCGGAAGGAAAATGGAAAAGATAGAACCTCGTTCTAGTGCTCCAGAGACTTTGATATACCCACCGCCGTCCGAGAGAATCTCTCGCGTCAGAAATAAGCCAAGTCCCACACCTTCCTGACCACTGACATTAGATGAACGATAAAAGCGAGAGAATATTTTCTCCTGCTCATTCTCTGCAATTCCGATGCCCTGATCGATGACATCGATCCGAAAAAACAAATTATATGGTATGGAACGGATTGTGACAGTACTTTGACGAGGAGAATATTTTACTGCGTTGTCGAGGACATTACAAATTGCTTCAACGGTCCATTTGGAGTCATAATAGACCGTGCCATTTATCAATTCAATTTCAATGGTCATCTCTTTTTCTTCTGCTTTGGGCCGAATTTGGGCAATAACGGCATTAAGCAGCGCCTGCATGGTGCCCTTTTGAGGATTGACGGTAATAATCCCGCTTTCCAGACGAGAGACCTTCACTAAAGATAGCATTAGAAAATCAAGTTTTTCGGCCTGGGTAGCCAGCGCTTTTGCACATACAGCACTGTCCTCGGGTAAGTCATGTTCCATAAGAATCTGTGAATAAAGTAGCATATTGGCAACAGGTGTCTTCGTTTGATGGGAGATGTCAGAAATCAAGCACTTAATATTTTCTTTTTCCATAGTCAGATTTTTGGAGGACACCGCACAGGATGATAAAAAACGAGACATTTTTGCTTCCACCGCCGACAGAGCAGATTCGTCAAAAGTATTAGCAGTGAAACTACCATCTATGGCGCTGTCCAGCATATGAATCAGGGAATTCATGATTTGCTTCATTTTTCTACGGTACAATA
Source organism: Bacillus sp. FJAT-42315 (assembly GCF_002797375.1). Lineage (GTDB taxonomy): Bacteria > Bacillota > Bacilli > Bacillales > Domibacillaceae > Bacillus_CE. Next base: position 3,235,490 of record NZ_KZ454941.1, read on the forward strand.
AAATGATCGGAATGACGATAACCACCACAGTGACCGCAACAATTCCGATTATTAAAATCCACTTATCCATTATCTCACCGACCAAGTGTAGCCAATACCGTATATGGTTTTAATATATACAGGTGAGGAAGGTGTGTCCTCCAGCTTATCGCGCAAACGCTTCACAGTAACCGAGAGGGCGTTTTCATCTACATACTCGGCACCATCTGTCCAGATGGCATCCACCAACTGCGATCTCGTCAAGGAATGTCCTCTGTTTTCAATCAAAATACGAAGCAGCTTTTGCTCAGTTTTGCTCAATTCAATGGGAATGTTATTTTTACAAAACTCCATTTTTGCGAAGGAGAACGAAAAGTCATCAATCAATATTGGATCGACAGGGATAGGCGCAGCGCTTCGGAGTCTGGCGGCCACCCTGGCCCGCAAAATCATCAAACTGAATGGCTTCGTGATATAATCATCCGCTCCTAGTTCAAGACCAGTGACCACATCTGTTTCCAAATCATTGGCGGTAAGAATGATCACCGGAACAGCCGAGTGCCTGCGTAACTCTTTCAAGAAATCCAGTCCATTCCCATCTGGTAGATTGATATCCAAAATGATAAGGTCAAAGACCGATTTTTCGGTCTCTTGCCATGCAGAATGCAGATCCTGCGCCTGTACAAAGGTAAATTCACTGTCTTTTAAGGCGAGCACAATACCGTTCGCTAAGGACAAATCATCTTCAATAATCAATATTCGTTTCATTTGCGGTTTCCTCCCTTGACTAATTATCTTTATATCGTCCATCTTTAGATTTTTCCGCCTCTTTTGGAATTAGCCACATACGGCTAGTATGCGGTTTTCTTCGCAAAGTTTTTGTACGCGTCGTTCTGAAATACCCCACTTTCTTGCGGCTTTTGGGGCTGAAATGCATTCCATATATTCACTGTCCTTGCTATTGCATTTCATTATAATTATATACGGACAGCCGAATCTATCTATAAATAATACGCTATGATAAGAAAAAAGGAGTACCATTTTCACAGCACCCCTTTGATTCTCACTCTTTATTTTCTTGTATCCTCACACTCTATATCAACCACCACAGAAACATTAATATAGTTTTTAATTACCTTATCTCTGATTTTATCCCCTTCTCCAGTGAAGACAATATGTTTAAAAAAATGCCTAAAACAAAGGGTTTCTACGTATCAGCTCGTTGTATCAACACAATAGTCTCCACATAGCTGGGGGGTGATGGCAGACATACTGAAAAGATGTAGTAGTGTTTACCTTAACCTAGTTTTTTCGCACTTCCATACTTTCAAAGTCGATGATTAATTTATTTGCAAGAAAAAAATCACTGCCGATGATCCCGTCAAATCCATGCATTTCTCTAACATCGCCAAGCTGTATAGTAAAATCATTTAGTTGAACTTTACCGATCATTATGCCGCTAACTTTTTGTTCAATACAGATTTCGGTCCCTCCAATTCCATACATTTTTCGTGTAATGGCATTCTCTAAATCGAGCATCAGCCCGATATCTTCACACAAATCTGTATCTAAAATAGTTGAAGAGCAGCCTGTATCAAGCAGTACGCTATTAAATGCCTTTTGCATTCCATTGTATTGAATCTCAACTGAAACAAGAGGCAAGTGTTCATCCATTGAAAATCTCATAAGTTTCTTCGTACCCCTATATACGGTTGCTCAATTACCTTTATTTCTTCATTATTTGTATGAAAGATATATAGTTCGCGATGTTGATTTTCTGCATGTAGTTTCTTATACACTTTCCATGCTAAATTACCATTCTCAAAGTCATCAATCACTGACATTTCCTCAATGATTCTTTCTCTTCCTCTTGTTTCTGATTTTATTGCTTCCACTAAGACACAACGTTCCGGGAAATGCTGGCGTACTTCAGACCATTTCATTCACATGCGCCTCCGATTCATTAGTGATGTATTTATTATATCAATACAATTATAGAATTTATCAGACGTAGCATCTACTTTCTAAGTTCTGATTTCAATTTCTGAATCAATAATTTTTCACGTTCCTCCAGGAATACATCAAAGTTTTTAAAATCAAAGCTCACATTGGGCACATAATGTTTTTGCTTATAATCCACTAATTCTCCAGCAGGAATTTTTTCATTTAACCATTTACTGAAATCCATCGCTTTTTTCTCAATATTAGGTATTTCCTCAAGCAATTGTAAGTTGCCGAGATAATTGCAATTCGCTTTAAAATCACTAATCTTTTCATCTGGAACACCGTAAGACTTTAATCTTTTGTCCGTAAATTTACTTTTCGGAAACATATGATCCACATGGAAGTTATGTTTTAAATCTGCCCAAGGATATAAAATCGAAAGAATGACCAATGTTTCTCCATGATTATACTTGGAGTAAAGTAGATTTTCGATGTCATCATCTGTAAACTGTAGAGCACGATTTGTCCCTTTGAACTGTGCAAAAATTGCATCGATCGGGAAACCATTTGATGATTGCCTTTTAATAACTTCCCTCATTGGTTTCAACGCTCCATCTGGCGCAAAACTGAACACTCTTTTTAATAGTGCCGAGATAAACCATAATTTAATATTCTTTCTATCTTCAATTTTTGACGTGGACGTTTCAAAGTTATTAGGCAATCCAATCGTCTTCAAATAGTAAGCTACTGGGATCATCAAGTTATTAGAAGTCATATTTTCTCTACTAAACCCAAAACTGCTTATTAAGACAAGTGCGTCACGAATTGCTTTTTTAATGGTATCCCACTCTTTTTCAATCAACAGCATATTCGTTCGATTGAAATTATCTACCTTAAATGAAATATCCGACATATCACAAAGGACTAAACACGCTTTCAACACAATGTCCTTACTAATTTTAAAACCTCGCCCGATTTGGTTAATTTCATCGACAAATTCATTGATTTCTTCACGTGCATCTCTCGTTTCCCACTGAGCTGTTGCAAATGAAAGAAGTAAATCGGAGTAGCTAAGTGTCGTCCCACCACTGTTTACGCGAATAAAAATATTTAAGACTTTATCAAGTTCTGTACTTTGTTCAAGATAGTAACTAATAATCTTATTTACATGAATGACTGAGTGTAGCTTATAAAGTACTTTGTTTGCATATTTCGCCTTTTCTTTATCAGGATTGGAAGATAGCCCAGCTTCAATCATATAATTCATAACATCATATTGTTCCTTTAAGTCCAACATTTTACCAACCGGAAACCAATGATGATCTGCATCATTTTTTGTGGCTTCTGCATCTGTCAAAAATTCAAATTCATATTCATATGAAATATCCTCTGGTGCACCTAATAAGTTGAGATATAATTTTTTCTTTGGATATGCTAGCGGATTATCCCACTTTTTATAAGCTAGTTTATTAGCATACGTACCTTTAAGCGCTATGTACAAAGATGTCAATCGCTGCTGTCCATCAAGAACAGCCATCACATCATCGCTACCATTTATATCTGCCTTCGGATTATGACGATTGTCTCTTTGATGATAATCTCGAAGAAATTCATAAAATTTAAATTCGGAAGCTTTTTCTTTAGGGATTTTCCAAAAAAGAAACGAACTAATTGGGTAATCCCTCATTAAGCTATCAAAAAGCATCGTAATCTGTTCGGAACTCCAGACAAACTCCCGCTGGATTGATGGTAACAAATACTTTTTTGAATGGATATCGTTTATTACTTCACCTATGGTGAGTGGTGTTTGAAATGACATAGTTCTTCCCCCTAATACAATTAATCTATTTCATATCCAAATTTTTTTAAGAGATTCTTAACACTAGTGTTTGATTAATTAAACTATTAAAAATATTAAAAATGTTATATAAAGTTATTTTGTGCAGATTGTTGTCTTTTTGATGACCAACTCCAACAAGCAATCGACCTTGATTCAATTAATATTTCACAGCTGTCACGGCGCTTAAATGGGATGAACCCAGATCTATTTCAAAGGCTATTTCTTGATTTAGTCTCACAAATCTATGCCAAAACATACGATACAAAGCTTATTATGCCGTTAAAAATCATCGATTCAAGCACATTACCACTTAATTTAACTAACCATAAGTCGGCAAAATCTTCATGTAGTAGTATTACGAGCTCTTTCTAATAAAGTTTCCAATCGAAACTTTATAATCTACTCATCCAATCACGATCAACACGAATGGTATTAGAAATATCCTCAATTTTATCGGCTCGATCACTTCCGTAAAGCTGCAAGTATTTATGGTTTTTGATGTACAGTACATTCAATCTTTTTGCCCCATTAGAATCAACTTGAATATTAATGCACTTTCCAACTTGGTCAGCATCAGCTAGTACTACTTCATAGCGATCCGTTGTTCCTTTCATCGCTGAACAGATGAAAGCAAAGCGTACATCCTTTCCTTCTTCCAATAAACTTCTTATTTCTTGAATTTCAGCCTCTGTAAAAGTAAAATTCCAATTAATGCGATCTAAATTGTTCACGTTCTTTAATCGATACTTGGCGTAAATGTAATAACTTCCACGATTTGTATCGATCTGATAAATATTTCTCTTTTCACTTTCTCCAACCAGAATAGGTGGATTACCTGAATTGACTAGAACAGATAATAAGGCCCCATATTGAAAATCCACTTTCCTTACTTGCATATGATCCTCCTCTTCCATTAATGAAACTTTTTTACCATTACATTTTTAATATTACTATATTTTCCACACAGGAACTAATAGTTTTATTCCAAAATAAAAAAGCAGATACCCAATAAAAGTATCTGCCTAAAATTAATTCAATTCTAATTTCGCCACCGACTCCACATGAGTAGTCATCGGAAACATATCCACTGGCTGCACTTCCACCGTCTTATACCCACCATCTTCTAAAATCCTTAAATCCCGTGCCAATGTCGCAGGATTACATGAAACGTAAACGACTTTCTTCGGTTTCATATCGATGATGGTTTGTAGTAGGGCTTCATCACAGCCTTTTCTCGGCGGATCAACAACGAGGACATCGGCGGTAATACCTTGTTTGTACCAATCGGGGATGACGGTTTCGGCTTCTCCGACGGCGAATTCGACGTTGGTGATGCCGTTTAGTTCGGCGTTACGGTTGGCGTCTTCGATGGCTTCAGGGACGATTTCTACGCCGTATACTTTTTTTGCTTTTTGGGCTAGGAATAAGGAAATTGTTCCGATGCCGCAGTAGGCGTCGATGACTTGTTCTTCTCCAGTTAAGTTGGCGTATTCTAGCGCTTTGTCGTAAAGTACTTTCGTTTGTTCTGGGTTGACTTGGTAAAAAGATCTTGCTGAGATGGCGAATTTAATGTCACCGATGTAGTCGTAAATGACTTCGTTGCCCCACAGAACTTTTGTTGTGTCGCCAAGGATGACGTTTGTTTTTTTCGAGTTGATGCTTTGGATGATCGAGGTGACACCGTCGATTTGTTCGGTGATTTCTTCGATGATCGCACTTTTATTTGGGAAGTCTTCTGTACGTGTGACTAACACAACCATGACTTCTCCGGTGATTTTGCCGTAGCGGGCCATGATGTGACGGAGCGTGCCTTTATGCTTCGTTTCGTCATAGGCTTTGATGCCGTAGCGGTCACAAATAGCTTTTACTTTTTGGATGACTTCATCACTTTTTTCATGCTGGATGAGGCATTGTTCCATGTTGATGATGGAATGGCTTCGTTTTTGGTAAAATCCCGCGACTAAGCCGCCGTTTTCTTCACCGACTGGCACTTGGGCTTTGTTGCGGTAGCGCCATGGGTCATTTGCGCCGAGTACGGGGTGAATCGTTACATCTTCTAGTTTGCCGATTCGCTCTATTACGTCACGCACTTGTTTTTCCTTTGCCTGTAGCTGACCTTCGTAAGATAAATGTTGCAACTGACAGCCGCCGCATTGCGAATAGATCGGGCAGTCCGGTTCTTGTCTAAATGGGCTTGTTTCTTTTAATTCGATTAAGCGGCCAAAGCCGTAGCCTTTGTTTAATTTCGTTGCTTGAATGCTTCCTTTTTCGCCAGGCAGTGCACCTGCCACAAATAATGGATAACCTTCAATTTTTGCGACGGCTTGCCCGTCATGGGTTAAGTCTTCGAATACAACATCAATGATTTCGTTTTTTTGCACAGGGGCTTGAATTTTTGCCACGATTCTAAATCTCCCTTTTATTTATTCAATGCTTCTCCATAAATATAATGAAGCATAGCTTAAGTATGGTTCCCAATTTTGACTGTATTTATCCATTTCGTCTAAAGTTGGTTTTTTGTCTAGTTGATAAAGCTTTTGGACCGCTTTTTGTAGGCCGATATCTGCTTTTGGAAACAGATTATCTCGACCGAGTGCGAACATTAAGAAGTTTTGTGCTGTCCATGGTCCGACGCCTCTAATTTTCACAAGCGTACGAACGACCTCTTCATCGCTCAATGTTTCTAATTCATGCAGCTTCAATTCGTTTTCTACGATCAATTGTGAAAGACCGACTAAATACTCTGCTTTTCGCTGGCTGAACTGGAGAGAGCGCAATTCTTCAATAGAAATTTGGGCTACTGTTTCGGGGCTTGGATAAAACCAAACGCCATCATGTTCATAACCATATGCATGCACAAAGCGCTCGGTTAATGTATGAGCAAATTTCAAATTAAGTTGTTGATGAACAATGCATTTAACGAGGCAGGCATACGGGGAAAAATCTAATACTCTAGGTGTGCCTTTTCGCTCGTTAAAAATCTCTCTTAAGTCGGTTGCTTGAAAATGTTCGTGAATAGCAGTAAGTGGGGCATGCCATTGAAAAATCCGTGCAACTTCGGCTAGAACAATCTCTTTTGTTTCTTCCTGACTGCCGCTGACTTCAAACGCAGGCTCGTTACTTGTACCGATCCCTTTAACCACTACTACTTCATTCGTTTCATAAATAGGCAAGCGAACAGAGCGTTTTTCTACATTAATCAAATGAAGCGGATCGATAGCGAGACGATCAAGAGCTTGGTCGAAATCGTACACATTTTCTAGCTTAATAGTTTCTTTCCACACGCTTAGCCCCCCATTCGAATGTTCACATCTCACCATTATAACACGACTATCCCCTCGACAAAATCAGCTATTTTCCCACACAAATAAATACACAAAATTTTTACAGAACTGTAACAAAATCTCCCCTTTTCACAAACCAAATGATGGTAAGATAAAGAAGTAGGACAAATTACATAGCTGGAGGGTTTTTTATGAAAAGTGCACGTTGGTATAAAGCAAAAGATATTCGTGTGGAGAACGTGGAAGAACCTCAAATTACAACAGGAAAAGTAAAAATTAAAGTAGAGTGGGCAGGTATTTGTGGAAGCGATTTACACGAATATGCGGCTGGTCCGATTTTCATTCCAGTAGACGCTCCTCATCCTATCAGTAAAGATATCGCACCGATTATTATGGGGCATGAATTTTCTGGTACAGTCGTTGAAGTTGGTGACGGTGTAACGAAAGTAAACGTTGGCGATCCAGTCGTTGTAGAACCAATTCTTTCATGTGGAGAATGTGGTCCTTGTAAAAAAGGGAAATACAATCTTTGTGATGGCTTAGGCTTCCACGGTTTATCAGGCGGAGGCGGCGGTTTCGCTGAATATACAATGGTCGATGAGCACATGGTGCATAAAATGCCAGAAGGATTATCTTTTGAACAAGGTGCTCTTGTAGAACCAGCAGCAGTGGCACTTCATTCCGTTCGTTTGAGCAAGTTAAAAGCGGGAGATACAGCTGTTGTATTCGGTACAGGCCCAATCGGTTTATTAGTGATTGAAGCGTTAAAAGCAGCCGGTGCTTCTGAAATTTATGCGGTTGAGCTTTCTCCAGAGCGTATCGCTAAAGCAGAAGAGCTTGGAGCAATCGTTGTGAATCCTGCGGAAGTGGATGCAGTGGCGAAATTGAAAGAGCTATCTGACGGTGGCGTTGACGTAGCATTTGAAGTCACTGGTGTACCAGTTGTTCTTCAACAAGCGATTGATTGCACAAACTTCGAAGGTGAAACAATTATCGTCAGCATCTGGGAAAGTGGCGCAGAGATCCAACCAAATAATATTGTCCTAAAAGAAAAAACAGTGAAAGGGATCATCGCTTACCGTGACATCTTCCCTGCTGTAATGGAGCTTATGAAACAAGGCTACTTCCAAGCAGAGCAACTTGTTACAAAGCGCATTCAATTAGATGACATCGTGACAGAAGGCTTCGATGCCCTCATGAAAGAAAAGAATCAAGTGAAAATTTTAGTAAAACCAGAATAATAGTTAACAAGCGGCGAGAGCTATTCTCGCCGCTTTTATTTAAATTTGCGCTACACTAATTAACGCGGGACGGTGATTGTCGCTGCCTGTTGTATAAGTAAGAACGACCTGTTGCCCATCTTCGTACTGATAGCTGTGAGACGACCCGTAAGAAACTTCTAACGCTTGATGGGTACCATCGATCAGCACTTCGATGGACGTATTATCAATCGCCCCAACGATGATCCCTTGGCTTCTCTTTATATGATCTGAAGGGATCTGCAAGTTTGCTCCAATGATAGCTATTGGATATTCCAACTGATTTAACGTCATTAACTCACTTACTTCTGTATCGAATCGTTCCGCAAGAGAATACAGTGTATCTCCCGCTTTTATTTGATACATCACAGTGGATGATTGAGCTGAAGACACTTTTTCTACTAAAATATTAGATTTTTTGGCTAAAAGTGATAAAGATTCTCCATTTTTGCCGATAATAGTATTAGAGGAAGCCTTTTTTGGCTTTTTGTTTACCTTTTGGCCGGGTATTTTGCCTGGCTCTTTTTTATTTGTATAGATGATTAATTTTTGACCAATCGTTAACGCATCAGTTGTTAACTTGTTATCTTTTTTGATTTGTTCAATCGTTGTTCCGTACTTGTTGGCAATCTTCCACAGACTATCTCCCGGTTTCACGATATATGTCACGCTCGAACCAGTTGTCGGCGGCTTCGGCTTCTCTACTGGCTTTTGACCAGGGCCTGGTTTAGACGGTGTTCCTTTTTGGTTAATGATTAGTTTTTGACCGATCGTTAACGCATCAGTTGTTAACTTGTTATCTTTTTTGATTTGTTCAATCGTTGTTCCGTACTTGTTGGCAATCTTCCACAGACTATCTCCCGGTTTCACGATATATGTCACGCTCGAACCAGTTGTCGGCGGCTTTGGCTTTTCCACTGGCTTTTGACCAGGGCCTGGTTTAGACGGTGTTCCTTTTTGGTTAATGATTAGTTTTTGACCGATCGTTAACGCATCAGTTGTTAATTTGTTATCTTTCTTTATTTGCGTGATCGTCGTTCCGTACTTGTTGGCAATCTTCCACAGACTATCTCCCGATTTCACGATATATGTCACGCTCGAACCAGTTGTCGGCGGCTTCGGCTTCTCTACTGGCTTTTGACCAGGGCCTGGTTTAGACGGTGTTCCTTTTTGGTTAATGATTAGTTTTTGACCGATTGTTAACGCATCAGTTGTTAACTTGTTATCTTTCTTTATTTGCGCGATCGTCGTACCGTACTTGTTGGCAATCTTCCACAGGCTATCTCCCGATTTCACGATATATGTCACACCAGAACCCGTTGTTGGCGGCTTCGGCTTCTCCACTGGCTTTTGACCAGGACTCGGCTTAGATGGCGTGCTTTTTTGGTTAATGATTAGTTTTTGACCAATCGTTAACGCATCAGATGTTAACTTGTTGTCCTTCTTTATTTGTACGATCGTCGTTCCGTACTTGTTGGCGATCTTCCACAGGCTATCTCCCGATTTTACGATATGAATGACTGAACCATTTTTCTCTGTAGCAGCTACTGGCGAGTTCGCTATTGTTACTTTCGACGAGACAGAATGCGCTTCATTTTCTGCCAATTTGACTGATTGTTCAACTGTTTGATTAGCCTTCACGTTCGCCATATTGTTGTCACCGTTGGCATTGTCTTCTTCCATCGCTTTCAAATGAAGCGGCTGCCCCTTTTCGTCGAGGGTTGGAACTGTGATTTGCTGTCCAATGTGCAACGTGTCCGAGGTGAAACCATTTTTGCTTTTTAGCTGTTCAACGGAGACTTGATATTTTTTCGCTAAGGAGTAAATGGTATCCCCTTTTTTCACCGTGTAGGAGGTCGCACAGTCGCAAGCATTGGCTTGTTCCGGCTGCCCAAACATCGAGACAGCGGTGAGTGAAACAGCTAAAGTCGCACCCATCCATTTAGAATTTCGCTGATAAGCTTTCATTTTCTTTAATTTAGCAATTCTTTCTTGGCGAGTTTCCATTCGATTGTTTTCCATGCTCTTCTCTCCATTTGTTATTTTTCAAAAAGAGAACATTGAAAAATTGAACTTCATCTCAATATTCCCCCACAAAAGGAAATATTACATCTAAATAGAAAAAACGACAAATTCGTGAAAATAGCCATATGAGCGTAAAACATATATCTAAAATCCTACAATAGTGGTTCATAATGAGTCTATGTTTCTAATGAATGAACACATCCGTTACGCAATAAAATCAATATAAAACAAGATATATAAAGTATTTCAGTAGGTATAAAGGGTGATTAAGTAAATTTCAACCAGAGCCTAGATTGATGAAGATTTAGGCAAAAGCGATTAATTTCATCCATGCAGTAAATCCGAACGATAATAAAGAAGCGGCAGGACTCATGTCTGCCGCTTCTTTATTATATTTCCGTTACACTGATTAACGCTGGACGTTGATCAGCGCTACCTTTCGTATAGGTCAGAAACACTTGCGCATTCTGTTTATATTGATAGTTTTGCAAAGACCCATAAGAAACCTCTAATGCTTGAGACGTTCCATCGATCAGTACTTCAATAGAAGTATTGTCAATCGCTCCAACGATGGTGCCTAAACTACGCTTTACATGCTCGGAAGGGATTTGTAGTTTCTCTCCAATGATCGCTACTGGATATTTCAGCTCGTTCAAGCTCATCAGTGTCTCTACTTTTATATTAAATCGTTGTGCTAGCGAAAAAAGAGTGTCTCCTGCTTGTACTTGATATACATGGGGTGACTTTACGAGAGCCGTCCCCGTATCCCCCTTCCCATTATTGCCCTTCGAATAAATGATGAGCTTTTGACCGATCGATAACCTGTCAGAGGTTAATTGATTGTCCTTGCGAAGCTGATCGACCGTCACGCTATGTTTTTTAGCAATCGTCCATAGGCTATCTCCTGATTTCACAATATAGGCAATTGGCTTCGTCGTTGGCTTTTCTACAGGCTTTTGATCAGGAATAGCGGGAACTGATGTGCCCTTTCCTGATGTAATCATTAATTTTTGCCCAATCGATAACCTGTCAGAGGTTAATTGATTGTCCTTGCGAAGCTGATTGACTGTCATGCCGTGTTTTTTAGCGATCGTCCATAGGCTATCTCCTGATTTCACAATATAGGCAATTGGCTTCGTCGTTGGCTTTTCTACAGGCTTTTGATCAGGAATAGCGGGAACTGATGTGCCCTTTCCTGATGTAATCATTAATTTTTGCCCAATCGATAACCTGTCAGAGGTTAATTGATTGTCCTTGCGAAGCTGATTGACTGTCATGCCGTGTTTTTTAGCGATCGTCCATAGGCTATCTCCTGATTTCACAATATAGGCAATTGGCTTCGTCGTTGGCTTTTCTACAGGCTTTTCTACAGGCTTTTCTACAGGTTTTTGATCAGGAGTAGAGGGAACCGATGTGTTCTTTCCCGATGTAATCATTAATTTTTGCCCAATCGATAACCTGTCAGAGGTTAATTGATTGTCCTTGCGAAGCTGATCAACTGTCATGCCGTGTTTTTTAGCGATCGTCCATAGGCTATCTCCTGATTTAACTGTGTAAATAGTTTTTTGCGTGTTAGAAATGGGATTTTTATACTTGTCTGTTGGCTTTTGGGCGGAGGATGCTGAAAGAGAACCGTTCGTTCCTGTGGTGATCGTTAACTTTGGCTGTGGTACGAACTCATCGGATGCTACATTGTTTTCTTGCTCAGTTTTCTCTATTGAAGCGCCTTCTGTAGCTTGTGTAGGCTGTTCTTCTTTATCCTCTAGTTCTAAATGGAGCGGTTCTCCTTCCTCTGCTATATAGGGAACGGTAATCTCCTGTCCTACACGTAACTGGTCAGAAGCGAGGCCATTTTTACTTTTTAATTGTTCTACTGATACTTTGTATTTTTTAGCTAAAGAATATAAAGTATCTCCTGCTTGTACCTTATAAGGAGCGGCACAATCACAAGCCTTCGTTTTTTCTGGCTGACCTAACATAGAGACCGTTGAAAGTGAGATCGCTAAAGTCGTCCCAATTAATTTAGAATTCCGCTTATGTCTTTTCACTTTCTTTAACTTTTCTCGACGTTCTCGACGGGTTTCAATCACTTTTTCCATGTTCAATCTCCCTCTTTTCTTTGTTAATCATGTACGACACTATGATAAAATACCTAACTCTACAAATTCTTAACATTTACAAAAAAAAATAAAAGAATATATACCTATGATAAATTACCTACGTTTGAAAATTCAATAATTTTTTCACTCTTTACTAAAATATACGCTTGGCTAAGGACCATATTGAATCCACCCCTTGTTATATTCTAATAAGCTTGTGTCCTTGTAATGTTATAAATTATGCATGAAAAAACAGCGCCGTTGTGCGACTGCAGTCAGAGTATAATATCTATTCCTAATTTAGCAGACAAAGTTTAAAACTAGTTAAAATGACATAAAAAATAATCATACTATATTGGCGGTTCCAAAACTAAAAGACTACTTATTGTTAAATATTACATTTTTAACCTCTTTTATAAGCAAGTTTCTAATATGGGTATTTAGTAATGTTTCCATTTTACATATCACTACAAAAAACCCACACAGATTCAGAATATCTATGTGGGTCTCCTATATCATTACTTTTCTTGTCATCCTACTGAACACTAGCAGGCCGAGAAACTACTCCTAAATTAAGAATATGATCAGCCCTTGCGATCGTATTAAGACGATGAGCAATCGTGATAGTCGTTCGTCCTTGCATAAGACGTTCTAGTGCTTGTTGAATGTGAATTTCGGTAATCGTGTCGATACTGCTCGTTGCTTCGTCCAAAATTAAAATCGTTGGGTTCGCTAAAATCGCTCGAGCAATCGCAAGCAACTGTTTTTGTCCTTGGCTAATGCCGCTCCCTTCATGCTTCAACTTCGTGTCGTATCCATCAGGTAGCTTCATTATAAACGAATGCGCATTGGCTTCCTGCGCCGCTTCTTCTACCTCTTCGTCCGTAGCCTCTAGCCTGCCGTAGCGAATATTTTCGCGGATCGTCCCTTCAAATAAAAACGTGTCTTGAAGCACAAACCCCATATGCTTTCGTAAATTTTGGCGCGAAATTTTCTTACTCTCTTTACCATCAATTAAAATTTGTCCAGCATCCGGGTCGTAAAAGCGAGCCAGCAAGTTAATAATCGTTGTTTTTCCTGAACCCGTCGGCCCAATTAATGCTAACATCTCCCCGGGGCGCACAGAAAAGTTAATCCCTTGAATCGTCTCCTGTCCCTTCACATAAGCGAATGATACATCACGAAATTCAATTTCGCCGCGGATCGTCTCCACTTTTTCTAATTTATCCGCGTCCTGTTCTTCCCGCTCCGTATCGAGAATATCAAATACCCGCTCCGCTCCAGCAATTGCGGACAATAGCGTGTTGAATTGATTGGCTAAATCATTGAGTGGACGAGTAAACTGGCGCGAATACTCCACAAAAATGACAATCACACCGACAGATACAAATCCTTTTAATGCGAGCCAACCGCCCACTCCAGCAATTAACGCAAAGCTTAAATTGTTAAGCACATTCATCAGCTTCGGAATAAAGCCCGAGTATGTTTGTGCCCAATAGCCTGCCTGCTTTAATTCCCCATTCCTCCGAGCAAACTCTGCCGCAATCTTCTCCTCTTGCGAAAACATTTTGACAATATGCTTACTGGATACCGCTTCTTCAATATAGCCATTCAGTTCACCTAAATGACGTTGCTGCTCTTTAAATTGCTTACGTGTTCGGCTCGTAATCCACTTCATTCCAAGATACATCAGCGGAACAATTAACAGCGTCACAGCCGTCAGCAGTGGACTAAGCCAAATCATGACGATGACTGCTCCTGTTAACGTCAATACACTTGAAACGATTTGAATAACTGAGCTATTGAGCGTACTACTCACATTTTCAATGTCATTTGTCACGCGGCTCATAAGCTCGCCGTGCTGACGTTGATCAAAAAAGGATAAAGGCAGTTGATGGAGATGATCAAACAGCCCTGTTCTCATTTCAAATACTGTTTTTTGAGCCACTCCAGCCATCCAATAATTTTGCAAAAAGATCGTCAAAGAATAGAAAAAGTACACAACTCCTAGCTGAAAGAGTAAGGAAAGCAGCCCTTTTTTATCACCAGTGACGATAAATTCATCAATCGCCATCCCGACAAGATAAGGTCCGAGCAAGCCTAGTCCTGAGCTTGCGGCGACCATGATGATAACAAGAAAGAGTAAGCCTTTGCGCTTCGCCAAATAGTTTGCCAATCTTTTGAGCGTTTGTGTGGCGTCTTTAATTTGTGGTTTTGGTCCGACCCTAACGTTGTGGTGCCTTGACATAAGCGCGCTCCTCCTCTCCAGATTGGGAAGCTATTAGCTGTTGATACAAACCGTTCATCTTCATTAACTCTTCATGTGTCCCAATTGCTAATACGCGACCATCTTCTAGCAAAATAATTTGATTCGCTTGTTGTGCGGTGCTGATCTTTTGCGTAATGATGAGCGTCGTACACGTTTCTTGCTTTAACGCCGCCAGCATGTTCGCTTCTGTCTTTAGATCGAGCGCACTCGTACTATCATCAAGCAATAAAATGAGCGGCTTGCGAATAAGTGCCCGTGCGACCGATAATCTTTGCTTTTGACCGCCAGATAAATTCACGCCTTTTTGGCCGATAACGGTGTCAAATCCATTTGGTAAGTCGGCAATCGTTTCATAAATTTGTGCTTTTTTCGCCGCATCGATCATTTCATCGATGGTAGCATCTTCTTTCCCCCAAGCAATATTTTCACGAATCGTTCCGGTGAATAGATGGGCTTCCTGCGGGACAAAGCCGATTTGCTCTCGCAAGGACGCCGACTGCACCTCTTGAATATCTTGATCATCGATTCGAATCGTTCCGTGATCAGACTCATACAACTTTGGAATTAAATAAAACAACGTCGATTTTCCTGATCCTGTCGCTCCTAAAATAGCGGTCGTTTTTCCAGGCTGAACAGTAAAAGAAAGATCCTTTAACACCGGCTCCTCGCTCCCTGGGAAAGAAAACGATACATGATCGAATTCAATTTTTCCACCTGTTGCTTGAAAAGGTGTCCCTTTCAAACGTTGGTCCGCTTGCTCTTCCGGCTCCTCAAGCAGCTCACCAATTCGCTCGGCTGAAGCTTTTCCTCTAGAGAAAATCATAATGATAAACGTAAAAATAGATAAGGAAGCAATAATTCTTGTTGCGTAATTAATGACCGCAACAATTTCTCCAGCAGTTGCCGTTCCTGCCTGAAATTCAGCAAAGCCAAACCATAATATAAAGAGCAAGCTACCATTCATCACAAATAACAAAACGGGCATCGTCGTTTCCACCATTCGTACAACGCGAATCGTTTGTTCCATCAGTTGTTCACTCGCTTCTTTAAAGCGCATGCTTTCATGTCTCCAACGAAGAAACGCTTTAATTAACCGAATGCCTGCTAAGTTTTCTTGCATCACGTTATTCACTTGATCAAGTCGTTGTTGAACGGAACGAAATAAAGTCGAGCTTTGTTTCATCCTTCTTAATAAAAAAGCGACCATCACCGGAACGGTCACGAGCAAGATAAGTGTGAGCTTCACATGAACGAGCAATGCCAGCACCGTACCGAAAAGGATCATCAGCGGAGCACGTAGCATAATCCGCAAGCTCATAAATACCGAGTTTTGCAAAAGAGTCACATCGGTTGTCATGCGAGTAATCAACGAGGAGGAAGCGAAACGATTGTAGCTAGCGAACGAGAAGGATTGCACTTTCTCAATCATCTTTCCCCTTAAATCGAAACCGAAATTCTGCCCGACATGAGCGGCGACAAAGGAATTAATAATACCTGAAATAAAGGCAAGAAGCGTCGTTGCGATCATAACCGCTCCCCATTTATACACAGCGGTAAGATCTCCTTTCACAATCCCCTCATCAATAATTTTCGCCATAAACAAAGGATGTGTGAGTTCGACAGCCAATTCCACTAACATCAGTAGCCACGCCAGCCCCATTAAATATTTATAAGGCTTTAAATAAGAAAATACTGATCGCAAGGCAGCTCCACCCTTCTATTTGAAAAAAATTCTCAATTATATTTTTTCCCAGTATAGTCCACTTGTTCACTTTTTTCAAACTTTAGGCGGCTCGTTTGATGACGTTGAACTAACACGAAATAGATGACCACGCCTAGTAAAATATAGAAGCTACAATACACGTAAAGTTGGCTAAAGCTCATCTTTGTCACGATTAAACCAATAAAAAACGAACCAACTCCAATTCCGAGATCAAACAGCGATAAAAATGTCGCCGTGGCGAGCGCTTTTTTCGCTGGTGGGGCTTTTTGAATGGCAATCGTTTGAAAGCTCGGAAATAATGTCCCCCACCCTAGTCCAATCAATCCAGCTGCCGTAAGAAACGTCCATGCTGTGGACACTTGGCTTAACAAAAGCATTCCGACTGCAAACAATAAGATCGCCGGATACACGATCACATGCGCTCCGTATTGATCAAACCATTTTCCTGTGAACGGGCGCGATAATAGTAGCACCACTGCGTAAACAACAAAGAAATAACTAGCTACCTCTACTAATTGAAGCTCTTCTGCATAGACTGATACGAATGATAAAATCGAAGCGTACACCGCTGAGAAAAACATGCCAACGATTGCGATCGGTAACGCTGAGAATTCAAATAAATCACGAGCGCGTAATTGTACGTGAAAAATGGACATCGCACGTTCAGTAGACAGCTCGTCACGACTATGAATCAGCCCACCGGCAACTAGAGCAAAACCAGCAATTACCACGCAGAGAACAATCATCGTAAAACCGCCCCATTGTTGCATCGCGGTCAACCCAAGAAACGGTCCAACGACCATCGCTAAATTGGTGGACATCACATAATATCCCATCCCTTCTCCACGCCGAGAATCCGGAATAATATCAGCCACCATTGCCCCGGTTGCAGTTGTCGCCATTCCAAAACCAATCCCATGAAAAAAACGTAGCGCTAGCATCATCGACAGTGAATCTGGAACAAAGTAAAGCAAAGACGCTAAAAGAAAGATCAACTGCGAAGCAAGCAATACCTTCTTTTTGCCAAACTGTTCAATCCACTGTCCCGTGAACGGTCGCACAATAATCGCTGATAATAAAAACAGCGTTGTTACTAAACCCGCCTCACTTGGCGAACTTCCCATCTCCTGAAGCGCATACACCGGCATCGTCACTAACAGCATATAAAAAACGATAAATAGAAAAAAATTACTGACAGACACACTAATAAAATCCTTCGTCCATAAAGCCGGCTTACTCATTCCCGTCCCCTTCTCTCTGTTGATTTGTTAAGATGAGCAACAAGTCCGAAGTAAGTAGATACAAGTGTTTCTGTTGCTCTTCTGGAAAATTGGCTAACAGCTCTTGATTAGCAGCTAAAATCTCTTTTTCCCAGATTGGATACTCCTTCTCTGCTTGTTCTGTCAATGTAATAATTTTGACGCGCTTATCATGACCTGGCACTTGCTTCACATATCCTTGTTTGACAAGCCGCTGAATCGTTCGTGTCATTGGCGGTGCCTCAACTGCCAAATAATCGCATAGCTCTGTTTGCGTCAAGTTTCCTTTTTCCTTCAATACATATAACACCGACCACTGCGCACTATACAGTCCATACGGCTGCAATACCGTATTCACCCGCTTCGTCAATTGTCTTGAAAGCTGATGAAGCGAATGAAACAAAAAATGCGAATTCATAAAGCCACTCCTTTTTATTTACCTAGGTAACTATTATACACCTCTAAATTGTAGCATATTTTTCGATGTACGAAATAATTCACAATAAAAAAAGCCGACTCATAAAGAGTCAGGCTTCTTCATTAATAGATTCGATCCTGTGGACGCAACTGGTCGACGGGAACAAATACTTCTAAATGTCGATACAAGTTTTCAAAATCAGCTGGTGAAGCTCCACCTAACTCCCCATCCAGATTAATTAATACCTTTTCTGGTGAATGGACTTTAATTCGATTCGCCTTCGTATAAATGACATGGTCATCTTGAAGGTGCTCTCCTCGTAAAGCAAGGCTTGCAATGCGGATAAACTCAGCTAAGTTTGTCTTTTTCAAAATGAGTAAGGAAAACAAGCCATCGTTGACAGAAGAATCTGGCGCAAGTTTCTCGAAGCCACCAACGGAATTCGTTAAGGCGATCAAGAACAGCATCACTTCTCCTTCAAAGAGCTTGCCATCATATTCGATCTTCACTTCCGATGCTTTAATCGATGGTAACATTTCCATTCCTTTTAAATAATACGCCATTTGACCAAGCATCGTCTTTAATTTACTCGGCACTTCATACGTCAGCTCTGTTAAACGGCCGCCACCAGCGATATTAATAAAATAGCGGTCATTCATGCGACCAATATCAACCGGAATTGTGTCCCCATTGACGATGACGTCCACCGCTCCTTGAATATTATCTCGTGGAATATGCAAAGCACGGGCAAAGTCATTCGTCGTCCCCATCGGAATAACTCCAAACTTCGGACGATATTCCTGCTCAGCTAAGCCGTTCACTACTTCATTTAACGTCCCATCTCCACCAGCGGCAATGACGACATCATACTTGCGCTCAACCGCAATTCGAGCAGCACGTGTCGCATCTCCTTCTCCAACCGTTGCGTGGGTAGAAGCTTCATAGCCCGCCTGCTCTAGCTTTTGTAACACTTCTGGCAAACTCTTTTTGAAAAGCTCTCGCCCTGAAGTAGGATTATAAATAATTCTTGCTCTTTTCATTTGTCTCCATCCTAGTCTTCATGTAAAATTATGTTTATTTTTCCCAATATACTTCTTGTGTTAATATCTTACTACTTTTCAACTAAAAAAGCTATTTTTCGAACAGTTCAATTCCTCTTTTCTCCAAAAAAGCAATCGATTCTTCCAGTCCTTGTTCATCGACTTGAAACGCCTCTACTACTGCTTTCATCCACATGTCCTTCTCTTTAAAATGATGGGCACGAATATCGCGATAATTCATCACCTTTAACGTTTCATCCCGCAAAAAATAACAGTTATTTCCTTGAAAGCGAACAGCCGATATTCTGCGCATCGTTATATTGCTATCACAATCTTGAAAAGACGAAGCCGCTTCCTCGATAATTTCCTCTTCCTTTAGCGGCACCCAATGAATTTCTTTCGTCACAAACGTCTTCCCATTCGCTCTCCGCTCAAGCAAAAATTTGTTCTCTCCTATGTTTGTAAAAATAATTTCTTCTCCAAAGCCATGCAGCACATGACGATAGCGACTTTCTAATTCAATCGGTCGGGTCATCGGCGAGCCATAACCGACATCTACATAGTATCGGCTATTTTCAATCGTGACCATAATCGCTACATGACCAGGAAGAACTCGCACGAACGCACAAGTATAGCCGAGCTTTTCTAACAGCCGAGCAAAATTAATATTCAACGAGTAGCAAGTTCCACCCCATCCCCTATCCTCTAAATGTTGAACGAACAATTCAAAGTCTGGAACATGCTGACTACCTTGATTATAATAATAAAACTTGCTAAACGTTTCATACGGAATCAATGATAAATGATGCTGTATCAGCCGCTGCAAATAATTTAAGCTTGGCTTCTCTCTACTAATTTTCAGTCGGTTTAAATAACCTGATACGACATCCATTCTTCTCCCCCCTCAATAATTTGTATAAAAAAACAGGCTAGGAACATTTCCAGCAGCCTGTCCATCATTAAATTAATTTCTCAGTTAAAGCCGTTTTCATGCTCCGATACACTTCTTGCCATAAGCCTTTTTCCGTGAGAAAAGCATGATTTAGCTCTTGATACATCTCTCTTTGCTTTTGTTCAAACAATTCATGATCAAGAGGTGGCAAACTAGAGCGCTTGCTCGAAACTAACTCTTGAACCGCCTGTGCACGAGGTCCCCATACCACTTTCTCCTCATCTTCTTCATTGAAAAAGATGATGATCGGAATCGCACGCGACGTCCCATTCGTTAAATATTGATCCATTAATTCTAAATTTTGATCTCTATATAGAATACGGACATCGATGTGGGCATGCTGAGCAAGCTCAAGAAAGATCGGAACATTCATCATCGCATCTCCGCACCAATCCTCTGTGATCACAATGGCCTTTAAATTCTCTTCCTGCAACCGAGACAAAAAGGATGCTTCCATTTTCGCGAGTTGGAATGCGGATTGGATCTGCTGAACATTTTCTTTATTTTGTTCCATTTGATCCATATACTGCTCCGGCTTCAATCCTTTTTCAAACCAATCCTTCAAAGTCATGATGTGTGCCTCCATATCATTCCTAAAAATTGAACCACTTGTTTTATATTCTATATTTTTTGAATAAACCCTGCAATGATCACATATTTTTGCAAAAACGGTTGATTTAATTTTATAACAATCTTATAATTATAAAAAATATTAATATTTATGTAATAATATAAATAAAAATACATCGGGAGGTTGCCATGAAAGCTGCTGTTATTGGTGCAACCGGATATGGTGGAATTGAACTTATACGTCTTTTATCCAATCATCCGGATTTTCACCTTGATGCCATTTATTCTTCAAGCAAAGACAAGGTACCTGCAACAGAGGAGTACCCTCATTTGCTCAACATTTGTCCCTTACCTTTAATGAAAATTGATACGGAAAAAATTACCCAAGAAGCGGATGTCGTTTTTCTAGCTGTCCCATCTGGAGCCGCCGCGACACTCGCCCCGCAACTGCTAGCCAACGATACGAAAGTCGTTGATTTATCAGGAGACTTGCGTCTGAAAAATCCAGAAAATTATAAAAAGTGGTACAAAAAAGAGCCCGCTACTGTCCATATGCTAGAACAAGCAGTCTACGGC
Organism: Bacillus sp. FJAT-42315; assembly: GCF_002797375.1. Lineage (GTDB taxonomy): Bacteria > Bacillota > Bacilli > Bacillales > Domibacillaceae > Bacillus_CE. Next base: position 3,256,727 of record NZ_KZ454941.1, read on the forward strand.
TTAACGGAGTGGAATCGCGAAAATATTCAACAAGCAACCTTGCTTTCTAATCCTGGTTGCTACCCAACAGCGACTTTATTAGCACTAGCACCAGCTCTGCAAGCAAAAGCGATCGACCCTTCATGGATCATTATCGATGCCAAATCTGGCGTATCAGGAGCTGGTCGTGGCTTGTCACAAATGGTCCACTTCGCTGAAATGAATGATAATTTTAAGATTTATAAAGTGAACGAGCATCAACACATTCCTGAAATTCAGCAACAGTTGAATCTATGGGATGAAACCACTGGACCGATTACGTTCTCCACTCACTTGTTGCCAGTCTCACGTGGGATCATGTCAACTATTTATGCACCGTTAAAAACACCAATGTCCGCACAACAGCTGCATCAAATATATGAAGAAACGTATCAACATGACCATTTTGTCCGCGTCCGCCCTCTTGGGGAATTTCCTGGCGTGAAAGAAGTAGCAGGATCTAACTTCTGCGATATCGGTATTGATATAGATGAACGAACAAATCGCGTCACTATTGTGGCCGTGATCGATAATTTAATGAAAGGGGCAGCAGGGCAAGCCATTCAAAACGCCAATTTAATGTTCGGATTGGAAGAAACAGCCGGTTTAAAGGGCTTCCCGATGTACCCATAGGAGGAAAATAAGCATGTCAGCTATTCATGAAATACAACAAGGCTCGCTCATCTCCCCGAAAGGATTTGCCGCTGTTGGCGTGAATTCAGGTGTCCGTGAAACGAGAAACGATTTAGGGATGATTTACTCAGAAGTCCCAGCAGAAAGTGCCGCTGTGTATACGACGAGCCATTTCCAAGCAGCACCGATTAAAGTGACGCAAGATAGCCTTTCCGTTGAACAGAAATTACAAGCGATTCTCGTCAACAGTGGCTGCGCCAATGCTTGTACAGGAAAACAAGGATTGCAGGATGCGTACCAATCACGAAAATCACTTGCTGAGAAATTCCAACTACCCGAGCATTACGTAGCCGTCGCTTCCACAGGTGTCATCGGCGAACATTTACAAATGGATAAAATCGAAAGCGGTATTCAAAAGCTACAGCCAGCTTCTAATGAAGCAAGTGCCGAGCAATTCGAAACGGCGATTTTAACAACAGATTTAATGACGAAAAAATGCGCCTTTGAAGCTGTCATTGATGGTCAAACGGTCACAGTGGGCGGCGCAGCAAAAGGCTCTGGCATGATCCATCCAAATATGGCGACGATGCTTGCTTTTATTACAACAGATGTGGTGATTGCCGCCGAGCACTTACAAACGGTGCTTCGCCAAGTCACCGACCAAACATTTAACCAAATCACCGTTGATGGCGATACTTCAACGAATGATACCGTTATCGTGATGGCCAATGGATTAGCTGGCAATGAGCCGCTCTCCCCTGATCATCCACAGTGGGATACATTTATGGCGATGCTAAAGGAAGTAAGCGAAATTTTAGCCAAGAAGATTGCGAGAGACGGCGAAGGAGCAACAAAGCTTGTAGAAGTTGAAGTATTTGGTGCACTAAATGACAAAGAGGCACAAATCGCAGCGAAAGAAGTCGTTGGCTCAAACCTCGTCAAAACAGCCGTATTTGGTGCAGACGCCAACTGGGGACGAATCATTAGCGCTGTTGGATACGCCGACATCACCGTTAACCCAGAAACAATCGATATCGCAATCGGCGACCAAACAATCCTTGAACAAAGCGAAGTCGTCGCTTATTCAGAGGACCAAATCATCGAATACTTTAAAGGAGAAACCGTCAAAATCTCCATCCACCTCCACTTAGGAGAAGGACACGGAATGGCCTGGGGCTGCGACCTCTCCTACGACTACATCAAAATCAACGCAAGCTATCGGACTTGAAGAAAAGCGCAAGACGCCGCTTAGCGACGTATGGACTGGAATGATCCGCACGAGATAAAGGAAACACGATGAACGGAAGTGAATCGATGTTGACTTATCGCAAGGAGGATCGTGGAAGTCCACTAGTCGCTGGCGTCTGGAGCTGGACAATGAAGAAAAGCGGAAAGCGCTGGTCAGCGGCGTATGAACTGGAGCCATCCGCACGAGATAAAGGAAAACGAAATGCAAAGCCAACTCGTTCAGCCGTGACAAGCAAAAGACGAGCCGACTGAAAGGTTGCTCTTTAACCTTTTGGGCGGATTGACTTTTGACCTCGAGCGGCTAGTTGGCGGCGCTAGACAACACGATGAACGACAGTGAATCGATGTTGACTTATCGCAAGGAGGAAGGCGGAAGTTCACTAGCCGCTAGCGCTTGGAGCTAGACAATCAAGAAAAGCGCAAGACGCCGGTTAACATTCTCTTATTAAAAACAAAGGAGCCCACCCATCAGGCTCCTTCCTATTTTTTCTCAAGGAGGTATCCCATGAAAACAATTGTTGTTAAATGCGGCGGAAGTGTGTTAAGTGAATTATCCGAAGCATTTTTTATTAGTATGAAAGAACTGACAGAACAAGGCTATTCCATTGTATTTGTACACGGTGGAGGACCAGAAATCAATGACATGCTTGAGACGTTACAAGTGAAAAGTGAATTTAAAAATGGCTTGCGCGTAACGAGTGAACAAGTGTTAAAAACAGCTGAACTTGCTCTTTCTGGAAGTCTTAACCGCAAGCTCGTTCGCCTGCTAGAAAAGCATGGTTTAGCCGCCATTGGATTGAACTCAAGCGACAACGGTCTGCTTCAAGCAAAATTTATTGATCAAGAACAGCTCGGTTTTGTTGGAGAAGTAACAAAAGTGAATAGTCCATTCCTTCAATTATTATGTGAGCAGCAGTTACTTCCGGTATTAACACCGATTGCCGCTGGTCCAGATGGTAGCGTGTTAAATATTAATGCTGACCTTGCCGCAGCTGCGGTCGCTAACGCCTTAAAAGCCGAACATTTTCTCATGGTGACGGATGTTGATGGCGTGATGAAAGATGGAGAGTTGCTTTCTGAACTATCCGAAGCACAGACGAATGAGCTCATTGAAAGTGGAGTTATTAGCGGCGGCATGATTCCGAAAGTACAATCAGCGCTCCAAACGTTTTCTGATCATGTGAAACAAGTTCATATCGTATCTGGAAAGAAAGCCTTTTACCAAAATGGTGAATGGCACGGGACAAAATTTGTAAAAGAAAAGGTGATTTTATGAGCCACTTATTTCCTACTTACGCTCGCTGGGATGTCACACCCGTTGCTGCAAAAGGGGCTTGGCTAACAGATAAAAGCGGAAAAGTCTATTTAGATTTCACTTCTGGAATCAGCGTCTGCAACCTCGGCCATGTTCCCGATCAAGTGAAAAACGCCATCGAGGAACAGTTAAATAAATTTTGGCATACATCGAATTTATTTCAAATTGAACTACAAGAAGAAGTCGCCGAACAATTAACAGCAGCATCTGGGCTCGACCTCGTCTTTTTTGCTAACAGCGGAGCCGAAGCGAATGAAGCAGCGATTAAGCTTGCCCGTAAAGCGACCGGTCGTAGCAAGGTCATCACGTTTTTCGATTCCTTTCACGGCCGCACTTTTGCCACAATGGCGGCTACTGGACAGGAGAAAATCAAAACAGGCTTCGGCCCGATGCTACCGACGTTTGAATATGTTTCTTTGAACGATTGGAAAGCACTTGAACAAGCGCTAGATGAAGACACGGCTGCGATTATGTTTGAAGTGATTCAAGGAGAAGGCGGGATCAATTCCGGAGAAGCAGAGTTTTTACAAAAAGCCGTTGAGCTCGCTCATCAAAAAGGGGCGCTCGTCATTATTGATGAAGTGCAGACAGGAATTGGTCGGACAGGAAAAGCGTTCGCCTTTCAACATCTCGGCCTTGACCCCGATATTGTATCCACAGCGAAAGGAATCGCGAGCGGTTTGCCACTTGGTGCGATCATCGGAAAAAAAGAGCTGGCGACTGCCTTCTCAGCTGGCTCACATGGGTCAACGTTCGGGGGAAACCCTGTGGCACTAGCAGCTGCTAAAGCGACATTGCAAACGATTTTTAACGAAAGCTTTTTAGCTGAAGTCGCTAAAAAAGGAGAAAAGTTTGCAAGCATACTAGAGTCCTCTCTCTCTACTGCTCCACAAGTGAAAAAAATCAAGGGTAAAGGCTTAATGGTTGGCATTGAACTCGATCGTGAAGCTGCTCCATTCGTCACCGCTGCCCGAGAAAAAGGCTTGCTTATTTTAACAGCTGGCACTAACGTTCTTCGCCTTCTTCCACCGCTTACGGTGACGGAAGAAGAGATGGAGAAAGCAGTTGAAATCATAGTAGATGTAATAAAATAACAGAAAAAGGGTGTCAATCTCCGACACCCTTTTCCTATTACTTCGCAGACACATACGAGTGTGTTCTCGAATGCTTCCAAATAAAACGCGTAGCCTGCTCGACAATCATTTCCTTATCATGATCCATAGACGCTACGTGATAAGAGTTTGGCAAAGTAAGGAGCTGTTTGTTTTTTGATGAAATATATTTATAAATAAACGTCGTATTTTCTGGTGGAACGACATGATCGATGAAAGATTTAATGCAAAGCGCTGGCACCTTGATGTTTGATAGTTTACTTGGAATCTCTACCATTAAACTCTGCAATTCACGAATCGCTCGGACAGGTGCTTTGTCGTACGTAATTTCTTCCACATTTTTTGCCTTTATATCTGGGGCTCCCTCCTCGATAAAACGCGGAGCTGGGGCTTTTTTCAAATATTCAAGCTCTGGAATGGTGAGAGCGGCATTAATCGTGATAATTCCTTCGATATCCTTATATTCCGATGCTAATTTAAGCGTTAATGTACCACCCATTGATTGCCCCATCACAAATATACGTTTTCCGCGAGCTTTTAATGCGTGATAACCTTCCTTAAAGCTTTCATACCAATCTTCATACGTACATTTCTCCATATCCAAGTAGTGCGTCCCATGTCCTTTAAGGCGAGGAGCAAGAACAGTAAACCCTTTGGTTGCCAAGCTTTCTCCTAAAAAACGGACACTTTGCGGCGTTCCAATAAAACCGTGAGAAAGCAAAATCCCGATGTCATTTCCTTCAAAATAAAATGCCTCTGCACCTGGTATGACTTTATACTGTTCTTGCATACTCGTTCCCTCCTGTTTTAATTCCGATTATTTTTATAGGTTTATTTTAAGTTTTTATATCCCACTTGTCAACTGTGAATTAAATTTTTATATGCCAAACAGTCCCTTTCGTGTGACTCGAACTTAATAGTTTCATTGAACCTAATTATATTCCTAGTCCCCTCATTTCACCCATAACTTTCTCCACCCTGTCATCAATATCTATGCCATTGAATTTATCAAACCGCATTTCGCTCACGATTTTCCCGTCACACATAAACAGAATACGCTCCGTCCTAGCCGCAACCTTTGCGTCGTGAGTGACAAGCATAACTGCAGTACCTTCTGTGTTTATTTCAGAAATTGTATCCATAATTTTCTGTGCGGATTTTGAATTAAGTGCGCCAGTCGGCTCATCACCGAAGATAATTTTAGGATTACTAATAAGTGCGCGGCATATTCCCGCACGCTGAAGCTGTCCTCCTGAAACTTGGGTAATATCACGCTGTTCCAGTTCCGCAATACCAACCTTTTTCATAAGCAATCTTGCTTTTTCAATAATCTTCGCAGCGCTTTTTCTGTTATCCCGCATGGAAGGAAGAATAATATTATCGAGAATGTTCAGGTTTCTAAGTAAAGTCGGTTGCTGAAAAACAAAACCCATCTTTGTTCTGCGTATGTCAGCAAGCTCCTTTTCACTAAGTGCTGATAGATCCCTGCCATCAAAAGAAACCTTTCCGCCGTCAATACTCCCCATTCCACTCATCGCATACATCAGCGTCGATTTTCCTGATCCCGAAGGCCCCATAACCGAAACGAATTCTCCATCATTTATTTCCACGGACACTCCATCGAGAACATTATGTTTTTCATTACCTACTCCGAAAGACTTTACTATATTTTCACCGATAATAATCTTCTTCATAATTTACTCCTTCATATTTTCAGATATTTTTATTTTTCCCGCTCTCGATGTACCGATAATTGTTGCAATAAGTACTGAGCATATCATCATCAATGGGCATAATAGATACGCAGAAAGTGGATTAACAACAAACTCAAACGACGACGCTCCGAACGATGAGATCACCGTGCTCGCAAGTAGCTCTCCAAAAGTGTTTGCTAGAAGCGTCCCAAGAACAGTTCCTACGATCAGAACAAATACCGAACGCGAAACATACTGAATTGTAATATCCGAGTTTGTAAAACCTAACGATTTCATGACCGCAATAGAGTATCTGTCCTTTGCAATAAGCATTTTCATAAACAACAGTGTAACTAATACCGCTATAATCAGCGCAACGGCAATTGCAGCATAGGATGCCTTTCCGACGGAGTGTATTGTCGAGCCGAATGTCTGTGTAATATATTCATCAATACTCGAAATCTTTGCAAATGTGAACCTATCTGCATATTCCGAAGTCTTTCCTTCAACGAGAGATTGATCCGAAAACTCCGTGTAAATCACGCACCACATCATTTCTGCCGAATCGTCAGAGAAAACAGCCTTTGCGGTTTTACCACCATTAGTAATGTCGGAATAAATTCCGCATACCGTGAGATTTTTCTCCTTCCCCTCAATTATCAGTGTAATAACATCACCGACTTTTTTACCTAGCTCATCAGCGTTAATAGCTGAAAGTGCAATTTCGTCTTCTTTGACAGGAGCTCTGCCTTCCGAATATTCTACTGGGAATATCGAATGGTCGCCAAGCTCAATTTTTATTCCTTCCTCTGATCCATCATCCGTTTTTACTTTGAATGTTTTCGTCGTAAGGACAGCATATTTAGAGATAGATCTGTCACGTTCTAGCGTCTTTGCAATTTCCGCTGCTTTTTTAGAAATATTGTCAGTCTGCTGAATGTCAATACGCATATCACTATTTCCTATCCCCATATATGTGATGAAGTTTTTTGAGGAAATAGTGTTGTACAGGTTCTGTGGAACGATAATGATAAATGTAGAAATCACAAGCACGACAAGCATTGTCATGTAAATACTTTTTCTCATAAAAATATCTTTTACTCCCAGAAAAACATTGGTGTTAAGTAACCTGTTTCCACTTAGACAAAAACGTTTCGCTCCTGCAGATTTTTCCTGTGAAGTGCCAAATCTTATAGCTTCCACCGCAGATATTTTTTGAAAACGTTTCAACACTTTGCTTACATAAGAAATAATTGCAAGGAATACAATCAATATCCCGATTATTCCAACAATTAAAGCAAGAGAAGACTTTTCACTTTCGCCCATATAAAGCCGTATATTTTCAAGAAGCATGCCTCTGAACACAAAGGAAAGTCCAAACCCGAGAGTACAACCAGTTGCTGCAATGACCGCGTATTTCGCAAAATAAATCTTTTTTATGTCAGAAACACGTAGCCCTATTGCTTTCATAACACCTATTTCACGGTAATCGTCTTCGATTTTCGCAAGAAGCGTAAAGCGTATGCACATAAATGTAATAGCAACGACAAGCACACTTATAAGAAGTATGACCGCAATCATCAGCCCATCGGAAATGGCATTAAGCATTTTGAAGAGCGGATATGTAATTGTCGGTCCGTTTGCTTCAAGTCCTGCGGAGGTGTAAGCCGTTTCGAATGCGCCAATTTCAGACAAGTTCTTTAACCTAAACTCAATCAGATATTCCGTGCTCCCGAAATCCTTTATTGCCGCATAATCATTTTCGCTCACAAGAAACCTCTTTGACGAGGCAAGTAACGAATTCATCTGTGAATCTCGAAAAAATCCTGCAACAGTAAATTTCTTTCGATCTATCACAACTTTGTCACCGACTTTTGCAATGCCATCCTTCATATAACCTACTGGAACATAAACCTCTCCATCAGATACACTTATAATATTTCCGTCAAGATCAAGGAGATAATCAAATTTTTCATTCTGTGTACTGAAGCCGTTATCTTGAACAGTATCTGCAAGCGAGTTTCCATCAATTATAATTTGCGAACCATCAACATTGAGAAATTCAACCACTTGAAATTCATCGACATTGCTATTCTGCTCTGCGAAATCCGCAAGCCGTCCAATATCAATATCTCCTGAATGCATCTGCATAAAATGCGAAGTTTTCGCTTGCTTCATGAGTGTATCTATCGCACCCGAAAGATTTACAACAAGTATTGCCGAGAGAGCAACAAGCATAGCTGCAACAGCGACAAATATCGTTGTTGTCAGCGTTATCAACTTGCTTTTTAAAATATCATTACGGATTATTTTGTAATACATAAGTCACCTCTGTTTTCAAATTGTATAAATGGCTGAAGTAACACATAAAAAACTCAATAAGTAAGCCATTCTTCTACTACTACCCGAGAAGACATTTCCTGAATTATTCATTGCTGTTTCTATCTCCACCGTCAAACATCTTCATCATGTACGTAAGACTTCCGCTTTCGACACCGAGTAGCCTTTCTACGTTGAAAACAAACGCCTGTATACGTGAAACCTGCTCTTCATTCGTCATATTCACCATATCATCATCAAAAATTGTATTCGCATACACCACAATCATTTCCATACATTCATATGGATACGGCGTATTGAATAGATCTTGTTCAATGCCCTCACAGATTATTTTCGTCAGTATTGGTGGAACGCCGTTGATTATGACCTTTTGTATTTTCTGATGCATAAGCGCGTTTTGCGGCCTGTGAATGTGTTCCATTATTTCCTGACTGCCTCCTCCACTGATGTTCAGTGACATGACAACGCGGATAATGCGGTCGACTACAGGTATGTCCTTGTCCATGGCAATTGCCTCCGCCGTCTCTAAAAGACGGATACTATAGCGCTCAATCAGCGCATCCATAATATCCTCTTTTGACTTGAAGTGATGATACAATGTTCCTCGTGCAATCCCAACCTTTTCAAGAATATCGTTTGTACTCGTTCCATCAAAACCTTTCTGACCGAAAAGTTCATCTGCTACATCAAGTATTTCGTTCCTACGCTCCTCAGCTTTCTTTATAACTCTCATTTTTACAGCTCCTTCTTATAGACCGACTGTCTGTCTAATATATTACATAATATTACCATGCTATTGGTTTAAAATAAAGATCAATTAAAATTTTTTTAGAAAAATTAGGTTTTAACAGATTTAACTTAGGAGATTTGCTGATTTGTTTGTCTTTTTTACTGAACTCCCCACCACACAAAAAAACCTCCCAAGCATCTGCTCGGGAGGTCCACTCATTATCGTTTTTTGATTTCTTCTAATAATAATTTGTTCAGTACAGCTGGGTTTGCTTGTCCTTTAGAAGCTTTCATGATTTGACCTACTAGGAAGCCTGTTGCTTTGCTTTTTCCGTTTTTGAAGTCTTCGATGGATTGCGGATTCGCATCTAATGCATCATTGATGAATTTCAATAACACACCTTCATCAGAAATTTGAACAAGGCCTTTTTCTTTCACGATCGTCTCTGCATCGCCACCGTTTTCGATTAATTCTTTGAATACTTTCTTGGCGATTTTTGAAGAAATTGTGCCTTTTTCAATTAAACGAATCATGCCAGCTAAACCTTCTGGTGTCAATTCACATTCAGCTAGCTCTTTGCCTTCTGCGTTTAAATAAGCGGATACTTCGCCCATTAACCAGTTAGAAGCAAGTTTCGCATCAGCATCCGCTGCCACCGTTGCTTCGAAAAAGTCAGCCATTTCCTTCGTAATCGTTAATACGTTAGCATCATGTGAAGGTAGGCCAAGCTCGTTCATGTAACGTTCTTTTCGCTGATCCGGAAGCTCAGGAATCGTTGCACGTACACGCTCTTTCCACTCGTCATCGATGTGGATGTCAACTAGATCTGGCTCAGGGAAGTAACGGTAATCGTCGGAGCCTTCTTTCACACGCATTAATAATGTTCGACCAGTCGATTCGTCAAAACGACGAGTCTCTTGATCGATCACACCGCCAGATAATAACACATCTGCTTGGCGTTTTTCTTCGTATTCTAATCCTTTACGAACAAAGTTAAAAGAGTTTAAGTTTTTCAACTCGGTTTTTGTACCAAACTCTTCTTGACCGTATGGACGTAATGAAATGTTAGCGTCACAACGAAGAGAACCCTCTTCCATTTTACAGTCAGACACTTCTGTATATTCGATGATTGATTTTAATTTTTCTAAATAAGCATATGCTTCTTCTGGTGTGCGAATATCTGGCTCAGATACGATCTCCACAAGCGGCGTTCCTTGGCGGTTGTAATCGCATAAAGAAACGTTACCTGCGTGAGTTAATTTACCAGCATCCTCTTCCATATGAATGCGAGTGATCCCGATTTTTTTCTTTTTGCCGTCTACTTCGATTTCGATCCAGCCGTTTTCACCGATTGGTTGATCGAATTGGGAAATTTGGTAAGCTTTCGGATTATCCGGGTAAAAATAGTTTTTGCGGTCAAACTTAGTAACAGATGCCACTTCACAATTCAGTGCCATTGCTGCTTTCATCGCAAATTCGACGACGCGTTCGTTGATAACTGGAAGTACACCTGGGTAGCCTAAGTCAACGACCGTTGTATTTGTATTTGGCTCTGCCCCGAAGTGAGCAGGCGCCGATGAAAAGATTTTTGAATTCGTTTTTAACTCTACATGGACTTCTAATCCAATGACCGTTTCAAAGTTCATTTTGTTCACCCCTTACAATGTTGGTTTTTGTTTATGAAAGTCTGTTGCTTGTTCAAACGCGTGAGCAACACGATATACTGTTTTCTCATCAAAATGCTTACCAATGATTTGTAGACCAAGTGGCATACCATTTGAGAAGCCACATGGAACAGAAATACCTGGTACGCCCGCTAAGTTAACAGGAATCGTTAAAAGATCGTTCGCATACATCGTTAATGGATCATTAATGATTTCACCAATTTTAAACGCTGGTGTTGGCGTTGTTGGACCGATGATGACATCATAGTTTTCAAATACATCTTCAAAGTCTTTTTTAATTAATGTACGTACTTGTTGCGCTTTTTTGTAATACGCATCATAGTAACCAGAGCTTAATGCAAATGTTCCAAGCATAATGCGGCGTTTTACTTCATCGCCAAAGCCTTCCGCACGCGTTTTCTTGTAAAGATCGATTAAGTTTTCAGCATTTTCTGCGCGGTAGCCGTAGCGAATACCGTCAAAACGAGCTAAGTTAGAAGAAGCTTCTGATGACGCTAATAAGTAGTAAGTCGCCACTCCATATTTAGAATGTGGAAGCGATACTTCGTCCCAAGTTGCGCCCATGCCTTCTAACACTTTCAATGCATCAAGAACGGATTGGCGTACGTCTTCTGACACACCTTCACCAAGGTATTCTTTCGGCACAGCAATACGAAGACCTTTCACATCACCAGTTAAGGCTTGTGTATAAGAATCAACTGGGATATTCGCCGATGTAGAATCATGCGGATCGACACCAGAAATCGCTTCTAGTAAGTATGCATTGTCCTCAACATTACGTGTAATTGGACCAATTTGATCTAATGAAGAAGCGAAAGCGATCAAACCGAAACGAGATACACGTCCGTATGTAGGTTTCAATCCTACGACACCACAGAAAGCGGCTGGTTGACGAATCGAACCACCTGTATCCGAACCTAGAGAAAATGGTACTTCTCCTGCGGCTACTGCTGCGGCTGAACCACCTGAAGATCCACCTGGTACACGATCTAAGTCCCATGGATTACGCGTTTTTTGATAGCTAGAGTTTTCTGTTGAAGACCCCATCGCAAATTCATCCATGTTTAATTTACCGATCGTGATCGTTTCTGCTTCATGAAGCTTGTTCATTACCGTTGCATCGTAGATCGGGTCGAAGTTATTTAAAATTTGGCTTCCGCTCGTTGTGCGCAACCCTTTTGTAACGATATTATCTTTAATTCCAATCGGCATCCCAAATAAAAGGCCTTTTGCCTCATCTGTTCCGATTTTTGCTTGTAATGCTTCTGCTTGTTTGCGAGCATTTTCTTCGTTTAATGTGATAAAAGCTTGAACCTTGTCCTCTACTTCTTGAATTCTTTTATAAGATTCATCCACTAAATCAGGGATGGACACTTCTTTTTTATGTAAAAGATCGTGAAGCTCAGTCAGCTTATGATTAAATAATGTCATCCTGTTCCCTCCTTACTCCATAATAGATGGCACGCGAATTTGCCCATTTTGATGATCCGGGGCATTTTTCAATACTTCCTCTTGCGGAAGGCCTGGTTTCGCCTCATCTTTACGCATAATGTTTTTCATATCTAAAACATGGGATGTTGGTAATACATCCGTTGTATCTAACTCATTTAATTGCTCAGCAAAAGAGATAATGGCATCAAGGTGAGATGTAAATTTCTCTACCTCTTCATCAGTCACCGCAAGGCGCGCTAAATTCGCCACATGTCTCACTTGTTCTTCTGTAATACGTGTCAATTTCCTTCACCTCCATAAAAATTAAAGCGTGTCACAATACTATTCATCTTATCAAATTTCCCGAGCTTATAGCAATTCGCACAAAGTTTATTTTACCACGCTCGTACTCTTTCTAGTAGCTTCTTATTAAAAGAAATAACCTCCGAGCTTATTCACTCGGAGGTTATTTCTCACTTTGATTACTGCTTTTGGAATTGCTCTTCTTCTGTTGAACCTTTAAGAGCTGTTGTAGAGGATTCTCCACCAGTAACAACCATTGATACTTGGTCGAAGTAGCCTGTTCCTACTTCACGTTGGTGGCGTGTTGCTGTGTAGCCATCTTTTTCAGCATCGAATTCTGCTTGTTGAAGTTCAGAGTAAGCACCCATGCCGCGATCTTTGTAGCCAAGAGCCAATTGGAACATGCTGTGGTTAAGCGCATGGAACCCAGCTAATGTAACAAATTGGAATTTGTAACCCATTTTCCCAAGCTCAACTTGGAACTTCTCGATCGTTTCGTCATCAAGTTTTGCTTTCCAGTTAAATGAAGGAGAGCAGTTGTAAGCAAGTAATTTACCAGGGAATTTCTCATGAATCGCTTCAGCAAAACGACGCGCTTCCTCAAGGTTCGGTTCAGATGTTTCACACCAGATTAAGTCAGCATATGGAGCGTAAGCAAGACCGCGAGAAATCGCTTGATCCAAACCAGCTTTTACTCGATAGAAACCTTCAGATGTACGCTCACCTGTGATGAATGGTGCATCATAAGAATCGACATCACTTGTAATTAAATCCGCTGCGTTCGCATCCGTACGTGCAATCAATACAGTTGGCGTACCCATAACATCCGCTGCTAGACGAGCTGAAATTAAGTTACGAACTGCTGTTTGTGTTGGAAGAAGTACTTTCCCGCCTAAGTGACCGCATTTCTTCTCTGAAGAAAGTTGATCTTCAAAGTGAACACCAGACGCACCTGATTCGATCATGCCTTTCATTAATTCGAATACGTTCAGTTGTCCACCGAAACCAGCTTCTGCATCGGCAACGATTGGCGCGAAGTAGTCGATCGAGTCGTCGCCTTCCATATGAGCAATTTGGTCAGCACGTTGAAGCGCTTGGTTAATACGCTTCACAACGCTTGGTACACTGTTGGCAGGATATAAGCTTTGGTCGGGATACATATGTCCAGAAAGGTTCGCATCCGCTGCTACTTGCCAGCCGCTCAAGTAGATCGCTTTTAAACCAGCTTTCACTTGTTGAACCGCTTGATTACCCGTTAGTGCGCCAAGTGCATTAATGAAGTTTTCTGTTTTCATATAGTTCCATAGCTTTTCAGAACCACGACGAGCGAGTGTATGTTCAATGTCAATTGATCCACGAAGCTTGATGACTTCCTCGGCAGAATATGGACGAGTGACCCCTTGCCATCTTGCATCGTTTTCCCAGCTTTCTTGTAATTGTTGTACGCGTTCGTTTGTCATGATAATTCCTCCCCAATGTTTTTTTATATTAAAGAATTTTATAACCTGGTAAAGTTAAAAACTCCTCAAACTCATCTTGAATAATTAATTGATCAAATAGCTGAGCCGCTTCTTCAAATCGGTTAGAGGCAAATACTTCTTCTCCTACTTCTTGCTTCAGTTTTTCTACTTCTTCTTCTTTCAATTGTTTATATAATTCCATTGTCACTTCGCGGCCGTCAGTTAATACACCTTTTGAATGTCTAATCCACTGCCATAATTGAGCACGTGAGATTTCCGCAGTCGCCGCATCTTCCATTAAATTATGTAGCGGTGCTGCTCCACGTCCGCTTAACCAGGAGGCGATGTATTGAATGCCTACACTAATATTGACGCGGACTCCTTGTTCAGTAATGTCACCATCTGGTACGGCAAGAAGTTCTTCAGCAGAGACTTGAACGTCCTCCCGTTTTTTCGATTCAATCTGATTGGACTTTTTCATTTCTGCGTTGAACGCCTCAAGTGCAACAGGAACAAGGCCAGGATGGGCAACCCAAGTGCCGTCATGTCCATTTTCGGCTTCACGTTCTTTATCTGCCCGTACTTTTGCATAGGCTTCTTCGTTTTTCTTCTCATCGTCCTTAACCGGAATTTGAGCCGCCATTCCTCCAATTGCCGGAGCTTTTCGGCGGTGGCATGTTTTAATCGTCAGTTGTGAATAAGCACTCATAAATGGAACCGTCATTGTTACTTGAGCCCGGTCTGGTAAAATCACATTCTCTTGATTTCTGAACTTTTTAATGTAGCTGAAAATGTAATCCCAGCGTCCACAGTTCAAACCAGCGGAATGATCACGTAACTCGTATAAAATTTCATCCATTTCAAATGCTGCCACAATCGTTTCAATTAGTACCGTCGCTTTAATGGTACTTCTCGGAATGCCGATATACTTTTGAGCAAAAAGGAAGACATCATTCCAAAGTCTCGCTTCTAAATGGCTTTCAAGCTTCGGCAAGTAAAAGTATGGCCCTGTGCCATTTTCAACTTGCTTCAAGGCATTGTGGAAGAAGAATAAACCGAAATCAAAAAGGCTTCCAGAGATTGGTTTCCCATCGAGCTGTACGTTCTTTTCTTCTAAATGCCAGCCTCGTGGGCGAACGATAAGCACAGCTGTTTCCTCTTTTAGTTCATATTTCTTTCCGTTAGGGTTTTCAAAGCTAATTGTGCGGTTCACCGCATCTCGCATATTGATTTGTCCTTCGATGATGTTGTCCCATGTTGGTGAAGTTGCATCCTCAAAGCAAGCCATATAACATTTGGCGCCCGAGTTCAGTGCATTGATGACCATTTTCCGGTCTACTGGGCCGGTAATTTCTACTCGGCGATCTTGGAGGTCTTTTGGTAGTGGCGCAATGGACCATTCGCTGTTGCGGATATGTGCTGTTTCTTCTAGGAAGTCTGGTTGTTTACCTTGGTCAAACTCTTTTTGTCTTTCTTGACGCTTTTCCAGAAGTTCGAGTCTACGCTCTCCAAAGCGCCGTTCGAGCTGTTCAATAAACTGCAGTGCATCAGGTGTTAGAATTTCTTCATAACCCGGTCGCATTGCCCCTGTTACATTAATGCCAGCTGTTTGAGTGGCCATGAACTTCATCCCCTCTTTGTTATATTACAGTTGTTTATTCTGTTACTCGTATTATATAACAGAAAATATTAGAAGTGAACAGATTTTTCAAATAATTTTAAATTTTCCTTCGACAAATTCCCACAAAAAAAAGAGCGGGCTCACCGCTCTTCTATTCATAAATATGAACAGATGGTTTATCTGCATTCGGTTTTTTAACAATTAATGCTTCTGGTCCACTCGTTGATGTGATCGTTACTTCGACTGGTATATAAGCAGGAAAATGATCCATCGTTAATCCGGTAACAAATTGGGTAAATCCAATCGCTTCCGCTTTTCCATAAAATTGAATCGGGATTTCAATGGTTAAGCTCACTAGCTCATCCCCATGATATAATGCCTTTCCAACCACACCATTATAATTTTTAAAATATTTTTCCACATCTTGCTTAAAGTTTAAAAAATAGCCTAGATCATCTCTCCGCTCTTTTTCTGCTTCTGGTGACGGGAATAAATAATATTTCTCATTGACTTGCTGCCATTTTCCAATCGTGTCCTCATCTTCATCTAGATGCGTATAGGCGATGAAATTTCCCGGAACGACCGAGTTTTGAGCTTGCTGTTTAAATAAAGCGATTGTCACAGGCACATCCTTTAAGCCTTTTGTCGTTCGCACTCGCTTCGCTACTTCTTCAGCAATTTTCTTTCCTTCTCGTTCTATTACTTCATCCGGAATCTTGTGTTCATACTGAGCACCATATTTTTCTTTTGTATAATAGTGAACAGAGTTTAATGCTAATCCAATGACCGCTCCACTCAATTCTAATGAATTCTCTTTCGTTTTCGTTAAATAATTATGCTCCATAATATGAGCTAAATAGATCGGGCTTTTCTCATTTCGCTCTTGTACCGAGCCTTTGCCGTTATCGACCGGGTTTAATCCTAGGTTCTCCTCCGGCTTCATCTCTTTCTCTTTTAGCTGCGCATCGGTATATTTTCTATTTAACCAAGCTCGGACCGTATCTTTATCAAGCATTTGCCCTTCTTGGAACAAATATCTGTCTGGAGAAAAGTTCTCTTGGGCGATTCGCATTAACCCTGTTTCAAATTCAACGATATCATAGCGAGTATTTAAATTAGCAACGACCATTCCTCTTGCTTTTCCCGGTTTAAACGGTGTTAGCGTTCGATAAAAATCTTCAGAGATTTGGTAATTCGGAATGATCGCTTTCTCTCCTTTGCCATCACCTTTAATGATTTCTTCGGTCTTTTCTAATTTCGGCGCACAACCACTAATTAGTAAAGAAGCCGTTAATGCTGCCAAAAATATTTTCTGCTTCAAGCGAGCCACCTCTTATTAATTAAGTTCGTCCAATAGCTTTTGTTCATCCCATACGTCAATGCCTAATTCCGTCGCTTTTGCTAATTTAGAACCTGCTTCTTCCCCAGCAATGACGAGATCAGTCTTTTTGCTCACACTGCCTGATACTTTTCCACCAAGTGCTTCTATGCGCTCTTTCGCTTCATTGCGCGTCAACTGATGTAGTTTTCCTGTTAAAACGACCGTTTTCCCAGCGAAGAAAGAATCGGACTGTTCTACTGTCGCAAGCTTCGGACCTTTATACACCATGTTGACACCAGCCGCTTTGAGATGTTCGATGAGTTCTGCCACTTCTGGCAGGTGAAAATAAGCAACAATTGCTTCAGCCATCTTATCACCAATTTCATGAATGGCCGTTAATTGTTCAAAATCCGCTTCAGCCAATGCATCCATCGTTTCAAAGTGTTGCGCCAATGTTTTCGCTGCTTTCGCTCCAACATGACGAATACCCAAGCCAAACAATAATTTTTCTAGCGAATTTTCCTTTGATGCTTCAATTGCTTGAAGTAAATTGTCTGCTGACTTTTCGCCCATGCGTTCTAAGTTGATCAACTGTTCTTTCGTTAACTTGTAGAGATCGGATACATCTTGAATCAGCTGTTCGCGGTACAGCTGAGCCACCACTTTTTCACCGCAACCATCAATGTTCATCGCATTACGGGAAACGAAGTGAATCATCCCTTCCCGAATTTGTGCAGGGCATTTCGGATTCATACAACGAAGAGCCACTTCTCCTTCTAACCGAACGAGCTCCCCATCACATTCTGGGCAGTGCGTCGGCATATGAAATTCTTCCTCCTCACCTGTTCGGCGTTCTGCAATCACATTGACAACTTCCGGGATGATATCTCCCGCTTTTTTGATGACAACATAGTCCCCAAGCTTAATGTCCTTTTCTCTAATTAAATCCTCATTGTGTAAAGAAGCGCGTTGTACCGTTGTTCCCGCTACACGTACCGGTTGTAAAATCGCGGTCGGGGTCACCACGCCTGTCCGTCCGACACTTAACGTAATGTCAATTAGCGTCGTCACCACTTCTTCAGCCGGAAATTTGTATGCAATCGCCCATCGTGGACTTTTCGCTGTTGCTCCAAGCTCCTGTTGCTGTTCAAGTGAATCGACTTTGATGACAATTCCATCAATTTCGTAAGGTAAGCTAGGGCGCTTGTCTACCCAACTTGCCACATAGTCAATCACTTCATCGATATTATCGCATACTTTTCGTTGTTTGTTCGTTTTAAAGCCTAAATCATCAAGCAGATCGAGACCAGCGCTATGAGAAGTTACCCCTGTTTCACCTGGGTTAGCTACCCCATATAAGAAAATATCGAGATTACGAGAAGCCGCAATCCGGGGGTCCAGCTGACGCAAGGAGCCTGCTGCTGCATTACGTGGATTGGCAAAGGGCTCCTCACCCTTTTCATCTTTAATCGCATTTAATGCAATAAATGACTGTTTTGGCATAAATGCCTCGCCCCGCACTTCTAACGTAAAAGGCTGATTAGTCCGTAATGGAATCGAGCGAATTGTTTTTAAGTTAGCGGTAATATCTTCACCCGTCGTTCCATCTCCACGGGTCGCTCCTTGAACAAATAATCCTTGTTCATATTTTAATGAAACGGCCAGTCCATCAATTTTCAACTCACAGACGTAAGAATAGCTTTCCTCACCGATCGCCTGCTTCACTTTACGGTCAAAATCGCGTAAATCTCCTTCATTAAAAGCGTTGCCTAGGCTTAACATCGCTGTATCATGACGGACTTTATTAAACATTTCAAGCACCTCGCCCCCTACACGCTGAGTAGGGGAATCCGGTGTTTGTAAATCTGGAAATTCATTTTCTATCTTGATTAATTCTTGCATTAAACGATCATATTCAGCGTCAGGTACAGACGGTTGATCCAGTACATAGTACTCATAATTGTATTGGTTCAATATATTATGAAGCTCCTGTACTCGTTCTGTTGCTTTAGTTTTGTCCATCAAGACACCCTTTCTCTTTAAGCTTTTTGAATCGGTGCAAATTTAGCCAACAGTCGCTTAATGCCAGTCGGACTTGGAAAAGCAATATCTAATTCGACGCCATCTCCACTGCCTTTCACGCTAACGACCGTACCCGTTCCCCATTTCTTATGGCTCGCTTTATCGCCTACTTTCCAGTCAGTACCGCTACTAGCTGTATTGATTCGCGGACGTGCCACCGGACGGCGTGGTGCTTGCGATTGAGTTTTCACTCCAAATGGTGTGTTGACTCTTTCAGCAGCTGCCATATTATCAATCAAATCTGCTGGAATTTCACCAATAAAGCGCGACACTGGATTCATATTTGTTCGACCATATAAGGTGCGCATTTGAGCATTTGTTAAATATAACTCTTCTTCCGCTCTAGTGATTCCAAATGGTGATAGGTAAACCTTTGAAGTTATCTCCAGCTTTTCCCCCACCCCACACCGTGCGTGCAAGTTTCCCCGCACACGGCGTTCCATCTAATCATCAATAGTCAGTTTCGCATTATTTTAATGAATTATAACCACAGAGTTTTCTATATTTGTTCAATTGTTTTAAGTTTATATAGGCAGGTAAATCCTTCAATTTTAAATTCACATCATGTACGAATTTATGTGATGTATTACTTAACATTACAAGATTATTGTAACTATCCGTACCACCCAAATTTTTCGGGATTTTATGATGTATATGAATTTCTTGTGGGTCCATTGTTAAATATTCTTTATCTAAAATCGGTTCTTTTTTGTGTTGGTTCAGTAGACTTGGGATGTAAATAATATTGCTACTATTTTTCCCAGTTTTCGTTCGGTTTTCAAAGAAATAGTTCAGCCACTCTAATGCTTTATATTCTGTTTGATTTGGTTCCCACAATTTGTGTACTTCATACATATAATTAGTTGTACTTTTTACACTATGTTTCCTCATCTCCCAAAGGTCTAATAGTTGACCGTTTACCATAAAGCTTACATGTGGATTTCTGACTATATCAATTTTAACCTCTCTGCGTCTAACCATCTTTTTAATAAGCAATAACTGTATTCTACTTATAAGCCACGTTAAATTCGTGCAGATATTGTAGTAATTAAATATTCCTCTTATATATACGATGAAGTAATCTAAATTGCCTTTCCATAGACACCATTCAAGTTTTCGTTTCGTTTCTTTCCAAAGTTTCTTTTGGTCTTTAACCGAAATGATAAACGAGTTCTGTTTGGTACTGTTTGTTTTTCGGTATTTAAAACCTAAGAACTCCAATTGTGTGTCGCCATGGATTGGGATAAGTTTTGTTTTGTCACGATTTATTTCTAATCCGTTTTCTTTACACCAATCTTCTAGCATCATTATTGCATCGTATATATCATATTTACCTTTGCTAATTAATACAAAGTCATCTGCGTATCGAATAATTTTCACTACTCTACGTTCTTGCAACCAATTGAAGTAAAATTCCCGACCACGTTTATAATTCTTACCATGGTTTTTATGAATATTAGGGTTTTGGATAATTTGGCGTCCATTGTCTCGCTTAAAGTCATTTATTTCATGAAGTCGAAGTTCAAAATCATGGAACATCACATTGGCGAGTATTGGACCTAAAATCGTACCCTGCCTTAATCCAATCCCGTTATATTTTTCTTTTGGTTGTATCAAATCAATCCACATTAACCGTTTTATACATTTTAGAAATGCTAAATCATGTATATTATGGTTTGATTTTAACTTATCTAACACTTTGTCGATTTGTACGGTATCAAAGTATTCTTTTAAGTCGCAATCATAGATATGACCTTCGTTATTGTATTGTAAAGTAGTTGCGATATAGGACATACATTCTTGAGCGTTTCGATTCTTTCTAAAACCAAAACTTTCAGGATTGAAATGTGCTTCAAGAATTGGTTCTAAGATATTCCTCACACATTGCTGTGCAATTCTATCGAATAAGTTTGTAATGCCCAATGGTCGCATCTTCCCGTTGCTTTTTGGTATCATCACACGTCTTGCTTTACCTTGTTTTGAACCAAATAACCGATTTTTAACTTCCTTTATAACGACATCAATATCGAGCTTCATAATGTTGTTAAATGTTAGACCGTCTGGACCTGCTGTTTTCTTACCTTTATTGCTACCTATAATTTTAATTGAACAAATAATATTTACTTCGTCTATGACGTATTGCCATAAGTGGTTAAATCGTGTTTTGGTTAATGCTTTATCAAATAATATTTGCTCGATATCGTTAATACCATATCGCCAAATATCTTTTTCTTTGACCTTCAACCGTATCGCCTTCTTTCCACATGGGATAGCGATTACTATTGATGTTAGACTTGGGGCCTTCCCTCCACTTCCATTACAAAGCTTCAACAGTACTATGCCCCTACTGACTCCCCTATTCATGCTCTTTCATGCGATTCGCAATCCCCAAGCGATTACTAAACGTTAGGGGTCTCAAACGTTCCGATATTACTAGGTATATAACTGTACTTAGGTTCCACCTTTATCCCGACTATACCTTTTCAGTAGAACAACCCATTAGTTCTATCCATCAGAATCCCATACGATAAATCCTTTGGAATATAGTTAATTAGACAACATTTCTATTGCCCGCTCTACGAGACGTACATTCAGTGGTTCGTCATTAGTTATCTAAATTCTAACCATATACAGCTGCCCAGCCCGCACCATATTCACAGTAGTGTTTAACCTTTCCTCAGCTTGTCCTGTTAGGGCTACTTAGTGCGACTTTACCCAACTTCACACAACCTGTTACCAGAATTGCATGTGGGAGTATTAGCTTCCATCTAGTCACGGAGATTATTTGGGTTCTCCGCCGTGGTGTCGTAATATCAGTTGTTGTTAGCAAAATTTATGCTAACCCTGCCAATCCCTTCGCCTTAAGCGATTTCTGGCAAACGTTTCATACCATAAGCTAAACGTCTCTCTTCTTCCATTTCTTCCTCTTCCATTAATGAGCGACTATGCGGGAACACCCCTTCTTCCATACCCATTAAAAAGACGACTGGGAACTCAAGGCCTTTAGCAGAGTGCAAAGTCATTAATACGACTGCATCTTGTTCTTCCTCTTCTTTGCCGAGCTGATCGATATCCGCTACAAGCGCCAAATCGGTTAAAAAGGCGATTAAGCTTTTATCATCATTCGCCTCTTCAAAGCTGTTCGTTACGGATAAAAACTCTTCAATATTTTCAAGTCTACTTTGCGATTCAATCGTTTTTTCCGCTTTTAACATATCGCGATAACCTGTGCGCTCTAATACTTCTTCTACTAGTTCAGACACAGACAAATATTCTTGCTGCTGCGTATACGTTTCAATTAACCGACGAAACTCAATCGCTGTTTTCGCCGCTTTCCCACTCAAGCCGATAAAATCCGCTTCTGCCAATGCTTGATACATCGTTATATCGTTTTCTTGGGCGTAACGAGAAATCTTATCGAGAGACGTGGAACCAAGGCCACGCTTTGGCACATTAATAATCCGCTGCAAACTAATATCATCATCCGGATTAGCAATTAAACGTAAATAAGCTAACAAGTCTTTAATCTCTTTACGATCATAGAACTTGATTCCGCCGACAATTGTATACTCAATATTCGACTTCATCAATACTTCCTCGATCACACGAGACTGGGCATTGGTACGATATAAAATCGCCACATCTGACCGTTTTCGCTTGCCGCTATCAGTCATTTCTTTAATTTCCCCAGCTACAAACTGCGCTTCTGTTTGCTGATTATCTCCGCGATAATAAGACAGTTTACGCCCCTCTTGATTCTCCGTCCATAACTTCTTCGGCTTACGATTCGAATTGTTTTTGATCACTTCATTCGCCGCTTGTAAAATCAATTGCGTCGAGCGATAATTTTGCTCAAGAAAAATTGATCTCGACTGCGGATAATCCTTTTCAAATGACAAGATATTCGCAATATCTGCGCCACGCCAGCGATAAATGGATTGATCTGAGTCCCCAACCACGCATAAATTATGGAAGCGACTCGCTAATAGTTTCACTAACATATATTGGGCTCGGTTCGATATGGATAGGTAAGCCTTTGATGTCATCTCCAGCTTTTCCCCCCATTCACACCGTACGTGCGAGTTTCCCCGCATACGGCGTTCCATCAACTTGTTATCATCAAGCTACTATTTTATCGTTTCCAACCAACTTGCGAAGTTTGTTGATTTTGTCTAAGGCTTTTATTGGTTGTTATCAGTCAACTAATCACCACCCAATTAATGGTTAGCTTTCGCTTCTCTTAGTCATACTCGAACCTGATAGACGATAAATGTAGTTGCTTTAACAAATTGACTAGTGGCTATCCCTCCATGATGTTTCCATCACTTCAATGGTACTGTGCCACTACTATCACTGACATAAAGATAAGTTATCGCTTTTTGCCTTTCCTTATCACCGTTTCAACGGCAGGTAAGACCTCCACGTTGTCAGCTTCCCACGTTCCAATGATTTTATCTGTACATACACTTTTAGGTGAATCCTCTAGCCCTGCTAGCTTAGACGTGCCTATAACACGACAAGGTGTTTCATAAAGACAACTCTTACTCCACCTCACTAGCACCACGCATCGTGGTAATACCATTTCTAGTATCTATACCTCTAGAGCCGTACATTCGGATTTTCGTCAGTTGGCTTTTTCGCACCAACATTCTCACCATAAGCGATTTATAGACCCCCGGCTTATTTGTTGCGCCTTCCACCTCTGGAAAGCTTGCGTCAACTTGACTTGTTACGGCAACATTCAGCCGACTTCACCGAGCTTATAACCCCAAGACACTTACTTATCTTGACGCTATTCGGAGGATTAGGGAGAGCCTTTCGGAGCGTTACCTCTTTCATTCGACTCTTCAAATCATCAGTTCTCCTAACCATCGGCTAGTGGCTAATCTTTTCAATTAGCAACGTGTCGCACTATCTTGATACTCATCCACGTGAATGTATTGGAATTTCCGTTGATAAAACTCCAACACTTCCGGAACGCGCTGGAACAATTGAATGGTGATCATGATTAATGGTGATAGGTAACAATTTGATGTTATCTCCATGTTTTCCCCCACCCCACACCGTACGTGCACCTTTCAGCGCATACGGCGTTCCAACAATGCTACTCTATTTCAATTTCATTAAGTTTACATTGGTTTCTGAGCTTGTTTATTTTAGCTATCTGCTGTTTATTCAGGTTTAACTCTTTAATCATTTCTTTGATTTTCCAATCATACTTTGTATGAATTAAATTGTGAACTCTTCTATCTAACACAATTAAATTTTCATAACTGTCATCACCACCAAGATATCTTGGCAAGATGTGATGACAATGAAAATCTAACCCCGTGAATTGTTTCAATATCGCACATTTACCTTTTTGTTGAGCATATCTCGAAACCTTATTTATATGGAATTGGGTGGAAGAAGTGATGTTACTCTCTACAAGAATGATGTATGATTGCCAATCTTTCTTCTCTTTTGTGAAATCATAAGGTTTTTCCTGTCTTCTTTTACAAAGTGGATATTGAGTTTTACCCATCGATATTGGCATTACTGGTACACCGTGCTGGACCCAAACTTTACAGTGATTCTTGAGCTTGGTCATTTTGATTCCAACACCTGTGCTTTTTAATTCAGATTCTGTTAGATATCTAAATTCACCATTCATTTGGAAATGATTATAGATTATTTTGTTTAGTCGCCAAGCTATTTCGCTCATATCTACACTTACTACTGTTGCATGTTTAAAATACTCCCATAACCCAAAAGTTTTGGTATTCAGTTTGTATATATCTGCTCCAGACCAAGTGTTTCTAATCTGTTGGCGATAACTAGCTAAAATTTTCTTTTTCTTCTTATCCGATATTCTACTTTCTGCTACCCATTTATTTCGTTTCTTCTTTAGCTTAAATTTAAAGCCTAAGAATTCACTGTACTTTTTCTGCAGGTTTATTATTTTGCTTTTGTTGTCCTCAACATCTAATTTCAATCTTCTTTTTAGATAATTTGCTACCGCATGAGACCATCTAACAGCTTCATTATACGTTTTGCATGTAATGACAAAATCATCTGCATAACGTACTAATCTGCCTTCTTTTAAGGTGGAGAACTTTCTAAGATGCCTATACTTATCTCCACCTTGAGACCCGTTTTTATTCATTTGGATTGTAATGGATGGTGTTTCTATACCACATTCAGTCCATTGGTCGTTTACCCAGTGGTCTAAATCATTTAAAACCACATTTGATAGTAATGGGCTTAAAATACCTCCTTGAGGAGTACCTTTACTAGGCGTCACTAGTTTACCGTTTGATTCAAGAATTTTTGCTTTTAGCATCTTTTTAATAATCTGTAGGACACTCTTATCTTTAATACCAATGCTCCATAATTGATTAATTAAAATCTTATGGTTCACGTTATCAAAGAAACCTTTAATGTCTACATTTACGATGTATTGATGTTTACTTAAGTTCAGGCTTTTCATTACATCGGCTAAAGCATTCTCTTGATTCCTTTTTGGTCTGAATCCATATGAATTATGAGCAAATTTTTTCTCGCATATTGGTTCAATAATTTGTTTAATACATTGTTGTATTAACCTATCCCAAATTGTCGGTATGCCTAGTGGACGAAGTTTTCCATTATCCTTTTCAATGTAAACTCTTTTAACTGGGTCTGGTTTGTAATCTGACAGCCTCTCCCTTACAGTTTTAATTAGCTTATCTAAACTTATGTGATTGATATCTTCAATGTTAAGTTCATCTACGCCTTTGGCATGACTACCTGTATTTCTTTTTAAGCAATCATAAGCACAAATAATATTTCTTTTGGTAGTGATTAACTTATAAAGATTCTTGGGCGTATCGTTTTCCCACAGTTCATTTTGTAACGGTAGAATATCATGGTATTCAGCTCTTTTACCTTTAGTATTCAGCGTCATTACATCACTCCCGTTTTTGGAGCGAACTTGACAACTTAACCGTTTCCTCTGAATTTTCCTTAATTGAAATTTACTTTAGAAATTTGCACTGTCTAAGGGCTATCCCTCCACTACTTGTTATCATAGCTTCTCAGGTACTGTGCCCTCGCTCTCACAGACATTAAACCCATTTCGTTTCCTTTATAGGGTAAGATACACTCTGGTATAAGTTATTCCGTATCTTGTCTGCTTTCCACGTTCCGAATTTACTAGCTGTACATATAGCCTTAGGTCTCTGCTTTAAGCCTGCAGCACATATATCTATTTGGTGATATCCCGAATTTCTTAACGACCACTCATACTTTTCGGTATGCTACACTCCGTATTAAGGAGCTAAGAAGTTTCCCTCTTATCTTCGTCTAGACCTGTACATTCGCAGATTCGTCAGTCTACATTTAGACATTCTAACCATAGCTATTTTATAGCACCCCACGCTATCACAGCCATATCCCTAAGGACTTAGGTTATTTCACGTGACTTCATCCCGCTTTATACCTTGCAGATATACCACTCCACAACGCATAGGGAAGTATTAGGTTGTATGTTTCATAAGACCATAACTTATTTCATTCCATACATCGTAAATTCAGTTGTAGCTAAGTTTCCTCAGCCCTCACCTTTACCGCATTTTTAGCAAATGCTTAGGGTGAAACGTGTCACACAATCATCAAAGTCTAACGCTTGATTTTTCTTTAGCCGTTTTTGATATTCGGTGTACACTTCACTGACGACTTGATCCATGTAGCCACCTTGACTTTTGCTGAACGTTTCAGGATCAATTAGTTCATTTTTAGCGGAACTAATGGAAGCCAATAAACCACGAGGATCAAATTTCTTCGGATCAAGGTTTTTTTCCTTTAAAATCCCTTTAATCACCGATTGCTGATCGGTCGAGTCTAAAATAGTAAAGTTGCGATTGTAGCCGATACGGTCGATATCTCTCCGTAAAATTCGGACGCACATTGAGTGGAAAGTCGAAATCCAAATATCCTCTGCTGCGCCACCAAGCAATCTGCCAATCCGCTCTTTCATCTCACGCGACGCCTTGTTGGTGAAGGTAATCGCGAGAATGTTATACGGATTCACACCCTTTTCCACCATTAAATAAGCAATTCGATGAGTGAGCACTCTCGTTTTACCTGAACCAGCTCCTGCCATGATCAATAGCGGACCTTCCGTCGTCTTCACTGCTTCCTGCTGTTCAGGATTTAAGCCTGTTAATAATTTTTCAGTTAAAAAGTTCATTCTTCCACCACCTACAAACATATGTTCTTATTATACACCATTTTTGACTGCTGTAACTGTTTTTATTGCTTCTGCTAGTTGTTCATAGATGATATTACCGATCACAACGATATCGGCATATTGAGCCATTTCTTTTGCTTGATTGGCCGTCTGAATACCGCCACCGTAAATAAATGTCGTATTGTTTAGCGTCTCGCTTACTGCCTTGACAGTTTCTACATCTCCATATGTCCCACTGTACTCTAAATAAAACAATGGCAGACGCATCATATTCTCTGCCATCATTGCGTAAGCAACAATATCCTCTTTAGATAGCGAAGCTTTTGCTTCCGTTAACGCAGCCGCTTTACAATCAGGGTTAGCAATACAGTATCCTTCTGCATAAATCTCTTCCCAGTCCATCAATTCACCGAATTCTTTGATCGCCTCATGATGGAGACCCGTAATCCATTCAGCTTTCTGACTATTAAGCACCGTCGGGATAAAATATAAATCGAATCCTGGTGTGATTGATTCAATAGTAGAAACTTCTAGCACACAAGGCACAGTATATCGACGAACTCGCGCCATTAAATCAAGGACATTTTCTAGTGTAACCCCATCACTGCCCCCAATTAAAATCGCATCCGTACCTGATTCGCATAATCTTTCTAACGTCTCGTCATCTATCTCTTTATTTGGATCTAACTTAAACACATGACGCCATTCGCGCACATCATACATCTAATTTCCTCCCATTCTATATTCAAAACATAGCCAAATATTTGGCACCCTTCATTATAACATTAAAATAAGGGCCTGACCCCCATCGCATCATATATGTATGCAGTGGAAATCAGACCCTTTATTTTATTCAGACGGTTCTTTAATTCGGTCAAGAACGAGCTGGTACGCATCATTTCCATAGTTTAAGCAACGCTTGACACGAGAAATGGTAGCCGTAGATGCACCAGTACCCGCTTCAATCTTATGGTAAGTTTTACCTTCTTTAAGCATGCGAGCAACTTCAAGGCGCTGAGCGAGTGACTGAATTTCATTGACTGTGCAAAGGTCATCGAAAAATAAATAACATTCTTCTAAATCACGAAGAGACAAAATTGCCTCAAATAGCTGATCTAGCTCTTTTCCACGTAACTTTTCAATCTGCATATGATGCTTCAAACCCCTTCGCTAATTATTTTACAAATTCAACTATTTGATTGAGCCCTTTTGAAGCAGGAATTACTTGAATCCATGTGTTTCCAGGGATAAAATCAAGCATCGATCCTTTTTTAAAAGGGATAATACGCCCGTTGACATTAGACCACTCGACTTGACGAACAATTCCGTGTTGAATCAGGTAAGCCGAACCACCTGAGGATAGATCAATATCTAATCGCCCTTCCGAATCAACGACACGATGACCGGCTTCAATAATAAAGATATTGTCTGCTAATACAGGCTCTTGTGTTTCGCGATCTACCTCTTGTTCTCCGCTAGTCCATCGCTCATAGCTCTGTTGTTTTGTGTCATACTTGTACTCTACTTGAAAAGCAGCTTGATTAGAGTAGCGAATATGAACGGTTTCCGCTTCTTGCCCCACAAGTTCTTTCACTTCAGCTTGCTTCATAAAGTTCAGACTGTCAGGAGGCGTCTCCAAATCATAGCCTTTCTCCTTTGCTACCTCATTCATTTCATCAAATATCATATAAGAATTATGAGGAGCCACTCTGGAAGGATCTCGTTGAAAAATGTTTCCCTCATATTGAATCCCATTGATCTGGTCAATCTCTCCACTTTGAAGCATTTTTTTCGCATCTGGACTATAACCATGCGCGATAAATAAACTGTCGTATCCATTGGCCAAATCAATAAAATAATCTCTCGCACTTCGCACAGGACCTATCTTTTCAGGCTGTTGACTTTGATAAATAGCTAGGAAACGTGTCATATTCCCTTCAACCATTACTTCATATACAATATCCGCCTGTGCCAATCCAGTTTGTGGACGTGCTTTTGGATGATTATTAATAACAACCGCTGTCGCTCGTTGGTCTGGCTTTTCCTCTGTTTTCTCCCCAGTTAACGGAGAAACATAGTTGCCTTCATTAGCTGGCAAAGCCACTCCATTTTCTTTCTGAGCTTCATTGTTTTCTTTCTGTCCCCAACAACCGCTTAATAAGATCGCACTTGTTAGTAAGGTCATGATGGTTAATTTTCTCATACAAAACTCCCATATAGATTCTCTTCACTTTACTATTTTAACGCATTATAGTCGGAAAGAGTACCGTTTTCTTCATGACATCATACATTCCATGTGAAGTGATACGAATGTATGGTAAATGTGTCGATGATAAAAAAAGTAATGTATAGATCGGGTCATCAAATTGATAGCCGCGATCAACTAACAGTTTTTTCAACTCGACTTCTTCTGTTATTAATTCCTCTATCGGCTTAATAGACATCATGCCTGAAAGCTCCAAAGGAATTTCGTGAACGATTTGTTCATTTTCAGCAAGAACTAACCCTCCACCGATTTCTTTCATTCGAGAGAAAGCTCGTTCCATCTCTCGTTTACATTTTCCGATCAGAAGAATATCACCTGTATTCGAAAATGAGGAAGCAAGTCCTTGAACATTCGTCGCAAAACCTTTGATCGTCGTATTCACGCGCCATTTCCCACGACGGTCTAATAATACTAAAAAGTTTTCATCGTCTGTCTGGTCAAGTTCTTCGCCTGAAACATCAACTTCAAGAGAGTACGGCTTTGTAATGACATTGTTAACCATTTCAATTCCAAACGGCATAGAGAATTGTAAATCTTCCTCTTGTAGCTCCCACTCTAACTTCAACGGACCAAATCCATACTTTTCCCAATTGATTGCAGGGAAAGCTGGTACCGACTCATCTTCCTTCTTCACCCATTCCCCTTTTGATAAAACAGCAACTGGAGTAGGTTGATGCTCATTTTCCAATATATTAATATTAGCTACTCTTCCCGGTGCAATCACGCCATGTAAATGATCCACTCTATAATATTTCGCCACATTATAACTCGCCATATGATAAGCATCGATCGGTGGAACTCCATATTCAATTGCCTTAGCAATCATCCAGTCCAAAATCCCTTCTTCATAAAAAGAAGGAGGCGAACCATCTGTCGTAAACATCATCATATCGTATTGATTCAAATTCATTTCGTTCATGTCCTGAAGTAGCAATTCGAGGTCTGGTCGAATCGAGGAGTGGCGTAAAGAAACCATATATCCTGCCATTAAACGCTTCTTAATATCTTCTCCACTCATGGATTCATGATCGCTATCTGCACCAAGTAACGCCATCTTTGTCAGCGTTTTTTCAGAGGCACCCGGAAAATGGCCTTCAATTCTTTTACGCATTCGCTTTGTTTCTTGAATCCAATGCAACATCATGTCATCGCCAGCTAAAAGCTTTGGCCATCCAGTCAGTTCTCCCCCTTGGACAACTGCCTCATGCTCCATCCACGATTTCACTGCCGTATTAGAGAAAATTTCTTCTTCATTTGCCAACTCTGTTTGTCCATCATAACGGCACCACCAATACATACTAACGGGCAATGTTCGCAATTCCTCAAGTAAAGAAAACGCTTTCTTTTCTTCTAACAGCAAAAATAGCATTAAGTTGTCATTGATAAAAGTAGTCGTTCCTGTCTTCACTGCATATTCAGCGAAAGTTTGGGGATTATAAAGCTGAAATGGATGAACATGTGGCTCGATATAACCTGGGACTAACGTTTTATCCTGACAGTCATATATTTCATAAGAGCCTTTACTAGTTGGCAAATCCTCACCAACATACACAATACGATCTTCATAAATCCAAATATTAGCTGTCACCCATTGTTTAAGGATTGAGTGCAAGAAACGGGCATTGGTCAGAACTAATGTCGGAGCAATCTCTTCATTAACAACCGCTACATGTGCTCTAAGCTGCCTGTTCCTCCAGCGATATCTTTGTTCTAACATTTATACAGCCTCCTAAAAGGAAGTTATCATTCCATTTATTAAATTATTGATTATCGTAACACATTTTACAGTTTAACGCTCTAAAGAACTACATTTTTTTTGAACAAAATGTGAATTTGAAAAGCGGAAGGCGCTGTTCAGCGACGTATGGACTGGAACGAGCCGATCGAGATAAAGGAAACACGATGAACGTTAGTGAATCGATGTTGACTTATCGCAAGGAGGGGCGTGGAAGTACACTAGTCGCTAGCGCCTGCAGCTGGACAATTCGAAAAGCGGAAGGCGCTGTTCAGCGACGTATGGACTGAAGCCACCCGCACGAGATAAAGGAAACACGATGAACGATAGTGAATCGATGTTGATTTATCGCAAGGAGGATGGCGGAAGTACACTAGTCGCTAGCGCATGGAGCTAGACACTCGAAAAGCGGAGCCGACTGTCCAGACACGACAAGCAAATGACAGAATGACGAAATGGCGTTCTTCAGCCATACAGTCAGGGTG
>NZ_KZ454941.1:3288424-3305924 GCF_002797375.1 Bacillus sp. FJAT-42315
TCCAGCGATATCTTTGTTCTAACATTTATACAGCCTCCTAAAAGGAAGTTATCATTCCATTTATTAAATTATTGATTATCGTAACACATTTTACAGTTTAACGCTCTAAAGAACTACATTTTTTTTGAACAAAATGTGAATTTGAAAAGCGGAAGGCGCTGTTCAGCGACGTATGGACTGGAACGAGCCGATCGAGATAAAGGAAACACGATGAACGTTAGTGAATCGATGTTGACTTATCGCAAGGAGGGGCGTGGAAGTACACTAGTCGCTAGCGCCTGCAGCTGGACAATTCGAAAAGCGGAAGGCGCTGTTCAGCGACGTATGGACTGAAGCCACCCGCACGAGATAAAGGAAACACGATGAACGATAGTGAATCGATGTTGATTTATCGCAAGGAGGATGGCGGAAGTACACTAGTCGCTAGCGCATGGAGCTAGACACTCGAAAAGCGGAGCCGACTGTCCAGACACGACAAGCAAATGACAGAATGACGAAATGGCGTTCTTCAGCCATACAGTCAGGGTGGCATTTGACTCGAGTGTCTAGGAGGCGGAGCTGGACACTCGAAAAGCGGAAGGCGCTGTTCAGCGACGTATGGACTGGAGCATCCGCACTAACCAAAAAGAGGCTGCCCTAGAGACAGCCTCCTTAAAAAGGAGTTGAAAACCATGTTCATGGAATATATGACCGATATGTCATTTATCATAGCAATCATTATTGGCAGTGTAATTGCCACCCTTTTTGTTTATGTTAGACGTTCGAAGAAGAAGCGCGCGCAATAGCACGATTGCCAATATCTTTACGGTAGAAAAAGTGATCTTTTTCTATCGAGCTAATATTATCATATGCTTGTTGCTGAGCTTGTTGAATGGTCGGCGCTTTTCCTGTGACAAGGAGAACACGGCCACCATTCGCACAAATCACGCCTTCTTCATTTTTGAATGTGCCAGCATGTAAAACAGCTGAAGCATCTACTTTGTCCATCCCTTGAATTGGATGGCCTTTTTCATAGCTTTCTGGATAACCGTTTGCTGCTAATACAACACCTAGAACGGATTCATCCTTCCATTTTAGCTCGGGGTTTTTTCCATCTAATACATCAAGGAATACTTGAGCAAGGTCCGATTGCAAGCGCGGAAGCACGACTTGTGTTTCCGGGTCGCCAAATCGAGCGTTAAACTCAATCGTTTTTGGTCCTTCATCCGTTAGCATGAGACCAGCGAAAATAATCCCTGTAAATGAACGACCTTCTGCTACCATTCCTTTAGCAATTGGCACCAAAATCTCTTGAACAGATTGCTCGATCACTTCTTTAGAAATATGAGGGATTGGAGAATAGGCACCCATACCACCCGTATTCGGGCCTTCATCATTATCAAACGCCCGCTTATGATCTTGAGCGGCTTCCATCGGGTAAACATTCTCTCCATTGACAAATGCCATTAAAGAATACTCTTCTCCTTGCAGGAATTGCTCGATAACTACTTTGCTAGATGCGTCACCAAACTTTTTATCTAGCATCATTTCTTCAAGTGAAGTCAGAGCTTCTTCCAAAGTCATCGCAACTGTTACACCTTTACCAGCAGCAAGACCATCCGCTTTTAGGACGATCGGAGCTCCTTGCTCTTCAATGTATGCTTTCGCTTCATCATAAGAATGAAACGCTTGATAACGAGCGGTTGGAATATTATATTTTTCCATCATCATTTTCGCAAAAGATTTACTGCCTTCAAGTACAGCCGCTGCTTGATTAGGACCGTACACTTTTAGCCCTTTGGCTACTAGATGATCGACGATTCCAGCATGCAGTGGGTTTTCAGGTCCTACTACCGTTAAATCAACGTGGTTTTCTAATGCAAATGTGGCTAGCTCCTCGAAGCTCATCTCATCAATCGCGACAAGCTCAGCATCATAAGCAATCCCAGCATTACCTGGTGCACAAAATACTTTTTCTACTTGAGGACTTTCTGCAAGCTTTTTACAAATGGCATGTTCTCTGCCGCCTCGCCCAATGACAAGTACCTTCATTTCCGTTCACCCCGTTTAAAATTAATGTTTAAAATGTCTAACGCCAGTGAAGACCATCGCAATGCCATATTCATCCGCTTTTTTGATAGAGTCTTCATCGCGGATCGAGCCTCCAGGCTGGATGATCGCTGTAATGCCGGCTTTCGCTGCCGCTTCAACTGTATCATTCATCGGGAAGAAAGCATCTGATGCAAGAGCCGCACCCTTCGCTTTTTCTCCTGCTTGCTCAAGAGCGATTTTCGCTGCTCCGACACGGTTCATTTGACCCGCACCTACACCTAACGTCATCTCGTTATTCGTCACAACAATCGCATTCGATTTCACATGTTTCACGACTTTCCAACCAAGCTTCATCGCTGCCCATTCTTCCTCTGTTGGTTCACGCTTAGTCGCCACGCGAATATCTGCATCTTCAATTGAATGATTATCTAAATCTTGTAGCAATAATCCACCTTCAACGGATGTTAATACTTTTTCTTTTGATTTTTCTCCATCAAATGGAAGCGTTAGTAAGCGAATATTTTTCTTCGCTGTTAATACTTCAAGCGCTTCTTCTGTAAATTCAGGAGCGACAATAATTTCAAGGAAAATTTCATGAAGCTTTTCAGCTAGTGCTTTATCGACTGGACGATTTAAAGCCACAATACCACCAAAGATGGATGTTGAATCAGCTGCATACGCGCGATCATAAGCTTCTTCGATCGTTGTACCAACGCCTACACCACATGGATTCATATGCTTCACCGCAACAGCTGCTGGCTCACTAAATTCTTTGACAATTTGTAGCGCAGCATCTGTGTCACGAATGTTATTATAAGACAATTCTTTTCCGTGTAGCTGTGTAGAACGAGCAACAGAAAAAGCAGATCCAAGTGGCTCTTGATAGAAAGAAGCTTGTTGATGTGGGTTTTCTCCATAGCGAAGAGATTGTTTCAATTCATATGTAAACGTCATCGTTTCTGGCTGTTCTTCACCAGTCAACTCTGTCATGTATTTGGCAATCATCGCATCATAAGAAGCTGTATGACGGAAAACTTTTGCCGCAAGCTTTCTTCTTGTTTCTTTCGTCGTTTCACCATCAGCTTTTAGTTCAGCTAAGACCGTATCGTAATCTACTGCATCAACAATAACTGTGACATAGTCATGGTTTTTCGCTGCCGCACGCAACATCGTCGGACCACCGATATCAATGTTCTCAATCGCATCTTCTACTGTCACATCTGGCTTAGCAATCGTTTGTTGGAATGGATAAAGATTCACACAAACAATATCAATCGGTACGATATTTTGCTCTTCCATTTGCTTCACATGATCCGCTTGATCGCGCTTAGCAAGAAGCCCTCCATGAATAAACGGGTGTAATGTTTTCACACGGCCTTCTAAAATTTCAGGAAATCCTGTGACGTCACTTACACTCATTACCGGAACATTTGCTTCCTCAAGCATTTTTTTCGTTCCACCAGTGGAAATGATTTCGATGTCTAAAGCTGCAAGTTCTTTCGCAAAATCTACAATGCCACTTTTATCTGATACACTGATTAACGCGCGTTTCTTCATTATTTTACTTCCTCCTCAGCTGCATTTGTTAAAAGCTGTCTAATCACTTTCGGATACAATTGATGCTCCACCTGCTGAATTTTCTGTTGTAAAGATTCTCTCGTATCTTCATTGACAATCCGTACACTTTCTTGGTCAATAATTGGTCCTGTGTCCATGCCTTCATCGACAAAATGTACGGTGACGCCTGTAATTTTGACGCGAGCGGCAAATGCCTGTCCAATCGCATCTTTCCCTGGAAAAGCCGGAAGCAAGGATGGGTGAATATTGACAATTTTCCCTGCATAGGCATTAAGTAGCGTTTCCCCAATTAAACGCATATATCCCGCTAGAAAAATATAATCCACTTTCGCTTCATGAAGCTTGTTCACTATCTCACGTTCAAATTCAGCTTTCGAGGAATAATCCTTCGCTCGAAAAGCAAACACTGGAATTTGAAGTTTTTCCGCCCGCTTGATCACATATGCATCCGGTTGGTCGCAAATAAGTATCGCAACCTCAGCCGGAATTTCCCCTTTTTGAACCGAATCAACAATCGCTTGAACATTACTTCCGCTTCCAGAAGCAAATAAAGCAATCTTTTTCATTTGCCCCATACTCATGACTTGAATTGAACTCCTTCACCAGCAATAATGCGGCCAATTGTATGAGCTTTCTCCCCTGCTTGTTCAATTAGCTGTTTTGCCTGTTCTTCTTCATCAGCCGATACGATCATCACTAAGCCAATGCCCATATTGAAAATATTGTACATTTCGCTGTATTCAAGTTCTCCATACTTTTTCAATACATGAAAAATATCTGGAATCTCCCATGTTCCCTCTGTAATCTCTGCTCCAAGCCCTGCTGGCAGCGCACGTGGAATGTTTTCAATAAATCCGCCACCTGTAATATGTGCCATCCCTTTGACTTGCAAGCTCTTTAACACTTCAAGAACTGGCTTTACATAAATCCTTGTTGGCGTTAGCAGCACTTCCCCTAATGGTGCTGTTAAGCCTTCTACTTCATCTGTTAATTGAAAATCATGTTTATCGAAAAAGATTTTACGCACTAACGAAAATCCATTGCTATGCAACCCGCTTGATGGAAGCCCGATGATGACATCGCCTTCTTGAATATTCTCACCTGTAATGACCTTACTTTTTTCAACAACGCCTGTTGTGTAGCCAGCAATATCATATTCGCCATCGCTGTACATTCCTGGCATTTCCGCTGTTTCTCCACCGATTAGCGCGCAACCTGCTTGCTCACATCCGTCGGCAACACCTTTCACAATTTGCTCAATCTTCTCAGGAACCGCTTCTCCGCACGCAATATAATCTAAGAAATAAAGCGGCTCGGCACCTTGGACAATGACATCGTTGACACACATCGCGACACAATCAATGCCGATCGTATCATGACGGTCCATGCCAAAAGCGAGCTTTAATTTCGTGCCCACTCCATCTGTACCGGAAACTAACACAGGCTCTTTAATATTTAAAGCAGACAAATCAAACATGCCGCCAAAGCTTCCAAGCGCCCCCATGACTCCTGAACGGTTTGTCCGTTTCACATGCTTTTTCATCCGTTCTACTGCTTCATAGCCTGCTTCAATATTGACTCCTGCTGCTTCGTACGCCTTTGCCATTCGTTGCTCCCCCTTAAAATAGTGCATAGAGAAACTGCCTCAAGGACAGTCTCTCCTGCTTAACACATAATTTCTTTATCACGCGGATGCTTCGTATCCGGATAAATCTCTGTCGGGTATTGACCCGTAAAACAAGCGAGACATTGTCCACAATGATCGTTTTGCTTCTCATGACCAATTGCCTCTACCATTCCATCCAAACTTAGAAACGTTAATGAATCAGCTCCAATTTCATCTCTAAGCTCTTCTTCTGTATAGTGAGCCATAATTAATTCTTCTTGTGTCGATGTATCAATGCCGTAATAACAAGGGTTCTTGATCGGTGGTGAACTGATGCACACATGCACTTCTTTCGCACCAGCATCTTTTAGCATCTTCACAATTCTCTTACTTGTTGTTCCGCGAACAATCGAATCATCAACCATGACGACACGTTTCCCTTCAATGACTCCACGAACAGGAGATAGTTTCATCTTTACTCCTTGTTCACGTAGCGCTTGGGAAGGTTGAATAAATGTCCGACCGACATAGCGATTTTTAATTAAGCCCATCTCGTATGGAATACCTGATTCTTCCGCATAACCGATCGCGGCTGAAATACTGGAATCTGGAACACCTGTGATAACATCTGCTTCAATTTTTGCTTCTTTCGCCAATTGAATGCCCATACGCTTTCTAGCACTATGAACATTAATCTTATGAATATCACTGTCTGGACGAGAGAAATACACGTACTCCATTGTGCAAATTGCCTGATTTGTCGCTAATGAAAAACGCTCAGAATGTAAACCATTTTCATTGATAGTAACAAGTTCCCCTGGCTCCACGTCACGTAAAAATTTAGCTCCAACAATATCAAATGCACATGTTTCAGAAGCAACGACATACGCATCCCCTAATTGACCAATTGATAATGGGCGTAATCCATTTGGATCTAGCGCCACCATTAATTCTTTTTCCGTCATGACAAGGAAAGCATACGCGCCTTTCAACATCGAAAGCGCATTTTTTACACGATCTTTCATTTCACCAAATCCGCCACGACGAATTAAGTGAGCAAGTACTTCAGTATCAGAAGTTGTTTGGAAAATACTCCCTTGAGCTTCCAATTGGTGTTTTAGTGCTGTTGCATTGATTAAGTTGCCATTATGAGCAAGAGCTAAGCTATCTGTTTGCGAGTGAAACAGTAGCGGCTGAACATTTTCATATCCTCCGCCTCCTGCTGTTGTATATCGAACGTGACCGATCGCTCCTGTACCATTCAACTCATTGACTTTCTCTTGAGTAAAGATTTCGGTAACTAACCCTTCACCCTTTAATCCTCGAAGTCGCTTACCATCTGTTATAACGACACCAGCGCCTTCTTGGCCACGATGCTGCAAGCTTTGTAAGCCATAATAAGTGATTTGGGAAGCATCTTCATGCCCCCAAACCCCAAATACACCACACTCTTCGTTTAATCCTCTGATTTCAGCAAGCATGGGATCGCTCCTCTCCAAGCAGCTTCAAGCTCACCAACCTCCGCTTGAATGATTGCTTCGTTGTTATGCTTAATCGTCAAGTTAGCTGCTGTTGTTACTTCTCCAATCAACTTAGCTTCTGGAATGATCGCTTCAAATGCCTCACGATTCTCTTTAGAAACTGTCACAATAAAACGTGATTGCGTTTCACTAAATAGAGCGGCTATTTCATTTCCTTCAACTGTTACTTCTGCTCCAAGACCTGTACGGAACGCCTTTTCCGCTAAAGCGACAGCAAATCCACCTTCTGCCATGTCATGTGCAGATTGAATTGTTCCTTGTTGAATAGCTTGAAGTAAGGCTTTTTGACGCATTTCTTCTACCGCTAAATCTAGCTTCGGTG
This sequence comes from Bacillus sp. FJAT-42315, assembly GCF_002797375.1. Taxonomy (GTDB): domain Bacteria; phylum Bacillota; class Bacilli; order Bacillales; family Domibacillaceae; genus Bacillus_CE. The sequence goes on from NZ_KZ454941.1 coordinate 3,295,503, forward strand.
CTTTTCCAAACACATTGCCGTCGTTATGCAATTTTTGAAGTTCACTTCCGCCAAATTCTGCCTCTGTTTCTCCGATCACGTAAATGAAATCGCCCGCTTGTTTGAAAGTTTGTGTTGTAATATGAGACAAGTCTTTAATTAAACCAACCATTCCAACAACCGGCGTTGGATAAACCGCGACTCCGTTTGTTTCATTATATAAAGAAACGTTTCCGCCAATAACCGGTGTGTGTAACACGCGGCACGCTTCACTCATTCCATCTGTTGCTTTTTCTAACTGCCAGAAAATTTCTGGTTTTTCTGGATTTCCGAAGTTTAAGCAGTCTGTAATTGCTAAAGGCTCCCCGCCGGAACAAACGATATTGCGCGCCGCTTCTGCTACGGCAATTTTCCCGCCTGTTTCTGGATCAAGGTAGATATAGCGTGAGTTACAGTCTGTCGTCATTGCTAATGCTTTCTCTGTGTCGCGAACACGGATGACTGCTGCGTCTGATCCAGGTGATACAACTGTATTCGTACGTACTTGATAGTCATATTGTCCGTACACCCACTCTTTGCTCGCAATCGTTGGTTGAGAAAGAAGTTGAAGCAATGTCTCTTTATAATTTGTCACTTCAGGAACGATCTCATCCATTTCCTGAAACTCACGGTAATAAGCTGGCTCAGAAGAAGGCTTATAGTACACTGGTGCATCTTCTGCTAACGCATCAGCCGGGACCTCTGCTACCACTTCTCCTTTATGCAACAAACGAAGCATGCCATCATCTGTTACTCGACCAATAGATTCCGCTTCAAGGTCGTATTTAGCAAATAAATCTTCAATTTCTTTTTCTCGACCTTTTTTAACAACGATCAACATGCGTTCTTGAGATTCAGAAAGCATCATTTCGTAAGGTGTCATGCCTATTTCACGCTGAGGAACAAGATCCATGTTCATTTCAATACCGGAACCAGCTTTACTAGCCATTTCAGCCGAAGAACTTGTTAATCCAGCGGCACCCATATCTTGAATACCAACAAGTGCATCGTTTTGAATCAGTTCTAAACAAGCTTCAATCAATAGCTTTTCCATAAACGGATCGCCAACTTGCACTGCTGGGCGTTTTTCATCAGACCCTTCACTCAACTCTTCAGAAGCAAATGTTGCTCCATGAATACCGTCGCGGCCCGTTTTTGCACCGACATACATTACTGTGTTGCCAACACCTTTTGCTTGGCCCTTTTTAATATCTTTATGATCGATTAAGCCAACACACATCGCATTAACTAGTGGGTTGCCTTCATAAGAATTATCAAACTGGACTTCGCCACCTACTGTTGGAATGCCGATACAGTTCCCGTAACCTGCAATACCTGCTACGACTTCTTCAAATAAGTATTTCACACGGCTCGTTTTTAACTCACCGAAACGAAGAGAGTTTAATAGTGCTACTGGGCGAGCTCCCATCGAGAAAACATCACGAATGATTCCGCCGACACCTGTAGCTGCTCCTTGATATGGTTCAATCGCAGATGGGTGATTGTGACTTTCAATTTTGAAAACAACGGCTTGTTCATCGCCAATATCGACAATACCCGCTCCTTCACCAGGTCCTTGAAGAACTTTTTCACCGGAAGTTGGGAACTTACGAAGCACAGGCTTAGAGTTTTTATAACTGCAGTGCTCAGACCACATAACAGAGAATAAACCTGTTTCTGTGTAATTAGGTGTACGTCCTAAAATCTGTTCCACTTTCGTAAACTCTTCATCTGTTAAACCCATTTCACGATAGATTTTTTCTTCTTTAATTTGGGCTGCATTTGGCTCAAGCATTAACGACATGGGATTCCCTCCAATGTTTCACAATTGATTGAAATAATTTTAAACCGTCCGCGCTGCCTAGTAACTCGTCTACAGCACGCTCTGGATGCGGCATCATGCCAAGAACATTTCCTTGTTCATTGACAATACCTGCAATATTTTCTAGACTGCCATTCACATTTTCTTTATAAGTGAACACAATTTGATTATTTGCTTTTAATGTTTCTAACGTTTGCTCATCACAGTAGTAGTTTCCTTCTCCATGAGCAATTGGGATCGTAATTTCTTCGCCCTTTTCATACATGGAAGAAAACATCGTTTCAGTGTTTTCTACTTGTAACACAGTTGGGCCACAAATAAATTTTAAATCTTTATTGCGAAGCATCGCACCTGGTAATAAGCCAGACTCTAATAAAATTTGGAAACCATTACATACACCTAAAATCGGTTTTCCAGCTTCGGCTGCTTTCTTCACTTCGTTCATGACCTTTGAAAGGTGAGCAATTGCTCCTGAACGAAGGTAATCTCCGTATGAGAAGCCACCAGGTAATAAAATGCCATCATAAGCGCTCAGATCATCAGCATCATGCCAAATATAGTCCACATTTTCCCCTAGCTCATCTTTAATTGCGTGGAACATGTCAATATCACAGTTAGAACCTGGGAATACAATCACCGCGAATTTCACTGACCAACACACTCCTCAATCTCATATCGGTAGTCTTCGATGACAGGATTCGATAGAAGCTTTTCACACACTTCCTTCACTGTGCCTTCTACATCCGGGTTGGAGCCATCAATTGTTAATTCCATATACTTTCCGATGCGAACATCTTCTACACCTTGGTAGCCAAGGCTCGTTAATGATTGTTGTACTGCTTTTCCTTGTGGATCTAATACACTTTCTCTTAACGTTACGTATACTTTTACTTTGAACATGTTGAATTTCCTCCTAGTCTCTCGAATACCTCGGTATAAGCTTCAATTAAATTTCCTAAATCGCGACGAAATACATCTTTGTCTAGTTTACGGTTTGTATTTTTTTCCCACAAACGACAAGTATCTGGTGAAATTTCATCCGCTAGCATAATTTGTCCATCATGATCTTTCCCAAATTCAACTTTAAAGTCGATCAATTCGATGTCCATTTCAGCAAATAAAGGGATAAGTGCTTCATTAATTTTTAAGGCTTGTTCTTTCATCACTGCCACTTCCGCTTCAGTCGCAACCTGTAATAACTGAATGTGGTCATCGGTTAAAAGTGGATCGCCTAGCTCGTCTTTCTTGTAGTAAAACTCAACTAACGGTTTAGCGAATTGTGTTCCTTCTTCAAAACCAAGACGCTTCGCCAAGCTTCCTGCTGCTTTGTTACGAACAACCACTTCAAGCGGAATAATTTGTACATGTTTGACAAGCTGCTCATGCTCTGAAAGCTGCTCAATAAAATGAGAAGGAATACCAAGCTCTTTAAGCTTTAAAAAGATTAAGCTGCTGATTTCATTGTTCAATCTGCCTTTCCCGGAAATTTCCGCTTTCTTTTCCCCATTAAAAGCAGTTGCTGAGTCCTTGTATTCGATCAATACAATATCTTCATTCTTCGTTGCATAAATTCGTTTCGCTTTTCCTTCGTAAAGCATTGAGCCTTTTTCCATTATTACTCCCCCCGTTAAGGAAAATTAGCAATCTTCAGTCATTAAATATTAGAGAAGGTGCGGATTGGCCCCGCACACTTCCGTTATTTACTTATCAAGCCCAAGACGAGTGAAAATTGTATCGACATGTTTTAAGTGATAGTTATAGTCAAAACAGTCGGCAATTTCTTCTTGAGATAGCTTCGATGTAATCTTTTCATCTGCTTCCACTAACGTGCGGAATAGTACTTGTGTTTCCCATGCTTCCATCGCTTTCGGCTGTACCGTATCATATGCTTCTTCACGTACCATGCCTTTATCAATAAGAGCTAACAACACTCGTTGAGAATAGATAAGACCTAATGTACGATCCATGTTACGCTTCATGTTTTCTGGGAATACCGTTAAGTTTTTCACGATGTTTCCGAAGCGGTTAAGCATATAATTTAAGGCAATCGTTGCGTCTGGAAGGATGATGCGCTCCGCAGAAGAGTGTGAAATATCACGTTCATGCCAAAGTGGCACATTTTCATAAGCAGTCAGCATATGTCCGCGAATAACGCGAGCCAAACCTGTCATATTTTCTGAACCGATTGGATTACGTTTATGCGGCATTGCGGATGAACCCTTTTGCCCTTTCGCAAAGAACTCTTCCACTTCACGCGTTTCACTCTTTTGTAATCCGCGAATTTCTACCGCAAACTTTTCAATCGATGTCGCAATTAAAGCGATTGTACTCATATAGTGCGCATGGCGATCACGCTGTAATGTTTGAGTAGAAATCGGTGCTGGCTTTGTCCCAAGCTTATTGCATACATACTCTTCAACAAATGGATTGATATTGGCATATGTACCAACCGCACCAGAAATTTTTCCGTATTCTACGCCTTCTGCCGCTTGATTGAAACGCTCAAGATTACGCTTCATTTCTTCATACCAAAGGGCAAGCTTCAAGCCGAAAGTTGTTGGTTCCGCATGCACACCATGTGTACGTCCCATCATCACCGTATGTTTATGCTCTTTCGCTTTATTGCGAAGAATCTCTACAAAGTTCTCTAAATCTTTGCGTAAAATATCATTCGCTTGCTTTAACAAATAAGATAGAGCCGTGTCCACTACATCCGTAGAAGTCAGACCGTAATGTACCCACTTACGCTCTTCTCCAAGCGTTTCTGATACGGCACGAGTAAAAGCGACTACATCATGACGCGTTTCTGCTTCAATCTCTTGAATACGCTGAATATCAAAGCTTGCGTTTTCACGAATTTTTTGTACATCTTCTTTCGGGATATCGCCAAGCTCAGCCCAAGCTTCACAAGCTAAAATTTCTACTTCTAGCCATGCTTTAAAGCGATTTTCCTCCGTCCAAATAGCACCCATTTCAGGTCGAGTATAACGTTCGATCATTTCTTTTGTCCTCCGATCATTTCTTCGTTGCTACTCCAGATTCCGCTCGCATCTAACTGATCCAGCACTTCATTCAGTTCATCGGTTAAGATCGTAATATGACCCATCTTTCTTTTGACCTTTGCTTCTGCTTTTCCGTATAAATGAGTCGACCATTCTGGATATTCGACTAAGCCGTTTAACACACCTTCAAGATGCTCACCTAACACATTGACCATCACAGCAGGCTTCAGCAATTGTGGCTTCTTCAGCGGCCAGTTGCAAATCGCACGAATGTGTTGGCCGAATTGCGAAATATCACACGCTTCAATCGTATAATGTCCGGAATTATGTGGCCTTGGTGCTAGCTCATTAATGTAGATCTCTCCATTTTGACCGACAAACATTTCAACAGCCAGCGTTCCCACGAGCGAAACGGCTTCTGCAATTTTCTCAGCCGCTTGAATAGCTGCTTGTGCTACTTCATTAGACACTCTAGCAGGTACAATCGTTTCGTGTAGAATATTGTCCTTATGAATATTTTCTCCAACTGGAAAGTAACTAGTCTCTCCGACAATATTTCGCTGAACAATAACTGAAACTTCTTTGTCAAAAGGGATCCACTGTTCAAGGACGCATTCACCATGCTCCAAAAGCTTAGCCGCTTCTTCAATTTGAGCGGATTCTTTGATCACAAATTGGCCTTTCCCATCGTAACCACCGCGTGCTGTTTTCAATACGGCAGGATATCCGAGCTTACTTATATTATCATAAATTTCGCTCGTTTCGTTGATTACCGCATAAGGAGCAACAGGGACTCCAGCTTTTGTAATAGCGTCTTTTTCTGCTACTCTATTTTGCGTAATTCTAATCAATTCTGCTCCTTGCGGAAGAAAAGCTTTTTCTTGAAGTTTCTTCAAACCATCGTAATCTATATTTTCAAATTCGTACGTAATCACGTCACTCACTTCAGCTAAACGCTCAAGTGCTTCTTGATCATCGTAAGAAGCATTTATTTCAATGTCAGCAACTTGTCCACAAGGTGAATTCTCTCCCGGCTCAAGTACGGCAATTTTGAAGCCTGCTTCCTTTGCCGCCAAAGCCATCATTCGTCCTAATTGTCCTCCACCAATGATACCTATTGTCTGACCGGGCTTTATTATCGCTCTAGCCAAGCTGATCACTACTTTCCATCACAGTTTCTCTTAAAGCGTCACGTCTTTTTTGTAAACGATCAGCTAATTCCTCATTCGTAATTGATAAAATCTCGGCAGCTAGCAAGCCGGCATTCGTTGCTCCTGCCTTGCCAATAGCGACAGTCGCTACAGGAACTCCTCCTGGCATTTGCACAATCGATAATAAAGAATCTAATCCGTTCAAAGCTTTTGATTGGACCGGTACACCGATTACAGGAAGCGTTGTTTTAGAAGCAACCATCCCTGGAAGATGAGCAGCTCCACCCGCTCCTGCAATAATGACCTTAATTCCTCTCTCTCTCGCCTTCTCCGCATAATCAAACATAAGATCTGGTGTGCGATGAGCAGATACTACCTTTTTCTCGTAAGACACTTGCAATTCATCTAACATGTCGCATGCATGCTTCATTGTGTCCCAATCTGAGGTGCTCCCCATAATAACGCCAACGTCAACTGACATGATTTTACCTCCACGTTCGATTCAATTTTAAAAATAAAAACCCAGATGGTTACCCCTCTTTTAATCAAGAGAAAGCAACTCATCTGGGTAAATAAAGACTCGTTAAACATGAAAATGATCCAGATAAATTTATGCTTTCCCCATAGTCCAATCATTTACGGTAATCGGGTAGAAACTTGTAGGCCATATTCCCACTATTATATGAGGCTTCGTTTTCTTCATCTTCATCTTAACAAGTCAAAAAGCATATTGTCAATAAAAAATCGAACAATTATTTTAATGCATTTTATAATGTTCGTGTTTTAAGGTATTAATATCCCCTCAAACACAATTTCTTGACCAATAGGGGTGTATTTTTTTTGCCCATTGATGACTTCTTCTTTAAACACTGGCTGCTCCATTCTTCTGACAGGAACATATCCCTCTTTCTTCATTCTCTCTAAACATTGATCAATGGTTTCATTCTGTTCCACATAAAATTTCTTTTTTTTGCTCATTCTGACAACTTCCCTCTTCTTACATTTTTCACCCAGAACCCACCATGAATCGTTTTTGGTTCATAAGCGATGATAAAAGCTTTTGGATCTAACTCTTTAATTTTCGTATACAATTTTAATTCATATTTTCTCGGTGTTAATATTTGTAAAGACATTCGTTCTCCTTCCAAGCCATTTGCCGCCCAGCTCGTCACACCATATCCTTCTGCACGAAGAGCTTTCGGTAAATCTTTATCATATTCTTTCGTGATCACATTCACTGTAATATAGCCAAGTGCTAGCTTCTCCTCTAACTTCATGCCAACAATAACTCCAAGGCCATATCCAACCGCATAAGCGATGACATTTTGAATCTCATTCAAATTATCTAGAACCAATCCTAATCCAGTAATATAAATGATGATCTCAATCATGCTGACAAATGCCGCAAGATAACGATAACCCTTTAACGTCAAAATCATACGAATCGTAAAGAAGGACACATAGACGACGTTAATAATTAAAATAATGGCTACCATAAATAAGCTATTTTCTAACATATTGATCTCCCTTCAATCTGGGGTATAAGCTGCTTCCCTGATGTTTTTAGTTTAAGCGTACCATAATTTAATTTTAGAAAAAAGAAGATCCACTTTTTACGAACAAAAAAGAAGCATTCCAAAAATTTTCTTTTGAAATGCTTCTTTTATTTATGCCTGGCAACGTCCTACTCTCACAGGGGGAAACCCCCAACTACCATCGGCGCTGAAGAGCTTAACTTCCGTGTTCGGTATGGGAACGGGTGTGACCTCTTCGCTATCGCCACCAGACTATTTAAGACAAATTTTATTATAACAAAATACTTTTGTTTTGCAACAGTTTTTTTGTTATAAAATTTGTTCTTTCAAAACTGGATAATAAGTATTGTAACCTTGCAAATCGCCTATTGGTGTATCTATTTCTAGCTCCGGCTCCTAGACATTCGAGTCAAATAACCTGTCGCTTACAAGACTAACGTCTTTACAGCGCCAGAACATTTGCTTGTCATGTCTGACAGTCGCCTCTGCTTTATTGGTTAAGTCCTCGATCGATTAGTATTCGTCAGCTCCACGTGTCGCCACGCTTCCACCTCGAACCTATCTACCTGATCATCTTTCAGGGATCTTACTAGCTTGCGCTATGGGAAATCTCATCTTGAGGGGGGCTTCATGCTTAGATGCTTTCAGCACTTATCCCGTCCGCACATAGCTACCCAGCGATGCCTTTGGCAAGACAACTGGTACACCAGCGGTGCGTCCATCCCGGTCCTCTCGTACTAAGGACAGCTCCTCTCAAATTTCCTGCGCCCGCGACGGATAGGGACCGAACTGTCTCACGACGTTCTGAACCCAGCTCGCGTACCGCTTTAATGGGCGAACAGCCCAACCCTTGGGACCGACTACAGCCCCAGGATGCGATGAGCCGACATCGAGGTGCCAAACCTCCCCGTCGATGTGGACTCTTGGGGGAGATAAGCCTGTTATCCCCGGGGTAGCTTTTATCCGTTGAGCGATGGCCCTTCCATGCGGAACCACCGGATCACTAAGCCCGACTTTCGTCCCTGCTCGACTTGTAGGTCTCGCAGTCAAGCTCCCTTGTGCCTTTACACTCTGCGAATGATTTCCAACCATTCTGAGGGAACCTTTGGGCGCCTCCGTTACTTTTTAGGAGGCGACCGCCCCAGTCAAACTGCCCGCCTGACACTGTCTCCCACCCCGATCAGGGGTGCGGGTTAGAAGTTCAACACAGCCAGGGTAGTATCCCACCAACGCCTCCACGTAAGCTGGCGCTCACGCTTCAAAGGCTCCTACCTATCCTGTACAAGCTGTGCCAAAATTCAATATCAGGCTACAGTAAAGCTCCACGGGGTCTTTCCGTCCTGTCGCGGGTAACCTGCATCTTCACAGGTACTATAATTTCACCGAGTCTCTCGTTGAGACAGTGCCCAGATCGTTACGCCTTTCGTGCGGGTCGGAACTTACCCGACAAGGAATTTCGCTACCTTAGGACCGTTATAGTTACGGCCGCCGTTTACTGGGGCTTCGGTTCACACCTTCGCTTACGCTAAGCGCTCCCCTTAACCTTCCAGCACCGGGCAGGCGTCAGCCCCTATACTTCGCCTTGCGGCTTCGCAGAGACCTGTGTTTTTGCTAAACAGTCGCCTGGGCCTATTCACTGCGGCTCCTCGGGGCTATTCACCCCAAAGAGCACCCCTTCTCCCGAAGTTACGGGGTCATTTTGCCGAGTTCCTTAACGAGAGTTCACTCGCTCACCTTAGGATTCTCTCCTCGCCTACCTGTGTCGGTTTGCGGTACGGGCACCTTTTACCTCGCTAGAGGCTTTTCTTGGCAGTGTGGAATCAGGAACTTCGGTACTATATTTCCCTCGCCGTCACAGCTCCGCCTTGATGATGACGGGATTTGCCTCGTCATCGGCCTAACTGCTTGGACGCGCATTTCCATTCGCGCGCTTACCCTATCCTCCTGCGTCCCCCCATTGCTCAAATGGTAAATAGGTGGTACAGGAATATCAACCTGTTGTCCATCGCCTACGCCTATCGGCCTCGGCTTAGGTCCCGACTAACCCTGAGAGGACGAGCCTTCCTCAGGAAACCTTAGGCATTCGGTGGAAGGGATTCTCACCCTTCTTTCGCTACTCATACCGGCATTCTCACTTCTAAGCGCTCCACCAGTCCTTACGGTCTAGCTTCACAGCCCTTAGAACGCTCTCCTACCACTGACATCTAAGATGTCAATCCACAGCTTCGGTGATACGTTTAGCCCCGGTACATTTTCGGCGCAGAGTCACTCGACCAGTGAGCTATTACGCACTCTTTAAATGGTGGCTGCTTCTAAGCCAACATCCTGGTTGTCTAAGCAACTCCACATCCTTTTCCACTTAACGTATACTTTGGGACCTTAGCTGGTGGTCTGGGCTGTTTCCCTCTTGACTACGGATCTTATCACTCGCAGTCTGACTCCCAAGGATAAGTTTTTGGCATTCGGAGTTTGTCTGAATTCGGTAACCCGATGGGGGCCCCTAGTCCAAACAGTGCTCTACCTCCAAAACTCTTCCCTTGAGGCTAGCCCTAAAGCTATTTCGGAGAGAACCAGCTATCTCCAGGTTCGATTGGAATTTCACCGCTACCCACACCTCATCCCCGCACTTTTCAACGTGCGTGGGTTCGGGCCTCCAGTAAGTGTTACCTTACCTTCACCCTGGACATGGGTAGATCACCTGGTTTCGGGTCTACGACCTCATACTCATTCGCCCTATTCAGACTCGCTTTCGCTGCGGCTCCGTCTTTCTGACTTAACCTTGCATGAAATCGTAACTCGCCGGTTCATTCTACAAAAGGCACGCTATCACCCATTAACGGGCTCTAACTACTTGTAGGCACACGGTTTCAGGATCTATTTCACTCCCCTTCCGG
>NZ_KZ454941.1:3308424-3372037 GCF_002797375.1 Bacillus sp. FJAT-42315
TTTTATTTTTTAATAGAATTATATAAGAAACCACGATTTTATTTGACTACACGAAAAAAGGAGCTACTTTCGATAGCTCCTTTTTTCGTGCATAGTGGTCATTATTTAATGAATACGAAGTAGAGAATAAAGATGACAAACAATAAATACATGATCGGATGAATCTCTTTCCCTCTTCCTTTCATAATCATTGTAATTGGATAAAAGATAAAGCCCGTTGCAATTCCAGTAGCAATACTGTACGTAAGCGGCATTGCGATAATTGTTAGAAAAGCAGGTACAGCAATTTCAAATTTCGTCCAATCGATTTTCCCTAACGAAGACACCATTAACACTCCGACGATAATTAAAGCAGGCGCTGTGACCGGTGCTGTAATGACTTCTAATAATGGGAAGAAGAACAGTGATAATAAGAAAAGTACAGCTGTGACAACAGAAGCAAAGCCTGTTCTTGCTCCGGCTGCTACCCCTGCTGATGATTCAATGTAAGAAGTAGTAGTAGATGTTCCAAGAATCGCTCCCACTACAGTTGCACAAGAATCGGCGAACAACGCTTTACCCGCACGAGGTAATTTGTTTTCTTTCATTAATCCTGCTTGGTTTGCTACCGCGACCAGCGTTCCGGCTGTATCGAAGAAATCAACGAATAAGAACGTTAATACAATGACGAGCATTTGAATCGTAAAGATCTCTGACGGTGCTTGAAAAATATTTTCTAGCGCTACTCCAAATGTTGGCTCCACACTTGGAATTGGACCGAATAAACTTTTCGGTAGATCAATTAATCCTGCAATCATACCAACAGTGGCTGTTATCACCATTCCGATAAAAATACCGCCATTTACTCCTCTTGTCATTAAAATGACTGTGATGAAAATCCCGAAGATCGCTAGCAATGTTGGTCCTGCTGTTAAATCACCAAGCCCCACAAGCACCGCATCATTATTGACAATAATACCGGCATTTTGAAAACCGATAAAAGTAATAAATAAACCAATACCCGCTCCGACCGCATATTTCAGCTCAGCGGGAATCGAGTTAATAATTTTTTCCCGAATACCTAATACCGTTAACAAAATAAAAATAAGTCCTGAGAATAACACACCTGTTAAAGCAGACTGCCATGAAACTCCGTAAGTCAATACAACAGTGTAAGCAAAGAAAGCGTTCAAGCCCATTCCTGGTGCTAAAGCGATTGGATATCTTGCCAACAGCCCCATAATTAACGAGCCGATCGCCGCAGCAATAGCTGTCGCTACAAACACCGCCCCATAATCCATTCTCATAGCGTCTGGAAGATCAGGCACTGTTTGCAAAGAAAGTGTAAGTGGATTCACCACTAGAATATAAGCCATCGACAAAAATGTGGTCAGCCCACCGATCATTTCTCGACGGTAGTTCGTACCCAGCTCTTCAAACTGAAAATACTTCTTCATGTGTAAACTCCTCTCCATCTTTTCATCCCAAACCAATAAAAAAACACTTCGACCCCAAACGGTCGAAGCGTGACTATAGGTGACGGAAAGATAGAGAGACCTATCTATCCTGTTACCTCGTAGTCAAGCTATTTACGGCAGCTTGGTAGAAACTTTCGGGCCATATTCCCGACTTTATACGATGTAATATGTTAGATTGATTTAATTCTCTCTCATTTTATCTATGTACTATCGATTTGTCAACATTAAACACGAACATTATTTTATATTTAAAACGTATTCATTCGTGTTTAAAGCTATAATTTGTTATTTTTCATAACAAATGCCTTTTATACAGTTTATACTCTCCTAACAAAGACTTGTCTCCAAAATCCGAACTTCCTCTTCAAATTTATCCCTATAAAAACTATTATTATTGACATCAATCCGGTATCACCAAATAAAAAAAGCTCGGAGCACCCTACTATTCATAGGCTCTCCAAGCTTTTTCTCATTGTTATTTAATTATTCCCACTCAATAGTAGCTGGTGGCTTACTCGTAATGTCATACACAACGCGGTTAATATGAGATACTTCATTTACGATACGCACTGAAATCTTCTCAAGCACATCCCATGGGATACGTGCCCAGTCGGATGTCATTCCGTCAATTGAAGTTACTGCACGGATACCGATTGTGTAGTCATACGTACGCGCATCTCCCATAACACCAACGCTGCGGATGTCAGGTAAGACAGTGAAGTATTGCCAAATTTCACGCTCTAGGCCGTTTAGACGAACTTCTTCACGTAAAATCGCATCTGATTCACGAACGATTTCTAATTTTTCTTCTGTAATTTCGCCTAGAACGCGAATACCAAGGCCTGGGCCTGGGAATGGCTGACGCCAAACGATATGATCAGGAATACCTAGCTCTGTTCCTAATGCACGCACTTCATCTTTAAATAACGTGTTTAATGGCTCAATTAATTTAAATTGCATGTCTTCTGGAAGACCACCAACGTTATGGTGAGATTTGATTGTTTGCGCTGTTGCTGTTCCGCTCTCAATAATATCTGTGTAAAGCGTACCTTGTGCTAAAAACTCGATACCTTCAAGCTTTGTCGCTTCATCATCAAATACGTAAATAAATTCATTACCGATAATTTTACGTTTTTGCTCTGGGTCAGACACGCCTTTTAATTTATTAAGGAAACGGTCTTTAGCATCCACTTTAATGACGTTCATGTGGAAACCATCAGCAAATGTTTTCATAACGCTATCTGCTTCACCTTTACGAAGTAGGCCATGATCAACGAAAATACAAGTCAATTGATCACCGATTGCTTTATGAATAAGCACCGCTACAACTGAAGAGTCGACACCGCCGCTTAATGCACAAAGAACTTTCTTGTCACCAACTGTTTGACGGATTTTTTCCATTTCGATTTCAATGAAGTTCTCCATTGACCAGTCGCCTTTACAGCCACAAGCTTCAAATACGAAGTTCTTCAATAATTCGTTTCCGTACACAGAGTGCTTAACTTCAGGATGGAATTGTACCGCGTATAGACCTTCTTTTTCATTGCTCATAGAAGCAATTGGGCAGGATTGACTTACTGCATCAACAGAGAAGCCTTCTGGCGCTTCTACAACTAAGTCTCCATGACTCATCCATACGACTTGCTCATTCGGTAGATCTTTAAATAGAGCTGTTTCATTTTTCACTTCAATAGAAGCTTTTCCATACTCACGGTGAGAAGCCGCCTCTACTTTTCCACCAAAATGTTTCGTCATTAATTGCATGCCGTAGCAAATACCAAAAATAGGTACATCTAAATCGAAAATTCTTTCGTCACAATGGAAAGCATTTTCTGAATACACGCTGTTAGGTCCACCGGAAAAGATGATTCCTTTAGGATTGATTTCTTTAACTTCCTCTAATGTGATCGTATGAGGATGAAGTTCACTATACACACCTAATTCACGAATTCGGCGAGTGATTAACTGATTGTACTGACTTCCAAAGTCTAGAACAAGAATCATTTCTTGATTTTGTAATTCTGATTTTCCTGCCACACTTTCCACTCCTTTGTTATGCACTGAACCGCTCGACATATAAATAAAATAAAAACTAGAACCCTTCCCTTACAAGAAAGCAGAATTCTAGTTGTCTTCACAAAGAACCTGCCTCCATAGTCCAATCATTTACGGTGATTTGGTAGAAACTTTCGATCCATATTATCGAAAATATATGAAGGAACTAGTCATTTATTCGAGCTAATTTGACATCATTTTATCGTTATCATACCATGCGGTCAAGCTGATCTCTATTTAATTAAATTTTCTGAATAAAAATGAATAGCTAACTCATTAATAGCATCTTTCACATGTAAAAAGCCGCCGATTTCTCAGCAGCTTTTCTCATTATCTTACTTTAACAGGTACATGATTCAACAAACTAATCGTCGCGTCTCTAATCAGCTTCGGTAAAACACCGAATGAATACGGCTTATATACTCGTTCCGTCCATTTATGGCCGTCTTTTCCGTATACCCCCATATTAATAGAAGGAATATTTAATCGGCGAATTTCTTCTACTGGTAATGTATAAAGTCGTCCAAGGTTAGGCAAGTTATTTAATAAGCTTTGTAGTTCCTCATTTGTTTCGTGAATCGATAAGTAGCTACCGTCCGCTAAATAAGGGAAGAACTTCTTCACAGCAAACGTTTCGCCACTTTCTTTTTCCGCCTCTTCTAACACGTTTTTAATCGTCTTTAAGATCGCTTGCTCCGCTTGATCATCTTCTCTTAAGAAGTTATGCGGTAAATATGGAGGAGCAAAGAACATAATGACACGTGGCTTTTTAATCGGATCAAGTTCATTTAGCACTTCGACAATTTTAAAGGAAACCATTCGTAAATCGAGCATTTTATGTTCTTCTACGACCTCAGCACACACTTTGTCAACATCGATGCCTCTTTGTTTTAACTCTTTGCTATACTCCTCTAAAGACACCACTTCGATATCCCAGTTTAATTGTTTACGAGGAAGACCTGTTCGTTGCAAATATTCTTCGTATTGTTTAGATAAATAATGAGAAATTTCTTCACAAGCGTCCGCCGCTACATTTTGCAATTTTCTCATGACATCTGCGGCAGAATCGCGATATAAGAAATAGTTAAAATATAAATAACTGCTAGTTGCCGTTTGAACATTGTACGTAAATTTATTATCGCGCTGGAATAAGCATGTTGGTGGCAACACCATTTCATCTTGAATGTTTTCACATAACTCAACGTTATTATGAATTCTTCTCGTTAATTCCGCTGCGATAAAGTTAGGGTCTACTCCTTGAAGTGTGTCCCCTACATGCGCTTCTCGACCATAAATATAAAAGCTAGGAAGAATCTTTCCAGCAGCACCTGTATAAATATATCTCGTATTATCTCCATCATATTGTGGAGTAATGAAATCATCATTAATTGCCGCTACATATTCTAAATCCCACTCTTGCTTTAAACGTTCTAATTCAAAGACAGCACTTTTAATACCAGCATGCTGACTCTCTTCATCTGGATTAAACATTACAAGTATGTTTCCAGGTAACTCTTCTCGATGATCAGAGAAATAAAGAAGGTTGGCTAAATGTACAGCTGCCCCGCTTTGCATATCAACCGATCCACGACCAAACATCCACTCTCCTGAACGAGCATCTGCTTGCACATCTTTGTCTTGATCAAATTCACTGAAGAAACTTTGCAATGCATCTGGATCAAATGCGTGTTGACGAAGCGCACCAAAGTCTTCAATGCCTACCGTATCGATATGCGCATGGTAAATGATGGTTTGCTTCGTATTCACTCCACCCTTTACAAAAGCAAAAACATTTTTTCGATTCAATGCATCATCAATCGCTGTTTGTTCCCATACAAGCGCTGGGTTCTCTTGAAAGTATGGATAGGAACGCAAAATATCCAAAATTGCATCAGCTACGACTACTTCCCCTTCTTCTGAACCATTCACACTCGGAATTGCCACTAATGATCTCGTTAACTTCTCCACTTGATCCTGTAAATTTAAGTTTTTTAATTCTCTATACATGCCTCTATTCCTCTCTGTTGTTTTTAAAAAACTAGTAAAATAAATTATGCTGTATGTTTCTTATTTGCTTTCCCTTGATCAATATAATTTTTTATATAATCTTGAGTCAACTCTTTCACTTCTCCACTCAAGAATAGAAGAGCAATAACGTTTGGTACAATAATCATTGCTAGCATTAAGTCAAGGAATTGCCAGATAAACTGTAAACCACCAATTGCTCCTACGACAATAGCTACTAAATAAACGAATCGCATTACCATCGCAAATCGAAGACCAAATAAGTATTCTGCCTGCTTCTCTCCGTAAAATACGATAACAACGACCGTTGATAAGACAAAGAAGAATAAACAAATAGAGATTAATGTTCCAGCTATACCGCTTCCCATTACCGTTGATAATGCCTCCACAACCATTGTAGATGCTTTATCTGCCGTTACTTCTTGCCAAGCCCCAGACGTTAATACAACCAAAGCCGTCATTGTACAAACAACTAAAGTATCAATTACAACTTCAAAAATTCCCCATAAACCTTGTTTAGCTGGGTGGTCCGTTTTCGCTGCCGCATGAGCAATCGGAGCCGTTCCCATCCCCGCTTCATTCGAGTAAATCCCACGAGCAAGTCCCCAACGAATAGCCGCAGCCACTCCTGCTCCTGCGAATCCTCCTGCCGCAGAAATAGGTGTAAAGGCTGATTTAAAAATTAAAGCAAAAGCAGCTGGAATTTCCGTCACATTAAAAGCTAAAACAATGATAGCGCTTACTAAGTAGATAATAACCATTAACGGAATAAACTTCTCAGTGACTGAACCAATACGTTGAATTCCTCCTAGTGTAACAAGCCCTACTAATACTAAGACAATCACCCCTGTTACAACCGGTGGGATACTAAAAGAAGATTCGACCATTTGTGATAAAGAGTTCGATTGAACCATTGTACTTGCTACAATCTCTAACATAAGGAAGAAGGCGAAAAAGCTAGCAACTGGCTTCCAACCAAGCCCTTTTTCAATGTAATGCATCGGACCCCCTGTCCATTCACCCGCTTCATTTTTCGTACGATATTTAACCCCAAGGACTACTTCCGCATATTTAGAACCCATCCCAATCATAGCAACTAACCACATCCAGAAAATCGCTCCTGGTCCCCCTAAAGCAATCGCTACTGGTACACCAACAATGTTTGCTGCCCCTATTGTGGAAGCTAGCGCAGATGTCGTAGCCTGAAACGGTGTCACCGACCCTGGTGCATCATCTTTCGAAAAGATTTTTCCGAATGTTTCTTTCATGATATGTGGGAAATAACGGAACTGAAAGAAGCCGATGCGGATGGTTAAAAATATACCCCCACCTAGCAGTAATAATATCATCGGTAATCCCCAAATCCATCCTGTGATGTTAACAATCACTTGCTCAAATTTCTCCATATTGTGCCCCCTTAAGATGTTTTGTTCATTATTACGGTAAAGAAGTGATGTCAAACTTTAATGATACCGCTTTCATTACCTCCAATGAATAATCATACAAAAATATTTAGTATAAATCTATTTCGTAATATTACGAAAACGCGTTAATTAAATAGAAGTCTAACAAATAAACAAAAAATAGTCCATATTTTTTGCGAAAATTACAAATGCTTTAATTTTTGGCGCAAAAATAATTTGCGTAATATTTAGAATTTATGTATTACGACAAAAAACAAAACGAGCGTCCCCACTAGCAAGGACGCTCGTTTTTCACTTCCAAAAATCATCAAAAATCGTAATCGGCATATGCCGTTTATGCTGAGAATTCATATACAATTGTTCAATTCGTTTTCTCGCTGCATCGGACACAGATTTACCTTCTAAATAATCATCAATGTCTTCATATGTCACACCAAGAGCGACTTCATCTGGCAGCTGTGGACGATCTTCTTCTAAGTCAGCAGTTGGCACTTTCAAGTATAGATGCTCTGGACACTGAAGTTCTTTCAACATCAATCGCCCTTGACGCTTATTTAAGCGATATAGAGGTACAATATCCACTCCGCCATCCCCATACTTCGTGTAAAATCCAGTAACCGCTTCTGCCGCATGATCCGTCCCAATCACTACACAACTTTTCATGGCTGCAATGCTATACTGTACCTTCATCCGTTCCCTAGCTTTTTCATTTCCCTTGGCAAAATCGCTTAGTTCAACACCAACTTTCTTCAAAGTGGCTTCACTGGCATCAACAGCGGGCTTAATATTCACGCCATAGACTTTATCCGGCTTAATGAAAGCAAGAGCATCTTGGCATTCATTCTCATCTTGTTGTACACCATATGGAAGTCGCACAGCACAAAATACATATTTATCCGAGCCAGTTTCCCTTCTCAGCTCACTCACTGCCATTTGTGCAAGCTTACCAGCAAGCGTCGAATCCTGCCCGCCAGAAATACCTAGAACAAATCCATTTAAAAAAGAGTGCTTTCTTAAATAGGCTTTCATAAAATCAACACTTTTACGAATTTCCTCTTGCGGATCGATCATTGGTTGAACTTTTAACTCTTCTATTATTTGCTTTTGCAAATCCATCATGGCTCCTCCTCTGCTTTGATCCTATTATAACTATCATACCACGTTTTTTACCGCTTGAATCTTTTCGGCAAATGAAAAAGAGCCAACATTTCCTGGTTTCTCCAATAAAATGTTGGCTCTTTGACCTTATTTAATTTTAAAATGTGAAATTTGTCCTTTTAAATGCTCCGCCATCTCAAGCAATTGATTAGCCGTTCCAAGCATTTCTTCCATCGAAGCAGACTGTTCTTCCATCGAAGCTGCCACCGTTTGTGTGTAGTCAGATGTTTCTTCTAACGATTGGACTGTCATATTCGTCGTTGTTAACACTTGTTCCGACCCAGCTGAAATTTCTTCAACCGTTGCCGCAACAGACTGCATTTTTCCGGTGATGTTGCTAATTAATAAAGAAATTTTCTGGAAAGTGTCTCCAGCATGGCGGATCGCTGTCGTTTCTTTATCAATCTCCTCTACAACTTTGGAAATCGATAACACCGATTCGTTCGAGTCCGCTTGCATTTCATTAATTAACTTAGAAATTTCACTCGCGGAAGTAGCAGATTGCTCCGCTAAATGTCGGATTTCCTCCGCCACAACGGCAAAACCTTTCCCATATTCTCCTGCACGAGCAGCCTCAATCGCTGCATTTAAAGCGAGTAAATTAATTTGATCAGAAATATTCGTAATCATTTGTGTAATGTTTCCAACTTCATTGGAGCGTTGATTCATCTGTTGCGTTACTTCCATAGAGGATTTCGCCGACGCATTAATAGCCTCTATCCCTTCAACAGCCTCTTGAATCGCCTTGTTTCCTTGCTCTGCTTCCGTCGATGCTTCTAACGTCTCATCCGTCACATTCACCGTCGATTTAGAAATATCTAAAATACCTTCTGAAATCTCTTGTATCGCCGCTTGATTTTGTATCGCACCACTCGTCACCGTATCGCTATTGGCAGCCACTTCTTGAATCGTTGTGGAAATTTGATTAATCACCTCTGTCACTTGTCCAACACTTTGAGACAAGTCACCTGAAGATGATACGACATGATCTGATGTAGACGTCACATGCTGAAGCGTATCCTTTAATTGCTGCTGCATTTGACTAAAGCTAGTAGCTAATTGTCCAGTTTCATCATTACTTTCAATCGAAATTTCCTTCGTTAAATCACCGCTGGCAACTAACTTTGTGAAACCTACCAGCTCATTAATCGGTTTCGAGATTCTTCTCGAAATAAAACGTGAAACGAAGTAACTAATGACGATAAAAAGAACCGATAAACCGATACATATGATCATTAAATTATTCTCTAAATCACTAATGAAATCGGCATCTTCATCTAACCCAAGAACAGAATCAGTACCTTCAATTTGTAAAAAGGTAGATTTATGCGTGCCATAATCATCTTGATAAAAATCGCTTTTGACTATATCAGTTGTCGTCAAAGCTTTCGCTTGATCTTCGGTAAAGGCAAGCGGAGTTAAGTGCTCATCGGCATTCCCGAGTAATAAAATAACTTCCTGGCCGTCTACCTTACTCATAATATACACATTTTCTAGGTCAAACGCTTTTTGGAAATTATTCGCTTTTTCTAACAGTTGTGCATATACTTTGCGATCTGTTTTTGCTTCGTTCACCATTTCTGCATCAAAGAGACCATTAAATTGGTGCATTTTTGTCGTTAATCCTTCTTCAAATGCAGGAACAAGATGCTCTTCAATAATGTACTCAGATGCTAAAAAAAGTACTACACTGAAAATAATGCTTAATGAAATAATTGGAATTAATATCCCCGACATTATTTTTCCGTTGATTGTTTTTTTGGTTTTAAACACTGTAACACTCCTTTATCCTCACTGATTAAACTAATTGAAGTTCTCTCATTGTAAGAAAATCATTTAAATCCAGCTGCAAAATTCGTTTATTTTCTTCAAAGTCGGGCGCTTTATGGAAGACTACCGCAAACGTAGAATATTCATTAAATGCCATCGGACGATATTCTAAAATCTCCTCAAAATTGCTCTTAAACGCTTCATGATCGACCGCTCCAATTGCTTTACAATCGATGGAAGGGTCGACTTCAGCACAACAGAAGCTATAAATAGAATCGTCCATCTCATTCATGATACTTTCCCAATCAGGTGCTAGCTGTTTGAAATAATATTCATATACATTGACACCATAAGCATGGACACCAAGCTCTGTTGTACCAATGCCAGCAAACCGTAATGGATTGGCTTCAATCGGTACAATGATTCCTTGGCTATTCATGCGTACTTCAATATGTATAGGCGCGGATTGCAACCCAAATATTGGGCCGATGTTTTCAAGAAATATCTCCACTTTTCGCAGTGCCTCTTTTAACACTTGCTTACTTGTGAAATAAATTCGATCGCTCATATCCTTCTCGTGACTGAACATCCGTTTAAAAAGGTTGAGAACGACCGGTTTGCCTTCTTCCGTATAGTAGACATCAACAGCATACTCATCCCCTTCGATCAGCTCTTCAATAATCAGTGTTTGACTATCGATCACTTCCTTAGGGTAAGCACTGCCAGCCATCGACATATCCTGCTTCAGTTTGTTGATGGAATCAATAAAATCTTCCTTTTGATCAATACGATACACACCAATACTAGAATAGCCAACAACCGGCTTAATAATGATCGGAAACGGAAGCGTGTTAATATCCAATGTATCTAATTCAGCAAAAGAAAGTTCACGGAAGAAAAATTCAGGGAAATGAGTTGTTAGCGTCCTTCTAAATTCTGCTTTGTTTTTTAACGTAGCAGCAAGAGATGTCAGCTGATGATCAGGTAAGTATTCATTCAACATGAATAAACCGTTTTCTGAGTTAAAGAGGATCGGAGTTTCCGAACTTGAGAACTCCTGTAAAAACAGCTCTTTTTCTGTTAAAAATAATTCGTCTTCATTTGGGATCTCTACATCATTTACTTTAATGACAGGAATTTGAAGATCCTTAATAGAAGATGAAAGTAAGTGCGAAACATATGGCTTGTCTAAAATAATCATAAATTGCCCTCCTCAAATATTTTTCATTGATGTAAAACCAGCAACTAACATGCTATTTGGCGGCCCGGCTGTCATGGTTTTTCCCACTTTAGACCCGTAGCTTTGCGTCCCTACCTTTCAATAGGTTTGCCCTTATGAGGGATATAGTCATGGTGCAATAATCATTAATCTAATAAATATCACCTTGATTATTATACTCCTTAGGAATCATTAATTCTATAATATTTACTTATTCGACAATAAATGATAATTATTTTATTTTTCAGATTTTTTCGACAAAAAACACCTACGACAATCACAAATACTCTTTAGGTTATTTATTTGAATAGTTCCTCTTCTGTGCCCTATCATATGGAGTAGAACTAAAATCCACCTACTAAATGAGGTCTTCTTATGTTTAATAAATTAAAAAATGTCTATCAAAACAGCCAAATAGTTTATCACCCATCAGAAATCGCCCGTCCACATCAATATTTATGGCTATACGACGCAGAACAAAAAGGATGGCTTGTTATTCCTATCAAAGATGTATCCAATAAAGAGATACAACTGCTTGAAAACCTATTCGAGCGCCATGAACCTTCAATAGCTCATATATACGCAGAAAGCTGGTATCATTTTCTTTTTTCAAACGGAGAAGTGCCGAAAAAAGTCCATCCAGGAAGGCAACGAATCATTCAATTTACATGTGATGATACCACTTGGGAAAAGTGTGACTTAGAACTAGCACTAAAAGGATTTTTTGCAAGAGATACGATTTTATTTTGGGAGAATACAAAAAAAGGAGTACTCATTGAAGAGGAAACAGATGCTGTGTCAACGGAAGACTTATATTCCATCATCCAAACCTTTACTGGCGACTTTTTTATGACACCATCCTTTTATGTCGGAAAGTTTTTCACTCCCTCTCAAGAGACAAAGCATCAATTTTTACAAGAAAAACAATTCTTTCATTTAGGATTAGAGCTTTTACCTAATGAACATGTGTTCACATTTGAAAAGGTTCTTCCTTCTGCTTTAGCTTTACAAATGCCTACACAATTACGTAAGGCAATTTCTATAAACCTATTCCCAAGCTTT
The DNA here is from genome assembly GCF_002797375.1 of Bacillus sp. FJAT-42315. Lineage (GTDB taxonomy): Bacteria > Bacillota > Bacilli > Bacillales > Domibacillaceae > Bacillus_CE. Next base: position 3,320,595 of record NZ_KZ454941.1, read on the forward strand.
AAAGATGAGCCAGATCTTCTCCAAACACTTAAGGTATATTTAGAAAGCAATTTAAATGCTTCATTAACAGCTAAAAAACTATTTATTCATCGAAACACTCTTCAATATCGACTAGACAAATTTGTAGAAAAAACAGGCGTTCAGCTCAAAGATTTCAACAGTGCGTTTACCATCTATCTCGCTTGTCTACTTTATCAGCACGATCGACAGTAAGGCAACCTGCCTAAAAATCCTGCGATGATTTTTAGGCACATTGACCATATAGGTTTTTCACACGTTCAGCTAAGCTTATGTTAAGACAACAGCACAAATTTAGGAGGCTTTAACAACATGGCAGAGATCGTATTGAAGAATATTTACAAAATGTACGACGACAAAGTAACAGCGGTGAAAGACTTCAATTTACATATTCAAGACAAAGAATTCATTATCTTTGTTGGTCCATCTGGATGCGGAAAATCCACTACTTTACGAATGATCGCAGGGCTTGAGGAGATTTCTAAAGGAGATTTTTATATTGATGGTGAGCGTATGAACGATGTTCCTCCGAAAGATCGAGACATCGCCATGGTCTTTCAAAACTATGCCCTATATCCTCATATGACGGTTTACGACAATATGGCATTCGGCTTAAAGCTACGGAAATTCTCTAAATCAGAAATAGATCGTCGGGTAAAAGATGCAGCAGCCATTCTTGGATTGGAAACTTATTTAGACCGGAAACCTAAAGCTTTATCCGGCGGGCAACGCCAACGTGTCGCTTTAGGTCGAGCGATCGTTCGTGACGCGAAAGTATTCTTAATGGATGAGCCGTTGTCTAACCTTGATGCAAAACTACGTGTGCAAATGCGGGCGGAAATTTCTAAGCTCCATCAACGAATCCAAACAACTACCATTTATGTCACCCATGACCAAACAGAAGCGATGACGATGGCCACTCGTTTAGTCGTGATGAAAGATGGCGTCATTCAACAAGTGGGAACACCGAAAGAAGTATATGAAAAACCAGCTAATGTGTTTGTTGGCGGCTTTATCGGCTCTCCCGCTATGAACTTCTTTCGTGGCAAACTAGAAGAAGGACAAATCATGGTTGGCGATACCTCGCTTGCCATTCCGAAAGAAAAAATGAGTATGTTGCGAAAACTCGGATATGCTGGAAAAGAAGTCATCTTCGGTGCTCGCCCTGAGGACATTCATTATGAATCTGCCTTCATTGACGCTTTTCCACAGTCAACAATCGATGCAAAAATCTCAGTTTCAGAATTAACAGGCGCTGAAACAATGATTTACTCTAGTATCAACGGCACAGAGTTCATTGCCCGTTTAGATTCTCGTTCCGAATTTACACCAGGCGAGACAATTAAGCTTGCCTTTGATATGGAAAAAGCTCACTTTTTCGATGCCGAAAGCGAGAAGCGGATTCATGATGAGGAGAAATAAACTAGATCAAGGAATTTACTGATCTACTCATAAAAGTAGCGTCCTCCTAAAAAGAAGGACGCTACTTTTATCATATTGTATCTATCTCAGAAACCACACGAAATCCATGTTGTTTCAATAAAGCGGCTGTTACGCCATCACCTGCGATCTTTTTACCAGCAAACTCACCATTGTAAATCATGTGACTGCCACACGAAGGACTGTTTTCTTTTAACACGACGACAGTGGCGTTTACCTGTTGGGCTTTTTCCAGCATTCGATAAGCACCGTTAATAAATTCCTCGGTGACATCTTTTCCTGATTTAGTCACGACTTTCGCTTGGCCAGCGAGAACATCCCCGCCATCTCCTCCGATGATTTCAGCAGGCTCTCTCGGAATAGACAGTCCCCCCATGACTTCTGGGCAAGCCATCACCGCTTTTCCTTCTTCCAGTAGCTTCTTTAGTGATTGATGTAAGCAGTGTGCGCCATCGTATCTGACCGCTTCCCCCGCTAAACATGAACTAATTAAAATCATCGAGAACCCTCAAGGTGTTCCATAAAGTATTCATAATCTCTCTCGACTTGATTCGCATAAGAGAATGCCCAATGCGAAATATAATGAACAAACTCATCCGCATCTTCTCCAATAGCTGTTAAAATTTCCTCTTCGCTATGATACGACAAGATTCCTTCATTAATATCGGCATCCGCTCGAGCATGAACTTTTGCGGTAATCGCCCCCATTTGCTCCACCGTCTCCATCATATCTTCTAAGCTTTTAATCGCTTCCAGCTTTAATTTCTTTTTGTACGGAGAGCGCTCGCGCACATAAAAATCACGCCCATCAATCGTTGCATAACCTAAATGCGGATCCGCTTGGTGATGCATGGCTCGCTGCGTCATAATCACGCGCTTGCCTTGATGAGGGAACGCCTCCCAAAACGTTTCGTTATAAGGCATGAAATAAGCTGGAATCGGCAGACGCACTTCTTTCATTTCTAAAACTAAATCATCTAAATCCTCTTGCTGTTGTCCACCTTCTACTAATATATAAAAGCGGTCTAATCCAATCGATGCCGTCCCTGACCCATGCTTAAACGCGACATCTTTAATTTCATATTTCGTTTCATCTTCCAATTTCTCAACCGTCTCCAAGTATTGAGACCAAACTTGCTCAATGACCGCTTGCTCTTCGTCACTTAATGGCTGAATTTCATCCGACTCAGCAAATTGGCGCTCGTCTTGGAAATAAGTCGTTACTTTACTTAATAAATGAGCCTCACTTCTTTTTTCAAGCTTTTTCAATAGCTTGCGAATCGCCCCATCGGCTTTTTTCTTCGTCACGAAAAATGTTTCCGGTAAATCTTTGCGATCTCGGAAGCGAACCATTTGTTTATGATACGCCTGCAAGTATGCCTCGATCACATTAATTTGCTCATCAACCCCATACCCTAACTCGCGACAAACGAGCGCAATGCTAACGGACATGCGTAATACATCATATAAATAAGAGCCTAAATAGCCTTCATCGAAATCATTAATATCGAATACGAGCTTGCCTTTTTCATTATGAAACGCGCCAAAGTTTTCAAAATGCAAATCCCCTTGAATCCACGTCGGTCGATCTTGTGGCGTATGATATGGGAACCAATGGCTCGCTACATCATAGTAAAATAAATAAGCACTGCCCCGGAAAAAGATAAATGGACTTTGCGACATCTTCTCATATTTCGCTCGACGACTCTCTTCTGACAGCCCCATAATTTCTTGATCAAACTCGACTAAAATTTTCTTTAGCGTGTCCATGCGTAACGTCCGCTTCGTTTGTTTAACACGTTCCCCTAAATGAATCATTCATTCCACCTCTGAATCTTCAGAATATATATCTATCACTATTTTACTGTATTTGTCGGTTAATGGCTATTATCCACGATCAAATGTAGGCAGCTTCAGTTTATGTAAGATCATCCTTTTCGTGTCAGCATCTAACGCATGCGAGCTTTTCATAACCAAAGCAGAATAGACAAAAATGCCGACTCCTACACTAGCAAGAACAATCATCAACGAATCGATATACCGCTCTCCATCTAACATGAAAGCTCCTCCCCATTTCAATAATAGAATACTAGTCATCATCATAAGGGCGTATACACAAATGAAAAAGAGATTTTTCACTAAAGCGAGTAGGTGAAGCTTCGTATGTTTGACAATAATCACAACCATAATAAGATTCGAAACGGAAAAACCAATCATCGTACCAACAATAGCTCCATGCCCTTCAAATAGATGCAAAAGCATAGGATTGAATAAAAGCTTACAAACCACACCTGCCATCGTCGCGTAAATCGTATTTTTCTGCAAATCTAACCCTTGTAATATCGCTGCGGAAACAGTAAAAACAGCCGCTAATACCGCCACAGGAGCGGATGTGACTAAATAAGGAGAACCTTCTATAGCCACTTCGAGATTAATATAAATCACTCGAAAAATATCATAAGACAGAACAGCTAATCCGACAGCTGCCGGAATCGTAAATAACAACAATAACTGATAAATTTTTGAAATTTGCTGTTTGAGATCTTCTGTTTTTTGCTCAACAAACGCTTGCGTAATGGCTGGCATAATACTTAGTGCAAGCCCTGTCGCCAACGAGATTGGAATCATCATCAGCTTTTGCGAGTAGTTCGTCACATAGGCAAACACCGCTTTCGCTTCCTTCTCTGAATAGCCCATTCCCCTCAAAATATCAGCCACCGTATATTGATCGATCAAAGTATATAAAGGAATGGCGACCCCTACCATAACGATAGGAAAAGAATATTTGGATAGCTCTAAAAACATTGCTCTAGTCGTTAAAGTGGTCGCCTTCTTTTCGGTCACTACTTTTAAGCCATTATACTTTTTCCAAAAATAAACTAAGACGAACACACTTGCTAACGCACCAACGACCGCTCCAAAAGTCGCCACAGCGACAGACCATTTCATCGGCCCTCCCATCACACGAACAACAAAAAAGCTACCTGCTAATATAAACACCACGCGAACAACTTGCTCCATTAGTTGCGAATAAGCAGTCGGCTTCATCTGTTGAAACCCTTGAAAATAACCTCGTGTAATACTCATCGGCGGCACAATCAACAAAGCAAAACTTAACGCCCGCATCGTCAATGTTAACGAATCAAGAAAGGATTGACTTGGCTGTTCTGACCGAATCATCAAACTTGAAATATAAGGAGCTAATATGTACAAAGCTAAAAAACCGATCGCTCCTAAAACAACCATCAATAGAAAGCTAGCCCGATACATTTTTCGGCTCGTTTCATAATCCCCCATGGCGTTATATTTCGCTACAAACTTTGATACAGCCAGGGGCATACCAGCCGTGGCAAAACTCAACAACACGCCATACCAACTATACGCAGCAGTATATACAGCGACCCCCTCTACCCCAACTAACAGCTGAAAAGGAAAAAAGTAAATAAACCCTAATATTCTGCATATTAAAGTGGCACTACTAAGTAACAAAGTCCCCTTGACTATATTCGAATATGACACACCCTTCATCCCTTCTGTGACTGGCTCTATATGTATACATAATAAGTAAATAATACCATTATACAGGAAGGGATTGGAATGTTCTTGTTAAATGGTTCTTTCAATATAAAACTTCGTATGTTGCTTCTCTTGTTTGTAGTGATCTAGTTGGTCTTGTAAAGTACCTGTATGAAATTCAAATTTTTGACCATCTTGATCGGTTCTTAAACAACTAGGAAGGTTATTCACATTTAAGTTTCTTAGCTGATCAAGCACTTGATCAAAGTCTTTTTCATCAATCGAAAAAGCAAATACCATAATACATACGCTTCTAAAAACAAAAAAGCCAACACCTAAAATGTTGACTTTAAACATACTCCACACCTAAAGCAAGATAGATAGCAATAGAAACAGCGATAAAACCTGCAAAAAATAGTATCTTGTAAGTTTTAGACCAACTTTTCATCCAGCCCCATCTTTTCCCGTCGATATCCAACCAAAAGCAGTCTACAAGCACAGCCAAGCTGACGATCACTAAAGCAACCCATGCACTCAAAAGGAACCACCCTCCTATTAATTGGTTACTACTATCACTATATCATCCAGCGCTCTTTTATCCAAATACACCCTAATCATTTGAATGACTTGATTGTATATCAGGAATTTTAATTTTCAATGTGAATTGTTCACCTTTTGCAATAAAGTCTAAATTCCCCGAGGCTTGTGTAACAATTCTCTGGATTTGCTGTGTACCGAGTCCTTCGTGAGAATCGTCTTTTGTTGATATGGCTCGCTTCGTGTATATCCGTTCGATTGTTTCATTTGCTAAAGGAATCGTATGATTTTGACAAACGATGACCCAAATCCCACTTTGTTTGCGACAAGTGAGCTGGACACGAGCTTTATTTTGCGTTTGCAGCTGATATTGTTCGGCCGCTTCTAGAGCGTTACACAAAACGTTACTTAGCAAAGAGACGAGCTCATGCTCTGGCAGTGGAAGGCCGGAAATCGCCTGTTGTATATGATAATAAAGCGAAAGATCTTTTTCCTTTGCCTGCTGTTGATATGCATATAATGCCCCGGCAACGACATTTATCTCACTTCGCAACACATGATCAATCTCGGCATGGCGATTTTGCAAGCTTTCTTCATAGGAATGAATAGAACCGCTACTCGCATATTGCATCGCCGTCAAATGTTTATGTAAATCATGGCGCTGATGCCTTAGTTCATTTAATAAAGCCGCTTGCTGATCATAACTGTTTTGCCAAACGGCTTGTTTTTCTTTTGCGATCTGAAGGGGACATGCCATTACCTTCATTCCAATCCACTGTATAAACAGACCTGCTAGAAGATATGGCTCAGTTGTCCAATAAGTGGCGACTAGCCAAGCCACTTGCAAACCGAGCAATGTCCACTGCCACGCTCGCGGATACTCCTGCTGCTTCCTCCAAGTATCCACCAACTGCACCACTGCTAAGCCAATCAATAAGCCCATCATCCAAAAACTATGTAAAGAAGCGGTCCATACGATAGCTAACAGCCAAATAATTAGTGTGAGAAAGATAGACACGTAGGGACCCTCCTTAAAAATAGTACGTTTGTAAATGATCAATCATTTCTTTCGTGACGATCGCTGTTGCTTTCGTTCCTTCAAAGGAAGCGCTGTATGATTTTTTCGAATAAAGAGAGAAGCTTTTCACGTAATGCAAATTAATGATAAACGAGCGATGAGAGCGAATGAAATGGTGCTCGCGCAAACTGCCTTCTAGCTCGTTCAGCGTTAAATACGCTTCATGTGTTCCACGCGTCGTATGGATCGTGGATGTCCGTCCTGTTCGTTCAATAAAAATAATTTCTTTTTTCGGTACCATTTCAATATGTCCCTTATGCTTTAACACAAGTCTGCCCGTTACATTTCCCGAATGCTGTTTCTTTCGATAACGTTCGAGTGACTGCAAAAGCCTCTCCTTCGTATAAGGCTTCATAATGTAGTCATGCACATTCAATTCAAAGGCATGTACAGCATAACCACTTTTAGCCGTGATGAAAATAACCGTTACTAATAACCCGTGTGTATCAATAAAGTCAGCTAATTCATAACCAGAAATCCCAGGCATTTCAATATCGGCTATTAATAAATTAATCTCTTGCTTCTGTATTTCTTCGTAAGCCTCCTCTGAGTTTGTCGTCGCAAACACGAGCTCAATATCTTCTATATCTTTTAATAAAAACCGCAATTTATCGAGGTCAATTTTGCGGTCATCGACAATGCCTGCCTTAATCATCAATTATAGCCCCTTTTACAAATTTACCAATATTATAATACAAACGAATGGAAAAACAGACCTTTTCACGACAAGTAAAGCCCCCTTCACAACATAATCGCAGACAAAAAAACTGTATTCGATACAATAAGCGTAAGAAAACAGCGAAAAGGAGTGAGAAGCATTGATCCATATTGAAAATGTATCCAAGCAATTTAAAGACAAGAAACAAATAGTAAAGGCGATTGATTATGTGTCCTTCTCTGTAAAAAAAGGGCATGTGGTCGGATTAATCGGTGAAAACGGTGCTGGTAAAACGACGTTACTACGCATGATTTGTACACTTGTTCAACCAGATGAAGGCACGATCACGATTGATGGCATGGATAATTTTAAACATAAAGAACAGGTTCGCTCTCGACTAGGCGTCCTCTTCGGAGCGGAAACCGGCCTTTATAATCGGTTAACTGCTCGGGAAAATCTTGAATATTTCGGCAGCCTTTACGGTATGACAGCCCATGAAACGAAAAATCAAATTGATATGCTTTCTAAACGATTTGGGATGCGCAAATACTTAGATCGCAAAGTAGAAGGGTTTTCTAAAGGAATGAAACAAAAGGTTGCCATTGCTCGCACGTTAATCCATGATCCCGATATTTTATTATTCGATGAGCCAACGACTGGGCTTGATATTACCTCATCTAATATCTTTCGAGAAGTCATTTATCAATACAAAAAAGAGGGAAAAACGATTATTTTCTCGACTCATATTATGGATGAAATCGCCCACCTTTGTGAGGATGTCATTATGATGCATAAAGGACAAATCGTCTATGAAGGTGGATTGGAAGAGCTATATGAACAAGAGAAAAGTCGTGACTTAAACTACTTATTCACATCAAAGATCGTCAGGGGGGATTTATATGTTTAAAACAATTTTTCTAAAAGAGATGAAGGATGTGTTACGTGATAAACGAAGTATTACTTTACTCATTATCCTCCCTCTTGTCATGATGTCAGCATTAACTTTCGTTTATGAAAAACTGTTAAGCATGCACGATGATAATACCGAATTTACGCTAGCTATTGAGCCTGACTTAGATTCCACCTTTGTAACTCAACTTGAAACATTGATACCAGATGCCGATATTAAGAAAACAAATGAGATGAAACAAGCCGTTGAAGACAAAGAAGTACAAATTGGGCTAAAGGTAGCACCTGAATGGAAAACACAATTTGAGCAACAAATCCCCATTGACGTAGAGATCATCTATGATCCTGGTAGCCAAGAGTCATCAGGCGCTCTAAATGTGATCATGAGTGCTTTATCCCAATGGCAAACGCAAGAGACTCAAGTGCGACTAGCAGACAAAGAAATACCTACAGAAGTGATTCAAGTATTTAACATGAAAGAAGTACCAACTAAAAATGAAGATAATGCCGCCGCTTCTTACATGCTAGCCATTTTATTGCCGCTGTTAATTTCAGTCGCTATTGCCAACGGTTCCTATCCTGCAGCAACCGAGCTATTTGCTGGAGAAAAAGAAAAGAAAACGATGGAAGCATTGTTAATTGCACCAGTCAAACCGATAAAAATATTACTAGCTAAATGGTTGACGATCTCATTGCTTGGTATTTTTACCGGGTTGCTTTGTCTCGTTATTATGGGCATCGAGATTAACTTTACAACAGAGCTGAAAAAGGGAATTGAAATCATTCCAAACTTAGGAGCATTCATTGGAATGAGCGCCGTTCTTATTATCTTATTTGCCGTCTTCATCACCGAAATTGAAATGATATTAAGCATGCTGGCGAATTCAGTGAAGGAAGCTGGCTACTATATAACTCCCGTTGTAGGTTGTATGACGTTTCCGTTACTTGCAATTACATTCATTGAAGAATCTTTAAATCTCAAGCTATATGCGATTCCTGCCCTTAACTTGTTCCTTTTCGTAAGAGATTCATTTAATGACCAAATGACATTCGCAGCATTTGGAGTGGCCGTTGCCAGCTACCTCATTTTGATCGTTCTGATCTTCCCAATTGCTAATAAACTGTTCCATAATCATAAATTAATGATCGGAAAATAATCATAAAAGATCGCCCTCAACTAAGTTGGGGGCAGATTTTTTGTACAAACAATACCCTCACTCTATTTCTCCAACAATCCAAACCTCTGAAACCACTCCATTAGGTATGTTAAAATCAAGTACAACCTCAAAAAGGAGAAACAGTGGATGACAAAATTTAAAACGGTTCATTTTATTCTCATACTTCTTCTATTTAATAGTTTATTGTTTTATATCGGCTGGAATGGATGGGTGTGGCTAAAGGTGGCTTTTGATGCCCAAAACCCATTGCTGTATAGCGTGCTTTTTATTTTTCTTTCGTATTCTTTTATCGCTAGTCGAATGACGAAGTTTTTATCCAACTTTCGCGTGATCGGCTACATTTGGTTAGCCGTCATTCAATACAGTCTCTTACTTTTGCCGTTAGCGGACCTCGCTGTGTTTCTGTTAACACTTGCTTCCGTTCCGCTATCTACAGCGATTTTGGTCGTTGGAAATGTAACACTTGCCCTATTCATGATCATTTTTGCTTACGGATTATTTAATGCTTACAGCCCTGTGATCAGAACCTATCAGATTAACGTGCCGAAGAAGCAAGGCAATCGAGACTCGTTACGTATTGCCATGGCCTCTGATATGCATTTCGGTGCACTATCCGGAACCTCTCACTTAAAGAGACTCATCCAAAAAGTGAAAGATATCGAACCCGACTTAATTCTTTTACCTGGCGATATCATTGATGACGACCTTGAAGCTTTTAAGCGTAAAAACATGAGCACGATCATGGGCGAATTGCAGGCTCCATTAGGTGTGTACGGCGGGCAAGTTGCGGAATTTATTGAGGAAATGAAGAAGATCAATATTAATATTATGTTAGATGAAAAACTAACGATCGATCATAGCTTTCATCTCATCGGCCGCAAAGATAAAACGGATAAAGACAGACAATCATTTGCCGACCTGCTGACAAATGTCGATCGTGCTTATCCAATTATCGCCATGGATCACCAGCCGTTTGAGCTGAAACAAGCGCAAGAAAGCGGCGTGGATATTTTATTCTCTGGCCATACTCATCGCGGACAAATGGCTCCAAATCATTTGATTACTAAGAAAATGTATGAGCTCGACTGGGGCTACTTACAAAAAGAACAACTACACGCTTTTGTGTCATCCGGCTTCGGTTTTTGGGGACCGCCGATTCGAATTGGGAGCCGCTCGGAAATTTTGCAAGTAGATGTACGGTTTGTTTAAAAAAAGAAGGTGCCTCTTTAGCACCTTCTTTTTAATCGACTTTATTGGATAAGTTCTGCATTCTGTCTTGTTCAGCCATCATTTCATTATCCTCAGCGTTATCTCTCGTTACTTTTTGAGTTAAAATCGCACCGACTGCTACGAGAATCATGACTGCAACATAGTACCCCTTCTCATTAAGCTCCAAACTATCTTCATTGTATAATCCAATACTGAATAAAGCCACTCCAGCAAAAAATGTGAAATAAGATAACCATGTGAAAGCAGGTGTATTTCTGCGCCTATATCTCTGCATAAATCTACCCTCCTTTTTTATTATCATTATGATTTTATGAGAATGATCATCATAAAATGCTTCAAGGAGTGACGTGCACTCCCTCAATTAATTTGGTAAAGTAAAGGTTGCTACTTTACCTTTAGAAATATCTTTTGCTTCTTGATTTTTGATTGGGCCGATTTCAAGTTCAAAAGCTTTGTCTTTCCAAATTTTCTCGTACTGTTCTTTATCTAACACGAAGACTTGTAAAAGCTCACCCTTTTCCCCAGAATTGATGACCTCACTATACTTATAGTTCAATAGCATGCCCTCATTACGTGAATATTGAGCCCCATCATTGACTATTAATTTTGAGCTCATCGATGACAAGCCAATTTGCTCTGCTCCTTTATTATCTAGTTGAAACTTCACTGTCAATAAAACGACTCCATTCGGGAAAGAAGTGAATCGAGGTGCTTCTACTTCATTTGGAGTGAACTCCGCAAACTGGTAACCATCTAATGTCACATTGACATCTCCTAACTGCTGACTTTCATTGATGCCGCTCTTTTCCTTCAGCATCTTCTTTTCACCCATGTTGTTCAATGTCGCTTTATCTTGATAAAAAGAACTGTTACTCGTTACTTTTTCAGCTCCATCCTTATTTAAAGCTAGATTAAACCTACCTTCTGAACCAACAGCTGAATTGACTTTATTTTGTTCTAATAGCGCCGGAGGTACCATCACCGTTACAGTCGACAATTCTTGAATTTTCGTTAAATCTGATTTCCCAAATGGATAAGCCATATAACCAGTAACAGTCTCGCCAGTTTTTAATACATAATTTGTTTTATAATCTAATTGTGTTGGTATTTGATCCTCCAGCTTTATATTTACCTATTTCAATCTAATACTTATAAATAGTATGATAAAAAACAAATACTATATTATTTAACATATTAATTGCTAATAACCTAAAAAACAACAAAACATTATACTTTTTTTAACTGTTATTCAAAAAATAGTATAATGTTAATGTGTCAATTGTATAAAAAAGCATGATAGTTAAATTGATTTATAGGTAAGTAGGACCAAAATGCTTCTACAAATAGAAAAGCTGCTCAAAAGTATCCACTTTTTAAGCAGCTTTTTCTGATTTTCTTCATCTCTTCTCTCTACTCATCCATACGCTTTCTTCGTTTTGTTGCGAGCAAATTTCGGCAAGAACACTTACTTGTGTTTCTTTTTTCATCAAAAGGCTCAATTTCCACCTGATTTATGAAACCGCTTCAATAAATATGTTAAAATCAAATAGATAAATAGGAAGGATATTGATCATATGAAAAGAGTCACCCAACATAACGAAAGAATCTCTGCCAATGATTTATCACTATTTTTACAAAGTCAGTCTACTACAATCGAAAAAAACATTACGACTTTTATTGTCTTCGACGATTCTTTATCCGAAGAAGAGCAAGTCGCTCTTCAAACACTTTCTGATTCACTTTTTCACTCATTTTCAAAAGTTAAACATCATTTATATAGAGAAGAAATCGACCTTTTTTATCAACAGTTTTACGAAATGTGGTTATACCCTAATCTGTCGTTACTAACTAACGCTAGACTTCAAACGTTTTCATTTATATTATGGAAAGCGATGTTGCCATTAATCTTAAAAATGAAAACAAATAAAGTGATGCCTGTTATTAGCTCTATTCAAGAAATTCTCTCACATCTCATGGCAACATATAACGAACAGATTCATTTGTCGAAGGAACAGTCATTATCTCATTCAGGTTTATCTTTGAAACAAACATTTAAACATACGTCACTGATCGAGGAAATCGATGAACTTTTGATTCGCTCGAACGGAATGAATGATCTTATTCATATTTTGAAGCATTGTGAGAAATTGTTAGGATTTAACCGGAGCTCATTTTACTCTTACATTCCTTGGTCTAAAGAGGTACATGGCGTGATTGGAGCAGAACCTGCAAAGATGGAGAGTATTAAAGAACCTTTACATGCCCTTAAACCGCTTGAAACCGCCATGTTGACTAAAAAGCCGGTATTTATAAAGAACCCTTCTCAATATCTTGATGAGAAATATATTAAATGGTTCAATATAAAATCATTTTTCATTATTCCGGTGTTCGACCGGACTTTTTACGGATGGCTCATTTTTGATAATGTCGGTGAAGAATTAGAATTCAAACCTGAAATGATTGATATATTAGAAAAAGTAGGAGATCGGATCGGCATTTATTTAACACGATGTGATAAAGAATTTTCAACGGAGCCCCATCTTCATATAACGGAACGTGAAATGAATGTTCTTCATTTATTAGCAGAAGGATGTAACAATAAAGAAATAGGTGAATTATTACATTTAAGTGAGCATACGGTGAAAGATTATATAAGTAATTTAATGGTCAAATTCGATGCGAAAAACCGAGCACAAATCGTAGCAATCGGCTTCCGAAAAGGCTATGTAAAATAAAGTGAAACTTCAATCAGTGGGGATTTTCTCCATTCCCCACGGATTGTTAGATGAACAGATCGGGCGTTTACGGGCTGTTGATCCCCCACCTACATGCCTGCGCTCCTTCTGCCATGTTGAGGTGGGGGTCTTATAGCCCGTTAATGCGGGATAAATAAGGCTGTCTTAAAAGAGAACTTCCCTTTTAAGACAGCCTACTTAATTTCAAGTTAGTTTTATAGTAAAGGTGTTTTAAAGCTTGTATATCCGTCTTCAACCATGACACATGTACCGTTAATTACATTGGATTCATCAGAAGCTAAAAACGCAACGACGTTGGCAATTTCTTCTGGTTGAGTCAACCCGCGCATTTGCTCACTCACTACCTTGTCCCATACACCTAAATCTTTCAAACCGTGTAACATAGGTGTGTCCACACGACCTGGAGCAATCGCTACTACACGGATCTTATGCTTCGATAGTTCTAAAGCAGCGGATTTCGTCATCATTAGAACCGCACCTTTTGACGCATGGTAAGAGAACGTTAACTCGGCAGCCATCATTGCATACACAGATGCTGTATTAATAATTGTACCCTTTACACCAAGTTCAACCATCTTTTTAGCTGCTGCTAAAATTCCGTAGTATACTCCATTTTGGTTAATGGAAACGACTGGATCGTAATCTTTCTCAGGAACATGCTCTAACAACGGCTTTGGAATAACGATTCCCGCATTATTAAACATAACATCGATTGTTCCGTAAGTATCAACTGTTTTTTGAACTAAATTCTCAACATCGCTATATTTCGATGCATCTGTTTGAACAAATGTTGCTTCCCCACCAGCTTGTTTAACTTCAGCTACTACTTCGTTGCCTTTTTCAACATTAATATCTCCAACGACAACTTTAGCGCCTTCTTTAATCATTTTCAAAACAGATTCTTTGCCGATACCGCCTGTACCACCTGTTACAACGATCACTTTATCTTTTAATCTCATATCTGTTCCCTCCATACACCTTTGTAATTTTAAATACTGATTTATTTTTGTTGACACAATTATTTTATATTAATGCAACGACAAATAACCTCCTAAATAAGGAGGGAAATTCACACAGATTATACGCCCAAAAGTGGGGGATTTCAGATAAAAGAATGGAGCATAGACTTGTTTATACTCAACTGAGACTATACACAGCCAGAATTAATTAAGTTGTTATATAATAGCATCATTCTGCTCGAGTATAAAGAGCGTTTATAAAAAGTTCACAAGTTATTCACAAAAAAACAGATCATCTTCCAATAATATCAAAAAAGCACGATGAACTCATCATCGCGCTTTTTTAATATCACTCTAACCCTTTAATGACTAGTTCTTTAACAGGTAAAAATTGCTCTCCTGTCTCTAAATACTTCACGTTTACTTGATCGCCTTCTTTTAAATAAATGGCGATTGGAGCATTTTCAGAAGAAACGATATAATTTTGACGGTTCTCTAATAAGAAAGAAACGACCGTAAAGTCTCCAGATTTCTCTTTGTAGACTCTTAGAACTTTTCCACTAACTTGTTTTTCCTCTGCTTTCGAGCTGCCATTAACTGCTCCTCCGCCTCTTTGCAACGCTGTTTTATATTGCTTTAATGCATCATTTGGCGTCGTACCCGATACAGAAATCTCTGGGTTAGCAGCAGATACGATAAAGTAATTTTGCAGAAAACCATTAGCATCCAATACAGGTGTTAACCAGCTAGCCTCCCCATAGAAATTATAGAGAATCGGCATTTGTCCTTTCCATTTCTTCTCGATAAATTTCTTCTCAATAATTTGCAAAGCCCCTTGAGAATCCATATATGATTCTTCTAAGTTTCCTGTATAATAAGTAGCCTTGCCTGTTCTCGCATTTGTCAGCGAGTACCCAAGCATAGAGTCCACACCTTCTTTTGGACTCGTGAAGTCAGTAAAGTAATACATCTCACCTTGCTCGTTAAAAATCGGACTGACATTGACCTCTGTTCCTTCATCAGAAGGGAGCTTCACATCTGACTTACCAAATATACTGTTCCAAAATCCATGGACGTAATTTCCGTAATAACTATTTTGTAGACTGACCGTTTCAGGAGAGATCGCCCCATCTATAAAATCGGGAATCTCAGACGGCGAATAAGCGGCCGTTTTGCCCGTTTTCGGATCAACCGATACAATCCCTTTCACCTTAAATCCGTTACGCGCGGAAATAAATTCACCATATGTGCGAATATAATGAGGTTTCCCTTCATCATCAATCTCTAATTGTGGCTCGCCATAAAAAATATACTTCGGATAGTTCATACGAATATGGCGCTCAATATTTTTATTAAAATAGGCCGATGGAGTATAGATCATGTCCGTCTTCACAAACTTAGGATTCGCCGAGGAATCGGTAGCACTGATCGTAAAGTAACCCGGTGTTTTGTCTCCATTCCACCATTTGAAAAATCCCGAAAACTCCACTGGAGCAATATACACATATTCCCCATTTACCTTTTGAATTTGCAGCCTGCCAAGCTCGTAATAACTTGTATTCGGTACTTGACCAAAGGCTTTTTTCATTTTATTTCGTGCAAATTTCGGTGGTACACTTGCCGGTGTTTCTTTTTCATCGAAAGGCTTAATTTCTACCTTCTCTTCCATTTTAGCTACTTCAAATTTTTCATCCGCATTGAATACAAATGCTGTTAAGAAATACATACCGATAATCAAACTGACAGCGAAGATACCCGCTTTAATTAAGCGCTCCGTTCCAGTCGCAAACACCGCTCCAACAGCCGACACAAGTAGCAACAACGGCCAAGTAGCGGCGATACGATGATCGATATTCGTTATGTAATAAAAAGCAAATACGAGCGGCACGAATAAAACAATTGCTCCGATCACTAACCCTTTCACTGGCCGTTTCACTTCTCGTTTATGTTTAGAAATAGGAATAAGAACAAGCCCAGAAACACATCCTACAATAAATGAAAATAAAAGAATACTCCCCATACACAAACTCCCTTCAAAAATGGTCTACCTATACCTACGGACAAAAGGGTGAAAAAGTTTCATTATTAGACAAAATTCGGGGAGTGACAGGCACCTAAAAAAGGAGGTTTTCTAATGGTAATAGTAAATTTTTTGATGAGCTTCATCGCTTCAGCCATTGTGATGAAAGGAAATATAGACTGGCACAAGCGAATTTTATATTTGTCTATTCCTTTGTTTGTGCTATTTATGCTAGGTCAAGCTATGTATATTGTTTATTGTTTGAAAGAGGACAAGTCGTTATGAGCTTGTCCTTTTTAAATACGATCCCAAACACCTGTAATTTCCATTTTATACAAATAAATTAAATTTGTATTGAACCTTAAACTATTTTAAGAGTATAATACATTTTAGTATGTGCTTTAAATGCAATTGTTAGGTATCAAAGAGGCTCTCTCTAAAGCAATATGTAATAATAATGAAGATTCTATTACATATCCTTTTAAGATCCATTCCCCTTTATGGAAAAGCCTCATCCTCTATTAACTGGGTTGATCATTAAGCGATGAACGTCTAAAAACCCGTGGACGATTCTCGTCTATCTCCGCACAACGTGTAATGCAACGCAGTACCCTTAACTTACTAGAGATCGACATCACACCCAACTATTTATTCCGAAGTATCACAACTTCAATTTTTCAACAATTTTCACACATCAAAGGAGGAACTATATGGATAATTTTTCAATTTGGAGTCTCATGTTAGATATTAGTATTATTTCAGGACTATTATTAATCAGCACTATTCTTAGGGCAAAAGTGAAGTGGATACAGTCTTTATTTCTTCCAGCAAGTATGTTGGCTGGATTTTTAGGATTAGGATTAGGTCCAAGTGGCCTCAATATTTTACCTTTCTCAGCGCAAATGTCCACCTACCCAGGCTTGCTCATCGCTGTCATCTTTGCTGCCCTTCCTATAGGTGCCAAAACAGTGAAGATGAAGCATGTACTAGGTCGCGTTCGCAACATGTGGTCTTACTCGATGTTGCTCACTACCCTCATGTGGGGAGGAGGCGCATTATTTGGCCTTATCGTCATTAATCAACTATTCGGTGACTTACACGCTGGATTTGGGTTAATGCTAGGAGCCGGGTTTTTAGGGGGACACGGAACAGCCGCTGCATTAGGAGAAGCATTCAGTGAGCAAGGGTGGGAAGAAGCTCTTACATTAGGAATGACTTCAGCTACTGTCGGGATATTAGTAGCTATTCTTGGCGGCTTATTCATTATTAAACGCCATACTAAAAAAGGACATACAAACTTTATTTCTAGTTTCCACGACCTACCTAATGAATTAAAAACAGGACTAGTTCCAACTCATAACAGAAGCTCTATGGGAGAGGAGACTGTTTCCTCTAACTCTATTGATCCTTTAGTGCTTCATTTATCACTAACGGCTTTTGTTGTTGGTGTAGCTTATTGGCTATCGAATGTCTCACAAGACTTTTTAGGCAACATTGCTCTTCCTTTATTCAGCATCGCCTTCATCGTCGGATTACTTCTACAAACCCTTTTGAGAAAAACGGGTGCTGATCAATATGTAGACCATCACATTATGAACCGAATCGGAGGAAGCGCAACAGACTATCTTGTCGCTTTCGGGATGGCATCGATTAACCTCTCTGTCGTCGTCGATTATGCCGTACCATTAACCTTGCTATTTACCTTTGGGATCGCTTGGGCGTATATGATCTTCCGCTTCATCGGGCCAAACATCTTTCAGCACTACTGGTTTGAAAAATCATTGTTCGGTTGGGGATGGAGCACCGGAACCGTGGCAATGGGCCTCGCCCTTTTACGCATTGTCGATCCTAAGCTCAAAAGCAAGACGATGGACGATTACGCCATTGCTTACTTAGGGATGATCCCTGTCGAAATGACGATTATTTCTATGGCCCCTATCCTCTACATGAGCGGATTGCCTTGGGTGTTTCCAACAACCTTATTACTTGTAGGAATTGCTATTATTGCTGTCTATCGATTAAAAGGATGGTGGGGGCAATCAGCAACTACCACTTCCGAAGTCTTGAAAAAGAATGCTTAAACTAACTAAACGGCGCCAAGATACGGTGCCGTTTAGTTGTTTTGTTTTCCTTAAACCATTTAGAACAATGCACATATGTTATAATGGTTTTTGCTAAATACATAGAAAAGGAGAGCCTCCTAATGAACGAACATCTCAGAAGATGGACAGCCATCTTAGTATGCATAACCTTCATGATTTTGATGTTACCACAACCATCACTCGCAAAAACTCCAGTTGACCTTAATGCAAAAGCCGCTATTTTAGTTGATGCTAAAACCGGAAAAATCCTTTATGAAAAAAATGCTGAGCAATCCCTTCCTGTTGCCAGTATGTCAAAAATGATGACACAATATGTCGTACTCAACCAAATAAAAGAGAAGAAACTTTCATGGGATGATGTGTATAAAGCCCATGAAATCGATCAACTGTTATCGACAAAGCCAGGATTAAGCAATATCCCCCTCTATCAAGGTGAAGAATATACGTTTAAAGAATTATATGACTCGATGATGATTGTCTCCGCCAATGCTTCAAGTCGGGCACTTGGCGAAATGGCCGGAAAAACAGATAAGCAATTCGTACAAATGATGAATGAACAAGCAAAACAACTAAAGCTCCATGATTCTTACTTTGTGAATACATCGGGATTAAATAATGAAGATATTCATCCATATGAAGTAAAAGGCACAAACCCAACAGATGAGAACCATATGTCAGCAAAGGATCTTGCTCTGCTCGCCTACCACTTAACAAAAGAGTTCCCAGAAGAACTTGCTGTGGAGACAACTGAGACGAAGTCTTTCTACATAACAGACAATTTAGTCATTGATATGGTGAACACGAACGAGATGCTACCAAGTGGGAAATATCCGTATGAAGGCATTCTCGGAATGAAAACTGGCATGAACAAAGCAGCAGGACACGGCTTCACTGGACACGCGAAACGAGGCGACATCGAACTTATTTCTGTCGTGATCGGCGGACAAACAAAAGATGGGCAGCCAAGTTCAAAAGCACGGTTTATGGAAACGCAAAAACTGCTCGACTACGGCTTTGAACAATGGGAATGCCAATCTGTAGACCCGGCTGACTACGTGCAACAACCAAACGTCGAAAAAGGTAAACAAGAAACGATCGCCATCGACACGACTAATAAATCTTGTATGATGATCCCAAAAGTAGCTGACCAACAGCCTAAAGGAAAACTACATCTAAATGAAGAAAGCATGCAAGCACCGATTGAAAAAGGAAAAAAACTCGGCACAATGGAACTCACGGGGCCAACTGAACAATACTTAACATCAGAACTGAAGAAACAAGCTACGGTCAATATCGTCGCTAAAGAATCCGTTGAGAAAGAAAATTGGTTTATATTATTGTGGAAGTCGATTTTTTAAACGAGAAATAAAAAGAAATCCACAAGCCCTATACGAAAAACTTGTGGATTTCTTTTTTGTTTATTACCTATTTGTATATGAGACATGCTCTAACAACTTAACTAATCCGTATTATTGGCTTTGTCTCGATTTCTCTTCTAACCGTCGAAACCTTCTTATATCCGCTTTTTTAATCGGCAAAGGCTCTTTTCCAAGTAATTTCGTAATAGCGATCATTAACAATAATAAAATGATTGTAAAAGGCAAGGCTGAAACGAGGGAAGCTGTTTGTAAAGCTTCCAGACCACCTGCATACAATAACACTGCTGAAATAGCTGCAATCAAAATCCCCCATACCACCTTCGCAAACATCGGTGGTGTTAAGCTTCCTTTTGTCGTCATACTAGCTAAAATATAACTAGCTGAATCCGCCGACGTAATAATAAAGGTGAAAATAAGCAAAATGGAAAGTACCGAAATCAGCCCTGTTAATGGCACGTATTCAAATGTTTGAAAAAGAGCAGAAGATAAATCGGCATTCACCGCTTCAGCAATCGATGTATTCTCATATAAATCATGCCATAATGCGGTTCCTCCAAAGGCAGCAATCCACAGGCAAGCAATTAATGGAGGGACGACCATCACCCCTACAATAAACTGACGAATCGTTCTTCCCCTAGATACCCGTGCAACAAAAGCTCCAACGAAAGGCGACCAAGCAATCGCCCACGCCCAATAAAAAATCGTCCAATCTCTCACCCAAGTCCCGCCTTGATATGGCTGCAACCGTAAACTATATTCGATGAAACGCCCTAAATAATCACCAATTCCGAGCGTAAACGTTTCTAAAATAAACACTGTTGGACCTGTAAAGAAAACGAATAATAAAAGGCCAATTGCTAACCCTAAATTCAAGTTACTCAAATATCGAATCCCTTTTTTCAATCCGGTTGTTGAAGACAACATATATGTCGCAAACATGATTAAAATAACGATGAGCTGAGTGGTCATTGAATGCTCCGTCCCAAATACAGCATTCATACCACCATTGATTTGTAAAACCCCCAAACCTAAAGAAGTAGCCACTCCCATCACCGTCGCGATGACAGCAAGTGAATCAATTGTATGCTTCACAATCGGATTATGACCGGTGACAGGCTCTAGCGCCGTTGAAACAAGTCCATCTTTTTGTTTGCGAAATTGCAAAAATCCGATTACCAAGCCTACAATTGTGAAAACTGACCATTGACTCACTCCCCAATGAAAGAAGGAATAACCCATTGCTAAACGAGCGGCCTCCTGCGTTTGCTGCTCCACTCCGGCAAACGGAGTCGAGAAAAAGTGACTCATCGGCTCAGCCACACCCCAGAATACTAACCCAGCGCCAAACCCAGCCGAAAAAAGCATACCAATCCACGTAAAGAACGGAAATTCCGGTTTCTCCTCTTGTCCTCCTAAACGAATATTTCCATACTTGCTCATCGCAAGCCCGATAAGAAAAACAACCATAACAAAAACAGCTAATAAATAAAACCATCCAAAATTCATCGTCGTCATCGTAAACAATTCACCAGCCACGTCTCCAAATCTCGTTGGAACCAAACTTCCAAGCAAAACGAAAACACAAATCATTGAAGCTGATATAACAAATACAGGATTTTTCCAAACCTTATGAAACATATTTACCTCCTTTATGATATGTAAAACAGTACCCTTTTATGGATAAGTTAAACACAAAATAGAAATATCAAAAAAAGACCACTTCTCCTCTTTGGAAAGAAATGGCCTTCTTTTTAAAGTAAATGCATCGTTTTTCCAACAATCATCACAATCCCAATCAAAAGTAAACTACAAGATAATCCAGCGGTCACTTTTAATCGCAATGTAACGATGATTGGCACGATAAAAGCACTTAATAATGCCGTGAGAACTAATAAGACACTAATGTATTCTATCGTTACTAATATATATACTACATACAGAGCAGGCACAGTGATCAAGATCGCTAATGCTGCAAAGGCAATCGTAATGGAATAGCCCTTGATGGAAACCGCATTCTTTAAAAGAAAAAGTAGATTCATGCCCATTAACCCGAATAATAATGGCCATGCAAAAATATAGCTTGATCCGGGATATTGAAAGCTGGCATAGATAACAAGAATAAGCCAACCAAGCCAAGCACCCATTGTGAGATTAAAGAAATTGATTTTTTTCCCTACGAATTGATTGATTAAAGCAATGATCGAAAATACAATGAAAATCAAGCCAATAAACATCGGATGACTAATGCTCATTTCAGACTGAATCATCCACACGTTCTCTGAGAAAATATTGGTTAATACCGTTTTAGCTAGTTCACCAATTTCATAACTTAATAATAATGAAAGAATAAAGAGAATAAGCCCAGCAACCGTCCCCAAGATCGTTAGCTTCTTTCGTTTATACCCATGAACAAACGTAAAAATAAAACCTATAATTAAAAATACCATCAGGGGAATAACAAGCTTTTCCGAATAAGTAACAACCTTATGCCCGATCACATTAAAGAATATGTTGTTCCCATCATCTTCCGCCACTAAGTTCATATTCCCAAAGTGCCGAACTAAAGAAAGCATATTCTCCCCATGATGCTGCAAGCTGTTTACACTTAAGTTCTCTACCGTATCATTTGGAGTGTGGTAATGTTTTAATCCCTCAACAAAAGCAAAATTTAAGCCGTACATCCCCCCATTCTTAAATACAGTAAAGTCGGTTTTGTTCGGCAATTGCTGATATAAATCGTATAGAAAGGAATGAGCAATTGGGTTGGGAGCTCCTTTAATAAATTCAGATATGATTCGTTCGTTTCCCTCATTCGTTTCAAACAAGATGGAAGGGCCCATACTGCCACGCGCCTCAAAATTCAACGCTACTCCGACATCTTTTGCCCAAGGATGAAACTTCACAAATGCTTTTGCCCCAAGCAACCCAACTTCTTCCCCATCAGAGATTAAAATAATGACATCATTTTTGAGAGGTTCAGACTTCACTAAAATTCTGACTGTTTCTAAAATAGAAGCAACAGCGGAACCCGCATCCGCTGCACCCGGACCTTCTGGGACAGAATCATAATGCGTAGCAATCATCACTGCGCTTGAAGAGTCTTCTCCCGGTATTCTGGCAATAATATTCTCTACTTTATCCGGTCCTTCGATTTTTTGGATTTCAGGAGACACCCCTAAGTTCGTCAAAGATGCCATTAAATAATCTCTCACTCGATCATGCTCTTTAGATCCCAGCGGACGTGGTTTCACCGCAAACTCCTTTAAATCCTCCAACGCCCGTCCAGCCGAAAATTCTTCAAAGTCCGCTTCTTTAGGAACAACTTCTGGCGAACGGAACTGTAGAAAACTAAGCCATACAGCCGCAGAAATCACTAATAGTAATACAATAAGGACACTTCCATTTTTTACAAATGATCCACTATTCAAAATCGGAAGCCTCTCAACAGCTTCTGGTTCCATGTCGGTCCTCATAGCCCGTTCAGACATTTGCAAGATCTCTCACAATAATATAAGAATTTTGGTTCGTTTCGCTCTCAATCCGGAATCCATATCTGTCTAACAGCGCAATCCATTTTGTATTGTCTTTAGAAACTTCCGCTTTACAGAACTTCATCCCCGCCTCCTGTAAAAACTCAATGCCAAATTTAATGAAAGTAACAATCGTATATCCCCCACGGTAGGATGGTAATAATCCGATCGTGCTACAAAATGCCGTCTTCGTTGTAAAATCATTCGCATAAACTGAAAGAAGCCCCACATCTAAACCTTCCTTCATCAACACAAAGTTATAAGCATGCTCAGTCAGCTTTTCCGCATACATATGTAGCATTTCCTCTGAATCAGTTGGAAATAAAAACTCTGACTCGATATTTTTGAGCAACTCAACAATTCTTTCCACAGAAGAAGCTTCCCTACGAAGCATACGTAACTCAAGACCCTTTCTTTGAAAAGTTGTTTGATACTTATCAACAGCACTTACTCCAACAACCATTTATTTATACCCCCTTAAATTTCTCTTCCCTAACTTTAGTGAAAACGAATCCTATTGTTTCTATTTCTTTACAAATTCTTTATTATGTTTATTTTAGTTCTTTATAAAGAACAAATCAAGTGGTTTATTGTTTCTCATTGCCAACAAAAAAGACTGTAGGTAAACTTATTGTTGTCGAGTTTATCTAACAGCCCGAAAAAAGCAACACTGATTTTACTAGCCTTAACATGAGTATGGGTACTTTGCCTATAGTAATGTCCGAATATTACGATAAAAGTGAGGATGACAATTATATAAGTGAGTATAAATTGTCCAGTTGCAAACTAGAGCAACTTATATGATGGGATCATCTAATAATGTTAGATAATTGATTAATGCCACGCATAATCGTCTCTTCATTTACTTTAGAATACCCCAACACCCACCCCTTTCGTTCGCTTTCCAAACAGTAAGAGCTGAGAGGATAGACACGTACCCCGTTCTCTAATACTTTATTTGTCATTTCTTCTTCATTAAAATCTTCACCGGCTTCCAGTAACATATGCAGACCAGTTTCCACGCCTTTGACTGAAAACACTTCTTCTAATTTGGTTGAAGCAATCGCTTTTATCATAGCCTCATGCCTGCGCCGGTAGATATTTCTGACTCGTCTCATATGTCGCATGAAATGGCCATGCTCGATAAAATGAGCAAGGGTTAACTGCTCCATGATGGGAAGATGCCGGGAAGTGAGTTTTTGGACGCGAGCTAATTGGGCTATTGCTTCAACTGGCCCAATAATGGCTGAAATACGAATTCCTGGAGCGATCATTTTGGAAAAGCTCATCAGATAGATTGTGTGCTCAGGCTCTTGGCTAAATAATGTCGGAAGCGGCTCACCACTATGTCTAAATTCGCCATCATAGTCGTCTTCTATAATCCAAGCTTCGTTGCGAATGGCCAGTTCAAATAATTGTCTTCTCCGCTTAACAGACATGATCACACCGGTTGCAGACTGGTGGGAAGGTGTAACAAAGATAAGTTTAGATTGTTTTGGAATGCATTCGACAACTATACCTTGTTCATCGACTTGGACAGGCACGACATTTCTGTTTCGGTACATCATTGTCAGCCAAGCAGGAGGAAATCCTGGATCCTCGACAGCTACTGTGTCCCTCTCCAAGAGAAGTCCTTGCGAGATTAAGTCTATGCTTTGCTGAGCACCGGATGTTAGTAAGATCTGTTCAATATCAACATGGATTCCCCTTGAAACTGATAAAAAATTTTGGATTTGGTATCGTAAAGGTTCATAGCCGAAAGAGTTTCCATACGTCCAGCAGGACAAGCCGGCTTTGTCCGACGCTTGGAGAAATGATTGCCTCCATTTTTTCAGAAATAAAGAATCTAGGTAAGGTTCATGGGGGGAAAAATCGATATCGACATCGTTATTCCTTTTTCCCTCGGACCAATCATGGAATCTGCCTACTGCTTCTTCTAAAGCAGGAAAGGATGGTGGAGTCAAGTGATGGAGCCTTCTTTGTTCCTTTGATATGATGGGCTGACTCCAGTCGCTTACCCGTGTCCCTCCACGGCGCGACGTAACAGTATAACCTCTACTAAACAACTCTTCATACACTGTCTGTACCGTTGAGCGAGCGACTCCTAATTGCTGTGCTAATTCGCGAGTCGGGGGCAGCCGATAACCAGCTTTCCATTTTCCACTCGTAATATTGTGAACAGCTTGATTAAGCAGCTGTTTCCAAATTGGCTTATCATCGTGTCGATCTATTTTCATCACTACGCGTTGCACCCCTTTATGGACTGATAAAAACCTACAGTTTTGGATATATCATACCATTCCAATTATTGCTATACTACAAGCGAATTGAAAAAATATGCTTATGCTTAAGGAGTGATTTCGAATTGAATTCAGTGAGTTATAAGGTTCGTGAGTGTAAGGATCAGAAAAAAATCGAGGATTTTCTACGCACTTCCAGAATTGGCCACCTTGGTCTATCAGATGGAAAACATCCATATGTAGTTCCTCTAAATTATGTGTGGTTGAATGACAAGATTTATTTTCATGGCGCCGGAGAGGGAAGAAGGAACCAGATCATGAAGGAAAATTCTGAAGTTTGTTTCACAGTATGCGCAGAATATGGAACCATTACCGATCCCGTTCCAGCAAAGACAGATACAGCTTATATGAGTGTCATGCTTTTCGGGGAAGCGGAGCCTATCATGGATTTAAAAGAAGCGACAAGTATTTTGCAGGAGATGATGGATAAATACGTCCCGGGTTACTATAACCGTCCACTTTCTAAACAACATGTTGATAAGTATAGATCATCCGTTTATGGATCGGCAGTCCAAGTTTACAGAATCAACCCGCACCATCTAACAGCAAAAGAAAGTCCAATTGAAGAGGAAAAAATGTTTAAGCCCAATTACCTTTCGGGTGATTGACCGGATGAGAGAGTAAATTCAACTTTTAGGCAGGATATTGAAACCTGCACAGATAGGAATCAGGATGATCACAAAGAAACTAAAGAATCTATCGAAGACTCTTACTCCAGAGTATTTGAACTGATTGAAACAGCAAAAAATACTGGAGAAATTATTGTAAATCCCGCATGATGAATGCGGGATTTGTTAATTTAGTGCACCTAAGTATAGATCAAGTGAATCATTGACTTCCTTTTTGACCAGATCAATAAAGTCTGAATGGTCCTCTACTGTATGAGCTTTATCCAACGCTTCATAATAAGCTAGACGATTCTCTACTTTGATAATGACTGGAGGAAAGCCCTCTTTCATTAACTCTAAGTTTAACAGTAATCGTGATGTGCGACCGTTTCCATCAATGAACGGATGAATACCGACGAAAATAGCATGAAGCATAGCCCCACGTGTAACAGGATGCAAATGCTGACCCTCTGATTCATACCATTCCATCAAGCTCTCCATCTGTTCTTTAATTAAGTAATGGGCTGGAGGAGTATGCTTCGCACCAGCAATAAACACTTGTTGATCACGATAAACTCCCGCATATTCATCGTCGATTCCTTTTAACACAAGACGATGTAAGCCTTTAATTTGCCATTCCGACAACTCTTCAGCACATTGAACAATCTCCTCGACATAGCGAATCGCCTCTCGATGGTTAATAACTTCTAAATGCTCTCGCATCGTTTTGCCACCGACCGTAATTCCTTCTAATACAACTTTTGTCTCGTTCAACGTCAACGTATTACCTTCAATAGCATTTGTATTATATGTCCACTCTAGCAGAAGCTTCTCCCGTAAACTTTTCACCATATATTTCGGCAATGGTCGTAACGCATCTAATTGAGCTTTCTTGCGATCTATTTGTTCAAACATCGGCTTCACCTCTCTCCCCCTTTATTATAACCTTTCATTCAGTCTTTTACCTGATTGTTAAGGCTTTTGACAGGGAGGTGGAAACAATACTTACAAACATTTACCAATTACGATGAAGAGATGCAATGTCAGCAGAATTGCCTCCTCAATTTTCCAGCGGAAGAAACACGTTAAAGCTGACCCCTGAATCTGTATTTCTTGCCTCGATGTCCCCGTTGTGAAACTGAATAATTTTCTTTGTGATAAATAAACCAAGACCAAATTTTCCGCTCCTTCCTTTGTAAAAATGATTAAATAATTGCTCCAGCGTTTTATCTTCAATTGACGGCCCGTCATTTTCAAAGGATATTCTTACATATTCAACCCCTTCATGCCTTACAGTATGTGTTGCTATCCAAATAGTCGATGCCGCATACCTTATATTGTTTTCAAGTATATTTTCAAAAGCGACAATTAGTTCCTCTTCATTCCCCCAAAGTTCTATCTTCTGTAATTTTGTTTGGATTTTTATATGATTTTGGTTTAGCGAAAACCTTATGTTTAGATTTTGTAAAATAAGGCTTATATTCATTTTTTTAAATTCATTCTTTTTTTGAAGAATATAGTCCAAACTATTTAAGTATAATAATTTTTCTACTTTACATTCTAAGTTTGCAGCCTCTTTTATGATAATTGAAACTGTATCCTCAAAAGAATTGTGGAGATAGATTTTATCTTGCAGAGCTTGCGCGTAGCTTCTTATTACCATGATAGGTGTTTTAAGATCATGGGAAACACTCTGTAAAAAAACTTCTTCTTCTAGCTCCATCTTTTTCAACGATTCCTGCATCATATTAATAGATGCTGCTAATTTGCCAAACTCATCTCCCCTGTCTAGAGTGATTGGTTCCCCCCATTCTTTGTCTGCGATTTTCTTCACTCTTTTCTCTAAATAACGTAAAGGCTCTGTTATTTTGTTAGAAATAATTTTAGCGATGCAAATATTTACAATAGACAAAATAACAAGAAATCGAATTAAGTTTCCCAACAAATCTATAGATATATAGTTAACTAGCACAAGAGCGGTAATCAGCGTGATAAACACAAGAAAGCCTGTCATCATCACCCAAATTTGCAACCCAAAAGGTTTATCTTTCATTGTTTTACTAACCGATATCCGTAGCCATAGACTGTTTCTATGGGAATATTCTGTATCTTCTTGCGCAAACGGCGGACTGTATCGTCTACCACTCGGTCTGAACCGAAATAATTCTTGTCCCACAGGTGGTCAAGAACTTGTTCCCTTGAAAAGACTTGGTTTGCATTATCTATAAAGAATAATAGCAGTTCAAATTCCTTGCTAGATAAAGATAATGAAACATCATTATAAGAAACTGTGTAATTTTCACGATTAATGACATAATCATTGATTTTAATTATTTTATGATGAGTATGTTTCGATCCATAGGTTAACTCGATTAATTTATTTGTCTTAATAACTAATTCTCTTGGCAAAAATGGCTTGGAGATATAATCGTCGCATCCAAGTTCTAGGCCTACTACTCGATCAATTTCCTGATTTTTAGCAGAAATAAATATGATAGGGGTGTGCGGATGGACCTTTTTAATTTCTTTAAATAAAGTGTAACCAGTCGTATCTGGTAGCATAATATCCAAAATCCACAAATCTGGCGGCGAATGTAGTTTATGTTGCACAGACATCCCATCTAAAAAGCCTTCCACTACATATCCTTCTCTCTCTAAATAGGTCTTCAAAATTGAATTTAAATCTTCATTATCTTCAACTAGATATATTACATTAGGCATACAGAACCACTCCTTCGCATCATATAATGATTTATTATACAAGAAGAAAAGCCAAAAAGGCCCCCTGAACTCGTCCATTTCAGGGGCCTTTTGAAAATATCACTCACAAGACCATTTTTATAAATTCTCGTGTTCTCTCTTGTTTGGCCTGTAAAAACAATTCGTTCGGCCGGCCTTCTTCTAGAATAGAACCGCCGTCCATAAACAAAATGCGATCGGCTACTTCCCTTGCAAACCCCATTTCATGAGTTACTATAACCATTGTCATGCCTTCTCTAGCTAAGTCTTTCATTACTTGTAAAACCTCTCCTACCATTTCAGGGTCAAGAGCGGATGTCGGCTCATCGAACAGCATCACTTCCGGCTCCATAGCCAAAGCTCTTGCTATGGCAACTCGCTGCTGCTGTCCTCCAGAAAGGTTGTGGGAATGCTGATCGGCTTTTTCCGATAACCCGACTTTTTCCAAAAGCCTCATGCCATGTTGCTCCGCTTCCTCCTTGGTGTACTTTTTTATTTTTAGAAGAGCAAGTGTAATATTTTCTAAGGCTGTTTTATGCGGAAAGAGGTTGAAATGCTGAAATACCATCCCGACATTTTGCCGGATTGCATTTATGTTCTCTTGTTGATCTATAATATTTTTCTCATTGATCCAAACCTCGCCCGACGTTGGTTCTTCCAACCTATTTAAACAGCGTAAAAAGGTGGATTTTCCTGAACCGGAAGGCCCAATAATACAGACAACCTCTTGCTTATGAATCTCAACATTAATGTTTTTAAGAACTTGTGTACTTCCAAATGATTTACATAGATTGTTCACTTTAATCATACAGCAGACAACCGCCTTTCAACCCAATGAGAAAACCAAGTAAGAACATTGATGATTACCCAGTACATGACTCCGACGGCAGCTAAAAACTCAAATGCTTTGAAATTGACAGCATAAATCGTCTGGGCAGAGTATGTCAGTTCTGCTATACCAATCGTAGCAAGAAGAGAAGTGTCTTTAATGCTAATAATAAACTGGTTCACAAAGGCGGGTATCATTCTTTTGATCGCTTGCGGCAGAATGATATAGCGCATTGTTTGCCCGTGAGTAAAGCCAAGGGCTCTCCCAGCTTCAAACTGTCCCCTGTCGATTGACTCAATTCCCGCACGGAATATTTCAACAAGATAGGCACCTGCATGAAGACTAAGTACAAAGATGCCAGCAGTGATCGGATTGGTAGCCCGGCCGAAAATAAGGGGGAACAAACCAAAGTAGAAAAAAATAATTTGTACATAAAGGGGTGTTCCCCGGATAATACTGACATAAATTTTAGCTGGTACTTGTAAATATGTTTTCTTTGATACACGCATTATTCCAAAGAAAAGACCAAGGGTTGTTGCCAAGAGCAGAGACAAAATGGCGAGTTCGATAGTTTTCTGTACTCCTTGCAAAAGGAGAGGCATCGAATCTGCAATCAAATTTAAAATTTCCATTCTCTACTTCCTTTCCTGAGAGCTAGATGTAAGAGGCCCCTCTTTACTTGGAACCAAAATACTTGTCATAAATAGCTTGATATTCACCATTCTCCTTCATTTCTTTTAAATGTTTATTAAATTTCTTCACGATGTCTTCATTGCCTTTAGCAAAGGCAATGCCATAGTTCTCACCTGTCAATTTATCTCCTATAATTTCTAGGTCACCAGCAGTCCCTGAATTGATTTTCTCTACTACAAATGGAAAATCATTGACGAGGGCATCGGCGCCTCCTTTTTCTACATCCATGTAAAGAGTCGGTTCATCCTCCAAAATTTTCACATTTGCTCCATGCTTGGCTGCAAGCTCTTGTGCCTTTTCAAGACCGGATGTTCCTTGCTTTGCTACAATCGTCTTTCCTTTAATGTCTTCAACTTTTTTGATAGCGCTTCCTTTTTTTACAACAAGAACGAGACCGGAATCAAAATAAGGTTCTGTGAAGTCTACGACTGCTTTGCGGTCATCACGAATTGTAATAGCCGCGGCGGCGCCATCAATTTGTTTTGATTGAAGTGCAGGAATAATGCCGTTGAATTTCATCTCTTTCCATTCAACTTGAAAGTTTGCTTTTTTTGCGAGTTCCTCAACAATCTCAATATCAAATCCTACTAGCTCCCCATTCTTTTTTTCACTAAAGGCCCCTCCATCCGGTGCAGTAGCGAATACTAGAGAACTTTTCTCTTCAGATCCGCTTGTCTCCTGTGAAGCACAACCTACCATACTGAGAACCACCACACTCACAACGACTGACAACAACAACTTCTTTAAACTTTTGATAAAAAGCCCCCCCTATAAATATTTTTTGAATTATTGTAATTTTAAAAAAATAATGTAAAATAAATTTCAAGCAAATGTGTGAAATTGCGTAAATCTTATGGTTTCTTTCACATACATGAAGCTGACTTCTCTATTAAATAAAGAAAGGAGAGACTCTCTTGCTTGAAAAGATAATTGCTACTGTAGGGAACTTTTTATGGGACTCTCCGCTAGTTTTTGCTATTCTTCTCACCGGTTTTTACTACACAGTTGAAAACGGTTTATTTCAATTTAGGTATACCATACATATTTTCCGCCAATTGCTGCACAGCATAACTTATAGCAAAACATTTCAGCACTGCAAAGGAATGCTCCCCTCCTTTGAGGCAGCAGCTATAACTATCGGCAGTACAGTCGGGATCGGTAGCATAGGTGGAGTAGCTACAGCTATAGCCATTGGGGGCCCCGGAGCAATCTTTTGGATGTGGGTTGCTGCATTTGTAGGCATGATGGTGAAAATGGCAGAAGTGACGCTTGCCGTTCACTATAGAACGGAAGATGAAGAAGGAAATGTATATGGAAGCCCTATTTTATATATTGAAAAAGGGATCGGTACGGAAATGAATTTTAAAAAGTGGAGGGTTCCGGCAGCCTTATTTGGGATTGGCATTATTTCAACCGTTTTTATTTCCATCCAAAACTATGTAGCCTCTCACGCCATCAGTTCAACATTTGAACAGAATATTTTTGTTGTCTCCTTTCTCTATGCTTCATCCGTATTTTTGGTAATTAGACGAGGGCTTGGGTATTTGGGGAAAGTGTCCAAGTTCATTGTACCGGTAATGTCCTTGTCCTATATCACTTTAGTTCTGATGATCATTGTGACACATGTTGACATGATCCTGCCGGCCATTGAATTAATCATAGAAGATGCTTTTTTTGGCACTGCGGCTATTGGGGGATTTGCAGGAGCTACTGTATTTCAAGCCATTACGATGGGGGTCACGCAGGCTGTTTCCAGCGGAGAATTCGGCTGGGGAACTTCCCCCATTATCCACTCCACGGCTAAAGTAGATCATCCTGTCAAACAGGGATTATGGGGTTGCTTTGAGGTGTTCTTCACTACCATTATTCTTTGCACCCTAACCGCCATCGTTATTATAGTATCCGGAGAATGGGTTTCTGGAGGTTCAGGGATCGAATTGGCCTTACATTCCTTTGAATCCATACTTGGCATGCCAGGAAGATATATGGTAACCATTTTGCTTTTCTTCTTTGCTTTTACTACATCAGTCGGCTATTACTTTTATAGCGAGGTGATCGTCGGGCACTTGCTACGGAAAACACCGTCGCTAAAAAGCATCTTATTAAAGTATCTCAAATTTTTCTATGCGTTTCCTGAATTCGTGTTCGTTGCCTATGTAACCGCTTTTCGTTTTCCCGACAAATATATTTGGTTAATGTCTAACATCACCACAGCTATTCCAACGATTATTAACATTTTTGTTTTATTAGTGTTAAGCCATCAATTCAAGAAACTCTTATTGGATTACAAAGCAAGATACATGAAGGCCGAAGAAGTAGATGAAGAAATCCCCCTTTTCCATGACCATTAACAAAAGAAGTCTAATGAATCATGTGATAGGTATCGTAAATTATGGAAGAGATCACATATTTTCTTGGTTTTTCTGCTGAAATCTTTACGTATACTGTCATGAAACAATATATGTGAAGGAGAAATGTCAGTGATGAAACCGCTCATTGGGTGTACCACTTATTATGTCAGCGCTTTCGAGGAAAACAAATTAAGGTTCAGTGTGGCGCAGGATCATTTCATGTCCGCACTTGATGATCCCCTTAGCATCCAAAAAGGAGGCGGCGTTCCAATAGCTATCCCCCTTATTGATGATGAGGATTACATTGAGTCCATAGTAGATCATCTCGATGGCCTTTTGCTCACCGGAGGAAGCGATATCAACCCTCAGTTATATGGTCAGCCTTATAAAAAAGGACTTGGGGACATTAACCCATTGAGAGACGCATTTGAAATGAAGTTACTTGAAAAGGCCATCAAAAAGCAAATACCAATCCTAGGCATTTGCCGAGGATTACAGCTTTTAAACATTTTTTTTGGCGGCACGTTAATCCAAGACATGGATCAGCATCATCAAACAGATCTTAACCACGCAGGTTACATGGGGCCTAGATGGAATATTGCACACAAAGTAAAGCTGGCCAAGGGTTCAGTGTTTTATCATTGCTTCGAAAAAGAAGAAATAGAGGTTAATAGCTTTCATCACCAAATTATAGACACCCTTGGTCAAGGGCTCGAAATCACAGCCTTATCAGAGGACGAGGTCGTCGAGGGAATTGTTCACAAAGACTACCCTTTTGTCGTCGCAGTTCAATGGCACCCAGAGATGATGTTCGAAGTCCATCAGGAACAACTAAAACTTTTTAAGCTATTCGTCGATTATTGCAAACGCAGCAAAGCCAAAGAATTTATTGGTTCATAAAACAAGTACGTGAACCTCTTGATTCATGCGATTCTTATCATTCAGCTAGTAAGGAATCATTCCAAGAGCCCAATTTGGAAACATTTTGGGCTCTCTTATATGAGCTTTATCCAACGCTTCATAATAAGCTAGACGATTCTCTACTTTGATAATGACTGGAGGGAAGCCTCCTTTCATTAACTCTGAATTTAACAATAATCGTGATGTACGACCGTTTCCATCAATGAACGGATGAATACCGATGAAAATAGCATGAAGCATAGTCCCTCGTGTAACAGGATGCAAATGCTGACCCTCTGATTCATACCATTCCATCAAGCTCTCCATCTGTTCTTTAATTAAGTAATGGGCTGGAGGAGTATGCTTCGCACCAGCAATAAACACTTGTTGATCACGATAAACTCCCGCATATTCATCGTCGATTCCTTTTAACACAAGACGATGTAAGCCTTTAATTTGCCATTCCGACAACTCTTCAGCACATTGAACAATCTCCTCGACATAGCGAATCGCCTCTCTTAATGAACTTACATTTCTTATTTTTATGCGTACTATAATTTAAGCGATGTATCCTTTAACTGATTCATAAAAATATGTGTAGCAGCACATAGATACTTGTCTTTTCTGTAGACGATTCCTATTTCCCGAGTAAGACTAGAGTTCGGAATTGGAATAATTCTTATATTAGGATTGTTAAGGTACTCTAGGTAGGGTTTAGGTAATATAGTTACCCCTACTCCTTTAATAACCATATTAATTAAAGACTCCATTGTCGTAATTTCAAAGACTGGTTCAGGAACAAACCCTAATTCCTTACAACCTTTATTAATAAGTTGTCTTATAAAATAGTTTTCTGGAAGTAAGATGGAAGTTGTTGCTTGCAATGCTTCTAATCCTAACATATCTTGTTTCTCTAACGGATGTCCAATAGGTACTGCAAATGCCATTTCCTCTGTATATAAAGAAATTTGTTCTAATTCATCTCCTTTCATAGGCAAAAAAACAATTCCTAAATCTAACTTATTTTCTAACAAGCATTGACGAATGTCCCCCGTGCGTAGCCCAAGTACAGTTATCTTAATACCGGGGTATAGACGATGAAAATTAAGTAAGACAGGTGGAATAAGATAATTTTCAACTGTTAACAATGTGCCGATAGAAATTGTTCCCCTTTCAAGCCCATTCAATTCATTTATTGAAGTTTTTGCTTGTTCTAATTCGTAAAAAACATTGCTAGTATACTTTAAAAGTAGTTTTCCTGACTCTGTAAGAGCCGTCTTTTTACCAATTCGATCAAATAAAGGTGTTCCGAGTTCATGTTCTAACAACCGAATTTGTTGGCTTAAAGAAGGTTGAGAAATGCCAACCTTTTCTGCAGCTCTTGTAAAGTGAAGTTCTTGGCATACTGCATAAAAATATTCAAGTTGTCTTAATTCCATTTCAAGGCCTCCAATCTAAATGATTCGTGAATTTTTTCCTATATAACCTAACAATCTGTATTTATCAGGATTACATCATAGGTTATACCTATTATTATCATATAAATAATTGAATTGAACTATTAATCGAACTATTTTAAACTTTTAATTAAATAAAGCCCCATTTTTTTAAATTCCTTCATTTAAAGAGTGGGCAACTTTTCAAAATTGTAAAATTTTGAGGTTTTTAAGTTTTAGTAGGAATGAGTTAAGTAAGAGTAGATTAAAAATTTGAGGAGGATAACAAAATGAGTAATCAGACAACAGATATTATTAACTACAGTGAGTTTTTAAAAAAAAGCAGGAAGCCTGCGATCAGAGCATGTTCTTGGAAATGGAAAGACATTTATCCCTTACTTAAAGAATCGGTATCGGAGGACTTTCTTGAAGCTGGACGTGGAACACTATCACTCATTCATAAGGATACAGGAGATGCGTATGGAACTTCATCAACAATGAATGTGGTAGTACAAATTTTCAAGCCTGGTGAGCACAATAAGCCCCATCGCCATACTAATGTAGCCCTCAATTTCGTATTTCAAGGTAAAGGATTTAGTATTGTAGATGGTGAGAAGATCGAATGGGAAAAGGGTGATTTATTCTTAGCTCCTCCATGGTCTTCCCATGAACATTGCAACACTTCAGAAACAGAGGATGCCATTTTCTTTACTTTTCAGGATGTACCGGTTCTTACTTCAATGGGCACATGGTTTTTAGAAGAGCCAGTGGGTACTCCACCACGACATATAGTAAAGCAAGTTACCCAGACAGAGAAAAAATAAAATCTGTTAGCTAATGGTTAAAAGCTTGCACAAACTCTACACAAGATAAATTTAAATAGGACCATATGACATTTTGTTCTAATTATACTTTTTGGATGTTGTGTAAAAGACTTGAATGTTTACGCTTATATCCAATTTAGTTTTTGGAATGTATATGGGTATTGGAGGATATAATTGATGAAAAATTTAAATGTTGCTATTCCCACTCCCTTTCATGATGATGAAAGTTTATATTTAGAAGGCTTTAATCCTATTGTTGAATATTTAACAGATAACGGAATAGAATCATTACTTGTATCTGGTACGACAGGTGAGCAAAATTCAATGAGTATTGAAGAACGGATGGAAATCATCGATTATTTTAACCAGCAAAATTTTAATCATGTTGAACTTATGTTTGGTGTATCGGCTACAAGAACAAGAGATGCAATAAAACTCATTGATAAGATTGAAAATTCTGTTTTTGATTCAATTCTAATCCAATTCCCACCTTATATCCAACCGACTCAACAACAAGCGATTCTCTATATTAATGAGTTGCTGGAACACACAACCAAAAACGTTGTGCTTTATAATAACCCTTTTCGAACAGGATTTGACTTGGATGCTGAATCATTTAAGACTCTTGTCGCTCAAAAACATTCTAATCTTGTAGGACTTAAAGAAGAGAGCGATGTCAAACGTCATAACAATACAAAATTACCTGATGATTTCATTATGTTTGCTGGTGGAGACGTGAACCTCACAACAAAGATGACTGATGGTTGTAACGGACTTTCCAGTATGGTAGGAAATGTTTATCCAAAAGAAATTAAGCAAACTTTTAACGACTTATTAATGAATAGACCTATTGATCTTCAGAAAATCAATCATTTGATTGACGAAGTTACACGTCATCAATCAATTGTAAACATAAAAAATCACTATAATTCTTTAGGTATAAAAGTAGGGACTTGCCGTTCCCCTATTAAATAATATATGAACCTCCCCCACCTATCGCTTCGCACTTGAGGTGGGGGTTTCTTGTCGATCCCCTCGAAATCAGAAGCTGGACGATGTCCATAGGTGTACACGACACCCTCGTCTTTCTCGGGGACTGACGCTCCCATATGGAAGCAGTGGTCTTGACGCAAGAAGTCTCTTCCACGGCTTGCTGCCACCGTAAGTAACAGAGAGAAAATCGAAGACACGGCCATCTCCCTCTGGGGCGGTTCTACCCATCTACTACGCCTGTACAGGACGTAGATACATGATACTGGTCAGCATCATTTCTCGAAACTTCCCGTGCAAATACTGGGATAAGATGTTTCCTGCCCCGTGGACATCCCGGTGCCGTTCATATCCACAAAAGCATTGGTAGTTTCGTGAACGGACTTTGTTCCGTTTTCCACAAGCAGGACATGCTTGCGTCGTGTAGGCTTCATTTTCTTTCGATAATGAGACGCCAGCCGCTTCTAATTTATAGGCCAACTGTTTGATGAGTTTTCCAAAGCTCCAGTTGCTAAGTTTTTGGTTGATTTGTTTGGAACGGATTCGTTTTCGTTTTTTGTTTCGCTTGCTTGTGTGTCGCTGGACGCCTTCCACATCACCAAGAGCGACATGCCCGACCTTTTGCTCCACGCACCAGTTCACAAAAGCACGAGTCGTCTTATGTAGGAGATCTCCTAGCTGCCGTTCGCTTTTTGAGAGAATGTACTTCTTCGCCCGGTTGTATTGTCGCCATTTCCTGGACCCTTTTTGACACCGACTCATGAGCATTTGCAGTTCTCTCACTTTTTTGTTTCGCAATCGGTGAACGCTGCGCATCTTCCTACCAGAAATCACTAGCGCTTGTCCACTAGTACTGACGGCGGCAATCGTATGAATCTCACCTGGATCAATCGCGGCTGTATGACCGTCTTGAATCGGTACGGGATCGATGCCGTCTTCATACGACAAACAGGCATGCCACCGTCCGTCATAGACGAGTTCCACTTCTTTGACCGTGCCGGTTGGGACTGAGGCGAGTGTCAACACGAGCGGTGTCTGTTGTTTTCCCTTCCAACGGCCGAAGCTGAGCGTCAGCTTGCGTCCTTTGAGTACAAAGGATTTGTCGACCCATTTAGGATGGAACACGAACTTTTCTTTGTATGGATATCGGATGGACTTGTTCGTTTTCCGCGCTTGGCGAACCCCTTCTCGGGCACGCAAAAACTTGTGACACACGGCTTGTATCGTCTGACTGTGAAGAGGATACAAGCCTTTTAGTTCGGATTGAAGGTCGCTTTTATTGATCCATGTGCCATAAATCCGGTAATAATACCGAGCCAGCTGCACGCAGTCATTCCAAATCGTTCCGCAAATCCGACGTAGGTGAAACAATTGTTGAAGTGTTGACTGTGGCGCTGTAAAGCCCGTTTTCAACGTTCGATACATGAGATCCCCTCCCTTGTCATCATTATATAAAGAACATATATTCCCATCAATAACAAATGGAAAATTTCATCCTTTTTTCTTTCGACAAAGTTCGGGAGGTCCTCCACTAAATGCTTTTCGGCTGTGCTGAACCGACATTCATCCCCTCCCTACTCGCTGGGCTGTGCCCTTCACGCTTCTTGAGGAAGGGAAATTCTCTCGGATTATGTTAAATTTCCAAGAGTTTATTTATTTTAATGAACAGACTTTAAAGTAACTGCTAAATAGAAAATGATGAAACTATACTAAGAAGATACCTATTTTTAAGCCGCATTCTCAATAGGAGAATGCGGCTTAAATTGAATAATAATATTTTCATTGACCCTAAGCACTTCATTTCTTGTACATTAAGGTGTCAGGGAATTATTTCACCGAGCTCTTCTTCATTGTATAATAAATCCTAGTGAAAATTTTAATTTATTAGTAATTTATAACAAGGAGGATTCGAGTGAAAAAAATTCTATTTATTTTTATAAACGCTCTATTAACCTCATTATTTCTAATAGCTTGCCAATCAAATACCTATGTTCTATCACCTCCCTACACAGGTGAACCATTAACGATCGGTATCATAGGAGAAGCTCCAAAAGTCAGAGAGAAAAACGTTGAGTTCGTATCATTGACTCTAAATAATCTAGTAGCAGAAAAATTCGAAAATCTAGATGCTGTTTTTATCACCAAAAAGCACCTACCTGAAGCAGCTAACAGTCAATACGCGGACGTCTATTTAAACTCCCTCGTTCCCATTGTCTTTATCAACTCGGACAAAGTATACTTAGCCTTTATAGATAAAGACCTATCTTATGAAGATTCACATGACTCAAAGTCCGGTGATTATTTGATTGGCTATTATAACGAGCAATATTTCGGCGTCGGCTTGTATGATCACAAAGAAACTAAAGAAACTATCGAAGACTCTTACTCCAGAGTATTTGAACTGATCGAAACAGCAAAAAATACTGGGGAAATTATTATAAATCCCGCATGATGAATGCGGGATTTCTTAATTTAGTGCACCTAAGTATAGATCAAGCAAATCATGGACTTCCTTTTTGACCAGATCAATAAAGTCTGGTCTAACTAAATGCTCTCAATCCATCAAAGAGTAATTGTCTTCAAATATCCTTTTCGTTCGAATCAATGATTTCGATGGTCCGTATTTCACTAATTGTTGTTGGAAATTGGTCAGTTCGTCTGTATCTTTTGTGCTCACTTTCAATAAATAGTTATCATCTCCACTAATTCGATGAAGGTCTACAACATTTTTATGATCTTTGCAAAATTTCTCGACTTCCATACACATGCTTGTTTTTAACAAAATAAATGTGATCATTCCCTGAATGGTTTCTCCAAGATTAAGTGTATACTCGTCTATTACCTTCGACTCTTCCATTTTGATTAACCGCTCTTTTACTGCTGGTTGTGACATATGTATTTTTTTAGCGATCGCAGAAATAGGTATTCTAGAATTTTCTTTTAATATAGATAGTATTTGATAATCTAGCTGATCTAAACGGTTGGATTTATTCACAATGCTACAAGCCACCTTATTTAAGTAAAGTTTATTCATTTATTTCCTTATTTTATGCAAGTTATATTTGGAATCGCCTTGATTCTCTTATGTTTATCTGTTAGCTCATCCCATACAATGATTATAAGAAAGGGGAATGAGGATATGCAAACTCAAGGACTTGCACATATTGCATTAATGGCAAATGATTATGAGGAAACCATTCGATTTTATAAAACCGTTTTTGGTTTTACAGAAGGACATAAATGGACATTACCTTCTTATAAAATTGATGAAGCGACTATGTTAGTTTCTCCAGATAAAGTAACTTGCATTGAAATATTTGATCGCAAAGCTGAAGTACCTGCTCAAGGTAGAAAATCATCAGACCGAACTGATGTCAGCTACGGTGCCTTACTCCACTTTGCCATCTACGTTTCAGATGTTGAAAAAGTGTACCAAAGGGCTTTAGACAATAAGGCGGTGGAAATAGCAAAACCAGACTTCTTAACATTAGGCCAGCTAGAACTAATTGTACATAACGCCCTTTTTGAAGGATTAAACGGAGAAGTAATTGAAATTATTGAAACAACAGACTTCAATATTATCAGCTCTTAATGGCATTTGTGAACAAAAAAGAGGTGTCTCACAAGTTTGAATAACTTATGAGACACCTCTCTAAAAGTTCTTATATCTTACTTAAAACCTTTATTAGGGTTTCAATGGCTGAATTACATCATTCCGCCCATACCACCCATGCCCATATCAGGCATGCCCATGCCGCCAGCGTTTTCTTCTGGCTTGTCAGCTACTACAGCTTCTGTTGTTAAGAACATAGCTGCTACGGATGCTGCGTTTTGTAGAGCGTAACGAGTTACTTTTGTTGGGTCTACGATACCTGTTTCGATCATGTTGACCCACTCGCCTGTTGCTGCGTTGAAGCCGATGCCGATTTCTTCGCGTTTTAGGCGATCGACTACGACAGAGCCTTCAAGGCCAGCGTTTAGAGCGATTTGGCGAATTGGTTCTTCTAATGCGCGAAGAACGATGTTCACACCAGTTGCTACGTCGCCTTCTGCTTCGATAGCAGCGACTTTGTTATATACGTTTACTAGTGCCGTACCACCGCCGGAAACGATTCCTTCTTCAACAGCTGCACGAGTCGCGTTTAATGCATCTTCAATGCGAAGTTTGCGCTCTTTCAGTTCTGTTTCAGTCGCCGCTCCAACTTTGATTACTGCTACGCCACCAGCTAATTTTGCTAGGCGTTCTTGTAATTTTTCTTTGTCGAACTCAGAAGTTGTTTCTTCTAATTGAGCGCGGATTTGGTTTACGCGAGCTTCGATTTGAGCTGCGTCGCCAGCACCTTCAACGATTGTTGTGTTTTCTTTAGAAACAACAACTTTCGCTGCGCGTCCTAATTGAGTGATGTTAGCAGATTTAAGGTCTAGTCCTAAATCTTCAGTGATCACTTCACCGCCAGTTAAGATAGCGATGTCTTCAAGCATTGCTTTACGACGGTCACCGAATCCAGGAGCTTTAACTGCTACTGCATTGAATGTACCGCGAAGCTTGTTCACTACTAACGTAGCTAATGCTTCACCTTCTACATCTTCAGAGATTAATAGAAGTGGTTTAGATTGTTGAACCACTTGCTCTAGGACAGGAAGAACTTCCTGGATGCTAGCGATTTTCTTGTCTGTGATTAAGATGTATGGGTTGTCAAGAACCGCTTCCATCTTGTCAGAGTCAGTGATCATGTATGGAGATGCATATCCGCGGTCGAATTGCATACCTTCTACAACATCAAGCTCTGTAGTGAAGCCTTTAGATTCTTCGATTGTGATAACGCCGTCGTTACCTACACGCTCCATAGCTTCAGCGATTAATTGACCAACTTCTTCGTCAGCAGAAGAGATCGCCGCTACTTGAGCGATTGATTCTTTGCCTTCGATTGGTTTAGAGATTTCTTTTAACGCTTCAACAGCTGTTTGAACTGCTTGATCCATACCTTTACGAACGCCTACTGGGTTTGCTCCAGCTGTTACGTTTTTCAAGCCTTCACGGATCATTGCTTGTGCAAGTACAGTTGCAGTTGTTGTACCGTCACCCGCTACGTCATTTGTTTTGCTTGCTACTTCTGCTACAAGCTTTGCACCCATGTTTTCGAATGCATCTTCAAGTTCGATTTCTTTAGCAATCGTTACACCGTCATTTGTGATTAACGGTGAACCGAATTTCTTCTCAAGCACCACGTTGCGTCCTTTTGGTCCAAGAGTTACTTTTACAGCGTTTGCTAATTGGTCTACCCCGCTAAGCATTGCACGGCGAGCTTCTTCGCTAAATTTAATTTCTTTTGCCATGTGTAAAACCTCCCTGATTATTTTTTATATTCGTATTCGTCTATTATTCTCCGATGACAGCAAGAATGTCGCTATCGCGAAGGATTAAGTATTCTGATCCTTGGTATTTCACTTCTGTGCCAGCATATTTAGAGAAGATGATGCGATCTCCAACAGCTACCTCTAGCGCTACACGCTCACCGTTCTCAAGAACACGGCCTGTACCAACCGCTACGATTTTGCCTTCTTGCGGCTTTTCCTTTGCTGAATCTGGTAGTACAATCCCGCTAGCCGTTTTTTCTTCTGATTCTACTAGTTCAATAACAACGCGATCACCTAGTGGTTTTAACAAGTGAAACAACCTCCTCATAATGTATGTAATTTTTGATTTATTAGCACTCTCTAATCATGAGTGCTAACACAATTATTATAATAATTAATTCGGAATTATTTTGCAAGCAAGAAGCCTAATTTTTTTTACAAATCATTCCCTCTTGCCAAATATCCCTCTAATCATTCTGTTTGAATCCCACATCTTTTATTAGTAAAATAAGCTTTAATTGAATTTCTTATAAAGGAGCTCTTCTCATTTGAAAAAAGAATATGGTTATATTCTCATTGTGTATTTGATTATGCAACTTTCTAGCTTTATTGGTTTACCGCTTACGTATAAAGCTGGTGTAGCGTTTGGCGTTGATCCCATTCGAATGAAGGAATTAGCCCCTGGTTACTGGATTTTAATTAGTTTTGCTGTAACGCTCTTGATTGTGTGGATCATTTTGCGTAAAACTTCCCAAAATCGTTTAGAACGAATGGAGCCGCTGCCTGTAGGGCCATCTATATTTTGGGCGGTTGCTGGCGTGTTTCTTGCCTTTTTCGCTCAACGAATTGCCATTTCGATTGAAATGATGCTTGGAGTTGAAATGGGGTCTGAAAATACGGAAATGATTGTTGATGTGATCGAGCTTTTCCCCGCTACAATGCTAGCGGTTGCTATACTTGGCCCGATTTTAGAAGAAATTGTCTTTCGTAAAATTATCTTTGGCAGCTTGCATGAAAAATTTTCTTTCGGGATTTCGGCACTACTTAGCTCCGTTATATTTGCCGTTGCACATATGGAGTTAGAACACATCTTATTATACTCCGCTATGGGCTTTACATTCGCTTTTCTGTATGTGAAAACGAAAAGGCTGATCGTGCCGATTTTTGCCCATGTGGCAATGAATTCGACCGTTGTAATAGTGCAATACTTTTTTAAAGATGAAATCGAACGAATGATGAAAGAAGCAGAACAGCTACAAAGTATCATTGCCTGGCTTTCATAGCCTGTTTAACTAAATTTGGAGGAATTTGAATGAGACAATCACCATTAAATGCCGGGATTTTCTATTTATTTCTCGGTGTTTTATTTACTTACTGGGCGATTGAAACGGTCAACTCTAGCGGCTTTGGCTTTTTCACTTATGTGTTAATTTTACTGGCTACCATGGATATCGGTTCAGGTATTCGCCTAGTGTTTATGCATTTCCGTCTAAAGAAAGGCATAAAAAAATAAGGCTGTTCCATACAGGGATGGTCCTCTAATTCGGAGGACTTGCCCTTTGGACAGCCTTTTTTATTCGTGTTCTACATTCTCTGCTTCAATTTCTGCCGCTATCGCTTTTCTGTAACCGATTTTCGAAATCCAAATACTCACTTCATACAAAACGAACAGTGGTACAGT
Organism: Bacillus sp. FJAT-42315; assembly: GCF_002797375.1. Taxonomy (GTDB): domain Bacteria; phylum Bacillota; class Bacilli; order Bacillales; family Domibacillaceae; genus Bacillus_CE. The sequence continues at coordinate 3,364,614 of NZ_KZ454941.1, forward strand.
CACCATCATGTGGGACATGATATCTGGCGGCGTAATAAGTGCAGCAATAACTAGTAAGACGAAATAGGCATATCGACGAATTTGCGACAAAAACATCGGAGTGATAATGCCTAATCTTGTTAAAAACAAAGTGACAACAGGCAATTGAAACAAAAAACCAAATGGAATCGTAATTTGAAACAAAAATTGAAAATACTCATTAATGCCAATCACTTGCTCAATATTTAATTGCCCTGATAAATTCATCATGAAATGAATAATATACGGAAACAAAATAAAGTAAGAGAATGACAGTCCCCCTAGAAAAAGCAACACCGATACCGGAATATAACTAAGCGTCGCCCTTCTCTCTTTCTCTAATAATCCAGGGCTAACAAATGCCCAAAGCTGAAAGAGGATCATCGGTGATGTCATAATAATGGCCAGCACAAAAGCCATTTGAAAATAAATCTTTAATGGGTCTGTTACCCGAAAAGCGTTCATCGTTAATTCCTTCGCCTCATCGGCGTGCTGTAAATAACGAATAATTGGTTCTGCTAGAAATAGGCTAGCGATCATAGCAAAGAAGAAGAAAACGACTACTATGATGAGCCGTTTTCGCAATTCGCCAATGTGTTCATATACCGTCATGTCTTGTCGACTCATGATCATTCATCCTTCATTACTGGGGATCTTTTTTATCTGCTGGCTTGTCGTCATCGTCTGCCAACCCTTTTGTTGCATGTTTAAATTCCTTTAATGTATCTCCAGCTGCCCGTCCAAGTTCAGGAAGCTTTTTCGGTCCAAAAATCAATAGTGCTACGACAGCGATTAATATGATACTGCCTATACCCATTGTCATCCGTGCAACACCTCCTTCCCTTCATCATACCCCATTTTTCGCCATATTTCTATTGCGACTTTTCTTCTGTTGCTTCTGGATAATGCTTTAAAAAATAGACTAATGACTGCAGTTCGACAGCAAGGTCAATGTGATGAACTCGAATTGACGCCGGGACCGTTAACCTTGCTGGTGTAAAGTTTAATAGTCCTTTAATGTTAGAAGCGGCTAGCCGATCGGTAATGCCTTGAGCCGCTTGAGATGGAACAGTCAAAATAGCCACCTGCACCGCTTCTTCCTTCAGCTTTTCCTCTAAATCATCTAAATGATGGATCGGAACATCCCCGATAATGGTCCCTACTTTATCTTGAGCTACATCAAAGGCCATTTGGATTTTCGTATTATTATTTTTCATAAAATTATAATTCAAAAAAGCCGTCCCTAAATTCCCTACACCGATTAACGCTACATTGGTCACTTCATCTTGGTCTAATGTTTTCCGAAAGAAAGATAGCAAATAGCTGACATTGTAACCATACCCTTTTTTTCCAAGTGCTCCGAAATAAGAAAAGTCCCGGCGAATCGTTGCTGAGTCCACTTTAACGGCCTCACTTAATTCTGCTGAAGAGACTCTTTGTTTTCCAGAAGAATGTAAATTTTGGATAAACCGATAGTACAATGGCAGACGCTTCGCTGTTGCCTGCGGAATTTTCGTTGAATCTTGATTCATTTATCATACCCCCACAACTACAACTAACTTGTTTGTTAACGCTTCCATCATTTTGCCCTTACGTGTTATGATACAATAATTTACGTTTTTTGTCTTATACCTTTGTCTACCTTTTCACAATTAAATGAAACAAACTTACAACATTGCTCCTACTAATAGAATGGGATACACTGAGAATAGAGGTGAAAAAGATGATTTTGTTACAAGTTCAACAGCTGTCGAAGTATTTCGGTGCTGAACTGATCCTATCAAATATAAAATTAGAGGTACAAACGAAGGATCGAATTGCCCTTGTTGGCCGAAATGGTGCAGGGAAGTCGACCCTTTTAAAAATAATTGCTGGTCACCTTTCGTATGACTCTGGAGAAATTATGAAGCCAAAGGATGTGACGATTGGTTACTTAGCCCAAAATACTGGCTTAGAATCTGACCTATCCATTTGGGAAGAAATGCTGTCTGTCTTTGCTCACTTGCAAGAGATGGAACAAACGATTCGTCGTCTCGAAGCGCAAATGTCTAATCCCGACGTATATGAAAATGAAGCCACTTACAATAAAGTCATGAGTGAATACGACGTCCTACAAAATAGATTTAAAGAGCTAGGCGGCTATCAATTTGAAGCGGATATCCGTTCAATTTTGCACGGGTTAAACTTCCATGATTTCGATTATTCCACAAAAATATCGACATTAAGCGGCGGACAAAAAACTCGGCTTGCGTTAGGAAAGCTGTTGTTAACGAAGCCTGATATTTTAATACTCGATGAACCGACGAACCATTTAGACATTCAAACACTCTCTTGGCTTGAACAATATTTGCAAAACTACAGCGGCGCAATTTTAATCGTCTCACATGACCGTTACTTCCTCGACAAAGTGGTCACACAAGTATACGAAGTCTCCCGTCATAAAGTGAAGAAGTTTCATGGAAACTACAGCAAATATTTAGTTCAAAAAGCGGAACAGTACGAAAAAGAAATGAAAATGTTTGAAAAGCAACAAGAACAAGTCGCGAAGCTTGAAGATTTTATTCAACGCAATATCGCCCGCGCCTCGACAACGAAACGAGCACAAAGCCGAAGAAAACAGCTACAGCGGATGGAATTAATGAACCGTCCAGATGGAGATGAGAAATCGGCCAACTTTTTGTTTACGATTGAGAAACAAAGCGGGAATGAAGTGTTAAAAGTCAATGACTTATCTATCGGTTATCAAGAGAAAACGATCTCTAACGACTTAACAACACTCGTTTCAAGAGAAGACAGTATCGCGCTTGTTGGACCAAATGGAGCTGGGAAATCGACCCTCTTGAAAACAGTCGTCAATAAACTGCCTGCATTAGCGGGTGCATTTACGCTCGGAACGAATGTCTCTATCGGCTATTACGATCAAGAGCAAGCAGAATTAACCTCGAATAAAACGGTATTAAACGAACTATGGGATGACTATTCAGGCACCCCGGAAAAAGATATTCGCACAGTACTAGGCAACTTTCTTTTTTCAGGTGACGATGTATTAAAACCCGTTTCAACTTTGAGTGGCGGTGAGAAAGCTCGCCTCGCTCTCGCTAAATTGATGATGCAAAAATCCAACTTTTTGATTCTCGATGAGCCGACGAACCATCTTGATTTAGATAGCAAAGAAGTACTAGAAAATGCATTAATCGACTATCCAGGAACGATTTTATTCGTGTCTCATGACCGCTATTTTATCAATCGACTAGCTTCTAAAGTACTTGAGCTTTCTTCAGAAGGGCTGACTGAATATCTCGGAGACTATGATTATTACGTCGCTAAAAAACTAGAGCAGGAAGAATTAGCGATGATAGAAGAAGCCGCTGTTGCGACCAAAACAGACACGAGCTCTAGTGATACTTCTGCTTACTATGTTGATAAAGAGCAGAAGAAGCTCGAACGTCAAAAGCGTCGACGCCTGGAAGAAATTGAACAACAAATTGAGAAAATCGAAGCAGACATTGCCGAAGCCGAAGAGCTATTATGTCAGCCAGAAATATTTCAAGACCATGAACGATCGTTCGAACTCAATGAACAACTTGAGAAGAATCGATCAGAAGTGGACAAGTTAATGGAAGAGTGGGAACTTCTTCAAGATTAACCCTCTAATCGCCAGAGACACATGCTCTGGCGATTTTTATACACAATTTTATCCACATACAAAACACTTTATTTACAATACCTTAACAATGTTATCCCCTTTATCCACAAAAACATATATCTTTATCCACATTATCAACAGTTTTCAATCAAATCACATAGCACCTTATCAACAAATGATATTTATTTATTCACAATTTATCAACAATTTGCGAACGATAAAAAGCTGTCCTTCTTATCGGACAGCTTCTCATTAAAATTGCTCAAGATCTAACCCTGGATAACCATTCATAGCGAAATCATCTCGTTTTCCTTGCTCAAATAGCACAGTACCAGCAGCAGCAATCATCGCTGCATTATCTGTACAAAGACTAAGCGGAGGAATGATCAATTCCACCTCTGGCAACGTAGCAAATTGCTCTTCTAATGCCTTTCGCAATCCTTTATTTGCTGCCACGCCTCCTGATAAAAGCACTTGCTTTACATGAAACTCTTTCGTAGCCCGGATTGTTTTTTTCACTAGCACGTCAATAACACTTGCTTGAAAGCTTGCTGCAATATCTTCAGGCTTCAACTGTTCCCCACGTTGTTCTGCATTGTGAAGCGTATTAATCACCGCTGACTTTAACCCACTAAAGCTAAAATCATAAGAGCCTTCCTCTAGCCAAGCTCTCGGGAAATCGATAGAAGCTTCTCCTTCTGCGGCCATGCGATCAATATGTGGACCTCCTGGATATGGTAGGTTCAATGTCCGGGCCACTTTATCGTACGCTTCACCAGCCGCATCATCACGCGTTTCTCCAATCACTTCAAATGCTCCATGCTCCTTCATTAACACAAGCTCCGTATGACCGCCAGAAACAACGAGTGACAATAATGGAAAAGCCATTTCCTCAACGATTCGATTGGCGTAAATATGACCAGCAATATGATGAACGCCTACTAATGGCAGGTTATGAGCAAACGCTAAAGCCTTCGCTGCATTTACACCGATTAAAAGTGCCCCCACTAAGCCAGGGCCTTTCGTCACTGCGATTGCATCTAACTCTTTGAACGTCATTTCTGCTTGTTTCAACGTTTCTTCAACTACAATTGTGATCTCTTCCACATGATGACGAGAAGCGATTTCAGGTACCACTCCGCCAAAACGCTTATGACTTTCGATTTGCGAAGAAACAACATTCGCCACAATTTCTCTGCCGTTTTTTACGATAGCCGCGGCTGTTTCATCACAACTTGTTTCGATCCCTAGTATATACGTATCTTTTTTCATCATAACCTCACCCACATTACTAATGCATCTTCCTGATTATCGGAATAATAGTTTTTGCGAATCCCACCTGGCTGAAAACCAAGCTTTTTATATAAATTTTGAGCAGGTGTATTGCTCACCCTCACTTCTAATGTCATCACGGTAGCCCCTTTTTCTTTCGCTGCTTTCATCACATGCACAAGAAGCTTTTCTCCAAAACCATGTCCTCTATGAGAGGGCAAAATCGCAATATTCGTAATTTGTGATTCATCTAGCACAATCCACATACCACAGTAACCGACCACTTCACCATCTGACTCAGCTACATGATACAAAGCAAACAAATTATGATCAATCTCTTTATAAAATGAGTCCTTCGTCCAAGGCACAGAAAAACTACTCTTCTCAATTTCATATACGCCCTCAACATCATCAAGCGTCATCTCACGTACAGCTAAATCAACCATGATGTTCTTCTGCTCCTTGTTGCGCTTCTAACCACTTCGCTTCCGCTTCAGCGAGACGAATATAATTCGGTACAAACGAGTGCACATCTTCAGCTGGTGCACGTAAACCAAGTCGACCTAAATCAGACGGTCGTGGTGAATGAACACTAGCCTCTCCAATGATTGCTTGTTCTCCTAACATGTCTGTAATCGTTTCTTTATGAAGAGTCGCATCCTTACCTGCAAATAAAACAGGGTGATTTAACTCCTTCAACTCCTTGCACCAATCTTCAAGCAATAGATTTCGATCTTCTTTCACAGTGATCAACTCTCCATTCTCAAATCGGTATAACCCAGTGTATACTCGTCCCCTTCTTGCATCAAAAATAGGGCTAATATAAGCTGGGAAATATTTTGCTGAAGCAGCGACCGTCGCAAGACTAGAGACGCCTGACAACGGAATCTGCAAAGACCAAGCCAACGTCTTCGCAATCGTTACCCCAATACGAACACCCGTATATGAACCAGGCCCTCTCGCAACAACAATCTTATCAAGCTCTGATGGCTGTACCTCACATTCTTTTAGCACCGCCTCAATGGCTGGCATCGCCCGCAATGAATGATTTTTCTTTAAATCCGTTATATATTCACCTATTAATTGCTCCCCATCCAAAAGAGCTACTCCAAGCGTATATGTAGATGTATCAATCGCTAATACTTTCATCCTAAAAGCTCCTTACAAATTGATTCGTATCTTGTTCCTACAGGTGTTAATTCGATTTTTCGCTCATCATTTCCTTGATGTAATAGAGATAGCTTTAAGTATTCACTAGGGAGCTGTCCGTCAATTAAATGAGCCCATTCCACAACCGTGACACCCTCTCCATAAAAATATTCATCAAACCCGAGATCCTCTTCCTCATCCTGAACTCGGTATACATCCATATGATAAAGCGGAAGCCTACCCATATATTCTTTAATAATCGTAAACGTCGGGCTATTTACTGTTCGTTTGACACCAAGTCCTTTCGCTAATCCTTTCGTAAACGTCGTCTTTCCTGCGCCTAAATCACCCTCAAGCAAAATCACATCTCTAGGTTGTAACGACTGAGCTAGCCTTTCTGCAAAAGCTTGAGTCTCTTCTGCACTTGATGTGAAAAAAGCTATTGTACTCATATTAAATCTCCTTCTATTCATTATTCAATCCTTTAAGCTTTAATCGTAAAAAAACCTTAGGATTGATTGCATCCTAAGGTAGTTTATTTTAGTATATCCTAAACAAGTGTATAAAAAAAGAAAACGAAAGTCATTTTCGTTTTGCTTGCTTGATTATTTAAATGGCGGTCCGGACGGGACTCGAACCCGCGACCTCCTGCGTGACAGGCAGGCATTCTAACCAACTGAACTACCGGACCATATATTGCGGGGACAGGATTTGAACCTGCGACCTTCGGGTTATGAGCCCGACGAGCTACCAGACTGCTCCACCCCGCGACGATAAATAATAAATATGAATATCGCCTGGCAACGTCCTACTCTCACAGGGGGAAACCCCCAACTACCATCGGCGCTGAAGAGCTTAACTGCCGTGTTCGGTATGGGAACGGGTGTGACCTCTTCGCTATCGCCACCAGACTATGAAGTTTGAAAGAATTGTTCTTTCAAAACTGGATAATAAGTATTGTAACCTTGCAAATCGCTTAGGAAAAGTCCTCGATCGATTAGTATTCGTCAGCTCCACGTGTCGCCACGCTTCCACCTCGAACCTATCTACCTGATCATCTTTCAGGGATCTTACTAGCTTGCGCTATGGGAAATCTCATCTTGAGGGGGGCTTCATGCTTAGATGCTTTCAGCACTTATCCCGTCCGCACATAGCTACCCAGCGATGCCTTTGGCAAGACAACTGGTACACCAGCGGTGCGTCCATCCCGGTCCTCTCGTACTAAGGACAGCTCCTCTCAAATTTCCTGCGCCCGCGACGGATAGGGACCGAACTGTCTCACGACGTTCTGAACCCAGCTCGCGTACCGCTTTAATGGGCGAACAGCCCAACCCTTGGG
>NZ_KZ454941.1:3372047-3375733 GCF_002797375.1 Bacillus sp. FJAT-42315
CAAATATTTAGTTCAAAAAGCGGAACAGTACGAAAAAGAAATGAAAATGTTTGAAAAGCAACAAGAACAAGTCGCGAAGCTTGAAGATTTTATTCAACGCAATATCGCCCGCGCCTCGACAACGAAACGAGCACAAAGCCGAAGAAAACAGCTACAGCGGATGGAATTAATGAACCGTCCAGATGGAGATGAGAAATCGGCCAACTTTTTGTTTACGATTGAGAAACAAAGCGGGAATGAAGTGTTAAAAGTCAATGACTTATCTATCGGTTATCAAGAGAAAACGATCTCTAACGACTTAACAACACTCGTTTCAAGAGAAGACAGTATCGCGCTTGTTGGACCAAATGGAGCTGGGAAATCGACCCTCTTGAAAACAGTCGTCAATAAACTGCCTGCATTAGCGGGTGCATTTACGCTCGGAACGAATGTCTCTATCGGCTATTACGATCAAGAGCAAGCAGAATTAACCTCGAATAAAACGGTATTAAACGAACTATGGGATGACTATTCAGGCACCCCGGAAAAAGATATTCGCACAGTACTAGGCAACTTTCTTTTTTCAGGTGACGATGTATTAAAACCCGTTTCAACTTTGAGTGGCGGTGAGAAAGCTCGCCTCGCTCTCGCTAAATTGATGATGCAAAAATCCAACTTTTTGATTCTCGATGAGCCGACGAACCATCTTGATTTAGATAGCAAAGAAGTACTAGAAAATGCATTAATCGACTATCCAGGAACGATTTTATTCGTGTCTCATGACCGCTATTTTATCAATCGACTAGCTTCTAAAGTACTTGAGCTTTCTTCAGAAGGGCTGACTGAATATCTCGGAGACTATGATTATTACGTCGCTAAAAAACTAGAGCAGGAAGAATTAGCGATGATAGAAGAAGCCGCTGTTGCGACCAAAACAGACACGAGCTCTAGTGATACTTCTGCTTACTATGTTGATAAAGAGCAGAAGAAGCTCGAACGTCAAAAGCGTCGACGCCTGGAAGAAATTGAACAACAAATTGAGAAAATCGAAGCAGACATTGCCGAAGCCGAAGAGCTATTATGTCAGCCAGAAATATTTCAAGACCATGAACGATCGTTCGAACTCAATGAACAACTTGAGAAGAATCGATCAGAAGTGGACAAGTTAATGGAAGAGTGGGAACTTCTTCAAGATTAACCCTCTAATCGCCAGAGACACATGCTCTGGCGATTTTTATACACAATTTTATCCACATACAAAACACTTTATTTACAATACCTTAACAATGTTATCCCCTTTATCCACAAAAACATATATCTTTATCCACATTATCAACAGTTTTCAATCAAATCACATAGCACCTTATCAACAAATGATATTTATTTATTCACAATTTATCAACAATTTGCGAACGATAAAAAGCTGTCCTTCTTATCGGACAGCTTCTCATTAAAATTGCTCAAGATCTAACCCTGGATAACCATTCATAGCGAAATCATCTCGTTTTCCTTGCTCAAATAGCACAGTACCAGCAGCAGCAATCATCGCTGCATTATCTGTACAAAGACTAAGCGGAGGAATGATCAATTCCACCTCTGGCAACGTAGCAAATTGCTCTTCTAATGCCTTTCGCAATCCTTTATTTGCTGCCACGCCTCCTGATAAAAGCACTTGCTTTACATGAAACTCTTTCGTAGCCCGGATTGTTTTTTTCACTAGCACGTCAATAACACTTGCTTGAAAGCTTGCTGCAATATCTTCAGGCTTCAACTGTTCCCCACGTTGTTCTGCATTGTGAAGCGTATTAATCACCGCTGACTTTAACCCACTAAAGCTAAAATCATAAGAGCCTTCCTCTAGCCAAGCTCTCGGGAAATCGATAGAAGCTTCTCCTTCTGCGGCCATGCGATCAATATGTGGACCTCCTGGATATGGTAGGTTCAATGTCCGGGCCACTTTATCGTACGCTTCACCAGCCGCATCATCACGCGTTTCTCCAATCACTTCAAATGCTCCATGCTCCTTCATTAACACAAGCTCCGTATGACCGCCAGAAACAACGAGTGACAATAATGGAAAAGCCATTTCCTCAACGATTCGATTGGCGTAAATATGACCAGCAATATGATGAACGCCTACTAATGGCAGGTTATGAGCAAACGCTAAAGCCTTCGCTGCATTTACACCGATTAAAAGTGCCCCCACTAAGCCAGGGCCTTTCGTCACTGCGATTGCATCTAACTCTTTGAACGTCATTTCTGCTTGTTTCAACGTTTCTTCAACTACAATTGTGATCTCTTCCACATGATGACGAGAAGCGATTTCAGGTACCACTCCGCCAAAACGCTTATGACTTTCGATTTGCGAAGAAACAACATTCGCCACAATTTCTCTGCCGTTTTTTACGATAGCCGCGGCTGTTTCATCACAACTTGTTTCGATCCCTAGTATATACGTATCTTTTTTCATCATAACCTCACCCACATTACTAATGCATCTTCCTGATTATCGGAATAATAGTTTTTGCGAATCCCACCTGGCTGAAAACCAAGCTTTTTATATAAATTTTGAGCAGGTGTATTGCTCACCCTCACTTCTAATGTCATCACGGTAGCCCCTTTTTCTTTCGCTGCTTTCATCACATGCACAAGAAGCTTTTCTCCAAAACCATGTCCTCTATGAGAGGGCAAAATCGCAATATTCGTAATTTGTGATTCATCTAGCACAATCCACATACCACAGTAACCGACCACTTCACCATCTGACTCAGCTACATGATACAAAGCAAACAAATTATGATCAATCTCTTTATAAAATGAGTCCTTCGTCCAAGGCACAGAAAAACTACTCTTCTCAATTTCATATACGCCCTCAACATCATCAAGCGTCATCTCACGTACAGCTAAATCAACCATGATGTTCTTCTGCTCCTTGTTGCGCTTCTAACCACTTCGCTTCCGCTTCAGCGAGACGAATATAATTCGGTACAAACGAGTGCACATCTTCAGCTGGTGCACGTAAACCAAGTCGACCTAAATCAGACGGTCGTGGTGAATGAACACTAGCCTCTCCAATGATTGCTTGTTCTCCTAACATGTCTGTAATCGTTTCTTTATGAAGAGTCGCATCCTTACCTGCAAATAAAACAGGGTGATTTAACTCCTTCAACTCCTTGCACCAATCTTCAAGCAATAGATTTCGATCTTCTTTCACAGTGATCAACTCTCCATTCTCAAATCGGTATAACCCAGTGTATACTCGTCCCCTTCTTGCATCAAAAATAGGGCTAATATAAGCTGGGAAATATTTTGCTGAAGCAGCGACCGTCGCAAGACTAGAGACGCCTGACAACGGAATCTGCAAAGACCAAGCCAACGTCTTCGCAATCGTTACCCCAATACGAACACCCGTATATGAACCAGGCCCTCTCGCAACAACAATCTTATCAAGCTCTGATGGCTGTACCTCACATTCTTTTAGCACCGCCTCAATGGCTGGCATCGCCCGCAATGAATGATTTTTCTTTAAATCCGTTATATATTCACCTATTAATTGCTCCCCATCCAAAAGAGCTACTCCAAGCGTATATGTAGATGTATCAATCGCTAATACTTTCATCCTAAAAGCTCCTTACAAATTGATTCGTATCTTGTTCCTACAGGTGTTAATTCGATTTTTCGCTCATCATTTCCTTGATGTAATAGAG
>NZ_KZ454941.1:3375743-3480743 GCF_002797375.1 Bacillus sp. FJAT-42315
GATAGCCGAAACCATCTTTCAATCCTTCTCCATGCGGAGAAAGAAGTTATCCGGTATTAGCCCCGGTTTCCCGGAGTTATCCCAGTCTTACAGGCAGGTTACCCACGTGTTACTCACCCGTCCGCCGCTAACTTGAATAGAAGCAAGCTCCTATCAAGTCCGCTCGACTTGCATGTATTAGGCACGCCGCCAGCGTTCGTCCTGAGCCAGGATCAAACTCTCCGATAAAGTGTTTGAATTGCACATGGATGTGCAGGCATCTGCGTTGTCACAGGACGTGACGAACTTAGCAGATGTTCCTTAACTCACAATTTGTTTCGCTTAGATAAACTAAGCTTTTAGAATTAACGTTGACGTTTATTTTGTTCAGTTTTCAAAGATCAATTTAAATTGGAGCGGGTGATGGGAATCGAACCCACGACATCAGCTTGGAAGGCTGAGGTTTTACCATTAAACTACACCCGCGTGAAATGAACAGCTGGTCGGGAAGACAGGATTCGAACCTGCGACCCCTTGGTCCCAAACCAAGTGCTCTACCAAGCTGAGCTACTTCCCGTATGAATAAATCATATGGCGCGCCCGAGAGGAGTCGAACCCCTAACCTTTTGATCCGTAGTCAAACGCTCTATCCAATTGAGCTACGGGCGCAAATTATATTATATATGCGGCCGAGAGGACTTGAACCTCCACGGGGTCTCCCCCACTAGGCCCTCAACCTAGCGCGTCTGCCATTCCGCCACGACCGCTTGATTACTGCGACAGAATTCCATTCTAACATTTCTTTTTTTAAAAAGCAATATATTTTTTAAAAAAAATTTAAGATCAATAAACGCTTTATTTCTAACATAGCTACACCCGTAAATGGTGAGCCATGAAGGACTCGAACCTTCGACCCTCTGATTAAAAGTCAGATGCTCTACCAACTGAGCTAATGGCTCAAAAAATGGCTGGGCTAGAAGGATTCGAACCTTCGCGTGACGGAATCAAAATCCGCTGCCTTACCGCTTGGCTATAGCCCAACATTTCAAATAAAACAAAAATGACCCGTACGGGATTCGAACCCGTGTTACCGCCGTGAAAGGGCGGTGTCTTAACCGCTTGACCAACGGGCCATAACCAAAATATAAATGGCGGAGAAGGAGGGATTTGAACCCTCGCGCCGGTTACCCGACCTACACCCTTAGCAGGGGCGCCTCTTCAGCCTCTTGAGTACTTCCCCAAATATATGGCTCCGCAGGCAAGATTCGAACTTGCGACCGATCGGTTAACAGCCGATAGCTCTACCACTGAGCTACTGCGGAATAATCAATTCGTCTCAGCGACAATTTATATTATATTAAAATGACACAAGAGAGTCAACACATTTTAATATAATATAAATTGTCGATGAGACGAATTGATTATTCCGCAGGCAAGATTCGAACTTGCGACCGATCGGTTAACAGCCGATAGCTCTACCACTGAGCTACTGCGGAATAATCAATTCGTCTCATCGACAATTTATATTATATTAAAATGACACAAGAGAGTCAACACATTTTAAAAAAAACAGTAAAGTTTTTTGAAAGAATACATTCTTTCTATTTATGCGCTTACTAAAGTTATCAGTAAACAAAAGGAATGTCAACTAGCAAATCATTTTCATAAAACCTTTTCTTCTTTAAACACAAGTGTACCTTTGCATTTTCCACAAACGTAACGAGCTGTGTTGATTCTTCTCGCACGCCTATAAGTTAAAGAACAACTTGTGCACTGATAAATCAATTGACGGCTTTTCCTTTTAGGACGATCGCTTGTTAATGGCGTACAATGTCTTGGAGCACCTACTTCTCTCATTAATCGCTTAAAATCACGATCACGATGCTTGTACCCTTTCCCAAGCAAATGCAAATGGTAATGGCATAGTTCATGCTTAATAATCCCGACCAGCTCTGCTTCTCCGAATGCTTCCAAGTATTTTTTATTAATTTCAATATTGTGCGACTGTAGTAGATATCGTCCACCTGTTGTTTTCAGGCGGTGATTGAACACCGCCTGATGAAGAAAAGGGCGACCGAAAATTTCTCGTGAAATCTTTTCAACTAAGCTTTGTAGTTCTTCATTCGTCATTTCTCGTCCACCCTGTTTTCTTTATTCTTCCCTATCAATCATTGTTAATGATACTCGTCCTTTATTCTGATCAATTTGCTCCACCCACACAGTCACGACATCACCTACTGCCACGACATCAAGCGGGTGTTTCACAAATCCTTTTTTCAACTTAGAAATATGGACTAGACCGTCTTCTTTCACTCCAATATCAACAAATGCACCGAAGTCGACGACATTTCTAACAGTTCCTTGCAATTCCATTCCTGGCTTTAAATCTTCTAACTTTAATACATCTGTCTTCAATAATGGCTTTTGCAATTCATCACGCGGGTCACGTCCTGGTTTTTGCAACGCTTCTATAATATCCTTCATCGTTAACGTACCAAGTTCTAGTGATTTGGCTGTTTGTTCTATATCCAGTGCGTTAAGAGCCGAGCTAAGTTCATTTGTGCCAATGTCTACTGTTGAAAAGCTCATACTTTGCAACAGCTTCTTCACCGCTGAATAGTTCTCTGGGTGGATCGCCGTTCGATCAAGCTTTTCTTTTCCTGTTAATATCCTTAAAAAGCCGATACTTTGCTCAAAAGTCTTCGCTCCAAGTCGAGGTACTTTTTTCACTTCAGATCGCTGAGTAAATTTACCGTTTTCTTCTCTAAATTTAACAATGTTATTGGCTACCGTTTTGTTGAGACCTGCTACATATTGCAAAAGAGAAGCAGAAGCGGTATTTAAGTTTACACCAACTTGATTGACGGCAGTTTCAACGACAAACGTTAACGAATCATTTAGTTTCTTTTGGGACACATCATGCTGATATTGACCAACACCTACTGATTTCGGATCAATTTTCACCAGTTCAGCTAGTGGGTCTTGCAGTCTGCGAGCGATAGAAACAGCACTTCTTTCTTCTACTTGAAGATCAGGAAATTCTTCGCGTGCGATATCTGACGCGGAATAAACACTTGCTCCTGCTTCGTTGACAATCATATAAGCGATTGGTCTGTCGCTTGATTTAATCATATCAACGACGAATTGTTCCGTCTCCCTTGAAGCTGTTCCATTCCCAACAGTCACTAGCTCGATTTTGTATTGATCTAATATTTGTTTAAATAATTTTTCTGCTTCTGCTCTTTTCGCTTTAGGTGGATGCGGGTAGATCACACCGATATAAAGTACTTTCCCCGTCTCATCAACGGCTGCCAGCTTACAGCCTGTCCGATAGGCCGGATCTACACCTAACACCATCTTCCCTTTCAATGGCGGCTGAAGCAGCAGTTTTCTTAAATTCTCTGAAAAAATATGAATCGCTTGGTCTTCTGCTTTTTCCGTTAACTCATTTCGCACCTCTCGTTCAATAGAAGGTTGAATTAACCGTTTATAGGCATCCTGCAAGGCTTGAGATACAAAAGTAGCCGCTGAGCTCTGTTCATTTTTAATATATCGCTTTGTTAAATAATAGATGATTTTGTCGATATCAGCTTGAATAGTCACCTTTAACACGCCTTCTTTTTCTCCACGATTGAGAGCAAGGGTACGATGAGGGACGATACGAGCAACTGGTTCTTCATATGAATAATACATTTCAAAAATGTTCTTCTCGTCTTCTGCATCTTTTTTCAGAGCGGATTGGATCACACCGGTCCGAAAGGTTTCTTTGCGAATCCACTCGCGAATTTGTGCATCGTCTGCCACTGTTTCTGCGATGATATCCATCGCTCCTTGGATCGCCTCTTCTATTGAATCAACTTCTTTCTCTACTGAAATATACTTTTTCGCTTCTTCTTCAACAGGAGGTGAAGAAGGTAACGATAGTATCCATTCAGCCAATGGCTCTAGTCCTTTTTCCTTTGCAACAGACGCTTTCGTTCGTCTCTTTTGCTTGTAAGGTCGATATAAGTCTTCAACAGCCTGCATCTTATCAGCTGCTAAAATATTCGCTTTTAATTCATTCGTCAGCTTTCCTTGCTCCTCAATTGAACGAAGTACTTCTTCTTTGCGCTGAACGAGATTTTGTACATATGTATAACGATTCATGAGGGTGCGAATTTCTACTTCATCCAATGCTCCCGTCATTTCTTTACGATATCGAGCGATAAAAGGTACAGTTGCCCCTTCTTCAATTAACGAAATAACCGCACGTACCTTTTTTAACTCAATATTTTCTTCTTGAGCAACCTTCTTCAAAATACTTTCGCGGTCTTGAACCTTTTCCTCAGACATACTTTCGCCCTCCATTTCTTCATTTCTTTATTTTAACAGATTTACACCCCTCAATTAAAATGAAACGACAAGAAAAAAGCCTGCGATGATTAAAGCAGGCTACCAACGATAAACGTACAATCATCATTTGATTGCATCGACTCTTCTTCAAGGATATCCGCAATTGATGCTAGCTTATCCTTACTTAACAATGATTTTACATTCATGAGGTTAAGACCATCTGAATGCACAATAAATTTGCAATTAGATTCATAGACAAATCTTTGTGTTCGGTACTTTTGTGCACGCCCTGATAAAAAGCCCCTCACAGGCAGAGGATACGTTAATTTTCCCGTTTCCGTATATAAATAAAAACGAATATTGCCGACACAGCTGTATTCAAACTCTTGCCTTTCCAAATAGACTTTCATGATCGCAACCGCTGCCCCTCTTTTATGCTGAAGCGATTCATTACTTAGACGCATTAATTCATCTACATCTTCATGATGATTCTCGACAACTGCTGCGATCACCGCATCAGCAGACTCATTAGCCAATTCACCGCTTCCAAGTCCATCGGCAAGTACACAAATGAAATAATCTGTTGTTTCATAAATAAAATAGCTATCACCACATAACGGGTTGCCGCTTTTGGCCACTTGATTCGCATAAATTTCTATTTGCTGACTATGGTAATGAATCATTAGGACAATCTCTCCGTTGTGAGAGATTCCTTCTCAATCGCTTCTTTTAGCTTTTTAATAGCTTTTCGCTGCAATCGAGATACGTGCATTTGCGAAATCCCTAGCTTTTCACCTGTATCCTTTTGACTCATGTTTTCTATGTAGGTGCATTGAATGATTTGCCGCTCACGATCAGATAATACATGAAGAACCTTATTAAGGACGAGGCGTTGATCAACTTTTTCATAACCTTCATCTTGACTGCCGACGATATCGAGAAGAGTGACTGTACTTCCATCAGAATCCGCTTCAATGGAGTGATCGACAGACAACGCTTGATAGCTTTTCCCCATTTCCATTGCCTCAAGTACTTCCTCTTCTGATATTTCAAGGTGGCGGGCAATCTCCTCTACCTTTGGTGATCGTTGCAAGCTTGTCGTTAACTCTTCCACTGTCGACTTAATTTTCGGTCCAAGCTCCTTAATTCTTCTCGGCACATGCACACTCCACGTTTTATCTCGTAAAAAACGCTTAATTTCCCCTACGATTGTAGGGATAGCAAATGCCTCGAAGCTTTTCCCATACGAATCATCGTATCTTCTAATCGCCCCAAGAAGGCCCATCATTCCCACTTGTACGATATCCTCATGATAGCTTTTTCCTTTTGAATATTTCCTCGCAATCGACTCTACTAGTCCTTGATAATGCTTCACTAGCTTTTCCTGTGCTTCTTCGTCGTTGCTTTGCTGATACGCTTGAATCCATTCAATGGCTTGCTTTTTCGATTCTCGGTTAGGTTGAGACGACTTGTGCATCCCTCTCCACCTGCTCTCCTTCAAGATACTTTGTCATCAACAAAGTAATCCCTTCATTTTGGTGAACTTTCACTTCATCCATTAATGTTTCAATGAGAAATAACCCTAAGCCTCCTTCGCGCAGAAACTCAACAGCATGATCGGTATACGGACCTAAAGCTTTCTTTGTGTTTAAAAAGTTAAAGCTTTGACCATGATCCGCTACCATCACTTCTAAATGTTTGTTATATAACGCAAAGCCAACAATGACTTCTCCTTCATCACTATCTTGATAAGCATGTTGCACAGCATTTGTAATCGCTTCGCTCGTCGCTATTTTTAAATCTTCAATCGCATCATATGTAAAACCCATTCTGCTGGCGATCCCCGACAATGTCAGTCTGATCACTCCTACAAATTCCGGCTTCGCAGGAATTTTCATCTCGATGTATTCAAAATCTTTCATTGTTATACGCCACCTTCTACTTCAGAATGAATATTCATAATACCGGACAATCCCGTAATATCAAACAGTCGTTTCAACCTTCCAGATAACCCGACTAATTGAAGCGTTCCATTCTTGGCATTTAAGCTTTTGAATAAACCGACAAAAATCCCCAAACCCGTGCTATCCAAATACGTAACTTCCGTTAAATCAATGATTAAGGTTTGATTCGCTTTGACATGCGGAAAAATGGTTTCCTGCAGTTTAGGCGCTGTATACACATCAAGCTCTCCTCCAATATACACCTTTGTATATTGGTCCATTTCTTCTACATTAATCGTAATATTCATTTCATCCACCTCTTTCGACCACATGATCGACTTCATATCTTAAATTTCTACCCGCTATCACTTACTCTAAACCTATATTTATTGCACTCGTTTTAAAATAATCAACGTGAAATCATCACGCAATTGGAATTCTTGCAAATATTCGAGATCGCGATATACGTTGTTCGCTATCTCTTGTGCCTCTAAGTGGATATATCGTTCGATGTAGCTAATGAGTTTCTCCATTTCAATAAACCCCTCTTTCGTTCGACACTCTGTCACACCGTCAGACATCAGTAAAATGACATCTCCAACTTCCACTCTTTTTTCATACTGGCGATACTTCGTTTTTTTATCCACACCGAGCACGAGTCCCCTTGCATATAACTCTTCAAATTTCTTCGTTTGATGATTATAAAAGAATCCTGGCTCATGACCTGCTGATGAATAATAAAATGTATGATTGCGGATGTTGTACATTCCATAAAACATCGTAATAAACATCGTAGGGTCAACATTTTGTTCAACGACACGATTTAAACTTTCTAACACAAGGTTGGGCTCTAGACTCCCTTCAGGCAAACTATCCATAGAATATTTAATCATCGACATGCACAAAGCAGCTGGAATTCCTTTTCCGATAATATCTGCTACCGCTACACTGACCGTATGATTTTCATCATGAACAAAATGATAATAATCCCCGCTCATTCGCCTAGCAGGTACACTAATAGCACCGATATCGAGCGAAGAAACGTCAGGGATTTGCGTACCTAATAAAGTTTGCTGCATGCTAGCGGCCACTTCGATTTCGCTCTGTAGCTCTTGCTGGAAGGTACGCAAGCTTTGATGTTCCCGATAAGCTAAACCGTAGCTAATCATTACCTCTAACAGGATATCTAAAGCGAGAAGAACAGACTGAGGAATGTTAGATTCTAACTCCATGATGGCTGTTTTATGAATGCTGATCATTTCTTCAGGGGATATTTTGTGTTCAATCGCCTGTCTACTAAACTTTTGACTCAAATATAGAGCGTGTTCGTCTTGTTCTTTTATATAGCTTTCTAGAAGTTCTTTATATTGCTCCTGAATGCTTTCTTTAAAGTCCATATTTCCCCTCCTAACGGAGCCATTTGATTGCCTTAATGAACGTTCCTTCTCCCGGATTGGACTCGATTAAAAATTCATCCATCAGTCGTTTCACACCTGGTAAACCAGCTCCAAGCCCTCCTGATGTGGAAAATCCATCCTCCATGACTTTTCGAATATCGGGAATCCCTGGCCCTTGATCGTTTGATATAATCACTAAACCAACTTTACCTACTGCCTCTGTCTTTTCTATCTGAATGTCCCCTTCTCCTGCATACAAATAAATATTTCGAGCTAACTCGCTGATGGCAGTTGTAATTCGAGCTTGATCTACTGTACCAAAGCCAAGATCTTTAGCCACATTTCTTCCAAGTTGCCTAGCCGCTACAATGTCCCATTCACTTATAATCCTGACGCTAGAACCCATAGATTAGTCCTCCAATTCCTGTTGAAGTTTCTCCAAGCCTTTTTCTAAATCAAGAGCGGTCAAGACATCTTCGAGACGAATACCTAATTCAATTAAAGTAATAGCGACGGCCGGCTGAACCCCTGTAACAACTACTTTTGCTCCCATAAGCTTAGACATGCTAATCACATCTCCAAGAACTTTCGCAATGAAAGAATCGATAAAATCAATCGAGGTAAAGTCAATGACAACCCCTCTGGCACTCGTTTCATGAATTTTCCGGAGAAGATCCTCTTGAAATTGCAGAGCTGTTTGATCATCTAATTCCCATTGAATGGAGATTAACAAACAATCATATAGTTTTAAGATGGGAATTCTCACATTCCTCCCCCCACTTCAATAATTTTTCGATCGGTCAACGCTAAAGCTTGTTCAATTCCTTTCTTTAACGTACTTGTCGTCAGTACTTGTTCTAAATTAATACCTAAAGTAACGATCGTTTGTGCGATTTCTGGGCGAATCCCGACAATCATGCATTTCGCTCCTACTAAATGAACAGCATCGGCTGCTTGCATCATATGATGAGCCACCATTGTATCAACGACAGGCACACCGGTAATATCAATCAGCACCACTTCCGAACGATATTTGACGACGCCATTCAATAAGTTTTCCATAATCAGTTTCGCTCGCTCTGTATCAATTGTACCGACAAGTGGCATCACTGAAATCTTTTCAAACACCGGGATTAACGGAGCAGATAACTCCTGCAAAGCAATTTTCTGCAACGATACTGTCCGTTCCCACGAATCCGAATAAGAATCAATAATCGTATTATTCATTGGAAACATCCAGCGATTTAGCTCTGATGAAAATTCAATATAATTTTCTTTATCAATAATTCCTTGTTCCTTCATGCCGTTAGATACAATTTGACTAAAAGTATTCAAGCCTAGATTGACAACGGTTAGCGGCCAGCCTAAGTGGACAATCTTTCTAGCAAATTCCTCTACTCTAGATTGAAACTCCTGCTCCGTTTCAACAAAGTTGGAGATCAACAATTCGATGAATTCTCTGCTTGTTTTAGTAAACATTCGATCAGACATCATCGTAACCGCTCGATCATCAGCCTCCTTTTTCATCCAAAGAATCCACTGATCCAATATTTCACTTTTATTTGATTGTACATAGTTAAAAATAAGTTTACGCATACAGACATCTCCAATTCACTAGATTTTACACTTAGATCAGCACTATATGAAAGGTCGAGGCGACCGAGAGCTGATGTGAGTCTCCCTTGCTTTTTTCTTTCCCTTATATTCATATTAAATATTATAATGTTTATCGGACTAATTAAAAAGCAGAAGCCTTTAAGCATCAACCCTAAGCCTTTACAAAAAAAAGACGCCTACTAGATTGTTCTAGTAAACGTCTTTCTAAAATTGAATAAGGCCTAAACTAATTTGCAAGGCATCATCCACTTTTTCCATCATTTCCTCATCAAGCTGAGTAATTTTGTCCGTTAATCTTTGTTTATCAATGGTTCGAATTTGTTCAAGAAGAATAACGGAATCCCGCTCAAAACCGTAACGCTTTGCGTCAATTTCAACATGTGTAGGCAACTTAGCTTTTTGAATTTGCGCTGTTATAGCAGCAACAATAATAGTGGGACTGAACCGATTCCCAATGTCGTTTTGAACCACTAGCACAGGCCGCATTCCGCCTTGCTCTGAACCGACAACAGGGGACAGGTCTGCGAAATATACGTCACCACGTTTAACTATCACACGGATTATCCTCCACTTACTAAACGTTCTACAGTATTACCTGCTTCATACTCCGCTTGCATTGCTTCAGAGGCAATAGCTAAATTGATCTTCGCCATTTCCATGTAACCGCGTCTCATCGATTCTGTAATTTGACGCTTCTTTCTCTCACGAAGATACATTTTCGTTGCTCTGTAGATAAACTCACTGCGGTTAATATTTTCTTGCTCTGCAAAACTGTCTAACTCTTTCACAAATTGTTGCGGCAAGCGAATAAACACCTCTGTTGTTGCGCTAGATTCAGACACGAACTACACCTCCACCAATCACTACACCCGTCTCCTTAACTGTCAACTTCATAATACCATCTTTTCATTCCTGATGGAAGACGAAATCCAAATTCCTGCTAATTTCTTAAAACAATTGCAGAAATCCCTCGAAACGTCTCCGTCATGCTAGAAACTACATACAAATTGTTATCCTAGTAGCGGATTAATTACTTGAACGATTTTCCCCTGTTGTCTATATACTCTTGGCACACGTGCTGTAATCACACAAGGCACTTCATAGTTAATTGTCTCCAATCGATCAGCAATTTCATCCATGGAAATTTCTTCATCCACTTGTTTGCCAATGAGAGTAACCGTCGTACCTAAAGGCTTTTCACAAGACAATCGAATCATACATTGATCCATGCAAACTCGACCTACAATCGGTACTCGCTCTCCTTCTACAAGCACATGCTGGCCTTGAAGCTTTCTAATCCAACCATCCGCATAACCAATCGGCAAAGTGGCAATCCACTCTTCACCTTCAGCTTCATACGTAGCACCGTAGCTTACCTTTTCACCTTTTTCGATTTTTTTGATGTGAACAATTTTCGTATGAAGAGAAAAAGCTTGTTTTAAAGAAAATGGTAGAATCGATTTCATTTCCTGCGAAGGAGCTAATCCGTACATCGAAATTCCTAAACGAACGGTGTTAAAATAAGCTTTCTCATGCCGCAAAGTAGTGGCGCTGTTGGCACAATGAATATAAGGTGGCTTTTCCTCTAACGATTCAACCATAGCGTTGAAACGAGCTAATTGTTGATCAAAATACGTTGTATCAAGCTCATCCGCCGTTGCAAAGTGTGTAAAAAGACCTTCAAATGTGAACTTAGGTGATTGGTCAATGAAAGCGACCATCTCTTGCAGTTCTTCCTTCGTTCTCACTCCTAATCTCCCCATACCTGTATCACATTTAATATGAACATTTAATACTTGACCACTAGATAAATGTGTCTCTGCTTCTTGAAGCCACTCTAATTGATAAACAGTCAGCGAAATATTATGTTCGGCTGCCAAAGCGGCATCAGTTGATCGACTAGCCCCAAGCACCAAAATCGGTACTTCCAACTTTGACTTAGTTAAAGACAAAGCTTCATCCAAAAAGGCTACAGCTAAACCATGAGCTCCTGCTCGAACAGCCGCTTCGGCTATCGGTACATCTCCATGGCCATATGCATTCGCTTTCACAACCGCAAATAAACGCTCACTCGCAGGGAGTAACTTCAACGTCTCTTTCACATTATAGTCAATATCATCCAAATTTATTTCTGCCCAAGTATCACGATAAAAATCCATAGCAACCCCCACTCGCAGTCTTCTTCCCAGTGTTTATTCACGATTTTATACAATTCTTAATTCTAAACCTAAACCAGATCATGTCAACACCGAAATGCGGAAGGCGCTGCCCAGCGGCGTATGGGCTGGAGCCATCCGATCGAGATAAAGGAAACACGATGAACGTCAGTGAATCGATGTTGACTTATCGCAAGGAGGAGGGCAGAAGCCCACTAGCCGCTAGTGCCTGGAGCTGGACAACACCGAAATGCGGAAGGCGCTGTTTAGCGACGTATGGACTGGAATGATCCGATCGAGATAAAGGAAACACGGTGAACGATAGTGAACCGATGTTGACTTATCGCAAGGAGGATCATGGAAGTACACTAGTCGCTGGCGCCTGGAGCTAGACACCGAAATGCGGAAGCAGACGCTTAGACAAAGAAAAAAGGAACGCTGACTCCGTTCCTTCTCACAGTTGACCTTCCATATTCGTCAAGGTTCACTTCGTTATTTCTCCATCGCCATTTTCATCGAGCGTGCCACTTCAATCATTTCACCTTTTGATAGATCTTTAGAGGCTAACATAAAGTCGACTCCTTGATAGGACCAAGAAAGAGACTGATCAGATACCACACCGAAAGAGTGTCCGAGGTCCGCCACTTCTCCATTAACTTCATTCATTTGCATAGAAGCAGCTGGCAGAACTTCCGCTTTTTCCTGAACAACGGTGAAGGATTTATCGCCTCCATACGTAAGAACAACCCTTGTACCATTGGTTGTCACGATCTCATTCTCTTCCAACAGGCTGCTTCCTGTAATATCTCCATCTGGATAGTGAACAGCCCATTCTTTATTTTCTGATTGAGCCATCACCGGCATTTCTAGTTGTGCACCTGTCATATTCTTCTTGACATCAAAAGATTCTTTATCAATTTTCGCGTCAAACTCCATTTTTGAAAATTCTACGACGACGAGCGGTTTACGATCTGGATCCATAACTTTGACGGAGACAGGGGTTAAATCTTTCTTTTTAAATCTTATTTCTTGAGAAGGTAACATATGGCTGTTTGGATATCTTGTTTTTGTTTCAAATACAAAATGTTGGTCTGTTTCTTTAAAGGTCGCCTCTTTATCTGCTAGAATATCTTTCACTAACGACTCGTACAAATAAGCTTGACTGCTGTTTCGCGGCCAATCGCTTTGAAACTTGAAACTTTTGTTCAATGCGGGAGTTAATACATAAACACCAGTCTCATTTTTTAAAATCATTTGGCTTTGATCCTTTTTATCAGTCGATAATGCCACTCGGTAAAACTGGTGTTCCCGATTCCAAATATCCACATCGTATATTTGTTTCTCTTCCCCAGCTTGCAACGTCATTTTCGCTTTCGCTTTATAACCAACCACTTCTTCTGCTTTCTCGTTTAAGTCCGCTATTACCTCCTCTTTTGATTTTGCCCCACAGGCTGAAAGGATGACTAAAGCAAACAAACACATAAGCCACACTAGACTTCTATTCCTCATGATTTCACAACCCCTTTCGCACTAAAAATATATGAGACAACCATTCAGATTATGATTGTTGCGAAAGGAAGTAAGAACGTTCATTTTCAATAGACTCTGTCAAAAACAATTGAAATCGACATTAAATCTTTTCAATAACTACTTGTGCCGCTGCAAACTCTTTACTATGCGTAATCGATAAATGAACACCTTCAGAAATCGGCGCCTTGATGTACGGTTTCCCTCGATGGTCAACAGCTGTTTCAATATTTTG
This sequence comes from Bacillus sp. FJAT-42315, assembly GCF_002797375.1. Lineage (GTDB taxonomy): Bacteria > Bacillota > Bacilli > Bacillales > Domibacillaceae > Bacillus_CE. The sequence goes on from NZ_KZ454941.1 coordinate 3,388,930, forward strand.
AAAGGACAGCTCTTTGCCTATTCCTGTCCCGTACGCCTTAGAAAAAGCCTCTTTAGCCGCAAAGCGACCAGCTGCATATTCAAATTTACGTTGGCCGCTTCGACTGTGAAATACTTCTCGTTCAGCTACTGTTAATATTCGCTCAAGAAATTTCGGCTGCCTTTCTATAAGCTGTTGAATTCGTGATATTTCCACAATATCCATACCGATCCCTTGTATCATTTCTTCACCCACATTTATTTTTGTCGTCCCTTTTATACCATTGATACACACTATGTGCATCAGCTATGGACGCATCGATCATCTTCGACTTTTTGCCTACTGCTCCACTTTTGATCACCGCAGAAAAAGAGACTAACTCCTTCTTTTTTTGCCAAGGTGTTTGCGTGAGACTCACTGACTGAATGTACGCTTTCTTCATCATGACCGTACATCTGTTCAAACGTCGATACCGGATCGTTAACTGATCTTCCGTCAATAGCCATCCTGCCGCTCGATAGCAACTCATCCCATAAGCGACAGCAAGCAACACTAGCGCACTAGACCATAAACCATTCGGCCAGAAATACCAGCTTACTCCTATAATCGGCAATATGACATAATAGCTTTTTCTTAAGACATATCTTCCTCTAGCTTTTTTCGGAGCTGGACAAAACTGATCAGAGAAAGAATAGTTTGGAAAAATATCCTTCAATAAATAAATGGCGGACTCTTTCTTAATCATCGGAAGCAAAATGATGCTAGCGCTTTCTTCAGCAGGCGCTGCTCCTCCAGCACTTTCAAGCTGAACAGAACAATATCCAGCAAGCTGACGAAGTGGGTTTTCCACAATTGTAATCCCTTGAATGCGACTAAAAGGAATCGTGATTTGCCGTTTTTCAAGCAATCCTCTTTGAATGACAATATGTTCATCATTCATTTCTAACGTAAAATCTTGGTACTTCAATAAAGTTAAAATAACGGAAATGACCCAGGCAATAAACAAAACGACAAATACAACAATAGAAATGAAAAACACTCCATATTCAATAAAGCGAGAAGCCTCTTCAAATACTTTTTCATAAGGAATCAGTTCATCAAACTGAGATAAAAAAGCAACGACAGCGGAAATGACAACCCCTACACCACCTGAAGTAGCCGCTAACAGTAATAGCTCTGATAACTTTGCTTTATATACCACTTTAGTGGTTTCTTGCACTTCTTCCGTTTCTTCTTGTTGTTCTATTTCAGCATTTGATCTATGTTTCTCACGACTGATCATCTCTTTCAGGGCTGTGGCCTCTTCTTTCGTAATAGCTGTTAACTCTGCTTCAGACTTTGTTGGATCACTAGAGCCGGCTGTTTCGATCGTCAACTTCACTAGACCAAACATCTGCTGCAGAATCCCCTCTGAGATATCTAGACTTTGAATGCGCTCAATCGGTATGTAACGCTTCTTTTTGACGAAAAGACCGTATTCAATTCTTAATTCTCCTTCTTCTACCCAATAAGCAAAACGTAGCCATTTCACTACTCCACTTACCAATAAAAATAAAATTAATACGCCCATCCCGATCATCGGGAGATAGTCCCAAAATTCAACTTTCGGTTTATTATTCACAAAGAAAACGAGAACAAGTGGCAAAATAAGATTTTTTAATTCCTTGAAAACATTCGAGACTGCAGCAATCGGATGAAGTCGTTTCGGCTCAGACATCTTCTGTCGCCACCCTTGCTAAATTAGAAATCATCTTCCGCATCTCTTCTGCTTCCTCCATCTCAACAGCAGGAATTTCATGAACGGTTGCCGCTGTTGAAATTTTAATACCTGCTAAGCCATATTTTCTTAAAACAGGCCCTTGTTCTGTATCAACGTGCTGCACACGAATCATCGGAATTAACGTTCGGCGCGTGATCATCACTCCATGTTGCAATTCAATTTCTTGCTCCCTCACCTCATATCGCCAACGGTTCCAACGTAACTTCGGCAGGAGATAAACGAAAAGAAAAAGCATTAACACTCCCGCTAAAATTAATACGCCGATCACCCATAGTGGCCCGTCGTTCATAAAAACAAACACGCCACCTCCAATCAACAACAACCAAACAATCAATGTACTGATCATCCCTGATATTCTCCATACTGTCAGAGCTTTTTTTGAAATTCTCTTTCTAGGCTCTACCATCTATCACTCACGACCTTTTTTGTTTATCCCGTATTAACGGGTTTTCACGCTCCATTGATTGAAGCTTCACTTTATATTCATTAACGTATGTATTCGAAAAAAAGTTTCATTTATGGTAAAAAAGCACAGGAACATCCTGTGCTTTTTTATCAATTATTATTGAGAAGAAAATTTTCTTCTTGTATTTTTACGGTCTCTATTGTAAGAACGGTTGTTGCTAGATGAACGGTTCCCTTGACGATTACCGCCAGATTTTCTGGAGTTCGAATTTTTCGAACGGAAGTTATCTCTTTTTTGAGGAAGAGATGCTTCACTTGTAATACGTACAGGTGTACGATCTGGCTCTTTCGTAATCAATTTAAGCGCTGCAGCTACTAACTGCTCCGCATCATATTGATCAAGAAGCTCTTTCGCAAATGATTTATATTCAGAAAGATCATTTTTAGCTACACTTTCTTCCAATTCAGTTACAGCAGCACGCTGTTGACCGATCATTGCGTCATCCCAAGTAGGAGCTGTCATTGGTGTCATGCGCTTCTTCGTTGTTCTTTCTACTTCTTTCAAATAGCTCATTTCTCTCGGTTCAACGAAAGTAACAGCCATTCCTTCTTTTCCAGCGCGGCCTGTACGACCAATACGGTGAACATAGCTTTCTGGATCTTGAGGAATATCGTAGTTGTATACATGCGTAACACCGGAAATATCTAAGCCACGAGCCGCTACGTCTGTAGCTACAAGAACATCAATTTTTCCTTCTTTAAAACGTTTCAAAACAGTTAAACGCTTCGCTTGGCTTAAATCACCATGAATACCTTCTGCTTGATAGCCACGAAGACTTAAAGCATTCGCTAATTCATCTACACGACGTTTCGTTCTGCCGAAAATAATCGCAAGTTCCGGAGAGTGAACATCAATTAGACGAGATAGCACGTCGAATTTATCACGTTGCTGTACTTTCACAAAGTATTGATCAATGTTTGAAACCGTCATTTCTTTCATTTTCACACGAATTGTTTCAGGCTCATTCATAAATCTTTCAGCTATCGCACGGATTTGCTTAGGCATTGTTGCCGAGAACAACAAGGTTTGACGTTCAGTCGGCACGTGAGAAAGAATAGCTTCAATATCCTGAATGAAGCCCATATTCAACATTTCATCTGCTTCATCTAATACAAGAGTTTGCAATTGATCTAACTTTAACGTCTTGCGGTTAATATGGTCTAGAATCCGTCCAGGTGTACCTACAATGATGTGTGGACGCTTTTTCAACGCACGAATTTGACGCTGAATATCCTGCCCACCATATACAGCTAAAATACCTACGCGCTTGCCTCCACCGATCTTATATAGCTCTTCAGAAACTTGAATCGCTAATTCTCGTGTAGGAGCAATAATTAATCCTTGAATCGAATGGTCATGCATATCAATCTTTTCAATCATCGGAATACCAAAAGCTGTCGTTTTACCTGTACCTGTTTGGGCCTGACCGATAATATCTCTACCTTCAAGTCCGACTGGAATCGTTGCTGCTTGGATCGGTGTTGCTTCCTCAAATCCCATTTTATCAATAGCTTTTAAAGTGGCTTCACTTAAATTTAAATCTTTAAATTTCGTCAATAGTTTTCTTCTCCTTCTATTTCAGCTACCGTATCACACAAAAAATACTCTTCATGACATGAGAAGAGTAAAAGTTATTGTTATCATACCATCTGCATTAATCAATTTCAATGGATATTTAAATAACTTTACTACTTCTATTTAAAAAAGTAAAGATCTTATTAAACAATTCTTCCTTATCACCTGTATGACAAATATGGTGCTTAGCTGTTTTAGAGTAATAAACCTCTTTGTCTTCGGAAGAAATCTTTCGATAAATGAAATCCGCACTTTTTGGAGGGACGATTCCATCTGCAAGACCTTGTGCGATGAAGGTAGGCACATTAATTTTTTCAATAAGCGGTGTGACTTGCTTTACCATTTTTCTAAACTGTCGCGTGGCTGACAACGGTGTAGACAACAGCTTATGTTTATAGCGTGAAAAAAGCTCATTTGCGAACAACTGTCCATTTTTAGCATCCTTTAGCATTTCTCGTATATCCATAACCAATTGGCCTGCATTAATATATTTAGCAGCTGCACTTAATAATATAAGTTTTTCTACCGGATATTTTTCTGCTAAGTATACTGAGATCAGTCCACCCATAGAAAAACCAACAACGTATACTTCCTCACACTGTGATAAAAGTAGTTGCAATTCTTTCTCTGCATACTCAAGCCACTGCCCATAAGTCACACCTTTTAAACTGAGCGTTTCTCCATGCCCCGGCAAAGTAGGTACAACTATTTTCCAATCGGTCTTCTCTTTTAAGTAATTAGCGAGTGGTTCTACTTCGTAAGGAGAACCTGTAAAGCCATGAATACATAAACAACCAATCATATTTTCACCTATTTTTTGATTCATTCATCATTAGTGTGGTTAACTGATTCTCTCTTATTCGTGTAATGATTCTCTGTTCAAATGAATGAAAAACATCGAGGGAATTTTCGCACCTCGATGTTTTTTAGTTCACTCACTCGCTAAAGCGTGAACAACTTCCTCTAGCTTCATTCCTCTTGATGCCTTGACTGTAATTAACTCCCCACCTGTAACAATTGATGATAATTTCGCAATTAACTCTCGTTTATCAGTAAAAGCGAAAATACGGTCTTCACCGAGAGAATTTTTCGCACCAGCAGCAATGAATTGACCTAATCGTCCAAACGTGAAGAGATAATTAATCGTTTCTCCATCAATCGTTTGACCAACTTGATAGTGGAAAAGCTCTTCATCTAAACCAAGCTCTAGCATATCACCGAGAACTAATATTTTCTTATCAAATCCTGGCATTTGTGCAGTTAGTTCAATAGCAGCTTTCATGGAAGTCGGGCTGGCATTATACGTATCATTAATAAGCTTTATCCCACGAACTCCTTCAACCCACTCCATCCGCATCTTTGTTAATTCTACAGACTGTAAGCCTGCTTTCATATCTTTATAATTGATGCCCATCTCGTGAGCAACAAGCATCGCAGCCATCACGTTGGATACATTATGACGACCAAGGACCGGCAAAACAAACTCACTGCCTGGAGCTACGTTGACTGTAAAGCGATTACCTGTTTGTAACGCTTCGACTGTTAATGGATATAAATCATTGCTTTCTTCAAAACCGAATGTTTTCGTCTGAAGAGTCTCCATATTGTCTATAGCATCTTTTAGCAACGGCTCATCACCGTAGTAAATGAGACATCCCTTTTCCGATAAGCCACTTACGATTTCCAACTTCGCCTCAGCAATGGCTTCTCTTGAACCAAGATCTTGTAAATGAGATTCACCGATATTTGTAATCACAGCGACATCCGGGGAAGCGATCTTCGTTAATAATTCAATTTCACCTTTACTGCTCATTCCCATCTCTAGCACAGCGATTTCAGTTTCGTGACTTAAAGATAAAATCGTTAAAGGAAGACCAATATGATTGTTGTAATTACCTTCTGTTTTTTGCACTTTATATTTTAATGATAAAAGGCTTGTGATCATATCCTTTGTTGTTGTTTTCCCATTGCTTCCTGTAATACCGACTACTTTAAGCTCTAGTTCATTACGGTAAGCTTTGGCTAACTGCTGAAGTGCAACTAGCGTATCCTCAACAATAAGAATCGGTAAATCCTCGGGTGGATTAGGCACATCCTTTTGCCACAAGGCTGCACCCGCTCCTTGTTCAATTGCTTGCCTAACATATTTATGACCGTCTGTGTGCTCTCCCTTGAACGGTACAAATAATTGGCCGTTGACTGCTTTTCGTGAGTCAATTGCCACCCCTTCAACTACCCGGTCTTTAAAAAGCGCCGGATCATTCTCTACCTTCATCATATTTAACAGTTGTTCTATGGTCTTTCGAATCATGAAATGAATATCCACCTTTAAAAAGTATATTTAATTTGTTGTTTCTCTGCATGGCGTTCCATAGCAAGTTCAATTAATTTCTCAATAAGCTGAGGGTATTCAACTCCTGTATGTTTCCACAGAAGTGGGAACATACTAAACGGAGTAAAACCTGGCATAGTGTTCACCTCATTGATGAGTAGTTCCCCATTCTCCTTTAAGAAAAAGTCTGCCCTAACAAGACCAGAACCATCCAAAGAACGGAAGGAAGTAATCGCCATCTCCTTCATTTGTTTTTGAATATCTTCTGGCATTTCAGCAGGAATGATTAAAGCGGTATTCCCATCTTCATATTTTGCTTTATAATCATAGAAATCTTTTTTCGGTACAATTTCTCCGATGACTGAGCATCGAGGATCATCATTGCCAAGCACACCAACTTCCACTTCGCGAGCAATGACACCTTCTTCGATAATGATTTTGCGATCAAATTGAAATGCCTCTTCAAATGCTTGATCAAGTTCCTGACGGTTGGTACATTTACTAATCCCGACACTCGATCCTAAATTAGCTGGCTTCACAAAACACGGATAACCAAGCTCCTGCTCTACTTGCTCATAAGCAGCTTCTTTATTTTCCTGCCACACTTTGCGAATAAACCATACATAATTAACTTGTGGGAGTCCCGCTTGTGCAAAGATATTTTTCATAATGACTTTATCCATTCCTGCAGAAGATGACAATACACCATTTCCAACATAAGGAAGGTTCATCGTTTCTAACAAGCCTTGGATCGTTCCATCTTCTCCATTTGGTCCGTGTAAAAGCGGGAAGATTACATCATACTTTCCAGATGAAAGACTATCTAACACGACAGCAGATGTTTCCCCTTTAGAAAATTGCAAAGCGGAAATATCCTCAACTGGAGCTGTTAACTTTTCTCCCTCAACCCAAGTGCCGTCAATCGTAATATATATTGGATAAATATCAAATTTATTTAAATCTAGGGCACCGATGACCGCCTTTGCCGTATGTAACGACACTTGATGTTCAGCTGATTTGCCCCCATATAATAAACATAGTTTTGTTCTCATAATAACCTCCTGATCAATATATAAAAGAACTTCCTTATTGTCTATTTTACCATGCTTTCATTAAAGAAAAACAATAATTCCCTACTACTACTCTATCTATAATTTTTCCATCACCCTTACGTTCATGTAAAAACCTCCAAATTCACAAGGATGAGCAGTATTTTTCTGAATTATCTTTTATATATTTCCCCTATTAACTTTTTTCAGAAATACATGTATAATCCACTTATGAAAAACAATTGTATTCTTCGGGAGGACACAACATGAAACGCTTCGGTCTACTACCTCAAATCATTTTAGCGATTGCGGTAGGTATTATTACAGGCACCTTAGCTCCTGAGTGGTTAATAAGAGTGTTTGCTACATTTAATAGTTTATTTGGGAATTTCTTAGGGTTTGTCATTCCCCTAATTATTATTGGATTCATCGCACCTGGAATCAGTGCACTCGGTAAAGGGGCTGGAAAGTTATTAGGCATGACAACAGCAATTGCTTATTTTTCTGCTGTCGGTGCTGGATTACTCGCTTTTTTCACTGCTAAAACTATTTATCCAATTATTTTAGCTAATCAAGCTTCAGAGGCATTTGATGACCCTTCAAAAGCATTATTAGAAACTTACTTCATCGTAGAAATGCCACCAATCATGGACATTATGACAGCTCTTGTCATTGCCTTTTTACTCGGAATTGGCATAGCCGCAGTAAAAGCTCAAACACTAGAAAATGCACTAAATGAATTTCGTTCTATTATTGAATTAGTCATTGCAAAAGTAATTATCCCGCTATTGCCTATTCATATTTTTGGGATCTTTGCTAACATGACTCAAGGCGGACAAGTGAGTGCGATTATGAGCGTCTTTGCAAAAGTATTTATGATGATCATTATTCTGCACATTATTTATTTATTCGTTCAATATTCAATCGCTGGTTCATTAAGAAAGCAAAATCCATTTAAGATGGTCAAAACAATGGCGCCTGCTTATTTTACAGCACTAGGAACGCAGTCTTCTGCAGCGACTATACCTGTCACACTTGAACGCTCTAAACAGTTGGGAGTCAAAGAGCGGATAGCAGATTTTTCTGTTCCATTGTTAGCGACTATTCATTTATCTGGAAGTACCATTACATTAGTGAGTTGTACAATGGCTGTTATGCTTATCCATGACCAAATGTACACACTTGAGAATATGCTACCGTATATTTTAATGCTTGGTATCACAATGGTTGCTGCTCCTGGTGTTCCTGGTGGAGCTGTCATGGCAGCAACTGGATTAATGGGCACAATGCTCGGCTTTGATGCAACGATGATCTCTCTAATGATTGCCCTTTATCTTGCTCAAGATAGTTTCGGCACAGCTTGTAACGTCACTGGAGATGGTGCCATCACTGCAATCGTTGACAAATTCAATAAAACTGAATAGCAATATAAAAAAATCCCCGGATACTATTATTGATCCGGGGATTTTAGCTTAGAAATAAACACTCCACTCATGCGCCTTTTTATCAAATTCGAAATGACCATCCGGCTCGTTTCGAAAATTAACCTTATAATCGTCAAACATCTCATCCATATTAATGTAGTCTCCAACAACCCACACAGGAATATCTATTCTCGTCCGACTCTGAATCGTCTTTGCTAAAGATATGACCATTCCTTCTTTCATTTTATCTCCAAAGGAAGCAATCATTTCTTTCGGGATGGGAGGAAACGGAGTACCTTTTCTTAATGTAAAGAAAGAGCGTTCACTTCTAAAATGGCCTAATTTTAAAGAAATAGCTCGACCTAGCATGAAATAAAAATCAGACATATTGCGATAATATGTTTTATTAAACCACTCATCATCATGAGAAAGATACACATACCGATTGTCTAACTTACTGTAAAATGGAACTCGCAAATGATGTTTGCAATGACTTAAATAAAGCAATTCAGCAATTTCTTGCCCCTCTAGCTCATTCAATCCGTCCATCTCTTCAAAGTCCATCCAGCAAAAATCACCATACTCCGCAATCGGTTCTTTTAACAGCTTGCTTACATCTTCCGTCTCTACAAAATCAAATCTCGAGTGCATATTAAAGTCCGCTCCATCAAAGCGATGCTTTAAGAGGAGAAGATGATTTAGCTCTCTCGGAAGACTACGCGCAAACTCAATAAAATCAATCCCATAAGAAATTGTATACTGATGCGATGTATTTAAGTGAACATAGATCAATTCTTTCATATTCCCGTGGCTTTTCATATATACCATTACCTCCACATCATCCCAAATTACATGACGTTTCCCGCATCATTTTGTTATACTACCTATTTTAGCAAATTAAATCGAAAACACGTATCCAAAAATCAGATTATTTTCATATTATTTTTCACTTTTTTTACATTTTCGTTTTATAATAGATACGGATTTGCTGTTCTCACCAAGGAGGGGATACATATGATGCACAACTTAACTGAAGATCAAATGACTTTGCTGATCATCAAAGCCTTGAAAGATGGAAAAAAAACCGAGTTACAAAAGTTATTAGATGAATTGCACCCGTATGACATGGCAACGATATATACAAATTTACCTGACAAGCATCAAACTCGTTTCTTATTACAACTGAGCATACCAGTATTGACTGATATGATTCAGGAGTTAGACAACGATGATCAAATGGCTGTATTAAAGAAAGTAGGGAAAGAGCGGTCTCGAAAAGTTTTAGATGACATGGACAATGATGACCTCGCTTCCTTACTAGATGATATGTCTCCAGAAAATATTAAAACATTTCTTGCAGGAATGAAAAAAGAAGAGTCAACGATCATTGAAAATATGATGACTTATCCACCTGAAACAGCTGGTCGATTAATGACGAACCGCTTTGTGTGGATTAAGGATTCTTTCACCGTTCGTGAAGCGGTGGACAAACTAAAATCTTTTGCTGAATACGCTGAAACGATCAACTACCTATATGTAACTAATAATCAAAATAAACTGGTTGGCGTTGTCTCTTACCGTGACTTATTAATCGCAGATATTGATGAAAAAGTTCAAGACATTATGTATGCTCGCGTCATTTCTGTTTCTGTCTACACAGACCAAGAGGAAATTGCTCGACTGATTGAACGCTATGACTTTCTCGCTATTCCAGTCGTTGATGAAGAAGGCGTTTTAGTCGGTATTGTGACATTCGATGATATTCTCGACGTAGTTATTCAAGAAGCGAACGAGGACATTGAAAAGCTATCCGCCTCAGGTAAATCGATTGATTTCGATACAAAGGCCGTAGTAGCTGCTTTCCGCCGTCTTCCATGGCTTATCTTGCTTTTATTTATCGGTCTTGTATCGGGCAGTATTATTTCCGGATACGAAGAAACGTTACAAAAAGTCGTCGCTCTCACTTTTTTCATGCCGATGATTGCCGGAATGACAGGAAATACTGGAACCCAATCACTTGCGGTTGTTGTGCGTGGACTTGCTTCACGTGACATTGATATGAAAACGGTATTAAGTCTTGTTGCTAGGGAGTTTGGGGTTGGTTTAATTATCGGAACGATTTGTAGTGTACTTATCTTCTTTATTGCTCTTATTTGGCAAGGTAGTGCCGTTCTAGGAATCGTTGTCGGTTCTTCCTTATTACTTACGTTAATTATCGGAACACTTGCAGGGACAGTGATTCCTTTGATCCTATACAAATTAAATATCGATCCTGCAGTAGCATCTGGTCCACTAATCACGACGATTAATGATATTTTATCGTTAATTATTTATTTCACGATCGCTTCATGGTTTTTGCAACATTTAATGTGACAAGCTTGCTCACAACATATCAACATAAAGTGAAACTTCAATCAGTGGGAGTTTTCTTTATCTCCCACTGATTGTTAGTTGAACCGATCGGGCGTTTACGGGCTGTTGATCCTCCACCTACACACCTTCGCTCTTTCTGCCATGTTGAGGTGGGGGTCTTACAACCCGTTAATGCGGGATAAAAGCGGTCATATAATGTAACATCACCCATTTGACTGAATAATCTGTCTTTAATATAATAAAGAGAATCAAACTGATGAGTGATAAGGGGTGATTCGATGGGACAGTGATCGTTCAACATAACTTCTCCCATAATCCTTCTCTTCTTAACAAAGAACAGAGGGAAAATAAATGAAGATTGATTTCGCAATCAGGTAACTTTATTTCACAGGAGGTGACTCCTTTCCCATTATTTAAATGGGATGAGGAATTTATTTGGACATATTTAACCTGGTGCTCGTCGTCATCCTTATTGCTTTAACTGCGTTTTTTGTTGTTTCTGAGTTCGCTATTGTCAAAGTTCGCAGCTCCCGTATTAACCAGCTAATCGAAGAAGGACACCCACGAGCCATGACCGCTAAAAAAGTGATCATGGGGCTTGATGAATATTTATCTGCTTGTCAGCTCGGCATTACAATCACCGCTTTAGCCCTTGGCTGGATTGGAGAGCCTGCTATTGCTGATCTCCTATATCCACTTATGGAACTGCTAAATATCCCAAATTCACTCTCTCATGTAATTTCTGTTGGAGCAGCCTTTACGATCATTACTTTTCTTCATGTCGTCGTTGGCGAACTAGCTCCGAAAACGTTAGCGATCCAAAAAGCGGAAGACATGACATTAATTGTGGCACAACCATTGATCTTTTTTTACAAAGCGATGTATCCCTTTATTTGGACGCTTAATAGTTCCGCCCGTGTCATCACTGGCCTATTCGGCTTAAAACCTGTTTCAGAAAATGACATGGCTCACTCTGAAGAGGAATTGCGCATCATTTTATCAGAAAGCTTAAAAAGTGGAGAAATTAATCCTTCTGAATTTAAATACGTCAATAAAATTTTTGAATTCGACGATCGAATTGCAAAAGAAATCATGGTTCCACGCACAGAAATGGTCACTCTTTCAAAGGATGAAACGATCAATTCTTTGATTGATGTCGTTTGTGAAGAGCGGTTTACTCGCTATCCGATCATAGACGGAGATAAAGATCACATTATTGGTCTAATCAACTTTAAAGAAGTATTGACGAATTATGTGAAAAACAAAGAGACAGGGAAACTTCAATTAGAACAATATGTACGACCAACCATTCGAGTAATTGACTCCATCCCTATTCACGAACTACTTGTTAAACTACAAAAAGAAAGAATCCATATGGCGATCTTAATGGATGAGTATGGAGGAACATCTGGTTTAGTGACGATCGAAGACATTCTTGAAGAAATTGTTGGAGAAATTCAAGATGAATTCGATCTCGATGAAATCCCTCTCATCCAAAAAATCACTGATTCTCATTTCATCATTGATGGAAAAGTGCTCATTTCTGAAATAAATAACCTTCTCAACCTCGATATGAAAGATGAAGATATCGATACGATTGGTGGATGGGTTCTAACTGAAAATTACGAAGCTACTCAAGGCGATATCATTGAATACAACGGTTATTTATTCCTTATTAAAGAAATGGAAGATCGTCAAATTAAATACGTAGAAGTACGAAAAAAGCCACAAGTGAATCAAGATTCGCTTACGAAACAACCTTCTCTTCCATTGGCGGAATCCAAAGCATTATCTTAGACAAAAAAGAAAGCATGTGACATTTCGATCACATGCTTTCTTTTTTTTGATCACCTCAAGAAACTAGACGATCTTTTCCTTCAAATCCCTTCCAAAAAATCACTTATTTTTTCTTGTGATTCTTTTTTCTCTATGATTTAATAAGCAGGAAATAAAATTTTTCTTTAACTTTCATCATGAAAGAAATGGAGTAATCAAATGATTGTAGTAGCTTATCTTGTTGTCCTTCTATTCATCTATGCAGTTGGACCGACTTTATTTATTCGTCTAACAGGTACAGGTATTCATCAACGTGGCAAGGGACATAAGATGATTGCCTTAACCTTTGATGACGGGCCAGACCCTATATATACACCCATGCTTTTAGATCTACTAGATCAGTACGAAGTGAAGGCTACCTTTTTCGTAGTCGGAACCAAAGCTCGGGCTTATCCAGAAATCATTCAAAATATGCATCAACGCGGGCATACTGTTGGTATACATAACGATATTCACCTTTCCAATTGGCTGCTTCCTCCCTTTCTATTTCACAAGCAGTTAAGGAAAGCAACAAAGACGGTCGAAGCGATTACGGGAGAAACACCTCGCTATTACCGTCCACCTTGGGGACACTTTAATTTATTGTCTCTACCTGCTTCAAAGCCGTTACAAACGATTATGTGGACGTCGATCCCTGGAGATTGGAAGAAAAAGGTATCACCGCAAACACTCGCTAAACGTATTCAGTCGGCTTGTTCAAGTGGAGCGATTATCACTCTCCATGACAGCGGTACGACATTAGGTGCCGATTTACATGCACCAGCGAATACGATCGAAGCACTAAAGCTTTTTCTGTCAGATCCTGCATCTAAAGACTATCAATTTGTGACTATTCCTGTCATTCTTCAAACGACAGCTAAAAGCGAGGGGTAAAATGGAAACACAAATACTCGATTATTTATCTCAGTATGGCTATATCCTACTATTTATTGTCGGTTTTTTCGGAATTGTCGGAATACCTGTACCAGAAGAGAGCTTATTTGTTTATATCGGTCTATTAGCTAAACATGGCGGAATTGCCTTTATCCCTGCTTGGCTATCTATTTCGTGTGGAGCATTCGTCGGCATGATCTCAAGCTATTTTCTTGGACGTAAAATCGGCAAGCCTCTCCTTGATCGCTATGGGAAATATTTAGGAATGAGCAATGGAAGAGTGAAAAAATTCATCCTTCATTGGGACATGAAAAATTCGCTTGCCGTTGGATTTTTTATCCCTGGTATCCGCCAGTTCAATCCATATTTTGCAGGAATCTCAAAATTCCCATTTTTATTTTTTACCATCATTTCTGTTTTCGGCTCGTTGATTTGGGTATTGATTTATATGCTCATCGGTTTTGTTATTAGTTCTTATATCGATATTCACCCTGTATATTTAACAATAGCAGGAGCTGTTTTCTTCATCGGATTTATGATTCAACTAATGATCAAATCGTTCAAATCGAAAAGAAATTCGAATTATACTCAGCGCTAAAGGAGTTCTACTTTATGAAGATTTTATTGCTTCCCTTATTTCGCATGCCTTCTGGGCACCATAAAGCGGCTGAAGCCATTATTGATCACTCTAAAGCGATTACAAGACAGACGGAAGTACAAACTGTCGATCTGTTAAGTCACTTTCATAGTGGACTTGAATCCATTATTTCAAATTTCTACTTGAAATGGATTAGCAAGCAACCAACCTCCTATAGTCGGTTTTATCACTCGTTTATGTATAGTAATAAGCAGAAGCCAACGCATTGGTCTCCTATTGCCTTATGGAATAAATATTTTAAATGGAGACTAGAGAATTTTATTAAAGAAGAGAACCCTGATCTGATTATTTGTACACATTGCTATCCTTCTAAGCTATTAAATGATTTGAAGCAACAAGGAAAAATCAGCACTCCTGTTGTCAATGTATACACTGATTTTTTCATCAATGATGTATGGGGGAAAACATATATTGATTATCATTTTGTTCCTCATCAAGAAGCAAAAAAACAGCTTGTTGAGCAATGCTGCTTGAAGGCAGAGCAAGTATTCGTCACCGGTATTCCTGTACACCCCTCTTTTTATCAACATAAGGAACAATGCGAAAAGCAATACATTCTCATTGCTGGAGGAAACAGTGGTCTCGGGAATTTGAAAACATTATTGAATCAACTCGTCAGGGAGCACAATCAATATCATTATAAAGTTTTATGTGGGAATAATAATAAGCTATATGATTGGATCTTATCATTAGATCATGATCAAATTGAACCTATTGCCTATACAAGCTGTCGTCAACAAATGAATCGTTATTATGATGAGGCTGCGGCGATTATTACAAAGCCCGGAGGCATCACCATCACAGAAGTACTTGAAAAGTCATTACCAGTATTTATTTTAAGTGCCTTGCCTGGGCAAGAGGAAATCAATATTCAATATTTAAAGAATAAACATTTGATTTATGAACTAAATGTACATCAAGCTATTGAACAGCAATTGAGTCAGGTGCTTAATAATAAGGTGGAACAAAGCAAATGGATGAAGCGTTTGCTTCAATATCACCAAGAGAAAGAAGATAGCATCAACAACTGTCTCATAAGTATCATGGAGAAGCAGAATCATCCATTTATTCACTCCTATAAAAAATCAGCCCCGATGTAGGGCTGATTTTCTATTTCAGTACTCCTTGCTAGTTTGCTTATGCAAATGATGCTATAATTTCACTTAGTGAATTTTAAAAATTAAAGGAGATTTCTCTCAATATGTCTGATTTGATTCATCAGTTGGAGATGTGGCTATTAGAATATGGCGTCTGGGGATTAATTGTTGTGGCTTTTACAGAATCATCCTTCTTTCCAATCCCACCAGATGTGTTATTGCTACCATTAGCTATGGCTGATCCCGACCGCGCTCCATTATTCGCTTTATACACTACTATTGCTTCCGTTCTTGGAGCGATTCTTGGCTGGGTCATCGGTCGCAAGCTCGGCCGCCCTATTTTGAAAGTATTTATTTCTGAAGAAACGATCGTTAAAGTAGAAAACTACTTCGAAAAATATGGAGCACTTGCTATTTTAATTGCGGGCTTTACTCCTATTCCATTTAAAGTATTTACGATCTTTTCAGGCGCTGCTAGAATTCCACTAAATGTGCTCGTCATCTGGTCGTTTGTAGGTCGTGGTCTCCGTTTCTTCCTTGAAGGGATGATTATTTTTTGGCTTGGAGATCAAGCAAAGCCATTTATTGAAGAAAACTTTGCCCTCTTAACAGGTGCAGGAGGTCTTCTCATTATAGTGGGCTACTTTATTTACCGATTGATTCAAAAAAAGAAACAATAAGCAATCACCTCATCCTTGCCTTCAAGGGTGAGTCTTTTTGTTTTAGGTAGCTCACACGTCAGCATTTATGGCTTTACACAAATGGCTTCTTTTAAAGAATTATATACTTCAATACGAGATTTCGTTTTAGATACTTTCACTCCTAATAAAGATAGACGCTCAATTATTTTTAACATTCGTTGATTATTCTTCATTTTTTCACACTCCTTCAAACTTATCATTCCCTTTTTTACGTTTTATATAAAAAATGGTTTCAATTTTTTATATAAAAAAAAAGCCGGCGAACCGGCTTTTTTTGTTAATTATAAATGGCTTCATCTTGTTGTTGATTATATACATCTCTATCTAACTCTTTTGTTACGCGGCTCGTCACGACACCCGCTGTCATACTTCCGCTAACATTGACAGCTGTACGTGCCATGTCAATAAGCGGCTCGACGGAAATCAATAGCCCAGCTAAAGCAACAGGAAGATTCATCGTCGATAGAACAAGAATAGCAGCAAATGTCGCTCCCCCACCTACACCAGCTACGCCAAATGAGCTAATCGCAACAACAACAATCAACGTTGCGATAAAGGATGGCGAAAGTGGATCAATACCTACAGTTGGTGCAATCATCACCGCAAGCATCGCTGGATATACGCCGGCACAGCCATTTTGACCAATCGATAATCCAAATGACCCTGCGAAGTTAGCAATCCCTTCTGGCACACCCAATGCTTTTTTCTGCGCTTGAATATTTAAAGGCAACGTTCCTGCACTCGAGCGCGAAGTAAAAGCAAATGTCAACACAGGGAATACCTTTCTTACATAAGTAATTGGATTTAATCCGACAAGAGCTAAAATCATTAAATGAATCAAAAAGACGATAGCTAACGCAACATACGAAGCAAGCACAAATTCTCCGAGCTTAGCAATTTCCGAGAAATTACTCGTCGCCACCGTTTTAGCCATAATCGCCAAAATTCCATAAGGTGTTAATCGGAGAACGATCGTCACAATTCGCATGACGATGCTATACAGAGCATCGATGATTTTTTTAAAGAAATCGGCTTGCTCCGGCTCTTTTCTTTTTACTCCTAAGTAGGCCATGCCAACAAAAGCGGCGAAAATCACTACAGCGATCGTCGATGTCCCTCTTTGACCTGTGAAATCAAGGAATGGATTGGCAGGTATTAATTCCACAATTTTTTGTGGGAATGTCTGCCCTTCAATCTCTGTATATTTCTGTTCAATTTCTTGGCCGCGAGCTTGTTCCGCCTCGCCACCTTCAATTTGCACAGCTTCTAAGCCAAAGCCTAAGGAAGTCGCAATTCCAACTGCAGCCGACACAGCTGTTGTTCCAATTAAAAGTCCAATAATAAGCATGGCAATTTTGCCTAGATTCTTCGTGATCGTCAGCTTTGTAAAAGCAGCAACAATGGAAATAAACACAAGCGGCATGACGACCATTTGAAGTAGCTTCACATAGCCAGTTCCAATAATGCTAAACCACTCTGTCGATTGAAGTAGCACCTTCGATTCTAAGCCGTATAAAAGCTGTAAGATGAAACCAAGGGCAATTCCAAGCCCTAACGCAGTGAACACTCGTTTAGAAAATGATATATGCTTTTTTTGCATGACATATAAAACGCCTACTAGCACCAGTAGAGCGGCTACATTTAAAATAATCAAGGTTGAATCCATTATCCTCTTCCTCCTTTTGTCTATCGAAAAGATTATACCACTAATCCCTATAAGTCAAGTGGGTTTTGTTCAAAAAGATGTTTCAATCTAATCTTATTTTTTAGTAGATAGTAAAATTGTTTACGAATTGGTAAAATAATATATGTTATGATGGGCAAGGCCCTACAGTAAAATTTACTACAAAAAGGTGGATACAATTTATGGACATGGATGTATGGGGTTGGCTCGCGACCGCTCTGTTGTTGTTAAATATCGCCTTGTCTTCTGTCGTTATTTTTTTAGAAAGAAAAGACGCATCTGCTACATGGGCATGGCTAATGGTATTATTTTTCATACCTATACTCGGATTTATTCTGTATTTAATTTTTGGACAGAATTTAAGCAGACAGCGACTGTTTGATTGGGATGATAAAAAGAAAATCGGTATTGATGCAACGATTAAGAAACAGATGGAAGATATTCATCTTGGACAATTCGATTTTCGGAATCCGCACACTGCAGAAAATGAAGATTTAGTATCAATGTTTTTACGAAATAACGATGCGATTTTAACAGAAGATAATGACTTAACTATCTATACAGATGGCAGAGAAAAGTTTAATTCTCTATTAAATGATATGCGGCAAGCAACCGATCATATTCATTTGCAATATTATATTTTACGACTCGACAATCTCGGTTCTGAAATTATTAAGTTATTAACAGAAAAAGCGAAACAAGGAGTCGAAGTGAGAATCCTCTATGATGAAATGGGCTCCCGCGGCGTCCGCAAAAAACATTTCAAAGAGTTAATGGAGGCTGGTGGGTTAGTTGAGGTCTTCTTCCCTTCTCGCCTTCCATTAATTAATTTACGCCTAAATTATCGAAATCACCGAAAACTCGTCATTATTGACGGAAAGATTGGCTATGTGGGCGGCTTTAACGTCGGCGATGAATATTTAGGATTAGACCCTAAATTCGGCTATTGGCGCGACACCCATTTGCGAATCGAAGGAACAGCTGTGCATTCCATTCAAACACGTTTTATTTTAGATTGGAATCAAGCGTCTATCGATCACCGCATTGACTACTCAGAACATTTCTTCCCGCACAAACCTAGCCATAAAGATATCTCTATGCAAATTGTTACGAGCGGTCCTGACTCTGAGTGGGAACAAATTAAAAGCGGCTATATTAAAATGGTGTCTTCAGCTAAAAAATCGATTTATATTCAATCACCTTATTTTATCCCGGATGCAAGCTTGCTTGATGCCCTAAGAATTGCTGCTCTTTGCGGAGTCGACGTTCGAATTATGATCCCAAACAAACCTGACCATATGTTCGTTTATTGGGCAACCTATTCCAACGTAGGTGAACTCATTAAAGCAGGAGCCAAAATTTATATTTATGATAATGGCTTTATTCACGCCAAAACGATTGTCGTTGACGAAAAGCTAAGTTCTGTTGGTACAGCTAATATTGACGTCCGCAGCTTCAAACTTAATTTCGAAGTCAATGCGTTCATTTATGATTATGAGACCGGTAAAAAATTAGCTCAAATTTTTGAAGAAGACATGGAGTTATCTTTTGAATTAACTGAAGAAAAATATCAGAATCGCTCAACTGTCATTAAATTCAAAGAATCAGTCTCTAGATTGCTTTCGCCGATATTGTAAGAAGAAGGTGTCCATTCAGGATGCCTTCTTTTTATATCTCGCAAACACTTGTGAGAGGACGACTGATTTCATCCTTTTTTTAGTTGATCTATGTAACAGTCAAAAAAATGTGACAATTCATTAAAAATATTTTGAATTTTCTGTGACGATATTATATAATAAGTTTACAAATTACTAATGAGGTGATGGTTATGGATCGCTTACTAATGAAAAAACTAACTAAACAAGGAGTAATCTTCGCCGCTATTCACACTATTTTCTTTTTAAATTTAGCCTTTGAGTTTATTCAATTTTCTTAAACATATAAAAGGATCAACTGATGAGACAGTTGATCCTTTTTATATTTATCTCTTTAATTTCTCCATACTTGCTTGTAATGTTTCCTCTACTTCTTTTTCTATTAACCTTATTAAATCCCCCGCTGTCTGGCGTTTACTTAAACGCGGACTTTGTCCCGACCACAGTGACAAATAATCCACTTTATTGAGCTTCGCTGCTTGCTTTCGGATTCCGGCGGTAAGAGCATTTTGCAGTGGATAAGGAGGCAATTCAGCTTCATGCTCTTGCATCTCGTTCAAAAAGCGATTGGCGATTCCTCTTGCCGATTTTCCGGAAAAGGCTTTTGTCAGTACAACATCTTTTTCATTGGCTGTCACAATCGCTTCTTTATGAAGTGGGTGAGCACCACTCTCTTCTGTTACTAAAAAAGCAGTCCCCATTTGTACGGCTGAGGCACCGAGACAAAGAGCAGCTGCTACTCCTTGACCGTTCATCATTCCGCCTGCTGCAATCACTGGAATTCGCACCTCCTGAACGACTTGGGGCAAAAGCGCCATCAGGCCGATTAAACGTTCTGGCTCTTGAAAGCTTCCCCGATGTCCACCCGCTTCACTTCCTTGAACAACGACCGCATCCATCCCTGCCCGCTCTACAGCGATTGCCTCATCTACCGTAGTCGCCGTTCCGATAACCATCGTTCCGTTTGCCTTCAATTGCTGAATAACCTCTTCTTCCGGTAAGCCAAAAGTAAAAGAACAAATCGGTACTTTTTCTTTTAATACCACTTCAAGCTGTTCTAAATAAGACGATTGGACCGTAACCGTTTCTAATGTATCCGGCTCCATCCCTAGTTCTTGTCGATACGATGCGAGCACATTTTGAGCATATGTTATTTTTTCAGAAGCATCCTCCACTGCTTCCGGCACGAAAAGGTTGATGCCAAAAGGGGCAACCGTTAGCTTTTTCACTTGCTGAATAAATTGCTCTGTCTGCTCCCCTGATAAATAGCCGGCCCCGATATTTCCAAGACCACTTGCATTTGAAACAGCGGCCACTAGTTCAGGAGTCGTGACACCCGCCATCGGTGCTTGCCATACGAATCGAGCATTAGTTAAACCAAACATTTAAAAACCTCCTTATCTGATATACTAAAATATAAAAAACATAAAAGGAGCAAGACCAATGACTAAATCAGAACTTGAGTATAAAATTGCTGAATTGAAAATGGATTATATCCGAGTCCAAGGTGATATTGAAAAATTGGAGTCAACCGGACAAGGAATTTCTAAAGCCGAAGAACAACTCGTCCATATGGAACAACAACTAAAAGAACTAAATGACAAGCTGTCAAAACTAGCTTAACCCTTTCTTCTATTTTAAAATAATTTTGACTTTTTTGAAATACATAAGGGTAAATTATCCAATATCCATAGAATCTAAGAAAAAAGTTGTATACAATATTCTGTAGATAGAAACAGAAAGGAATTGTGGGATGTTTATGGATATTTATAAAGAGCTATTAGCGCGATTTGGTAAAGAAAAGGTTTCAATCAATGAAACGATTTTAGAACATCATAGTAAGGATGAATCTTACTTTAATCCCGTTCTTCCCGATATTGTCTTTTTCCCGACCTCAAAGAAAGACGTACAAAACTTGCTTATTTATGCTAATGAAAAGAAAATACCGGTCGTTCCGTTTGGTGTTGGATCAAGTCTTGAAGGACACGCCATTCCTATTCATAAGGGGATTTCCGTCGACTTCTCTCAAATGAATCGCATCATCGAGTTACGAGCAGAAGATTTAATTGTGAAAGTGCAACCTGGCATTACCCGATTGCAATTAAATCAAGAACTAAAGAAGCATGGGCTATTTTTTCCGGTTGATCCTGGGGCTGATGCTACCATTGGTGGAATGACAGCGACAAATGCAAGTGGAACGCAAGCTGTCCGCTACGGGGTTATGAAGGATCAAATTTTAGACTTAGAAGTCGTTCTAGCGGATGGACGTATTTTACATACAGGTAGTCTCGCGAAAAAATCATCCTCCGGCTACCATTTAAATAGTTTATTTGCAGGTTCGGAGGGGACACTTGGGCTTTTCACTGAAATCACATTAAAGTTACATGGGATTCCAGAGTCAATTATGGCGGCTCGCGCTTGCTTTTCTTCTGTAAAGCAATGTGTAGAAGCGGCTGTATCGGTTTTAAGAGCAGGAATTCCAATTGCTCGTATGGAACTCGTTGATGCTCGTTCTATCGCTCAAGTGAATCATTATAGTGACACCAACTTTAGAGAAACACCTTCCTTGTTCCTTGAATTTCACGGCAATGAAGCAGGCAATCACGCAGACGCTGAATTTGTGCAAGCGCTGTGTGAAGAGCAAGATTGCGAAGAATTTATTTTTGAAAAAGATAGTTTAAAAAGAACACAGCTGTGGAAAGCACGACATGATCTTTCTTATGCATTCCGACATAGTGACCCGAAAATGAAAACAATCGGAACAGATGTATGCGTACCGATTTCTAAACTGCCAGAAATGGTGGAATACGCTCGAACTCGCATTAACGATCATGGATTGGATGGAGCGGTCCTTGGGCATATCGGCGATGGCAATTTCCATACGCTTACGTTATTTAACCCAGAAATAGAGGAACAAGTCACGAAAACTCATTTGTTAAATGAGGAAATTGTTGAGTTTGCCCTTTCTCTTGGTGGAAGCTGCACGGGTGAGCATGGCGTCGGCATCGGAAAAATGAAATACCAGCAGCAAGAACATGGTGAAGCCTTATCGATTATGGCTGGCATCAAAAATATGCTCGACCCGAACCATATCTTAAATCCTGGGAAACTACTTCCTATGAAAACAAACAATTAATTTGAAAGGGGCTGCTTCCTATAGAGCTAGCCCCTTTCAAATTAATAATATCTCCAAGATTTTTCGTATACTTCTATTAAGTTCGGACGAATTAATGTATTAGGTTCTATTTGCTTAACCTTTCCATCCTTATCTTCTATTTGTGCATCTTCATCTTTTCCAAACTGACTCAATGCTGGTAGTAAATCTGTTGTTAAATAGCGGGTGTCACTTTCAATCTCCAGCTTTTTTAAATCAATCGACTGTCGAGAAGCAAGCACAAACCCCCAGCCACCAAAGCTTGAGATATCTACATGTAGATTTTCCGTTTGTAATCCGGTAGCAGCTATCGTTCGGTCAATTGTCCAGTACACTTCCGGAGCAAATACCGGGCTAGTAGCCTGCACCATCATCGCGCCATCAGGCGACAAATGATTACGCAACAAAGAATAAAACTCCATCGTATACAACTTATTTAACGCTTCATTGTTTGGATCTGGTAAATCGACAATTATCACATCATAAAAGCCGTTTGCTTGCTCCATAAATCGGAACGCATCTTGATGAACGATGGACATTTTTTCATTCTCCAGTGAACCTTCATTCAAATCGACTAAAAAATGATTCGTCGTAGCCAACTTCACGACTTGTGGATCGAGATCAACGAGCGTAATCTCTGACACTTCTTTATACTTTAGTAGCTCCCTAACCGCTAGACCATCCCCACCGCCAAGAACTAAAACTCGCTTCTTTTGTTGAGAAGCTGCCATTGTAGGGTGAATCAGTGTTTCATGATAGCGATGCTCATCCGCCGAGCTAAATTGGAGCTGCCCATCTAAATATAGCCTCGTGTCTCCTTCCTCTCTCGTTAACACAATTTGCTGATACGTTGTTTGCTCTGAATAAATAATAGGATCTTTATATAATTTCTGCTCAAAATGAAACGCCGCTTCTTCTCCAAATAATATACCCGCCACAATGACGATGAGAAATACGATACCTGCTCCAAGATGCAAGCGATACTTCATCAATTCATGGCGAAACTTAACAGCGATCCAAAGCGCCATCATAATATTAATAGCGGCTACAATAAAAGCTGTTTTCACCAGTCCAAAGTAAGGTCGAAGGAGGAATAAAAACAATAGTCCACCAATCAACCCGCCAGCATAATCAGAAAACAATACCTTTGCCGTACTTTTATGTAGAGCCACGCCAATCTCATTCGCCTTACGAATTAATACGGGCAACTCTACCCCTGTCAATGTCCCGACAATGAGGGTAACTCCATAAAGAAAGAGCGCATCCGTTCCCTCCGGTAAATAAGCCGTTACGCCAAACAGCAAAAAAGCAGAAAAGCCACCGATCAATCCAATGCTATATTCAATCCAAATGAATGATAAGACGAGCCTTTTAGTAATCCGCTCACTAATAAAAGCACCTATTCCCATACCGGTTAAAAAAAGCGAGATCGTCAGGGTATACTGTTTAACTCCATCTCCTAAAATGTACGAGCCGAGAGCCCCAAATAACACTTCAAAAATAATGCCGCAAATCGATACAATTCCAGAAGCCCAATAAATACTGTTGCTCTGGTTCAATCGTTGTTCATCAACCATTTCTTTCACCTTTTCATTGCCTCTTGTTGTCATTAACTAATCGAAGCACCAACGACGCAAGCTACGCCAATTGACACACTGAAGGAGATCAATCCCACAGCAATATTACGTTCCTTCAGCTGTTCTTCTACAGAAAAGCCTCGCGTAAACAAATCGAATAGTATATACGCGACCATTTGCAAAACAACCCCATACGCTCCCCAAATAACGGTTTCCATAATCGTGTCATTATGAAAAATGGAGAACATTAAAATGATACAAATCCCCACAATTTTTCCACCGATCGACAGAGCTACAGCAGCATTTCCTTCTCGAATCTCTTCCCAATCTTTATATTTTCTCGTCAGCATTTCAAACAGAACTAAGCCCACAACGACCACAGCAATGGCAATGGCAAAGTAAAGAAATGTTAATAAAAACGGATTCATTGTTCTTCCCCTTTACTAAATAGTATCATTATTTCCCTTCTCCAGGACCGCCACCTCGAAAAGTTGCGCCACGTCCAGATGAGCCAGAACCCCAGCTTCCATAATAACCAGCACCCGATGAGCCATAACTCTCATAACAGTCTTCGTTCCTATTCGGACCACAGCGATTGCGTTGCTTGTTATCCCAATTCTTCCCGAACATATCCGTCAGCACATGACCGATGAGCATTCCTTGAAAAAATCCTGGTCGGTAATAATCTCTAACAAACCCTTCTGTAGCAACTTCGATCAAACTATTGGCATCATTATTAGGGTCTTTCGTTAAAATGATTAAATGATTGTCATAAATAAGAACTTGTTTATCATTTACGTATTCTCCTATCTCCTCTGGCTGTTCCACTCCAATCAGCTCTTCCGCCACTTCTGGCACAGACTGATTCTCAGCTTGATAAATATAAGAATTATCATTTTCAGAAGACGGACTTTGAACGACATCAATTAGTGGATACTGCTCAGAAATATACTCTTCCACATTGCTATTCCCACAACCGGAAAGTACACCGATCAGAGCAGCGAATAAAACAGTGAGTAAAAACATTCGCTTCTTCATGAGAAACACTCCAATAAAAACGGGAAAGAAATTATTCTTTCCCTAATTTTTTCTTTAAAGCAGCTAATTCATCGTCAACGGCACTATTAGATTTTAACGCCTTTAGCTCATCATCGAGACTTCGTGAAGAAGAACGCAAATCTTCAGACGTCTCCGCTTCCGCTTCATATTGCATCACTTTTTCTTCCATACGCTCAAATCCACGGCGCGATTCATCACTACCGATAGAAGACATCGTCCGATTCATTTTTGTTCTTGTTTTCGCTGATTCTGCCCGTGCTTTTAGCGTATCCTTCTTCACTTTCATTTCTTGATATTCCTGCTTCATCTCATCTAGCTTCTCTCTTAATACCTTGGCATCACTGGACGCTTGCTCATAGGCTGTACGCATTGATTCTGCTTGACCTTCATGAACTTTTTTATCTTCTAGAGCCCGACGAGCAAGATCTTCATTTCCTGCTTCTAATGCCTCAATCGCTTGCTGCTGGCGCTTTTCAGCCATTTGCGAAGCATCATCAAATTTCTTCTTTAACATTTTCTCATTAGCAATTTGCTTAGCGACAGCTGTTTCTGCTTCACGAATATCCGCTTCCATTTCACGCATAAACTGATCAAGCATCTTTACTGGATCTTCCGCTTTATCAAGTGCAGCATTTAATTCAGAACCTACATACGTTTTCACTCGTTTAAAAAATTGAAACATGCTTGCTCCTCCTTAGCTTCCTGCTAAAATTTTGACTTCATATTCTTCAATAGCATAACCATAGCTTACTTCAACTTCACTGCCCCATATCTCAACAGACAAGAAATGTTCCTCAGAAGCATCTTCAAAATCATAATATTTCACTTCTTTGCCATGAACATTTTGACTTCTGCCTTCACCCTTCACGTAAGCCTGCCCATTCTCTTCTAACCTATACTGCCGACCATCATAAGTCACTTCTTTCGGGATTGGTACTTCTAACGGTAGCTGCACTGTTTCATATATGCCAAGCTCTAGTTCATCGTCAAGCTCCACACTTAACCAAACCGCTTTTCTGTCCCCTTGTAATTGATAAGCATCCCATGTATAGCCGTGATCATCGTAATGCAATTTGCCAACCACCTGAAAATCCTGCAAATTATACGTAACAATGTCACCAACTTGCAAGTTCAACACGGTCCGTTTTTCTACCTTTGCCTCTACTTTTCCTCTGTTAAATAACCGGTCAAATAACCCCAGATCGATCACCTTACCTTTCCTCAATGAATGCTCTCTCCAAGTATCTGGAAACTAACTGACTTAATCAGCTCACCTTTGATATACGGAGGATCACAAAAAAGGTTTCATATTTTGGAAAATTGATATAGATTATAAAATGGAGCCCATTGCTGTAACCCTTCCTGCTGTTTTTTTCACGTGAGCACATTGTTTCAATGCTAAATACAACAACATACATTGTTCAAATGATTGAACGTTTATACATAAAATTTCACTCAATTGATTGAGTCGATACATTAATGTATTGCGATGGATATATAACTTCCTAGCTGCCTTGCTTACATTTAAATCTTGCTCACAGTACAAAAGAAACGTTTTGATAAGAACCTGAGCGTTCGAATGAGCTAATAATTTTTTTATATATTCATGTAAAGTATCAGAAAATAATGGATTAATTTCCTTAACAAGTGTATCCAATAATATTTTCCAATCATCAAAAGCATATACCGATTCTTCAGCCTTCTTTTCTTTCCCCATTACTAATGCATTTAATGCTTGTTGATAAGATTGACTGACTCCCGCAAAACCTTTATAAATATTTCCATAAGAAATTGATACTTTGCCCGCAATATTATTATTATTATTAAAATGCTTTAATTTTTTGACCGCACGCTCACATCTTTCTTTAATTTTGTAAGAATCAAATGTACTCATAAATTTAATAATCATCCATTGATCTTGGTTAATCGGACAAATGATATCTTCCGCATGATCTTTAAATAAATGGCTAACCATTTGAAATAAATCATACTGAGAAAAAGTAACTGTTTGCTTATTTTTTTGTGCTTCAAAAAAGGGAATATCTATCAATATACAAAGCCGAGAAAGATCAAAATGAAACCCTAACATTTCACTATAATTAACCAAAACTTCTTCCCTTTGTTGATCCCATTCTTTGTAATGAATTAAATGTTGAACAAATACTTCTGTTGTTTTCATCTCTAGAAAAAATGATTCTGCACGAAAAGCTTCCTGCAGTAACATCTCTACATGATTTCGTACAAATTGCACATATTTCTCAATCTTTTCTGGATCACCAATAATCCCTAAAACTCCAATGATCTGCTGTTGAAAACAAATAGGTGTTGCAATACCTGGTAGTACATTCTTTCTATGAATTACTTTTTCTGGAGTAAAAACAATAGACTTTCCAGCTTGAATTACTTCTTTTGTGACAACATGATGAGAACCAATACGCTTGATGTCATTGCAACCAATGATGGTTCCTTTCTTATCCGTAATACTCATAGGAACTTCTAACACTGAAGAAGTCCGTTCTACAATCGATTGGGCAATTTGCTCAAGAAACTTCATGTATCCACCTCAATCTACAATTAAATTTTTCCTCTTTTTTAATTTAATTGAATATTCTATATATTTTATCATATCAGAATTTTGTGCAGATCGCCCATTGTCTCATCCTCAATTCTCACTATAATTGTAATTACCTTGAAAGAGTTACACCCATCAATTACCTTTAGGAGGGGTTCATTTGCAACAAGCGGATATTATTATTGTTGGCGGAGGAGTCATGGGATCAAGTACAGCTTACTTCTTGAGGAAAAGTGGATTTGAAGGAAAAATTATTGTTTTTGAAAAAGACCCCGTTTATGAATACGCTTCTACCCCTCGAAGTGCTGGGGGTATCCGACAATTATTTACGACAGCTATTAATATCAAATTAAGCCGCTTCAGTCTACAACAATACAAGCAATTCCCAGATGAAATGGCGATAGACAATGAAAGAGCCGAAATTAATTTCCAACAAAGAGGGTATTTATTTCTAGCAACTAAAGAAATGCTCCCGGCAATTGAACAACAAAAAGAGTTACAACATCAATTAGGGGTTCCGTCTCAGCTACTATCCGCTTTGGAGTTACGTCGAATTATTCCTGAAATAGAGATTGAAGACCTTGCTGGAGGGCTTTACTGTGGAGAAGACGGCTATTTAGATCCATACTCTGTTATGCAAGGCTATCGAAAAAAGGCTCAACAGCTAGGAGCGGAGTATATTTCAAAAGAGGTCGATCTTATTTTAACTGAAAATGATCACGTCATAGGAGTTCGTTTGACAGATGGAAAAGAATATAGAGCAAATACTGTGATTAATTGTGCTGGTGCGTGGGGAGCTTATTTAAGCGAAAAGATTGGTCTTCCACTACCCGTTGTTCCATTAAAAAGACAAATTTTCCAATTTGATGTGGCAACCCCTTTAGCTAAACCTCTTCCATTAACAGTTGATCCTACAGGAGTTTACTTTCGCCATGAAGGTGAAAAAATCATTGCTGGATTTTCAGAAGATATAAAACCCGGAATCGATTTTACATGGAAACGATCTTACTTCGAAGAGCTATGGCCTGTACTCGCTCATCGTATTCCTAACTTTGAGACCATTAAATTGAAATCAGGATGGGCTGGATTATACGATTTTAATACAGTTGATCAAAATGCCATTATTGGCGAGCACCCCTTGATGAATGGCTATTACTTAGCACTTGGATTTAGCGGACATGGTATGCAGCAAGCCCCTGCTGTTGGTTTAGGCTTAGCTGAATTAATATATAAAGGCCAGTACGAAAACATCGACTTAACTCCATTGCGAGTGGAGAGATTCGCTGAAAACGATCTGATCTTAGAACAAGCTATCGTATAAAATACTACTCTTCAAAGGAGGTCTATTCTCTTGTTAATCATTAGTGAGAAAGATATGAATAATACCATATGTATTGGAGAAATGATAGACTCCATTGAACAAGCCTATCACCTCTATGAACAACAAGCATTTCAAATGAATACAAGAACTCACATATCATTAAATAGCGACACCTTTCTACTTATGCCTTGTGTAGCTAATCACTTTTTAGGAACTAAAATTGTAAGCGTTTTCCCTAATAATAATAACCTGCCTGTGACTCAAGGATTGATGTTACTTGCCGACGGAGAAACAGGCGAAGCAAAAGCCATGCTCAACGGGACACTTTTAACTAATTTAAGAACTGGGGCAATCGGAGGAGCGGCTATTCGCCATTTGGCTGCTCCATATACCCATAGTGTTGGACTGATAGGAACTGGTGTCCAAGGACTTTATCAATTGTTAGCTGCCTGTCATGAACGAGATATTCAAGATATTTACTTATATAATCGGACTCGTGAAAAAGCGGCTGTATTTTCAAAAGACTTAAAACAAAGAATTTCTCCCCATATTCGAATTCACACCGAGAACAAACTAGATAAAGTGGTGGAACGATCAGATATAATCATTACCGCCACCACATCAGAAACCCCTGTTTTACCCAACCGTTCGACGATCTATAACGGTAAATTGATCATCGGTATTGGATCTTTTCAACCTCACATGCGAGAACTTCCTGACGAATTATTTAAAGAGACCGCTTCTATCTTCATTGACACACAAGATGCCCACCTCGAATCTGGAGATATTATTGATCCTATTCAAAACCAATGGATTAATGAATCGCAAGTGAGGCCCTTCTCTCAAGTGATCACTGGGAAAATCAAACCAATGATTGATCCAGAGAAACCAACCATTTTCAAGTCCACAGGCAGTGCATTATTTGATGTCGTCACAGCTGAAACTATCTATTATAAAGCCATCCAAAAAGGTATTGGACAAAAGATCGCTCTTTAAATAAACCAATCTAAAATCCTAAAGGGGATGATGAAAAGTGAATAGCATTGTCATGATCGAATTCATTATTTATTGTGTACTTATGCTTGTTGTAGGCTATATATTTAGTCGTCGGGATTTGAAGCACTCTGATTTCCTACTAGGCGGAAAAAAACTACCAGGCTGGGCATTAGCTTTTTCTGAAAGAGCCACAGGTGAATCTGCTTGGCTACTATTAGGTTATACAGGATTCGTTTTTGCTACAGGATTGTCAGGAGTATGGGTAGCTGTCGGAATTTCTTCTGGCATCATCTGTTCATGGTTATTTCTAGCCAAACGTTTTATGAAAGAAGCCGAAGAGTACAAAGCGATCACATTGCCCGGCTACTTAGCTAAACGATTTGAAAGCCATTCCAAAATTATTCTTTGGATGTCTACGATCCTCATTGTCAGCTTTATGATGTTTTATTTTGGAGCTCAAATTGCCGGTGCAGGAAAAACATTATTTGCTGTTTTTAATATTAATACGACAGTCGGTGCTATTTTGAGTATTATTATCGTAATAACCCTTTCATACCTTGGTGGTTTCGTAGCCGTTGTCTGGACAGATATGATTCAAAGTATTATGATGCTGATCACATTAGTCGTTCTTCCCATTGTAGCCCTTTTTCACATTAATGCAGCAGACCTTTCAATCAGCCACGCCTTAGCTACATCAGGAACCTCTATGGATTCTTGGACAGGAGGAACGATTGGATTTGCTCTTGGTTTGTTGCTTTTCAATAACTTCTCTTGGTTCTTTGGTTTTTTAGGCGGGCAGCCACAACTTAGTGCTCGATTCATGGCATTAAAAAATGATAAAGAAGCAAAGACTGCTAGTATTGTAGCTATTGTCTGGACATTTTTAGCTTATGGCGGGGCATTTTTAATAGGGATTACAGCTCTCACTTTATATCAAGGACAAAATTTTGCAGATGTAGAAACTATTTTACCCTTTATGATTTTAGATTTACTACCACCTTGGATAGGAGGTCTCCTACTTGCTGGTATTTTAGCAGCTATCATCTCCACTGCGGACTCCCAACTTTTAGTCATTACTAGCTCTGTTAGCGAAGATATTGTCCACCATGCACTCGGCAAAAAATTAACTGAAAAACAGCTAGTGACCATTTCTCGAGTAACTATTATTACCGCAGGAATATTAGGCTTGGTTATTGCCTTAACTTCAAAGTCATTAGTATATATCGTAGTAGGTTGGGCATGGGCAGGTGTCGGATGTACGTTATCCCCAGCAATAATCTTAACCTTCTTTTGGAAACGCTATTCTGGCATCGGTGTGATCGCTACGATCATTGCCGGATTTGTAAGTACAGCCATTTGGATCTCTACCCCTCTTGAAGAAATCATGACATCACGAGTTACCACTTTTTTAATCGCGGCCTTTTTCGGTATAGTGTTTAGCCTTTTGTTTCCAGAGAAAAAATCCATCAAACAAGAGAACTCTATAAAAGACGACAGTGCTCCAACAGAAGTCATTTAAGATTCCACTGAAAATGCAAGTCTTAACCGATTAGGTAAGGCTTGCATCTTTTAATGTCTGTTCACAAACCTTTTAATACCCAAAAGTATAACAATCATTTTTTAGAACAAAATAAGCTTGAATTCTTTTTGGAGGTGCGAGGATGAAAGTACGCGAAATTATGTCTAGAAATGTAGCTTGCTGTACTAGTCAAGATTCAATGGAAGCCGCTGCAAGCAAAATGGAGTCTTTAAATGTTGGGGCTATTCCAGTCGTCAATAATGGACAAGTAGTTGGAATGGTAACCGACCGTGATTTAGTGATACGCGGATTAGCAAACCAGCAAGGTAACATGGTTTCAGACGTTATGTCTAATAATGTCGTCTCAGTTTCTCCAGATGCATCTTTAGAAGAAGCTGCTGCCCTTATGGCCCAGCACCAAATCCGTAGACTACCGGTCGTGGAAAACGGACAGATAGCTGGCATTGTGTCTCTCGGTGATTTATCAGTTAGAGAGCAAGCGAACGAAAGTGCTGGTTCTGCCTTAAGCAACATTTCCAAAAACTTTTAACGAAAAGAAGAGGACTGACCATCGCGTTAGTCTTCTTTATTATTAGCCGAAGCTCCTCGACAAAACTACTAACTAGTCAACAAAACTAGTGAAAGGAGTTTGCTATTTCGTATGGAATTTGTTACAAACGGAGAAAATACGGAGACAGTCTAGTTGTTAAACCATTATCTTTATGCGGAGGGATGAAGGATGGAACAGGCTTATTTCAGTTCAGAGGTCGCCAAAAGCTTAGCAGTCGGAGCTAGCACTTTACGGAAGTATTCACTAGCTTTAGAAGCCGCAGGTTACCATTTTGATAGGGGCATCAATAACTCCCGCGTGTTTTATCAAAAGGATATTATTACGATGCAACGTGTGTTTAAGGCTGTGCAAGAGCAAAATATGTCTATGGATGCAGCAGTAGAACTAGCTGTCAAACAGCAACAAGAAGTGGTTCCTGCACCAGTGAACGAAGAACCTATCGCACATAGCGAACCATTGTCAGCAAAAATTGCTCACCTTGAAGAACAACAGCAAACGTTAATTGACGTCAATAAACAATTAGTCAAAGAACTAGCTCAATACCAACGATGGATGCAGGAAAAGATCGAAAGCATGGAACATAAAAATATCGAAATTCGAGATCGTTTATTGTTAACTAGTATGCAAAATAAGCAAGTGAAACGAGACATACCTGTTTACCACCTTTCATCTTTCTTCTCCTTGTTTAAACGAAAAAAGAACGCAGCTTCTTTTAATTAATGATCTCTCATTACTTTCCAACTTGTTTTCAGAAGGATTTTGTTTAGTTTTGTCGAATACATTCCTCATCACTATTAAATGAGGGAGTTTATCAAATGAAGAAAGCCATTTTTTTTGATTTAGACGACACATTATTAAACGATCGCAAAAGTATTCAAACCGCTTTTGATGTTACTTGCCAAGAGTTAGCGGAAAAATACGACATCGAAGCGAAAACGATTGAAGAGCATGTGAGAGCAGCGGCTCGCGAACAATATGAAACCTATTCTTTTTTCCCAATCACTGTTCAAATTGGTATCAATCCATTTGAAGGTCTATGGGGGGATTTCGGTGATGTCCATCATTATCAATTTCGCCGAATGGGAGAGCAAATTAGCGATTACCAACTGAAATCATGGGAAAATGGCTTAAAGAAAGTAGGCATTGAAACGGCTGCTGCTTGGGCAAAAGAACGATTCCGTGAAGTTCGTCGTGAGTCTCCTTTTGTGTATGAAGAGACTTTCCAAGTACTGGATGAATTAAAAGAGAAAGGCTACCGTCTCTTACTTTTAACAAACGGTGCCCCATCGTTACAATTAGAAAAGCTAACAATGACTCCTGAACTTGTTCCTTATTTTGAGCACATTGTTATTTCTGGAAATGTTGGCTTTGGTAAGCCCGATCCTGTGATTTTTGAACATGCGTTAAGATTAATGGAGCTATCACCTCAAGAAGCATTAATGGTGGGCGACAATTTAAGCACTGATATTTTAGGAGCAACACGAGTGGAAATGGACTCTGTTTGGATTGACCATGGAGATGGCAAACAAGTAGATGGAGCTAAACCTACTTATACAGTTAATAGATTGCAAGAATTGTTGAATATCATTTAAACAGCAAAAAAGCGCTCTTCCTCTATGGAAGGCGCTTTTTTTGTTTACTCTACCGGTCCATCCCAGCTCATCATACCACCAAGTAAATTAGTTACTTGAAACCCTTTGCTAGATAGCCACTCACAAGCTAGAGAGCTGCGGTTGCCACTGCGACAAATCATCAAATACTCTTTGTTTGAATCGAACTCATTTATTCTAGTTAACACTTGACCTAATGGAATATTAATCGCTCCAGGAATTGTTCCGCCTGCAACTTCCCCTGCTTCTCTTACATCCACAACGACTAATTGTTTATTTTCTTGTAACATTTTTTGTGCTTCAGTTGGTAATACTTCAGAAAACATCCTTTCCGCCTCCTTTAATACCATACAGGGTATTTGTTTTGTATCTCCATCATAATATACCCCTAAAGGTATGTCAACTATTTAAATTTTTTACAATCTAAATATTCGACATGTTTCACGTGTAACATTTTGTCATAATTATGAAGGAACTTTTCACCTATTCTGTCCGTATAAGAAGATAACTACTTTTGAAAGAGTGATAAAACTTGGACAAGAAAAAGACAGACAAGAAAAAAGAACGCCAAGAAGTGGCAACCGAAGTCGGTGCCACGATATTAGATTTTGGTCTTTGGGAATTACTCATTTGGCCACTCCGAATGTTTGTTAAGATGATTCGTACGTTGATTCGCTCGATGACAGATGTCTGCTAACCACTTTAACTGTCTTTGATTGATTCACAGACAAAATCTCTGGATTCGTTAACACTTCAATGACAGCCGGTCGACCACTAGCCATGGCTCTGTCTAATGCCGGTAAAAAGTCTTCATTTTTCGCCACTTGTTCACCGTAACAACCAAACAGTTTAGCCATCTCGGCAAAATTGGCATTGGACAATTCAGTCGCAATGACTCGATCAGGAAAATGTTTTTCTTGATGCATCCGAATCGTGCCGTACATATTGTTATTGACAATAATAGCAATGATCGCAATATTGTAACGCACAGCCGTCTCGAGCTCCTGCATCGTCATCATAAACCCACCATCTCCTGAGAAAGAAACGACCGTTTGATGAGGCAAAGCCACCTTTGAACCAATCGCCGCCGGAAGCCCGTACCCCATCGCTCCAGAAATTGGTCCGATATACGTCGTTTCTTGCTCAAAGCGATAGTATCGCGATAACCACCCAAAAAAGTTTCCTGCATCACTCGTAATGACCGTATCCTTTGGTAACCGATGAATGACGTCATGCATCATTCCATCCATATCGACATACTCTGTCGCGTATTCTTTAGCAACAGAAGAAAACTTGACGTACTTCGCGTGTAATTCTTTGACCATTTGTTCTCTATCAGGATGATCGACTCTCTCTAATTGATTGAAGGCCGACAACAAAAACTGTTTAGCATCAGCTACTATGCCGATACTTGGAGGGTATACCTTTCCGATCTCATCAGCTGAAATATCAATGTGAATCAGTTCTGTTTGATCCCCAAGCAAGGAATAATCTTGAGTCGTCACTTGTGAAAAACGGGTTCCTAACGCTATGACCACATCCGCTTGTTTAATATATTGTAGCAAGTCAGGTGAAGAGCCAAACCCGAGCCAGCCAGCATAGCATGGATGACTATTCGGAAACGCATCAAAGCGTCGAAAAGCTGTTACAACGGGAATGTGTAACGCTTCCGCAAACTCCGTCAGTAATTGAGCCGATTTCGTCCTCGTTACTCCCCCTCCAGCAATTAGCACTGGCCGTTTGGCTGCTTTGATTTTTGATAATGCTTCTGCGACCGCTCTTTCATCTGGAAGAGGTACACTTTCTTTATAGATAGAACGCTCGATGTATTCGGTAGTATCTTCTAGCATATCATGTGGCAAAGAAACAACAACCGGCCCTGGTCTTCCCGATCTCGCGATATAAAAGGCACGATGAAGCAGTTCTGGAATCCGCTCCACCGTCTCAATTTCGACGGTCCATTTACATAGATGGCTGAAAAGTGCGGTAAACTCGACCTCTTGAAAAGCCTCCCTCCCTTTAAATGGTCGTTCCACTTGGCCAATTAATGCCACTACTGGTGTAGAATCTTGCATCGCTGTGTGCAAACCGATAGAGAGATTAGCCGCTCCTGGCCCTCTTGTTGCCATACAAACCCCGACCTTCCCAGATGCTTTCGCATACGCTTCAGCCATAAATGAGGCCCCTCCTTCATGGCGTGTAGAAATTAACTGAATCTCCTTATGCTCATAAAGGGCATCAATGACCCCTAAATAGCTTTCACCTGGCACACAAAAGGCTTTCGTTACTCCTTCCTTTTGTAGCACTTCAACAATCGCTTGCCCCCCTGATAAAATACCCATCTTTCATTCCCCTCTTTCTAAAAAACGATTATAAAAATATTGTTAATAATCAGTTAATCAACTTTAAACTTATGTTATAATTTGGCTAACTATTTTTCTTCTTTGTCTAGGCTTCTCTATGTTCTAAAACAGAAGGAGTGATTGAAATATATGAAGATCTTAGAACATATTGCTCAAGATATAGCTGAAAAAACGAGCGCTATTTTAAACTATCCGATTAGCATCACAGATAACGAAGGCTACATTATTGGCTCCACTGACAGAAATAGATTGGGAATCTTTCATCAACCTTCACTAGAAGTGATTCGCAAAAAAGGGTTGATTAATTGCAAAAATGAGATTGTTAAACAAATTCTTCCCGGCGTGTCCGTTCCGATTGTTTTTAACAATAAAACGATTGGTGTTCTCGGCATCGTAGGAGATCCACAAGAAGTTGAAAAATACGTTCATCTCGTCAAAAATCAAGTCGAAATGATGTGTCAAGAAGCCTTCAGAAAAGAAATGAAAGAATTAGAATCAAAAATGATTGAAGTCTTCATCCAACAATTGATTCATTATGATACAGATGAACAGCAAGAGCGCGTCACTCAATACGCCAAAACTCTTGGCTATAATCCAGATATCAATCGTTGCTGCGTATTAATTGATATTCATCAGCCCACTTCCAAACAGCCGATACGAAATACTCCCTACTCCTTCCCTTACTTTCAGCGAGATGTAATCGATTATATTCAATTAATCTTTCATGAATCTAAGGAGGATATTATCTCCTTTATCGGCATGGAGAAAGTAATCGTTGTGAAACCAGTAAAGACAAAAGAGGCTTATGCTGCCTTACGTTCTTCTTTACAACAAAAGCTTGATAAATTAACGAATTTCTTATCTATTAAATATGATTTATCCGCCTCTCTAGCCGTTGGAGATATCCAACAAGGAGTTAGTGGTATTTCTCATTCCTTTCGTCAAGCGGAAAAAGCGATGAATTTAGGTCGAAACAAAGCGTTGCAATCTGGGATTTATATTTATAATGAAAAAAACACTACATTTGAGTTGCTACCTAAAGAAATCACACCTGAACTTCAACAAACTTTACTTGCTTTAATACAGCCTTTAAGCGAACATGATCACTACGATATGCTGTCTTCCACTTTCATCAAATACTGCCAATACAATTTGAATTTAAGCGAGACAGCTAGAAAGCTATATGTTCATCGCAACACCATTATTTACAGGTTAGAAAAAATTACAGAACTGACTCAATTGAATACGAGTCAGTTTAACGATTGTATGCTGCTTCACCTTGCCATTTCTTGCTATGAGCATAGAAAAGATGAAGGTACATAGAACAGCCCTTGCTCTGTTTTGGCGAGGGCTGTTTTCTATTGTTAATAGTTATCAATTTGAGCTCTTTGAATTTTGCCACTGTAATCTACATAGACAGACTTCCATTCTGTGTATACATCCAAGGAGGCCACACCTGAATCACGATGTCCATTCCCTGTTCCTTTCGTTCCCCCGAACGGCAAGTGAATTTCCGCTCCCGTTGTGCCAGCATTAATGTACACAATTCCTGTATCTAAATCTCTCATTGCTTGGAAAGCTCGATTGACATTGGCAGTAAAGATCGAACTAGATAAACCGAATTCGACACTGTTATTCACTTCAATCGCTTCCTCTAAGCTTTTCACTGCAATAATGGAGGCCACTGGTCCAAAAATTTCTTCTTGAGCAATTCTCATATCCGATTGGACATCGGTAAATAATGTAGGAGCGTAGAAGTTTCCTTTATCAAGGTCATCCTTTGTAACCACTTCCCCGCCACAAAGTAATTTTGCCCCTTCTTTCTTGCCAATTTGGACATATTCATCAATTTTCTCAAGAGAAGAACGATTAATGACTGGACCAACATCAATGGATTCATCAAGGCCATCACCAAGCTTTAATGTCGCGATCTTCTCTAGCAATTTCTTTTCTAATTCTTCTTTCACCGCTTCATGAACAATAATCCGACTACAAGCTGTACATCGCTGTCCACTCGTTCCAAATGCACTCCAAACAATCCCATCAACCGCTAAATCTAAATCGGCATCTTCAAGAACGGTGACGGCATTTTTCCCGCCCATTTCAAGAGAAGTCCGCTTCAACATCCCACCAGCACGGGCATTAATCGTCTTCCCTACTTCATTAGAACCAGTGAAAGAGATAAGATCAATATCGGGATGATCGACCATCGCATTCCCTACGACACTACCAGACCCATGAACAAGATTAACCAGGCCTTTCGGGAGACCCGCTTCTTCATAGATTTTGACAAATTCGCCGGCTAATATCGGCGTTTCTGATGCTGGTTTCCAAACGACAGCATTACCAGACACGAGTGCCGGGAGTGACTTCCATGCCGCAATCGCAATCGGGAAATTCCACGGTGTAATCAGGCCAGCCACACCGACAGGAACGCGAATACTCATTGCAAACTTATTACGAAGCTCTGATGGAACGGTATCCCCAAATAAACGACGACCTTCTCCCGCCATGTAATAAGCCATATCAATCGCTTCCTGAACCTCGCCTCGCGCCTCAGCAATCACTTTGCCCATTTCCTTCGTCAAAATCTGCGCCAATTCTTCTTTCCGTTCTTTCAATAAAAAAGCGACTTTATACAATACATCTGCACGTTCAGGAGCAGGCACATTCCGCCATTCCTTTTGTGCCCGTTTCGCCGCCGCTACCGCTTGATTGACATCCACTTTCGTAGACTGAGCGACTTCACCAAGCACTTCCCCATTCACAGGATTCGTATTTTGTTTAAACTGCCCTGATTCCGATGCAATCCACTCACCATCAATAAAGTTGACATACTGCTTCACTTTCATTCCACTTTGAATATTTTCAGTCATCGTTTCGTTTTTCATATAAAAATCTCCCTTCCGTTATTGGAAATCATCCATTCAAGATTAGGGTCATCGTTTTCATACTTTAACTTTATCTGCTTTTCTTCTCATAAACCATGGATTTATTGCACAAAAATTCCGTCTATTTAAGTGGGGGAATCTGTTTATTTTTCACAAATCGAAGAATTACTGCTAAAAAAAGCATTATCCGATGCAGGAAGAATCAAAAAAGATTAAAATTTTTTAGCTAAACAAAGAAGGGAGCGCCTCAACTTACGAGACGCTCCCTTTTTACTATGATTAAAAAATGATTATTTTACAAGTCCATTTTGAAAGGCATAGATCACCGCTTGCGTTCGGTCTTGAACTTCAAGCTTCGATAAAATATTGCTGACGTGCGTCTTTACGGTTTTCAAAGAAATAAAGAGCTCATCCGCAATGTCCTGATTAGCTTTTCCTTGAGCAACTAGTAGAAGCACTTCCCGCTCCCGTTCTGTCAGTTCTTCATGGAGGGGTACTTTTTGCCCTTGGCGCATCCGCTTCATCATCTTCCCTGTCACTTCCGGCTCAAGCACAGGCTCCCCCTCATATGTTTTACGAATGGCCTCAGCAATAACGTTTGCTTTCGATGTCTTTAAAAGGTAGCTGATCGCACCTGCTTCTAACGCTGGGTATACTTTTTCATCGTCCAAAAAACTCGTAACAATAATGATTCTTGCTTCCGGCCATTGTTTGATGATTTGTTTCGTTGCTTCAATCCCATCTAACTTTGGCATGACAAGATCCATTAAAATAATATCCGGCTTAAACTGAAGTGCCTTTTCTACAGCAACCTCTCCGTTTTCCGCTTCCGCCACTACTTCTATATCAGGCTGAGCCATTAAATACGCTGATACACCGATACGAACCATTTCATGATCATCTACAAGAAGCACCTTGATCATCCATGACTCCCCTCCTCATTTTCTATTTGCTTAAGCGGGACTTTTACTTCTAGCTTTGTCCCTTTTGACGGCAGTGAAATAATTTTCAATGTTCCACCAATTTCAACTGCTCGTTCATGCATATTTTGCAAACCGTAAGAGCCTGCTTTACCTGTTTTAACGTCAAAACCGACACCGTCATCACTGATTCGTAAAATAACAAAATCATCGCGCCAAACGTTCAATACATCTAAACGGTTCGCTTTCGCATGACGCAATGTGTTTGAAATAGACTCTTGAATGATGCGAAACAAATGATCTTCCATCCCTCGATCCATATCAATTTCTTCTACCGTCCAATGAATAGAAAGAGGCACTTTTTGAGAGAGCTCCACTAACAGCTCATCAATACCTTCCTTAAGCGATTTCCCGTTTAGAGGAACAGGGCGTAAATGTAGAAGTAATGCTCTCATTTCTAATTGGGATTGCTGAATCATTTCTTCTACCATCGCCAGCTGCTTCGTCTCGATCGGATTATGAGATTCTCTATTCTCGTTCACCGCCGACATCATCATTGAAGCAGCGAATAACTGTTGAGAAACGGAGTCGTGTAGTTCACGCGCGAGACGTTGTCTTTCTTGAGAAACCATCTCTTCAATAAGACTTTCTTGGCTTTCCGTTTTCTCCAATACGAGTCGCCGAGCTGCCAGCTTTTGCTCTGCTATCGTCTGCTCTAATTGCTGAAATTTCTGTTCGATGCTCACAAATTCAGCTGTTAGCTTTGTTTTCTCACTATCCGCATCCTTACCCGTTATTAATAGATCAATCCGCTCCTCTAGATTTTTAAAAGCCGACCATTGTAACCAGCCATACAGCAAACTGAAGAAAAAAGCGCTACTAATAATAGCCACAACAAGAAAGACAGCAAAAGGAAAGTCAAATATTTTTTTCTCAATATACACTTCCCAATTCGGCTGCGGAAAGCTAACAACAAAAGCGGAAAGAAGAATCAGCGAGATGACCATGATGACGAAAAAAACTTGCCGAAATTGCTTGGCAAATATATTCATACCCGGTTCACCTCCAAGTCCCCAAACAGCGTAGATACAAGAATTACAACGACACTTTCTGCTCCTTCTTGCTCTACTTGACGTTGATCTTCATAGTAAAAAGTATCATTCCAAACCGAGGTTGGAAAACGTTGAAATAAACAAGCATTTCCGGCTAAAGCTGCATAGCGAATACGGATTGGTGTCTCATAAGGTACATCAATTTTCACTTTACCTATCGCCTGTCTAATTGAGATAACAGCTGTTCCTTTAGGTAATACCGTATTGCTTACATCAATATGAATGTCACCAAGTCCACCTTGAATATGAATATCTTTCCATTCGTAAGGTTGTTCTGGCGTAGATTGAACAGAAAATAAGCGACTTTTCATAAATGGATGATTCATCGATTGGCCGGATTCCATCTCTATAGACGGAATACTTTCAGAAGTGAGCGTGATTTCTGTCGGGTGTTTTTTCGATTGGATGACACGGTACAGCATATAAACGACTGCTGCAATCACCAGCATCCTTAAACTACTCATGTTTATGCCTAAAATAAACATTAAGAAGATTCCAAACCAAAACAATAGTCGACCAAACCAGTTTTTTCTCCACCTTCTACCAAAGTAGAGCATCGCTATTCCGAAAAAGAGGGAAAAGACAATTTCTACATTAAAAAAGGTTGCCTCAATTAAAATCAT
Organism: Bacillus sp. FJAT-42315; assembly: GCF_002797375.1. Taxonomy (GTDB): domain Bacteria; phylum Bacillota; class Bacilli; order Bacillales; family Domibacillaceae; genus Bacillus_CE. Next base: position 3,430,700 of record NZ_KZ454941.1, read on the forward strand.
TAGTAAAGCCGAAAGTAAAAATACAGTCAGCATATCTGTCCGTTTGAGTGACGACATACTTTTCCTCCTTTCTCGAAATACGAGAGTTTATTAAGTAAAACAAACCCGCCAATGCGAGTTTGTTTTACCTTCTTCAGTAATAAATCATAGCACATTTTGATCTAACTGTGCGTTCTTTTCTACTTGACGCGCTTGGCGTTCAAGTTCTGCTAAGCGAACATCCATCATAGACGTTTCATAGCGGCGATTCACCTTATGTTCTAAGTTATCTATATAAATCTCAAGTTCTTCAAAGCGGCCAAATGGGCGATTCACTTCATTCGTCTCATCTAATAGCTTGTTCATACTATGATTAGCTCTAGCCACATTTTCGCGACCCATCAATTCTAAACGACGAACATTCATATCTTTCAACTTATGCTTCATCTCTTCCGCCTTGCTCTCGAGAGTAATTAGCTGTTGTTGTACAAGATCAATCGATGCCTCTAAATGTGCTACACGGTCCTTGTACACTTCAGCTTCACGTTTGGCAAACGCCTCCAGCTCTACTTCACCAGCTTGTCCAGCAACAGTCGCTTGTTTACTTCTTCTTTCTTCTAAGTGACGAGCATTTCGAAGTTCGCGTTCAAGCTCCTGTTTCAATAATTGTTGACGTTCTAACAGCTTAACAACTTTCTCTGTTTCTTTTTGTGCCTCACGTAAGTATTGATTAAGCATAGCAATCGGATTCTTTTTCTCTTTCTCATCCACAAATTCAAACAATGTCGCTTCTACAGTTCTTCTTAATTTAGTAAAAATATTTGTCATTTCAGTCTCTCCTTCTTTATCAATTATTTCGTTAATTGCTTCCATTCTCTTTCAAAGTTAACAAATGGATCATTCTCTTCCTGAACTTTTACAGGCTCTGCGCCATCTTCATTCCACTTTTTGTAAACTAGGTACAGAACAGCTAGGGCACCAATGCCTAGAAGAGCAGGAACATTCCCAACAGCCACAAAAAACGCTGTGATTCCAGCTAATCCCCAAAATCCTTTTATCAATTTAGAAGACGGCTTCTGAAACTGCATCCATGCAACATACATAATTCCCGCACAGATCGCTAGGGCAATGACAGGTCCTAGACTGGCACCTGCGATGATGGCAGCTAGTCCACCTATACAAAACAACATCACCTTTTTCATTTACTATTTCCTCTCCTTTCATGATCTTGTTTATATCTTACCGTCGATTCATCCTTTTCATAACGAGCCGGGGATGGAACTTTCACTCAGACTTGAGACCGAGAAAAGCTTATGGACTGGAATGATCCACGTCTATAAATAAAAAAACCCCTATCAATGTAGAGGATTAATGCTTGATTCATTCCGTTTTTGAAGTGACTTGTCTCTCTGTCCATCAGTTGCTAAATACCTACCGCTCCCCAAAAAGCAATGACGATCCAAAATACTTTCTTTACGTTAGAAGACGGCTTCTGAAATTGTTCCCAGGCAATATAAATGATAATGGCTGACACGATTAAACTAAGTAACGTTCCAAGATTCGAGATGACCATTAATAATGCTACTCCGACAACGTGAAAAAACATTGCGTTATTCATTGCTTTCTCTCTCCTCTTTTGATCATAATCTATTTATTACGTTACTCTGATAAAGTCGTTACCATAACAATCCATAGATGTAATTTCCACTCAGACTTAAGACTGAGTGGGTATCAAATCCACTCAATCAGTCAGCACACCACCCATGTGATCTCCACAAAAAAAGTGCCCCAAAACGGGACACTTTCTACTATTTTCTATGCATTTTAAACTCTAAAAACAATTCATTGTAGTATGCCAGCATATGTGGACCAAGGTTTTCATACACTTCAAGTCTTTCGGTTAATTCAGCTGAAGGATAAAAACGCTGGTCATTGACGACGTCTTCGGGCATATGCTCAAGCGCCTTTTTATTTGGTGTGGAGTAGCCAACATAATCGGCATTTTGTGCAGCCACTTTCGGGTCGAGCATGAAGTTAATAAATTGATGAGCCGCTTCGACATTTTTCGATGTTTTCGGAATGACCATGTTATCAAACCAAAGATTCGACCCTTCTTCTGGTACAACGTATTCTAAACTATCATTTTCAGACATAACATCCGCAGCTGTACCAGACCAAACGACCCCTATCTTCGCTTCATTATTGATCATCAATAATTGAACTTCATCTCCAACAATCGCTTTTACATTGGGGGTTAGGTCCTCTAACTTTTCCTTCGCTTCTATTAAACGCTCTTCATTCGTTTCATTTAGCGAATAGCCTAATGTATTTAAGCCCATACCGATAACCTCGCGAGCGCCATCTACTAAAAACACATCATTTTTATAGCTGTCATCCCATAAATCATTCCAAGCAGTAATTTTCTTTCCATCCATTAAATCTTTATTATAAACAATACCGACTGTTCCCCAGAAATAAGGAATAGAGTATTTATTCCCCTCATCAAATGCTAAGTCCATAAAACGCGGATCGATATTTTTTAAATTAGGCAATTGACTGTGATCCACCGGGATAAGTAGATCATTTTTTTTCATTTTATCAATGGCATACTCAGATGGAACGGCGATGTCGTAAGCTGTTCCACCTTGTTCAATTTTCGTCATCATCGCTTCATTCGAATCAAACGTTTCATAGACAACTTTAATACCGGTTTCTTTTTCAAATTGCGTGATTAAATCAGGGTCAATATAATCCCCCCAGTTGTAGATGGTCAAAATATTTCCTGCTGTTTGCCCAGTAGAAGCATTCAGTTGAGAAACGATATACATTAGGAGAAAGGCAAGCGCAAAAACAACGAGTAGCCCCCGAAACAATTTATTCATTTTCGTGCCTCCCATCCAGTTGCTCGGTTGTTCTTTTTCGTAATAAAGTAGTAACCAATAACAAGAATCACCGTAAACAAGAATAATAATGTCGATAACGCATTAATATTTAAAGAAATTCCTTGGCGAGCAAGTGAATAAATTTCAACCGACAAGGTGCTAAATCCATTTCCTGTCACGAAAAATGTTACAGCAAAATCATCTAACGAATATGTTAACGCCAAAAAGAATCCTGCGAAAACTCCTGGTGAGATGTACGGCAAGATGACCTTCGAGAATACATCCCATTGACTAGCCCCTAAGTCACGAGCCGCATCAATTAACGACGTGCTCATCTCTTGTAACTTTGGCAGTACCATAATGACGACAATCGGAATTGAAAAGGCGATATGCGATAACAACACCGACATAAAGCCAAGTTTAATACCGAGCATCGTAAATAAAATTAAAAACGAAGCACCGATAATGACATCGGGACTAACGATTAACACATTATTAAATGAAAGTAACGTATTTTGAACGATCCGCTTTCTCATATACACGATCGCGATCGCACCGAGCACTCCGATAATCGTCGAAATAGCCGCCGATAAGAGAGCAATAATAATCGTATTTAACACAATAATCAACAAACGAGTATCTTGAAATAATTCCTTATACCAATCTAATGTAAAGCTTTCAAAATCATTCATCGTCCCACCGCTATTGAACGAGTAGAACATTAAATAGAAAATCGGTGCGTAAAGCACAGCAAACATAAAAATTAAATAAGCTTTTGACCAAGCGGTATTTTTTTTCATCTTACAGAGTCCCCCGCTTTCTCGTGCTAGTCATCAGCATGATAACCACCATCGTAATAATTAAGAATACAGCAATCGCTGACCCCATTCCCCAATCCTGCGTGACAAGGAAATGCTGCTCGATCGCCGTTCCAAGTGTAATCACGCGATTTCCAGCGATCAAACGAGTGATCATAAAGAGCGATAAGGCCGGAATAAATACAGCTTGTACTCCCGACTTCACTCCGTCTAGCGTCAACGGAAACACGACTTTACGAAACGTTGTCCAAGCGGAAGCTCCAAGATCACGTGAAGCATCTATTAATGTGGGGTTCATTTTATCTAACGCATTAAAAATCGGTAAAATCATAAACGGAATAAAAATATAAACAGACACAAAGATAAAGCTAAAGTCTGTAAACAAAATTTGTTGCGTACCAATACCAATCAACTCTAAGAAATTATTAGCTGCTCCATACGTACCGAAAATACCAATAAAAGCATACGCCTTTAACAGTAAATTAATCCACGAAGGTAAAATAATTAATAATAATAGCAATTGCTTATGCTTTGACTTCGTAATGATGTAAGCAGTTGGATAAGCAACGAGCAAACAAAAGGCCGTAATTAAAAAGGCATACCAGAAAGAACTCACGACCATTTTCAAATAAACTGGAGTGAAAAACTTCTCATAGTTTCCTAAAGTGAAGTTTCCATCTATATCAAAGAAAGAATAGTACACAACTAACAGAATCGGAGCAACGACAAACAAGACAATCCAAAGCATATATGGAAACAGATACAAACTACGCGTCTTATTTCTCATGGCTAACCTCTTCATAAGATTCTAGTCGTTTATCAAATTCTTCTTCTGTTTCTCCAAGGCGCATAACATGAATCGCTTCCGGATCAAAATCCAAGCCAATCTCATCACCCACTGTTGCTTTCTTCGTTGAATGAACTAACCATTCATTTTGTTCATCATCATAGCAAAGCATTTCATAATGAACGCCACGGAAAAGCTGTGATACAACTCTCGCTTGAATCTTTCCTTGCTCCCAAGTAGTAATTTCTAAATCCTCTGGTCGAATCACAATTTCGATAGGTTCATTGGCATTTAACCCCTGATCAACACATTCAAACGTCTTTCCGGCAAATTCCACTTCAAAATCCCTAATCATTTTTCCTGACACAATGTTAGACTCCCCAATAAAATCAGCTACAAATCGGTTAATCGGCTCATCGTAAATATCTGTTGGCGTCCCACTCTGCTGAATTTTCCCTTCATTTAACACGAAGATCTCATCCGACATCGCTAATGCTTCCTCTTGATCATGCGTCACAAAAATAAATGTAATCCCAAGTCGCTGCTGTAAATCACGCAGCTCATATTGCATTTCCGTACGTAATTTTAAATCTAGAGCCGACAACGGTTCGTCTAGCAAAATCACTTCCGGCTCGTTGACAATTGCTCGGGCAATCGCTACACGCTGACGTTGTCCCCCTGACATTTCCGTAATTTCACGGTTCTCATAGCCAGCTAAGTTCACGAAACGCAACGCCTCTTTTACCTTTCGATCAATATCGGCTTTACTCATTTTTTTAATGCGTAAGCCAAAAGCAACATTTTCATACACATTTAAATGAGGGAACAACGCATAGTCTTGAAACACGGTATTCACTTGGCGTTTGTTCGCTGGGACATGGTTAATCCGGTTTCCGTTAAAGAAAATATCGCCTTCAGACGCCTCAGCAAAACCAGCAATTAAGCGTAAAATCGTTGTCTTTCCACATCCAGATGGACCGAGAAGCGTATAGAACTTTCCTCTCTCAACCTCAAAGCTGACATTATCTAAAACAACCGTATCGTTGTCATATTGCTTTGTCACTTGATCAAAGCGAATAATTACATTTTCATTCATGATGTACCTCCCTATTGTTTACAAGTAAGATTCTGTTACAGTTAAAATCAACTCCGATGGTCCATCGGAATCATTAATAATTTGATGCGTCTCAGAAGAATGGAAATAGATCGCCTCACCTGCTTTGGCAAAATAAGTTCTCTTTCCTAATTGGATCGCAACGCTTCCTCTGAGCACATAACCAAATGTTTCAGCTAAAGATGGCTCAAACTCTTTGAATTCCCCGCCTTTTTCTAGAAATAATTTCACAGGCTCTATTTCTTTCTCATTCGATTCAGGTACTAGCCACTGAATTTTATAGCCCTTTTCTTCGTCGTGATAATCCGTTTGATCCTCTTCCGTATACACCACTTTTTGTTCTCTCGCTTGCTCATCGAAAAACTCCTTCGGTGAGCAACCGAGCACTTCAAGAATGTGAAAGAATGTTTCAATGGACGGCGAGCTTAAATCCCGCTCAAGCTGAGAAATATACCCTTTGCTTAAATCCGTCCGTTCACCAAGCTCTTCTTGCGTTAACCCCTTTTTTAAGCGTAAATTTTTTATTTTTTTCCCAATATCCATTTTATAACCTCTTGCTCTGTTTATAATTAGTAAACTTACAGTTAATAAAGTTTACTATTAAATTACTTAAAGTTTACCCACAGCACCTTATTATAATGATTTCACAGGTAACTTCAACCATTTTTTTATGTTTTCTATGTAAAATTTGACTATCTTGCGAACAAAAGCATCTTGTGTTAAAATGAATGACAGTCAGTCATAAAAAATAAGGAGGGAAATGATGATGTCAGAAGTAAAAGACGGCAAGTATAACAAAATTCTTCAAGCCGCGATTAGCACCATTTCCCAAAAAGGACTTGATAAAACCTCAATATCCGATATTGTAAAAATGGCAGGCGTTGCCCAAGGAACCTTTTATTTATATTTTCCGTCCAAAAAAGCGTTAATACCAGCTATTGCTGAAAATCTATTAACGATTACTTTGGACGAAATTAAAACGGTGACGGAAAACAAGCAAGACTTTTGGGAAATCATTCGGATTATGATCGATGAAACATTTAAACTAACAAAGTCACATAAGGAAGTGATCGTTCTTTGTTATTCAGGCTTAGCAATCGAGCATTCGATGGAAAAATGGGAGGCTATTTATCAGCCTTATTACCACTGGCTTGAAGCAATTTTAGAAAAGGCGATTGCATCCGAAGAGATTTTCGGACAAATCAACATTAATTGGACAGCGAAAATCATTATTAACTTAATTGAAAGCGCTGCTGAGAGGTTTTATAGTTCCGAAGATGAAAGTAATTTAGATGCTTTTAAAGAAGAAACTTACTTCTTTTTAAAGCGGTCATTAACTTAGCGAAAGAGCAGCAAATAAGCGGCTCTATCTTTTTTTAACAAATATGAATGATATTCATTCATTAAATAATAGGAGTGTTAACATTGAATTGGTTAATCGTTTTTGCTGCAGGCATGTTGGAGGTTGTTTGGGCTTCTGGTCTAAAGTATGCAGATTCTTTAGTCGATTGGATCATTGTCGGTTCACTTATTGCCATTAGTTTTGTGATGCTCATCCATTCATACAAAACGATTCCGCTCGCAGCAGCCTACACCGTTTTCGTCGGAATTGGAACGGTCGGCACATATTTTGTCGGTATTTATTTAGGAGAACCGTTCTCCATTACGCAACTACTCTTTTTATCCATGCTTCTTCTAGGAGTTGTTGGAATGAAAATGGGTACTGGAACGAAAAAAGAACAACCAGGAGGAGAATCAGCATGAGTTGGGCCTTTTTAATATTATCCGGAATTGAAGAAGTCATCGCGACGATCGCTATGAAATACATTGACGGTAAAAAGAAAAAATGGCCGATTATTGTGATGGTCGTTGGTTTTTTCTTCTCATTCTACTGCTTATCCAAAGCTATGCTCGAACTGCCAGCCGGTATCGCCTATGCGGTATGGACAGCCGTCGGTACGATCGGAATTACCCTCGTCAGTCTGTTTTGGTTTAAGGAAAAATTAAACAAACTACAAGTATTTTCACTAATTTTTATCGTACTAGGTGTTGCTGGACTACGTTTTACCGCTTGATCATTAGAGAGCCTCTTGTAAAAGCTAGATTGTGCTTTTACGAGAGGCTTTGTCAATTTTTTGAGCGGGTAACTGATTGTGGGGCGTTCGTGCCTGATTCGACACTTTTTATGCCCAATTCGACATTTTTCTCGCCCGATTCGCGTGGATTCGCGACCAATTACAGGTCGTCTGCGACTAATTCGTCCCCCATTTTCTAGCTCTCTTGCAATAAAAATCAACCACCCGCCTGTGCGAGTGGTTGATATCAATCAATTACGCTTCAATCGTAGCTAATACTTCTTTAAATGATTGAATAACTGTGTCTACTTCTTCGTAGCTAATTGTCAATGGCGGCTCAATGCGGATTGTTTTCGAGTTAACGAGTGTTCCAGCAACGAGGATACCTTTATCAAACATACCTTTTGATACTTCGTAGCCGATTTCATCTTTGTGGAACTCGATTCCGATCATTAAGCCTTGACCGCGGATTTCAAGTACTTTATCCTCGTGGCCTTGTGCAGCTTCTTTTAAGCCTTTTAAGAAATACTCTCCAACTTCAGCCGATCTTTCAGGAAGATTCTCTTCAAGTAATACGCCAATCGTTGCAATCGCTGCCGCACAAGCTAGTGGATTTCCACCGAAAGTCGTTGTGTGCATGAATGGATTGTCGAATAAGTTTTGGAATACTTTTTCGTTCGCTACAACCGCACCAGCTGGCATTACTCCGCCACCGAATGCTTTTGCTAAACAAAGGATATCTGGCTCTACTCCGAACAGATCCGCTGCGAACATTTTTCCTGTACGCCCCATACCTGTTTGCACTTCATCAAAAATAAGAACAGCGCCGTACTCGTCACAAAGAGCTCTTACTTCTTGCAAGTAGTTCGCTGGCGGAATGATGATTCCACCTTCACCTTGAATCGGCTCTAAAATCACCCCTGCTACATCTTCGCCAACCATTGCACAAGCTTCAAATGTTTTTCTCATCATATCGATGTCACCAAATGCCACATGACGGAAGCCTGGGATCATCGGTAGGAACGGCTTACGGAATTCACCTTTTGCTGTCCCTGATAAAGAACCTAAGCTTTTACCATGGAAAGCTTTAGTTGTTGCGATAAATGTCGTACGATCGGTAGACATTTTCGTAATCTTTAACGCTGCTTCCACACTTTCTGTTCCACTGTTTGTAAAGAACGCATATTTTAAATCGCCTGGTGTAATGTCAGCTAAAATTTTCGCTAACATTGCACGCAGTGGATCTAATAAATCTTGGCTATGAAGGGCTTGGCGCTTCAATTGGTCTGTTACTGCTTTGACTACTTTCGGGTTACGGTGTCCAACGTTGTAAATACCGAATCCACCTAAACAATCAATATATGTTTTTCCATTAATATCTGTGAAGCAAGATCCACCATCAGACCATTCAACCGCCGCAAATTGGCCGCCTTCCGTAACCGTTTTACGGTAAGCTAAAAATCCTGGATTTACATGCTCACGGAAACCATCAACTGTTTCTTTTGTTACCCACTGTGCTTCTTCTTGTGTTACTTCTTCTTTCTCAATTAAAGATAAAACCTTTTCAATATATTCAGAGACTTGTTGTTCATTGCTTACGTTATTTTTTAGTTCAGTTGTCATTGATTGTCCACTCCTATTTTTTAAAGTATTAGTTTTTAAACCAGCCTGTTTCTTCTACTTGCATATTGATATTGATCTGTTTAATTTCTTGGAATTCTTCTAAACCGAATGTTCCTAAGCTGCGGCCTACACCACTTTGTTTGTAACCGCCCCATGGCGCTTCGTTATATGTTGGATGATAAGAGTTGATCCACGTAATTCCCGCGCGAAGCTTTTTGATCACACGCATCGCTTTTGCTCCATCGATTGTAAAGACTGCTCCAGCTAAGCCGTAATCTGTGCCATTCGCTAGGCGAATCGCTTCTTCTTCACTGCTGAATTTTTGGATAGCTACTACTGGTCCAAAAATTTCTTCTTGAACGATTCTCATATCTTGCGTTGTATCTGCAAAAGCTGTTGGTGCAACAAAGTATCCAGCTCCAAGACCGTTCTCCGTTAAGCGTTCACCGCCACAAAGCAAGCGAGCTCCTTCTTCTTTTCCGATCTCGATATAGCTCAATACTTTCTCCATATGTTGTTGGCTCACTAATGGACCCATTTCTGTTTCTTCGTCTAAACCTGGTCCCACTTTAATTTGCTTCGCACGTTCTACAAAGCGCTCGATAAATTGATCGTAAATGCTTTCTTCGACTAAAATTCTAGAACCTGCTGAACATACTTGACCGGAACCACAGTAGATACCAAATAGCGCATAGTCTACCGCTACTTCAAAGTCCGCATCAGCAAAAATGATATTCGGTGATTTACCACCAAGCTCTAGTGAAATTTTCTTCATCGTGTCCGCTGCCGTTTTCATAATGTGTTTGCCAGTTTTTGTTCCACCAGTAAACGACACCATATCAACGTCTTTATGAGCCGCAATTTCATTCCCTACGACAGGGCCTGCTCCATGAACCATGTTAATAACACCTTTTGGCACTCCTACTTCTTCCATAATTTCCATTAGTTTTGTTGGTGTTACAGGTGTCACTTCAGATGGTTTAAAAACAATTGTGTTCCCTGCTGCAAGAGCCGGAGCAATTTTCCATACACTCATTAAAAGAGGGAAGTTCCAAGGAACGATTAGTCCACAAACACCGACTGGCTCTCTAACAACCATTGCTTGCATTGGATCGGCTACATGGTATGTTTGACCATCAGGCTGTGTAATCATTCCTGCGTAATATCTAAAGCAAGCCGCTGCATCGCCCATGTCAAATCCAGCTTCGCGTAGAGGCTTCCCATTATCCATCGTTTCAAGCTGAGCAAGCTCTTCAGCCTTTTCATCAATTTTGTCTGCAATTTTGTGTAAATAAGCAGCTCTTTCTACAGGTGGAAGATCCGACCAGATACCGCTTTCAAAAGTTGCCTTAGCAACAGCAATCGCTTGACGAGCATCTTCTACCGTTCCTTCTGCGGCATGAGCGGTAACTTCACCAGTCGCTGGATTGATGACTTCACGTGTTTTGTTATCGCTTCCATCTTTCCACTCACCATTGATATACATTTTCAAATCAAGAGTCTTTTCATCTTTAGCCATTGCTTTCTTTTGTGTATCTAACATGTTCCCATCCTCCTTATTGATCTGTTTGTCTTATATAATGCAACTATCGTGCCAATTTTCTAAAATTAATATTTTTTGCGAAAAACGTGATCATTAGGTGGTTATGTTTATTTTTTATATGAATAAGCACCCGTATACCTATGCATAATTGCATAACGTATGATAACTTGAATAAAAAAAGGAGACTGGATGCTCTCCAAGTCTCCTTATGTTTCACTTTCTATATTAATTAATGTAGAGAGAGTTTTTTCGTTCCATAATTTTTTGATACTTTCGGCTAACCGATGACTGACTCACTCCGAGAGCTTTCGCTGCTTTCGTCGTTGTTTTATATTGGTTCATCGCTAGCGTAATTAATTGCTCTTCTACATCATCTAGTGCTTCCTGCAAAGGAATGACTCTCGTAATGATCGGCTTTGACTTCTTAAAATCATAGCCAAGCGATAAAAATTGGCTCACAAACTCCGCATCGATCGCCGGTTCATCAGAGGAAACTACCAATCTCTCAATAATATTTTGCAATTCCCGCACGTTACCCGGCCAAGAATAAAACTCTAATACATTCACAGCATCAGGCGTTAAATGAAAGTGTTTGTCATATTTATCATTTAATTGTTGCAGAAAATAAAAAGCTAGCACTGAAATATCTTCAGTCCGCTCTCTTAATGGCGGAATATGCACTGGGATCACATTCAGCCGATAGAATAAATCCTCCCTAAAGGTTCCTTGCTCCACCATTTTTTCAAGTTTTTTATTTGTCGCCGCAATAATTTGAACGTCTACTTTTTCCGACACCGTACTTCCGACAGGGATGACTTCTTGCTCTTGAAGCACCCTCAATAATTTCACTTGCAAATGTAGTGGCATCTCCCCGATCTCATCGAGAAACAACACTCCTTGATCTGCCATTTTGAAATAGCCATCTTTTCCTTCTTTATCCGCCCCTGTGAAAGCTCCTTTGGCGTAGCCGAAAAGCTCACTTTCGAGTAAGTTCTCTGGAATGGCACCACAATTCAATTTTAAAAATGGCTTATGCGATCTTCTTCCGAGCTGATGAATCGCCTGAGCAATAACTTCTTTTCCTGAACCTGATTCACCTGTAATTAAGACAGTCGAGGAAAATTGAGCGATTTTTTTTACTTGTGTAACGATTTTTTCCATCTTCGGACTGCGATACATTAATTTTTTCATCGTGCGGTCTTGGTTTTTAAAGCTATCTAACTCTTTTTTGTACTGCTCGGAAATCTTCTTTATTTCCTTTAGTTCACTTTTCAGCCTTGTTGTTTCGGTAATATCCCTTGAAGCGACGATAATGCGGTCGATGGCTCCTTTTTCATTAAAAACTGGATTTCCTACCGCGAGAACCTTCCGGCCATTTTTCGCTTCTTGAACAATCGACACTTTTTTCTTTCGTTCAAGCACTAGCCTTGTGACAGAGGGGCTGAATAATCCTTGTTCTTCTAGCTGTGAAAGGTTTTTCCCAAGTAACTGCTGCAAATCAACTCCCCAAAAGTCAGGAATCACATTTTCACTGTAGCGAATGAGTTCGCCTTTATGATTCACTACTAATATTTCATCGTAAATCGTTGATAAAATAGCGTTTAAATCCGTGTTTAAATTTTTAATATCCTCTATTTCCATCGCCATCTCTTCAATTTTCGGAATATCTTGAACGACGATCAACATTCCCTCTATCTCATGATCTTGATTCAAGATAGGACAATAATCTAATAACACGCCCATTTCATCTGTTAATTGGACTTGGTTTAAAATTGTTTTTCCAGTCGCGAACACGCTCTCAATATGCACAGAATGAAAAATAGATTGAGCCGGCTTATTCATCACTTTTTCAGAAGTGGACTTAATCATTTTCAAACCCGCATCATTACAGTTAATAACATTCTTTTCCCGATCGACCACAAACATCCCCATTGGAATGGACTTCAATAACGTTTGAATGAAATTGATGCTTTGATCTTCTTGCTTAAACAATTCAGCTAGCAGTTCCTCACGCTTTAAATACCCGATTGGCTCCCCTTGCTCATTAATAATAATCATCAGCGGCTCACCAATCACTTGAAACATAACAGGTAAGGAAATCATTTTATTCACATGGTATACTTTATCAATGGAAACAGCCTCATTCATTAGCGTCTGAAAGTTGATTTGACCTTTATGAGCTAAGCGATTACTTTTTAAATGAATAAAGCTAGTTAATTTATTTTGTTCTGTGATGAACACATACGGTTCTTTCATTCCACTAACATCAATATGATCGTCATTCGCCTGATCCTCGACAGCGATTGTGATGAGTGGCTTTACTTTTTCTTCATTAATACTAAACACCTGAATTCCTCCCTTCCCCTTTTTCACCCTCTTACTATTTTAACAAAATTTTATCATAATATTAATTATTTAGAATATACAAACAAAAAAAGAAGACGGCAATCCATCTTCTTTTTTCAAGGTATTTAATTCAATCACATGCACTAATGACCAATTCTTCTTTAACAAAAGCGAGTACCATGCCAGGGATGACTGCGTCTCCTTTTTCAACTTCTAATGACTGAATTTCGCCGCTCACTCCCATTTTCACAGGAAAGAGCTCACCAGCTTCATCTTTAATTAAAAATAGCGGTTCCCACTCATAGATTCTTGTCTCCTTGCTGATTAGAACCTCATGAACAATTCCTTGATACGGACTTGTAATCATCTCCTCAAACATTCGTACTCATCTCCTTTTCTACCTTTAATTGTCCCACCCAAGAGCTACACTTTGTTGCTGCTAGACTATCTGCGTTCCCTTCAGCCTTCTTACGATATGATTTCCCAATCACAATATTCCTTTGCCTTCAAATCCGCAACGCTCAAAGTGTAGCTCTTCTCCTCCCGTGTCATGCTTTATTGATTAAAAATTAATCCATCCTCGTAAACGAGAAGCTTCCGCCATTTGACGAATACCTTCCATATAAGCAGCTGTCTTCATCGATACATCAAAACGTTCAGACGTTTGTTGAATATTTAAAAAGCTGGCATGGATTTTTTCTTTTAAACGTTCTTCCACTACTTCTTTCGTCCAGTAAAACCCTTGGTTATTTTGACACCATTCAAAATAAGAAACGATGACGCCACCAGAATTGGCTAATATATCTGGAACAACTGAAATTCCACGCTGATCAAGAATTTGAATCGCTTCTTTCGTCGTTGGACCATTCGCTGCTTCCACAATAAATTTACAGTTGATTCGATCAGCATTTTCCTCTGTAATGACTCCACCGATCGCCGCTGGAATTAGCACATCACATTCTTTTTCTAGTAGCTCGTCATTTGTGATGATATTGTCGAATAAGCCTGTTACGATGCCAAATGAATCGCGTCGTTCAAGTAAATAAGGAACATCAAGACCTTCAGGATCATAAATAGCACCTAAAGCATCGGAAATACCCACTACCTTCACGCCCATTTCATGTAAGAAATAAGCTAAATAACCGCCGACATTTCCAAACCCTTGAACGATGACCTTTAAGCCTTCAAGCGGCATATTTTTCAACTCACTCATGATTTGTAACGTGTACAGGACACCTTTTGAAGTTGCTGTTTCTCTTCCTTCTGAACCACCTAGTACTAACGGTTTTCCCGTAATAAAACCTGGCGAATCAAACTCTCTAATATGGTCATATTCATCAAGCATCCAAGCCATAATTTGCGAGTTCGTATACATATCTGGTGCCGGAATATCTTTCGTTGGACCAACCAGCTGGCTAACTGCACGCACATACCCACGACTTAAACGCTCTAGCTCATTCATGCTCATATTTCGCGGTTCACAAACGATTCCACCTTTCGCTCCTCCGTATGGCAAACCGTTCACTCCACACTTTAAGCTCATCCAACCTGCAAGCGCTTTAACTTCATCTGGATTAACCTCTGGGTGAAAGCGAATGCCTCCCTTTGTTGGTCCACAAGCATCATTATGCTGTGCTCTATAACCACGAAAAATCTTCGTTACCCCGTGATCCATTTTCACCGGAATACTTACTTCTAAAAACCTCATCGGCTCTTTGAAAAACTCAAATACCTCATCTGAATAGCCAAGAAGCTCTGTTGCTTGCTTTAATATCGCTTGGAATTCTAATTGTGGATTTTTCTCCTCTTTTAACTTCTGATCTTTGATCTCTGTCACCTGCGATTTTGTTTCCATAACTACACCTCGTTTTTTTTGTTACTTAACAATAAGCAATTTCCGTGCCATCGATTTTTACCGTTAACTATCGAGATAAACCCCTTATTTCAAGCGTTTCCTTGCTTGTTTTATGAAAAAAATCATAGCCTAGTATTTTCTGCATAAGTCAAAATCATCTTATTTGAGTCAAAATTGATTTACTACGCAACTAAAAAATTAAACAATAAAAAAAGATGCAGACTAGTTGTCTACATCTTTTTGTCTTTATTAAATATCAGCGAAACGTCCGCGTTGACGCATAAGCTCACGATTTAATTCTGTGTTCACTTCAAATGCTGCACGACCGTGTAACCAGAATAGGTTGTTTAGCATTACTAGATCACCAACAGGTAATTTCAATTCAATTACACTTTCATCATTTTCCATAGAATCAGAAAGCTCTTTCAAGTATTTTGCTTCTTCAATTGTGTCTGGATACACGAATTGATCGATGTAGCAAATACAAGGTTTGTTGTTGTCATTGAAGAATGTTGCACGTTGAACTTCTTGATCCACGTTTTTGCTGCTTGGCGCTCTGTAAGTGAACTTATGATTAGCTAATGAATGAGTAGAAAACTTCTCTAAATCTTTCCACTCATCTAAATGTAATAAGCGAGATTCGCCACCTACTGCATTTTCTTCTGTCATTTTCATCATCAACAACCAGTCAGTTGGCTCATCAACGAACGTTCCATCTGTGTGTAGAGTGAATAAGCGATAAGCTTGACGAAGGTAAGAATCACTTGAATCTGTATGTCCAACAGTGAATCGAGCATAGTATTTATTCGTCATTGCATCAAAGTTTGGTGTACCAACGATATGTGTTAAAGCTGTTGCGAAAATGACGTATTCTTCTTTATCAACTGTTTCTCCTTGTAAACCGATTGTGTAACCACCTGTTTCACGGTCATGAAGGATGCCTCTTAAAATATCTTGGAATTCTGTTCCTACTAATTGTAACAAGTAGTCTGCAACAATTCGTCTAGCATACGGCGTGTACTCTAAATGCTGAACCGTTACACCTTCTTGTTTTGCTTTAGCTAAAAATGCTTTGATAATTGTGCGATCTAACTCAATGTGATACAAACGATCACTTTGCGGATGAGATGTTATCTCATAATTAGGTGTTTTTGCAATAAATGTTTTAGCTTGTTTTTCCATTGTACTCATTAAAAATTCCTCCTAGGTTTTATCATTATTGGTTGACCTCATGCAAGAAAATAAAAAAGCCAGTTTACACCCTTTTATAAAAAGGGAAGTAAACTGGCTCATACTTACTTCACTGCTCCATGGAAGTGGAGTCACAGTAAATATTTCAGTTAATATTTTATTTTACATGCGAATGAAAGACCGGTTATATGATATTACCCACGTAATTGGAAAAGGCAATTTTCTCAAGGTGAGTATATATTTATTAACTATAATCAGTATATGCTACCGTCATCAAATTGTCAATATTTTTGGATTATTATTTTACGCTTTTCGAAACTTGCTGATAGTGTAAATGCAAATCATTTAAAGCGGCAGCTAGCGCATTAGCTGCTTTCCCTTTGTAATACAGCTGAAGATGCTTCAGTGGCTCTTCAATACCGTCATTTAAGCTAACTCCTCTAAGCAACTGACCGATGAAATTTCTACCGTGTTCTGTCGCTAACGTACAGGACGCTTCTAAAATAACACCATATTTAACATCGATTTCTGCGGTAATTGTTAACGTATCAAACACACTTTTTGCAGCCATCCCCTGTGGTAATCTAGCATGCCCTGCAATGAACATTACTTTTGAGTTAATCATTTTAATAGCTCCCCCTCTATATATTAGGAACGAACGATTTCAGATACTTTTGGATGCTCGGCAATTTGTTTCACAACTTCTTTACCGATCTCAATCGAAGCTGTTGCTGCTGGTGATGGAGCATTACATACATGAATACTTCTTTCACCAGGAATGATGTAGAAGTCATCAACCATGCTTCCGTCATTTTTCAATGCTTGCGCACGGACTCCAGCAGGTGCAGGAATCAAATCTTCTGCTTGAATTTCAGGGATCAACTCTTGAAGACTAGCAACGAATTTCGCTTTGCTGAACGAACGAAGCATTTCTTCAATTCCTTCTCCCATAAATTTGCTTGCAAGTTTCCAGAAACCTGGGTAACCCATTACTTCAGATAGATCCTTAATATTGAAGTCTGTTTTCTTATAACCTTCACGTTTAAAGCTTAGAACCGCATTTGGACCCGCATCTACTTCTCCACCGATCATACGAGTAAAATGAACACCTAAGAATGGGAATTTAGGGTTTGGCACAGGATAAATTAGATTTTTAACAAGATGTCTTTTTTCCGGTACTAATTTAAAATACTCCCCACGGAATGGAACGATTTTCACATCTGTTTTATATCCAGTCATATTTGTGACACGGTCACTCTGTAATCCGGCACAGTTAATAAGAAACTTAGTTTTAAATGTTCCTTTTGTTGTTTCAATCGTAATTCCGTCTTGTAATTCAGAAATATTTTCAACCTTTGTTCCTAGACGGATGTCGCCACCATTTTCACGAATGATTTCACCAAACTTTTCACTGACTTGCTTGTAGTTAACAATTCCTGCTGCTGCTACTTTAATAGCTCCTAAACCATTCACATGAGGCTCGATTTCCTTTAATTCTTCCTTGCCTATTTTTGTCACATCTAGCTCATTTTCAAGTCCGCGGTTATATAAATTATCCAGTAATGGCAACTCTTCATTTTTTGTTGCCACAATTACTTTTCCACAAATATCATGCTCAATATCATGCTGCTGACAAAACTCTTTCATAGATTGGCTTCCTTGACGAGCAAAGCGCGCCTTATAGCTTCCAGGCTTATAATAAATACCTGAATGGATAACCCCACTGTTATGTCCTGTTTGATGCATAGCTAATTGTGGTTCTTTTTCTAACAATAAAACTTTTGCATTTGGGAAACGCTCATATAATGCCATTGCTGTGGAAAGGCCAACAATTCCTCCGCCAACTATACCAAAGTCGTACATATTTACTTCCTCCTATTAATCAATTAATTATTTGAATGGTTGATTATATTTTCCTCGGATGGCTTCAAACGTTCCATATAAGAAATGAGGTTGTTCTTCGTCCTCAATAAATGGTATTCTATCGCCGCCCGCAATTCAGCTGGATCATTTCTTTCTACTGCTTCATAAATAAACCGATGCTCTCTCTGAGTTTCTCCGTAATAATCTACTAGCAAGCTTGGAGCAATTGGAGAAATCCCTAAGTTCTCTACTGTTTTTAACACCCTAGTCCACGGACATCCTTTTCGCAACAGTTTGTGAAAGCTTTCATTTAACGCTATGTAATAATCATTTGTTTCATCTGTTAGCGTTAAAGATTCCATCTTACTTAAAATTTCACCTAGCTCTTTCTTGTCTTCCCTTGTTAAAAAAGGAAGTGACTTTTCAACAGCTAATCCCTCTAAAGAAGAGCGCAAATAATAAATTTCTTCTATATCTTCTTTCGTAATCGGTATAACAATGGCCCCTTTATGCGGGACTATTTTCACCAATCCCTCCGATTGGAGCTGCCTTAACGCTTCTCTAATCGGCATACGACTCACATTTAAAATGTTGGCCCAATCCTCTTGGATCAATCTTTCTCCCGCTTTAAATGTGCCGTTTAAAATCGCCTGTCTTAAGTTTTTCGTCACATAATTGACTACCGTTGTCTTATCTTTAGAAGGCTGAAAATCCATGGTCGCACACCTCAATTAGAAAAAAATAAACTTATCCAATTTCTCCTTATTGGATATTGGATACAAAAAATGTATCATATAAAATACTGAATTGCAAGATTATTATATAATAATCTTGCAATTCAGCTTAATAAATGGGATAACCGTATGAAACACTCTAATTCTCATATTTTGTCTATCTTTTAATTGGATACAATCTTAGTTTCTTTTCTTTAAAAGGTCAGATGCCTTCTCGCTTCCCTTAAACTCTTCTACGACGAATGACATCGGACAGTTTTTTCCTTTTCCACAACTCGTTCTTTTGCGCATATTAGCCAATCCCCCTCATGTTTATAATTTAAACAATGAAATAAAAAAGCCAGCGATATTGACTCCTAAGGAGGAAAATATCACTGACTGGCTCTGTGTATTGGTCTCTTGCTTTTAGGACTCCGACAGATCTTACAGCTTTTCATATATTCATAACAACAAAATCGTCCTTTCACTTGATCTTAAAGAGGAAATCTTTAAGGAAGTGATTTCTACGCTTGATATAATTGAATCATAATCTATTTTCATTTTTCTGTCAATTAATGATTATGAAGAACTAGTTGAAGAAGAAGAAACAGTTACCGCTGAAATTGCCGCAAACACTGCTGCCTGTTGCGCTTGTAAGATTGCTTCAATGGATACTGCCAAACTAGCAGTCGCTACATTGTTATCCTTCACTTTGTCTTTAATGACTAATTGAGCAGCGACGAGTAGACTCATATCTCGATACCATATGAACCTCCCGCTCCGTTTTATCTATTCTTTTATACGGTAAAGTAACAAAAAGGTTTCAAATTTATCCGCCCAACATCAAACCTACTGTCGAGACAATGAGAATCTTTCTATATATAATCCGTTGTTTCTTGTCGTTATTTCCCGGAAAATAAAAAAAGAACGGCCGAAACCGTTCTTTTAGTATGAGAAGGAAACTTATTTTACTATCTAAAATAGTTTCATAACTTAATTGATTTGCCTAGGACGAGTTTTACTTTGCTACATAAGATGTAGTAATGAAAGGAGGTAGATCCTATGTTCTTAAACGAGAATAGAAGAGGTAAATGTGGGTGTAGACGTGGTCGCCCTGAAGGCGACAACGTTATAGTAAATCCTACTGAAACAGTTGTTAATACTAGAACAAATACGAAAGTAGTAAAGACTATTCATCCTACTGAAGTTATCAATGTCAATAGAACTGTCATTAGAAATGAGAATTTTTATCCAGTAACAGAAAGAGAAGTTAATGAAACAGTTGTAGAAAACTATAATTGTGGTAGCGATATTAATAACCCTAGATGTGTAAGAAGTGATAGTAATAGTAATAGTAATAGTAGCAACAATAACAATAACAACAATTGTAGATGTAGAAGAAAACGCTAATTAGTATATATAATTATCAGAATTCAAAGCATCCTTCGGGGTGCTTTTTCTATAAAGATTAATCTTTTTTAAAAGCACGAAAGAACGGCCGAAACCGTTCTTTCTCACTCTCACTTCTTAATTGATGCCTCGCATCATTTTTTGGATTTTTGGAGATAACATAAACAATACAAGCCCTAGCAGAATAGCTACTCCGCCAATAATACCGAAGTAGGCGATTTCTGTTTCATCTGTATAGTAGCCGACAATTTTCGCATTGATCGCTTGGGCTGAAGCATTCGTTAAAAACCAAAGACTCATCGTTTGCGCCGAGAATGCGGATGGCGCTAGTTTAGTTGTCGCTGCTAATCCGACTGGCGATAAACACAATTCACCGAGAACGACTAAGAAGAAGCTAAGCACAAGCCAGATCGGGCTAGCAAGTGACTCCGTTCCATTTAGATAAGCTGGGAAGATCATGACTAAGAAAGAAAGACCCGCGAAAAATAAACCAAGTGAAAATTTCTTTGGTGTAGACGGCTGGCGATTGCCTAGCTTCACCCATAACCAAGCAAATACTGGTGCGAGTGTAACAATAAACAGCGGGTTTAATGTTTGGAACCATGAAGATTTCAATTCAATTCCAGCAAACTGCAGTTGAACGCGCTCATCTGCATAAAGAGCCAAAATATTCGATCCTTGTTCTTGAATCGCCCAGAACATCATCGCAGCGACAAATAATGGAATATAAGCAAGCAAACGAGAACGTTCTACGTCTGTCGTTTTTTCACTTCGATACATAACGATAAAATAAGTAGCGGGGATAATAATCCCTAAAATACTCACTAAAGTAATAAAACGATCTATAGTTAAAGTGCCTGTGGCAATCCCTGCTGATCCAAGCGCCACAACTAAGGCAACAATTAGACCGATTCGGACAAATACCTTTTTCTTTTCTTCAGGAGCCAACGGATTTGTCACATACGTACCAGCTAGCCCCAAATTTTTCTTCTTTGTTAAAACAAACACAACTAATCCAATAAACATTCCGATCGCAGCGATTCCAAATCCAAGGTGGAAATTATACTGCTGTCCGACTGTTCCTACTACTAACGGTGCAATTAGAGCACCAGCGTTAATTCCCATATAAAAAATACTGAAGCCTGAATCACGACGTGGGTCTTCTTCGCTGTAGACGTCTCCAACAACACTAGAAACATTCGGTTTCAATAGACCTGTACCGATGACGATTAGACCCATGGAGACAAATAATGCTGTTGCACCTGAAGGCAGTGCCAGTGCGATGTGCCCCAACATAATAAGAACTCCACCGTAAAAGACAGTTTGAGATGTTCCTAGTAAACGGTCAGCAATCCAACCGCCAATAATCCCTGACATATAAACGAGAGATCCATAAATAGACATGATGGCCAAGGCTGTACTTTTATCAAACCCTAATCCCCCTTCAGAGACAGAGTAGTACATATAATAGATTAAAAGGGCTTTCATCCCATAATATGAAAATCGTTCCCAAAACTCAGTGAAAAATAACGTAAATAATCCTTTAGGATGACCAAAAAAACCTTTTTGCGGTACACTCTGGACAATTTTTTTCCTATAGTCGCTGTCCATATCGAAACCCCTTCCAAAAATTTCTATACCACTCTTTATTTACAGTATTATCTAAAAATTAAAAACAAAGAAGTGGAATATATTAAATGTAAACTATATTATCATAATTTTTTTATTTTAAATTGTCAATTTAACGATTACTTTTTGTAATATTTACACATTTTAAAACAATAAAAAACGGTAAAATATAATTTAAAATATCTATTATTTTTTATTAATTAAACGATTCTTCAACAAAAAAAGACTTCTCCTTATTTGCCGGAGAAGCCTTACTTTTTTCATAATCACATATCTTTTAACGTATCTGTTAACGGCGGAACGATCTGTTTTTTACGAGAAACGACGCCCTCAAGAATAGCTGTGTTATCTTTTAATTGTACGTTAAATGCTTTTTCAACCGCAGCTTGCTCTTTACCTACTGCAAGTGCTACAGAGTTGCTATTTAAAATATCCGTTACAACAAATAAGAACAAATCTAGTTCTTTTTCATCCACTGTACGGTTCAATGCTGCTTCAATTTCTGCTTTGTGTACAAGTACATCCGCTGTGTCTACTGCATTTACTTGAGCAACTTCTACTTTACGGCTGCCCATTGGAAATACTTTCGCATCAAGCGAAATTAATTCGTCTGCAGACTTGTCGCTTAGGTCTGCTCCAGCTTTCAACATCGCTAGTCCATACTCTTCTGCATCCACGCAAGCAGTCTCAGCAAGCTCACGTGCTGCTGTAACGTCTTCTTCTGTGCAAGTTGGTGATTTAAACAATAACGTATCTGAAATGATCGCAGATAACATTAAACCAGCGATCTCTTTTTGAATAGCTACACCATTTTCTTTATACATTTTATTTAAAATTGTTGCTGTACAACCAACCGGCTCAGCACGATAATACAAAGGGTCACTCGTTTCGAAGTTAGCGATACGGTGGTGATCGATGACTTCAAGAACACGTACATCATCAATGTCATCTACGCTTTGTTGACGCTCGTTATGGTCAACTAAGATCACTTTTTGCGCTTCTGGAGCTGCTTTTTCAATTAAACGAGGCAGTTCTACACCGAATTTCTCTAAAGCATATTCTGTTTCACCGTTTGTATTTCCTAAACGAACGGGCTCTACGTTCATTCCTAATTCTTTTTTCAAAACTGCATAAGCAATCGCTGAACAAATTGAATCTGTGTCTGGATTTTTATGACCGAAAATAAGTACTTTTTCCATTTTTCTACTCCTCACTTACTTAA
This sequence comes from Bacillus sp. FJAT-42315, assembly GCF_002797375.1. Taxonomy (GTDB): domain Bacteria; phylum Bacillota; class Bacilli; order Bacillales; family Domibacillaceae; genus Bacillus_CE. The sequence continues at coordinate 3,453,750 of NZ_KZ454941.1, forward strand.
TATGATATGTAGTAAGACCATACAGACGGTTCACCACATTTTCTACGCCTCTATTTTACCGCAAATGAACAAGCTTTTCCTTAATTCTTTTTCAATTCACATAAAAACAATCGGATTAATTATCTTATCACTTGCCGGAAATGCCTGTCATTTTGATTCTCTCACTATTATAATAGAATTATACCAAAAAAAGGAGGCTTCTTATGAGTGAAATATGGATAACTTTTCTTGTTGGTATTTTATTATTTATCGTTGTTTCCGCACTTAGCACTATCAATAAAAGGCCGAAAAAATTAAAGCTACATCGAATTGAAACTCCTCCGTTAATCGATGAGCGTCATCCCGAATTCTTATCGCTTGAAAATAAGCTAAATGAATCGCTCCCTCCTGATTTTATTAACAAAGTAAAGGATCGCGTCTTAACGAAGCACCCTATTTGGACAGAAGATGATTTTGACTGGCGTCTGTTTGAGCTAAAAAGATATTTTATTTTAGCAAAAATCCTAAAGACTGTACCTATGTTCAGTGAGGAAGTCGATGAAATTTGGCATGAAATGTTACTGTTTACAAAGGATTATGAAACGTTTTCTAATAAATTTTACGGAGCGTTTCTGCATCATACTCCTAATATGGAGGTTATCCCAGCTCCAAATGAACGAGCTTTATTTGATTGGGTGTATCTGCAATTATTTGAACCAACCGCCAACAGTCGCTTATTATGGGGACCATTTTTAAAGCATCCTCTTGAAGCTCAGCTGTTAGAAAACTTCAGGGCATTGCCTGAATCAGCGTTATCGGAGCTGTATTTTAAGGAAGCAGAAGACCCTCAAAGAACGGTCATTCAGCTACTAAAGTATGACATTCAACAAGCAGAATCCATCAAGCACGATAAGGACGATGAGCCTTTCAAACGCATGACTTCGGACAATAATTATACGTATTTACTTCCGGCTATGATTTATTTCTCGATGTATGAAGCGAATGATTATCAAGAAGAAATGGATCATTTGCTTCCTAAAGAAACATCGCATGGTTCATCCACCTCCAGCGGCTGCTCTAGCTTTGCTTGTGATTCAGGAAATGACTCAAGTTCTTCTTGTTCCTCTTCTAGCTGCTCTTCTTCAAGTTGCGGAGGAGGTTGCGGCAGCAGTTAACTCATTCACTCCCCTGCTTTTTCCTTGTTTAATTATAGCTTAGCTGGGCAAGTTATGACTGTAATGAATCACTTGATGAGGGAGACTGTTTGATGGACAAAAGATTATTTTGGGGTATCCAACAGCTATCAGGACGCTTGTTTCTAGTCGATCAATTGATGATTCTTCTTTCACGAAAAGCCCGTTATGTGTTTATTTTCATTGTGCTACTCAAATGGGTATTGGACGGTCGGAAAAGAAGAACAGCACGCTCTGCGATCTTATCTGTCGCGGTCGCCTGGCTTATTGATTTTGTTTTAAAGCGCCTTTGTTTTAAGCCACGGCCATTTATGAAACAAAAAGTGGGCATCTTAATGCCAACTAAGGTGGATTCATCCTTTCCAAGCAAACATACACTGCTAGCATTCGCCTTGTCCTCTGCTATTTTCTTGCGTGATCGAGTTTGGGGACGAATTCTTTCTTATCTTTCTGGCTTAGTTGGTTTATCAAGAGTTTGGGTTGGTCACCATTATCCTTCCGATATCATATTTAGTGCACTGATCGGAACAATGACCGGCATTGTTGTTCACACAAAAACTGTACACTGCAAAGAAGCTGACTCATAAGCGCCTAGCACATGAGTCAGCTTTTTTTGTAAATGTTATGTAATTTTTTTCAGAATAAACAAAACTAAAGGAAAAATAGAATTATAATGAAGAAAAAGAGGTGAAGGGGATGGCTCATCTTCAAGGAAAAGAAAGCACTCTGCCTAGCAAGCGATCGGCATGGGGGTTATTTTTTTCATTGCCTGTTCTTTCTTGGGCACTTTATGATTTTGCCAACACAATTTTTTCTTCCAATATTATTACAATCTTTTTTCCTTTCTATTTGCAAGAAACCATTGGCGGAAGTGAGCAGTTAGATCAAATTGCCAGCACGTTTATTTCATACGCTAACGCCGTAGCTAGCTTGTTTCTTGTCTTATTCTCCCCACTTTTCGGTGTCATGATTGACCGCACAGGGCGAAAAAAGAGATATATTATTCCTTTTTCGCTCATTACGATAGTGTGTACAATCGGCATGGGTGTTTTCGCATCAATGAATTTCGGAAGTAGTCTTTTCGGTCTTCCTGCCGCCCTTGTGCTCGTCATCTTGTTATTTATCATCGCGAAGTTTTTTTATCATTCTAGCTTAATTTTCTATGATGCCATGCTTTCTGATTTAGGATCAAAAGAAGAAATCCCACTACTTTCTGGATTCGGAGTTGCCGTAGGCTATATCGGAACGCTCGCTGGGTTAGCGATTTATCCTTTCATTGGTGACGGGAACTTCCATCGCGCCTTTATTCCGACAGCGATACTTTTCTTTCTCTTTTCTTTGCCGTTAATGTTAACTGGAAAGGAAACAACGCCGCTACCTCCCTCTGAAAAAGGAGATTTTCTAAAAGGATACAAAGAAATTTACGCTACATTTAAAGAGATGAAACAGCACGAAGCGATTTTTTTATTTATGATCGTTTATTTCTTCATCAATGATGCCATTGCCACTGCGATTGCGATGATGGCCGTCTATGCAAAAGCGATCGTCGGCTTTTCATCAGGAGAATTCATCTTGCTTTACTTAGTATCAACGATAGCAAGCATTATTGGCTCCTTTATTTTTGGGTATGTAACAAAAGCTGTTGGGGCGAAAAAATCCGTTATGTATGTCGGAATCATCTTACTTATTGCGTTATTTCTTGGTACGTTTGCTGTGAATGGTGCAATGTTCTGGGTGACAGGTAGTCTTTTCGGTGTTTCATTGGGGGCTGTCTGGGTCACTTCAAGAACGTTTATTATCGAGCTCACACCTGAAGAGAAACGCGGCCAATTTTTTGGTTTATTCGCTTTTTCAGGAAAAGTATCAGCAATTGTTGGGCCACTCATTTACGGAACGATCACTCTACTTTTAGCCGACTATGGTAATATCGCTAGCCGAACAGCCCTAGGCTCTCTTATGATCCTTGTATTAATCGGTTTGTTCGTCCATCGCCGGATACGCATCTAAATATATATTCAAGAAAAGAGGGCACTTCGCATATAAGAAATGTCCTCTTTTTCTTGAAAATCAACGAATGTTTTCTTCATAACAAGACACTCTAAGGATAGATACATTTTTGAAGAAAGCAGGTGCTGATATGGACTTATCCGAACAAGCTTACCAAGCAGGGGATATCGTATATGTCATTTATCGTAATCCTCACACGTATACAGCTGCGAATGTGCAACAAGCCGCGGTTGTTCACCACCCGGATCAACCGGGAGAATTGGCACTGTTTTTATACGAAACATATTATCCCCTAGATCAACAAATTGCTATTTATCCATCTGAAGTGGCCGCGGAACAGGATTTCGCTCGTTACTTTGGGGCGATTGAGTAGGGGGGCGAACATTGGTTAAACCTTTTATCCCTCAGCTTGTATATATCGAGCCTCGAGCACTAGAGTACCCGCTTGGACACGAATTAAAAAAGAAATTCACAGATATGGGAATTGAAATTAGGCAGACGACTTCTCACAATCAAGTGCGAAATTTACCCGGTGATAATCATTTCCAGCAATATCGCATCGCTAAGTCTACTCTTGTCGTCGGAGTGCGTAAAACGCTCAAATTTGATACGTCAAAGCCATCTGCTGAATATGCTATTCCTTTAGCGACTGGCTGCATGGGGCATTGTCATTATTGCTATTTACAAACAACGATGGGAAGCAAACCTTACATTCGAACGTATGTAAATACCGAGGAAATATTAGAAGCCGCAGATAATTATATGGCCGAGAGAGCACCCGATATTACTAGATTTGAAGCCTCTTGTACATCGGACATTGTTGGTATTGATCATTTAACCCATTCGTTAAAGCGGGCGATTGAATTTTTTGGTGAATCTAAATATGGCAAGCTTCGATTTGTAACAAAATTTTCCCATGTTGATCACTTGCTAGATGCGAAACATAACGGGAAAACTCGCTTTCGCTTTAGCATGAATGCAGACTATGTGATCAAATATCTTGAGCCTGGAACATCTAGACTGGCCGAACGGGTAGAAGCCGCAGCGAAAGTAGCGAAAGCCGGCTATCCCCTTGGTTTTATTATTGCTCCGATTTATTTGTATGATGATTGGGAGCAAGGTTATTTAGAGCTATTCCAAACACTGAAAGAGACATTGCCAACCTATGCCACGAAAGATTTAACCTTTGAGCTCATTCAGCATCGGTTCACAAAACCAGCGAAACGTGTCATCGAAAAAAATTACCCGATGACAAAGCTAGAAATGGAAGAGGAAAAGCGACAATATAAATGGGGACGATATGGAATCGGAAAATACGTCTATCCAAAAAAAGAACAAGAGGAAATTCAAACTACTTTTGGACATTATATCGAACAATACTTTCCCGAAGCCAAGCTTGAATATTTCACGTAATCAAAAACAGCTGTTAGGAGCCCCTAACAGCTGTTTTGATCATTAAATCGCGTTTGAATCTTGTATGTTTGGTTGTCCTTTTGAGCGAGACAGTAATTGTTGTCCAAACACAATCGCCAGTACAACAAGCCCAGCAACATCCGTCCATAGACCAGGAACGATTAATGTAATTGAACCAAGTAAACAAAGGATAGCAAGCGGTAAAGGTAGATCGGTAATAAAATATCTTTCTAGCGCTACACTCAATCCGAGTATGCCGATAATCGCTGTCATCGTGACCCAAATGACTTCCCATGGACTAGTTACATCTTGCATAAGAAGGACCGGTGAAAAGACGAAAATGTAAGGAATAATAAACCCGGAAAGCGCGAGCCTCAATGCTTCGAATCCCGTCTTATTTGGACTCGCTCCTGCAATTCCCGCTCCTGCAAAAGCAGCTAAAGCAACTGGTGGCGTGACGTTCGCTAAAATTCCGAAATAGAATACAAACATATGAGTAACGAATGGAGCTACTCCTAACTCAAGCAAAGCAGGTGCTGCCATCGTCGCTGTAATAATATACGTCGGAATAGATGGTAATCCCATCCCCATAATGATACAAGCGATCATTGTAAACACGAGCGTCAAGAACATATCACCTTGACCAAGCGCAAGAATGGACTGAGTTAGTTTTGGACCTAAGCCCGTTAACGTACTGACACCAACAATCAAACCAACCATCGCACATGACATCGCTACGCCGAGAGCAGCTCGAACTCCTTCTTCCATCGCCGCCAGAATTTCTTTCATGCCCATGCGTGTTTCTTTATTAAACCAACTAACCGCAACGGACAAAACAATCGCATAGAAAGCAGCATATAGCGGTGTTTTCCCTGCCATTAACATACCGATTAACACAAAGATCGGAATTAATAAGTGACCACCAGTTTTTAATACATGCCAGAAGCTTGGCAGCTCAGCCTTAGACATTCCTTTTAAGCCTAATTTTTTTGCCCGGAAATGGACGATTAAAATAATGCCTAAATAGTATAAGAAAGCAGGTAAAATCGCTGCGAGAGCAATTTGATTGTATGGCATCCCTAATGTTTCTGCCATAATAAACGCCGTTGCTCCCATGACTGGTGGAATGATTTGTCCACCAACTGAAGCCGTCGCTTCTACCGCTCCCGCAAAGGCTGGCTTGTAGCCGACACGTTTCATTAATGGAATCGTAAACGCCCCCGTTGTTACGACGTTGGCAAGCGCACTTCCATTAATCGAGCCTAACAAACCGCTTGAGATGACCGATACTTTCGCCGGTCCACCAGACGTATGACCAGCTACACTAAGCGAAATATCCGTGAAAAATTTCCCCATCCCTGATTTATTTAAAAACGCTCCAAATAAAATAAAGAGGATAATATAAGAAGCAGATACGGAAATCGCAATACCATAAATCCCCTCCGTTGATAAATACATATACGTTACGATATCTTCTAAGTCTTTCCCTGAATGTTTCAATAAATCTGGAAATGAATGTCCAAAAAAGGCGTAAGCCAGAAATAAAACGGTTAAAATCGTTAAAGCATTCCCTGCTACACGACGACCACCTTCAATCACAACAATGATCGTTAAAATACCAAAAGCAATGTCTACGTTACTTGGCATATAGATAGACATTCTTGTAGCAATACCTTCATAATCAAAAATCATATAACCACCCGTAGCAAGGGCTGCTACGGACCAGAGCATATCGACAATCGTCACTTTGTTACTTGCACTCTTTTTATAAAAAGCTGGATATAAAATAAAGACTAAAGCGGCAATAACCGCCGTGTGCAACGACCGATGACGAAGAGCATCCAGTGGACCGAAGTAAGCCGTATATAAGTGATAACCTGCCAAACCAACACTTAAAATAAAAACAGCCCAACGCCAAAAGCCTGCGTCAATTTTCCGGAACCTTGATTCACTATCGTACTTTTGTAGAATTTCCTCTTCTCCCCCGGCTGCTTCCGGCATTGTATTTTTATTTTCTGTCATAACGTCATCCCCTCTCTATTGGATTATTCCTTTTTCCTTGTAATACTTCTCTGCTCCTGGATGAAGCGGTAACGGTAGTTCTTCCACCGCTGTTTCTAATTCAATTTGCTTTGCGGCATTATGCGCGTTACGAAGATCATCTAAATTCTCAAACATCGTTTTTGTCAGTAAGTATACTTTTTCCTCTGATAAATCTTGATGAGTAATCATTAAGTTTTTAACTAAAACGGTGTCACGATCCTCTTTGACACCTTTATACGTGTTCCCTGGTATCGCTCCTACTTTAAAGGCAGGGTATTGGCCTTGAAGTTTCTCTGTTAATTCTTTCGGTACTGGAATAATTTCCACATCGTCCGTTGCGGCTAATTCCATAATCCCTGAATTTGGATAACCAGAAGAAAGAAAAGCTACATCAGTTGTTCCATTTTTAATTCCTTCAATTCCCTCTGAAAAAGATAAAAAGTCCGCATTAATATCGTCGTACGTAATGCCTGCTCCTTGTAAAATCCGTTTCGCCACAATCTCTGTTCCACTTCCGAGCGCTCCGACCGCTACATCTTTACCTTTTAAATCTTCTAATGTACGGATGCCTGCTTTTTTAGGAGCGACAATTTGCAAATAGTTTGGATAAAGGGAAGCGATGGCTCTTACATTCGATAACGCTCCAGAGCGAACAAAATTCCCTTCTCCTGTATAAGCATCTGCCACCGTATCAGCCATCGCTAAACCTAGCTCTGCTTTTTGCTTACTAATTTTCATCGTATTTTCAGCGGAAGCTCCTGTTGTTTGCGCACTCGTTTGCGCACCTAATTCTTCACCATAAAGCTTTGCCAACGCATTTCCTAATTGGAAGTAGACCCCTGACGTTCCCCCTGTTAAAATCGTCACCGGCTCTCCCGAAAGAGCTCCCTCTGCTGGATCACCATTTTTGAAATCGTTTTCATTCTCTTCTTCACTAACAGACGTATTGCCACACGCGGCAGTAAACGTGAGAATCGCAATGAGTAAAAAGATTAACGCTGTATACTTTTTCATTTCCCCACCCCTGTTGTCGTTGTTTTTATAAATTTTTATAAATATTAATGCAATTGTTGTGCCATTTTTAAAATTCAGACAATAAACTCATTCGCTTTTTTGAGCAAATCTATCATTTTCAAAGGGATGAAGACTTTTATTTATTTTTTTAAGCATTAATTGAAGCGGAGTAAAAACTCTTCCCCTTATTATAAAAGCGGCAAAAAATGCCGGGTAAGAACGGCAAAATGTTCCTACCCGGCATTTTTTTCATCTTATTTCGGCTCTTGACGATACAGCTGTAATTTATTGCGAAGATTTCTTTCACTAATCTCTAGTACACTAGCCGTCTGCCGCCGATTTCCTCCACAATGTTCCAGCACTGCTTCAATAATCAGTCGCTCCGCTTCTTTCATTGTCGCTCCAACTGGGACGTCAATGATCTCTTTGCTGTTCGTTGAAGCATCTACTACTGTGGAAGCTTCTTTTGTCGTTGCCACAGTGATTGGCAAATCCTCTAGCTGAATCACTCTTTCTTTCGCCATCGCTACGGCATATTCAAGAATATTCCCTAGTTGCCGAATGTTCCCTGGATAATCGTAATTAATGAGCCGATCATGCGCACTAGATGAAAGCGTCGGCAATGGCCGCTGCATTTCTTCTGCATATTTCTTTAAAAAATAGGAAATCAACAAATCGATGTCCTCTTTGCGATCACGTAACAGCGGCAAATGCATCGGAATAACGTTCAAGCGAAAGAATAAATCTTCACGAAATGAACCTTCCTCAACCATGCTAGGCAAATGTTTATTCGTTGCGCTAATAATCCGTACATCTACATTTTTCGTTTCTGTTGATCCAAGTGGTGTAATCTCTTTTTCCTGTAATACTCTTAGCCATTTTGCTTGCAAAGAAGCTGGCATTTCACCTATTTCATCTAAAAAAAGGGTGCCACCACTTGCAGCAGCCACCTTCCCCTCTTGGCTACGGACAGCTCCTGTAAAAGCACCTTTTTCATAGCCGAACAACTCGCTTTCTAGTAAGGCTTCTGGAATTGCCGCACAGTTCACTGAAATAAACGGCCCGTTCTTTCTTTTTCCTTGCCGATGAATCGCTCTTGCGACGAGCTCTTTCCCTGTACCGCTCTCTCCAAAGATCAACACGCTAGAATCAATATCCTTCACACGATCAATTAGGGAAAATACTTGTTTCATCACGTCACTTTCCCCGATCATTTGATCATAACCCTTAATTTTCTCGATCGTATCACTTAGCTCCCGGATTTTATAATGTAGCTGGCGGTGCTCTAGAGCCTTTTTAAGTAAAATTTCTAGCTCATCCAGGTCTAACGGCTTTGTAATGTAATGATAAGCACCTCGCTTCATCGCTTCAACAGAGGATTCAATCGTTCCATAGGCAGTCATCATGACTACAGCGATATCCGGCTGAATGGTTTTAATTTCAGTCAGCACTTCAAGCCCATTATATTTCCCGAGCCGCCAATCGAGTAGCACGATATCCATACTCTTTTTTTTCAACAGCTCATATCCGTCTGGAACATGGGTAACAGCCATCACTTCGTATTCATTTTCTAAAGCAAAGCAAAGAGAAGACCCAATCGCCGATTCATCATCAATGATTAATATAGCTGGCTTCATCTCACTGTTCTCCCCCTTCTACTGTTATAGGCAATTCCAAGGAAAACGTCGTCCCTTGCCCTTTGACAGATTCAATATTCATTTCTCCATTGTTCTCCTTCACCCATTGATAACAAAGGGTTAATCCAAGCCCTACCCCATGATCCTTCGTCGTGTAAAAAGGCTCTAAAATATGAGAAATCTCTTCCTTTTCCATGCCCTCTCCAGTATCTAATACCTTAATCATACCTATTCCTTCATCTGTTTCAGCTACAATGGATAGAACTTTTTCTGAACAACTTCCCATCGCATCGATCGCATTCAACATCAAATTCAGCATCACTTGTTTCATTTGATCTGGATCGCTATACAGCATCATCTCTGATTCAATCTGTAAATGGAACTCAATACCTTTTTTCCTTAACGTCGGCTGAATAATCGCTTCGAGCGATTGTATAAAGGGCTCGACTGCAAACAGCTTCTTCTTCGGATATTTTGGTCGAGCATAATCTAATAAATTTTCCACAATTCGATTCATTCGATGAAGAGCTTCTGGTACATGCTTAAGCAATTCTTCTCGAAACACAGGATCTTCATATTTACGTGGAAGTAAATCTATAAACATTTTCATCGATGTCAGTGGATTACGAATTTCATGAGCAACCCCAGCGACAAGCTGGCCAAGCGCTCGCATTTTCTCCTGAGTCGCGAGTTTCTCCTCAAGCATTCTCGCTTCTGAACGGTCCGCAAGCGTTAATAAATAGCCGTTCATTTGCCCCTCTTCTTCATATAGCGGAATTAAGCGATATAAGAAAAATTGCGTTTGACCTTCGTGTTCGATTTCAATTTCTTCTTTCAATAGCTCCATTTGCTTATCCCATACATGTTCATATGTATCAAGAATACGGCGAATGAGCGGTTGTGCTAAAATATCCGTTGTTTGCACAACTTCCTTATCTGCCAAATGAAGCATTTGCCTCGCACGCTGATTCATACTTGTCAGCTGAAAAGATTTATCAAACGTCAGAATTCCATAGTACATATGATTAATAATTTGCGTTTTAAAAGCATTAGCCGCTGAAATGGCTCGACGCTGCACTTCCAGCTTTTCATTCGCTACTGCTAACGCAGATGTACGCTTAGCCACTTCTTTCTGTAAGCGCTTGTTCCATACATATGTCATATACAAAACAGCGAAGGCTAACGTGATGATAATAACAAGGAAGACGATCCAGTTTTTTAGTTCCTTCAATCGCTCGTCCGTATTTGGGACAAACCATTCATTATACAATTGTTGATACTCCCCACTCGCCTCCATACGGTTCAACGACCGATTAATCAAAGACAGCAACTCTGTCTCATTCGGCCTAACAGCGACTGCAAACTCTGAAGGCACTCCTAAATGATCCAACACCGTATAGTCATTTTGCTTACCTGACTGCTTCAAATAATATTCGGCTGTCCATTTATTCGAAAGATAAGCATCGGCTCGTCCCATAAATAAAAACTGTAAAGCATCTTCAGGATTAAGCGCTAATAGAAAATCCACTCTTCTAACATTTAATAATAAATCAAAAGCGACAGGCTCCTCCTGCATCACAATCGTTTTCCCACGCAAATCTGTTAGCTTTTTCACTTTTGGGGCAGAATCATTGGGAACTACGACTGCATCAGCCATCGTGAAATATGGTTCAGAAAAAGAAAAGCGTGCATTTTGTTCCGCAGAATATTTCATCCCCATAACGGCGTCTACTTCCCCTTTTTGCAGAGCTTTTGTCGCCTGATAAAGATCCATCGGAATATACTCAAACTCCACTTCTTCCTTCGCCGCAATATCATCAAACAATGCAACACTAAAGCCGGTAAACTCTCCTTTTTCATCGATAAAAGAAAAAGGAGCTAAATGCTGTTCACCAGCAATTTTATATACTTTCTTTCCTTGCCGATCTTTCGCCTGCTTGTCATGACCAACAATGCTAGCGACAGAACTAGTCGGTACAGACACAAGGCAAAACATCAAGCAAAGAACAAGATAAAGAAGCCGAAAACATACATGCATAGGGGCTGTTATCTCCTTTTGTGAATATTGCTACTATTGTAGCATATCCCACTAGCGAATAAATGCCCGCTCTTTATTAGCAAGAGCATCGTCTAGCCATCGTGGATGCATCGGTAATAAATCAATAGGTAACTGATCCACCGCAAAAAATTGCACGTCTAATGATTCACTAGCTTGCCAGCGAAGTTCTCCTTCAATGACCTCAGCTAAAAAACAAGTCGTAATAAAATGAACCGTTCGACCATCAGGATAATGAAAAATTTGAGAAGATGGCTCTGAGTAGACGCCGATTAATTTTTTGATTCGAACATGCAAATTTGTTTCTTCATGAACTTCACGAACGGCTGCTTCTTCCACCGTCTCCCCCGGTTCCACATGACCAGATGGCAACCCCCAAAGGCCTACATCTGCTCGCTTTTGCAACAACACTTGTTTTTTTTCATCAAAAATCACTACCGCCACTCCTGGATACAATTGAAGATCATTACTCATTTCTTTTTTCCTCCATTTCAATTTCAAAATAAAAAAGGCCCGAGAGAAAGAATTCAGTGCATACGAAATACACCGAACCTTTCCCCTCGGACCTTTTATGTCAATAGGTGCCTTCTGCTATTGCAGAAGAGGTAGCCCTCGGTCACAGCCCTTCTCGAACAGAAGCGGAACCCTAGCTACAATTTTCCAGTTCTATTATATTTTATATAGAGATTTATCAAAATACAAGGAGTTTTAAAATGAATATTAAACAACCTTTTGCAACACCTTTACACCTAACCTATTTTTTAATTGTTGCTTCCATCTCAAGAAGAATAGGATCGAGCGAAATAATTCATCCCCAACCATGATCATCCAGACATCCACAATCGTTAATTCATTTTTAAAAATAAATAGGATAGGCACGACAATGAACCAAAGCGAAAAAATGCTAATAAAAACAAATTTCGTATCTTTCATAGCATATAATGAGCTAATCAAATTAACATTAACCGCTCGGAATGGCTCTAAAAAAATCGTAATCAACAGCATACTAGCAATATACATAGCGATCGAATCATTGAGCTGATAAAAAGCGACAAGATGATCATGAAGCAAATATAATAATAAACTAAGCACAACGCTGATAACACAGTTCACTTTAATACTCTTTGAAACAATCGGAACAACTTCTTCTACTTTATTGGCTCCTAATCGTTGGCCTAATAGAATTTGTGTCGCTTGCCCAATCGTAATGGTAAAAAGAAAAATAAACTCCGACCACGTTTGAACATACGTTTTTGCCTTTAGTTGCTCTAATCCCCAAGAGAGAATAACCCAACTTAAAAACAATTGAAAGATCATATATGAAAACTGCTCAGCCGCTGTCGGAGCACCTAATCGAAAAATTTCTTTCACATTGGATGAATGAATATATTTCACTTTCAACTGAACAATGTCTGATTTCAAAATAAAATAGCCATAAACAAAGAAAGGGATTAAATAAGACACACCTGTCATTATGGCAACTGCAAGCATAATGTTGTGAACAGATTCAAATAAAAACAAGCTAGAAATATTTCCGATGAAATTAATGATTGTACTAATGATTAACGTCACGATAATGACTCTTCTCATTTGCACATTTCTTAAATATACCAGAAAAATGGAATTAATCCCTTGGATCGGAATAGAAAGTGCCAAAATCATAAAAAACTCATTTCCTAAATCCACTAGTGAATCATCTAAGCCCATCGTCAACAATATTTCTTCGGAGAAAATGAGTAACCCTATCGATAATACAATAGCTACACATAAGACAAAGGCCATTCCACTCGCCATCATTTGTGACATCTTTAAATAATTTCTTTCTCCGTAATAATAGGAAAATAAAATATTGGTTCCTAAAACGGCGATGCTCACAAAAATAAAGCTTAATGCCATAATTTGATTAATGAGCCCTACAGTAGCTACTGCATCATTTGAAACTTTCCCTAACACTAAAATATCGATATTTCCTTGTAAAACTCTAAAAATTTGTTCAATAAATATGATAGAAGCTAAAGAAAATAAGGTGACTTTTCGATTATGACTCATACGTTTCTGCTTCAAAATAAATCGGATTCGTAAAGGCAATTAGTTCTCTGCGATCCGAGTAAACTAACAACCGAATCCAGTTGACTTGTTGTGAATCGATATTAGTTTTTACTTCTACAGTTTGACGAATATCTCCTTCACAATCACTTCTATATACAGCTCCTACATTTGAGTCAATCACAATCGCATATGAATCATTGTACTCGGAAATATCTATTTGAACGTTAATTTGATCTTGATTATGAACAGATAACACATCACCTGAGATATATTCATCTGCCGCATAAAACTCAATTTGAGGCCCCATACTAACAAATGAATTTCCTCTTTTAATCGCTTGTCTCATGTCCACAATCGTTGGATTTTCTGGTAAGTATAAATATAAAAAGGCCAATTGTTTACTTGTTTCGTTTACGTGCCAATCTCGACCACACGTTGCTGGAATTCTCGCGCCTTGATTTAATAATTCAGTCCATGTTTCAAAGGCAGCTTTATTGATTCTACTAATGTGCGGATTTTCTCCATTCCATACTTCGATAAAATCATAATGATCAAGATTTAACATCTCATACTCCCAATAACATCCTGTGCAAAAAGGAGAGCCTAATTGATACGGGTGCGCAATCCCAACAATCGCACCTTCCTTCTTCACTTCTTGAATACTTTCTTCAATAGAAGTAGGCCCCACGTTGCTCCAATTGATCGCCGTTAATTGGTCATAACCAAGTGTTAACATATGACCATAAAAAGTAGTCCACTCAATTCCCCTCATTAGCTTGACCCCATACGTCGCCTCTAATTGTTCCAACTTCTCCGTGGCACTCATCGTATTATGGTCTGTAATCGCTAAACAAGAAATATTTAATTCCTTCGCTTTACTTACGAGCTCTTCCACCGTTTGAACCCCATCACTATGGTTCGTATGGCAATGAATTTCACTTCTTTTCCAAGAATATGCACTGTTTTTACTTGGGCTCTCACTTTCCTTATTAGTGGTGAAGTTGATCTTCTTTATATCTTCAAATGGCTTATTGTACCACCGTTTGTCTTGGTTAATAGATTGTGTTCCATGAACAATTAACTGTACATCACAAGTTTCTGACAAGATACAATGACTATTGATTGTAATCGTCCACATCCCACTCTTCATTTCACGATTCAATACACCTGGAGTTGAGTTCTCGTCTGATACGTGGATCTCATAACCTTCAGGATGAAAACGATGGCAATTTCCTCGAAATCCAATAGGATCTTCAATTGAAATCGTTAATAAATTTTTAAAAGGAGAAAAATCTTTTACGACTTTTTTATTTTTTACCAATTTATCATCATAAAAATCAAAAGCTTTACGTACGATTTCTTGATTCTCTGGTCCGTATTCAACGAATTTAGGGGAATAGGAAAAACTAATAGTAAGAGATTCAATTCCTTCTGGTAAAAAGAATCGATGGGAAATATGACTTTGATCAGAGCTTTGATTAACGACCATCTGGCTATTCAACAGCTCTACTTTTTTCTGTAATGTTTCATTCATTGCTTAACCCCCTATCGAAATCATCGAGCTTTCTTTTGTTAAAATAATAGGCTGTTCTGTTTCTTCCACTAAACGCAACATACCATCCTCACGTAACATATAAAACTCTATTTTATTAATGGTGATGTTTTCACCTTCTAACAATCGAACACGCAACGAAGACAGACATGCCTGCACTTCATCGTATTCAAAAGCGATAGTGAAATTCGAAAATGAATCACTGTAGGAACCAAACCCATAAATTGGACTGTAAAAATCATGCGAAGAACTAACCTCTTTCTCGCCAAACTGATATACGAAGTCAATCACATGATCACTCTCTTCTTTGTCCGTAAAACAATAAGCATATAAATGGTTGATTGGTGAGGCGATTTGATTCATGGGAACCGAATTTTTTGCTAATTGTCTTTCTGCTTCCTTAATCATCACTAAGTTAATATCTGGACGCTTCCTCATAAACCATTCACGCGGCTCTGTTTGATGATCCCAGAAAATCTCTGGTGCGATCGAAAAACAATACTCTGAATCGATCACATGATCAAAATTGCCATTAGTCGTTCTCGTTTGCAAAATAGGTCGGTGACTACCGCTCACATATTGACCGATAAAGGCTCGATCTTCATGATGAGGACCTTGATATCTCGCTTCCACGATTTCAGACGTTTTTCGGTTCCATTTCACTCGATAACAATATTCAATATCTAGTGTTCTTCCCCATTTCGCCATCAATAATTGTCCTGGTGTTCCTTCATCTTCATGGCTAAAAACATAATGATATTCTATTTCGATGATATCATTACTTAACTCCGTCATTAAATACGATAATGCTAAAGGAGTATCCGTATAACAGCTATCAAATGGTGAGAAATGATTCCTTCCGTATAATACTGGCGCATGTTGATGCGCTAACGTTTCTAATGGAGACAGCTTCAATTCTCTCAAATTCACCTCATGAACCGTTACGATCGTTCGTTCACAAACAGGAACTTCTTTATTACTGATCGTTACTTTATAAGAGCCTTTTGCAATAAATCCAAGAAATAATTTATAGCAATAACTCTCCTCGCCCATATATGTAACAACATGATAATGAAAGGCTTGATTGTCCTCATTCATTACTTCTACTACTAATAAATTAGACTCGTTTCCTTTTCGTCCCCAATCTGAATGAGACGTAGCTTGAATATCTAAACTATATAAACCTTTCGCTGGAGCATCAACGGTATATTCAACAGACTGATCGAATACGTCTCGTTTCATTTCGTGGATCGTTGGCTTCATCGTTTGCACTCCTTATGACTAGCTTTCATTTTTCATCATATTTCTGATATAGATAAATCCGACTGCTGCACACATTAGAAACAAAATAACTGCAATACTACTTGATTGCCCTAATTCATGGTAAACAGAGAAATGTTGTTGCATCGAAACCCCTAGCATTTGAGGAGCATTTTTATCAATTAAAAACGGGGCAGTAAAGCTACCAACAATCCCCATAAATGCAAAGGTTAATGCCACTAATAACGTGTTATAAGACAAAGGTAAAATGAATTTAAAAAACACCGTAAGCTTTTTAGCTCCTACATCTCTAGCACTTTCGATCACTGAGTTAGGAATTGCTGATAATGCAGAAAGCAAAAGCATTGTAGTAAATGGGATATTAAACCATAAATTCATTAATATAAGTCCCTTAATATCGTATAAAAATGTAGGCATATTTTCCGAACCGATAAATCTAGCAATCCAGCCCGTTTCACGATACATATTAATAAATCCATAGATGGCAATAATCCCTGGAATAAACATCGGAATAAAGTAGAACCTACCAATAAATTTGGCAAACCAGCTCGTCGAAAATCTTAAATAAGCAGCAAGTACATAGCTGATCATTAATACTAATAAACACGAAACTAATGTAATGATCATCGTATGTTTGAAGTTAGCTACCATCATAGGATCTGTTAAAACATACTTATAATTATCCCAAGTAAATTCTTCGTTTTCATTTAAAAAACTTTGTTTAATCGAAATACAAACTGGCCAAATGACTAGAATGAATAAGGAGAGAAACGATGGTAAAACCATCGCCACTCCCAAAAACTTTTGCTTCTTTTCATTCATTAATTAGCAATCTCCTTTTGCCATCTCTTGTTGATCTCTTCCCCTAACGTACCACCGTTAAAGATTCTGTATTCTCCTGATACACTTTCAAACTCTTTTTGTAAATCTTGATCTAATTGATCCCACTTAATACCCGGGAAGCCGTACATTTTTTCAATAACAACTTCTTGAACTTCTGGTGTTAATACGTAGTTTACAAACTCTTGAGCTGCTTCTTTTTCCTTCTCATCGTTATCTGCTGGAACCATTAAATAAGCAGGGCCTCCAGTAAAGCCTGGCTCTAGTTGCTTTAATTTAGTCGTTTCTGGAAGTAATTTATTGTTCATTTGTTCTAAAGCCATATCAGACCATGCAGGTACCATATCTACTTCTCCGTTAGCCAATAAATCTAACGTCCCTTGGTTCTTCTTTGGATAAATTCCTTCTTTGTATAAGTATGGCTCTAAGTCATTTAAAATTTGGAATCCTTTATCCCAATCTTTCATGATGCTCTCGTCTTGAGTATTCATCGCTTCTTCTGGCAACTGATTATAAAGCGTCGTAATAACAAATGAGCTTCCTGATCCACCTGTCGTAGGGTCATTATAAGCAAATCTACCAGGGTGATCTTTCACCCATTTATAAAGTTCATCTGGTGTATTAGGTACTTCTTTCACTTTGTCGCTATTGTATGCTAGTACAACGGCAGAAGCACGGTGTGGAATTGCAAGTTCTTTCGTTCCATCCATATTTTTCTCATTAACATTTGCAATATTAGGAATATTAGATTCGTTCAACTTCTCAAATAACCCTTCTTCTTCTCCGCGAAGGACATCTTCAAGTCCACCTTCATAAATATCTACACCTGAGTCTTTATTCGCTTTTTTCGCCGCCAGCATACGATCCATTGTTGATTGCCCACCTTGGCCAGCCGCTAAAAATACTAATTCAACATCGATATCTTGATGCTCTTCTTCAAACTTCGGAATCACTTCTTCCCAAAAGGTTTGGACATTTAATGATCCTGTTGAATATAAAGATACCTTTACTTTCTCTTCAGACTTAGAGCCACTTTCTGTTTTACCTTCTTCTTTAGTATCACTACAAGCAGCTAGTGATAAAGCCGTCATTCCTGCGATAGCTGTGATAGATAATTTTTTAGTGTACTGTTGTAAGTTTTTGAACATGATTTTCGCTCCTTTTAACAATTGGTTGTAGTTGATTATCTTTGTAAAATGTAACAGCTTTAATACTTACTTCTACTTGTTGATTGACAGCTAATGTCTCTAGCTTTCTCTTTTCAATAAATGTTTTGAATAAGCCCAACTCTGTTTCAATGGTTACTTCTGCATAGTGACCTAACATCATAATTTTCTTGATTGTACCTGTTACATCTCCGTTACAATCACTAATTTCTATATCTTCAAGTCGAATAGCTATATTTACTTTTGAATTTCCTACATCCTTCACTTCAAACATGGAATTTCCTAATTGAACGATTCCATCTTTCGCTTGTCGTTCAATAAAGTTCATCTTCCCAATGAAGTTTGCTACAAAATAAGTCTTAGGCGAATTGTAAATCTCTTTTGGAGCATCTAATTGTTCAATGTTCCCTTTATTCATTACAGCAATGCGATCAGATATAGCCAAGGCCTCTTCTTGATCATGCGTAACGAATATCATTGTCAAATTTTGAATCGCTTGAATTTCTCTTAATTGTTCTCTTAATTCGTGACGTAGCTTGGCATCGAGAGCGGAAAAAGGTTCATCTAGCAAGAGGACTTTAGGATCTAATAATAATGCCCTTGCTAAAGCAATCCTTTGTTGTTGTCCGCCGGAAAGTTCAGCCGGGAATTTCGTTTCCATTCCTTCTAAATGCACTAATTTCAGCGCCCACTGTACCCGTTCACGAATCTCTTCTTTTTTCATCTTCTTAAGCTTCATACTAAATGCTAAATTGTTATATATATTCATATGTGGCCATAAATTATAGCTTTGAAATACCATAGCTGTCGGCCTTTTTTCAGGTGTATATTGACTGATATCTTCATTGTCAATCAGAATTTGTCCTTTTTGAGGTGTGACAAAGCCCCCAATGGACCTTAAAATTGTTGTTTTTCCACAACCAGAAGGGCCTAGTAAAGTCAACAATTCTCCTTTTTTTACTTGTAAATGAATATCTCTGATCCCATCTCCTGTTTTATAAATATTTGTTAAGTCTTTAACTTCTAATTGCACACTCATTACATCCACCTTTTCCTTATTTCATCTGAAATCCGCCAGCGACGGCATCATTTCCAAGAAACTTTTTAGCAGCCATTAACAGCACAATAGTTGGCAATGTTAAAATAATCGAAAATACAGCACCAGCATTAGCTGGATAGTCAGCGATAATAGAATACATAATAACAGGCATCGTTTGGTAATCTGGAATTCCTACTAGCAAAGTTCCTTGTGCTTCGTCTAGAGAAGACAAGAAAGTAAAGATAGAAGCTACAATAATACCCGGTGCGGCAATAGGCAACGTAATATGCCAAAACACTCTTAAAGGAGACGCACCGGAATCTCTCGCTGCTTCTTCTTGTGATTTTTGGACATTTTTAAATGCCGCTGAAGGAATCCAAGTCATATACATGAGCGTATTAATCACATGGATCAATACAACACCTATAAAAGTATTCATAAGACCAAACTGATAAAACATCACACCTACCGCAACATAAAGACCCATTTTAGGGAAAGCATTTGTCAACAAGAACGAGAATAAGAACATTCTTCTCAATGGAAATTGCAGTCGCGCAAATGCATAGGCTGCTGGAATACAAATGATAATAGAAACAATGGTGACAATCGTTGCAATTAAAAAGGATAACAGAATGGATTTTACAATCTGATCGTTTTCAAAAACATACTTCCACCAATCTAACGACCAAGATGTTGGAAACATGTCAGGATATCTCCACTCTCCAGAAAATGCTAATATGACAAGATTTAATAATGGTCCAAAAAAGAACAAGCAAAATATTGCAACAATAATAAATTCAATAATTTTTCCTTTCGGTAAAGCCTTAAAATACCACATAAATTTTTATAGCCTCCAAATTAGTAGTTTACGTTACATGCTCACCTCCTTTAAGTGGCTTGCAACTTTCGCGAATGAGCAACTGATACGGAACATAGATCTTTTTCTCATAGGTGGTTTTGTCAATATGATCTATCAACTTTTCCATTCCCGTTTTAGCTAATAATCCGATCGGTTGTTCGATCGTTGTTAATTTCGGTCGGCAAACTGTTGAAATTTTACTGGCATCAAATCCCGCGACAGACACATCTTTAGGTACTTGAAGCCCATGATCCATTAGACAATTCATTGCCCCAACAGCTACGTCATCACTGATTGCAAATACTGCAGTGGGTTTGTTGTTATGTTCTAGAACGTCTTTCATTGCTTGATAACCACTGTCCATGGAGTAATCACCATAAGCAACTTTATATGTAATTTGTTTGTTTGAATGTTTAATCCCATCTATGAATCCTGCTAAACGCTTGTTTAATGTCGCATGTTCAGATTCACTACCAGCAATAAACAATATTTCTTCATGACCTAATTCAATTAAATACTCCGTCATCGCCTTTGCAGCAGCATAATTGTCGATGAGTACACTTGGAATATCAGAACCCAAAATTTCACCACATAAGAAAATTGAATTGATTCCCCAATCTTGAATGATGTTAATCGATTGCTCCGATAATTCTTCATGCATTAAAATCAAGCCATCTACTCTCATCTCCTTTAATAAGCTAAGATATTCAATCTCTTTCTCTGGACGATGCAACGTATTACATACAAATAACTTATAGCCTTTTTCAAAAGCGATTTTTTCCATCTCCGAAATGATCGAGTAGTAAAAACTCAAATCAACTTCCGGCACAATGACGCCAATCAAGTTGGTTTTATTCGTCACTAGACTTCTTGCTACCCAATTCGGCGCATAACCTAGCTCCTCTACAGCCTGACGAACTCGCTCTCTTTTCTCATCAGATACATATTTTTCATTATTTAGCACTCGCGAAACCGTTGTTTTACTGACACCCGCTTTTTGTGCCACATCTTTAATATTCATTCAACATCACCTTCACAAGACTTTATGGGATCGTTCCCATATTTTTGTTTATCTACCATTACTAAATATTTGCTGGAATACAAAACTACTGATCGTCTACAAGCATAATCTGAAACTATATGGGATCGTTCCCATATACTCTATAAATTAATCATATATTATATTTATTAATTCCCTATTAATACTTTGTTATAAAAAAGTAAATAAATTATTTATTTCTGTCATTCACAAAAATTGTTAAAATATGTCGAAAAACGAATAAAAAATTGAATCTAGAAAGAATATATATGTAATAACTACACTACATGGAATCGTTCCCATGTCGTTGATAATCATATAATAACTCACATTTATTAACTCTCTATTAATACTTTGTTATAAAAAAGTAAATATTATTCGTAGCTACCATTTCTTTGAGTTTGTAAATTTTTGTCGAAAAAATAGACTTTTCTTCCCCTCCTTAATAAAGATTATTTATAAACTACTAAATATGAAGACTCATCTTATAATTTTAGTTATAAATAACTTACCGATAAATACGCTTCATATGAGTCTGAAGTTATATTAATCATGTTTACTATTACTACTGTTCTAAAGGTGTATATTTCCACCCCCTATGTTAGACTAGTGTCATGCATTGGAAATTCACTTGAAAGGACATAGAAGATGAACTCATTAGAAAAACAAACAGAGCTGACGAGCCCATTGAGCAAAACTTGGATCGTGCTTATTCTTGGTTCTTTAACAGCATTTGGTCCATTATCAATGGATATGTACCTGCCTGCTCTTCCGATGGTGGCAGAGGATTTACATACAACGACTTCGCTCGCACAATTAAGCTTAACTGCTTGTTTACTAGGGCTAGCTATCGGGCAATTAATTTTCGGCCCTTTAAGTGATATACAAGGAAGACGCAAACCGCTTATTTCTACGTTAATCATTTATTCCATAGCCTCTGTACTATGCGCTTTCAGTCCTAATATTTGGATGCTTGTTTTCCTTCGCTTCGTTCAAGGGTTAACAGGAGCTGCTGGAATTGTTATTGCGCGTGCTTCTGCTCGTGATTTATATTCTGGAAAGGAATTAACAAAATTTGTTTCTTTACTCGCTCTTGTCAATGGAGCTGCACCTATTCTTGCTCCCATTTCCGGCGGAGCCGTTTTGAATTTCACTTCTTGGCCTGCCGTTTTTATCATTTTAGGCGTTATTGGACTGATCATGTTTTTAGCGGTGTTTTTCTTTTTACCAGAAACATTGCCTATCCACCATCGCTCAGAAAGTAGTTTAAAAGCGACATTAAAAACATTTAGAGTACTTTTAAAAAACCGTTCATTTATGGGGTTAGCACTCACACAAGCACTCATTATGGCAAGCATGTTTGCTTACATTGCTGGGTCGCCTTTCATTTTGCAAAATATTTACGGGGTGACACCTCAGCAATTTTCGATTTTATTTGCCATTAATGGTGTTGGGATTATCCTTACAGCTCAAGTCGCTGGGAGATTATCTAGTACGATTAGTGAAGTGAAGCTACTTTTTAGCGGTGTCTTGATGGCATTTATAGGTGGGGTTCTGCTCATCGTTGTTGTTCTTGCTAAACTACCATTAATCGCTATGGTGATCGCTCTCTTTCTAATTGTTTCAAGTGTAGGGGTCGTTTCAACGACAGCTTTCTCTCTTAGTATGCAAAGCCAAGGAAAAGCAGCCGGAAGTGCCTCTGCTCTACTTGGCTTGCTTCCTTCCATCGGTGGCGCCCTTGTATCACCACTCGTTGGAATGGCAGGGGACGAAAATGCACTACCTATGGGAATCATTATTCTGAGCTGTAATTTAATCGCTTTATTTGCTTACTTCTTCCTAATTCACAAAAGAATATAGAAAAAAGGCGTCAGCTCTACTTTATGAGCTGACACCTTTTTTAATCTTCCATCCGTTTCAATTGCTCCAGCTGCTGTTTCAGCTTTCTCACTTTTTCAAGCTGCTGCTCTTCTGTTTCGACGCCGTCCTCACCTAACAACGTGGCAATCTTCCATTCTAATCGTTGCTGCTCATTTTTCAGTTGTTGAATTTGTGGTGAGATCCTCACATGCTGTTCCCATTCCTCATACGTGCCGATATAGTGAGACACCTTTCCTTCCTCAATGATCGCAACGGTATTCGCAATTTTCCGTAACAAATATGGATCATGAGCAACGACGACAACCGCTCCTTCGTAGTCCCCTAACATTTCTTCTATCCGTTCACGAGTCACAATATCTAAATAATTGGTCGGTTCATCTAAAATAAGCAAATTAGCTCCAGAAAAATAAAGTTTCACAAAAGCAACACGGCACTTCTCTCCCATGCTTAATTCCTTCACTTGCTTATAAACCTCTTCTTTTCGGAATAAAAAGCAGGCAAGAATTGTCCTCGCTTCAGACTGAGTCATATTTGGCAAAGACAAAATTTCTTCTAAAATCGTATGTTCAGGATGTAAATTTTCAAGCTCTTGAAAAAAATAACCAATCTTTAACTGTGGGTTTCTTACAATCTCTCCGCTCGTCGGCGTTAATTTTCCAGCCATCAGTTTTAATAACGTCGTTTTACCGCTGCCATTTTTACCGATCACCGCCAGTCGATCACCTTGCTTAATTTGCATGTTAACTTTATGAAGAACAAGATCATTTCCATAAGAGAAACTAACTTGGTTGATATCCAACATCCTCTTTCCAGAAAAGTCTCTCGCATCAAAACTCGCTTGAATAGACGTCACCTCTTGAGGTTTATCGACAAGCTGACTTTCTAAGCGCTCCAACTCCTTTTCCTTCGTTTTATATTTTGCCGCTTGTTTCGCTGCTTGCTTTTGTGCAAATGGATTACGCACACTCGCGGCGGCATTTGCTTGTTGATACCAATTTTTATACATTTGAATAGTTTCCATTAGCTTTCTCCGCTCCTGTTGCTGCTTCTCATACAACGATTGGAGTGACTTAATCTCATGGTCTTTTTGCACTTTATAAGCTTGATACCCACCTTGATATTTTTTCGTTCCTTTTTTCATCAATTCGTACGTCATTTGAGCCGTTTGATCAATGAAATCTCGCTCATGAGAAATAAATAACACACTGCCTCGATAACGATTGAGCCAATCTTGGAGCCACTGAATTGTCTCTGTATCCAAATGATTCGTCGGTTCATCAAGAACTAGTAATTTAGGTGATTTCATCATCACTCTCGCCAACTTAGCCCGCGTTTTTTGCCCACCACTTAAGCTAGAAAACGGCAATTCCCATACAACCTGTGAAAGGCCAAGTTGATTTAACATCTTCTCTACTTGAACTTCCCATTGGTACCCATCCATATCTAAATATCTTTGAAGAATTTCACTATAGTCATCTAGTCGTTGCTCCTTTTGACTCTTTAACAAGTCTTTCCTAAGTTGGATCAACTCTTGATTCTCACTTTCCACCCATTCACGAGTAGAAAGACAAGCATCATCGTCTGAATCCTGCATCATCCAACCAATTTCATCGTGAGGAATCCCAAACGTAATTTTTCCTTCTGTAATTGGTAATTGCCCAAGAATACCTTTTAATAACGTTGTCTTGCCTACCCCATTTTCTCCGATCAAAGCTACTCGTTCGTTTTCCTGAATCTCTAATGAAGCATGTTCAAACACAGCTACTCCATCAAGTTCCATCTTGACATTCTCTACTTTTAACATAAACATACATATTCCTCCATTTTTTCACCAAAGAAAAAAGCGGAGCGTGTCTTGTTTATTAAACTAACTTATTATATATAAATAAAAAACACAGGCTATACGTACACCCGTGTCCTTAAATAAAATTAAAAAAGAATAGACCACACCCTCTAATTCAGAGATTGCTGCTATACTCATTTAGTTTTATTCCGATCAAGGCATTTAAAAATAGACACAAATATCCCGCTTCTTTGCCTAGGCAAAGTCATTTTTTTGCTTTTCAATTAATTAAGCGAAAAAATTATCGGATATCCATTGTGCTATTTTCGATGCCTCCTTCATTTAGTTATAGTTATAGTAACATAAACACTATTTTTTTACAATTATAATTTTATAACAAATTAAAAAATGTTCAAAGGATTTTTTCCTTTGAACATTTAAATTACGGTCCGGACGGGACTCGAACCCGCGACCTCCTGCGTGACAGGCAGGCATTCTAACCAACTGAACTACCGGACCATTTATTAAAATTGAATGGTGGAGGATGACGGGATCGAACCGCCGACCCCCTGCTTGTAAGGCAGGTGCTCTCCCAGCTGAGCTAATCCTCCAAATGGTGACCCGTACGGGATTCGAACCCGTGTTACCGCCGTGAAAGGGCGGTGTCTTAACCGCTTGACCAACGGGCCTACTGCAATAAATATTCAAAACATAAACCCCTATTGGGAAAATAGCCTGGCAACGTCCTACTCTCACAGGGGGAAACCCCCAACTACCATCGGCGCTGAAGAGCTTAACTTCCGTGTTCGGGATGGGAACGGGTGTGACCTCTTCGCTATCGCCACCAGACTATGAAGTTTGAAAGAGTTGTTCTTTCAAAACTGGATAATAAGTATTGTAACCTTTCAAATCGCCTAGGAAAAGTCCTCGATCGATTAGTATTCGTCAGCTCCACGTGTCGCCACGCTTCCACCTCGAACCTATCTACCTGATCATCTTTCAGGGATCTTACTAGCTTGCGCTATGGGAAATCTCATCTTGAGGGGGGCTTCATGCTTAGATGCTTTCAGCACTTATCCCGTCCGCACATAGCTACCCAGCGATGCCTTTGGCAAGACAACTGGTACACCAGCGGTGCGTCCATCCCGGTCCTCTCGTACTAAGGACAGCTCCTCTCAAATTTCCTGCGCCCGCGACGGATAGGGACCGAACTGTCTCACGACGTTCTGAACCCAGCTCGCGTACCGCTTTAATGGGCGAACAGCCCAACCCTTGGGACCGACTACAGCCCCAGGATGCGATGAGCCGACATCGAGGTGCCAAACCTCCCCGTCGATGTGGACTCTTGGGGGAGATAAGCCTGTTATCCCCGGGGTAGCTTTTATCCGTTGAGCGATGGCCCTTCCATGCGGAACCACCGGATCACTAAGCCCGACTTTCGTCCCTGCTCGACTTGTAGGTCTCGCAGTCAAGCTCCCTTGTGCCTTTACACTCTGCGAATGATTTCCAACCATTCTGAGGGAACCTTTGGGCGCCTCCGTTACTTTTTAGGAGGCGACCGCCCCAGTCAAACTGCCCGCCTGACACTGTCTCCCACCCCGATCAGGGGTGCGGGTTAGAAGTTCAACACAGCCAGGGTAGTATCCCACCAACGCCTCCACGTAAGCTGGCGCTCACGCTTCAAAGGCTCCTACCTATCCTGTACAAGCTGTGCCAAAATTCAATATCAGGCTACAGTAAAGCTCCACGGGGTCTTTCCGTCCTGTCGCGGGTAACCTGCATCTTCACAGGTACTATAATTTCACCGAGTCTCTCGTTGAGACAGTGCCCAGATCGTTACGCCTTTCGTGCGGGTCGGAACTTACCCGACAAGGAATTTCGCTACCTTAGGACCGTTATAGTTACGGCCGCCGTTTACTGGGGCTTCGGTTCACACCTTCGCTTACGCTAAGCGCTCCCCTTAACCTTCCAGCACCGGGCAGGCGTCAGCCCCTATACTTCGCCTTGCGGCTTCGCAGAGACCTGTGTTTTTGCTAAACAGTCGCCTGGGCCTATTCACTGCGGCTCCTCGGGGCTATTCACCCCAAAGAGCACCCCTTCTCCCGAAGTTACGGGGTCATTTTGCCGAGTTCCTTAACGAGAGTTCACTCGCTCACCTTAGGA
>NZ_KZ454941.1:3485743-3571554 GCF_002797375.1 Bacillus sp. FJAT-42315
CGAATGGCGACAACAACATGATGATTAAGAACGGTAAAAAAAATGCATATTCAGCTGGTGACGTTAAGGCCCCCCATTTCAATAAAGGGACTACTTCAATCACGACAAGAAAGCAAAAAGCCGTAATAAATTTCCGTCTATTTTCTTTATTATTTTCATACCAACCGATAAAGTTCGCCGGAAAAAAGCCCATAAATATCATGTTCACATCAATGAAAGCACTGAAAATAAAGACAATGCTCATTTGAAGCGCCAACCAATAGGAAAAACCTCGTTGATTCATTAAAAAAAACAATTGACGATAGCTGACTAAAAATAACAAAAGTAAGCTGACACCTAGTATTCTTTTCTCCCCTGTTAGATTGGCTATTTGATAAGCAGGCATAAACAAATAAAACAAGAAAACATAAGGAAGAATCCCGAACTGCTTCGGGAAAATTGTAATCTGCCAATTCTTTATACCCATTTCACTGATCACACCGCTTCTTGTTTTCTTCTAATATAGTTAGATATTAACATAAACAAAAGAAAATAAGCGCATAGAACAAGAATATTATTCCAACTAGGTGAACCTCCACGAATAATCTCCCAAGCCCCACTTCCGTAATGATAGGAAGGCAGCCACTCACCGATGTTTCGCATCATTTTCGGCATAACTTCCATCGGCATCCACATCCCTCCAGCCATCGCTAGAATGATATATAAAAGGTTACTCACTCCCGAAGCAGTTTCTACTTTTTTCATCGCTCCAAACAAAGTTCCTAGTGCTAAAAACGGAAAAGCACCTATTAAAATCCACAGTCCACTCCACAGCCATTCAGAAGCAGTTAGCGATACGTCATTAACAAAGGCACCAGCCATGAAAATGACAATAATCGAAAGTAAATGAATCAATGTTTGCCCTACCATTTGTGCCATGAAGTAGACCGTATTGGAAAGTGGTGTCACTCGCATATAAGTTGACCAACCAAGTGATCGTTCCTGCACCATTCGAATGCCTAACGTCATAATCGCAGAACCCATCACACTAAAAGCCGTCATCGACATTAAATAATGTGCTTGCCAAAGCCCAGGGTTCGGTACGTCCGTGTTTATCACTTTTGTAAACACAATATAGAAGAAGATTGGCATTAATAAAGACCAAAAAACAAAATAAGGATTGCGCAAAATCCGAATGATTTCCACCTTACATTGCATGAATAATACTTTCATCTTACATTACCCCCTCTTCACGAGCCGTCAGCTGCTCGAACGCCGCTTCTAATCTTCCTTGTTCAATCTGAATATCACGAGCCCCCGTTTTTTCAGCAAATAGCCGAGCTAATATTTCATCTGAATCATTTGTTTCAATATAAAATCTATCATTTTGCTTGTATACCTTTTTCACACTGGACCAACTTTTTATTTGCGCTAATGAAATGGCAGTATTAGCTTGAAAAGAAACCGTTCGAGTTAAAAATTGAGCTTTTATATCCGTAGGCTTTCCGTCAGCAATAATCCGTCCTTCTTTAAACAACAAGATTCGATTAGCCACATCATCCGCCTCCTGAAGATAATGAGTCGAAAAAATGATGGTCGTTCCCCGCTCAGCCAACTGTTGAATCGTTTCCCAAAAATGCTTACGAGAACTCAAATCCATTCCAACCGTAGGCTCATCTAAAATAAGTAGCTCCGGATTTCCCGCTAATGCCAGTGCAAAGTTAAGGCGTCGCTTCTGACCACCTGAAAGCTTTTCCACTCGTGTCTTTAAATCCATTTCATTTAATCCCGTTAAAGCAATTAACTTTGCTAAAGAATGTGGATGAGGGTAATAATGACGAACTAAATTGAGCAATTCATTGACTTTTAACCCGTGCATCACACTGACATCCTGTAACATCGTGCCTAATTTTTCTCGAACGCTTTTCTCCTTAGGCGGTTGATTAAACACTTGGATTTTTCCACTAGACGGATTTAAAAGCCCCAAAACCATCGAAATCGTCGTCGTCTTTCCCGCACCATTCGGACCAAGAATGGCTACAATCTCTCCTGAATGAATAGAAAACGACACATCATCCACGGCCTTTTTATCGTGAAATAGCTTTGATACCCGTTCCACCTTAATCACTTCAGTCATGTTTCACACCTCCGTATTCGTTAAACTAAGTGTATGATGATTAAACTCTCAGGATTAGTAGTAAATGTCATCATAAAAAATGACAATTGTCATTTTCTGTGTGTTGAGGCTTCGACTGTTATTTGTAGTTGACCGCCTGATTACTACTCTTGTCCGACTGAAAGCAACTCCATTACGACTGAAAAACAGCCCAATCAGCGGATCAACACCAAAAACACCGCTACCCCCGAATAGTTATTCGTGGATTAGCGGTGTACTCATGTCTTATATTTAATTTATCCCTTCTTCACTCGAACAAATACTACCTTCAAATAATCACCTTCCGGAAACGAGCGTGTCGTTCGAAAGTCCGCAGGTAAGCTGTACTCTTCAAGAATAGTGTAGTTGGTACCCGTTTCTTGGCATGCCATCTGAATAAACTGTTTAAACTTTTTCATATCAAATGTGCTGCAGTTGGTGGAAGCGACGATCACGCCTTGATTTTTTGTCAAGGCAATTGTCTCTTTAAGCAACGCCGTGTAATCCTTAGCTGCGCTGAATGTCCGTTTTTTCGTTTTGGCGAAGCTCGGTGGGTCAAGGACAACGAGATCAAATGTCCGTTCTTTGCGAGCTGCGTATTTAAAGTATTGAAACACATCATCGACGACAATTTGCTGCTGTTCATAATCAATGCCGTTCACTGCAAATTGCTCAATTGTCTTTGGACGGCTACGATTAGCTACATCCACACTTGTTGTCATTTTGGCTCCGCCAAGGGCCGCATTGACCGAGAAAGCGCCTGTGTAGGAAAACATATTCAGCATTTCGGCTCCATCCGAGTAGCGTTCGCGAATGGCTTTGCGCACATCTCGTTGATCAAGAAAAATCCCCGTCATCGCCCCATCATTTAAGTAGACGGCAAACTTCACGCCATTTTCTTTAACAATCAATGGGAATGTTCCGCGCTCACCCATGACAAAGTCATCTTCTTCAATATATTGTCCCTTTTCTTTGAAGCGCTTTTTCTGATAGACGCCTTTGTACTCCGTCGTCTGAGCAAGCGCCGCTAAAAGGTTTTCTTTAAACGAATACATACCCTTGCTATACCATTGAATGAGATAATAGCCGTCGTAATAATCAATCGTTACACCACCAAGACCATCGCCTTCCCCATTGAATACGCGAAAAGCTGTCGTATCAGGGTCAGCTAACAACTCTTGTCGATGGGTAAGAGCCTCCTGAATTTTCTTTGTAAAAAAAGCTTCGTCCACACTTTCTTCTTGATTATGACTGATCACCCAACCGAGCCCCTTGTTTTGAATGCCATAATAGCCGATGCCAATAAAATTATTTTTCTCATCCACTAGTCGCAGTAATTCACCCTCGTGTTTCAACAACTTTTCATTATCAACAGCTTCCTTTTCAATTAGTGGATAACCTTTTTTCATTTTAGCCGCATATTTTCTATTTATTTTTATCGTTAAAAGTTTTGTCATAGTTCCTCCATCATTGTTTCTGATTGCTTCTTATTTATTATGGCACAATGCAAGGGTTTAAGGCATCTTTCACTTTACTTTTTCATTTTCATATAGTAAATTGTCAAAACAACCAATCATCCTACAAATTTGAGGTGTTACTATGAATATATCAAAAACAAAACGAGTGTCGCTTGTAGATCAGGTCATTTCTCAAATGGAAGCCCTGATTGAATCAGGAGAATGGCCAATTGGCGATCGCATCGCTCCAGAGCTGGAATTAATGGCGCAGTTTGATGTCAGCCGGAATACATTGAGAGAAGCTATTCGATCACTCGTACATGCAGGGCTTTTACAAACAAAGCAAGGGAGTGGCACCTTCGTCTGTTCAACTAGCGTATTAGGCGTGGCTCTTGAACGCAGAATCCAACAATCTAACTTATTAGAAACGTTAGAAGTACGCCACGCTTTAGAACGAGAAGCCGCACAACTAGCGGCACAAAGACGCAACAAAGAAGACATCAAACAATTACAACTTCATTTATCTGCCTGTCAGGAAGCGGTAAAATCAAAGGAGCAGCAAGCCTATGCAGAAGCAGATATTCAATTGCACAAAGCCATCGCAGTAGCGACTCATAACCGTTTACTTATCGATTTATATGACCATATGACGGTGTCTCTCCATGAATCTGTTCATCAGTTGGTGGAAAGCAACTCTTGCTTAGAGATTCATCTGCAAATTCATCACCAACTCGTGCAAGCGATTATTAGCCAGGATAGCCAACAAGCCATGGAAGCTGTTAATTCTTATATGACTCAGCTAAAAACAGATACGGGGAAGCTCTCATGAGTACACATCAAGCAGCGAAGCAACTAGATCCATCAAGAGAAACTATTCAACAAGGTACCTGGTTGCTCTTGATCGGCATTGTTTTACTTGGAGCCAATTTAAGAGCCCCGTTGACGTCTGTAGGTCCATTAGTCGCTTCCATTCGTGACAGTTTACATTTATCGAATACTTCAGCGGGTGCGTTAACAGCCGTGCCACTCCTTGCTTTCGCCTTCTTATCACCGTTCGCGCCAAAATTATCACAGCGCTTCGGTTTAGAACGCACATTATTCGCTTCCTTGCTATTATTAACGTTTGGTATTGCTATACGCTCTACTGGGGGAATGACTACGTTATTTACCGGAACTATTTTACTCGGTTTAGCCATCTCCGTTTCCAACGTCTTACTGCCAAGCTTAATTAAACGAGACTTTGCCAAAAACATCGGGGTGATGACAGGGATTTATGCTGTTTCCATGAACTTATGCGGCGCAATAGCAACTGGTGTCAGTGTACCGCTCTCTTCTCTTCTAGGTTTAGGTTGGCGTGGGGCTCTCGGCTGTTGGGGGGTATTATCCTTATTGGCCATCTTCTTTTGGATTCCGCAATTGAAACAGCGGTCAAAAGTAACGACAAATGCCCAAACAACCAGCGAAAAATCCATTAATTTATGGCGTTCGCACTTAGCTTGGCAAGTCACCTTTTTTATGGGTCTTCAGTCTTTAATCTTTTACACCGTGATTACCTGGCTACCGGAAATTCTGAAAGAACAAGGTCTGCACGCAAACGAAGCTGGCTGGATGCTTTCTATTATGCAATTTGCTTTACTACCTTTCACTTTTATCGTCCCAATTTGGGCAGGACGACTACAAAGTCAGTGTCTATTAGTCGCCTTGACCGCTGGATTATTTTTGTCAGGGCTAAGTGGCATATTGTATGGAAGCACTCAGCTCACTCTTTTATGGGTCATCTTAATCGGGATTGGTGGAGGATTTGCCTTCAGTTTAGCGATGATGTTCTTTAGCCTTCGTACACAAAGCACCCAAGAAGCTGCTGAGCTATCAGGTATGGCCCAGTCACTAGGCTACCTCCTAGCCGCTACCGGTCCGGTATTATTTGGCTGGCTCCATGACATCACGCATAGTTGGACTATTCCTTTACTTATGCTGATCGTCATTTCCATATTTATTTTTATTTTTGGGATGGGTGCAGGGAAAAAAGGTTATGTGAAATAGGATGATTTTTTTCGATATCCCCTCTTGTTTAAACCTATAGAAACTTGTTAACACTAGTAGAAAAAAGGTGTCTACAAGGAGGACCTAATGAAAAAATTTAATTATGTATTAGTAATACTTTTCGCTATGGTGATGGCTGGCTGTAATTTTAATAACCATCTTGATTCAGCCAAAAAAGCGGTGGAAACGAGTAAAGAGATGCCTGATTTAACGAGAGGAGTCGACAAAGTGCTGACTTCTTTAGAAGACTTGAGTACAGTAGTAAAGCAGTCGCCAAATGAGACAAAGAAGATCCAAAGTATCGGAGAACAGCTTGCAGAAAATTGGGATGAGATTGAAAAACGAGTAGAAGAAGCCTTCCCTGAAGACTACAAGAACATCGAAGAAAGCCTATATCCACTCATCAGCGAAGCAAAAAAAGAGACACCTAATGTACAAAAAATTAAACCATTGATGACCGATACGAAGAAGAAAATCACTGAATTCAAAGAAAAACTAGAAATATCTACGTAACAAATTCCTATCCCTGCAAACAACGGTTGGCAGGGATAGGAATTTGTTCGGGTGTTTCTTGATTTGGACTACATTTTCTCAACTTTGACTGGAATGAGGTTCCTTTACACTTAAAGAAGCAAATGAACCTTCTGCTTGTATTTGATTCTTCCATTCTTTCATTTGCTCGACCATTTGCAAAAGCTGCTCTCGTTCGCTCTCTAGTTGTTTGATTTTATAATCAATGGAGGTACTCCACTTCATCGGATCAGCTTCTGCCACAAACTCTTTAATCTCCATTAATGTGAATTGACAACTTTTCAACAGCTTAATCTTTTTCATCACTTGAATTTTATCATGATCATAATATCGATAATTCGTTTCTGGATCTATGTACGATGGTGTTAATAAATGAAGATCGCTATAATAACGAATCGTCTTTACTGGCACCCCGCATATTTTTGAAAACTGGCCAATGGAATACATACTGCCTCCTATTTACTTTATTATCCATTTTATCAAACTATTCTTAAATAAACATTAAAACAACATTCTCTACAATTTCTCGACACGAGATGCCTGTCACTCCCCGAAGTTTGTCGAATGAAAGTTATCTCATTATATAAAGTCACCTTAACAGAAAAGGAAAAAAACGAAACCTTTCATGGGAAAACTCGTATATTCTACTAAAAAGGAGGGTGCATAATGAATAACCACGAAATTGATTACAAGATTTATGGCGATGATATGCAGTTTGTTGAAGTCGAGCTTGATCCACAAGAAACGGTGATCGCAGAAGCTGGGAGCTTAATGATGATGGAAGATGGCATCCGCATGGAAACAGTATTTGGTGACGCCTCTGCTAATCAAGGCAGTGGGTTAATGGGGAAATTAATCGGTGCTGGTAAACGAGTTATTACGGGAGAAAGCTTGTTCATGACGACATTTACGAATGAAGGAAGCGGGAAAAAGCACGTTTCTTTCGCCGCTCCTTACCCTGGGAAAATCATTCCGATGGATTTAAGTGAGCTTGGTGGAAAAATTATTTGTCAAAAAGATGCGTTCTTAGCAGCCGCGAAAGGCGTTTCTGTCGGTATTGAATTACAACGAAAGCTAGGTGCTGGCTTCTTCGGTGGCGAAGGCTTTATTATGCAAAAGCTTGAAGGAGACGGAATGAGCTTTGTTCACGCTGGTGGGACGATGTATCAAAAAACACTCGCTCCTGGAGAACTGATTCGCATTGATACAGGTTGCTTAGTCGCTATGACCCAAGATGTTCATTATGACATTGAAGCCGTTAGCGGTATTAAGACGGCTTTATTTGGTGGCGAAGGCTTATTCTTTGCGACATTGCGAGGTCCAGGTACGGTTTGGGTACAATCGTTGCCATTCAGCCGCTTAGCGAGCCGCGTCTTTGCATCGGCACCGCAAACAGGAAGCTCCTCTAAAGGTGAAGGTGGCATCGGCGGATTTTTTAATATGTTTAGTGATGATTAATTAGCACTCTGATCGCCCTAGAATCTACTCTAGGGTGATTTTTTTCCAATTTCAAATAGAGATTTGTTGTATAATTACTTTTATTAACTGCATAAGGGGGAATGGGAATGAGTAGAGAAATTATTGAATTAACAAATGAAGCTCAATGGAGACAAGCGTTTCCGTTAATGGCACAATTGCGGCCTACATTGACGGTGGAAAGATATCTTGATTTATTGCCGAAAATGACTAAAAACAACTATCATTTATTCGCCATGGTCGAACAAAATCAATTTCTTGCTTTAGCAGGCGTGGACTTAGCGACCAATCTTTATAACGGCTACCATGTTTTTTTATATGATCTAGTCGTTGATGAAAATCAGCGATCTGGTGGCTTAGGTGCTGAGATGCTAGAATTTGTACATAGCTGGGGGGAAAGTCAGGGAGCGGAGTACGTTTCATTAGAATCTGCCCTTCATCGAGAAGCAGCTCATCGTTTTTATGAAAATCATGAGTACGACAAATGGTGTTACTCCTTTAGAAAGAAACTTTAAGTCTAATTTATATTTTCTTAATATTCGAAAAAGAAAGCGAGCCTATTTTATATGATTGAGCTAGTGAATTTTGCAACGGGATTACCTAAAAAGATGAAGTACAGTCAAGATAAAGAAGTGAATACAGGCATTTGTAAGGAAAGTGTTGAGGAAGCTTTTTTAACGAAAGATGGCTTTATTGGCGATGGCGTCGCTGATTTAAAACATCATGGCGGCCCCGATCGCGCTGTTTGTGTATATCCGCATGAGCACTACAAGCTGTGGGAACAAGAATTTCAAACGACACTTCCTACTGCGACATTCGGTGAAAATGTAACTGTCACGAATATGCTAGAGCAAGATGTTCATATTGGCGATATTTATCAAATAGGAAATGCCGTTATTCAAATTACACAAGGGAGAGTACCGTGTAGCACTATTACAAAGAGAACAAGTATCACTCCTCTTCTTAAACGAATCGTCGAGACCGGCTTTACTGGTTACTTATGTCGGGTCTTAGAAGAAGGAACGGTGCGAGCTGATTCGAGCATTACCTTACTAGAGCCTCATCCACAGCAAGTATCCATCCTGTTTGCCAATCAAGTTTATTTTCATCGCCAAAAGGATATCGAAGGCATGAAACAAGTATTAGCCGTTCCAGAACTAGCAGCGGAATGGCGTAAGCAGTTGGAAAAACGATTAGAGAAATTAATCGATTGATCAGCAGAAAGCACATGAATGGAGTGATGAGCGCTCCATTCATGTGCTTTGTTCAATATTTGTGCGGTTTCTTTGACTTTGTGAGAGTTTTCTTCGACCATAGCAACCCTTTTAAATAGCAAAACTTTTTCGCCGAAACACACTTAGTATAATGCCAATCACCAACGAGTAAAGCCAGAGCATAGTGTTTCCATAGCTGATGAACGGGACGAATACTTTAGCTACAGGCAACCAGCCAGCAATCATTAACAGATTATAGAAAAGTGGTACCACATAAAGCACCCAACTACCAATAATTAATAATTGCCCTAAAGGGTCTTTAACTTTGCCTGTGATCCATAACATTCTAACTGCAAAACCAGCAAGCACGATAAGGAGTAATGAAAAGAAAAACCAACCTAATCCGTAAATTAACGTTACCAATACCAAATCAGTATGTGCTTCTGGAATGAAAGAATTACCTGTTGAGATCGGTTGCGCAAACCAGTTAGCTTCTTTAAGGAGCTTGTTTATTAACAAAGTATAATAGCCACCTGCATCAATATACTCTTCTGGATGTAGCAAAGCCTGAAATCTTTCTCTCTGGTAAAGATTTGTCATCGGTAAAATCGCTAGCAAACTACCTACCGCTACCAAAGGAATAGTCAGTATATAAATGAATAACGATTTTCTATGACGACGAATCGACCAACCGTACATCACAGTGACCATCGCCGTATACATCATCGCATTAGCATTACTTACAGCTTGGGAAAACAGTATTAATGGTAGAATAAATAACACAATGAGTTTCCATTTCGGCATGGATCGGTTTAAAAAACTAGCCCAGGCTAAAAAGTAAAGTGGAAGAACCATCGTTGAATCAGTCGAGATTGGACCTAATACTAAGTACACAGACCCATTTATCATCACCGAAAATGGCTCATAAGGCCACCCTTGAACAAACACAACATACAATATAAATGTCCCAACACCATAAAACCACGAACCATACTTTTGTAATTTACGATAATCAAAGAACATACAGGCTATCATCAAAATCATGCCTAATAAAACATAGACAGCTTTTTTTGCTATAAAGCCCTCCATATCAGGAAGCAACATAAGCGGTAAAAACCCAAGCCCAGTAGCAACCACGAAGAACGCCACCAAGCCCCATTCCACTTTTGGTTTATGGAGCTTATTCATCTCCACACCTAATTTCATCGGGTCTCCCATTTGTTGGACGGCTTCCTTTTCCGCTTCTCCTCTTGACATACCTTGATTCATCAATGTTTTTGTCGTACTTTCTATATGTTGATCTAACTCTAACGCGACGTATTGTTGCGCTTCCTTTGAGCGAATATGACTTTTCAACTCTTGAAAAAACGAAGCTTTCTCATTCA
Organism: Bacillus sp. FJAT-42315; assembly: GCF_002797375.1. Taxonomy (GTDB): domain Bacteria; phylum Bacillota; class Bacilli; order Bacillales; family Domibacillaceae; genus Bacillus_CE. The sequence continues at coordinate 3,495,984 of NZ_KZ454941.1, forward strand.
TACAGAATTACTCCTTTCAACACTTCTTGCTTCGATTTTGTCTCTGCTTTCTTTAATAGCTTCCGTCCCTTTGAATTCAAGCTATATTGCTTATTTTTCTCATCATCCCATTGCGATAAAATGTATTCCTTTTGTTCTAGTGAATGGAGGAAGGTATATAAAAAGCCTTCATTTTGATCAAATCTTTTTATTCCGCGGCCGCGTAGATGGGTAAGTAACTCGAAGCCCGTTTTTTGACGAGTAAGCAGTTGGAGAATCGCTAAAAGAATGTCCTCGTCTGTTTCCTCCTTGATTGCTTGAAAGATGCTTTGTCGAAGCTCGTCCGTGAACTTTAATCCATGAAACGTCTCTTGCTGCTCAGATTTTTTCAATTTTTTCAAACGATCTTCCATCTATTCCACCTCCCCTAATTCAGCTTTTAATAATTCTTTCGCTCGGCGAAGCCTCGTTTTAATCGTATTTTGCTTGATATTCGTCACTTCACTTATTTCTTTAATCGTCAATTCCTCATAATAAAACAAATAAATTAACTCTCTATATTGAATAGGCAATTTCAGTGTTGCTTCCATAATCATTTGACGCTCATCTTTTTGAATGACGGCCTTTTCCACATCATCTTTCGTTGAAGCATGTGACAAATGATCCGTTTGAATAACTTGTACGTTGCGAACATGCCAGCTTTTTAAATAATCTTTGCAATGGTTAATCGCAATGCGCCACAGCCATGTTTTCATTTTCGATCTTTTATTAAAAGTATGAAGTGCCCGGTAGCATTTCACAAAAATCTCTTGCGTCAAGTCTTCTGCCACCGTTTTATTTTTCACATAAGAGTAGGCGAGCTCTAACACACTTTGACCATACTCGGTCATGATTTGATCGAATAATAGATCATGATCTTTTTCTTGAAATGCCTCTACAAATATTTCTTCCAATACCTTCCCTCCTAACCTCCTATTGATTAGACGAAGCAGTCGTTGATTCGGTTTTCCAAAAGGCAACTATTTTTCATTACATACAGAAAAAGCACATGCTTTAATGAACTCATGTGCTTCTTCTCCATATTACCCCTCTTCCACAATCCCCGTCTCCACATGAAATGCTTCACCCGTTATCGCGTCAATCATTCGGATGTGACCAGACGTATTTGGAAAAGCGGGAAGATAGGAAACTTTATAGATTGGCAAGTCTCCTTCCATATGTTTACCAAATGTTAATTCCATCTCTAGCTGTTCGAGTAAAATATCTTTCGCTTCAGCTAGTGAAATCACTGGCTCTACTGTCAATAATATGTCTCCAATAGTATCCGCGCTAAAGCGAATAATTTTCCCGGACAGTTGTCCTACTTGAATGGCTAATAAGTAACTATCTACTTTAACCCCTTGATAGATTCGTTGAAAATAAAAAACGTACTCAGATTCGCATGCTAACTCCTCATCTTCCTCTACGATAAAATGATGGGAAGGGTGACTTTGTTGCATGATGAATTGTTCATTAGCTTTCGGGTAACAAGCAAATAAAAATTGTAATGCGCGATCTTTTGCCTCTTTTTCCGTTAAAGGGGTGTGCCCTTTTTGCACAGATTCCACATTCGTCACACTAAGCAACTCCCCGGTAGTTTTGTTGAAACCTAGTTTAATGACATCCCCTTCAAACTCCTCGATATTGAGCGAGTCAATAGCCACATCCTCTTTTGACCACCATTCTACTCTTTCTTCATCCTCAATGACCTCCGTTATTTTCGCATATTGATCATTCAAGCCAATGATCGAGTGAAGTTCACTTTCTGGAACGATCCGCTTCTCGATTGCCTCATACTTCTCGGGAAATCCACCATACTCCTCAATCGTTTGCAGCGCACCATCCGGCTCCACTTCCATCACATAATCAATCAGTGCATAGCATGAATGATACGTATCGTCTCCATTAGCATACTGTTCTTTATCTAGTTGCGCGATCACTAACTCAAACTCAAGATTGTCGATATAGATCGATTTTGCTGTTTCTTTAGGGATAAGTACAGTTGGATACTGTACTACACACTCTCCTACTCGCGAAGAAAATTGCTGTACTCGCCCATCCTTCGCTACATCTATTTCCACTCCCGAATTAGGTAAGAATAAGCCTAATTGCTCATCTTTTTTGTCATAAATGAGCTTGTACGTTTCATCCCAATCGATCATGCATGAAAAGTGGAGCGTGTGTAGGGCCTCCGAACAAAACATGTCGATAAAGGCTTTGGCTTGCTCTCGAATCTCTTCCATTCCTAACGGTTGAGAAGCGTATTCCACCTCTTCATATATGGTGAAAAAATTAAGTGCTCCTGTTTCATCTAAACGAAACTCCCCTAATTCTTCCTCATCACTTTTTCTAAAAAGCTCCCAAGTCTTCTGATCATACTCGCTCACTTCAATATAAACTTCTTCCGCCATCTTCTCTTGTAAATAGCGGATCATCTTTTCTTTTATTTTCTCCAAGCTGTGAAATTCTCCTTTTTATAATAATACAGTGTGCTTCTGGCAACTATTTTTTATCCTTTATAACCACTTCAAACACTTCTTCCTCTTGTGTAGACTCCACTTTCCATTGATCATTTTTCGAATCGAATACTAACTGACTAATCGCCAGCACAGCCCCACCTTCTCGCTTCGATTGCTTAATCGCCTGATGGACAACTTCCGTCTCTGTTAAATCAGCAGTTTTAGGCTGATAGGTTGGTAATACTTCTACATACTTTGCCGAGCCTTGTCCAGGATACGATTCCATAATAGGTCCCGCAGGTTCTACTAGCACTCGCTGACCGACTTCTAGCTTTTTATTTGCTTGCGGGAAACTATAAGAAATGGCATCGAAATATTTTTGTTTACCGCCTGTTGCTGAAAAATCCTGCGAGGTCGCACTAACCACTAGCATCGAATTTTCAGAAACGCTCATCACATAGCCACCTTCTTTAGGCGGGGTAGTTGTCGTTTTCTCTGGCGGATAGGAAACATCCGCTTCTCCCGGTAACGGCACTAATCGACCGTCTTGTTCAAGTTCTAACTTGTGATTGGAAAATTGTTTTCGAAGCGCTTCTTGTTGTTCCTTTGTCAAAAAATCATGTGAAATTTCCACAGTCCCTGTCTTCGTGTCTACTGAAACTCCAAACGACACTCGATCTGGCGTTGCATGGGCTCTTGCCATTCTTGCTATCACTTCGTACACTTCATTCGTCAATTGATTATTTTCCTTTTCGGTAAAGTCACTGCGGAAAATATAAATGTATTTCGCTAAAATTTCTCCTTCATCTACTTGTTTTTGAAGCTCAGTGACTAGCTCATTCACTTTCTCATCCGGTTCCTTAATTCCTATCCAAAATCCTGGTCGATCTGCACCAGATGATTGATCTTCTAAAAAAATGACGCCTTTCTGATTTAACCCACCAATCCCGCCATACACTTTATTAATCGCTTCAGTGGCTGCTTCGGCTTCAATCCACTGCATACCTAAATCCTCCTGCAATTCAGGTGTATTTTTACCGAACAGCCCTTTTTCTAAACCTTCATTTTCCCTTACTTTTGCGAAGGCTTCATCTCGGATGCTTGTGTCCGTTGTCGTTTGCTCAAGTTCAGCAATGATACTTCTGCCACTGACCGTTTTCAGCGCTGGCCACTTTTCATCATTTAACTGAGCCTGATCATTGCCGTTCTTCTTATGTTCTTCCGGAGAATCGCAACTTGCTAAAATAATAGAAAAACAGAGTGCAGCTCCTACTGTTACGATCTTTTTCATCAAGAGCTCTCCTCCTTTGAAATATTTAACATTATTCGTCGACTTTTCCTAACCAAAGAGCCCGCACCTCATATCAAACTATCTATTCGCCTTCCAATTTACCATGAAGATCCCGGCAAAAATAAATCCTCCTCCGAGCAAGATATACCATTGCGGCTGTTCCCCTAGCAGCAGCCAGCCTGTTAGTACGCCAAAAAACGGGGCTAAAAAAAGAAAAGCACTCGTTTTTCCTGGGTCTCCTTTTTGGATTAAATAAAACCAGCCGGCAAATTGAACAATGGACGCCATAAAAGCTAACCACAGCACAACTACTACAGAAGTCATATTGACATCAATCGAAGGTGCTTCTAATAGAAAGCTAGCCATGAATAAAACAATACCGCCAAAGAGCATTTGATAAGCGGTGAGCACCCACGTATCTAATCTATACCCCCAAGCTTTAATTAACAACGTAGCAATAGCCCAAGCAACAGCTGAAGAAAGACCGTACACTGTTCCGATCTCTAGGTTTAATTGTCCCCCCATCGTGATAAACACGCCTACAATACCAAAAACGACCCCAAGCCATTGCAACACTCGATACTTAATTTTGAAAATAATTGTCCCTAATAACACAACGAGCAATGGATTCGTAAACGTTAATATCGCTGATTCTCCTGAAGTGATCGTTCGTAAGCTCATAAAGATGCAGCCCATCACCACAGCCGTTTGAAAAAAACCGATAATCGCCATTTGTAGCCATTGTTTCAATGTCTGAGGGTGCGGACGATTCAATAAACGAACCGCAACAACCATCACCACGCCAGCAATCGAAAAGCGAAGCGCCACAAGTAACAACGGCGATACATAAGTGAGTCCGATTTTCCCCACCGCAAAAGAAGAACCCATTAAAGCTGTCGTCAGCACCACTAATAGACCAAAAACGAACGGATGGATCGCTGCTTCCTGACGCTCATGCAATTTTGCAACACTTTCAGCTTGAACTCCCACGCACTCACACCCCTATTTGTCCCAAAGAGACTAATTTACATCGTATTATACAGAATTTTCTAACTTTTATAAATGATTAGTTGGGTAATTTTATCAAATCAAAAACTGATCTTTCGCAACCAACTACTTTGATTTTATATTTTTGAAACTATCATCCAAGAAGAAAAAACCACACTTTCCCTTAATAACCTATTATAGTAAAATATGTTATATAGAAAAAGAAAGGGGACTACTATGACAACAATAGGAATTGATTTAGGTACAACTAATAGTCTAGTAACCTATTGGACGAATGATGGAGCAAAGATCATCCCTAATGTACTTGGGGAACACCTGACACCATCTGTTGTCAGCGTTGATGAAAACGGTGACATTTTCGTGGGGCATATCGCTAAAGAACGACTCACTACCCATCCCCATGCAACCGTTGCTACATTTAAGCGATTTATGGGGTCAGATAAAATTTATGAATTGGGAAAATACACTTTTTCTCCAGAAGAGCTTTCCTCCTTTGTGATTAAAGCTTTGAAACTAGATGCTGAAGCCTTTTTAGGTGAAATAGTCACTGGAGCCGTAATCAGTGTCCCCGCTTATTTCAATGATATGCAGCGTAAAGCAACAAAACACGCCGCTGAAATTGCCGGATTAAAGGTGGAACGTCTGATTAGTGAACCTACAGCTGCCGCACTTTCTTATGGGTTACATCAGGAAAAGTCGGAGACGAAATTTCTCGTATTTGATCTAGGCGGCGGTACTTTCGATGTATCTATATTAGACTTTTTTGAAGGAATTATGAATGTCCAATCGGTTGCCGGGGACAACTATCTAGGCGGTGAAGACTTCACTGAGCTTCTTGTGACTCATTTTATTGAATCTCATGAAATCAAAATAGATTCCCTGGACTCTAAGAACCTTTCCTTCATTCACAATCAGGCTGAACGTTGTAAGCTGGTCTTAGGTCATGAGCCTTTCGGAATCATGAAGGCTACTATTCACGGTCAAACTTATGAAAATCAACTCACACGAACCGATTTCGAGAAGCTGGCAACGCCGCTGATTTTACGCCTGAGATATCCAATTGAACGAGCGCTTCGTGATGCTTCTTTATCTCCAGATGATTTAGATGCCGTTATTTTAATCGGCGGAGCAACTCGAATGCCACTAATCAAGTCCATTATCGCCAAAATGTTTGGTCGTATGCCCTATTCAAATATTAACCCTGACGAAACAGTCGCTTTAGGTGCAGCGGTGCAAATCGCCTTGAAGGAACGGAACAAAGCGTTAGAAGAAATGATATTGACCGATGTTTGTCCTTTCACTCTAGGGACAGAAATAGTCCAAGAGATCGGAACAGATCAAATAGAATCAGGATATTTCTTCCCAATTATCGAGCGAAATACCCCGATTCCTGTCAGTCGAGTGAAACGACTTTATACCGCCCATGATCAGCAAAAACTTCTCACTGTAGACATCTATCAAGGGGAAAACCGCAGGGTGGAAAACAATGTGAAATTAGGTGGATTGGAAATTAAAATCCCATCTGCTAAAGCGGGGGAACAGTCTATAGACGTTCGTTATACATACGATATTAATGGCATTCTTGAAGTGGAAGTGATCAGCACAACGACTGGAGAGAAAAAGAGAATCATCATTGAAAAAAATGCCGGAAGCCTCACGGAAGAAGAAATTGAAGCACGTCTGTTAGAACTAAAAGATATTAAAATTCATCCCCGAGATCGCATGGAGAATAGATTACTAATAGCTAAAGGCGAGCGTCTATATGAAGAGTTGACTGGCGATAGACGTACAGAAATAACCTTACTGCTACAACAATTTGAAAGTGTATTAGCGACACAAAACGAGAAAGAGATTAATAAAGCCGCAGAAACACTAAAAGAAGTATTGGAAAATATGGAAAGGTGGATAAACTATCTGTGAAAATTTGGGAAATTCTAGAGGTAGAACCTACCGGTAATATTTCGATTATAAAAAAAGCTTACGCGAAAAAATTAAAAATTCATCATCCCGACGACGATCCTGAAGGCTATCAACGCCTGCGGGAAGCCTATGATTCAGCCATAAAAAAGGCGAAACAAAACAATAGCGAACCTTCCTTTTCATTAGAAGAAGCTAGTGAATTTGAAGAGCACGCTTTTGAAGATAGCTTTTCCCCTTCTCGGCTTGATTTCATCAATGAACTGGCCTTCACCACCATTTCGGAACATCCTGTGAACACATTTATGGAGGAGGTCGAGACGCTATATGACGATTTTTTCGCTCGAATCGAACTTGAAAACTGGGAAAAGCTATTGCAGTCGGATATCACTTGGAATGTTCAACATACTAAAACCCTACAAGATCGATTGATTTCATTTTTAGAGGATCATCATTATTTTCCTCGCCCCATCTGGGAACTCTTCGATCAAATGTTTCATTGGCGTGAGCAAGAAAAAGAACTGATCGAAGAATATGATGAAGAGACCATTCAGCTTTTGCTCCAGCACATCAATGGTAATCAGGAAATGCGCTATCAGTTTTTTGAAAAAATTGATGACTTAGATTACGAGTTGTTCTTACAATTGCGAGAAGAAGTACAGCTAGCTCTTATGGAAAATGATCTAGAAGCAACCAAAGATTTGCTGAAAGAAGCGTATCAGCTATATTCCAAAGACCCAGATCTATTACATATGCAAGGAATTTATTACATGCGTACAGGGCTTACAGAGCTCGCGCTGCAATCATTCAACGACGTACTCTCTATTTGTCCTGATGATCCTGATGGTCTAATATACAGAGCCCGGATTCGATACGATAACAGTCAATTCGCTGAAGCGATCAATGATTGTCAACAGTTACTTTCCCATCACCCTAAGCATGCAAATGCCATGCTGTTAATCGTGAAATGCTATCTCGAAATTGGTGAGGATGAACAAGCCTACAATTGGGCTGATAAGTGTCGAAAAATATCTCCTGGTCACCTAGAAATTTATTCTCGTCTTTCTCAAAGCGTGAATCCGTCTTCGGGAACACTCTCATCTGAGATAGCGGCTGAAGAAAAAGAGGGCATACAACCAGGAAAGAAACTAATTGTCTACTCAATATTTTTAAAACGTATTAGGGGGTATATAGGATTTTTTATTATAGCTCCTTTTACCCCAATGCCATTTGAATACATAGCTCTCATGTTCATTCCCCTCATTTGGGACATCTGGAAATGCTACCAACTTTTTAAATACCATAATCTATTTTATGGGGCATCTGACATACATCGTACATCTAAAGATAAACACCGGAAACAGTTTGAACTTTACTTACAGTTATTATCATTACCTTTTGGTATCAATCCCTTGATAACGTATTATTTTGTTGACTATAAATTCACCTTCATTCGAGATCGGCTAATTGGTAACAGACAACTTATAAAGACAATGAAAGATCATCAGAATATTAACGATGCTACGGAGCTAAAGAATACCATTAATTGGTTATTAGAAACTAACAATCATCAACAATTTAATCAAATTCGCTATCAATTATCTGCTCTTTCAGAAAAAGCTCGAAATCAATACATTCAATCTTGGCATAAGGACAGCTCAAGATACGCTGAGTTACTCATAGTAAATCAAGGATTACATGCTATACCCTCATCAGGTATTTCCGCCTTTTACTGGGGTTCAGTTATTTATTTATGCCGTGTTGGCAGAAGAGTTGGCTATTTAACAAAGAAAGAAGCACAGGATTATATGATAAAAGCAGTTCAGCTTTTACAACAGTCCTATTTGGGATGGAACGAATATATGAACGCATTGATTCTAGGTAGCTATTTCTACAATTCCGATGCAGAGTTCAAATATAATCAGTATAATTTCCCTTATATTGCAATGCTTTTTGCCCATCCCAAAACACCTTTACCAAAGATAAAATGGGATAACGATTTACTGAAAAAATTGGATTAAATGCAAAGACAAGAAAAGGGTCCGTCCCATAAGTGATTGAGACGGACCTTTCTGCACCGAAAGCGATGCCATAGGTGTATTAATGGCATTTTAAAAAAAGAAGTATCATCCCAAAAATTTGCGATGCAGACTTTTGGGGCACCTCCTTTTTTTAATCTATTACATTTTCGATGCTTCCATATCCATTGCGGCCCATTCTTCTTTAGACGGTCCGTAAATACCAGGGACTGTTAAACTAGCTTGACGCATAAGGACCGTCATTTGTCCGCGATGATGGATTTGATGATGAATTAAAGTCATTAAAAACAGGCCATTAGGCTGCTGCTGTCCAAAAAAATCATTTCGCTCTTGTAAATTTTCATCGGCCCATTGAGTTTTGATTGCTTCAATCAACGCTTCACTGGTCTTCGAATAATGATCTGCAATAGCTTTAGCAGAAGTTGGAACAGGCATGTCTTGAGCAGGAGAATCAAACTTCAGCCCTGTTCGAGAAATCAACACTTGAACGACAGTAACAAGATGCCAAGCAACTTGTCCTAAATTCCAGTTTTCTGACGTAATTTCCTGTTCTAGAGACTCATCAGTAAGAGTATTGAGGATTTTCTGGGTTGCCGTTGACTCGAATTCCCACGATTTCAAAAAACCATTTAAGCTTTGAAACATTTAATCCCCTCCTACAAACTCGCTTCAATGAATCAATTCGCCGTGCTTCTAAAATTTCCTTTATTCTTTTAAAAAAAAGAGAGCACTAATAGCGCTCCCATCTCTCTCATTTACATAATCGTTAATTTTTCTTCTACCGATGTTCGCGGTCTAGAGTCAGGAATCTGTTCTGAATCAAAATAACCTAAATGCAAAAAGCCGACAACTTTTTCTCCAGGCTGTACATTCATTAATTGTCTTGCCTTTGGGTCCCAGTTATGTGGATTCGTTTTCCACACCACGCCTAAGCCGCGTTCCCAAGCAAGCAATTGGAAGTTTTGAATTAACGCACTCGTCGCCGCAAAATCCTCTTCCCATTGCTTCTGACGCGGATCTTCTTTCATCACAACCACTAAAAAGGCTGCTGGCTGATTAAAATAATTTCTTCTGTTTTCATGCATATCTTTTGGGTATGTAAGAATTAACTGTTCAATAAATGCTTCTTTATTTTCGGTCGGCACAAAAATAAAACGCCACGGCTCTCTCAATCCATGATTTGGTGCCCACACCGCATCATTTAGTAGCTCCACTATGACCTCTTTAGAAACTGCATCATCCTTATATCCCGTTTTAATAGACCTTCTCTCACGAATCGTTTTAGCAATAGACACTCTAACAGCCTCCTAATAATTTATCAATCAACTTTATAGTACACTCATCTTAAATGATAATCATTTTCATTAAAAACGTCAAAATAGATGCCTGCCTCCTCCTGTTTTTTTCAATCAGACAATACAATTCCTTTACTTACCGATAGTGTTTTAAAAAGATGATTACCATTAATCATTCATTGACAGTCTGTATTCAAAAGGATAAGATTTAATCATTAATGAGAATTATTATCAAAAAATGAAGCAAGCATTATTATTGATTAGTAACCTGGATATCCTAGTGATTTAACCCAATAATTTATGTAAAAAATGCGCAATCACTTAGAGATCTTGCTATAAAAGCTTGATCTCTTCTTGCATTTTCAACTATTTAAGCAAAAGGATGTTGCAGCTATGAGCTTTGAACAGCTTTTAACGAGTATTCCCTTTTTAAAGGACGTAAAATGTTTTTCTACCACACAAAACTATACACCTAAGCAAGGGAAACATACGATCATCATTGTTAAACAAGGACATATCACCATTACAGTGGAGAATGAGCCTCCGATTACTTGTGTAGACGGTTTTATGCTACATGCTAATAAAGGACCAGTCCGTATAGAAATCCCCAAAACCAAGTCTGCTACTTATGTATTGATCACTTATCAACTTTTTCCTGAAAATCAATACTGGGCGTTACACGGTCCAGTATTTTCCACTAGTAAAGAGAAAATATATTATATGGTGGACGAGCTTATTCGAATACGTAGTAAGGAAAACACTATGGAACTAGTCGAAGTTCAACAATTTCGAGAACGGCTTATGCTTGAGCGGATTTTATTTATTTACTTATATGAATCAGAAATGAAAACGGACAAGGCATCAACCATGAATTATATTGAGGAGACAGTTTCTTATTTGAATCAACATTATATGTTAGAAATAAAATTGCCATTGTTAGCAGAAAGAGCAGGATTAAGCGTAGGGCATTATACAGTGTTATTTAAAAAATATACAGGAGTGACAGTAAAAACATATCTATTGAAGCTACGAATTGAAAAGGCCAAGCAATTCTTACTCCAATCTAATTTAACGGCAAAAGAAATAGCACTAAAAGTTGGATTTTCTGATTATTTTCATTTTAGTCGCAGTTTTAAAAAAGAGGTGGGGCGTTCGCCAACAACTTTCCGAAATATGAAAATCTAAAGATTTGACATGTTACTTCTTAAATAAAGATATGTTCAGTGGCAATAATAACACATACAATCTAAATGATAATAATTATCAAAATCATTTTAGGAGGAATAACATATGCACCATTGGACAAAACGGATGCTCAGCTTTGCTTTTATTAGCGTACTTATTTTAAGTTTATTTGCTTGCGGCAACTCCGATAAAAAAGAAACGAAAGAAGACACACCTAAAAAGACGAAAGAGGCAATTGAGATTAAACATGCCCTCGGAACGACTGTGCTTGATAAAAAGCCAGAAAAAATTATTGCTTTAGAATTTAGTTACACCGATGCCCTGATCACTCTTGGCGTTCAACCAACAGGTGTAGCGGATGATGATAATCCGGAGCTTTTCATGGATACAGTAAGAGAACAATTAAAGGACTACACATCCATCGGCTCTCGCTACGAACCAAATATTGAAATGATCAGTTCTTTGCAACCAGATTTAATTATTGCTGATTTAAATCACCATAAAAACGTTTATGATCAATTAAAAGACATTGCACCAACTATTGTTTTAGACGACCACCAAGCAGATTATAAGCAAATGCTTGATAACTATTTAGTGATTGCAAAAGCTGTAGGAAAAGAAGCAGAAGGAAAACAGCGTTTAGAAGAACATCAACAAAAAATTGAAGAAGCACAGCAAAAATTAGGTGAAACGGCTCTAACTGTATTACCTGCTGTAACAAATCCAGAAGGGTTGTTTGCTCATTCAGATCATTCTTACACAGGCTCTTTTCTAACAAGCATCGGCTTTAATGATCCAGTGCAAAGTGAGGATTCTTATCCAAAATTAAGCTTGGAGCAATTGGTTGAAACGAATCCACAAGCTATTTTCTTGCTACCAGCTACAGAAGAAACGATTGTAGATGAATGGAAAAACAACCCTTTATGGCAAGAAATTGATGCTGTGAAGAACGATCAAGTATTTATAGTGGAACGTAGAGATTGGGCGCTATCACGCGGATTGATTGGTTCTGAAAAAATGATTGAGGACATCGTAAAGCATTTAGGAGAACAGTAAAATGAATACGTTTTCCCTTAGAAAGCAGAAACCTAAAATGTTTCTGCTCTTCCTTTTTTCCATCACATTTTTTCTCATTGTCATCGGTTTCTTCATTAGTTTGAAATGGGGACAAGCGACCATTTCATGGCGTGCTTTACTAGAGGCAGTGACCTATCAAGGACACGACAAAGAGCATCTTTATATTCAAACATTAAGAATGCCAAGAACATTTATGGCTTTTGTTATTGGTTATCATATGGCGTTAGCAGGGCTACTGACCCAGCTTGTGACGAAAAATCCAATTGCATCGCCACACGTTTTTGGTATAAATGCTGGAGCTTCCTTAGCTGTTGTTCTTGGATTAATTTTGTTTCCGAGCTTAACTTTAACCTTTTCTATTTACTTAGCATTCATTGGGGCCATCATCGGTGCTTTTCTCGTCTTGTCGTTAGTAGGAGTTCACCAAAAGCAGCCTGTTCGAATCGCTTTAGCAGGAATTGCTGTTCATTTTCTTTTATCTTCTTTAACAGAAGGATTGATGATCATGAATCAACATTCAACGGATAGCATGATCTTCTGGCTAGTTGGAGCTGTCGATCAAGTAGGGTGGTCAGATCTACAAACGATCTTTCCTTGGTCTATCATTGGGAGTATTGCTTTATTATTAATGTTGCCTTCGTTTAAGCTTTTACTTATTGATGATGAGGTAGCTATTGGTCTTGGGCAAAGGGTTTTGCTAGTCAAATGGATGGCGCTACTCATCGTTACCTTGTTAGCAGGATCAGCCGTCGCTATTTGTGGACCAATCGCTTTTGTGGGACTGTTAGTTCCTCATATTGCACGTTTATTAGTCGGCAACAAGCTAGGGCTGCTTTTCCCATTTACTGGACTATTAGGTGGTTTGCTACTTATTTATGCCGATTTCTTTAGTCGTTTTATTGCCTATCCTTATGAATCGCCAGTCGGGATTTTAACAGCAATTATTGGTGGACCTTTCTTTATTTATTTAGCTCGTAAGAAAGGAGGAGCCATCTCATGAAAAGAACGCTCATATTTATTTGTTCTTCTGCATTGCTAATAGCTTTTTTTCTTTTGTCCTTAAGTGTTGGCGCCGTTTCTATTCCCATTCAAGATTTATGGCTTAGTCTGTTTCAAACGGATACCCCTTTCACTTTTATTATCTGGGAATATCGATTGCCTCGTGCTGTCATTAGTATTCTTGCAGGCTTTGGATTAGCAGTAGCAGGCGTCATATTACAAAGCCTTGTTCGCAACCCATTAGCAAGCCCTGATGTCATCGGTCTAACGAAAGGAGCGGGTTTTTTTGCCGCGTTGGTCATCTTTCTGTTCCCTAGTGCTCCTAAATATGTTTTGCCAATTTCCGCCTTAATGGGTGCATTTTTAGTGTTTCTTCTGCTTTTGCTTTTAAGTAAGCGTTTGACGTTAAGTCCAGCATCCTTTGCATTAGTTGGTATAGCATTAGGCGCAATTTTTCAATCAGGCATTCAATACTTACTTGTTAAGTACCCTACTGATATTAATATGGCGTTATTATGGATGTCAGGGAGTTTGTGGGGCAGAGGTTGGAGCGAGGTGCTATCCCTTTTTCCATGGATCATCATTCTTCTTCCCGTTGCATGGGGGCAATACCCTAAGTTAAATATTTTTCAGTTAGGTGATGAATATAGCCAATCTTTAGGGCTTGATCTAATTCGGCAACGTTTTTGGTTATTGCTGCTCTCTGTTACATTAGCAGGTGTTTCAGTAGCGGCAGTAGGTTCTATCGGTTTTATTGGATTAATTGCCCCGCATATCGCTCGTCAGCTTGTCGGTGGGCGACATCAGCTATTAATTCCGTTAGCAGCATTAATTGGCGCTAACTTAATGTTATTAGGTGATAGCATAGGCAGAATGCTCATTATTCCTAGAGAGGTTCCAGTCGGTGTAATGACCGCCATCATCGGTGCTCCTTATTTTATATTTTTATTAAGGAAGGAATATAGAAAGAAAGGGTAAAAAAAGGTACTTATCACTCCCCACCCTTGACAAACTAAAGCTTAGAAATCACTATGTAGTTAGTAGCTTCCATATCAAAATTGAATAAAGCGCAAACAGTGAATTTTGTTTGTGAAATATGCTTTCTAGGGTTCCGCAGATAATACAACTGGTCTGGTCCGAGAGAAAGCTCACAGCGCTTTGCTGTGTCACGGAAGGATAAAAGCCTGGGAGATTATTTTTGATAATCTCTCAGGCTTTTTTGCTTACATATTAAGGAGGACGATGAAATGGATAAGGATTGGTTGAAAGTATTTATAGCAGCTTTTTTTGAAGTGTTCTGGGTGATTGGGTTAAAACATGCGGATTCTTTTTGGACTTGGACTGGCACCTTGATCTCTATCTTCATTAGCTTTTATATGATGATTATGGCCGGAAAGAAATTACCTGTTGGAACCGTCTATGCCGTTTTTGTAGGGTTAGGAACGGCCGGAACCGTTTTGTCGGAAATTTTATTTTTCGGAGAACCCGTTAAAATAGCGAAACTGTTGCTTATTCTCGTATTATTAATCGGCGTGATTGGATTAAAGCTGGTCACAAAAAGTGACCATTCGGAAGGAGCGGAGTCATAATGGCTTGGATACCTCTCATTTTAGCAGGTATGTTTGAAATGCTTGGAGTTGTGATGATTAATAAATTTCATCAAGATAAAAACTTGTCATCATTTATATATATGATCGTTAGTTTTAGCGCGAGCTTTCTGTTCCTTGCTATAGCAATGAAATCACTGCCGATGGGAACAGCCTATGCGATTTGGACAGGAATCGGCGCTTCTGGTGGTGCGATTTTAGGAATGCTTCTATACAACGAACCGAAAAATTGGCCGCGATTGCTTTTTATTAGCATGGTGCTTGGAGCAGCGATTGGATTAAAGCTTATCTCTTAATTTCCTTCAACAAGCGGTCATGTAGTTTTGAAAGGAAAAGTAACGCAAGGATCGAACCTACCAATGTTAAAGACATGTCCCATTGGGCATCCCATTGATCCCCTTGCATGCCTAGAAATCCTTGTGTCACCTTTCCTCCTTTCGCTATTTTAAAAGCCAGCCATTCAATGATTTCATACAAAGCGGAAATAGCGAGCACAAGCCCTGTCACGATGGAAAATAGCCAGCCACCTACAGTTAATGACGTTTTTCGCAATAGGATTTCCCTAATGACAATAGCAAATAATCCCTTCAAAAAATGACCCAACCGGTCATAGTCGTTTCTTTTTAAATCGAACTGATCTTGAAGCCAATCAAAAAGAGGAACGTCAGAATATGTATAATGCCCTCCAACAAACATTAGCATCGCTAATATCGCCATGATCGTATAAGAAAGCGTAGTAAAACGAAAACGATGATAGATCGCAACGACAACGATCAATCCAATTAATGCAGGAACCACTTCTAATGCCCACGATGAATAACTCGTTGGCTTGATGACAGACCAGATGAAAACAGCGATCACGACCAAAAGCAAATATAGATGAACTCTACTTTTTTGAGGCAAATGTTTCACTCCAATGCCAGAAATTATTGCTTGTAGTATGTGAAAAAACGTCATTTTTCATTCGGAATGAAGATCAAAATCCGGCGTATGATCGAAAAAGAAAGAAGGACATCACTCAAGCGAGCAATACCCTTCTTTCTTATTTTACAATCCTAAAATTTGAAACGGGATAAAAAACAAATCATTCTTCTTTTGTCTATGAATTTAACACTCCTTTACCTATTTTTCATAATCGTTCTCTTCGCCTTTTTTACAATGCGTTTTGTTTCTTTCGCATCTGATACCTTCTCCCATTCATCGCAAACGGAAAGCACCCATTCCGGTTGTGTCTTGCTCGCATCGTTTAGCCAATTGCCAACCGAATCTTGCACATATTTCGATTCATCAGATTTCACTTGTTCTAAAATGGGAAGAGCGATTTGCGGTTCGTTTTTTAATTCTCCAATATGTTTGCACCAAACACCACGAGGCCGGATCGATTCAACAGCAAATCGGCGAATATTTTCATCGGAGTCGTTCGCCCATTCTTTCAATAGTTTGACGCTGGTCTCAAGTTCCTTCACAAGCGACTCCCTAACAGCCATCCACGCAATCTCTCTCACACCAAAATGATGATCAGCAGCAAACTTTCTAATCTTAAATAGTAGCTCTTTAACTCCAACATCCATAGTCGAACCAACTATAAAGGCCGCCCAACACCGAACACTGTCTGATGGATGATCGGCGAGTAAGGAGAACGTTTGATCAGCTGTTTCCCCATCTACTTTTTGGAGTATTTCGTGCAAGTTTTCTCCGATCATCCGAATCGCTTTCATACCATTCGTCATATTCGCCACTTCTAATTTGAATAAAAGATCATCCAAATGCTCTGACAATCCAACTGCAGGCAACACTTTTTTCAATAATACCCTTTGATCTACCGCTAACCATTCGGTCAAATTGACACTTTCAATCTCACCTAAGTTAAGTAAATTCAGCACCTGCTCTGGAATATTCGCAGCTTTAGTAGCCCCTTTACGACCTATAATAGGTTCCATATCATTCACCCCTTCATTATCCCAACTTAAACATAGTTTACTATTTTCTATAATATTTCTAATCATTATCTTTTTATAAAAACATTGGTAATTACTATAATAGGGAAGAAAATATAAATGTTCAAATAAGAACTAACCTTCTATGAATAAGGAAGATGATGGTATGAGCACAACTATCAATTTAACCTAAAAAAACCCTGTTTGAAATGACTCAAACAGGGTGAAATGGCTTATCTCATTTGCGTTTCACTTTATTTTTTCTCAATAAAAAATGTCGTAATGACAAACAAAATGAAGCTTATTAATAAAGTAACCCCGCCACCGATATAAAATACTAAAGAAATGCCTTTAGATATATTAAACGGCTGAAGAAATGTCATCCACATCCCTATCGTTAAACCAGTGGAGCCAATAATAGCCGTCCATGTATGCCATACTGCTAATGTTTTCGCTTTAATTGTAAATACTTGATAATAAACACCCCAAGCAAACAAAGTTAACCAACCGACAACAAGTATATGAGCATGAATCGGCCGAAAAGCATACGATCCCGAACCAGCCATATGCGCTCCTAACATTGCTCCGATCACCGCAAAGATAGCTGAAAACCGGATGAGTAATAAGTTCCTTCCGTTCATAAGTATCCTCTCCTACAATTATTTTCTACTAATATTGTAGGGAATGAAAATGAACAGAAGATGAATGCGATGTTACAATTTATCTTTTCGATTAGGGAAACCCTAGTTCTTTTCTTCTTTTATTATCAAACATCATTGTATGTCCCGTAATTAACAGCACATGAGCGACTAATAAAAAACTGGTCATTCGTTCCTTTTCGCTGTAAATAGAGAGTATTCGCTTGATTGGTTAATTCATATAACTGATCTAAATGGTAAACTCCGGTCGGAAGATGACTACTATATAAAGAAGATCCTACAGCAGCAGCCACTTGAGCTGTGATCAATGACTCGTTTTCTCCGTGTAAAGATAAACCAACTCGTTTCTTTTCTCCCTCTTTAAAGCCATATGCATCCACTTTTACTGCGTATTGTGCCGTTCCTATTCTTAATGAACTTAGCAACTTAACCATCGAGGAACGCACAGCTTTTTTCTCAAGAAAACGACTCACTCCCATTCTGCGTAATAAAGCCATCGAAGCAGTCATCCAATGAGAATCAAAGCATAAACGTGTAGCTACCGTCGGGACATGCAAAGTACGGGGAAGAGTTTGCTGATCAGAGAAAGGAAAGCGGTATGCTACATGCTTGCCCAAACTTGAACCAAAATCAGTTAGTTGCCTATCTGTAAAACTATCAACAGC
This sequence comes from Bacillus sp. FJAT-42315, assembly GCF_002797375.1. Lineage (GTDB taxonomy): Bacteria > Bacillota > Bacilli > Bacillales > Domibacillaceae > Bacillus_CE. Next base: position 3,514,140 of record NZ_KZ454941.1, read on the forward strand.
GACTAATTGATTATTTTGCATCACTTCAAAACCACTGTTCACTTGATCTATCGTCCACTCTATAGCCGCTTTCCCGTGGCTATCTCCTAAGCCTAGCATAATAGCAATATCGATACGATCCGTCTGATCGAACACCAACTTCGCCTGTTGCGCTAGTAAATTTGTCAAACCAGGGGCTAGCCCAACACTTAGTACCCCCGTTGCCTCACAAGACTCCGCATTCAGCTTTTCCAACTGAGATAAAAACGAACCCTTTGCAGAAATATCCACATAATGAGTGCCGTTCATCAAACATTTTCTAGCGAACGTCGGACTTTCCTGATCAATGCACATAATGACTAATTTTGTCCGCTCAAGCCACTGCCAATCAACTGACTCATCTGTCGTTAGCTGTTGAGGCTTCACCTTTCCATTCATCGTTTGGCAAAAGCGCTCCGCCTGCTCTAGTCGTCTCCCTGCTGCATAGACACGACCTGGATAAACCTCCCCTAACATCTTACATATTTGTCCTCCCACATGACCGTATCCACCAACAACTACAATATCTTTTTTCATCGTTTGTCGTTGTCACCACCTTTAATAGCAAACCAACCGTCAATTAAATACGCACTAAAAAATCGGGTGACATTCATAAAACCAGCTCCATCAATTAAATCCTCCATTTCAGACGATGGAATCGGATGAGTCGTTTCACCCATCGAAGCGGCAAACCGCTCCCATTCCTGCTCAGGTATACCATTCGCCAACATATGACGTTTCCAAGCTTGCATTTGCCACTCAAAAGCTTGCGATCTCGAATCTCCGTTAATCGATGCGATAAAAAACGGTGCGCCTACTTCCAATCGGTCAGCAATATCTTTTAAAAGAAGACGCTTTTTTTCCATATCGAGAAAATGTAAAACGAGCATACATGTAGCAGCCGTATAACATTGATCTAGCTGATCCACTTCTCCTTCCACTAATTCCACTTGTAGCTCCATTCCAGATAAATTCACTCTTTTTTGTGCCACATCTAGCATTTTCGCTGATGGGTCCACACCCGTAAATGCCCAATCGGGATGGCGTTCACCAAGCGTCACAAGCTCTTGTCCCCCTCCAGCACCAACAACGAGAACGCTCGCTTGTTGATTCGTAAACTGAACAGCAAGCAAACGCTCCATCATATCATATAGCAACTCATAGCTAGGAATTTTCAGCGTGATCTTTTCTTGATACGTATAGACATCTGAGTGATTCCAGTTTAAGTTATTGAATTCTGACATCTCTTTTCAACTCCCCATCTTTTTTGTAAAATTAATTAATAATTATTCTCAATTATAATGAGATAGTTGAAAAATCCTATCCCATAAATATGGGGTTTTACTACTTTAAAAGAAACGACAAGGAGGATCGTTATGAATAACATCGTTCAGCGGTTCATCAAACTAGAGCACACATCCCTAACCTCTCAATGCTATCGAGAAGCAGTGGTCACAGAACTACGAAAAGTGATTCCTTTCTCCGCCTCTTGTTGTACAATGGTCGATCCAAATACACGGCTATCTATAGGAGCCATCACAGAGGACAACGTTGAGAAGATCCATCCACTCATATTTAAATATGAATTCTCACAAAATGACTTCAATCATTACGACGAGTTAGTGCAATCACAAACAACCGTTGCCATCTTAAGCGAAGCAACGGAAGGACAGCTTGAACGAAGTCATCGTTATCGGATGATTTTGCAGCCTGCTGGATTTCGCGATGAACTGCGTGCTGCACTAATGAGCGAAGGGAAATGCTGGGGATACTTAACACTATTTCGAGGAGAACAGCAGCCTCTTTTTGCTAAAGAGGATCGCAGCTTACTATCGACGATCACTCCTTTAATAGGTCGCGCCTTACGCCAATACCGGCTAGAGCTTTCACACAAAGAAGCCAACCATCAAGTTCAGAGAAATGGGATTCTAATATTATCCGATGACCTTCACCCTTTATCATGTGATGTCATTGCAGAAGATTGGCTAGCGGTCCTGCGTCACTTAGAGAAAATAGATGATAAAACACTGCCAAGGCCGATACGAGCTATCTGCTCCCGCGCTTTGGAGGAGGTAGAGACAGAAACTGCTCAAGTCTTTTTGTCGATCCCTGGTCATCCTTACTTATTGATCCGAGCAAGTTGTCTTCATCACTTTGATCAATCAAAACAAATTGCTGTTTCCTTTGAGCCTGCCTCTCCCTCTGATATCCTGCCATTCATTGAAGAGGTCTATCATTTATCTCAGCGTGAAAAAGAGATCACCAGCCAAGTGATCCGAGGCTTTTCTACAAAAGAAATCGCTGCTGCTTTTCACATTTCTGCTTATACCGTTCAAGATCACTTGAAATCGATCTTCTATAAAACAGGTGTGGCGAGTCGAAGAGAGTTAGTTTGGAAGCTGTTTTCCCAGTATGTTTTGAAGTAAAAATCAAAAAAGGCTATTGTCAAATAACTTCAACAATAGCCTTTCTTTCAATTACTGCCCCTCTTCTATAACAGCCTGTTCCTTTTCAGCAGGAGTAGAGGCGAAGTTCAATGTCACCACTCCAACAATGATCAACAAGATCGCTGCCACTTTCAGCATATTCATTGTTTCTCCAAAATAAAGAATACCGATAATGCTAATAATTGAAATCCCAACACCCGACCAAATCGCATAAGCGACAGATACTTCAATTGTTTTCAAAGCAAGAGCTAAACAACTAAAGCTTCCTAAGTAAAACACGATCATTAACAGGCTAGGAAGCATCTTTGTTAACCCATGTGATTGTTTCATAGAAATTGTTCCGATCACTTCGAATACAATTGCTAAAGACAAATACATCCAATGCATAATAACTACTACTAAAAACATAAACAAAAGTCTATCCTTAAAATGTTCCTGCTTCCTCATACCCCATTTCACTAAACGAGCATAAAGCTTTTGGATTCTAAAAATGTTTTTATTTATGTTTGCTCTTTTAGCAACAGCTTTTTCACCTCTCTTTTTTTAATGTTGATATTTTCGTGACAAAGAGCGCTGTTCACGTGTTTATTTCTTTTCTAGCTTTCCCCATATCCTCAGATACTTTCTTCTTATATTTTCGCAACCCGTATATTCGGCTGATGAAAAAAACTACGAACTCCCTACACCTATTCATAAAAAGACACATAACTAAGGAAAAAGTCGCTTCATCTCTATCGGATGAAGCGACTTCATATCTGATGAAAGGAAAGCATTTATAGTTCATTCGAGGAATCAATGGTAAATAAACTTCCCTTCATTATCTATTAAGTGTTGAATAGATTCAAGCACGTGTGAGGTGTATTGCTTCAACGTTGCTTCCGTACCGACGCCTGATAGCACACCGACACCGAAGCGGCCGTGGCGGGAAAATTCCATATCTGTCGGTGTATCACCGACGTGAATGACCTCTTCACGTTTTAAGTTAAATTGACGGCAAAAGGCATCCATCGCCTCTTCATTTGGCTTCTTCTTATATCGATCCGCTGTTGCGATAAAGTTGACATGTTCACTAACACCTAATTTCGATAACGTGAATTCCGTTACATCAAAATTGTCCGCCGTCACAATACCGATAACTAGTCGATTGTTTTTTAATTGCTGAAAAAGAGCTTGAACATCGCCGATTGCTTTAATTTCATTACTGCTCTTTTGTGCGTGCTCATAGTAGAACATATTCACTTTTTCATGGATAATTCGTTGTTCTACACTAAGTTCTGTGGCAATAACATGAGCAATATCGGCAGCTGTTTTACTAGCTAATATACTATGTTCTTCCACCACTTCTCCATTCATACCTAGTAAATCAGCAATTTTCTCTACTTTTTGTTGTTTACTATCTTCGACATATTCATCCACTATATTTTCTATTAATTGGTACGTAGATTGTAACCATAATGTATTAAATTCTATTAACGTACCGTCTTTATCAAATAAAATAGCTTTAATCATTGCTGACTCTCTTTCATACATTGTAGTAATTCGCCCCATGTCGTTAGCGTCGGTGTTTTCCGCCCGAAATAAATAGGGTTTGTAAATCCATAAAATGTTCCATCTGCATATCGTACATCTACACGTAGCCAATGATAGTTTTCTGCGTTATCAAATTGAAACGAATAAGAGGAGGTACTCCCTTGTTCGGTATAAACAACTTCTCCATCAACGACCCATTCAAAATAAATCGCTTCATCCGTTTGTACTTGGGCATTCACCGTGCCCATTGTCTCGTTACAATGATCGCCAGCTATGAGGTCTCCTAGATGGAAATCAATAAACTCGCCTCTAGAAACGACGACATGCCCTTGACGGACTTGGCGCACAATTTCCACTGCTGAAAGTTGTTCACAATACACGAACGTTCCTGGATCACCTATTAAAGATGGTTTTGTACTTCCTTCATATTTTTCTGTTGGCTTCATATGAGAATCAGAACCACCAATCCCCGTCATACGATAGCCGTCATTTAACAACACATTCCATGCTTTTAAAGCGAGCTCTGTTGCATACTCGTTATCAGGGTATGTTGGGTCATTGCAAATTTCAATTGAATCAACGGATGATAATGGTGTTTTTTGTAAAAGCCATTTCCATTCCGTTAAAAACGGATGATTCACCGATATAAGCGCCTCCCCATAGTTTGCATGAATCATATTGTTCATGCCCTCTTCTGACATTAAATCAATCATTCTATTAGTAGAAAAAGGAGATTTTTTGGCATCGATAATATTATAATGCCCTAGCGGGGACGTCACTTCCACTCCAGGAATAACTAGAATATCCTCATCCGCTAACCAAGAGGTCGGCACGATGTTGTGATCCGTTGCAACGAAGAAATCTAACTTTTGCTGTTTAGCACTTACCATATTTTCTTTACGAGTCATTTTGCCATCTGAATAAATCGTGTGGGTATGAAAATCTCCCTTATACCAACGATTTTGTTCGTTTACGACTTTAGTTGAATCAAAGGCTTGTAAATCGAATTCCACTCGCTCCCTACGTTGCCAATGGTCCGCATCGCTTTGCAACACTTCTTGCGCCTCGTTAAATGTAATCGCGCACGTACACCATTCAGTCATTGGCTCTTGTTCTTCTTTCGCGATGATGGCGATATCTACCGACCACTCTCCTTCATGAATGGGACCGTAAATAGTGTTCGGACTAGAATGATCCGCTTCAACATGAATAACTAGCGGTTGGGGGGTAACATTCATATATTGCGCACGTAGTTGTTTTTTTTCATCGTATACCATACACGTTAACCACATGTTCGGCTGTTCCTCTATCGTAAACGAGATAGAGGATACACCTGCCGGAACTGTAAATGTTACTTGTTGATTGAGCATCCTACTTTGCATTTCTTGTCGGAAACTAAGCGATATCATGTGAGACAACTCCTTATTTATTTACTTCATCTAATGCTTTCTGTGCTACTTTATCCGCTTCTTTTAACGCCTTTTCAGCAGGAACATTTTCTAATTCAACCTTGTCCGCCGCAATCGATAGGGCATCAAATATTTTTCCACCTGTTGGATCAATAAAGCCTGGTGTACCAACCTGCGCTTGTTCAAACGGAACACCAGCATATGGGTTCTCTTCAATAAACGCCGCATACTCCGGTACTTCCATCGCCGAGTGCTTAACAGGAATATATCCTATCGCTTTTGCCCAATCTGCATTTACTTCAGGGCTAGTAAAGTAGTTCATCCAAGCGACAGCCGCCTCTTTCTCTTCATCAGAAACACTTTCAGGAACAGCCATGAATAAGCCGTCAACAACTGGTTTTCCTTCGTTACCGTTTAACCCAGGTTGCATAGTCGAATCAATTTTTTCGAAATCAAGATTTCCCTTATCGCCCGAAGAACCTGTATACCCTGCTGCACTTCCGGTCATCACTTCATCAATTGTTTTGTACCAATATTCCCAACCTTGTCCGCCTGCGTTTACTTTCATTGTTTTCTCTTCATGAATTTGCTTCCGTATAAACTCCCAAGATTGAACCCATGCCTCACTATCAATCATCACTTTTGTACCATCTTCATTTAAAATGCTTCCTCCATTGCTTAACGCAAGGTCAATTAAATTGTTTTGGTTCCACATTGGCAAGTGACCATAATCAACCAGTCCCTTTTGTTGCATTTCCTTTGACGCCTTCGCTAAATTTTCCCATGAAGAGAATGCCTCTTTCGGATCAATACCTGCTTGTTCGTATAAATCTTTACGGTAGTACATAACTTGCGTCGTTCCATATGCCGGAAGCCCGTAATACTGACCGTCCATTTTCGTTGGGGCAATAAATACATCAAGAAAATCTTCCTCTTTAACATCTTCCGCTAAATATTCATTGAGGGGAGTAATTGCTTGTTTACTTGCTAAATCGTGCATTTGTGCACCACCGGTAATAAACACACCAGGTGCTGTCTTAGAAGCGATGGCTGCTTGTAACTTTTGATATGTTTCATCGTAACTAGCTTGCGGTACAGCTTTCACTACGTAGTCATCCTGTGAATCATTAAATCCTTGAATGATTTCTTTCATCTTCTTATCTGCTTCACTACCTAATCCATACCAAAATTCGATTTCTACCGGTTTTCCTTCTCCACCTGTTTCCTCTTTCTTCCCTTCCCCTGAACTTGAGGAACAAGCCGCAACAACCAACAAAAGCAGCGACATCATCATCGTCAATAAAAGCTTTTTCTTCATTTTCATTCTCCTTTTCTCATGGTATATATAACAAAGCGCTACAACGGTAGAGCTCTATCCTTTCAATCCGTTATCACTTATCCCTTTAATAAACCACTTTTGTAAAACAAGAAACAGTAGCAACAGTGGGAGTACAGCTAACACATTTGCTGCCATAATCATTGGCCATTGACTAGCAAACGTCCCTTGAGACATGAAGAATTGATTCAATCCAACTGTAATTAAATATTTTTCTTGACTTTTTACAATTAAGGATGGCCACAAGTAATTGTTATACATTTGTACAAAGCTAATGAGCGCTACTGTGAAAATAGACGACTTACTCATCGGGATCATAATCTTCCATAAAATTGTGATATCGTTCGCCCCGTCCGCACGAGCCGCTTCGATCATTTCTTTCGGAACTTGCATAAAAGCTTGACGTATCATGAAAATACAAAACACACTCGCAATATTGGAAATAATGATACCGGTTAACGTATCTAATAAACCTAATTTAGCAATGATGACATAGCTCGGTACATAAGTCGCAGCCATCGGTAACATATACGTCATCATAATAGAATTAAACAACAAGTTTTTTCCTTTAAATTGAAGTTGCGTTAAAGCATACGCCATCATGCATGCAAGCACGACTTGAAACACCACAATAACGAGCGCCGTAATCGTACTATTAAATATGTATAATCCGAACGGAGCAAGCTCTAATGCCCCAGGGAAATTACTCCATTGCGGCGTTTCGGGAAACCATTTTAATGGCACTGCAAAAATTTCTTCCCCCGTTTTTAATGAGCTGAGAAACATCCAAATTAATGGAAGCACCATGACGAAACTTAATACAATTAAAAGTACGTATCTTAATTTGGATGGTTTTACCGTATGACCCACCTTTACACCTCCTTAATAATGAACCCAACGCTTCGAAGCGTAGAACATAATAAATGATAGCAGCATCGTAAACAGTACAATAATCGTTGCGAGTGCTGTCGCTTGTCCCATTTGGAACTGCTCAAACGCCATTTGATAATATAAATAAAGTAACGTTCTTGTACTACCAGCTGGTCCACCTTGTGTCATCACTTGAATTTGATCATACGCTTGAATCGCGTTAATCGCAGAAATAATAGCTAAAAACAAAGTCGTCGGTGAGACTAGTGGAATAATTACACCTTTTAATCGCTGCCAGGAAGAGGCTCCTTCTAAATCACTTACTTCATAGAGGTCATTCGGAATCTTCGACAAAGCATCGGAGTAAAATAACATTGCCCAGCCAGCATTTTTCCAAACAGTGACGATGATAATAGCCCAAATAGCTGTATCCGAATCCGTTAACCATGCCGGTTGCGGTAAGTGAAACCAACCGAGCATTTGATTCAATAATCCAACGTCCGGTTCATAAATCCACGTCCAAACAATGGACATAGCAACCATCGGAGTAATCCATGACGAGAATAAAAACGCTTGAAACCACGTCTCTCCTCTCATTCCTTTACGCAATAATAAAGCTAACAACAAGCCGATAATAATCGTTGGAATAACCGTCATAACGGCAAACAATATTGTATTTGCAAACGCTTGATAAAAATCCGCACTCGTTAACGTATCTGTATAATTGTTCACACCAACGTAATCAAAAGTTGGACTAATGTAATCCCAATTTGTGAAACTCAACCATACAGACACAGCCATTGGAAAAAACAAAAATACAACTAGCGGAATCATCGGAATTCCAACAAAGAACAACAGCTTACCTATCGATTTAAAACGTGCCACTATACCAACTCCTCCTGGCGATATAACGTTCGTTCAGTAGAAGGATCGAATAAATGAATTTTCTTCGCTTCTAGTTTTAAATAGATCGTATCGCCTGACTGAATCTCTTTATCGGGATTGACACGTATCTTGATTTTCGTCCCTTGCAATTCCCCATGTACAAAAAGATCGGCTCCCATCATTTCAATGAAATCCACAACCATTTTTATGCCGTCTTGTTCATTAGCTAACTGAATATGTTCTGGGCGAATCCCAACCATAACTTCTCCCTCATGATCAATCGGATGTAACACCTCTCCAACGCTCTCCCCATCAAGAAGCGAAATATGACGGTTGACTAGATTCCCCTTCAAAAAATTAATCGAGGATGAACCGATGAACCCTGCTACAAACATATTTTCCGGGTATTTATACACATCTTTTGGCGTACCAACTTGCTGAATGTATCCATCTTTCAACACAACAATACGTGACGCCATTGTCATCGCTTCTGTTTGATCATGTGTCACATAGATCGTTGTTGCTTCTAAACGGCGATGTAAATTCATAATCTCTTCTCGCATATGCCCTCGTAACTTCGCATCTAAGTTCGATAGAGGCTCATCCATCAAGAAAATATTTGCATTACGAACAATCGCTCTACCTAGCGCTACTCGCTGCTTCTGTCCACCTGATAATGCTTTAGGCTTTCGTTTTAAATAATCCGTTAACCCTAAAATTCCTGCCGCCTTGTCTACCTTCTTTTTGATCTCATCTTTTGGTGTTTTGCGTATTTTCAAACCGAAAGCAATATTATCAAAGACTGTTAAATGAGGATAAAGGGCGTAGTTTTGAAAGACTAACGCAATATCTCGATCCTTTGGTGGAACATCATTTACAAGCTTGTTATCCATCCAAAGCTCCCCAGCTGTTATGGGCTCTAATCCTGCCAACATACGTAACATCGTTGACTTCCCACACCCAGAAGGACCTACAATGACGATAAACTCTTTCTCCTCTATATTAAGATTAAAATGATCAATCGTCTTTCTACCTTGGTTATCATACTGCTTCGCCAAATTGAGGATTTGTATTTTAGACAATTTTTATCAACCTTCCATCTTTACTTTTCTTTATTTATTTTTTGTTTTTCTTTGTAATTATGATTATATAGACGGATTGTAAAGAAAATTAAAGATTTTTGTAAATTCCATGTTAGGAAATGAAAAGGGTAAATTTAAAGTATTTCATCAGCATTTGTTAGTATAATATTGTTATAATTTGATTTTACATAGATAGAAATATGGAGGTATACCATTGTTAAAAGATGATCGCATTAAATTCATAATGAAATTTCTGCAACAAAACCAAACAGCCAAAGTCGGCTTTTTAAGTACGCAATTAAAAGTAACACCTGAAACAATTCGTCGAGATTTAGAATACTTAGAGGAAGAAGGGCATATCAAACGGGTACACGGCGGCGCTATGATTAACCAAACGAACATACCAGAAACCAACTTTTTAGTTAGAGAAGCGATAAATATAGAAGAAAAACAATACATTGCTATGGAAGCGTGCCATTATGTGCAAGAGGGCGACTTCCTCGCCTTAGATGTCAGTACAACAAATACAGAAATAGCTAAACAATTACAAAAAAAATTCACCAAATTATCAATTGTAACGAATTCACTTACTATCGCGACTATTTTAAGCCAAAACCCTAATTTCGACGTGCTCTTACCTGGTGGGCGCCTACGTAATTCAGAGTTATGTATTGTCGGTGCATCCGCTATTAAACAAATGAATAAGTTTCATATTGATACTTTTTTCATGAGTATTAGTGGCATTTCATTGAAAGAAGGTTTGATGGATAACGGACATGGAGAATGTGAAGTGAAGATAGCTATGCACCAAAATGCTACGAACACGTTCGTTGTAGCTGATCATACAAAATTCAATGCTACTTCTATGTTGAGAATCGGGGACGTATCATCGATTAACGGCATCATCACAGACCCGATGATTGCACCTGAAATCGTCAAACAGTACGATCAGAACGGCGTACCATTATTTTATTACCAAGAGGATAAAGAACCCGGAAGAAACGAATTTAACAGTTAAATTTGTGGAATTATTTTATTACTAAGAGGATAGAGAACTCTGTTAATGCGAGGGATCAACAAAGTTCTCACGGAATTCAGTAATCCTTTTTTTATCTTACTTCTCTACCTCAAAATCAGGTGCTACCGCCTTTTTAACGAATAAAGCAATCAAGAACGCTAAAACACATAATCCTAGAGCAAACCAATAGGCATGATGAACACCTATCGTCATCGCTTCATTCATTAACTGTTTGGTAATAGGAGCTGATTGTTCTTCAAGATGACTTGTACTTCCTTGCGTCATAATACTGACAAAGATTGATACTCCCAGTGCGCCAGAGACAGGCTGCAATGTGTTGGAAATTGCTGTTCCATGGGGATATAAATGCTTCGGTAATTCATTTAACGCATTCGTATGAGCAGGCATCATAATCGCTGATACCGATAGCATTAAAACAATATAAACTAACACAAACGACCAAGTCGAAATCGATGGACTAATATTGCTATAGAAAATCATCACCATCACTAACGCAATTGTACCAGGGATAATTAATTTCCTTGGACCGTATTTATCAAACAAAGTCCCCATTACTGGTGACATGAGACCGTTTAATAGGGCACCTGGTAATAATAATAATCCTGCCATCTTCGCTGAATAGCCTAGAGGACCTTGTAAGTACATCGGCATGACGATTTCAGAAGCAAACATCGCCATAATGACAATGACAAAAAGGCTAACTCCGCGCGTATAGTTTTTATATTTAAATACACGAACATCTAACAACGGTTCCTCTAATTTTAACTGACGGAGTACAAATAAAATCAAGCTGATCACACTAATCGATAGGGTCGAAAGAATCGTTATCGATAAAAAACCGTTTGAATGCTCCCCCACACTACTAAAGCCATAAACAATTCCGCCAATTCCAATCGTTGAAAGGATGATCGAGAGAACATCTACTTTAGGGCGAGTCACCTCTCCGACATTTTGTAAATATTTCAACGCAAATAAGATTGAAAACACGGTAAATGGAATAACGGAAATAAATAACCAACACCATCCTAATAAATCAACAATCACTCCTGATAAAGTTGGACCGAGTGCAGGAGCGAACATTATGACTAAACCAAACGTTCCCATAATTTTCCCGCGAACTTCAGGAGGATAAAGGAAAAGTAAAGCATTCATAATCACTGGAATTAATAGTCCTGTTCCGACTGCTTGAACCATACGTCCTGTTAACAGCATAGGAAAATTCACTGCACAAGCCGCAATAACCGTTCCCGCTAAAAAAACAGTCATCACACCGATAAACATTTGCCTCGTCGTAAACCATTGAATGAGTAAAGCAGAAACAGGCATTAGCACACCCATTACAAGCATAAACCCAGTAGCTAACCATTGTACCGTTGGTGCATCAACATGAAATACGTCCATCAACTGTGTTAATGCAATATTAAGCAAGGTCTCATTTAATATCGCAAAAAACGCACCAATCATAAAAGTAACTAAGATCACTTTTTTATTTATATTAGGTTGCATATAATCCTCCGTATAAGAAATTTTTAATTAGTCATGAGATGGTGCATCTATTTATATGCACAAACAAAACCCCCTATCCATCTTCGAATAGGAGGCATAATGGGGAAAATAAACACAAGAAACCTAAATAGATTTCTTGTCATTTACATCAGCACATTACAAATCCTATTCAGAAAACCATTCCAAAAATAATAACGAATGTTTTTTCTTGTAATAGGATTATAAAATCATGTGCTCTTCCACCTTCCATGTTTAGTTACTTCTATTAAAACAAATAATAAGGTGCCTGTCACTCCCCGAGTTTTGTCGAATGACCACCTTTAGTTCCCTTTCAACAGTTGCAAGATCAAACTCGGCTGCTGGTTAGCTTGAGCCATCATCGCCATTGCGACTTGCGCCAAGACGGATTGTTTGGCGTATTCCATCATTTCTTTTGCCATATCGGCATCCCGAATACGTGATTCTGCTGCTGTTAAATTTTCCGCTGTGTTTTCTAAGTTGTTGATCGTGTGTTCAAGCCTTCTTGTGTAAGCACCTAGTCTAGAGCGTTGAGATGATACCCTTTCAATGGCTTTATCAATAATCGAACTGGCTGATGAAGCAGAATCAGCGGAGGACATATCAAGTGTGCCGTTTGTTGTGTACCCTGTCCCAGAGCCAGTTAACCCGATTGCTGCCGCTCGCATGTCAGACATTTCAAGAGTAATTGTTTGCCCAGCATTAGCCCCGACCTGAATCTTAAATTCATTTTTCGAACCATCGAGCAATTTCAGCGTGTTAAACTCTGTATCGCCGCCGATTCTCGTGATTTCTTCCGTTAACTGATCAATCTCTTCCTGTATCGCTAGTCGATCTCCCTCACTCAGGGTATCATTGGCTGCCTGTATAGAAAGCTCGCGCATCCGCTGAAGAATCGCATGCGTTTCATTTAGCCCGCCTTCTGCCGTCTGAATTAAAGAAATGGCATCTTGCGCATTGCGCGAAGCTTGATTCAGCCCACGAATTTGTGCACGCATTTTTTCAGAGATCGCTAGTCCCGCCGGATCATCAGCCGCTCGGTTAATCCGCAAACCTGAAGACAATCGCTCCATCGCCCGACCCTGTGCGGCTAATGCCTTATTAAACATCCGATAAGAATACATCGCCATTACATTATGATTAATTCTCATATCAATCATCATTGTTGTCAAAAATCACCTTACATCGACAACATCGCCCTCCTATCTATCTTGCTATCCGTTGTCATTTCTTGGTGTATGTTCTTTATATCGGTTGGATAAGCATTTTCTAAATATATACAAGGGGAGTAATGTAAAGCTTAACATTCTAGGCTTCACAAAAAAGCAGACCACTGTTCAAAGAACATTGGTCTGCTTCCCTATATTATTCCCCTAAATCAACGTTGTGGTACACTTGTTGAACATCTTCTAAATCTTCTAATACATCGATCATTTTTTCAAACTGCGCTTGAGCTTCTTCTGACAGTTGAACTTCACTTTGTGGAAGCATCGTTAATTCAGCTACTGTAAATTCTGTCACTCCTGCTTGCTTGAACGCTTCTTGCACCGCATGGAATTGATCTGGCTCAGCGTAAACAATCACCACTTCGTCTTCTTCTAAAATATCGCGTGCATCAACATCTGCTTCCATTAATAACTCAAGCACGTCATCAGCCGTTTTTCCTTCTACACCGATAACAGCTGTTGCATCAAACATATAAGCAACTGATCCGCTCACGCCCATGTTTCCGCCGTTCTTACCAAAGGCTGCGCGAACTTCTGATGCTGTACGGTTAACGTTATTCGTTAATGCATCGACAATCACCATTGAGCCGTTTGGTCCGAAGCCTTCATAACGAAGTTCGTCGAAGTTTTCTTCTGACCCGCCTTTCGCCTTTTCAATCGCCCGATCAATGATTGCTTTCGGCACACTGTACGTTTTTGCACGCTCAAGCACCACTTTTAATGCCTGATTAGATTCCGGATCTGGCTCGCCTTGCTTTGCTGCCACATAAATTTCCCGTCCAAACTTCGCATAGATCCGACTAGTGTTGGCATCTTTTGACGCTTTTTTTTCCTTAATATTGTTCCATTTACGGCCCATTATGACCACTCTCTTTCTGAATTAAGTCTGCACCCATAATTATATTATAAAAGTAGGTGACTTCTTCAACTTTTTTTCTGGAAAACTACAGTTACTTTCATTGTAGTATTTCATTTTCAAGCAACACAAACGTAAATCCTTGCTCTCGTAAAACTGGCACCGCTTGCTTGACTCCTTCAGCCGTTCCACTTTGTGGCTGATTCATATGTAAAAGAGCAATCGAACCTGCCTTCGCACCCGTTAACGCTTGTTTCACTTGCTCGCTAGAAAATGTCGCTCCCGCATCACCGAGCACATCATAATTAACTACTTGATATCCGAGCTCCTCAGCTAACTGAACAGCCACCTCATCGTAATAAGCTGTACCTGATCGAAACATCGTCATCTCTTTTCCTGTCAATGCTTTAACTGTTTCATGATTGTTCATGATTTCATCGTAGGCCTCTTGGGGCGAGGAGGTTGCCTCAATTCCCCACGCTTCCCCGCCTACCACAGATAACGGAGCATGCTCCGTTCCATGGTTTTCAATTTGAAACAAAGGATCAGCCGCCAGTTTTAAAAAAAGCGCCTCGTTCGCATGAATCCATCGTTCATTTAAAAACAGCGTAGCCGGAATCTGTTCCGCTCGTAAAAAGGAAATTAACTCTTCATCATAGCCACTACCATGAGCTCCTCCACAAGCATCAAACGTGAGTGCGATCTTTTTCTCATTCGTTTTCATTCTCGTCCTTACTCCATCCACTTGTTCGCCCCATTGCATTGGCTTGCGCTCAAAAGCACTTAAGTCAATCGGCTTCACCGCTTCTTCCGGCACCTTTTCCGAAATTTCTACCACTTCCTTTTTCTCTACTGGAATCGATGCTTGCTCCTCTTCTTGACTACACCCTTGAAGCAGCAATAAAGATAAGCACGTACTGATTAATAAAAATCCTGCCTTCATATTTTCCCCCTCATTCTTTCATCTCAAACTAGACATTAGTTCTCTAAATAACGATACAGCGTTGATTTACTAATCCCTGTTTCTGCTTTAATTTCTGCTAA
Source organism: Bacillus sp. FJAT-42315 (assembly GCF_002797375.1). Lineage (GTDB taxonomy): Bacteria > Bacillota > Bacilli > Bacillales > Domibacillaceae > Bacillus_CE. The sequence goes on from NZ_KZ454941.1 coordinate 3,529,406, forward strand.
ACTGTATTTTTTACTTTCATACATCACAATGGCTCTTTTTACATTTTCATCCGGCTTTCGCGGTCGTCCAGTGGTGACACCTTTTTGCTTTGCCTCGTATAATCCTTGCTTCGTTTTTTCACTGATGACATCGCTTTGGAAGGCAACTAAATGCTGTACGATCGCTTTAAATGAATAGCCCCGCTCATCACTCGTATCAATTCCTTCTTTCAAAGAACAAAGAAACGCTCCTTTTTCATCGATTTGTTCTAACAGCTCAACTAAATGACGGGTCGAATCGGCTAAGATAAATAATTTTTCTACAATAATTTTATCTCTCGGTTCAAGATGAGCCATCATATGATCTAGTTGAGTTCTTCGTTTCGCTGATGAATGTTCCTCGATAAATATTTTTTGACACGAATAGTTATTTAATAAGTTCTCTTGAGTCGAACAAATTGGGTCGTCTTGAGATGGTCGCATATATCCTATAAGCATCTTTTTTCTCCTTCATTTTTGGTGAAGTTTTCTTTCATCTTAACATAATATTTACGAATTTTTATTCCCAAAAGGGTTCTATTTTGAAACTAAAGATGTTACACTTCTCTCTATGAATGAGCAAGCTTGATATTGATAAATGAGGTGTTAACATAGTGATTGAAAAAATAAAAACAGAATGGTTCTCCAATGTGAGAGCCGATATCCTCGCTGGAATTGTCGTCGCACTAGCTTTAATTCCAGAAGCTATCGCCTTTTCTATCATCGCAGAAGTCGATCCGATGGTTGGGCTATATGCTTCTTTTTGTATCGCTGTCATTATCGCCTTCGTCGGCGGTCGACCAGCGATGATCTCCGCTGCGACGGGAGCAATGGCATTGCTCATGGCTCCGTTAGTGAGAGAGCATGGATTAAATTATTTATTAGCCGCTACGATTTTAACAGGAGTCATTCAAATTTTATTTGGGGTATTTAAAGTCGCTAAAGTGATGAAATTTATTCCACGAGCTGTCATGATCGGCTTCGTGAATGCACTAGCTATTTTAATTTTCATGGCACAAGTTCCTCACTTTATTGGCATTTCCAATATGACGTATGTATTTGTTGCGATCACGTTAGTCATTGTTTATACGTTACCAAGATTCATTAAAACGATTCCAGCACCATTAATTGCTATCGTTGCTTTAACGGCTGTCGCGCTTTTTAGCGGAGTAGAGTTGCGAACAGTCGGTGATTTAGGGAATATTACGCAAACATTGCCATCGTTTTTCATCCCAGATGTTCCTTTTACATTAGAAACGTTGCAAATTATTTTCCCTTATTCAATCGCTCTAGCCATTGTCGGTTTGTTAGAAACATTATTAACGGCTTCGATTGTCGATGATATGACAGGGACAGACAGTCATAAGAATAGAGAGACACGTGGACAAGGTATCGCCAATATTGCCACTGGTTTCTTCGGTGGAATGGCTGGGTGTGCGATGATTGGGCAGTCCGTCATTAATGTTAAATCAGGCGGACGCGGGCGACTATCTACACTCACTGCTGGTCTATTTTTAATGTTTTTAATCATTGTTTTAGGTGATTTAGTCGTACAAATCCCGATGCCTGTTCTTGTTGGGATTATGATTATGGTGTCAGTTGGCACATTTGACTGGTCATCCTTCTCTTACTTAAAGAAAGCACCGAGAAGTGACGCCGTTGTTATGTTAGCAACCGTCAGCATCGTCGTCGCTACTCACGACTTATCTAAAGGGGTTATTTCGGGTGTACTATTAAGTGCCATTTTCTTTGTTGCAAAAATCTCAAAAATTAAAGTTAACGGCTTAAAAGAAAAACACCAGCTTATCTACGCGGTGGAAGGTCAATTATTTTTTGCCTCCGTGGAAGGATTTGTCGACTCCTTTGATTTTAACACGGAAAATTGCAAAGTTATTATTGATTTTTCTAACGCTCATATTTGGGATGATTCCGCTGTCGGTGCGATCGATAAAGTCGTGATGAAATACCGTGAGAACAACAATCACGTAACGATCAAGAACCTCAACTCCGCCAGTAAAAAGCTTGTAGATCAACTAGCGATCTATGATGACTTACAAGCAAAAGTATCGACCCACTAAATGGAGAGTGATAGTATGTATAAACGTATTTTATTAGCTGTCGATGGATCTAAGCATTCTTTGCGCGCTACGGAAGAAGCAATCAAAATCGCTTCGTTCACCAATGACTGTGCCATTGACCTCGTATTCGTCGCTGATTATGCGAAAGCGAAAAATGAAGTGCTTCATGCACAAAGCCAAGAAGAGTTAACGCTTGCTCGAAGACAACGACTGTTACCGATTGAAGAACAACTAAAAGCAAACAATATCAATTATCAACTGAATATATTACATGGTGAACCCGCCCCTACTATTGTCGATTACGCCAATAAAGAAAACTTCGATATGACGATCATCGGAAGCCGCGGTCTTAACTCCTTGCAAGAAATGGTGTTAGGCAGCGTTAGCCACAAAGTCGTCAAACGAGTGAATGGGCCTGTTCTTATTGTAAAATAGTAACTAAAACGGACTGTTAGAACATTAAACAACAAAAAACTGTCACACAATATGACAGTTTATCGCTAAATTGTTTTAAACCAACCGACTCTTCGCAATCGATCGAGCCACATGAATTCCGCTCGTCGCTGCTCCAATCGTTCCTCCACCAGGAAAAATATGATCGCCGCAAAGATAAAGATTGTTGAGACCTGAGCGGTGTGAAATGGAGCGGAATAAAGCATGAGCGACTGTTTGCGGAAAGCCGCCGACGTAGCCATTTGGTCTTTTCGTGTAGTTTTCCCACGCCTTTGGTGCTCCGTATTCGATGGATTCAATCGCTTCTCGGAAAGAGGGCACGACCGTTTCGACCGCTGTTAACATTTTTTCTGCCAAGACAGCCCGATAGTGGTCGTATTGCTCTTTTGTTGCCCAGTGAGCTGGATCCGAATGCGTAGAGATCGTAATTGTTTGATAGTCGTCTGGCGCTCGCCTGCGATCTCCTAATTCGGAGGCAGACATAAAAAAATGCTCTCCTTCTGCCATATTCCCATCATGGCTCGTTGAAATTTGCCTAAATAACGGAAACGGCTCACCTAGCTTTTGCACATTAACAGTGATATACAATGTGAGCGTCACCCACGTCGGTTCATCGATATGCCGCTTCAGCGGTTTTTTCAGCTGCTGAACTAGCTTTGGTTCCAGTAATTGCGGCAGTTGCTGAATGGCGCTATTTAAAATCAGAAAATCAGCTTCATACGATTGATCGCGATGATCGTGTATGATCCAGCCATTACCAAATGGAACAATCTTCGTCACCGTTCTTCTTTTATTAATGATGCCTTGGTTCTCTACTATGCTTTCACCCATCATGTCAGCTAGGCGATACAAACCGCCTGGAACATAAAAAGCTCCTTCGTGATAAATATCGAGAGCGACTGCTGCTATCAAATAAGACACGGCCTGGCTCCCCGTCTGCATACTATCAATGAGCAACCCATCAAGCATATGAACGAAAGGCCGCAATGTATGTAGAGAGTGTTTTTTTAACACATCATGTAATGTTCGGTGAAAATCAGGTAACAGTTTCACATGAATAGGGCGAATCGATGCCATTAAGTAGCCCCACTCCTGAACGGTCGTTGGCGGTAAAATCGGTAATCTCTGCATCAATGTCCGCACGATCCGTGCTGTTTCAAAGATTTCCTGATAAAATGCCTCAATCCTTTTCGCCTCTTGCGGGAATTGAACTTTCATTTGCTCTACATGCCGGATTCGATCGCGATAAAATGTAAAAGTATGAGTAGGGTGAATCATCTCCATCACCACTTCTAACGGTTCGATCGGAAACGGCTTCTGCAAAAAACGAAATACCCGTTCGTGGATACCATTTGGCTCAAGTCCCATTCCTAACGTTGCTCCTGCTGGGTATAAAAGCTGACGCCTTTGAAATTTCCCAGCACAACCTCCAAGTTCAGACGATGCTTCTAACACTGTCACTTGATATCCGACTTTCGCAAGCAATGAAGCAGCTGTTAACCCCGCTATACCTGCTCCTACAACCATGACACGTTTTGACATATCCATTCCTCCTACCCTCATTATGAAGGGGGAAAATGAAGAAACTCAACTTCTAGCTCTTTCTCCGGTTAGGTGGCGATCATTGCTTCCTTCCGTCCCTCCCCGATATAATGAAACTACCACCTATTTGGAAAGGACAAGATTTTCATGACGATTACTCGAGCATTATCAATTGCTGGGTCAGCTGCTAGAGGCGGAGCTGGGATTCAAGCAGATATCAAAACATTTCAAGAGCTAGATGTATTTGGCATGAGTGCGATTACGGCGATTGTCGCTAGCCATCCACGCACCGAGCAAGGGGTCTTTCCTCAATCCATTGAAGCAATTGAGGCACAAGTATATACCGCCTTACACGACATTGGCGCTGACGCGTTGAAGACGGGGATGCTTTTTACTGAGGAAATTATTACAAAAGTAGCACAGTGGATTGAGGAAGCTGATGTAGCTAATATTATCGTCGATCCAGTGATGATCGGCAAAATGGGCTCTGCCTTACTCAAGGATGATGCGATTGATGCGATGAAAACTAAACTCTTGCCATTAGCAACAATCATTACACCGAATATGCCAGAAGCAGCAAAACTATTAGAAGTCGATCCACTAACATCTGTCGAAGAGTTGAAAGAAGCTGCACAAGCGCTCCATCGCCTCGGACCAAAATATGTCCTCGTCAAAGGCGGTCGCCTAGAAGGGCCAGCCATTGATGTCCTATTTGATGGGGAACAATTTTATTTATTAGAAGCCCCACGCATTGATACGATTCATACAAACGGAGCAGGCTGCACCTACTCGGCAGCCATTACAGCTGAACTAGCTAAGGGAAGTACCGTGCCAGAAGCGGTGGAGAAAGCGAAACAATTCATTACCGCCGCTATCCGTTATTCCTTTAGCTTTAAACGAGGCGTCGGACCAACGAACCATGCAGCTTATGGCAAATATAATGAAACTGGCTGTAAAGTAACTGTGGAATAAAGTGAAAGGAGCTGTCCAGAAAGTCAGTTTTCATTGATTTTCTGGATGCTTCTTTCACCTTATGAGCGATTTCTTCGACTTTCTGGCCCTTTCTTTCGCCTTACGAACAGGTTCTTCGACTTTCTAGCCGTTTCTTTCACCTTGCGAACAGGTTCTTCGACTTTCTAGCCGCTTCTTTCACCTTATGAGCGATTTCTTCGACTTTCTAGCCATTTCTTTCACCTTACGAACAGATTCTTCGACTTTCTAGCCGTTTCTTTCACCTTATGAGCGATTTCTTCGACTTTTTGGACACCCGCTTTATCTTCTAGCATTTTAATTTTTCGTTAATCCTTCCTTCATCACATTTAACAGGAAGATAGTTAAAGAAAACATAGCTACTGGCAACAGAACAATCCAAGGTGCTACAAATATTTCTAAACGATCCATAGAGATTAGGCCACTCCATTCATTACTCAAGGAGCGATGTTCTGCTTTCTCAATCCCGGATCTCTCCACTTGCCCACCTAGATAAATATTAAAAAAGCCTAAATAAATGAATAATAAGCAAACTTGTACACACTGTTGGAGAAATAAAATAATCACTGGGCCTTTTAAGAACGGCCAAATATGCACTCTCCACAAATGATATTTACCTGCTCCGAGCAGAAGAGAAGCTGTTATGTATAACTCCTTCATAATCAACTCAATCTTATGTGCAATTAATACGGTTACTGAAGGCAACATGACAAGAACGATAATCATACATTGCAACAATAACATTGGAAAGCTCACATCTTCCAACTCTATCATCATCATTGGCATCATAAAAATAATAGCTAGAAAAATGGTAGGAATATATTGAAAGGATTCCAATATAGTATATATGTGCTTTTTGAACCGCCCTCCCCATAAAACGAGAATCCCTGCGAGAATCACCCCTAACATCACTTGAAGAAAGCTGACCACTAACATTAAACTGAGTGTATATTTTGCTCCATCTATGACTTTGTAAAACATGCTATTACCATATTTATCACTGCCAAATGGCGGAAGATCTTTTGGGTGGTAAGGAGCTGATAGCCAAGTTCCATCTTCCTTCTGTTGAACAGAGGGATTTGTTCCGTCTTCTACAAATGGGATACATACACTAACTGCTAATAACAAAATAATACCAATGAACCCCACTAAGAATCCTTTAGATTGAAACGCATTCTTCATATCCTAACCCCCCTCTTCTTTAACCAAATAGAACCCACCTGGAAGTAAAGAAAAAAAGTAGTGAACAGCAAAGAAAGCCAAACAAACAACGTAGCTGGCGTCATAATACTACGTAGCAAAAATGACATATAACCGTTTATATTGAACGCATATTCAATAATCAGCATCGAAGATAACATAAATAAAAATACCGACTTAGAGTGATAAAAAAGTGGCGGTATAATATTACGGAATAAATGCTTATAAAAAATCAAATGATGATCGATCCCCTTTGCATAAGCAAATTCAATATAGGTTTTCCCTGATTCATCATGTAGATAATGGATCGCCATTTTAGTGAGTTGAATCGTTGGAATGACCGTCAAACAAAACACCGGTAACACAATTGGACGACCATCCCCTGAATCTGCAATACTCAACCATTTAATCCCTGTTGATTGATAAATATAAATAACTACTAACTGAATAGTTAAAATAATCAAGAGATCAGGAATCGACTCTATTACTGTTAATCCTCTTCTCAAAGCACGTCTCCAACGTTCAGAAACATAATAATAGCAATTTAATAAAATAAAAGTTCCTAAAAGAGACATTCCAAAAGAAAGAAAAAATATAGAAAAAGAATACGAAAATAAAAAAAGTAAATAAGGAAATAAAGAATGCTCTGTAAAACCAGAGCGACTCATATAAGTCATTGATAATGGTGACTGAAGTTGATGAAACGTTTCCACAATAGTAGGTAAAAAAGGTTGTCCTCCAATCAACAAAATAAGATGTGACATCAAAAAAAATACAAAAATCGTTATCATATATTTAGCCAAACAGATCCCTCCTTTTTTTCAAAAGACTATATTTTCAAAAAATAAAACCGATAAGATTAGCAATTACTTCATTAAATATCATTATTTTACCATAAAGTATTAACTTTTTTGGATACAACAACCAAATGAACAATCTATAGAAAATAAAAGAGAGACTTAGAAAAAACATAAGTCTCCCTCTTCATTAATTGGAACGATGGTTCTAGCCCATATTCTCTTCTAATTTTTCCTTATCAATGCTTGATTTCACCCACTTCGAACTAATGAACAAACAAACCATGATAATAATTGATCCGAAGATATAAGGCAAGCTTAAATTAATATCCAATAACGCACCTGCAATAGCTGGGCCAACAACGTTTCCGATGCTCATATAAGCGTTATTCATTCCAGCCGCAAACCCTTGTTCAGAGCCAGCCATTTTCGATACCATCGTATTAATGGCTGGACGTAATAGAGAAGCAGCGCTGAAAAATATAGCAGAAATCACTAACACCGACCAAAATCCTTGAGCTAATAATAATGAGAGCATCGATGTAGCGGCAACGACTAGACTAACATTAATAATCCAACTTTCTCCAAACCGTCTAATCAGCCGCTCTAGAACAAACGCTTGCACGATGACACCCATTAAACCGGCAACAACGATTAAGATGGAAATATCCATTGGTGTGAAGCTAAATTTAATATCAGAAAATAAACTAATCGTCGATTGAAAGTTAGCTAAGCCGAAAGACAAAGTAAACATCAGGATCAACAAAGGAAAATAAGGTGTTTTTACTGAGTAAGCAAGCTGTTTCAATAAGCTCTCTCTTTTTCGTACAGTAGAAGTTTTTGATTCTTCCTTTAGAACTTGATGAGTTTCTGGTAAAAAGAAGATCGATAGAACCGCCGCCATAGCCGCCACTACTGCTGCGGTAAAGAATGGAGCTCGCAACCCAAACTCTGCTAAGATGCCCCCCATGCCCGGCCCGATGACAAAGCCTAAAGACATAGAGGCTCCCAACCTCCCCATACCTTTCGCTCGATTGTCTATCGTTGTAATATCAGCAACGTAAGCCATCATGGAAGGAACGATGAACGCTCCTCCGATACCACCGAGCATTCTAGATATAAATAACACCGATAAATGTTCAGAAATAGCAAATAGCAACTGCGAAAAAGCAAATAATACAAGACCAATGATAATGATCTTTTTTCGACCGAATCGATCCGATAGATCACCAGCAAGCGGCGAGAAAAGAAACTGGGCAAGCGAGAACGTAGCAATTAATAAGCCAAGCGTTTTTCCACCAGCACCAAACTCATGAATAATCGTTGGCATAATCGGAATAATTAGGCCGATACCCGTCATTACAATAAACATATTCGCCATCAAAATCCATAACGCAAATTCATTTTTTCGTTTTATTGCCAACAGCATCTCGCCCCCTCATATTACTTTATTACATAGGTTTCCCTAATTATGTTTCGTTGCATTCAATGAAAAAGAGTGTAACACATTTTACTTTTTTCAGCACTTAAAATGATTCGTAATCCGAAATAAAAAATCCTAATAAGAGAGTTTTCTCTTATTAGGATTTATCATGTTAGCTAAACAACTGATGGTATAGCTTTTTCGCGACGGCTATATCTTTCGTTCCGTGAATCAACATCCGCCCATCTTGAAACAACACAATTCGGTAATCAAATAATTTCGCTGATAACAAAAATCCATTTGATTTCACATCAATGTTTTGTTTTTGAAGCAAGGAGGCCAGCTCATCTAGTTGATAGCTTCTTCCTTGTGGCGGGCGAATTTGCACCGTTTCTCTTCCACATAGTACAGCCACTCTCGTTTGGTTTTCCTTTTGCAAAAAGGGATAGTGTGGTTGACTCCCACATGAAGGGCAGTCTTTCTTTCGTAAAGAAGCAACCCGAATCGATGAAAATGTATTTTTCCACAAATCAAAAGCAACGAGCTCTCGGCGAACATCAGACAGCTTTCCTGAAAGAATTTTCAATGCCTCTGCCCCTTGATAAGCGGCAGTCACTTGGACAGCTGGTGCAATCACGCCCGTTGTATCACATGTCATGCCTTCTGTCGGCAACACATCAAGTAAACAATGAAGACATGGACCGACTCCAGGTATGATAGGAAAGCTGATTCCTTGGCTACCGACACAAGCTCCGTAAATCCAAGGAATATGATATTTTTGCGATAAATCATTGATGATAAAACGAGTTTCAAAATTGTCCGTCCCATCTAAAAGTAGGTTGGGCGACTGCTTGTTGATCACCTCCTCTAGCTCCTCGGGCCCTGCATCTACTGTAATCGCTGTAATTTGAATATCAGAATTGATCTCTTCTAATCTTTGCTTCGCCGCAACGGCTTTCGGAAGTCGATCCTTGGCATGCTGTTCGGTAAATAACTGTTGTCGCTGTAGGTTGGTCCAATCAACATAATCGCGGTCAATCAGTGTAATATGACCAACACCAGCACGAGCAAGCATTTCTGCCAACGCTGAGCCTAACGCGCCTACCCCAACTAATAGAACATGTTTATTCGTAAAGGAACCTTTTTCTCGTAAAAAAAGCTCCTGTCTAGAATAACGATCATTCACGACCTCATCCCCCACCGACAAAATGAACGATTTCAATCCGATCCCCGTTAGCAATTGGAGTCGTGTCTAAATCCACCTTTGACACAATCTCCCCGTTTCGTTCAACAATGACCGCTTTGCCATCGAGGGTATATGTTTTCAGCAACATCGCAACAGTCGGTGAATCAAGATGAATCGTTTCTTGTTTTCCATTAATGATGACATTCATTTGAAAGTCTCCTCCTCTTTCTGTATCGCTTCACGATAGGCAATCGCTTGCTCTAGCGGATGAACATGACCAAAGATACCTGACATAACAGCGATACCCGCTGCTCCAGCCTGCTTCAATTCCTTCACATGGTAAGGCATAACTCCTCCAATGGTGATGATGGGTGCTTTCGATAAAACCGAAGCTTCTTTTACTGCCCATAAACCAACAGGAGAAAGTGACGGCTTGCACGCCGTTTCGTAAATATGTCCAAGCAGGATAAATTCAGCCCCACGTTCTGCTTGTGTCGCTGCCGCTTCTGGATCATGAACAGAGCATCCCATCATAAGAGAAGGAGCTATTTGTTTCGCTGCAACGACAGGCAAGCTATTTTCCGTCAATTGTACACCGGCTACTCCCGAGGCTAGCGCCACATCTAGCCGATCATTAATGATAATTTTGTGAGTAGGCACCCCCGCCACGATAAAACTGTCCACCCATCCCAATAGCTCTTTCGCTGAGCGATGCTTTTCACGAATATGAATATAATCGACAAACGGATGAATTTTTGCGGCGATATTCGCTGCTTGCTGTTGCTCTAGTGTTCCTGTTGTTATGACATGAAGTTGAAAAGACATCGCCATCCTCCTACACCGTTAAAATATCCCAATCTTTACTTACTGGCTGATAGCCTAGTTGCTTCAACCTTGCTTTTACCTCTTCCACTGTGCGAGAATCTGAGATTTCAAACTGACTATTTTCTTCTTCAACAGTCGTTGCATAACCACCGACCACGGTCGAGGAAGCAGCGGACATTTTCGTCACACCTAATTTGATTAAATGATCGCGAAATCCCGCTTCTTCTCGCGTTGATAATGTAATTCCAGCACGCGGCATAAATAAACGGAACGCGAGCATCGCCTGCACTAAGTCTCGATCACTGACCTCTACTTTTGGAGCGAACCCACCTAGATTCGGGCGAATACGTGGAAAAGAAACCGCAATATCTGTTTCAAGATATTTTTTCTGTAAATATTGCGCATGAAGAGCGGTAAAATAAGACTCTTTTCTCCAATCATCCAGCCCTAGTAATGCCCCAATATTGACGGAACGCATTCCTGCCTGGCATCCTCTCTCCGGGGCATCGAGGCGATATTTGTAATTTCTTTTCGGCCCTTTCACATGAAGCTGTTGATAAATCTCCTCATTATATACTTCTTGAAAAACCGTCAACCCGTCGATTCCTGCTTGAAATAATCGCTCATATTCTTTCGTATCCAATGGCTGTACTTCAATCGAAATCGAAGCGGCATGCTCCTTCAATATTTGCGCGCCTTCGATTAAGTAATCACTGGACGAATGAATGCGTGATTCTCCTGTTAGCAAAATCACATGCTGAATGCCCGTCTCTTTTAACGCTTTTGCCTCTTGATTGATCTCTAAAGCCGTTAATTTTCTTCTTGGAAAGTCATTATCAAAGCTAAAGCTACAATACGTGCATTTATTGACGCAGTAATCGGTTAAATAAAGCGGTGCAAATAGCACGATTACTTTTCCGAAATGTTGAGTAGTTAGTTGATGAGCTTTCTGAGCCATTTCCTCTAATCGCTGCCCGGCAGCCGGTGATAATAAAGCCAATAAATCATACTCATCCAGTGTTGATTTTGATAAGGCTCGGTCGACATCTACTAGTGTCATACGTTCAAATAGTTGGTCGTACGGCTCATGTTTAATATCGTTATATAGATCGTAAAAACTCATGATGCCACCCCTTTTTAATTTAAAAATCCAGTTAACGGTGAAGAAGCATGTGCTTGTTGAGAAACAGGTCCTAATCCCGCCAAATACGCTTTTCTTCCCGCTTGAACAGCTAAGTGAAAGGCGACTGCCATATTGATTGGATCGTTCGCCGTCGCAATCGCTGTATTGACTAGTACAGCATCAGCTCCCATCTCCATCGCCTCAGCCGCTTCAGACGGTCGACCAATTCCAGCATCGACAATGATTGGCAATGTTTTCTCCTCAATCAAAATTCGAATCATTTCCTTCATCTTAATTCCTCTATTTGAGCCAATTGGTGAACCAAGAGGCATCACAGCGGCTGCGCCTGCACCTGCTAGCTTTTTCGCTGTCATCAAATCTGGATTGACATAAGGAAGAACAACGAACCCTTCCTTCGCCAATATCTCTGTCGCTTTGATCGTTTCCTCGTTATCTGGCAGCAAATATTTTTGATCGGAAATCACTTCGATTTTAATCCAATTACCCATCCCGGCTGCTTGCGCTAAACGAGCAATTCTGACCGCTTCCTCTGCCGTTCTCGCACCAGAAGTATTCGGAAGTAATGTGACCCCCGCTGGAATATCATGCAAAATATTTTCTTGCCCTGCGCCCAAATCCACTCTTCTTAAAGCAACTGTAACAACTTCTGTACCTGACTGCTCAAAGGCTTGTCTCATCACCGCGTGATCGGCAAATTTACCTGTGCCTGTAAACAATCGATTCGTTAACTTCTTTCCGCCAATAAACAATTCATCCATGTTCTTCTCTCCCTTTTTAAAATTAAAAGCGAAAGGCGTTTGCCCATCGGCGACAAGCAAAAGACGAGCTGACTGAAAGGTTGCTCTTTAACCTTTTGGACAGATTGGCTTTTGACCTCGAGCCGATAACGCCTGTAGCTAGACATCAATAAAAGCGAAAGGCGCGAGGTAAAGCTCAGCTTTTTCCGCAAAAAAAGAGCCTGCCACAACGGCAGGCTCAGTTTCTACGCACACAAAAAATAAGCATAAAAAAGTAAGCTTCCCTCCGTTGGTATTAACCAAATCAGGTTCAAGAGTTGGATTAAATCCTCTCAGCCATGACGGCACCCCTAGCTTTTATTTATAATATTCAATTATCAATAGTATAACGCTCATAGTTACTTTTGTTAAGGGGGCTTTTTGCACATCAGCTACCATGTAACGATCAATTGATTTAATGCCCTAAAACCAATTAGCCTTCTCCACTGCAGTTGTTCTGTCTCTAATTGAAGGTTTTCAAATCGTTGGATGAGCGGCTGGATTGCCATTTGTGCTTCTAATTTCGCTAACATCGCACCAATACAGAAGTGCGAGCCATTTCCGAATGCAAGGTGAGAATTAGGATTGCGAGTAATATCTAATGCATTAGGATTCGTGAATATTCTCGGATCACGATTAGCCGCTCCAATTAAAACGTACACTTGCTCACCTTTTTTAATGCATACATTATAGATGTCGATATCTTGTGCAGCCACCCGAGCGACCATTTGCGTCGGACTTTCATAACGCAGAAATTCTTCAACAGCGGATGCAATAAGCGATGGATTCTCCTTTAATCGCAGGAGCTGCTCACGATTTTGTAGTAAAGCTAGAACGGAATTACTAATGAGATTGACGGTTGTCTCATGCCCGGCAATGACGAGTAAAATACAAGCAGAAAGTATCTCTTCATCTGACAATTTATGATCCTGTTCTGCCTTTAGCAACTGACTAATTAAATCCTTCTCAGGCATCTCTCTTCTTGCTTGAATAAGATTATTAAAGTAATCGATCAAGCTCTTCATCGTCTCATTCCCATGAACTAGCGTCTTTCTTGAGCGAGTAAAGTCAATCGATTCAATTAAATGAATCGCCCAACCTCTAAATTGATGGCGCTCCCCTCTAGGTATTCCGATGATTTTGGCGATAATCAAACTAGCTAACGGAAACGCAAAATCCGCAATAATATCCATTCGCTTTTGATCCTGCACCTCATCTAGTAAGTCATGAGCTGTTTTTTCTATGTAAGGACATAAATCATTCAGTGCAGTCGGCGTGAAAAACTGGCTGATCAACAAGCGTAACCGCCGATGATCTTGATTATTTTTAAAAAGCATCATATCGCTTTGAACGTTTTTTAACTGTTCAAATTTTTTCGTTGTTTGAGGCAACGGAATTCGATTTTCAAAGCGACTGTCTTTCAATATCGTCATGGCTTCTTCATACCCAGTCACATACCACCCTGGTTGTTTAAGTGCCATTCCTTTCATTATGGGACTCTCTGATCGTAGCTCATCGTAAATGGGGTACGGATTTTCTATTGACTGAGGCAAAGCTAAAATTGCGGGTGAAACGAGTACATCATTTGCCATATTTGACCCTCCAATTCATTGAATGACACCTAACTCTTTTCCAATGAGATGAAATGTTTGTAACAAAGTTTGGATATCTTCATCTGTATGATCCGCAGTGACGGTTAGTCGAATGCGACTTTCTCCTGCCGGTACAGTGGGCGGGCGAATGGCAGGTGCATAAATGCCGCTTTCCGTTAACTTTTTCGCAAAAGTAAGAGCCACATCATTTTCTCCAATAATAATTGGAATGATGGGTGTATCATCTCCCGTTACAATAAAACCCATTTCTTCTAAACTTGTTTTGATTTCTATTATTTTCGCAAACAATTGTTGTCGCTTTACTTGCCCTTGTTCGATCAACTCAAATGCAACGTAAGAAGCGGCACAAATAGCTGGAGGAATCGACGTTTGAAAAATAAAGGTACGTGCATGATTCAGCAAAAAATCGATTAACATCTTTGAGCCAGCAACAAACCCACCTTCTGTTCCCACAGCTTTACTTAACGTGCCGATCATGACATCTGGCTGCACATTAAAAAATTCACTCGTCCCTCGCCCATTTTCACCTAACACACCCGTGCCGTGAGCATCATCGACAATTACAAAAGCCTCATATTGTTTCGCTAAAGACATGATTTGATCAAGCGGCGCAATCGTACCATCCATACTAAACACACCATCCGTCACGATAAAGCGTCTTTCATATACTTGAGTTTCTTGTAACCGCTGTTCCAGATGCGACATATTGATATGGTCATAAACGACTGTGTTGGCTTTCGATAATCGGCAACCATCAATAATGCTGGCGTGATTGAATTGATCGCTAAGAATGACATCTCCTTTTTCAGGCAAGGAAGAAAGCACGCCGATATTCGCTAAATAGCCGTTTGAAAATAGAAGAGCTGCTTCTGTCTTCTTAAAGTTGGCAATCCGTTCTTCCAGCTTTTGATGCCACTCCGTGTGACCCGTCGTTAACCGGGAACCACTACTACCTACTCCAAACTCATGTAAAATCGTTTCTGCAGCATACACTAAACATCGCTCATTGGCTAACCCTAAATAATCATTAGACGAAAAAACTAGCTGGCTTTGTCCTTCCATTATCCTTTCTGACCGAGGAGCTGTACTCATCGTTCGCAGTTGACGATACAAATTAGATGCCTTTGTTTCATCGAGACGACTACCTAACCATTCGTTTAGTGCCATGACCGAATCCCCCTTATTATTCTTCCTTCCATTGAATAAGAACCGGTTGTTTTTCTAAGAAGTGTATGTAAGAACCTATATCATATGATCCATCAACGAAAAAAATACGACAGCCTTGCTCATCTCCATGCTCTTTTAAACGTGAGATACGCTGGTAGCCTAACGTTTTACTGGCCACATACCCCGTTATATATTCAGGATCATCAGACCAACATAATTCGGCGACAGTCGCTGGGTGTGCACTCACCTTTGTGGCTAGCACGAGCGCTTCCTTCACCCGCAAATGACTCGGCTCATGAAAATAATCCGCCCACTTTTCAAAATTAGCCTTCATCCAGTCCATGCGTGACACACGCACACCCTTTTGATGACGATCATCGATTCGTTCACCCGAATGAACATCGACCAATATAGCTCCTCTCATCTCTTGATCACTCATCAGCTTTTCATACACTTTGTCGATCACTTCTCTTTTGATTCCAGATTGCTCTAACAGCTCACGTGCCAATACTTGTCCCACTTCCACTGATTCCACTTTATTCTTCCGGAGCAATAATGGTTCAATTCGTTTAATTGGCTCATCGATAGCATCAAATTGAATTTGCACAAAATCTGGATTCCCTCTCGAATGAGTTAATGCCTTTTCTAGTAAATGATTGACCGATTGTCTCATATTTTCATAAGTTGAAAGCATCTCCCCACCTGAAATATGCTTGCCCCCTTGCTCATGAGCCCCTCCTTTAGCTGCTCTCATTCGAACACTATAAAACACTTCCTTCTGCATTCTTTCACCCCCGATAGTTAACCAAAATCGATATATATGTAAACTATGATAATATTTAAGTTTACATTTTTCAATATTTATTGCCATTAAATAGAGAAATGATCCATATAGTGAACGAAATTGGGCGGGAATGAAGGAAAATCGGGCGCAAACCACCTTCAATTGGGCGAGAATTTAGTCGAATTAGGCATGTTTCTTTCATCCACACAAAAAAAGCTGTCTAGAAAGTCAGCTTTCACCAACTTTCTAGACAGCCCCTAAATCGCTTCTCTTCTGCGATCTCTCATAATAACCAATAACATGTATACACTAAATACTAATATAATTGAAGCGATGATCATCAATCCATACGAATCGCGCATGTTTAACAACCAACGATTTATAAAATGAAATACGCTAATAGATAGCAAGAAACCTAAATACACACTTTTTCTCTTTGAATGCCCACTTCCATCATCAGCAAACTTGATATAGCTAAACGATAGCCAAACAAAAAGTGGAAAATAAAAAGTCACTAAACAGACAAAAAATATACCATTATAGTTCAATATTACCTGCTCATTACCTATATAAAATATTATATAATAAAAAAGATTTTTGTATTTGTTATTCCAACAATGCCATTGATTTCTTTGGTAAAAACTATCATTACATAAGGAGTGGTGTAATATGGAATGGATTGCTATTATTATAATATCAGGTATTATCAAATTATTAATGAGTCCTCCAAGTATACTTGTGGGATGGATTGTAAGTAAATTTGCACTTCATCCAAAACTGGATTCGAAAGATGTGACTATAACATTTAACGGAAAGCACTTAAAAGAAGAAGAAAACGCTAAATTTATTGACCATTTCAATAAAGCTTGCTTTCTAAAAAAACATGATATGTTTCCGGGCAATGAAAAATCATTTCTACATCCAGAGACTAATGTTACCCCATTTGTCATCAATTTTAAAAAAGGCAAACAAGATGTAAACTTCTTTATTTATAATTACGATCATCACGTTGATGTCGTCAAGCAGTACAAGGAGAAGATTGTTTCTTATAGTATTAGCTCTGACCATCTTCAAAAATTCCCCATACCTACTATATAAACATAGTAAGCTTGATTTATATAATTACACAAAGCGAAAACTTTCCTGTGGCTTAATAATTACCACGATAAAGTTTTCGCTTTTTTTCACCTCTATAAATCTTGAGACAACCGAACCATATCCCGACACTGTATTCCATTCTCAAAAATTTCTTCTGAATAATGCCTAATGAAAAAGTCTTGATCTATACCAATGATTCGAAAGCCACATTTTTGATAAAGGGCTAGCTGTTCAATACTAGAATTACCAGTACCGACCTCGATCGTTTTGTAACCTTGTGCTTTCGCTTGTTCAATCGCATCCTTCACCAACTGCTTCCCGATTCCTTTGCCATGTTCACTCTCCGCCACGGCAATATTCACTAATTCCACTGTTTCCGGCCTTGTCGGAAGCAAAACGTACACGCCAACCTTTTTTTGACCGATTTCCGCCACAAAGCATTCCCCTCTGCTCACATATTCTTTCACTAGCTTTTCAGAAGGGTCGGCTAACAATAATAATTCAATCGGCAGTTCATCCTTTGGAGTTAATTTTCTAATCCGCATCATATTCCTCCTGCCTATTCACTGAAACTACATCATATTTTTCATGCTCGATAATCATTTTTAACGTCGCATAAGCGAGAATTAGCATAAAAAATAAAATCGGGAAGCCCGCAATCGTCGCAATCTGTTTCGTCGCATCAATGCCACTAATCTTGCCGCCAGCTGACAATAAGTTAATGATCGCCATGGAAGACATCACGATCCCCCAATAAATCTTGATTCTTCCTGGTGCTTCCGTCATTTCGTTATTGGAACTATTGATTGTTAAAGAGGAAACAGTAGAAGTCATCGAATCTGCCATCGTCACAATCGAAATAAACACAGTGAAGATGAAGATTAGACTCATCACTGTCGTTAAAGGGTAATGCTCCAAAAAAGAAAAAACAGAAACCTCCATACCATTTTCTTGTATCGACTCCCAAATACCGGCCCCATTTAACTGAAGGTTGATGGCCGCTCCCCCGAACACAGAAAACCAAATGACACCAGCCGTCCCTGGCATGACGACATTCATCAACATAAACTGTTTAATTGTACGCCCTTTTGATATTCTCGCTAGAAACATGCCCATTAAAGGAGCATACGCTAACCAAATTGCCCAATAATAAATTGGCCACCATCTCGGCCATTCAGAGCCATCAATCGGACTTAAATATAGAGATCGAACGAAAAAACCATCCAAATAATGACCAATCGACTGCGTTCCGAACGATAAAATAAATGACATCGGTCCAAAAATAAACACAAAGATGACCATCGCAATAAATATTTTGGAATTTTTATCTGACAGCCAACGAATCCCTTTATGTAGACCAGTATAGCTTGAAATAATATACGTAGCCACAATCATACTAACAATAATAATCCACGTCATTTTCCCATTAGGAATCCCCGTAATAATCTGTAAACCGGTGGCAATTTGCATCGTGCCAACTCCAAGGACAGCTGCCACACCGCCTGCCATTGCAAATAAACAAATATTATCAATCACTGCCCCAACCGTACCATTCATTCTTTTTCCAATTAGCGGATAAAGAATCGAGCTTACTTGATAAGGAAGCTTCGCATTGTACACAGCAAAAGCAATTCCCACACCCGCTAATCCATAAATAGCGTACGGTGAATACGTCCAATGGATAAAGGTTTGAGTCATCGAAAACATCGCCGCCGCTTCACTTCCAGCCTTTAACCCAAGCTCTTCTGGCGGACTCATAAAATGGGTAATCGGTTCGGCAATCCCCCAAAATAAAATGCCCGTCGCAATACCCGCTGTCAACGTAATCGCAAACCAATTCCATGTAGATAATTCAGGCTTAGCTTCCGACCCACCAATCTTAATGTTTCCATACTTCGAAACCATCAAATATAAGCAAATCACTAAAAATAATACACTCGCTAGTTGAAACAACCACCCAAAGCGTTCAAAAGCAAACTGTACAATCGTATTTTCCGCCTCATAAAAAGCTTCAGGGGCAATCACTCCGACAATGATAGCTAATACAAGAATGATACTCATCGGCACGAATACTGACCATCTAATGTTTGAAGACCTCATTCTTTTCCTCCTTTATTTTCAAATTACAGCTATACTATTACTAAGCTTAGTGTTACATAAAAACTGGTTCGAACAAAGCATAAATAGGCAGGTTTCCTATACAAATAACGGTTATGATTTCATTAAGGAATTCTTGGTGTATGTGTGCCTAATAAAAACGAATCCTCTAATCAAATGATGAACTATTGGATTGCTACGGCACATATTGGAGAAACACCTGAAGGGTTACAAACTCTTGAGATCCCTGCCTCTAAATGGGGCATCTTTGAAGTTCATGGCCCAATGCCGGATGCTATGCAAAAAACATGGCAAATGATCACCTCGGAATGGTTTCCGTCCCATCAGTATGAATACGCTGGCACCCCTGAACTAGAAGTATATACAGACGAGGATCCATCCAGCCCTGATCTTTACTCTGAAATCTGGATACCGCTAAAATAACAAACAAAAAAACACGCAAATGTAGCTTTTACACATTTGCGTGTTTTTAAATAATATCTAGCGCTACTGCACAATCGGCAACGGGTCCTCTAACCGTTCCCAATCATTTTTTATTTCACTATCGGTTAATAAACAAGCGTCAAGCATCGATTCAACCTCAGCGACATCCATTTCATGACCGATGATCACTAACTGCTGTTTGCGATCGCCAGTAACTGGGTCCCACATTTGCCGTAACTCTGGCTCTTCTTTAAATAACTGCTCTCTTTCTTCCTCTGATAAATCAGCCACCCATTGACCCGCATATTCAAGCATAATCGACGGGCCGGCTTGTGAAAGCAAAATCGTCTCACTCGGCCGAGTTGCAAGCCAAATAAACCCTTTCGAACGGATCACTTCCACAGGTAAGTCATGCCAAAATTGCTCAAAGCGTCCGGGATGAAACGGAATATTTCGCTCATAGACGAAAGATGAAATGCCAAATTCCTCTGTTTCTGGCGTATGCTCGCCATTTAACTCCTTGAGCCATCCTGCACTTTGACTAGCACGGTCAAAATCAAATAAATTCGTTTGAAACAACTGATCAATTGGCACTTTTCCAAAGGATGATTCAAGAATATTTGCTGTTGGATTTAACTTTTTCACAAAACCATATAAAGTGATTTTCGTCTCTTCATCAATAAGGTCAATTTTATTCAACACGATCACATCGGCAAATTCGATTTGATCAATTAATAAATCGACAATTTCTCTCGCATCTTCTTCGCCTGCTGCCTGCTTGCGATCAATCAGCGATTCTCCAGAAGAATAATCATGCCAAAAACGAAAGGCATCGACGACCGTGACCATTGTATCTAATTGACAAGAGTTCGTTAAATCGATTCCCAGCTCTTCATCTTGATACGTAAAGGTTTGCGCAACTGGCAATGGTTCACTAATGCCCGTCGACTCAATTACAATTCCATCCAAGCCGCCTTGCTTCGCCAATTTATCGACTTCAATTAATAAATCCTCCCGCAATGTGCAGCAAATACAGCCATTTTGCAGTTCAATAAACTTCTCCTCTGTTCGTCTGAAACCGTTTTGATTGACAAGATCGGCGTCAATATTAATTTCACTCATATCATTGACGATGACGGCTAACTTTTTTCCTTCACGATTGGCTAACAATTGATTTAAGACTGTTGTTTTCCCCGCACCAAGAAAGCCACTTAAAACGGTTACCGGTATTTTCCCCATCTTTCTCCCCCTCTTTAATTGAAAATCATTATTATTACGTTTTATAGATGATGAATCATTCGTCTGCATGCACTTCTAGCTCCAGAAATGTTGCGAGCACTTGGTCCAAGCTCAAGTTCTGCCAATGCACCTACCGCATAAAGACCTTCCTTCCATTGCAAGCTTGCCGTCAAAACTGGATACCCACAGGCGGCAGTTGGCAGCTGTTCCTCCCTAATCAAAGTTTGTAACCAGTCCATAGTTGATAGGTTCGACGAAAAACCTGTCGCTAAAATGATTTGTGCAGCACGAATTCGTTTTCCATGTTTTGTTTTTAGTTGGATCATAGTGTGTTTCAGTTTCTCACATGATGATACTTCATCATAAAGCACTTGAATAAGTCCTTGCCGCATATATTTCGTTAATTTTCTATATAGCATAGGTGGCAAGGAGCCTCGACGACGAGCGGTCGTAATCATTTCTCGCCTTTTCGCATAATCATTAACGGATAAAAATCCACTCATATATTTCGGTCCAAGCCATCCTGGATCACTGTCAAATTCATGAACACGGAGAGCATGACGGCTAATCATGATGACTTTGCGACCGGCTCGAATAAGTCGGCACGCAAAATGAGCCGCGCTAATTCCCCCACCGATAATCACAATTGGAGCATCGCCCGGTAACAAGTCTAGCCCTTCTTTTTGAAATAGATGAGCCACCTGCTTTGGAGCTTCTTTTCGCCACGCTGCTGCCCACTCTGGCCAAGCAAATTGTTCGGTACAGCCTGTCGCGAGCACCACGTTTTTAGCTTTTAGCTGATGCTCCTTCGTCTCTATTTGCCATAATGAGCTCTCTTTTTTTATGTCTGTCACTTCTCCTTTGATCCAAGTGGCAGAAGATAAAGCAGATTGAATGGCCACTTCTGAGTGCTCATTAAATAATTCAAGCTGCGGCTTTTTATAATAGCCTACTAACTGATTGATTTTGTGCTGTTTGCGAGCAAATGTATGTAAGCTCGCTGGTTCATAATCAAGATGATGAACCTGAGGTGAACGCAAATAATCCATCCCTGTTCGCATCGTATACATTTTCCAATTCATTAATGGGGCTTCATGACGATCTAAAATCCCCAGTCGTTCAGGTGTTACTTTTCCTGATCGGACAAGGTGAATTGCCAATGTACACCCCTGTATTCCCCCGCCGATAATCAGCCAATCCATCATCGTTTTATTTCGTCTCGCGATGAAGTGTATAACGCTTTAAGCGCGGACAATATTTTTTCAATTCTAACCGATCCGGATTATTCCGTTTATTCTTCGTCGTAATATAATTACGGTCTCCCGTTTCTGTGCATTGTAATGTAATATTTACTCTCATAATTTGTCATCCTTTCTTTAAATCGTAATCATTTCGATTTATTTTATATGGTATTGACTATGTTATGAAAAGTCAAGGGTTTTTAGAAATAAAGTGTCTAATAAGCAGATTAAATAATCTCCCTTATTCCATAAAGTATTCAAGTTTCTTAGTCAATTTTCGGAATCTATATAGTAAAATAGTTAGAGAAAACTGATTATAATGACCTAAAGAAAGGAATCCGATTACTTTGCAACTGACTTTAACTTTTGTCATTTTAGGAATTACGATTGCTTTATTTATGACGAATCGTCTGCGGACGGATCTTGTAGCGATTCTCTCTCTGCTTGCCTTTGTCTTAGTTGGCATTTTAGATCCGACTGAAGCTTTTGCTGGTTTTTCTAATTCTGTTGTGATTATGTTAGCTGGCTTATTTATTGTGGGGGCTGGAATTTTTCGGACAGGCCTTGCGCAAATGGCAGGAAACCTTCTTCTTCGTTTTTCAGGGGATAGCGAGAAGAAATTGTTTATTTTGCTGCTCGTCATTGTCGCTTGTGTAGGTGCTTTTTTAAGTAATACGGGAACGGTTGCTTTAATGATGCCGATCGTTGTAAGTATTGCGATGAGTATGAATAGCAGTCCATCTAAATATTTAATTCCATTATCTTTCATGGCTAGTTTTTCTGGAATGTTAACGCTCATTGCCTCCCCGTCTAACTTAATTATTAGTCAAAGTCTTGTCGATCACGGCTATGAAAAACTTGGTTTATTCGACATCACGCCAATTGGGGTTCTCGGTTCTATCGTCGGAATCATTTATTTATTTCTCGTACGCAACCGATTGCTTCCTAACGGAAAAAACAATAGCCAATCGAAAGCTGAGCACACGCTGTCTCCTAAACAACTTGCTCTTGATTATCAATTAGGTGATCGTTTATACCGAGTAAATGTACCCAACGATTCAGAAATGATCGGCAAGCGATTAGCACAATTGAAAATTCCAGTTAATTATCAATTATGCATATTGCAAATCCGTCGAAAATCAACGGACGGAATTAATCTTTTGCCGGTCACTTATCAAGAAATGGCCGGTCCAGGAAGTATTATTCAACCGAAAGACTCACTTTATATTCAAGGCTCTCTCGAAAATATCCAAAAATTAGTAAAAGATTTTTCGTTAATTCTAGAAGATGAACAATCAGAAGCAGGAGAACTTGTATCAAAAGAACTCGGTATTGCCGAAGTTCTGCTAACTCCTCATTCTAGTCTAGTTAATAAAACAGTGAGAGATATTGGCTTCCGTGAAAAATATAACTTAAATATTATTCGGATTAATCGCCAAGGCGAGCATGTGTTAAAACAAACGTCTAAACAACGACTTCGCTTCGGTGATGCCCTATTAGTCCAAGGGGCATGGAATGAAATTGAATTGCTGGCGAAAGAGACGAAAGATGTCGTCGTCATTGGACAACCGAAAGAACACGCCAGTATGGCAGCCGCTAGCGGAAAAGCTGCGATCGCTGGCGGAATTATGTTATTGATGATTTTATCGATGGTGTTCGAAGTGTTCCCTGCCGTTATCTCAGTGTTAATCGCTGCTGTATTAATGATTGTGACCGGATGTGTTCGAAATATGGATGATGCCTATAGTCGAATTAACTGGGAAAGCATCGTCTTAATTGCAGCAATGTTACCGATGGCTACAGCCTTAGATAAAACTGGTGGAATGAAGATTCTTTCAGAAGGAATTGTTCAATCACTCGGCGGATTCGGTGCAATGGGTGTTCTTGCCGGCATTTACTTTTTAGCGATGGTATTCAGCCAATTCATTAGCAATACCGCTACAACCGTGTTATTTGCACCCATTGCTATCAACGCTGCGATGAGCTTAGATGTCAACCCTACTACGATGTTGGTTGCCGTAGCTGTTAGTGCCAACATGGCGTTAGCTACACCTGTTGCTTCTCCGACAAACGCGCTCGTGATGACAGCTGGAGGCTATAAGTTCATCGATTTCGTCAAGATAGGCGTACCGTTGCAACTAATTATGATGATCGTCATGATGGTCATCATCCCATTGTTCTTCCCACTATAACCAAAAGGAGCGGTCCAGAAAGTCGGTTTTCATTGATTTTCTGGATGCTTCTTTCACCTTGCGAGCAATTTCTTCGACTTTCTAGCCGTTTCTTTCACCTTACGAGCGATTTCTTCGACTTTTTCGGGCACCCGCTTTTCCTTTTCAAAAATTAAAATTTTCAAAAAAGTGTTTGACAATAACACTAAAGCATTTTATTATATAGAACATACCTTTAAAAAACCTTTTAAAACACATTTGAATAATTGGAATTTATCACGAGTGACTGAGGGATAGGCCCGATGACGTCCAGCAACCCCCATATGATGGGAAGGTGCTAATTCCTACAGAATGATTTTCATTCTGAAAGATAAATCAACGCTTCTTAAACGATGCTTCTTTCAGATATGGAAAGAAGCATTTTTTGTTTTTCAAGAAATTTACCAATAGATAAGAGGGATTCATTATGTTAGAGATTCAGAATCTTACAAAAATATATGAAACAAAAAAGAAACAAGTAAAAGGCGTCGATAATGTATCACTAACAATCCAAAAAGGAGAGGTTTTCGGCATTGTCGGTTACTCAGGAGCAGGAAAAAGCTCCCTTCTACGCTGTATTAACTTACTAGAGCGCCCTACAAGCGGTAGCATCATCGTCGATGGACAAGATTTAACGAAATTAAGTAGCGGCTTTTTACGTCAAGCTCGCTTAAAAATCGGCATGATCTTTCAACACTTCTACCTCATCAGTCAAAAAACGGTCGGTGAAAACATCCGCTTCGCTTTAAAAGCAGCGAACACACCGAAAGAAAAGATTGATCATCGAGTACGTGAACTGTTAGAGATGGTCGGTCTTTCTGAAAAAATTGACGTCTATCCTGCCCAGCTTAGCGGTGGACAAAAGCAACGGGTAGGAATTGCGAGAGCACTAGCCAATAACCCATCGATCTTGCTTTGCGATGAAGCGACATCCGCACTCGATCCGAAAACAACGGTATCGATTTTGCGATTACTGAAAAAAATTAACCGTGAACTGAATATCACCATCGTTCTCATTACGCATGAAATGGACGTTGTGAAGGAAATTTGTGATCGCATGGTCATCATGCAAGATGGAAAAGTAATCGAGGAAGGTTCGGTATATGATATTTTCGCCAACCCAGACAAACCACTAACAAAAGAATTTATTAGCAGTGTCGTATCGTTTGAATTACCGCCATCGATTGTACATAGCGTCACAGGGAAAATCGTGAAAGTATTGTTTAAAGGCGAAGTCGCTGGTGAAGGAGTCATTTCCGATATGCTTCAAAACTTTGACGTCCGTGGAAATTTCCTACACGGCACCATTGAATACATTCAAGAAAAGCCACTAGGCATCTTCCTAATGGAATTACAAGGACAAACAGATAACATTGCAAAAGCGCAATCCTATATGGAAAGTCGCGGCGCTTATGTGGAGGTGATTGAGCATGCTGTTTGATGTCCAACATTTCATCGAGATGCTACCAGACATTTGGAAAGCGTTCGGTGAAACTTTGTTAATGATCGGGATTTCTTTAAGTATTTCACTTATTGTCGGTTTACCGCTTGGCATTATTTTATTCGTCACCGACAAAGATCTCTTCTGGGAGAACCGCTATGTGAAAGGAATTCTAGGTTTTATCGTCAATATGGTGCGTTCCATTCCGTTCATTATTTTACTAGTGGCCTTATTCCCTCTAACTAAATTATTAGTTGGAGATACGATTGGACCGATCGCAGCTAGTGTATCCCTATCTGTAGCAGCGATTCCATTTTTCGCTCGCCTTGTCGAAACATCTTTACGAGAAATTGATAAAGGCGTCATTGAAGCATCGATTGCCGTTGGAGCAACCCCTTGGATGATTATTAAAGACGTGTTATTACCTGAAGCCAAATCAAGTGTTATCCAAGGAATTACACTAACAATTATTAGCCTCGTTGCCTACTCTGCGATGGCTGGCATCGTCGGCGGTGGCGGCATTGGAGATTTAGCGATTCGCTTCGGCTATTACCGCTACGACAATACGATCATGATTGCTACCGTCGTCATTTTAATCATCATCGTACAACTGATTCAACAAACAGGAGATTTAATTGCTAAAGCAATTGATAAAAGATAAAAAAGGAGAAAGTAACATGAAAAAATTTTTACTAGCAGCACTTATATTAATCTTAACTACTGCGCTAGCAGCTTGCGGTGGAAAAGATGACACGAGCAAATCAACTAGTGACAGCAAGGAAATCAAGCTTGGAGCAACAGCGGGGCCATATAGTGATATGTTGAAAAAAGCGATCATTCCGCAATTAGAGGAAAAAGGCTACAAAGTGGAACTCGTTGAATTCAGTGACTATGTTCAACCAAACAAAGCATTAGATGCTGGTGACATCGACGCTAACCTATTCCAACACACCATTTACCTTGAAAACTTCGCGAAAGAAAACAATATGAAACTAACAGATTTAATCATCGTCCCAACTGCACCAATGGGCTTCTTCTCTAAAGAGTATCAATCGATTGATGACATTAAAGATGGTGCTCGCGTAGCGATTGCTAACGACCCGTCAAACGCTGCACGTACGTTGCTTTCTTTGCAAGAACAAGGTTTAATTAAAATTGATCCGAACATTGAAGAACTGAAAGCATCAGAGAAAGATGTGATTGAAAACCCGAAAAACCTACAGCTTCAACCGATTGAAGCAGCCGGCCTGCCACGCGCAATCGAAAGTGCAGACATTGCCGCTGTTCCTGGTAACTTCGCTTTAGCGGCAGGACTAGATTTACAAAAGGCCTTATTTTTAGAAAATATGCCTGATAAATTCCGTAACATTGTGGCGGTAAAAGAAGAAAACAAAGACTCACAGTTATCAAAAGATATCGTCGAAATCGTTGAATCAGCGGAATTTGAGAAAGTGATTGATGCTGAATTCAAAGGTTTCGGTAAACCAGAGTGGATGCAAAATCGTTAAACACTAACTTTAAACTGTCGACAAATCCTAGTTCGAAGGATTTGTTGACAGTTTTTCATTTTTCTTTACTATCTAACTCCCAATCAATCATGGAGTCTGTTAAATTCACTTTTTTCATTCCTAGTTTTTCTAATACACGAATCGACCCATCATTATCGTGTCGCGTTTCAGCTACTATTTTATCGACCTTTCCCGTGCGAAACCCCCATTGTATTAATGCTCCCACAGCTTCTGTTGCATACCCTCGATTCCAATAGCTTTCAAGGAAGCCATATCCCACTTCTACTACTTTGTTCTCGTCTGGTTTGCCTTTAAAACCAATGTCACCGACGACAACACCATCATCTTTTTGAACAACTAGCCAAGTACCCCAATACATAAAGGAAGAATCTTCTTCTAATTGCTTTAAATAACTTGAGATTTGCGGCCCATTATCGTATTTCTGGCTAATAGCCATTTTAACTGTTTCCTCCGTACATGGTATAACAAATAGCCTTTGCGTTTCTATTTTCATATTTTTTATTCCTCCATAAACTTTGATAAAAATTTATATAACTTTACTCCGATTTCCTTTCTCCGAGTCACCAATGAAATCGATCTCTTTTCTCCAAAATTAGTAATAGGTAACGTAAAAATCTGTTGATGACTGACATGCTTCACTAGCATTTCTGGTGAAATAGTGATACCCATTCCAGCCGATACCGCTCCAAAAACAAAATCTCCAAAAGCTACTTCACTCACGATGTTTGGTTTATATCCTAATGATTCCATTTGATTAACAATCCGCTTTCTCGTATCACATGGCGCTTGATGAACAATCAAGGGCTCTTTACACAAATCAGCAAGTTCTACAGCTTCTCTTGATTGGAAAGAATGCCCTAACGGAAAAACAGCACAATAAGGCTCCGTAAACAATTCACAACTCCATAACGAGTTTTTCGTATAGAGGCTATCAATAAAGACAGCATCCAATCTCCCTTCCTGCAACGCCCTTACTAATTCTTCAGAAGTGTTTTGCATCATTAAATGGATCGGTCTACCTAGAAAGTTAAATTCTTTAATTCTCGAAGGTAAATAATAAGTGGCTAAGCTGGGTAAACTTCCGATCGCTATCGGATGATCTCGACGAAATGTCCGCAACTCTCGACGAATATCATCTAATTCAGCTATAACAGGTTTTATCCGAGCATAGAGTCGTTCTCCCTCTTTTGTCAGTTCGACCCCTTTAGACGTCCGATGAAATAATAAGACATCTAGTTCATTTTCCAAATGGCGAATATGTTTACTTAATGCTGGCTGAGAAATGTTATTTACGTTGGCTGCTTTCGATAAACTTTTTTGATTAGCAGCCTCGACAAAGCTTTGTAACCAGTCTGTATTCATTTATCATTCTCCCCAAACGCTATAACTTTTTGTTATATCCCTCTAACACAATGATCGTTCTTTTTCACTTGATAAAATGATAATTTTTTACATATGGATATGATTTCAAGTATAACATATCGTTTTATCCACTATTTTTACACATTAAAGGAGCGGTCACATGAAAAATGTTTTCTTCCTCACGATAGGTATGTTTACCCTTGGGTTCGATGCCTATATCATTGCTGGTTTACTTCCTGGAATAAGTGCAACCTATGAAAAAAATGCTTCACAAATAGGACAAGCTGTCAGCATTTTTACGTTGTTTTATGCCGTATCAGCTCCGCTTTTTGCTTCTCTTCTAGCTGGAAAACCGATTAAAAAGGTTTTATTATTTTCCATGTTGATGTTTGGACTTGCCAATGCATTGAGTGCCGCCGCTCCAAATTTCACTATATTTCTATTATCAAGAGCAATCGCCGGAATGACAGCTGGATTATTTTCACCATTAGCCGTAGCAGGGGCCGCTTCATTAGTTCCTTTAGAGAAAAAAGGACGCGCATTAAGCTTAACCATTGGAGGCATGAGTATGGGAACGGTACTAGGCGTTCCTATCGGTCTATATATTGCTAATCTGTTTAATTGGCAATTGACAATGTGGGTGGTCGTCATACTTAGTTTCATTGCTACCGTGTGCATGTTCAAATTCCTACCTACAATTCCTGTTACTCCACCACCTGCGATAAAAGAAAGACTATCCATGTTCACGGATAAAAGAGTGGCCATAACAGTCTTTGTTACGTTTTGCGCCAGCATTGCCAGCTTAGGTTTATATACATATTTGGCTCCCTTACTACAAGATCTTGCTTCCACTAGCAATCTAACAATTTACTTATGGTCTTGGGGGTTAGGCGGTTTAGTTGGAAGCTTATCGATTGGTTATGTTATCGATTACTTTAAAAAGTCAAAAACATTAATGGTGATCATTTTAACAACATTAACCGTCGCTATTATCTGCCTACCGTTGCTAATCAATGTACCGTTTTTGAAATATGTACCGTTTTTTATTTGGGGAGCGATGGGCTGGGCATCTCAAGCGCCTCAGCAACATATTTTATTGTCTTATCAACCTAAACAAGGGAGTACAGCCGTTGCTTTAAATAGTTCTATTAACTACTTAGGAAGTTCAGTAGGGGCTTCATTAGGTGGTTTAGTGATTTCCTTGGGGATAGGAACAATGGCATTAATCTATTTTGCGATTCTATTTATGGCGATCTCTCTCTGCCTCCAATTTTATAGTATGAGAAAATTTAGTCAGCCCTCATAACAGCACCAAAACAAAAAAGCCGTGCAAACACACGGCTTTTTCACTCTTACTTAGTCCATATTTACCCAAACGCTCTTTACTTCTGTGAAGTTATCTAAAGCGTAACTTCCCATTTCGCGTCCAAGTCCTGATTGTTTATATCCACCAAATGGAGCTGCCGCATCAAATACGTTGTAAGCATTGATCCATACAGTTCCAGCTTGTAATTTATGAGCAACGCTATGCGCTTTTTTCAAATCTTGTGTCCAAATACCTGCTGCAAGCCCATAATCAGAGTTGTTCGCTTTCGCTACTAAATCATCGATATCATCGAACGGCATCGCTGCAACCACTGGTCCAAAGATTTCTTCATTCGCAATCGTCATTTTACTATCAACGTCCGCGAAGATCGTTGGCGATACGAAGTAACCTTTATCAAACGGAATCGTACCGCCCGTTAATACTTCCGCGCCTTCCTCGATTCCTTGGTCAATGTAGCCTTTTACTCGTTGTTGTTGCGCCGCAGAGATCAAAGGTCCCATTGTTGTATCTAAATCTAAGCCATTTCCTTGTTTGACAGACTTCGCAGCTGTTGCTAAGTCTGCCATAACGTTATCATACATTTTCTTTTGTACGAATAGACGGCTTCCTGCACAGCATACTTGACCTTGGTTAAACATAATACCCATTAACGCTCCTGGAATCGCTTTCGTTAAATCGGCATCTGGTAAAATGATGTTCGGTGATTTACCACCAAGCTCAAGCGTCACGCGTTTCATTGTGTCAGCAGCTGATTTCATAATTGCTTTACCAACTGGCGTAGAGCCTGTGAAAGCAATTTTGTCTACTAACGGGTGATCAACGATTGGTTGTCCAGCTGTTTTACCGTATCCTGGAACGATGTTGACAACCCCTTTAGGGAAGCCAGCTTCTTCCATTAATGTCGCTAAGTATAGGGCTGATAAAGGCGTGTTTTCTGCTGGTTTAAGAACAACTGTACAACCAGTCGCAAGTGATGCACCTAATTTCCAAGCAGCCATTAATAATGGGAAGTTCCAAGGAATAATTTGACCTACTACCCCAACTGGTTCATGACGAGTGTACATGAAATAATTTCCTTGTACCGGAATCGTTTGCCCAACAATCTTCGTCGACCAGCCAGCAAAGTAACGGAAATGTTCAATTGCTAAAGGTACATCCGCATTTAACGTCTCTTGAAGTGGCTTACCATTATCTAATGTATCTAATTGAGCTAGCTCTAGTTTATTCTCTTCCATTAAATCTGCTAGCTTATAAATTAAGCGGCTTCTTTCCGCTGATCCCATTTTTGACCAAGCACCATGATCAAATGCTTCTCTTGCTGCACGAACGGCTAAATCGATATCTTCTTCCACTGCTTCTGCTACAACAGCTAACACTTCACCTGTTGCTGGATTCAGTGTCTCGAATGTCTTTCCAGATACGGAATCAACGAATTCACCGTTAATGTAAAGCTTTTTCAAACCATCTAAAAACGAAACTACTTTTGGACTTAATTGACTTGTCATAAGTTGAACGCTCCTTTTTATATGGAAACTATGAATCAATTAGATTATACACTTCTAATATTTGAAAAAACAAGTAAATAGTCCTAATCATTTAGTTTCTTTATACCAATTATCCCTGTATATTTACAGGGATAAGATGAAAATTAAGGTTGTTACTGCAGTCTATAAAGAAAAAGCTCTCTTTCCTTAAAACGGAAAAAGAGCTTTTTCTTTGTTTTATAAATCAAAAAAGATCCCGACAAGTGAGTAAACAATCACCGTTGAAAATAGAATCGTCATATGGAGAAGCGAATACACAAACAGCGATTTCGCCCATTTCTCCGAATCCATCTTTTGATAACCAGATACACTTAACACTAGCCAAATGACACTTAAAAGCAGTGCCACTAGCGTGATTCCTAAGCTTAATGACATAAACAGAAAGCTTGTCGCGATCAAAATGACTAAATAAACATTCGTTTGAATATAAGTGCGCCTAAAGCCTTTCACAACAGGTAACATCGGAACATTAGCTGCTTTATATTCATCATGTTTGCGAATCGCTATCGCATAGAAATGCGGCATTTGCCAAATGATCATAATAATGAACAGACCAAGGCTAGCTGGATGTGTGATATCTGGATGAACAGCCGCCCATCCAATTAGCGGAGGCATTGCTCCAGATATACTTCCAACCTCCGTATTATAAATCGTTCGACGTTTCGTCCACATCGTATACGGAACAACATAAAAAAACAAACCTAAAAATCCTAGAAATGCTGCTAGTGGAGAAGCTAAAGCAAGTGCCCCTATTCCAAGGATCGTCATCACGATCCCGAGCCACAGGACGGATTTCGAACTGATTTCACCCGTTACAGTTGGTCTCGTTTTTGTTCGTTCCATCACCGCATCGATATCACGATCATACAGATTGTTAAAAGCTCCCGCCGCTCCCATAATTAAAGCGGAACCAATGAGCGCAAAAATCATTTCTGGGATATGTTCCACTAGTCCCATGTCATACGTATATAAAGCCAATGTTAGTCCTGCAAACATCGGAATCAAATTAGATTTAATAATCCCCGTCTTAACCGTCTGTGCCAAAATGGTTGACCAAGACTTGGCCGATGTCGTTACAGAAGCTGTTTGATCCCTTTTATCCATCTTTAATTCACTTCGCATGATTTTATTATTCATTCCTTTTTATCATTTCACACCTTCTTCAATTTTATCATAAAACTTCACACATTCGTTGATTCATTCTTTCATTATGTTATCAATATAAGCATAAGTCTTCATACTATTGTCATTTCGTTCAATAAGTTCACATAAAATACACTTTTGTGTACATTCCGTAGTGAACAGAATTATACTAACTCTATTGACTGAAGAATAAAAATTTTAGAATGGAGAGTCGAAACAATGAAACCAGAAATAGTAGTAGAAAAATTTTTCAACGAAGTACGATCCGGACGTAATGTACATATAGTCTCAGAATTGATGGCCGAAAGAGTACTCGCCCACCAAATTCAATCTGAACACGAAGAAACGGTTGAACGATCCCCAAAAGATTATGCAGATCATGTGCAAGAAATGTTGGACGCTTATGGTTCATTTACGATAGAAATTCAAGAGTTGTTTGCCTCACAACAAAACCTAGTGTACGTCCGTTGGAAACAGATAGGCACTCATGTTGGTGAAATCAATGGATTCCAACCAACCGGACTCCCGATTATACAATTAGCTAGCGCTGTTTATCGTGTAGAAGATGGAAAAATAACGGAGTATTGGATTCAAATTGACCGTGCAGGTATTCAAGCCCAACTTGAAGCTAATCACGAAAAAGTGAGCGCTAAATAAAGGATTAATGCTCCCTCTTAGTTTTTCAAGAGGGGGGCATATTTCTCTAACGGTTCTTATCATCCATCAATTGAGGATATTTTTCGCTCCAGTCAACGCTCATTGATTGAAGTTCTTCTAAATATTTTGCATAGGAGCGACTTAATATTCTCATATTTGCAATCACTTTTTCTTCATATCCAGACTGTTCTTGGAATGCTTGCATTGCCTGTTGCCACTTGTAAGCTGCACTATCTTTAAAGGCTTGCGATTGACGATATTCAATACAGGCTTCAATCGTTTCTTTGTTTTCTTCAAAATAGGTTTCTTTATTAGCCAGTGCTGCAGCTATATCTTGGGAGAGGTGTTGAAAATAAGTTGTATCCAATGAATCCAATAATTCAGCCATTTCCTCTAGAAATGGAGGATCTTCCACCTCATCTAAGTAGGTCACCATTTCATTATAGGCTCTCATTTTTTCCGGTGTACTGATGTCCTCTGTTAAGAAACGGCCGAAATGGACTGCTAAATATCGGCCGAAATGACCTGGGAAAGCCAATATTAAGCGATCCACCAAATACTCTGGCGCAAAATCTCTCAACTCTACTGTCTCTTCCATACTTATTTTACCGCTTGCGATTGACTTCAAATAACCTAATTGAGCTGTTTCTCTCTCAATAGTCTTTTCTTTCTCCGTTATAATATTTTCTAAAATATGTTCTCGTTCACTGCTATGTAACAACTTTTTAATATTCGCTACAGAAATACCTAATTTTCGATAAATGGCTATTTCCTTTAGCACTTGCACATCCGACTCATCAAATCGACGATAGCCATTGGCATCTTGCTGTATCACAATCAACTGTTGTTTTTCATAATATTGAATCGCCTTTTTCGTTAAATGACAGACTTTCATGACTTCACTAATTCTCAATGCAATCACCTCTTTATACGAGAGTAAACGATTCCCTAAGGAGCTAGTCAAGCATTCAAAGCTAATTTATCTTTTCTCTGGCTCATGATTAACTCCCAAATTCATATCCCTTCCTGCTCAAACAAAGCTATGATATGATGACAGCATAGTACAACGTATTTTGAACAAGGGGTTGTTTTATGATGCATCAAGAGACACATTCAGTCGATGCCATCCAAAAAGTATTAAAAGATTGGAAAGGCTTTTTTATTCCTTATCAAATGGCATTAAATGAATTAGAAAGTGATTTCAAAATTATTGATTTAGAGTGGAAAACAGCACATGGCTATTCTCCCATTGAACATTTGAAAACGCGAATGAAAACCGTCTTTTCATTGGTCGATAAAGTTGAAAGTAAGAATATACCATTAACACAAGAAGCCGTTGAAAAGGAAATACGGGATATTGCCGGCGTCCGTATTGTTACTAGTTTTATCGATGATGTCTACATGCTGAAAAAACATATTGAGCAGCGTGAAGATACCCGGATCCTTCGCGTCAAAGATTATATTAAAGAACCGAAAAAGAGCGGCTACAAAAGCTTACATCTAATTATCGAAACACAAGTCATTTTATCTAATCAAATATTATGGGTTCCCGCTGAAATCCAAATTCGCACTTCTGCAATGGATTTTTGGGCCTCGACAGAACATAAACTCAACTATAAATATCAAGGAGAAGTCATACCAGAAGAAGCTCAAAAACAATTAGTCGAGCTATCAAAAGCTTCCTTTGCGTTGGACAAGGAAATGTCGAAATTAAGAAATCAACTATTATCTAAATAAGGATTTTGAGCAGTTTCAACTAGTTGAAACTGCTCTATTCGCTGTCTATCCACCTACGACAGCTTTCTTTGTTGCAACAAAAACAAGCCTAAACCAATTAAAATAAGAGCGATACCAAACCCTTGCTGAACAGAAATGACTTCCCCTAAAATGAAATAAGCGAGGATGCAAGTGCCAATCGTTTCTCCTAGGATACTCATGGAAATAACAGAAGTACTTAACCATTTCAGCAACCAATTAAACACCGTTTGTCCCAAAATCGTCGCAATAAACGCTAGGCCAATAAAAGACCACCATGTTTGAGCAGAATAATCGACAAAGGAGGCTTGCTGGCTGAAGGCAAACAAGCTTAAAAACAAAGAGCTGCTCGCATAGCCAATAATTGAATAAGGAACGAGAGACAAGCTTTTACGGACGTGCTGCCCCACGAAGAAGTAAGCGGTAATCACACCTGCTGCAATAAAAGCTAAAATATCACCAAACAGCGCCTCACCACTGACTTGAAAATCTCCCCAGCCAATAACGATGCTCCCAGCAATTGCGACAAGAAAGCCAAAAATCGCTCCTTTGCTAAAACGCTCTTTAAATAAAAAATACCCGCCTACCATCGAAAACAATGGCTGTAACGTGACAATAACCGTCGAGCTTGCCACTGACGTATAATTTAACGATTCAAACCATAGCACATAATGAGCGGCTAAAAACAAGCCCGATAATAGCCCCAATCCCCATTGTTTTTTAGACAATGATCGCAACTCTTCGCGATTCTTTTTATTCACTAATAAAAACGGCAAAAGAATCAACGTAGCAAAAAACAGCCGGTAAAAGGCGGTAATTGCCGCTGGCGCATCTGCTAACTTCACAAAGATAGCGGAAGTTGATAAAGCAAACACCCCAAAAAATAACGCTACATAAGAAATAAATGGTGATTTCAATCCTGTTCCCCCTAAGCTGTCGTAACTAATAATAAAAAACATTCCAATAAACAGTATAAAATTTTTATCCTTTTTTTCAAAAGGAGTAATAGTTGAACTAGAAGGCAGAGAATACTTTTTATTAGAAAACTAAAAAAGCCGACTAGAAGTTAAATCATTGACTTCTAGTCGGCACCCTTTCTTATCAATCAAGAGAACTGCAAATTTCGATATAGTTTCCATCAGGATCTGCTATGTACGCAACTACTTGTCCCCAAGGTTTCGCTACTGGCTCCACAAGAATTTGAACACCTTGCTCTCTCAATTTTTCAATCGTTTCTTCCACATCATCTACGACAAATCCAAGCTCAAACGTTTGTGACACGCCCTGTTTAGGGATGCTCAAGCCCGTAAGCTCTTGAACACTTTCTCTAGTATTTATCGCTAAAATGGTCGAGCCGGTTTCGAATTCAATATAAGTTTCGTGTTCGCCACGAATCGGTAAACCTAAAATATCCTTGTAAAATATCATAGACCTTATATGATCGGAAACGTATAAAATCACATACCTCATATTCAAGTTCAATTGAATTCCTCCTACGTTCGTTTTTTAATACATTCGTCAAGGAATTACATTTTACCTGTCATCAAAATATATAAAAGTTCTCTTGAATTCACCTTTATGTTTTCTTCTCTATCACGTTTGTTGAATATACTTAATCAACATGCATTATTTCCTATAATACACCTTGCCCTCTAATTCTTTAAGAGTGACCGGATAAATGGTAATCGTTCCTCCATCCTTAATTAAGCCATCATCTCCAAATACAGAATCAGAGTTTAATACCACTGTAAAAGAAGGCTTATTCTCATCCCCTTTAATTACAATAGAAAAAATTCCTTGTTGTTCTGAATCTTCATTTCTGTAATAGTAAAGTTGGCCATCTTTTGCATAAATAATTTCACCTGCATCGTACATGAAGTAGTTTTGAGGGTTCTCTTGTTCAAACCATTTGCCAGTCAAGCTAACAGCTACATTTTGATATGAAACATAATTAGAACTTCTAAAATTGAAAATGCTTTGGTGCAAAGTGCCTTTTTCACTAACCTGGTAAGTAACAACAGCAGTGTCTCCACTAACCCAGTCGATTTTATACGTTTCTTCTTCGAGGGTCTTATATGTAGAACTTCCCATTAATGTGGCGACTTTTTTCCCAAAGAGAACGCCTCTACGCTTCAATCTAATTGTCTCATTACTCATTTTCTTATATTCTTTTAAAATCACTTCATGCTGGTGATCCTTTGACTTTGACACCACCACATTTACATCACCCATATAATAGAAAAATGTAGAATTGCTCACCAACAATATTAGACCAAGGATCATTTGAGTCCATCTAACAAAGTGATTCTTACTGTACAACAATAGAAACATAATTATAATCACATAATTGATTACATAAAAGATCCACTCATGAATTAAATAGTATCCCATCGGAGCAGCAACCCCAATTATTAATCCTTGAAAAACCATCAGCACTGCAGCCATCACACATAACATTATTTTCATTTTTCTATTCCTAATCATAGCATCATCACCTACAATCCAAACTGCGCCATAATTTCACGATAAATATCATCGTTCATATCTACATAGTCCCAAGTCACACCTGTATTAACACTACGATAAACTAACGTTTTTTCTTGTGCTGTTCCGTTGTTCCTAATGGCAACAAGGTACCCTGTTCTAGCATCATCCAAGAAATCAATGTACATCTTATCATAACCATTTTGTAAATCATGAGTAGCTGTCTTGGATATGCTACCAACACTCCAATACTCACTTGGACTATCTGTCGTGATAATGCTTATATTTTCTGAACCGCGCCCACCATATACAATGGTAATCTTCTCACTTGATACGTAAATATTGCTTTGTGAAATAGTATCTAGATATTCACTGATACGGGCATATCCTAGTTGGGCATCATCTGGGACTTGCACCCAAGTCTTCCCTTTGTTATTTGTAACATAGAGCTTGTCCTCATATATGGTGAAGTTTTTGTCATATTTCACAGGTAAAGTTGTCTCTTTAGTGCCGGATATACTATGCGAGACCATACGATCAATATCTTCTGGATTTAGTTGGTCCTCTTGAGTGTCCTTCATAATGAATGGATTCTCTGGAACATAATGAGAATTTTTATCTTCTATGATGATTTTACTCACTTTGATTGTACAAAAAGTAATCATTATACTAACTAAACAAATGAAAATTATTTTTAATAACTTCATAAATGATCCCTTCTTTTTAGAAAACTATCAAATTCATATTGAAACTTACATTTCAATTGAAAGTTTCACTTTTTTCAAAACCCGATACAACTCATCAAGCTGTTGAATCTCATAAGTTGAAACGATGTCAGTGTCATTGGATTTCATATTAGGATTGAACCAACACGTATCTATACCCGCTAACTGCCCACCTTTTATATCGGCACTTAAGGAGTCTCCAATAATCAATGCTTGGTCTACAGAGAAATTAGGAATGCGGGCAAAAACATAATCGAAATACTCCTTCATCGGCTTTTGATAGCCGGTATTCTCTGAAACGAAAATACCCTTAAATAAAGGATATAAGCCTGAATCACGTAACCGTTTGTACTGAGTCTTAGACACACCATTTGTCACAATATATAAGTCATATTGGTATTGTAAATTTGTGATTAGCTCAAAGGCTCCATCTATTAGCTGATGTCCCTTCTCTAAATAGCTTCGATACTTGTTGTCCAGTACAATTCCATCCACTTCTTGACCATACGCCTCAAATAAAACAGAAAAACGTGTATTTAGTACATCATCACGGGTGATTTTTCCTTCTTCAAAGGCTCTCCAAAGATCTTGATTAATTTGCTTATAATGAGCTTCTATCTCTGCCGTTAAAGGGATGTCTTGATCCTCAAACAGCAAGCGCAACGCTAAATCCTCCGCTGCCCTAAAATCCAACAATGTATCATCTACATCAAATAATAGTGTTTGATATTTCTTCAATATTCTCTCTCCATTCAATCTAGCGTCTAATATTCATAAATATTGCGGCTCGCTAATGCATGTAGCCCTTCCCTGTCTTTAACAAGAATAAATTCTTTACTTCGCTCAATCAGCCCCTTGTGACAAAATTGCTGGATCACCCGATTGAGGTGTCTATAGCTTGTTCCAATTAAGTTAGCTGCGTCTTTTAAACTATCTATACTCAATTGTCCTTTAAATTGCGAGTCTGATTCATCAAAAGAGACCGACAATAGGTAACTAGCCAAGCGCACTTCCACTGGATACATCAAATTAAAGTTTGAAGCGTTCGATTTAATGTAAAACTTTCGAGTAATGATATCCAATAAAAATTGCAACAACGGCGTGTACTCTTGTCCATATTTTTTCAGCCAATGATAATGAACGCCAATCATACTAACAGCTGAGACAGCCTCTACTGTATTGATCATATCCATCCCCTGTATGTATTCAATATCCCCAATCACTTCAAGCGGTGTTTTAAAAGAAAGAATTAGTGATTTTCCCTCCGCTGATGTCGTATAGATTTTCACCTTTCCCTTCACAAGCACGTATAAACATTCTGAAGGATCTCCTTGGGAACAGATGACTTCTCCTTTATCAAAATGATATAACGACAAATGAGGGAGTAATCGTTCATTAAATACAGATTCTATTTGATAAGCCTTCAAATAAGCTGTTAATTGCTCACGATCTTTCACAACTCCGTGCACCTCCGTTCCCCTAATTTTGATTTCTTTTATTATGAAATACAGATCAGTATATTAGAAAGGACATATGTCCCAAAGCTGAAAGTAAAAGAGCCTGACCCCGAAAAAATATCTAGTAGCTAAAGAAGATCATACCCTCTTTATTTAGATATCCTTTTGGAGCCAGACCCTATTAAATCAGCACTTACGCCTTTTTCACAAATTCCGACTTTAATTTCATCGCACCGAAACCGTCAATTTTGCAATCAATATTATGATCGCCATCTACTAAACGAATGCTTTTTACTTTCGTCCCGATTTTTAATGTGGATGAACTTCCTTTTACTTTAAGATCTTTAATGACAGTAACCGAATCACCGTCTTTTAAAATGTTGCCATTCGCGTCTTTAACAACTTTTTGATCTTCATTATTTTCTGCTTCTGATTCTAACGTCCACTCATGCGCACATTCTGGACAGACAAAAAGACTTCCATCCTCGTATGTATACTCTGAATTACATTTTGGGCAATTTGGCAAATTCGACATAAATTTAGCTCCTCCAGTCATTATTATTCATTCTATCACTATACATTAAACCCCTATCACAAAGCTACCTTTTAGTCGAAAAGAATCATTCATGATACAAATGGTATTTTTATTTCAAGCTTTTAATAGCTAATAATGATAAAAATAAAAAATGTGCAAGGGATTTTACATCCTCTGCACATTTTTTATTTTCGAGAAATATTAACTCCGCAGGCAAGATTCGAACTTGCGACCGATCGGTTAACAGCCGATAGCTCTACCACTGAGCTACTGCGGAACAAAGTGGGCCTGAATGGACTTGAACCATCGACCTCACGCTTATCAGGCGTGCGCTCTAACCAGCTGAGCTACAGGCCCATTTAAAATTAAATGGAGCGGGTGATGGGAATCGAACCCACGACATCAGCTTGGAAGGCTGAGGTTTTACCATTAAACTACACCCGCGTAGACAATTATGGAGGCGGCAACCGGATTTGAACCGGTGATAAAGGTTTTGCAGACCTCTGCCTTACCACTTGGCTATGCCGCCCTTTAAACGGGATGGCTGGGCTAGAAGGATTCGAACCTTCGCGTGACGGAATCAAAATCCGCTGCCTTACCGCTTGGCTATAGCCCATTAATTAAATATGGGGCGACCGAGGGGAATCGAACCCCCGAATGTCGGAACCACAATCCGATGCGTTAACCACTTCGCCACGATCGCCATAAATAGTATTAAGTTTAAATTGGCAGGGGCAGTAGGAATCGAACCCACACTGGAGGTTTTGGAGACCTCTGTTCTACCGTTAAACTATGCCCCTATAAAACTGGTGGAGGGGGACGGATTCGAACCGCCGAACCCTGAGGGAGCGGATTTACAGTCCGCCGCGTTTAGCCACTTCGCTACCCCTCCATATTTAGATTAAAGAAGGCATGTATTCATACAAAATGGTGGCTCAGGACGGAATCGAACCGCCGACACATGGATTTTCAGTCCATTGCTCTACCAACTGAGCTACTGAGCCAAACAAAATATATTAACAGTAGGTAATTCCCTGCTGAAAAAATATGGCGGTCCGGACGGGACTCGAACCCGCGACCTCCTGCGTGACAGGCAGGCATTCTAACCAACTGAACTACCGGACCATATATTGCGGGGACAGGATTTGAACCTGCGACCTTCGGGTTATGAGCCCGACGAGCTACCAGACTGCTCCACCCCGCGACGTTGTGAATAAAAATAAGAGTAAAATATGGCGGAGGAAGAGGGATTCGAACCCCCGCGCGGTTTAACCCGCCTGTCGGTTTTCAAGACCGATCCCTTCAGCCAGACTTGGGTATTCCTCCATATTTTAAATAGCGGCGGAGGGGATCGAACCCCCGACCTCACGGGTATGAACCGTACGCTCTAGCCAGCTGAGCTACACCGCCATGTATTGTATATTAAGTTGGTGGAGCCTAGCGGGATCGAACCGCTGACCTCCTGCGTGCAAAGCAGGCGCTCTCCCAGCTGAGCTAAGGCCCCATGTTATTATTTTTTAGAGCTTTAAATGGTCGGGAAGACAGGATTCGAACCTGCGACCCCTTGGTCCCAAACCAAGTGCTCTACCAAGCTGAGCTACTTCCCGCTTGAATAATTAATGGCGCGCCCGAGAGGAGTCGAACCCCTAACCTTTTGATCCGTAGTCAAACGCTCTATCCAATTGAGCTACGGGCGCACAAAAGTGGTGCCGAGGACCGGAATCGAACCGGTACGGTAGTCACCTACCGCAGGATTTTAAGTCCTGTGCGTCTGCCAGTTCCGCCACCCCGGCATTTTATGGAGCGGAAGACGGGATTCGAACCCGCGACCCCCACCTTGGCAAGGTGGTGTTCTACCACTGAAC
>NZ_KZ454942.1:0-25416 GCF_002797375.1 Bacillus sp. FJAT-42315
TTAACGTTGACGTTTATTTTGTTCAGTTTTCAAAGATCAATTTCAACTTGCTGTCGTTTTCAGCGACTTTAATACCTTAACACCCTCACTATCTAAAGTCAACTGTTTTTTAAAAAAATCTTTTCAAGAACTTTTTCTCAAAACCGCTCTTATTTAGCGGCAGAAATATAATATAACATGTTACAAAATAAAAAGTCAACATTATTTCAAAGAAATTATTTACTGATATATAAAATGCTTTACACTTGGAGACAGCATCATTTTTTATATTCCTTCTATTTCAACAATAAGTATAAAAACAAAAAAAGCGCATTACGCGCAAAAAATAAAATCCATTGCCTCATTTATAACTTGTTTAGCCAACACCCGATTTTGCATGGATGTATTCAGCGCATAAAGTTTAGTGAGGACTACTTAGAATTTTCAGCCCGCCATATTCCTACAAGTCACTGCACACTCTCTACAAATTTTCGCACACTCCTGACAATGTGCATCTTCAAATTTCTCACACTCAACGGCACATGCATCACAAATATTTGCACACAACTGACAAAGTTGTTGAGAGAA
Organism: Bacillus sp. FJAT-42315; assembly: GCF_002797375.1. Taxonomy (GTDB): domain Bacteria; phylum Bacillota; class Bacilli; order Bacillales; family Domibacillaceae; genus Bacillus_CE. The sequence continues at coordinate 568 of NZ_KZ454942.1, forward strand.
CGTGCTATTTCTCGCCATAAAAGTGACTGATTGCAAACAAATTTCAGCACAATCATTTAACATTTGAAGACAGTTTACTCTCGCCTGTACGTCTGCTTCTTGCAGACAAGCTGTTGTACATTCTTCACAAGCCCTTGCACATTTCACACACGTTTCAATACAAGCATCCATATTTGTTAACGAAATCGAAAGTACACCCATTAATGTAAAACCTCCACTTCATTTAGTCGAGATTATTATCTGCTATTTCTCATTTTTATATTCTACAAACCTAGACTACTGTACGTACATTTCTGTTAAGAGGCGGCAACATACGAACCCCTTTACGATATCTTTACACAATTCTTACAAACTTTCCCATAATCACATGCTAAAATGAAACCAAACAACACAGTCTTTAAAATATGAGGTGACATTCTTGAAGAAACGTCCAAAAGTTTTGATATTGACGGCCGCTTACGGCAATGGTCATATGCAAGTCGCCAACGTATTAAAGGAACAATTTACCCAGCATGATACAGCGGATGTGATCGTCTCAAGCATTTATGCTGAATCATATCCCACACTTACCCCTATTTCCGAAAGCATCTATTTAAAAAGCTTTACAACTGTCGGCAAGCCTATTTATTCCCTTTGTTATCACGGAATTGAAAAAGTTTATGATAAAAAAGTTGCTAAATGGTTCGTGAATCTAGGTCTGAAGCGCGTTGCTTATTTAGTGGAAACGGAACAGCCTGATGTGATCATTAATACATTCCCTGTGCTGGCCGTCCCAGAATTCCTTCGTCGAACTAGAAGTTCCATTCCCACTGTCAGCGTTATTACCGATTATTGCTTACATAAAACATGGGTTTCTCCCGAGATCAATCGTTACTTTGTTGCGACTGAATCTGTAAAAGAGGCCGTATGTCAGTTCGGAACACCTCCTTCACATATAAAAGTCTCAGGTATCCCTATCCGCTCGTCTTTTGAACAATCTGTACCCTTGCCATCACTAGTCGAAAAATATGGTCTGAACCCTCATCAAAAGCGCATCCTCATCATGGCAGGAGCATTCGGGGTATTAAAAAGCATGAGTAAAATGTGTGAAACGCTCCTGACAGAAAACGATTGTCAATTAGTCGTCCTTTGCGGGAAAAATGATAAACTAATAGCTGAATTAAAATCATTGACTGCTCGCTTTCCTGATCGCTTGCTCGTCTTTGGCTACGTAGACCGAATCGACGAATGGTTTCGTCTCGCCTCTTTCATGATTACAAAACCAGGGGGCATTACTTTAACAGAAGCAACCTCTATTGGACTGCCTGTTATTTTATATAAACCAACCCCCGGACAGGAAAAAGGGAACGCCCTTTTCTTTGAACGTGAAAACAGCGCCTTCATTGCTCAGAAATTAAACGATATATATAACTTTTCTTCTTACTTATTAAAAAACCATCAAGTTTTAGACGATATGAGCCGTTCTATCCACTCTATTCACCATAAGCAGGCAGCCCAGACTATTGTAGAAGATACGCTAGACATCGTGTACCATCAACAACACTCGTTGTCTAGAAGCATGTCTTATTAGATATATCAAAAAGGTGAAGGGAACACATAAAAAAATGTGTTCCCTTCACCTTTTTCTTTAATACACTTCAATCTGCCCCATCATTCCATTGTCTTCATGCTCTAAAATGTGACAATGGAACATATATGTCCCTTTATTCGAAAATGTCACAGCAATTTTTGCTTTTTGCCCAGGATCTAAGGCGATTGTATCCTTGTAGCCAACTAAATGAGCCGGTGGAGCCTTTCCGTCAATTGAAATGACTTGAAATTGTGTTCCGTGAATGTGGAAAGGGTGTTGCATCCCTCCCATCATATCTTTCACGTTTTCTATTTCCCATACTTCTGTAACATTTTGTTTCTGTCTGAAGTCGATGCGATCCATATCAAACTTCTGACCGTTGATCGTCACATTCCTTCCCATTCCTTCTAGTTTTACTTTTTTCGTGACTTCTTGATTTCTCACATCCTCAGGAATCGTTAACGTATTCAAAGTAGTGACTGTATTAGCCCCTCGCTTTGTCTCCTCTTTCAAATGAATAGGTAAAATCACAACACCATTCTCATCTACTAAAGAAACTTTATTTCCTTTTACCTGCGTGAAATCAACAAGTACTTCCATCCTTTCAGATGGGGATACATCTATTTCCTTCGTTTGATGAGGTGCATTTAAAAGACCCCCATCACTTGCAATTTGTTCAAACGCTATATCTTGGTCGAAGTGTAATTTATACGGACGTATATTCGATCCATTGAGAATACGTAAACGTACTTTTTGACGATCTACTGTAAGTTTAGCATCAACGACACCATTGATAAGTAACGTATCACCTGTCGTCCCGTCCTCATTCATCACTGCAGCATAATCAAGCTGTTTATCCTTTGTAAATGTTTTATCTTGCAAAATCAATGGGAAATCGTCCTCCCCATATGTTTGAGGTAAATTTAAATCATCGTTTTTCGGATCATCAATATATAGTAAACCTGCTAAACCGTTAAATACTTGCTTACCTGTTTCGTGCATGGGATGCGGGTGAAACCATAATGTCGCCGCTTCTTGTTTGACAGTAAATTCAATTTTATCCGTTTCACCCGATTTTAACACGGCATGTGGTCCCCCATCTGCATTAGCCGCCACGTCAAGCCCGTGCCAATGAAACGTCGTATCCTCTTGCAAATCGTTCACTAAGTTAATCGTCACATTCATTCCTTTTTGTACACGAAGGACTGGACCTAAAAAGTTGCCATTATATCCGTATGTGTTTGTTTGAATACCATTGAAAATTTCCGTTTGTCCTTCTTGCGCCTTGACTGTATAAGTGATACTATCCTTATCTCGATGGTCGGGTGTTAGTACTTTCGGAAAAGTTAATTCATTCGTTCCCTCATTATTTTGTAGTGTTGCTGTCATTTGTTCATGCATTTGCTCATGACTCATATTTCCATGCCCCATCTGCTCATGATTCATTTCATTTTTAGATGGTTGCTCTTCTTCTTGATTGCAAGCTGTTAGTAAGCTGGCCGTGATCGCTAATGTCACTAGTGCCGCTTTTTTCATAACATACACACTCCTTTCACAAAGGAGTATACGAAATAGTTATGTAGAAATTATGTAGAAAGCGGCAACTCAATCGAAAAGGTCGTTCCTTTATTTTCTTCGCTTTGGACTGTAATCGTTCCGCCATGCGCTGCAACTAATTTTTGTGTAATCGTCATACCTAAACCTCGCCCGGAGTAGCGACCATGCTGACGAAAATAGCGCTCAAATATTTTATCTTGCGTTTCTATATCCATCCCAATCCCGTTATCTTCAATGGCGATGATAAGTGAGGATACTACTTTTTGGAGTCTCACTTGAATCCAGCCATTTGCTGGAGTATTATGCAGCGCATTTTTTAAAATGTTGTGTAAAATTTGTCTCATCCGCAAACCATCGACTTCTGCCATAAGTTCTTTATTTAAATCTAATGTAATTTCAATTTCCTTCTCTAGTAACTCGCTCGCTAAAGATAGAACAGACTGCTCAATAAGTGGTGCTATTGGCTGTTTCTCTAAACAAACCTCAAATACAGGACTATCAATATCATGTAATGTATCTAGTTCATCAACAAGCTTTGTGAGGCGATCAATTTCCTCTACACATTCATGAATTCGCTCAGGTGTAGGCATCCAAATACCATCTTCAAAAGCACTAAGATGACTTTTAATCGTAGCAAGCGGGTTGCGAATTTCATGCGCCAGTTCCTGTGTCATCTCTTTGCGACGTTTTTCATATAAAGCGAGTGTTTGATCGAGAGTCGTTAACGATCGACTGAGCTGACCAATCGAATCATCTACTTTGTAGTTCATTTGTAAATGCCGCTTGCCCTGTACAAGATGTAAGGCAAATTCATTCATTATATGAATCGGCTTCGTTAACTCCCGAGCGATGAGAAAACTTGAAATAATAATCACAAGAAGCAAGACAAAGAATGCCCAAAGTGCTGTCTCACGTAGTGCCATATCAAAGTGGTGAATAACATTTGATGAATCCGCCAAGTTCATCATCATTAAATGCTCATGCCCTTTATATAATAAAATGCATGTAATTACAAAAAGCATACTCGCCGAGAAAACAGAAATGATCACCGCTATTTTAATATTAAATTTCATTGAAGCCGCACCTTTTCATTCATTTTATACCCTAAGCCAAAAACCGTTTGAATATAGTCAGCTCCGATCTTTTTTCGAATGTTTTTAATATGTTGATCAATGCTGCGCGAACTTGCTTCTGTATCGTAGCCAAACAACTTTTGAATCATCGCTTCACGACTAAATGCCTGTTTCGGATGTTCCACAAGTAAAAGAAGAATATTAAATTCATTTTGGGTCAGCAAGATACTTTCTCCATTCAGCTGTACCCGTCTTTCTTCTATATAAATTGTTAGTGCACCAAATGAAATCGTCTTAGCTTTTTTGGCATCAGGAAGCAATCTCTCGGCACGGATTAAAATTTCCTTCGGGTGAAATGGCTTTACAACATAGTCATCTGCCCCCGCTTGAAAGCCTTTCACTTTGTCATCGATCGAAATTTTGGCTGTCAGCATAATCACGGGAATAGCATAATATTCTTTCACATACTGGCAAATCTCTTCACCACTCATGTCAGGTAGCATTAAATCTAAAATAATCATATCTAACGGTGTCTCATTAATTATTTGTAGCGCTTCTTTACCATTATGCGCTGTAAAAGGCTCATCACCATTTTGTGCAAAATACGATGCTACAACAGTCGTAATTTTTTGTTCATCGTCTACAATTAATACTTTCATTGGTGCTCCTCTTTTCTTAAACATAATGAACGTACGCTAACATTCCCTTTGCTTATAAAATTTCACAGCCTCCTCAGCCATTTGAAGAAGCTTCTCGTACAATTCTTTAGGCTCGATAACCTTTATTTGATCGGTAAACCCTAAGATGAACCCCTTCGCTTCATTTTCTGTGTGAAAAGAAAGCTTTACTCGTAGCCACCCCTCTTGATTTTCCCCTTCTTCCATTTGAAGCAAGCGATTCATAAATTTTAACCTCGGTAAAATAGCGGGGGGCACTTCCACCCACACTTCATAATTCGGCAAACCTTCTATAAAAGCCTTCGTTGAAGATCGCCAATAGTGGGCAAGGTCGAAATCTTTCGGTCTTGCAAATGTTTCATTAATAAATTCAGCAGAAGCAATGCGTGAAGCCCGGTAGTTCCGGATTTCACCATCATCTTTAGAAGCAATGAAATACCAACGACTCCCCTTAGCTACAAGTCCTAGCGGCTTAACAATTCGACTGTTCATCTTTCCGTCTGCCTGTTGATAATCAATCTTTAATTTGTTTTGTTGCCATATCGCCTGTTTAAGAACATCAAAGGTTACCATCTCTTCCGTTCGCTCTCTCCACGTGCTTGTGTCAATGTGAATCCGATTCCATACATCATTGACACTTTCGCGATAAGTGGAAGGAAGTGACGCCATCAGTTTGTTCCTAGCTTCTTCAGATGTATTAGTTAAACCTAGATCCTCAAGGAATTGAGCAGAAGGAGAAACAAACAAAGCGCGTATTTCCGCTTCTTTTAACCCTGTCAAATTGGTCCGATAGCCTTCTAGCAATGACCATCCTCCTTTTTTACCTCGCTCTGCAAACACAGGGATGCCGCTTCCGCTTAAAGCTTCCATGTCTCGATAGATGGTGCGCTCGGACACCTCCAGCCGCTCCGATAATTGTTTCGCTGTCATTTGCCCTTGAGATTGTAGCAATAACATAATAGATAGTAGTCGATCGGCTCTCATCCTATTCACCTTTTTCTTTGATTTATTACTTCAATTGAATAAAACATGACATAGGTTGTCAAGAAATCTTCTGTATGATAAAGACAGTTCAAATAAGAAAGGATGAGTAGAAATGAAACCATTAACAGGAAAAGTCGCTCTTGTCACAGGAGCAAGTCGAGGAGCTGGGCGTGCGATTGCGATCGAATTAGGAAAAGCCGGCGCAACGGTTTATATTACAGGACGAAGCACTAAAGGGCATCCAACCAATCATTGGCCTGGAACGATTGATGATACCATTTTACAAATTGAAGCTGCTGGTGGGACAGGGGTCGCCATTCGATGTGATCATACGAATGATGCTGAAACAGAAGCCGTCATTCAGCAAATTCGCACGGAACAAGGAAAATTAGATATCCTGATTAATAACGTGTGGGGAGCACATGACCTCGGCGTCGAATATAAGCCTTTTTGGGAATTACCATTAGCACATTGGGATACAATGTTCACTGCCGGCGTGCGCGCTCAATTGGCTACTAATCACTTCGCCATTCCACTGCTTCGTGAGAATAAACAAGCGCTCATCATCCACACGACCTTTTGGGATGAAAACAAATATACTGGACAATTTTATTACGATTTATCCAAAAATGCCTTAACTCGCATGGCTTATGGATTGTCTATTGAATTACAACAAGACTGTATTGCTGTTCTTGCTGTTTCACCCGGTTTTATGAGAACAGAGCTTGTCTTAAAGCACCTTGGGGTAAATGAGGAAAACTGGCAGGAAGCCGAAGATTTGAGTCAAACAGAAACACCTCATTATTTAGGACGTGGTATCACTGCATTAGCTAGTGACCCCAATGTAATGGAGAAAAGCGGACAAGTACTTAAAGTCGGCGATTTAGCGAAAGAATATCATTTTACCGACATAGACGGCCGTTACATTCCACCATTTTCAATCTAGCAAAATGCATGATTATCATTTCACCATTAATTTCTTGAATGCATATCTTATTAACATATCAAAAAAGGTGAAGGAAACACATCACACATGTGCCTCCTTCACCTTTTTTACATATTTCCCCTAATCATCATAATTTAAATTTATCTACTTTATGCTTAAGAACTTCTGATATTTCTCCCACTCTCTGTACATTTGTGACAATATGACTAATAACGGTTGATTGATCTTTCGAAGCTGAGGCAACTTCCTCCGTGACTGCCGTATTTTCTTCAATGACAGCCGAGATGGTTTCTAAAGCTTCCAAAACTTTTTGTGAATCTTTTTGAAGGTCACTAAAGATCCCTTCCATTTGATGCGTATCCTTTTCCGTTTGCTCCACCGTATGAACAATAACGTTTAAAGCTTCTTCTCCTTGGTCGATTAGTTGCTCTTGCTTTTGAACAGCCTTCAAGTTTTGTTCCATCTTCATGACTGTATCATTCGTCTCTTTTTGAATAGCCCCGATCAAATCAATGATCTTATTGGCTGCTGATTGAGATTGTTCAGCAAGCTTTCGGACTTCATCTGCCACCACAGCAAAACCTTTTCCATTTTCTCCTGCTCTTGCTGCTTCAATTGCCGCATTTAAAGCAAGTAAATTGGTTTGATTCGCTATGTCGGAAATCACCGTAATAATTTCTCCGACCTCATCTGAACGTTTAGCTAAGCTTTGGACCGTTTCGGTTGCAGATTCTACAGTTTGAATCAACTCATGAAGTTGAACAGTTGCCTCGCGCATCGATTCCTTTCCCTTTTCCGCTGTATCCGTTGAAACCTTTGCATTTTCAACTGTTCGTTTGACTTGAGCAACTCCTTCATGTAGAAAATTCATCGTATTAGCCATCATTTCGAGGATCGTATTTACCTGTTCTGATTGCTTTTCTATTCCTACAGCTGTTTCTTCCATCGATTGCGTAATATTACCGGAAGCTTCTTCCGTTGTTTTCACAAATCGGTTCAAATCTTGTGTCGTACCATTCATTGTAACGGTTGTTGAATTGATATCTGCGATAATTTCTCTTAAATCAACGACCATCTTTTCAAACGCGCGTGACAATGCACTAATTTCGTCCTTGCCTTCCGTTTTTACATGTATGCTTAAGTCACCCTCAGAAATTTTCCTTGCCTGCTTTGTTAAACTTTCTAAAGGTTTCGTTAATATTTTAGCAAAAACAAAAATAACAATTGTACTAATAATCAGAAAAATACCGATAAGTAAAACCATTTTCAACTTACTCTTCTCCGCTAAGTTGAAAACATCCGTTGCATTGTAATCCACACCGATTACGCTAATAACTTCCCCGGATTTGTCCTTAATTGGTATATATATCGAAAGCAAATCCCCATAATCGTCAGAAGTTAATTCCGCTTCACTTACTTGTCCCGTCTCAAAAGCTTGAACCATCTTATCATATTCTGCGCCATTTGCTTCAACATCCCCTAAATTAACACCATCACCTGCTAAAACATAAAAATACTCGTACCCATTGTCTATTTTCTCTCGACTCATTGTATACAGATAGCTTAAACCATTCGCTACTCTGATTTCCTCGAACTTGTCTCTTAATTGTTTATAATAATCGTTTTCTTTTCTCTCTTTTATAATCTCACTATATTTCCCTGCATCCACTTGACTAAGAGCATATTCCCCTATTTTAGTTGCTTGCCCACTCATGGATTGAACGACTAGTTTAGAAGATGATTGGATAATAAGAAATCCAATAGAGCCTCCCATTAGTAAAATCAACACAGAAAACACCGCTACCATTTTTATTTTTAAGCTATTCATATCCCTACCTCTTTTCAATTTGCTTCTCTAAACTAATAGTGTCGCATAAACAAAGGGCTCAAGAGTCAAAATACACAAAGTGTACAATATTAAGCTAACTTTTATGTATTATAAATCTGCACCTCCCTTTTCAACCATTTCATCTATGAATCTAAATGGAAATATCCAGAGTTTTAAGCCGTTATTAAGCTAAAAAATCCCTGTTTATTGTACCACATCTTTACCTATCATAGTATCTTTGACATAGGGAAAAAGGCTTTTTTCACAAGTCAGTAGAGCAATCATAATCCTTATATGTGTATAAACATCTTCAAATATCATCAAATGGATTATCGCTACATGATTCCATACTCCTCTGTTCTTGGAGGGTTATTAGTGGTGTATGCAGATATAGCGGCGAGGGTCATTAGTCCGCCGTATGAAACGCCATTAGGTGCCCTTATCGCATTGATTGGCGTGCCTTTCTTTTTATATTTAGCTCACAAAGAAAAGGAGGCATTCTAATGGATCTATGCTATACAAATTAAAAAAACGAAAAAAACGCCACTTCATTGTGATAACTGCGTAGAAGAAAAGAAAATGGAACCTATTAAGATCGACTTACAATAACGAATCAAAAGAAAGTGACTCTGCTACGAAAGTCACTTCCTTTTGACATTGTTCAATTTTTCAAATTCTGCAACTCATCCACTGTTACAAACGTATATCCTTCGTTTAATAATGCTTGTAAAATACCTTCAACGGCTTGAAGTTCCTTTCCCGTATCATCATACATCGCATGCATTAAAATAATTGAACCTGGTTGGATATGCTCCTTTACATAAGTCGCTTTATCACTAGCTGTAGTGTAATAAGTGTCAGGCTCTAAACTCCAAGTGATCGTTTCCCGATTATGCTTATTTAAGTAATATGGCAACCCGACAAGTTTCTTGCCATTTGGCGGTCGGAAATCTATTTCATCACTATATCCCGCCATTTGAATGAGCTGATCTGTTTTTTCAATTTCCTCTTTGATATAAGACGGTGTTTTAAAGATCATTCGTTGATGCGAGAACGTATGATTTCCCATTTGATGACCAGCTTCAATAATCTTCTTTGTCTCTTCAAAATTCTTCTCTATTTCTTCCCCAATGAGGAAGAAGGTGGCCTTTACCTTGTACTTATTCAATAACTGTAGAATTTGATCGGTATTCTTCGTTGGCCCGTCATCAAACGTCAAAGCCACAACCTTTTGAGTCGTCTCTACTTGATTTGTTAAACCTCCAAAAAGTTGATACGTTCTAGAGTTCATTAATTTATATGTACCTATCATTAGAACGAACACAACTACAATCCCTATTCCAATACATATTAACTTCTTTTTCATATATGCACCTGCCTTTAGTAAAAATTTCATAATAAAATTTTGATCCACTTTCATTATGAAATCCGTTTAAAATCTTTACTCATACATGCTTGTTTCAGCTTTTTTGATTTCAAAAGATATCTAATATCTGACAGGTTATCGTATGAAAGCTGGATATGATAATAGTTAATATACTCAAGACAAGCAAAAACATAAATAAATCCTGCAACAGACAGTCCTGTAGGTAACGAAGGATACCATATAAGAACATCTACAACAAACAGAATCCCTCCGACGATCATTAAGCCAATGTTGACCTTCTGTAGCTTTTTTAACCGCTGAACTAACCAAATTGGAGTAACAGATGTGTTCTTCGTTTTCAACCTTTTCAATTTCACATACCAATACACACTTCCTTGGAGTAAGAGAAACTCCAAAAGCAGAAATGAAGCCCAAAACGAATAAAGTGAGTACAACTGAAACTCTGGATAAACATAATTAGCCAGATAGCTTAGAAAGATAAACATAACTATTGCTGATGACTCACCTTTATACAAATAGGAAAATCTACTTTCTATTCTTCCCCTCATTAACCCTCGCCTCTTATCCCTATATAAATCTACTCAATATTTCTCCTGGCAACCCATCCATTTCACAAACTTTCTCCGATGTAAACCTTTGCTTAATTAAAATCTTTCTAGACGGAATATTGCCTGGGTCAATAATCGCTTTCAATATTTTCACTTCTGTTTGCTTAGCTAATTCAATTAATTGTTCAGCAATCGTACTACCATAACCTTTACCCCAATAGGCAGGTAATAGCATATAGCCTATTTCAGCCTCTTCGATTCTATCTTCATTCAATGTTACATGGCCAAGTCCAATATATTCACCTGAGGAACTATCATACACTTTATACGAACCATATAGCTCATGCTGTCCATTTCGTTCTAATAGTTTTTCATAGTCTGCTTGAGCCTCTTCTAACGGAATAGCTCGTTCTGTAATTTGCGCCATCACTTGTTCATTTGATACTAATCGAAAGTAATCGTTAAAGTCTTTTGCTTCAAATTTCTTATAGTTTAGTTGATGCATGTACTCTCTCTCCTTTTTGCTGGTTAAAAAGCTGGCACCCCATATTAGATGCCAGCCCAAAACACTATTCTTTCCGATGCCAAACCACCTTCGCAATTTCCATTAAAACAACAGATCCTCCTGCTAGTCCCGCCGCAATCAACCAGTCTGTTGGACCGAATTCAGGTGGAATACTGAATACGTCGCGGGCAAATGGAAGAACGGTGATGCCGTATAGGATGAACCCTAACACAACCGCACCAATGACATATTTATTGCTAAATAGCCCGATCTTGACTGCTGTTTGTGTATTCGATCGAGCAGCGAAGGTTTGCAATGTTCTCGAAAGAATAAGCGTTGTAAATGCCATAGCGACGCCCATTTCATCTGAGTGAGCTAAACCGATGTAGAAAGAAATAATCACTGCAATCCCGATGAATATTCCACGTGTCAATACCGCTCTCATCGTGCCATCCGCAAAGATCCCTTCATCAATGGAGCGTGGCTTTTTTTTCATCACGTTCGGCTCTGATTTTTCTACCCCTAAAGCAATAGCAGGTAACGAATCATTCACAAGGTTAATAAATAGCAGCTGCAAAGCAGTGAATGGGTTCGGCAAATGGAACGTGACAGCATATAGAATGGCAATAATCGCGCCTAAATTTCCGGCAAACAAATAGCTAATCGCCTTTTTGATGTTATCAAACACTGTTCTTCCGACTTGAACGGCATTGACAATCGAAACAAAGTTATCATCGGTTAAAATCATTGCCGCCGAATCTTTCGCCACATCAGTGCCACTTCCCATCGCAATTCCAATATCCGCTTGCTTCAATGCGGGAGCATCATTAACCCCATCACCCGTCATCGCCGTCACAGCCGCTTTTTTCTGCCACGCTCGAACGATGCGAATTTTATTTTCAGGAGATACACGCGCATAGACGGAGATTTTGTCTAATTTTTGATCTAATTCTGCTTCCGACATCACATCAAGCTCTTGCCCAGTCACAGCAAGATCATTTTCTTCCATTAAACCAATATCACGTCCAATCGCTTGTGCCGTTGTTTTGTGATCACCCGTAATCATAATTGTCCGAATGCCAGCCTTTTTCGCTTCTGCTATTGAGCCATATACCGCTTCTCTCGGTGGGTCCATCATCGCCGTTAAACCAACTAACACGAGATCATGCTCATCTTCACGGTCAATCTCTGTTTTTCCCTCTGGTAAACGCTTATAGCCGTAAGCTAACACCCTTAACGCCTGATTAGAAAATCCCTCATTCGCTCCCTCAAAACGCGCGCGTAAATCCTTCGTCATCGGTTGCTCTTCTCCATTCACAAGCACGTAGCTTGCACGGGTGAACATCACATCGGGACCACCTTTTGTCAGCATCATCGTGTCCCCATCTATCATATGTACCGTGGACATTAACTTACGATCCGAGTCGAAAGGAATTTCTGCTAAGCGTTCATATGTTTCACGCAATGACTCATATTCGTGCGCATGTTTATTGGCGAAATTGATTAAAGCAACCTCCGTCGGGTCCCCTACTTCCTGACCATCATCATTAATGTAGGAATCATTACAAAGTGCCGCTATATGAACAAGCAACCGCTCGGATTGATCCCATTCATTTGGATGATTCGGCAACTGTTCATTTTTATTTGCAGGTGAAAAATAATCGGTAACCGTCATCTTGTTTTGCGTGAGCGTACCCGTTTTATCTGTACAAATGATACTCGTTGATCCTAACGTCTCCACAGCAGGTAGCTTTCGAATAATCGCATGTTGCTTCGCCATTTTATTCGTACCAACCGATAATACGATCGTAACGATTGATTGCAAAGCTTCTGGTATCGCTGCTACCGCAATTGCCACAGAGAACATCAGCGCATCTAGTAAAGCTGTCGTCGTATCTTCCGCACCATCACCAAACCAAATACGAGCGGCTTGTACAGCAAAAATAACGATACAAAGCAATAGAATGCCGATACCAAGCTTTTTACTGAAATCATCTAACTTTCGCTGTAGCGGCGTTTCTTTTTGCTCGGCGGTTGAAATCATATCAGCAATTTTCCCGACCTCTGTTCTCTCCGCTGTCCCCGTCACGACAAAACTACCATGTCCATAAACAACTAACGAGCTACTAAACACCATATTACGACGATCACCAAGAGCGGCTTCTCCTGTAATCACTTCGGTAGACTTTTCGACAGCTTCCGACTCACCTGTTAACATCCCTTCATTTACTTTCAATGAGCCACTTTCTAACATACGTCCATCGGCAGGAACATAGTCTCCCGCTTCTAGGAACACAATATCTCCTTGTACGAGTTCTCTCGCCGCGACGGTTTGCTTCGTGCCATCGCGAATGACCTTCGCCTCTGGTGCAGATAAATCTCGCAAGGCCTCTAAAGAACTTTCCGCTTTTCTCGTCTGCACAACACTGATTACCGAATTAATGAGCAACACAAGAAAAATAATGATGGACTCAACGACTTCACCAATCAGGATTTGTACACCTGCGGCTACGAGAAGAACGACCACCATCGGATCCTTAAACGTCTCTAAAAATAGCTTCCAAGTAGGCATTTTTTCTTTATCTTCTATTTCATTGTAGCCATCCCGCTTGAGACGTGACTGTACCTCCTCATTTGATAACCCCTGTTCATTAGAACCAATGGCTTCTAGTACGTCCTCTTTGCTCTGTTGATAAAATTCCATCTCTTCTCACTCACTTCTCTTCTTATTTATAATGGACTTTAGACAACTTCGACAAGCAATGCTTCTTACTTTCATATGTATATTTTGCCATATTAATAGTCGTATTCCTAATGATACAGTCGTTGTTGGGAAGGAGAATAAGAGATGTTCGAATTTATGAAGGGGTTCTTTGACCTTATGTGTAGTTTCTTCGACTTTTTGATCAGTTCTTTGACTTTGTGGATACTTTCTTCGACTTTTTAACTGGTTCTTTTACCTTGTGGGCATTTTCTTCGACTTTCTAATTGGTTCTTTTACCTTGTCGGCACTTTCTTCCACTTTTTAATTGGTTCTTTGACTTTGTCGGCACTTTCTTCCACTTTTTGATCGCTTCTTTGACTTTGCGGGCACTTTTTTCGATGTTCTCATCGCCTTTTGAAGTTACTCTGATCGTAAAAAAGGTGATGCCAAGAAGTCGTTACAATAACAATTTTTTGGCATCACCCCTAAATTATTTTTCATCCGCTTCTCCATTCACTTTCACCATTCCAAACGTTCCCTCTACTCCGTACAATGTCAGATGATCATGTGTAAAAGTTTCTGATGGTTTCCAACTCTCGTCTCCACTACAGCCATATAGTAGGCTCACAGCTAAAATAAATAAAAGGCTGATTGATGTCCATTTAATGTCCATCGTTTCCCCTCCTATATGATCTACCCCAAAATGCACTTGGATATTTAGCAACCACGGAAATACCAATCCACAGCATTCTTATATAAAACTTTTTCCGCTTGTTTTTCTTCAAAGATATTGTAAATCAATTCTATATCCGAAAATCTAAAAGGTCGTTTGGCTCTCGTTGAAGGCAAATCTGTTCCAAACATTAACGCATCTGGGTTGGAGGCATAAATCCTTGGTTCTCAATCAAAGGGAACCCCGTATCAATAATATGGAAATGAGAATCAAAAATTTTGATCACTCTCACCTCCTATCAAATTTCGCACACCCCTAAGATACTCCATCATATTCACATCGTCATCCATCGAGTAGGTAAACAATAAATGATCTGCCACCTCTTTAGCTAACGTTCTAAACAATTCACAAGTGACAAAGATCGAACTCCAAAAATGCTCATAGTCATGGTTAGAATACGTTTTTTCATATATCTCCCAATACGATTCAGGAAGATACTTTTTGAAATACTTGCCCATTTTCCCCGGTGACACTTGGAAATCGTGTTTTGCCCCAATCCACCACGAAACCATTTCATCCAATTCAGCTCGAATTACACATTCAAACATTTGCTTGGCATAGGGCAATTCATCACGCCAAATCCCTTTGGCAACGTTTTGTAAACACCACCAAAAATTATTACAACAACTCATAAACATAGATTCTGTCGGCTCTTTTACGTGATAATCAATATCTGAAGCAGCAGGAATGAGCGGTAAAATGTTGTCCTTATCTAATAATGAAACAGTCAATGAATCACTTACGTATCTATTAACCATTGTATCCACAGCTTCGAGACGAAGGTCGATACGGTTCCCATCTGTAAAAAGCATTAAATACCCATAAGACTTATCAAAATCAACAGATTGATCATCTTTATCAGGTTCTTGCATCATGAGTAGGTCACCAAAAGCCTGAAGCCATGTCTTATCGTTAATAAAAGGTGCTGTTTCCGTCACAACATAAACGATATCGTAATCTTGAAAAATATCTTTTGAGGCATTAGGGTTAGTTCGCGAACCATTCATATAAACGGCTCGAATTCGTTCTTCTTCTTTGGCCACTCCTAATATTAAACTAGACATTTCTTTTTCACTTCTCACGACCACTCACCTCCACATGCTATTTCATCATCTCGTTAATATGTATAAGTTGTATATGGCCGGCACTAATAACGCAAGCGCTAAACAAATGACCGCAGCTAATTTCGATTGGTTAATCATTCTCTCGTTGTCACTTTTCAAATGTTGAAAGAACGTTAAGGAAAAATAAAAACAAAGGATGGTAAATGTTGTCGAAAGAATACCGATCCAATTAGCCCAGCCGAATACATTGACCTCCTCCATAAAATTACCTCCTTCTTAACTGATCATTAAGGATGGTCTATCTCGTTTTCAATCAAATACTTAACAGTTCCACCTTGATTCACTTCGACCAATTAACAATTAATTCCTTCTTCTATTTACCCCTTTGCCCACTCTTGTACTTTACCGACTAGTTCATGAATAAAAGGTTGTTTTCCCTCTTGGTACTTATGATGTTCGTTCGGAAACTGTTTGGCTAAGTTTATTTTTAGTTCTCCATATCTTTTAGCGTCCATAGGATGTTTAAGCAAATATTCTTTGAAATCTAAATGAGCTTGTATATGCTCACTGCCGGCTTGGAAAATATGCACATGATGCGTCCGATCATCGCCACCTTTCGGAAAATACCTTCTCTCAGCGATTCCAAATTCACCTTTCACATACTATATTACCTAAATAGTAGAAAACGTTGTCAAAATCACACCGTCCACATTGTTACCTGAAATCTCATAAGTCTGGTTTTCTGATAGTTTAATGTTCATAAATTCAGAGACAGAGTAATAAGTCACCGTATACTCTTTCCCATTAACCATACCAGCAACGTTTTTTTCTTCTTTTAGATAGTTCAAATATTCTTCTAAAACGAAATTATTTTCCTTCATTATGACACTGTGGGGCAAACCGACATATCGGATATGCCACGGCTCGTATTCAATGCCAGTAATGTCGGTTTTATTCTTTGGATAGCGTAAAATAAAGCCGTATTTCCAAGCGTTGTTTTCAAGCCATTCCCCTTCAGGTGCTTCGCTCATTTTCATTTGAGTAGATCCTACATCAAGTGATAACCCTAAATTGTGCTCACTGTAACCTGGAGGCAAGGCATACTGAGAACCTTTCTCCTCATATAGCCTCCTTTGCTTATCAAAACTTCGAAAGCCGCTATTAAGTACAAAATGATGAATTCCATCATTCGCTGCCGCACTTACCATTTCCGAAAACCTCTGAGCAACGTCCTCAGACAACTTTATTTCACTATCAGATAATTCATATCCTATGACTAAATCTTTATGCTTAAATAAATTGACGATATCCGATTTTATACTTTCTTCTTTAATAGGATAGTTATCGTTTACCAAAAGTAAATTTCCTTGATGTATTTGTTCTTCCTTAATTGCATCCCCTTGAAAAACTTCAAAGATTCCTCTATCACCATTTTGAGACTGTCCTACATTAATAATTGCAAAGCTTAAACACAATGCCAAAAGCAAAATAAATCCCCACTTCTTCACCTTCAACTTCCTCCTCATTGTTGCTACTCCTTATAATAGGAAAAAAAACTTAAGAAAAAAGTAGGGAAAATCTTAAATTTGTCTTAATTTTTCTGCTGTCTCGCCACAATACATTGGCGCTGATCATTGCACCCTGTCTAAAAGAACGAAGCGGCAACTAAGTTGAACATTCTTTTTAGTTAGATGATAATAACCACTTGGCATTTGACTGAAAATTAAGATTATTATATACTGGTGGTATTACCACAAGAACAAACTTACATTACCAGTAAGCGTTTGATTATATGTATCATAATGGAGGAGTTACATTTGAAGGAAAAGGAACGCTCATCAGACAAAATTGAGAAAAAATTAGTGAAAGCCGTCTTAGCAGGCACTTACCCCGCAGGAAGTACGTTGCCTCCTGAACGGGAACTGGCCAAAGAATTTGGAGTTGGGCGCCCGACCGTTCGGGAAGCACTTCAACGATTAGAGAAAGATGGCTGGATATCGTGTCGGAAAGGTCATCCTGCGATCGTAAACGATTATTGGCATGAAGGGAATTTAACTACACTTGTTCATATTATTCAAAATCACGAGGCGGTTACAGATGATTTTATTGTGTATTTATTGGAACTAAGGATCTCTTTAACTCCAACCTATCTTCGTGATGCCGTTGCTTTTCATCAACCTAAAGTGGTTGCTCTTCTTGCCGATTTAGAACAGATTGAAGATCATGCCGATTGCTATGCTGCATTTGACTGGGAATTGCAAAGAAAATTCGCTGCTCTCTCTCCGAATCCTGTCTATCTGTTAATACTCAACAGTTTCAATTCCTTCTATATACAAATGGCCAAAAGATATTTTTCCATTGATGAGCATAGAAGCTTGTCATTAACGTTTTACAATGAATTGTTAGCTGTTGCGTTACGAGGAGATGCCATCGAAGCTGAGGGACTGGCAAAGGAAACTATGGAGAAAAGTTTGACCCTTTGGAAAAACAGACAAGAAGTAATCAAGGATGGAGGGATTCGTATTGAAATCTAAATATATAAAAGAATTTTTCTTCTACCCTGATATTTTCATTATGAGTATGTTGTTCTTAGTTAGCCTCGGATTCGTGATTCCTCACTTAACGTCTATATGGACTTGGCTTGCGTTTGTAATCGGAATGGCGACATATACACTAATTGAATACATGACGCACAGATTTCTTTTTCATATGAAGCCACCGAAAAATACTTTCTTACTAAATTTAATCAAACGGTTACATTATGACCATCACGTTAAACCAAATGATTTACATTTATTATTTTTGCCTTTATGGTACTCGTTACCTAACCTTACAATCGCAGGAGCCATTGCCTACTTCGTTTCTGCCAGCCTTGTTCTCACGAATGCTTTCATCGCCGGCGTGATTATTTTTTTACTGTTTTATGAATGGAAACATTATATAGCGCACCGCCCGATCCAGCCGCTTTCCCCTTGGGGACGTTGGATGAAAAAAGTTCATTTATGGCATCATTTTAAAAATGAAAATTACTGGTACGGCGTCACAAATCCAGTATACGACTGGGCGATGGGAACCTTTAAAGAACAAAAGAACGTTGAATAAAGCCAAACCGTTCGAAACCTTGAAAAACAGGATCATCAGAAGATGGAACTATAGTTTATTCCGCATTTACAAGTGCTAAACTTTGTAGGTGGTTCTTCGAAATAAAAAGGAAAAAATGAAGCACCGCGATGTCACGGTGCTTCACAGTAATTCCCTAGCTAATAAACGATAAACATTCAAGCGTTTTTCTTGCGAATGAGGAACGCTCATAATCATTGCCTCGTCAAAGTTATATACGGCTTGTTCTTCTTGCAAGTGTGCCGCAATTTCTTTTACATCCCCGACTAAATGCATTTGACGTCTGCGGAATTCTTGAATCGTCATTTTATCCATTTCCGTTAATGGGTATTGTTGTGCTTCTTCAGGCGTCAACGGAGGTTTTATTTGTCCATTCACTAACCACAATTGGGAAATATCATACGGTAACGCCTCAAATTCTGCCTCTTCTTTCGTTTCAGCGGTGGTAACCATATAGGTGACGAGAATATTTGGTTTGTCTAAAAACGCTGTCGGCTTAAAGTTTCTTCTGTATGAGTCTAAAACGTCTTGCGTCATACTGCCATTGAAAAATTGTGCAAATGAATAGCCAATCCCCATACGCCCTGCTTGAACGGCGCTGTTTCCTGATGAACCTAATAACCAAGCTTCAGGCAAAGCTACTTGAGATGGCATAGCGATCGTTTTATTATACGGATAATCATTTGGTACCTCATCATTCATATACTGCAATGCTTGTTCCAGCTTTTCATACATATTATGCATCTGTGGTTCACGTCCCTCAGATAAAGCATAGATAGCACGACCATCTCCTCCTGGTGCTCGTCCCACACCAAAATCAATCCGTCCAGGCGCATAAGCACTCAACGTTTTGAACACTTCTGCTAGCTTTAATGGTGAATAATGCATCATCATCACTCCACCCGTTCCAAGGCGAAGGTTCTTTGTCTTAGTAGCCAAATGAGCTATTGATATTTCCGGGGCTGAGCTAGCAACCACATCGATTCCATGGTGTTCAGCCATCCACATTCGGTGATAACCTAATTCATCCGCTAAAATAGCTAGCTCTTCCGCATTTTTCAGTGCTTGCACCGCCGTGCTTCCACTCATTACACGCGCTTGATCTAGCAGACTTAATCTCATTATTCTCCCTCCTTCTCTCTTTGTTTGCGTAGTTTTTCTGGCGTTACATCATTTCCAAATGGATCGAGCACCGTTAAGTTCGAAATATTATTAACAACTTGCCCTCGAATTTGCTTTAAGTAGCTTTCACGAAGCTTTTTTTGTTCCATTTTTTCAGCATCTGTTAGTCCTTTTTCACGTTGGATTTTCGCCAGTTCATTAATACGTCCTAACTCTTTGATCATCTCTTTTCACTTCCTCTTCCCTTGTTCTATTTATCCCTTATTAAGCGTTCGATGGAAAATAAGGTAAAACCTCTTCTCCTAGCTCTTGAATGGTCTCACCTGCTGGCCGCTTTCCTGGTTTCAACACAAAAACCACATGATTGACACCAGCATCTTGATAAGTTTTTAGAAATTCAATTAAAAACTTATGCCCCATTCTAAATCCACCTGTTATCGGCTTCGGAAACTCATTTGGTTTTTCAGATAAATCAATAGCTACAGGTTGCACGAATGGTCTGAATGTACTTGATGCTTCAGACCACTTTTTAATAAGTGCCTTTTGATCGTTAACATTTTGAGGGTAAAACAACCAGCCATCTGTATGTTCAGCTAGCCAATCGATCGTTTGTTTAGAATAGCCACTTCCAAAAATAGGTATATCCCCGAGCGTTGGTTTAGGAACAATATCTCCCTCTGTCATCTCTAGATGTTCAGTTTGAATATTAGGAAATGATTCTTTCCACGCTTTTCTCATCACCGTAATCGCTTCTCTAAATAAACCCCCTTTATCCTCGGGATTTACTTTAAATGTTGGAAACTCAATCGCTCGATCTCCTGTTGCCACTCCAAATATAAATCGCTGGTTAGATAGTCGATCTAATGAAGCAGCCGTTTTCGCCAAATGCAGCGGATGTCGTAATGTTGTCACGATACTAGAAGTTCCTAACGCTATTTTTTCAGTATGTGCTGCCGCATATGTTAAAAATAGAAATGGATCATAAAGAAACCCTACATCTCCAAAGTTCGGATCATAAATAGGAGCATCTCTTACAAACAATGAAGCAAAGCCCATTTGATCCACTTTTTTAACCAAATCTATTTGCTCCTCAATATCCATTTGGGGAAAGCTCCCTGAGTATGACTCTAAAGGTAATAGAAACCCAAGCGTTAAATGCTTCTCTCGAAAAGCACGTGCAAAACCGTTATGCGTTTGAAAACGTTCCAAACTTATCCTCTCCTACCTTAAAGAATCATCTTCTCATTAATCATTTGTTGTACAGCTACTAGCTTCTCTTGAAATTTAGGTACTTGGATTCTTTCATATAAAGAGGCAATCGTTTCTCGCTTCAATATAGATTTCCACGCAATTTCTGCCTCATCCATTAACTCCATTAACAAGCAACAACCATCGTCCTCACTCAAATCGAGCATATCCTTGAGAATACCGCTAGGAGAGTAAAGAGACTGATCATCCGTCGTCGCTATATAAACATCATATATTGAAATATCTTCAGGCTTTTTATTTAACTTATAACCACCTTTTACACCAGCCGTAGAAGAAATTAAGTCTGCATTGACTAGCTTTCTCAATAACTTCAGAGAGTACGTACGTGAAGTTCCCAATTGAAGACTGATCGCTTCTCCAGGCAATACCGCTTTTTCTGGCAACATGTTCAGCAAAATTAAGGTATATACCGATTGTTCTACTCCTGTTTTAATCTTCATTACAGATACCTCCCTTACATTCACACTTCAAATTAAAACGTGGATATTAATTGTCCACGTTAGTGATTATAACTCGAAATTTTATTCAAGTAAACTTTTAAGAAAAAAAAGATGATAAAAAAACGCACCTTAGTAAGATGCGCCTTTTCCTATTAATCTTTATTCAATTTTTGCTCTACTAACAGTTCTTTCGCTACTTTCGGAGCCAGCCATAATGTTGGTAATAATAAGATAGAAACAGGTACGGCTGTTACGACAATAAAGCTTTGTAACGAGTCAATACTTCCTTCACCAACGAATAGAAGAATAGCAGCGATTGCTCCCATTAACACGCCCCAGAAAATGCGTAACCATACTTTAGGATTCCCTTCACCTGATACAGCCATTGCAATTGTATAAGACATGGAGTCCCCTGTCGTCACCACAAAAACAATCGTTAATAATAAAAATAATGGCGATATAATAAATCCAAGTGGTAATTGCTCTGTAATAGCAATCATGGCAGCCGGCATGCCACCTGTGCTCAGTTCATTAGAAATAGACCCTGCATTTTCAAGCTCGAAGAATATTCCTGTACCACCAACGACCGTGAACCAAAATGTTGTGACAATCGGAGCGATTAGACTAATCGATAAAATCATTTGACGAATCGTTCTACCTCTAGACATCCGGCTCACAAGGATCGCCATCATCGGTCCATATCCAATAAACCAGCCCCAGAAAAAGACTGTCCAACCAGCTAACCATTCTGAATCCCCACGGAACGTACTAATTGAAATAAAATTGTCCACATAAAAACCAAATGAAGAAATAAATGAATCAATAATAAAGCCACCTGGTCCCATAATCACGACAAAGATAATTAGCCCTAATGCTAAGCGAACATTGAAATCACTTAATGCTTGAATCCCTTTATGAAGTCCAGCAACCGCTGAAAGCGTCGTTACAGCGACTAAAGCGATAATAATCGCAATTTGTGTCGCAAATACATCGGGAATACCGAATAAAGCATTTAACCCATAACTCGCTTGTAGCCCAAGAAAGCCAATTGGTCCGATCGTTCCTGCAGCCACAGCAATAATCGCAAAAGCATCTACAACCGTACCGAGCACGCTATCTCGTAACTTTTCCCCGAAAATCGGATATAGCAATGTACGAGGCTTCAGCGGCATCCCTTTATGATAATGACCATACATCATCACAACCGCACTTAACGTACCGAGCATGGACCAAGCTAAAAATCCCCAGTGCATATAACTTTGTGCTAACGCTGGCATAATCGCCTCTTTTGTAGCCGCCTCGATCCCATCATGCATCGGAGGAACTGTTAAGAAATGGTACATCGGTTCAGCCGCTGCCCAGAACACTCCGCCTCCAGCAAGCAACGTCGCCATAATAATCGAAAGCCATTTAAACGTACTCATTTCTGGCTTTTTCAAATGACCGAGTCTAATATTCCCATACTTTGAAAACGCAATATATAATCCAATAACAAAATTCAACAGTAATAGCACTTGCCAGAAAGCGCCAAAGTACTTCGCTGACCAAGCGAATCCCTCATTCACGAAACTTTTTACTGCATCTACGTTCCAAAACGATGCAATCACAAATAATAATAGTAGTCCTCCACTTAACCCAAAGACGGGCCAATCAATATTGGAAGAAGTGTCTTCTTGTTTGTTTTTAGACATGTAGCTTGATAGCTCCTTTTAATTTTTTACTCCTTACAAAACACATTTTCACACTCTCTCATAAAACAAAACTCATGTAAAGGAGGAAATATACCAAAATTCTGGCTCCTGTATAGTCTTAAACTAGGTATGCTACAAATCCCTACTAATCACTTACATTTCCCTTTAAATGCTCTTATGTGGAGGGAAATCATACCTCTGGATAGCCAAATTGATCACTATTTCCTCCCTAACTGACATAGAAAAAGGCTGGAGCTGTCTAATAAGTCCCTAAAATAAAAGAGGTGGAGAAAAACGAGTCGTTTTTCTCCACCTCTTTTTGTTGGTTTCCGATACTTCTCTGAAAGTAGCTGGCGGATGCCGGCTACTTTCAGGAGGTTGTGGGCTAAAGCCACAATCCCGAATTCCGCGTGTACCTTGTCGATCCCCCGCAAGGAAAATCTGCGGAACGACCGATTGCCCTTGACGTGACCGAACGCACTTTCGACTTCGACTTTTCGTCGAGCATAGATCGTGGCGTTCTCCTCACATTCAAGGGCTGTTTTGGCCTTGGCTTTCATTTCTTCGAAAATCGTATTCCAATGGACTTGACGATTACCTTTCGCTTTTGTGCATCGCTCCTTCAACGGGCAACTGGAACAGTCTTCACATTCGTACACTTTATAGCTTTGTACGTAACCTGATCGGTTTTTCTTGTCCATGTATTTCAAGAATTTCACTCGACGACCGTTTGGGCAAATAAATTGATCGTCTTGTTCCTCATAGGTCCAGTTTTTGGCGTTTCGGATGTCCTTTTTATAGCTTCGTTCCTGTTCTTTCATATAAGTCGCATACGGAATCAAATAGTTAAAGCGCGGCTCTTTTTCTCCCCCAATCGCATACACATAATTTTCCTCACTTCCATACCCCGCATCGGCGACCACCGTTTGGGGCATCGGTAAATTCGTGGAAGCCAATTTCTCCAAGTGGGGAATGAAACAGCGTGTATCCGTTGGTCGTTGATGAATCGTATAGAATAAGATGAATTGATGTTCTGTCGCCATTTGCACATTATATCCAGGTTTCAACTGACCATTTTTCATGTGATCTTCTTTCATACGCATAAACGTCGCATCCGGGTCGGTTTTCGAATAACTATTTCGATCACCAAATGTGGCGTTTTGTTCCTTGTATTTGGCGAGTCGAGGCAAGAAATCTATGCGAATCAGCTTCATCGGTTTCCTTAAGGCGCTACGTTGCTTTCGCTTTTCTTTCCGTATTTGAACATCCGGTTCTTGGTCGATTTCTTCTGTTAGTTGATGGACTTCCTTCTCTAGTTGATTCGCTAGGTTTTCTAACTGTTCAGGCGTCGCTTCTTGAGGGATATCTGATTCCGATTTGGTCACTTCTTCAATGTGTTGAAGCGTCTGGTCGATCTTTTCTTTGAGTTTTTCTTCAAAACGTGTGGTGGATTTTTTCCATACAAAGGAGTATTTATTGGCGTTGGCTTCGATTTTCGTGCCATCCAAGAAATAGTTTTCCATCGTGATATACTTGTCCTCGATTAACTTCAGAATCATCGTTTCAAACAATTCGTCCATCATCGCTTTCATACGTTGTCCTCGAAATTCATTAATCGTGCGGAAATCGGG
>NZ_KZ454942.1:26037-136583 GCF_002797375.1 Bacillus sp. FJAT-42315
CATTTTCGGATGGTACGAGCTTCGACCGCCACCTGAATAATAGGCAAATAATTGCTCATCGGGGATCGCCTCGATCATTTCATCAATCACCCGTGCGATATGATGTTCAGGAATCCAAGTTTCAATGTCTAGGATTGCTTGGCTTTGAGAGGGATCATACGGTTTAAATGTGGGAGAAAACGTTCGCTTAGAAACGGAAGTTTCTTCTTTTACCTCTAGAGGAAGGCTCATTTGCGTGCTATAATGGGCAGTAGTAATCTTTGGATTGCTCATAAAAAATCGCTCCTTTTTGAGATGTTGTGTGGTAACTTCATTTTACTATAAAGGGCGATTTTTTTGTGCGATTTTTTCCATAAATGAAGAAGGGCTGTCACAGAAAGTCAGTTTTCACTGACTTTCTGGACAGCCCCAGCCCCTTCTATCATAATTTTCAAAATCACACTGTTAAAGCGGATAATAGATCGTCATACTTAATCGAGCTAATGTCTCTCCAGAATTATAGTATGCGTGAGGTCGATCCGCCTTAAATCTGATGGAATCACCGCTTTTCAGTTTATATTTGCAGTCATTCACATCAATCGTTACTTCTCCATCAAAAACTGTGATAAATTCCTCGGTTCCTTCTCTATGAGAATCAGAGTTTACTATTCCTTCTTTTTCAATCTCAATCGAGTAAATCTCAAAGCGTCTATCTTCTTGGAAGGGAAAGTAGGGATATACTCGATATCTTCCATTGTCCTCGGATAATACTTGAATTTCATTTTTTAAAATGACGGTCGTATCTGGTTGCGGGTTATTGATTAAAGACGTAAAAGAAACCTTTAACCCATTAGCTATTTTCCAAATGGTTGTAAGAGTTGGACTAGATTCTCCTCTTTCAATTTGCCCGATCATCGTTTTGCTGACCCCGCTTAATTGAGAGACCTTTTCCAAACTTAATTTCTCTTTCTCTCGAATCGCTTTTAAATTTTTTGCTAGAATCAGATGAATTTCCTCCATCCAATCACCTCTCCATTGTTTACAATATAACGACCATGTTATACAATAAAAAGAACAAACGTTATATCGTTCATTTCGGACATTATAACACACGAACCATAAAGGGGGTCAAAAAATGCCTTTCTCTTCATTTTTGTTGTTTGTTTTTATTACTAGCTTTACCCCAGGTCCTAATAACATCATGGCCATGGCATTGGCGAATAAACATGGATTGAAAAAAACACTTCCCTTTTCTTTAGGAGTAAGTATCGGATTTTTTGTGATCACATTATTATGCAGCGTTTTTAACGTTTTACTTACAAGTGTCATGCCCATCATTGAACTGCCCTTAACCATCTTCGGTGTAGCTTATATGTTATATTTAGCTTTCAAAATTCTTACTAGTAAAGGTATAGATAATAGCCGTGATGAAGGCAACAAAAACTTTTTCTTCATAGGTATCTTGTTACAGTTCGTTAACCCAAAAGGCATTCTTTTTGGGATTACAGTTGTCGCAACCTTCATTCTTCCTTATTACACCTCTTATTTCAATTATCTGCTCTTCTCATTATTTTTAGGAATAGTCGGTTTCATGAGTACATTTAGCTGGAGTCTATTCGGTTCGATGTTTCAAAAGTTCTTATTACAATACAGAAAGCCGTTTAATCTAATAATGGCCGTTTTATTGGTCTATAGTGCTGTATCCATTTTGGTCAAATAGACAGCAAGACAAGAAAAAAGATGACTCCGTTTGGTCGATTGAGTCACCTTTTTGTTGAACAAGAACTTAATTCACATCCCCTAAATAAACCGGAGACTTTTCATTATTAATATACTTAATAATATGTTTTCTTATCTCTTTCGGATAAATTCTGTATTGAAGCAAATCATGAATAGGTACCCATTCGATTCCTACTTGATGGCTATCTGGATTAGTGGGCTTATTATCATCACCGACATCACCTACTAAGTGACAAACAAAATAATATTCCACTTGATGCGCATGAAAATCGAATGAAGCATGCTCGTGATTTTTTCCTATGTACTCGCGAATATGAAGCAGTTCTCCGATGTCTACTTCTTTCCCCACTTCTTCTATACACTCTCTTACTAATGCTTGATGAATCGTTTCCCCGTGTTCTTGTCCACCGCCCGGAAACAGATAAAAATACCCGTCATCATCTTGATTTTTTGTTAATAAAACCTTATCTCCTTCAATAATAATCGCTTTTGCTGAGTTTCTAATATTCATTCATATCCCTCCTAACAAACCTCCTGCATTTTACCATAAAGTGAAACTTCAATCAGTGGGGGGCTTCATCCCCACTGATTGTTAGTTGAACCAATCGGGCGTTTACGGGCTGTTGATCCCCCCGCCTGCGCTTCTTCTGCCATGTTGAGTTAGGGGTCTTACAGCCCGTTAATGCGGGATAAAAAATAGGGCGATCCCCAAAACGGTTTTCATCCGCTCTTGAGATCGCCCTATATAACCATCGATTAGGATGGGTTCGCCGTTGCAGCAGCTTCTGTCATCCACTCTTCTCCAAGTTCTTCATCCAAGATAATATTATAAATCTTCCACTTGCCATCTGCACCTTTTTTCAAATATGCATTTCCTGAAGCATCCATGTTCACTGTGAAGGACATGTCTGGCGATGTAAATGAAACTTTATAATTTAAGTTATCAATTCTCACTTCCGCCACCCGTTTTCTAACAGTCACGATATCCAGAGAGTGAGTGCCAATTGGTTCGATGGAAATGGTTTCTTCCGCTCCTTCAACATCGCCCAACAATCCCATACTTTCCAATGAGTAAGACAAGTAGTAACCCGTTGCTGTCTCACGATAAAGCGCTTCAAGTGCCGATAAATTTTGTTCCTTCGTCAATTCGTATCCTTCATTGATGTTACGATCGACAACCTCTGTGATAACAGCTGTAGCCGCTGTATCACCGCTTTCCTTATGCAATGCTCGGTCCATGATCGCAATCGCCTGACCACGCGTAGCCTGACTATGCGGCTTAAATGTATCACCATATCCTTGAACAATTCCATTAACCGCTAACTTCCCAACTGCTTCATAAGCAAAGCTAGTGGATGGAACATCTTTGAATCTCTTGGCTGTTGCTGGGAATGTGATTGTATGACTAAACGCACGGTAAATCATAGCCGCCATTTGATCACGTGTAATATTTGCACCGGGATGAAAATTCCCATCAGAGTATCCTGAAATAATCCCTTGACTGCTCGCAATACGAACGTAGTCATAATACCATTTCGATGCTTTCACATCCGAAAACTCTTTTGTCTTTGCACCCGCCTTAAGAGACAAGGCATTCACTAAAATTTTCGTAAACTGCGCTCGCGTAATTTTTTCATCTGGGCGAACGTCTACATATGAGTACTCATAGATCTCACCATCTTCTTCATATGAATCCGATTGCAAATATCCATCAATGATATCCGTATATACAAAGCGTTCAATAGCTCCATAAAAGCGGTGCTCCGGACTGATATCCCCAATATCATAATGGTCAGTCGACTTTACAGCAGCCGAAGCCGGTGTAGCAGAAAGCAAACCGCCTAATAACAATAAAGACATGAAAATTCGAAGTGCTTTCAAACTGTGTTCCTCTCTTCCAGTAGATTAATATAAATTGAACTTCAGTATAGCTTGTTAATAAACTATAAAACAGGTTGTTTATACCTATTTCCAACGATGAAGTGTTAGTAAATATATTAAAATCTACCTCTAATCGGAAAATGTTTTTTTAAACACAACTGCTATACAAACGAACAAGAAAAAACAGAACACGCCTATCTAATGACGGGCGTGTTCTGTTTTCGATACTGTTTCACTTTATAGCTTAACAATCGTTCTTCCGCGAATTTTTCCTTCTAAAATATTAGCCAATACGCTCTGAAGCTCTTGCAATGATACTTCATTGACGATTTCATCAAATAGCGTTGGTTTCAAATCATCCGCAAGGCGATTCCACACTTGTAATCGTTTATCCATTGGGCATTCAACAGAATCAATACCGATCCAATTGACACCTCTTAAAATGTGGGGCATTACGGTTGTAGAAACTTCTAACCCACCAGTAAAGCCACTTGTAGCAACAGATCCTCCATATTTCAAGGAACTCAATATATACTGAAGCGTTTCCCCACCTACAGGATCGATAGCGCCTGCCCATTTTTCTTCACGCATTGGGGTAGGCTCTGTATCCATTACTTCGTGACGATCGATAATTTGTTTCGCTCCTAATTGTTTTAAGTAAGCTGTTTCCTTGGCTTTTCCTGTGCTAGCCACAACCTCATAACCTCTATTTGCTAACATATTAACAGCGATACTTCCCACGCCGCCTGTAGCACCAGCTACTAACACAGGTCCTTGATTAGGCTCTAATCCATTATCTTCAAGGCGTTGAACAGATAATGCCGCAGTAAATCCGGCTGTACCAAGAATCATAGCCTCCTTTAATGATAAGCCTTTCGGAAGAGGGACAACCCAATCGGCAGGCACACGAGCCACTTCACTAAATCCTCCAAAACGCCCCGTACCTAACTCATAGCTAGTCACAATGACCTCATCACCTGTTTTAAAACGATCATCTGTTGAATCCATAATCGTTCCAGCTAAATCTATTCCAGGTACTAAAGGATAAGATTTTACAAGACTGTTTTCAAATGCCACAAAACCGTCCTTAAAATTCACGCTCGAATAAGCCACTCGAATCGTTACTTCCCCTTCTGGAAGATCAGCCATTGTCAATTCCTTCACTTCTAATTCCGTTTGATCATTTACTTTATCTAATACTAGCGCTTGGAAAGTATTCATTTTCTTCATCATATCCTTTCATTCACATAAAAATCATAGCAACTTATTTTATTTGTATATACAAATGATAAGTGAAAAAAAAGAGTGTTTATTCCTCTTTTTTTAAGATTTCACTCGATTCATAAAGTGCTTTTGCTAGATCATGACTTCTTTCTTCTCCCAAAATAGATGTATACTTCTTGTTAAATTCATAAAAGTACTTGTCAATTTCTTCACAAAGACCCACACCATTTTCTGTTAAATGTATGTGCGTCTCTTTCCCTTTGGCACGTCGATGCACTAAACTTTCCTTTTCTAATTTATTGATAAATCTTGTACTTGTCGAGGGAGCAATTGACAATTTTTCACATAATTCTTTTTGAGTAATCCCTGGATACTGATTCACAATAACAAGTATATACATATACGTCGGAGACAGCCCCGTCTTTGCAAACACTTCCTCGGCTATTTTTGTCATAGAACGAGCAAAACGATTCGCTGTGAAATATAAACACATAGATAAAATAGATTCATCCATTTTCATATAGTTCCACCTCTCATTTGCACATACAAATTAACATGTAAATGATGCCGTGTCAAGAAAAGAGTCATATGTTAAACCTAAAAAAGAGTTCACCATCTACTATGTATAGGTAATGAACTCTTTTTTATTAAAAATGTACATTCTTTCTATCGTTTCACACTAGCTATCGCTGTTTGAGCTAATTTGCTAATGGTCATGTCATCCATCGGAGGATTGTGTAAGCCCGCTCGCACATCACGATAATAACGGCTCAGCGGATTGCTGTT
Source organism: Bacillus sp. FJAT-42315 (assembly GCF_002797375.1). Lineage (GTDB taxonomy): Bacteria > Bacillota > Bacilli > Bacillales > Domibacillaceae > Bacillus_CE. The sequence continues at coordinate 31,648 of NZ_KZ454942.1, forward strand.
TTGCAAGCTTTTTGCTCCTACAATACGCATCGCTAAATCTACAATTTCAATAGCATGATTCACAACGATATACTTGGCAGCTCCTAATTCATTTGTAATCGACGCATGTGTTGCAGGATTCTCAAATTGACTAGCCGCACTGTATAAAAAATGACGGGCATTCATTAACTTTAGTTCGATTTGGCCTAATTTTTCTTGGACGTGAGGAAGTTCTGCAACAGGACCTGGCAGACTATTCGGTGAATAGGTACTAGCAAAATGCAGGGCATAATCGCGAGCCGCCTGGGCGATTCCTAAATATACAGCCGGAATATGGAGAGCCCAGCCATTAATTTTATTACTACGAGGTCCGTCATTCACTTCCACTAAAACATCTTCCGGAACGATAATCTGATCTAAAACAAGGTCATGACTAGCTGTTCCACGCATCGCCATCACATCCCAAGTTTCTTCAATGGACACCCCTTCTGTTTCTTTAGGAATTAAAAAGAAGCCAACTGCTTGCTTTTCTTCAATCCACGCAGAAGTTAAATAATGTGTAAGGGCATATGAAAGTGTCATAAAGCTTTTTCTACCGGAAATATGCCATTTTCCATCGATGAATTCCGCATTGGTTCCCGGGCGCCCACCACGTGTAGGACTACCTGTAATGACCTCACTGACAGCACGGTTAACAAGCGCACCGTTATGCACGATTTCGTCCGCAAACTGTTGTAGTTGATTTTCAGACCACGCTTGTTTTTCATAAATTTCACCAACAACTCCAAGCTGCCAACCAATTGCTAGAGCGGTTGGTCCATCAAAGCTAGCAAGTGTTTCTTGAAACAACAACATGTCATAAATCCCAAAACCTTTTCCACCATATTCTTTAGGTACTGTCAGCTGATTGTAGCCAATCGACAATAAATCTTGAAAACTATTAAAAGGGAAACTATTTTCTTTATCTGCTTGAATACCTCTTTCGATAATGTGTTTTTTCAATCTATGTAATTGATCAATGATTTGTTGCTGATCCGTAGTTCGTACGAAGTCTTGAACGGAATTCATAGGTCATATCCTCCATTTCACAGTTAACTTATAAGGTTTTATTTATTTAATGATACATAAGACTACTTAAAAAATCCAGATATGAAAAAAAATAAAACATACTTTACAGGTAAGAATTGTTGTGATAGATTACCGATATATTCAAAAGATTAAAAAAACTGGACAGTAGGTGAGACCATGATCAAGTTAACAGGCATACATAAACGATTTAAAGACAATGAAGTACTAAAAGGAATCGACCTAGAAGTGAAAAAAGGCGATGTCATGACTATTATAGGTCCTTCAGGTTCTGGAAAAACGACCTTACTTCGCTGTATTAATTACTTAGAAAATCCTGATCAAGGAATGATACAAATTGGCAAAGATTTAACGATCAATGCCGAGAAGCCTTCCAAAAAACAAATTTTACATTTGCGCCGTAAAACAGCGATGGTTTTTCAAAACTATAATCTATTCCAAAATAAAACGGTGATCGAAAATATTACAGAAGGCTTGATCGTTGCTCAAAAGAAATCGAAAGAGGAGGCCAATAAAATGGCCAAATCATTGTTAGAAAAAGTAGGGCTTATTGAAAAGATGAATGATTATCCATCGAGCCTCTCAGGAGGACAGCAACAACGTGTAGGTATTGCTAGAGCTTTAGCATTAAATCCAGAAGTCATTTTATTCGATGAACCAACTTCAGCACTAGACCCGGAAATGGTGGGCGAAGTGCTGCAATTGATGAAAACTATTGCCCGTGAAGGCATTACGATGATTGTTGTTACACATGAAATAGAGTTCGCACGTGAGGTTGCCAATCATGTTGTCTTTATGGATGGTGGACATATTATCGAAGAAGGCACACCCGAAGAAGTCATTGTGCACCCTTCAAAGGAGCGAACGAAACAGTTTTTACGAAGATTAATTAGAGAACCAGAATATATCATTTAAAGGAGCGATCATGATGAAATTAAAGAAAATTGGTGCATTCATATTAGGAATAAGCTTAGTGGGCGGCGCGCTTACTGCATGCAGCTCATCGGAGGAAAGTGAAAAGACAAAGGACGGGAAAGAAATCATTAAAGTCGCCTTAAGTGATGAGGTAAATCCGCCATTTTTGTATACAGATGATAAAAATAATCCGATTGGCTATGATATCGATTATTTAGAGGCAGTAGAGAAAAAATTAGACGATAAATATCAATTTGATTATCAGTTTGGTGAAGAAGAAGGAAACTTAATTGGTGTGAGTACTAAGAAATTTGATTTTGCGATCAATTGGTTTTTTAAAAATCCAGAGCGCGAAGCAAAATTTTTATATGGAAACCCTGAATATGGGTACTCGATGACCGCACTGATTACACGAAATGATACAAATGATATTAAAAGTTTTAAAGATTTAAAAGGGAAAAAGCTCGCACCGATGGCTCCAAGCGGCGGCTTACGTACCATTCTAAATAGCTATAATGAACAAAATCCAAATGATGCGGTGGAAATTGAAACGATAGAACACCCATCGAACGCAGATAACTTAAAGGGATTAGCCAATGGCAAATACGATGCCGTCTTTTTAAATGTTTCTACATTTGATGCGATTCAAAAGGAATTGAATTTAGATCTTAAAGTTGGTGGAGTCGTTTCAAAAGAACCTGTGTTCATTGTATACAACAAGCAAAATGAAGAGCTTCAACAAGCGATTAATACAGCAACAGAAGAGCTTCAAAAAGATGGGACACTATCCGAATTAGCTGAAAAATGGTTCGAAGTCGATTTCTTTGAGGATTTAGATTATATCAATCAAGAACAATATAAATTTGACAATGAAAATAAATAGAGAGCGATCAAAGCTCTCTATTTTTAGGAAGGTGAAATGCGATGGATACTTCCATTCATCAGTGGAGCGACCTTTTTCAACAGGTGTTAGCTAGACTCCCTATTACCATTTGGATGCTCGTTGCATCGCTTATTTTAGGATTAGCTTTCGGGACACTAATGGCTATCATACGAATTCGTAAAGTGCCGATCTTACATCAGCTAGTAACGATTTTCATTTCATTTACACGATGCACCCCATTGCTTGTCCAACTATTTTTAATGTATTTTGGATTGCCGCAATTACTCATGGCTTTCGGTATTTATATTAATGATTTAGCCCCTTTAATATTTGCGATTGCGACATTCTCACTGCATATTTCAGCGTATTTATCAGAAACGATTCGTTCAGCTTATATTGCGGTAGGCGATGATCAATTAGAAGCTTGTTATAGCGTTGGGATGACCTATTCCCAAGCGCTACGCAGAGTGATCTTGCCGCAAGCATTCGTGATCTCGTTGCCAAACATGGGAAATACAATTATCGAATTGTTAAAAGATACGGCCCTCGCCTTCACTATCGGTGTCGTTGACATTATGGGGCAGGTTCGTCTGATCATTGGAAATAATTATGGTTTAGGCATGTTTCAAGTATATGTTGTGATTTCGATCGTTTATTGGGGAACGTGTGCATTCATAGAAATAAGTATTTATCAATTAGAACAACGATTGATAAAAGGACGCACGACCGTAGCGAGATCTTAGGAGGAAGATGTTAATGGAAGTATTCGATATACAGTTTGCGATTGAGCATTTTCCTGAAGTATTAAAAGGTGTACCGATTACCTTGCTTATAGCTCTTGTATCTATTATCATCGGCTCCCTTGCTGGACTAGGATTAGCGCTTCTTCGTGTCTATAAAATTCCCGTACTCAATCAGATAACAGCCATTTATATTTCTTTTATACGAGGAACCCCCTTACTTGTGCAATTATATGTATTCTTTTATGGAATGCCCGAACTAATGAACTGGATCAATCAAACATGGGCTACCACTTGGAATGCAGATGACATTTCACCGTTATGGTATGCATTTATCGTCTATTCGATGAATGCCTCTGCTTATACAGCCGAAATTTTCCGCGCCTCCTTAAACTCAGTTGCGAGGGGTCAAATGGAAGCTTGCTATAGTGTAGGAATGACAACGTGGCAAGGATTATGTCGAGTTGTCTTTCCTCAAATGATTGTGATGGCATTACCAAACATGGGAAATATCTTTATTAACCTGATTAAATCCACCTCACTGGCATTTGCCGTTAAAGTAGTAGAAATTATCGCGATCTCTAAAATTATCGCTAACCAAGGATATAATTTCTTAGAAATGTACTTAGTCGCCTCGATTATTTATTGGGTGATCTGCTTATTACTTGAAATAGCATTCCATTACTCAGAGAAATATGTGAGCACATATAAACGAAAAACAACTGCTGCTGTACAATAAAAGAAAGACGAGGGCTGTCCGCTTAGAGACATGCCCTTCTTATCTATAACTAAACGTTTCATATTGATCTGGTGCAAACCTCAATGCCAGAATACATCTAAAACGGATTACCTAAATTCACTCCTAAGCAAAATTGCTCAACGGTTCTTTTCCTTGATCCACTCTTTGTATTCTGGCTCGGTATATTCGTCTGTTTTTACAACGATCCACTCATTATTTTTACGCTTTAGGGTGATTTCTATTAAAAGCTCCCCTCCTGACTCCTCGAAATCATCTCTCAAATAACCAATGCCGCCATGAACAAGAACAATGACCTCATCATTATTTATTGTCTTTACATTCATTCGATCACGACTTTCAATACTGTAGTTGGCATCAATCAATTGAAAATTTTCATTTAACGATGCAACCTCATCTTTCTCTACATTAATGCCTTTTTTAAAATCAGAATTACTCTTTAAATCTGGATAATGACTCCACAGAAGATGGATATCATTGTTGACTACTGCTTGTGTTCGATAATACATATACTTCGTCACAGCCTTATTATATTTCACCCAATCAGATGATTCTGGCTTAATAAAACCTGCTGCATTCTCTGTGTTCTTCTCATTTTCTATTTTAGTCGCGTTTTGTTGACACCCCAATAATGATAATATGAGCACAACTAGTAAACTTGGAAAAAGGTAGTTCTTCATACTTCATCCCCTTAGTTAATATGAATATATTTACCAATTAACATTACAGGAGAATCCAATTACCTTCAATTCTCTTGCACAGCTAGTCTAAAAAAACCATTGCGTTGGCAGTAAAAATGTCCACGGTATAGTAATAATGGCAATCGTTAATGCCACCTTTCTCCTTGCCTTTTTATCTGTAATAATATTTTTAAATGTATATTTATAATTAAAAAAGAAAATGCAAATAGTTGATATTAACATCGCGATAGAAATAATAAATACAGCTAGAGGATGGCTAAACGGGTCATAGGAAATCGCCGAAGTTAGTTCATAAGATAATCCAAAATTCTCCCCTTCTAGCCCGCATATCATCATTAAAATAACCGCCCCAATGATATCTGCTAAAAATCCAAACAACCAAACTTTCATTATACTTTTTTGATAAAATGCTTTTAGATTAGGTTGACTTTTGGATAATTTGAACAGATAAAAACAAATGATAATGACGAGGGAATCAATTAAGAAATTCCCCAATAATGTAATGAATACGACAGGCGGAAAAAATATTAAAAGCCATATAGGAAAGATAAGATTATATACTTTAACATCTTTCATATTAATTACCCCTTCCAATTAAAGATTTTCCGAATACTAGTTATCTATTTCTCCATAATGAAATTCTGTTCTACTCAACCTCCCCCACTATTTTTATGAATCCTACCTCTGTTACGGCTTCTCTAATCAACCATATATAACCAAAACACTTTAGTGTAATTTTACACTAAAGTGGATAATTTGCAATAAATATTAAAAAAAACACTCCTCTAGACAAATTTATCTAAAGGGGTGTTGCCGTACAGCTTTGCTATTCATTTATTACTTTTCGTTTGTTGATGAGAGAAATAATTTTTTCAATTAGTGCAACAACGACTAATGAAATCCCGAACAGTGGCATAATGATTCCCAATACAATCATTATAGCTATAAAGCCGATCGACACACTGTTTGAAACTTTAGGCGGCGCCGAAAACTCGCCTGATTTTTTACGAGATAACCACGTTTTAAATCCCCAAAAAATAACAAATAGAAAAGCAAGACATACAGCTAAATTAATAAGTTTGTTTGGCCATCCGAATAAATGCCCTTCATGCAATGGGATCCCCCATGTAAACCATTTCGCTAAGATTCCATAATCATCGTAGCTAACTTTTGAAATGAGCTCGCCGCTATATTGATCAAAATACGTAGTCATTTCATCATATGGGCTGACATCTAAACCTGTGACACCTGTATTGCTACTTTTCGCCACCGTATATACGCCATCTTCACTCATTGGATACACGATAGAATATGGCTTGGAAATCTGCTCTTCATCAACCTGTTGCATCAGTTTTTCTACACTTATCATATGGCTGTTAGTCGGCATCTCATGCATATGGGCCATGCCCCCATGATGAGCGTGAGCATCGCTTGATGAAGGTGCTTCATTTTTCCGAGTAGCCCAAGGAATTTCACTCATATCCGAAGTAGGCGGCTGTTGTTGTAGCATAGGAATTCCAATCGAAGGGTGATCCTGAGCGGCAGAATAAATGAAATTACCCATAAATGCGGACCAGGGTAAACCGGTAAAGATAATCACAATCATCGGAATGGTAATAATCACTCCAATTAATGCGTGCCATCTTTTATTTTTTTGTCTTTGCGTTGGATTTTGCTTTTTCTTCAACGCCTTCCCTTTAAATGTCATGTAAACACCCGAGAATAGTAGGAATATAGCCCAACAAGAGGCTAATTCTACTAAATAATTGACGAATGTCCCACCTACAAATAAAGTACTATGAACGCTACGCATAACATTTGAGAACGTATATTTAGCATTTTGATCACCAACAATTTGATAGTTGTCATCTAAAAATACGTATTTCTGATCACCATTTCCATCCGTCATTGTTAAACGCGTATTATACGGATCATCTAATACAATCACTTTCGATACAGAATATCCTTGATACTGATCTTCAGCATTAGAAATCCCTTGGTCGATTGTTAATTGTTCTGTTTTATCACTTTTATCAAAGAAAAGATGATCGTACATATTATTTTCAACATTAGTATAGAACAAATACCCAATACCGCTAAGTGTTAATGTAATTAATAGCGGCGCAATAAACAATGCAGCATAAAAATGCCATCGCCAAAAACGATTATAATTGTTTTTTTTCACTTTTATCTTATCCCCCTATACTGTATTTCAAGATAGCTGTACTATTTTATAGGATAAAAGTGAAATTTGAATGAAGTATGAGAAAAAATATATTCATATTTGAGTTTTTTTGGAAAAAAATATTTAATCATTTTATTTTCGTGCTAATTAAAGGTGGTCGCTTTTCAAAATACTAGAAATGAATGATACTTTTTAATATTCTGCAGCCATTGCGTCTGCTTTCGTTTTATGAACCGTCCCAAACGGATGTTCAGGCGGTGCATAGATTGTATAAAGTTTAAGCGGCTTATTTCCCGTATTGATGACATTATGCCATGTTCCAGCAGGCACCATGATGGCATAATCATCATAAACTCGTTCTTCAAAAGATAAATGATCCTTCGTATCCCCCATTCGAACGATTCCTTGCCCCTCTTCAATGCGTAAAAATTGGTCCACTGTAGGATGCACTTCTAAACCGATGTCTTCTCCAACATTGATACTCATCACAGTCACTTGCAAATGATTTCCCGTCCATAAAGCTGTACGAAATGTACGATTTTGCTTAGTCGCCTCGTCAATATTCACAACAAATGGCTTTGTACCGTAATCTTTCAATACAATATTGCCTCCATTGTTTAAAAAGTGTAGAGAATCCAATCGGTTGACAGGCTGTACCTCATGAGGAATCGTCCAATAAACAGACTGCCTTCCATAGTGATCTACAGTTAAGTGGACATAATACGGATGTGGATACATATAAGGAATATAGTACATGATTCACATTCCTTTCATAGATATATAACATCATCCTATGCACCATGTTTAGGGGATGTACTTAAATGTAGGGAAATTGATTTAAAGAAGTCGATATTGCCTCAAATGTTTCCACTTGGATCATATACCTATAATTAACATTCCTCTTAATTTTATATTGACAAAAACAACCTAGCGTTTTATTCTTAAACGGAAGTTAGCAAACACTAACACCCATTATTAAAGGAGCTATTTAGATGAGTTCTAGCCCTACTAAAGATAAAATTTTAGAAGCTTCCCTACACTTATTTTCGACTAAAGGGTATAAAGGGACAACGACTAAGCTGATAGCGAAAGAAGCTGGCACAAGTGAGATGGCTGTTTTTCGTAACTTTGGAACGAAAAAGAACATCTTAAAAGAAATCGTTGAGTCAAAGAAACCTCAAACGCTTGAAAGAGTGCAGACATTTATTCAAAACAAGGAAACATGGGATTTAAAAGAAGATTTAACGGTCATCGCCAATATGCATATGGACTTTTTAAGAAACAACTTCTCGTTTATTTTAATCGTTATGTTTCACGAATTAGATGATGAAATTACTGAGATGTTGACGGATTTACCGTTTGGCCTAAAGAAAGAACTGAAAAATTACTTACAACGTATGCATGCTATGGGTAAATTAAAAGAGATAGACATTGACATTGCAGCCAGCCAGTTTTTAGCGATGAATATCGGATATCTCTTGTTAAAAAATCGATTTAAGGATACTTTTCTATCCATTGATGATGACAGCTATGTCAAACAATCTGTTGCAACATTTGCCGAAGGAATGATTCCGTAGGCAATTTTCTTTTACCTATAACGTTAGTTAGTACTAACTAACGAACTTCAAAGGAGATGATTTATGATGCATCGTTTAACTAATCAAACTGAATTAGCCGTCTCATTACAAAACATTGAAATGACGTTTCAATCAAAAGGAAAAGAACCTTTTAAAGTACTTCAAAACCTTTCATTTCAAATTTCGAAAGGTCAGGTGTTTTGTTTACTAGGGCCAAATGGTTCTGGTAAAACGACAACGATTAATCTCATCAATGGACTACTGCGTCCTACTAAGGGCCAGGTTAGCGTGTTAGGTTTGAGCCCTTCTCAAAGCCGAAGAAAAGTTCTTAGTCAAATTGCTCTCGTGCCACAAGAAACAGCATTATATACCGACTTAACAGCATATGAGAATCTATCATTCCATGGGCGCTATTACGGTGTGTCCAAACAAACCCTTCCGAACAAAATAGAAGAAATGCTTCACCTTGTGCAATTAAAAGGACGAGAACATGATAAAGTCCACACGTTTTCAGGTGGTATGCAGCGGCGTCTCGCTCTTGCTCGTGCATTGCTAACAGAGCCTGAACTACTGCTATTGGATGAACCTACCCTCGGTGTAGACGTTCAGTCACGTAATGCGATATGGGAGCAAATCCGCAGTTTAACTGCATCAGGAAAATCCGTTTTGCTAACAACTAATTACATGGAGGAAGCAGAAGCACTTGGTGATCAAATTCTTATTATGGATCATGGTGTACCTCTTATTTCTGGAACCCTTCAAGAGTTAAAACAACAACTCAACCAAAAAACATTAACATTTCGCTTTGATAATAAAGAAATCGCAGAAAAAATCGCTCGGCAAGTTGGTTCAAACTATAAAGTTGACATCAATGAAAATGAACTAAAGATCCACTTATCTGATGTCAAACAGGCGATGAACATCGTGAAGTCCATTTCTACTCAAGAAGGAAATACACATGATCTAGTTAACGGATTTGAACTGAAAGAGCCTAACCTTCAAGACGTTTTCTTGCACTTTACGGGAAGAGCACTTCGAGATTAAAGGAGGATGAACCATGTTATCTGCATTATTATCTCTTACTAAAAAGGATGCCCTGCAAAGCTTTCGAAATCCATTATTTTTCATCATCAGTATTTTGGTGCCTCTTATTTTTGTCTCGTTGTATGCATTTATGGTTCATGTTTCGACGACAAATCCAATTGTGGTGGCAAACCATTCGGAAGGAAAATATAGTGATCGACTTCTTGAAATCATGGAAACGATGGGTGTCGCTGATGGCAAATATTACGATATAAAAACCGTTGAACCAGAGAAAGCTTACCATTTATATAAGACCAATCAAGCGGTTGCCTTACTCGATATTCCAGCTAACTTTGATGAGAACTTAGCTAATGGCAAACACGGGACGCTCGATTTACAAGTTATGAATATTAATTCTGATGATGTGAAAAACTTTCAAATTAGACTGGATCATGCGATTTATCTCTATCAACAGAAATATCACCCTAATGAGTCTATTCATATGATTGAATATCAAGCTTTTGAAGAAGACATTCCAATCAAACATTACCTTGCTGCTGCTTTATTAATGTTTACTGTTCTTTATTCTGGCATGGTGAACACTGGCGTACTTCTAACGAAAGAATGGGAGGAACGAACGGCAAAGCCGCTCGTGTTATCTCCACTGGGCTACGCACCTCTTATAGCAAGTAAATGGATAACAGCGTTCATTCAAACGATTGTTAGTACCGGGATTACCTTATGGGTATTAAACTTACTTCTTGGATTCCCAATATCTCAGTTGAATGGACTTGTCTGGTTGAATTTATTACTACTGTTCATCTATAGTGCCGCAATAGGTACGTTATTGGGAGTCTCGTTTCAACAATCCCTCCCGCTCATACCTATATCGGTCATCATTGCTGTTGGTCACTTCTTTGTGAATGGATATGAGTCTTATATAAGAGGCTTTGCTCATAATAACGCCGTCGAATGGTTATGGAAGGCAGTTGGCTGGTTCCCAATTTCCTCCCTCACAGATTATATTCGATTCACTGCTGAGAGCATTAATTCTCCATATCCATGGATATCATTTGCAGCAATGTGTATCATCATTTTTTTCTTACTGCTATTCGCAGCCTATCAATTACATCGAAATCTATCCTTTACTCAAGGGCAATAGGAGGGAAAAGAAATGCTACGTGCGATACTTAGTGTCATTCAAAGAAATAGCAAACTATTAGTTCGAAAAAAAGGGTTGATGATACAGCCAACCGTCGTACCAATCGTAATGCTACTCCTATCTGCCATTATTTTTGGAGGCGGGGGTGACGCATGGCCGATTGGACTCGTCAACCATTCCGATAGCGAAGAAGCGGCTTCCTTAGTAGAAAGCATTAAAGAGAGTCACTCCAACATCTCTCCATATTTTCAGCTTATTTCTACTGATGAAGCTGAAGCTAGTCAGCTAGTCGATCAGGGAAGAATCCAGCTTTTGATTGATATACCGGAAAATTATGCACAAACGAAGACCATTAATATTGAGACGTTTAACATTAATAGCGATGCGATGAAAAATGCACGTCTACGACTAGAGCACGCCATTAATAACAGGTTAGCTGAAACGAAATCTTTAGAAATCGATTACACGTTACAAACAGAAAAAGAACAGGATGTGTGGAGATCTGCTTATCTTGGAGGAAGCTGTGTGTTGCTAGCATTATTTTTCGGGTCCATCATGCTTGGAGCTAACTTATACGCATTTGAATATGAAAACCGCACTCGAAAAGAAATACTCTTAACCCCTTTAGGACCTGTTTTAGCCGGAATAGGAAATATGCTAACCGCGATTCTATTCGCCTTTGTGACAACGATACCAACTTTACTCGTTGCCATGCTTTTTTTCCGCCTTTCATTTAGTGGATGGAATGCAATGAAGGTATTACTAGGAATGCTTCCGATCATGCTAGCTTGTGCGGGGATTGGCATTCTGCTAGGAAGATTGTTTAAAAAGTATCGTATCATCCAGCCAATTCTTGTCATTGTTGCGATTGGAACGGTAGTCATTGGCGGCGGATTTGTTGGCGTCCCTCTCCTACCTGAATTTGCCCAAACATTTACGGATTTCTGGGTTTTCTCTAGAATCTTCACATGGTTTAACCCGCTGCTCCACGGTTTTGTCGATTACTTATCATGGAGTCAATGGATAGGGATTATTACAGCCGTAATCTTAGGGGTATGTCTGATGATTTGGAGCTACACATCAGAGACAAAGCACTATATGAGCGGCGGTCAATAGAACGGTAAAGAAAAGCCTAAACTCTCTTATATAAATAGAGGATTTAGGCTTTTCTATTGTCAGTGTAGAGGGGCGGGTTTTTTCTTAATCATTCTAATTCTCCATGTGTACAAGATTAAAAATCATGTACCGTTACACAAAGCTGTATAACGATTCCAAACGGATCTCGTATAATCGCATAACCGGGACTAAATGAATTTTCTTCAAATGGTACTAGAACAGTAACCTGCTCGTGTTGAACAAGAGATTCATAGAGCTTACTAATTACATGCTTATCTTTAGATTGAATACATAATGAAGAGCTATTACCTAATTGCCAAGGTTGTGAAGTGTCCATTTCTTCCTCCGCAATCATTAGTTTGTTAGCGCCGATTTCCAAAACAGAGTGGGTAATATATTCATCTTGGCCCTCTTCATAATGAAAATTAGGACTCATTTCCTTCATTTCTTTGTAATTTTTCTTAAAGAGAACGTTAGCACCTAAATATTTTTGATAAAATGCAATGGCTGCCGCAGCGTTTCCATTCAAAGATAAAAACGGGATAACTTCAAAGTTCATTTTGTTGCCTCCTTCATCCGTATTGATTACACTTTCAAGTATAGTCAACAAAGGTGACAAATTAAGGCACCATTAAGAGAGGTTTTTTATGAAAAAATCAGAACGTATCCATCAAATGTTACGCTTCATCAACCAGAAACAACATTTTACACTTCAAGATTTAATGCATGAGTTCCAAATCTCAAAAAGAACGGCCTTAAGAGACATCGCTTCATTAGAAGAAATAGGTGCACCGATTTATGCAGAGTATGGCCGAAATGGAGGTTATCACTTACTTAATCCCATGCAGCTTCCTCCTATTTCTTTTAATAGCCAAGAAATTTATGCGCTTTACTTTGCCATGCAAGCCCTTCGAAGTTTTTCAAATTTACCGTTTCAAGTATCTTTTCATTCCATTCATGAAAAATTTATCAACGAATTATCGGAAAATCAAAGACAAGATATAGAGAGAATGCAAAATCGAGTATCCTTTCGACATACAGAACAAATCAAAAATAGTGCACATTTAGAAATTTTACTAACGGCTGCTGTGAAAAATAGCGTATTAAAAATAGATTATCAACAGAGCACTCGTACCATTCAACCAATCGCTATTTACTCGATGAAAGGTTATTGGTATTGTCAAGCTTACGATATGAATAAAGAGGCTTACCGTGTTTTCCGTTGTGATCGTATAACATCAGCTGAAACAACGAATATCCAGCCCTTAGTGGATTTAAATGAAATTAATATCCAAAATGCTCATTCACTTTGGCAACCATCTGAACAAGCAGTTCCCTTTAAATGTCTAATTAATCAAGCTGGCGTAGAGCAATTTCAACAGGAACATTACCCTTCAATGAAGTTAATCTATGAGACAGAAAATACATATATTGTCGGTTCGTATGAGCCAACCGAAGTTAATTTCATCATTAACTATCTTGCTCGCTTTGGAAAATCGCTAAAAATAATGGAACCTATCATTTTGAAAGAAAAATTAAGACAATATTATCGAGATTTAATGGATACTATTTAAATGAAACTTCAAAGAAGAACAAAGACTCATGTCGCAACACCTTTGTAACTTGCACCGTGCACTCTCACCTACGTCTTACGCTTCTTCTATCATGTTAATGCGGGATAAAAAATAGCGCCGACTTCTTTTTAATAGAAATCGGCACTTCGTTTAGCGTGACGCTTTTGGTGGTTGGCATACGTCACATTTACGTTGGTTATTTTTTTTGAATTTCGTAAATGTTTTTTCAAAATTGCTGCCACATGCACATTTAAATAATAACTTTTGAGAAAAACCGTGATATTCCGTCGTTAGTAACTTACTTTCCGAATTGTTCTCAACAAATTCTTTAATCTTTCCGATCGTCCATCTTTTATTCATTCTCTTACACCATTATTCCCCTCTATATTTTATCGCTGAATGAAAAATTCGTCCTAGAATTCAGCTTCCTGTGTACCGTTTAGACCCTTAGCGAGCCGCGAAAACCTCTAGCGGCATAGTAGGAGTCTGCTCCATTATGATACACGAAAACATGCCCGAAGCGATAATCGCAAAAAATGGCACCGCCGAGTTCTCTAATATCAGAAGGTGTTTGCACCCAACTCGACGTTTTCTTATCAAAACCTTCAAGCGCCTGCAACGCTCGATATTGTTCTTCCGTTAATAGTTCAATACCCATAGCAGCTGCCATATCCATCGCGTTATTCTCTGGTTTATGCTTCTTTCTTGACTCCAGCGCTTCACGATCATAACAAACACTTCTTCGACCTTTAGGACTTTCCGCTGAACAATCATAAAAAATGTATTCGTCCTTCTTTTCATCATAATCAACAACGTCCGGTTCTCCAGCGGTCATTTCCATCTCATTAAGCGACCACAGCTTTTCAGTATTAACCTCTAGCTTTTTTTGGATTTTAGCCCATTCCAGCCCTTGATGGCGATGCATATTTTTCTCAAACCGGGCTTGCAATGTTTTGAGTAATTCCTCACATTGTTCTAGTGACAATTCTTTTTTATTACTCTTCGTCATATTATCCCCTCCTTGTTGCCGTGCAATTTGATATCACCCGACTACTTTGTTCCTGCTTTTTTCGTCTCCATCATTTAAAATAACCGCTTCTAACAAGGCTGTCCACCCAAGTTAATTGATATGATTAACATTGTTCATTAGTCCAATCTTTTCAATGAATACTTAACATCAATGCTAAATACACGGAAATAACAAAGCACAAGCTCATGCCAAATGCTAAGATCGCTGGTGCTTTCTTAATAAATGACCATAAGAGTAATACTAAGAAAGCGGTAGCTAAAGAAAACAAAAGTCCACTCATCGCATTTAGTCCAAACTCAACAGCTACAGGAGTTGGTAACGTACCACCATAGACATATTGAAAAAGAGGAGCCACCCCGTTACTTTTTAAAGTTGCATCAATCCCATAAGCCGGGGGCTGTTGACCAAGAATGGCAGTAGCCGTGAAGACGAGCAACAATACTACACTTTCCGCTTTTACCCATGGAATCGGCTGAAAGGAAAGATCCTTTTGGAGTTGTTTCTTCGCCCAAAAACCATTGATGAAGGCAAAAAAGAAGATCGGAATAATAATTAAGTGTTTGAGCAACAGTGATTGTCCGTAATTCAACACCCAAGAATTTGCGTAATCTTTCACCTCTATCACTAATGTCATCATCATAAATCCCGTTAAGATCGTCAGAAGAAAACTAATGATCGCTACAGGTGAAAACCATTTCAAAAATGACAACCAGTTTTCTTTGTTTTTTGAGAACCAGCTAACCACCAACAAAATGCCCACCCAAACACTAACAGAAAGAAAATGAATAGCGTGATAAATAGAGCCCACTATTTTGTCTAAAGACGCAGAATGCCCAGCCCAACTCAATATAAAGATGAGAGAAACAGTAAAGACAAGAGCAATAAGCGAATAGCGTTTATTCTCGAAAACTGGAAAAATAGAAACAAACATATAAAGGAAAAACGAAACAATGAATGTTAGAATCCAAGCTTGCCCCACTTCAAAACTGGAGAATACATTTTGAATCGTTAACGATAAGCCCATGTTTTCTTGAAGCATGGAAATTAAATAGACAACGGGCATTAAAGAGAAAAAGACAACCCCTAATATAGATAATTGAATCCCTCTTTTAGGAAGATTGATCATCGGTTTTTCATCAACTGGAATCAATTGGATAATAAAAGACCCCATTAAAAAAGAAAAGCAAACGTACAATAACAATTCGGTTAGATAGAGAACATAGATCATTTTTTCCCTCTTCTAATCAACCAGACAGCTGTTTGAACGGCCG
The DNA here is from genome assembly GCF_002797375.1 of Bacillus sp. FJAT-42315. GTDB lineage: Bacteria > Bacillota > Bacilli > Bacillales > Domibacillaceae > Bacillus_CE. The sequence continues at coordinate 47,647 of NZ_KZ454942.1, forward strand.
CAAAAAGTAAAAAGCCGGTTATAATCGAGATAACAATACTCGGATTTGTCTTGCTTTGCTCTTCTTTATCCGCAACTGATGATTGATTGACTTCTTTCTCTGCTTTATCAATAGTAGCTACTTCCTCTTTTGCCTCATCTACGACACTGGATTGCCCTTCAGCTTTATTGCCCAGTTTCTGCGCAACAGTAAATGTGTATTCGCCTTTAATGAGATGTCCATCTTCTCCGACAATGCTCCAGTTTACCGTATAGAGTCCTTCTGTCAACGACTCACTTGTCGTTCCAATCAGTTTGTTTTTATCGATTTGAATATCTTCAAGCGCAATTTCTGTGCCTTTTTCGTCAAATAGCGTGAACAAGCTCCCCTTTTCAATGGATGTATTAAACTCCATTGTAATTTCTTTTACTTCTCCTTCGACCATCTCTCCCTCTGTCGGATAAGAACTTTGCAATCCAGTATGAGCAGAGACTGTTGTTGAAAATGCCATCCACAAACATAGTAATAAACACATAGATTTCCTCAAAACATTTCACTTCCCTATATATAACAATTTTTTAACTCTTAGTCATTTATTGATACAACGATCATGTATCACCCTCACGACAAACCCTATAAAGTTCGTAAGCTAGGCTGTTACTATAATGCAAAAATTATTAATGCCCAATGTATTTTAGTATCTTTTTCTTGATAACTCAATACATTTTACAAACTAGATTATTTCACGATAAAATGTGATTTTAGGGAAAATTTCAATTAAAAAGCTCCCTTCGACCTTTATTTAACAGCAACTAAAAAACTCCATTTTGAATAAAAATTGATCAAAATGGAGTTAACCTATATGAACCTCCCCCACCTATCGCTTCGCACTTTGAGGTAGGGGTTTCTTGTCGATTCCCTAGAAATCGGAAGCTGAACGATGTCCATGGGTGCACACGACACCCTCGTCTTTCTTGGGGACTGACGCTCCCATACGGAAGCAGTGGTCTTGACGCAAGAAGTCTCCCGACAGCTTGCTGCCACCGTAAGCAACAGAGAGAAAATCGAAGACACGGCCATCTCCCTCTGGGGCGGTTCTACCCATCTACTACGCCTGTACAGGACGTAGATAAGTGATACTGGTCAGCATCACTTCTCGAAACTTCCCATGCACATACTGGGATAAGATGTTCGCTGCACCGTGGACATCCCGATGCTGTTCATATCCGCAAGAGCATTGGTAATTTCGCGAACGGACTTTGTTCCGTTTTCCACAAGCAGGACATGCTTGCGTCGTGTAGGCTTCATTTTCTTTCGATAATGAGACGCCAGCCGCTTCTAATTTATAGGCCAACTGTTTGGTGAGTTTTCCAAAGCTCCAGTTGCTGAGTTTTTGGTTGATTTGTTTGGAACGGATGCGTTTTCGTTTTTTGTTTCGCTTGCTTGTGTGTCGCTGAACGCCTTCTACATCGCCGAGAGCAACATGCCCGACTTTTTGCTCCACACACCAGTTCACAAAAGCACGAGTCGTCTTATGTAGGAGATCTCCTAGCTGCCGTTCGCTTTTGGAGAGAATGTACTTTTTTGCTCGATGATATTGGCGCCATTTCCTGGACCCTTTTTGACACCGACTCATGAGCATTTGCAGTTCTCTCACTTTTTTGTTTCGCAATCGGTGAACGCTGCGCATCTTCCTGCCCGAAATCACAAGCGCTTGTCCATTTGTACTGACGGCAGCAATCGTATGAATCTCACCTGGATCAATCGCGGCTGTATGACCATCTTGAATCGGTACAGGATCGATGCCGTCTTCATACGACAAACAGGCATGCCATCGACCGTCATAGACGAGTTCCACTTCTTTGACCGTGCCAGTTGGGACTAAGGCAAGCGTCAACACGAGCGGTTTCTGCTGTTTCCCCTGCCATCTTCCTAAGCTGAGTGTTAGCTTGCGCCCTTTTAGTGCGAAAGATTTGTCCACCCATTTAGGATGAAACACGAATTTTTCTTTGTATGGATATCGGATGGACTTGTTCGTTTTACGAGCTTGACGAACTCCTTCCCGGGCACGCAAAAACTTGTGGCACACCGCTTGGATCGTCTGACTGTGAAGAGGATACAAGCCTTTGAGTTCAGCTTGAAGGTCACTTTTGTTAATCCACTTGCCGTGAATCCGGTAATAATACCGAGCTAGCTGCACACAGTCATTCCAAATCGTTCCGCAGATCCGACGTATATGAAACAATTGTTGAAGCGTGGACTGTGGCGCTGAAAAGCCCGTTTTCAACGTTCGATACATGAGATCCCCTCCCTTGTCATCATTATAAACAGAATGTATGTTCCTATCAAGAATAAATGGAAAATTCCATCCTTTTTTCTTCCGACAAAGTTCGGGATATCCTCTACCAAACGCTTTTCAGCTATGCCGAACCGAGATTCATCCCCTCCTTACTCGCTGGGCTATGCCCTTCACGCTCCTTGAGGAAGAGGACTTCTTTCGGATTATGTTAAAAAATATCACTCCGAACAAAGCAAAATAATTAATTCTTTCCATAAATATCACCTCCAATTTCCGAAAAACTGCTCATTGTAAAAATTTTCTTTCTCTCTCGCTTTTTATCATTTCCTGACCAGAAGACTCCATCTGATTTGTGTTACGGGTGCAAGTCCAACAATTCAGGTGGAGATGAATGGTCAGTTGGCACTAACCAAAACATATGTTTGTATGGTAAAATGCCCCTGAAAGTGTTCTTTGAAAACTGGATATATGAGGTTGTGACAGGAAAAAGCTCTGTCACGTAAAATAGCCAAGCACCAATAAAAAACACGTAAAACCGTTGCCTAGCGCATGGTATAGTGGGTGCGTCAACCATCCGTGTGTACTTGACACGTTTGTGTCAGGGCTTGTACAGCTCCTTTCGGGGTGGTGCAAGTGGTACATCAGTACCGACCAAAAACAGTGGTTTGAGGATGCCGTTCAGAGCGTCACTCGTCTCCATAGAGAACGAAAAGACCAGATTGGCTAACTCAAGCCCCTACTGAAATGTTTTATCTCAGTGGGGGTTCGTTGATTATAATCAAATTTTTTCCGTTAAAATCAGACTCTAGACCGATTTCACATTCTTATTTTTAGATAAGTGACTTGCTCCATCAATGTTCTCTTTATATTTCTCTTATCAAATTAAACACTAAAAAGCACAGGATGCGGTTATTCAAGCATACTGTGCTTTAGTGAAAGGACTATTACTGGTTATTATTTTTTCTTGCTTTTGCCCTTTGATCTGCCGCTTTTGAACGTTCTTGAGCAACTAGGTCATCATGATCAGCAAGCTCTTGTGAGAATTCAACATCTCGACCATCTGATTGAAAAGCCCCAGCTGTATTCGTCACTTGATCATTATCCTCATTTTTTATGCTTTGCAACATATTAAAAAACCTCCCATTGTAATGTAGTACTCATATAGAATGTGTTATTTTCATTCACTTCATTCATTTTTTGCTTAGGGTTTATTCCGAACTGTTATCTCTTCTGATGAAACAGCTACTAACCTGCCCTATTAGTCCGATAAGAATTACACCGCTTTATCCTTCAAATTCAAAACATTCGACTCGTTCTTCTCCAGAATCCATATTTTTTATTTTAATTTGGTTATTTCTGACTTCATTCTCTCCAATTATAATAACGTTTGGGATGTTTTCCTTGTTTGCTTTATCAAGAGCCTTTCCTAATTTTTTATTACTCAACTCATGTTCAACTTTATAGCCTTGATTTCTTAAATAACTGGCAACAAGCAATGATTCTTTCTGGGTGTTTAACGGGATTATGTAGTAATCCACATTCGAGGCTTCTGTACTATTCGCAACAGATTTACTTAGAGCGGTATAAATTACGTCTAAACCAAAGGAAATTCCAACTGTTGAAAAGTTCTCATTTGTTCCAATTAGGCCACCGATTGCATTGTCGTATCTTCCACCACTCCCAATGCTTGACTGAATGGTTTTATCAGATAAAAAGATTTCATAAATCGTACCCGTATAGATCTCCAATCCTCTTGCTAAAAATGGATTAAACACACATTGTTGCTTATTGATACCCAAATAGGATTCAAGTTCTTTTAATTCATTTAATCCTTGCTTAACTTGTTCATTTTGCATAGAGAAAGGCTCAAAATAGCTATAATTTGTATTATTTTTATCAGTCAAAAACTGTTTAATTAATTGGACATTTGAAGGCGGCAGCCCTTGTTCTGTAAGCTCTGAAACAACAGCTTCTAATCCGATTTTTTCAAGTTTATCAAGCGTTAATACAACCTTATTAATTTTTTCCTCTGCTGTTTCAAACACTTCAAGCATTCCAGTTAATAATTTTCGATTGTTATATTGAATCGTTACCTTTAAATCAAGTTTGTGGAATGCATCTAATGCCATAATCATTAATTCGGCTTCAGCAATTTGAGATTCAACTCCTACAATATCTACATCACACTGTGTAAATTCACGAAATCTTCCAGTTTTTATTGGACCATCCCTAAATACTTTCCCTATTTCATATCTTTTAAAAGGCATTCTTATAGTTGGGTTCATTGCAACTACTTTTGCAAATGGGATAGTAAGGTCGTAACGCAAGGCCAAATCTCTTTCTCCTCTGTCCGTTAATGTATACATTTCCTCTAATATTTCAGCACCTCCACCATACTTTGAAGCTAGTAGTTCTTTGTAATTTAAAATAGGCGTCTCCAGAGGTTTACAACCATACTGGATAAAAACATCTTCCAATGTTCTTCTAATATTTCTTCGTACAATTTCTGCATTCGGTAAGTAATCTTGTGTTCCCTTTACATTTTGATAGTCCATTTTTTTCATCTTTTTTTCCCTCCAATGGTTTGTTAAAAAATAAAAAACCGCATTAGATTAAAGTTCTAAAACTTAATCCATGCGGTTTAATGATAAATAGCCTTCCTATATACGATTTTTTAAAATCGAATAGCAAGACTACTTGATATGATGATGTAATTGTGAACAGTAAAAATTATTCTTAACAGATAGCATGTTGTTCACCTCTAATTTCTATTTAATGTAACACACTAAAAAATGTATTTCAATTATTTTTTAGTGTGTTACCTCTTGCCGTTGTTTCATCAACGATCTGGTCCTTTAGAGGAAGACGAATCGTAAAAATCGTTCCTTCCACTTTCAACATCGATGCTTCCTTGATGTTTGGTTATAATGCTATGAACAATATTCAAACCTAGTCCCGAACTTGTCTTCTCTAATCAAAAAGCAATTTGATCACTTTCTAGCATGTTTAATTTCGTTCATTCATTCAAGTAACTTTACTTTAAATACATCAACTTTTTCATATTGATCATCAGAAACAGTTTCAAGATAGGTCCATCCTCTATTTCTATAATAGTCAGATGCCTCTTCCGTTCTTAAATAAAGTTCATTAAACCCTAATTCTTTGACTACCTTTATCGTTTTGGCTACTAACTCCTGTCCTACACCTTTGCCACGATACTCAGGTTTCGTATATAGAGAGGCAAGCCAAGGTTTATACATATCTCTTATCTTTAAATCATTTTCAAAGATTGATACAGTTCCTAAACATTCTCCGTTCTCCAAAGCAACGAGTGCTATCGGAAATTCATTGTCCTTTGTATTTGAAAAATGTTTAAAAACATCTTCAAATTTCATGCCGCTACCCGTTTTTACTACAAATTCCTTAAAAATCATTTCAGCAACTTCTTTTATTTTATCGGGATGGTTTGATAAAAAATCAACATTCATACTAATCCCCCTTTGTATTGATATGTTACCCATTGTTACTCACCTCGATTTCTCCCCCTTACAAAAAGCCAATCCCCAAGCATTTGTGAAGTACAAACCTTCATATTAAAAACCATGGAATCATCTAGTTTAAGATGCTCCATGGTTTTGATGAAGTGTGTTTGAACTTTATACTTTAGCCGCCCATATTTCTATTTCAATTTTTATCTCAGGTAAACCTAACTCAGCAATATATGCAATCGTCATTGCTGGATAATCATTGCCAAATAATTGTTCCCACTCTGAATCAAAAAAGTCCCAATCAATTTGCTCAGTAGCCCATATGTTCACTTTAATAATGTTTTCAGCGCTTAAATCCTCAGAATCTATCACTGTTTTTATATTGATAAACGTATTACTTACTTGTTCATTCATAGTTTGTGGAAATTGTCCATTTCGATCTGCACCGATTTGACCTGATGTCACGTATAACTCTGCATTCCTTGGAATTTTTGTAATATGTGTGTAATCGCCAACTGGTGCAGGCACATTTGTTGGGTTTTTTCTTGTGATTTTTTCGTTTTCCATTTATTTACCTCGCCATTTAAAAGATTTTTCTGCAGTTTTGCCTAGAAAGTCAAATTTGGACACACTTCACCCTTGAAAAGACTTCTAGAAAAAAACAGCAGTGGAGTATCCATATCCGCAAGATAAAAACTTAAGTGATTTTTTCTTCATAGGTGAACACTCCTCTCTTAAAATGACAAGATTTTTGATAATTACTATTTTATAGGAAATAGGTTCTTTATGCAAATCTTCCAACGGTAGTAAAGGAAATTGCTCTCTAATATCAAGAACAAAACCAGAATATTCAGTTATATAAAAGCAATTTCGTTCCAAATCTGATAAAAATTCATGTTGTCTGCTCGTTTTAATCCCTTTCAAGCGTGTTAATCGACCCACCTTGAATCTTCAACCAAGGCTTATAATCTCCCCCGATGCCGGACCCACGACCTTGCTTAATCCACTTTTCAATTTCAGATGTTCTTCTTCTTTTAGACATAAAAACACCCCTTTAGACAAAAAATCCAAAGGAGCAAAAAGGCGCAACTTCTTTATAAACGATATAACTTTATTTTAAAACCACAAGAGGTATAGCTTTAAAATAAAGTTTGATCAAAAGCATGCTGTAAACGTTGATTTTATAATAGAAGAAATCCACGCGCCTTGAACAAAGATTGATTAAATTACTCTATGAGAATCAAATTTAATCATTTCTAATTTGTTAGAACTAATGTAAGGACTTTTTAAATTATAAATAATAATATCATTTTTTCTGTGCTCATTTTTCTTTATAAATAATTTTAAGAAATTAAAATCATGTGTAGAAATTATGAGTTGCTTTTCTATATTATTTAAAACATCACACATAGTGTATTGATTAACATCATCCATATTTTGGATTGGATCATCTATACCTACAAAATTTAGTGAATGTAGTTGTTGTTCTTTATTAATTGCTAAAAATATAGATATGGCTAATACATTTAATTGCCCTGAACTTAAAATATTTTTAGCATTACTTTTTCCACCAGGTTTATCATGTAATTCTTTATTATACGCTACCTTTATATTTATTTGTTCTTCGCTTCCCTCAAATACTAAATCACAATCACTTGGAATCGGATCTAAATATCTAAAATACCTTTGTACAGTAGAATGGCTTCGATTAAGAAAATCCGAAATCCCACTTCCTATAAAACTTTGTTGTTCTTGCTTATATCTTTCTAATAAACCTATATAAGAATTTAATTTACTCACTCTAGAGTTTAAATCATTTTTATTTTTTTGGATATTGGAGATTTGTTTTAGAACCGTATTATTAATTTCCTGTTTTACCACCCAGTTTTTAATAAGATTTATTTCATCAATCTCAAAGTCAATTTTTTGAATTGATTCTAAAGCAAAATCATGTATTTCTATAAACCTTTGATTATATTGATTCTCATTCAACAAACTTTGTAAATTGAAAATAATTAATTTAACGCTTGAAATATTATTTTTTATTTCTTCCAGTAAAGAGATAATACTTTGACATTTTGCATTTACAAAATATTTTCTCGAATTATTCTTATGAATACTTTTTTCTAGATCTTTAGCAGACTTTATTTTATAAGTAACTTTAGAAGTTTTTTCATAACCTAATATATCACTTGATATTTTTTCTGTTTTTAAAATTATTTCAACAGCTTCTTTTCTTTGATTTATTTCTTGCGAATTTTTTACTAAATGCTCTTCTAGAATAGATTGCTTTTCTGAAAATAACACTTCATCAAATAAGTCTGATGATTTATAATTAGCTGTTTCATTTTCAAAGCTTTTTATTTTAGTTTCATTTTCCTCTTGATTTCTTTTTAGCCCTCTAATTTCTTCATTTAACTTTTTCTTTCTATTTTCAAGGTATTTTGATAATCTTATAATTTTCTCATAATAACTACTTTCTTCATTGAGTTGATTCAAATAATAATTTAAATTTTGAGCTATATCACTATTTAAATTATTATTTTGCGAAGAACAAACAGGACAATAATTTAAATCATATTTGTTCGTGTATACTTGGACATCTCTAATACCTGATATTAACTTAGCTAAAACCTGATCTTTATTCTCCTCAATACTCCTCTCTATTTTTTCCAATACACTATTATTTTTTTCAAGACGATTACTTATTCGCTCTAATTTTACCATTATAAAAGCACTCGATTTTTTTGCATTTTCAATCAGAGGAATATTTATACTTTGAAATTTCACAACTGCTAAATTGTATTCTAATTTTAATTTCTCACTTCTTAGTAATTCAAGTCTTTTATTTAATTCATCGATATTACTTTCTTCAACATTTAACTCTTTCAATAAAATCTGTAGACCACTAAGCTCCCTTTTTAATCCGTTAACTTTTCCTAAATTCTCTTCTAAATTTGACAAACTCAATATTTTATCATTTAAATTCTCTAATAGCTTTTCAGCTTTTTTCTTTTTACCTAAAAGAAGTTCTTCTCTAGATTCATAATCATTCAAAAGATTCTTCAATTCATTAAAGTTACTATTTTTTTGCTCATCTTCTATTTCACTATAAAATTCTATATATTTCTCCAAATGGTTTTTGGTATTTAGTCTTTTAACTATTTCATTTTCCACACGTTTTTTTGTATTGCCATCCGATGATAAAATTCCATATGTACTTGATAATTCATCTAATTTCTCTCTTTCAAAATAATGCATTGTTTCTTTCTTGTTTATTATAGCCTTATCTAACTCACTAACTTGTTCAAAAAAATTATCTTTATTTTTTTCTAAACCTTTTAACACTCTTTTAAAATTATCAAATTCGAGAAGCATTGATTTTAAACCCATTATATTAGCCAAAGCTTTATAACGTTCTTTAGCATCTTCACTTGTAATAAAATCTGTGACTTGATCTTGAGATAGAATATACGCTTGCTTTAATAATTGACTAAAACCTCCTCTCTCATATGTAATAAAATTCGCAGTGTGCATTTTTAGAAAATTTTCTATTTGTTCTTGACCAATATGAACCTTATCATCCTTTGATATAATTCTTACTTGCAAATTTCCAACATTACCATTTGTTACATTAAAATATCTAATTAAAGTATTTCCATCGAATTCTAAAGTAACTGCTACTTCAAAGCTCTCTTCATTATGAATCCTTTTATTAGCAATATCATATTTAAGCTCATTTTCTGAACCATCAAATCTGTTTATTTTTCCTGTTAAACACCATTCAATAGCATCAAAGAAAGAACTTTTACCAAATCCATTGGCACCGTATAGAAGTATAACTTCCTTAGATAAATCAAATACAACCTCGCCCATGTAGTTTTTAAAATTCTTAATTATCAACTTTTTAATGTTCATAATCCATTTCCATCCCTTGCATTAGAGTATTTACTATTTCCCCAACTTGAGAATCTTTCAGTTTAATATTTTCACTATCATATTGTTTTAAAAGAGAAAATAGCACTTTCACTTCCTCGTTATATTCAGTTTCCTTTAAATTAGCTGGATTTTTTCCGTTTTTATCTACTGTATTATCTAAAAATGGAATTCGATTTAAATCCTTCTCATCCCTAACAACATACTTTCTTAAAGCTATATTATTACGTTCTATCATGAAAAACTTTTCATAACTTATTTCTTCATCTGTACAAAGGATTAAATAACTATTATAAATATTTTGACTTTGCTCTAGCAGCAGTATCCTTATTTGATTAGAATAGATATTTATCTTTTCAAGTTCTAGTTCCATGTGTAATCGCTTAAGAAAAACTCTAATTGTTTCATTTTCATATAAAGAAAAGCCTATCTTCTCCACTTCTTCATTTTCTAATGCTTTAAAATTCTGTTGAATAAGTCTATTATGTACTACATTAAAATTATTCAAAGAATACCCTCCTCTAATTCTTCTAACATTTCCTCTAAATATTTTTCTATATCTTCTTCTTCCAAAGCATCATAAAAATCAGCTTTCATAATATTACCTGGTAACAATTTAGCTGTGACTGGAACCTCATTTAGTTTTTGGTCATCTTTTAATTCTTCAATATCTATTGATTCCTTAACGTATATTTTGAGAGGTTCTATTTTGTCAAACTTTCTATCATTATAATTTTGTACAATGACATTTAAGTCTATTCCCGTTAAATAAAGCTGTTCTTTTAAGCTTACATTTTTTATAATACCGTTTAATCTTTCAATAACCTCGGGTTTCTTTTTTGCAACTTCTAATCTTAAAAATGCATAAACTATGTCTATACCTTCAAATTTTTTCGCTACCAATGATTCATTTCCATCGAATCTTACCTTTTTATTTTTACTCACTATGAGCATTATTATTAAAGTAAATAAATCCAATAAACTATTTTCTTTCGTACTATTACTTAATCTTGAATAAATTGAGGTTTTATTGGTACCATCAAATAGACGTTCAAATAATTTTTTTATATCTCCACTCTCATTTAATATCCAATCCTCTAGATACTCCTTATATTCATATATTAAACTATTAACGATTTTTGAATTTCTAAAGTCTTTAACACTATTTAATAATTCATCTATAACTCTATTAATAATTGTAATGCTTTCATGTTGGTTTACTATTAAGCTGGCTTGGGATAATGCTTTCTTTCTAACAATATCTAATAAATTTACGACCTTTTCCTTTGTAATAATTAATCGTTCTATATTGGTTTTATCAGTACATTCTTCAAATAAATACCCTATAATAAAATTTAAATCTGAAACCCCAATAGATATATTTTCCCCATACCCACTAAAAATAATTCTATTAAGTTTCATACATAAATAATCTTGAAACTTATCTATTTCTTGCAAGGATGATCCCGTATGTAAATAAAAACGTTTTAATAATGACTCTATATTTTCTCCACATAAACTTAAATAAGTAAATTCTGTTCCTTCATCGTCAAACACTCGCTCCGATAATACTTTGAGCAAACCATCATCTGAAGAAACCTCTTTATTAAATAACTTATTATCTGTATAATAATCAAAATTATATTTTTGGGTACGAATGAAATGATAACTTGAATATAATTGAAATTCAGTTTCATATTCTTCGGATTTTTTAGCTAGAGTTGCATTTAATAACAATTTATCTACCCAGGAATTAGCTTGAAGAAATTGTTCCTTGTTTATTTCTTTCTTGCTCCTTCTATATAAACTTGAAGCAGGAGATTCTGTAACTTCCAACTTGATTTTCTGACTAGTTTTTACTTGTATAAAGCGAATTTTATTGCCTTTACCTACTACAATATCATCATGGTACTCCATAATAACAAAATCCCATTTACCTTCTAACATCTCCACAATATATTCAATTGTAACTAAAAATTGATAATAAAATCCCGATAAAGCTGTCAACCCACCAGTTTCACTAACACTGGCATTTATTAAATACTTTGCGATTTCTTCTCCTTTTCTATTTCGAAAATATTGATTAATAATTTCTTCCCTCTTTGGATCAATAGGACCCATATTATCTCTTGTTAAAATATATTCATCTACAACATTTCTTACCGTGTTTGTCATACTATCTCCTTCTCTAAACCTGCGTTTTTAAGTGTGTTAATAACAAAAAATACACCAATTTCTAATTTTAATGTTAGAGTTCAATAATTTTAAAAATTAACTTCTCGGTTCTATGCTTAATACCCGCCTTTCTATGGCATAATGTTGAGAAGTTTATATTTTGAAGTTGTAATTCATTTTTATTCCAAGTTCCACTTGATTTTATTACCCCTTTAAAAATCCGTTAATAAATAGAAAATTTATATTGATGATTATTTAATATATATTAAAGTAGATATAGTCCTATCTTCACGCTCTAATTAAATTAAATTACATTAATTCACTTATTAAGAAAATATTGTTTTCAATAATAACATACTTCCTTTTAGTAACACCATCACTCAAATAAACAAACCCTTTTGTATCAAAAAAACTCCTTCAAACTCCCTTGAATCACATTTATCGAATGTACTTTGGAATATTTTTCTAATACCTTCAATCCCTTAATAAATTCTCCTTGTACCTGAATGTCGTATATAGATTTATTCTCTAAGCCTCTTGCAACCATACTCCCACCTATGTCTGAAGTAGCTCTTCTTCCATACTCATAGACTTGATTATCCATTTCAATCAAATCGAAGTTGTTCGTTGCACCTTCAACTTCTTCATCAAGCGTTAATTCATTTTGCTAGCTGCCATTATTGCTTTTGCTATGCAGAGTATACTTTTTCGCTTCTCCTGATTTCTCAGTTTGTACGATTTCGGGGTATGTAAATGAAATTTCACTATAAGGTATTTGTTTTTTTAACATTGGTGATTCTAAGGTTTGTGCCACCATTTAAACTCAGTTTAACAATCGCTTTAATTGTTATTGGCTTTGTAAATAACCAATCAAATTTTACCGACCCCGTATTGATAAATGTGTAGGCCACATTTTCAAATACTCTTCTTAAATCTTGATTGGAAAGTAACCAAACTAATTGATATAGAAAATTGTCTTTAGTGTATTTTCAATGGTACAGTGATGAAAAATCTAGATGAATTTTATTCGCTTCGTATTGCTCAATAAAATATTGTGGAAAGGAATTTGTTTCAAACAGTCGATAAAGTAAAAAGCGATTCGGTGCTAAAATACTTCGTACAACTTCAATCAACGGAAGAATATAGTTTTTGTTATTAGAAGAAACGGTAAAGCTGCGTGAGATATCTTTATCGCTTATTCCAAAGATATGTCATTCTCTTTCAGAAATCGTAACAGAATCCGGATAAGTTTTAAGCTCACTTTCTTCAGTCCTATTAGTAGATACTTTTACTATTTATATAGTGATGTTGAGTCCCTAAGGTAGGAAATGTCGCCAATCGACTAGTAATCTTTCAGTTCACTCCTTAGCCCTAAAACACGCATAAATTACCATTTTCTTATCTTGCAAAAAAGAAAAGCTAATCTAAATCAATTGTGCTTACTCTTTCTCTTTAAAAAGCCTGTTATTCAATTTAACCTATCGTTTGTTCATTATTTTTTATTTCATTTGTCTAAACTGCAAACTACTACCTTTTTCATAGTCCCCTAATTCAAAAGTACTGAAAATAAAAAACAACCTCTTAAGGAAATATTATCCTAAGAGGTTGTTTTTATCAAATCTCTCTCTTACTCCACCGTAACACTCTTCGCCAAGTTTCTCGGTTTATCGACATCACAGTTACGATGCAAGGCTGCGTAGTAAGCAATCAGCTGCAGCGGAATGATCGAAACGAGTGGTGTGAGTAGCTCATGCACTTCTGGGATGACGAAGCGGTCGTCTTCGGCTTCTAGGCCTTTCATTGAGATGATGCATGGGTTGGCACCACGCGCGGCTACTTCTTTGACGTTTCCGCGAATGCTTAGGTTGACGTTTTCTTGTGTCGCTAAAGCGATGACTGGTGTGCCGTCTTCGATTAGGGCGATGGTGCCGTGTTTTAGTTCTCCACCAGCGAATCCTTCTGCTTGGATGTAAGAGATTTCTTTTAGTTTTAGTGCGCCTTCAAGGCCGACGAAGAAGTCGATGGAGCGGCCGATGAAGAAGCAGTTGCGTGTTGTTGCTAAGTAGTCACGCGTAATTTGTTCGAATTCGTCTTTGGCGTCGCAAAGTACTTCCATCGCGTTAGCTGCGATGCCTATTTCTTTGGCGAGGTTGAATGGTACGTTTTCGCCGCGTGATTGAGCCGCTGCGTTCGCTAGGATCGCAAGGACAGCGATTTGGGCTGTATAGGCCTTTGTAGAGGCAACAGCGATTTCTGGGCCGGCATGAAGCAATAGCGTGTAGTCTGCTTCACGAGATAGTGTAGATCCAGGTACGTTTGTGATCGTTAATGCTTTGTAGCCCAGTTCTTTCGTTTTGACTAATACGGCACGGCTATCTGCTGTTTCACCGCTTTGAGAGATGAAGATGAATAATGGGTTCTCAGATAGTAATGGCATATTGTAAACAAATTCGCTCGCTACGTGTACCTCTGTTGGGATCTTCGCCAATTTTTCAATATATTGCTTTCCGAGAAGACCAGCATGATAACTTGTTCCGCAAGCAATAATATAAAGGCGATCCGCTTCGTTTAACGCCGTAAGGATCTCTTCATCGACTGTCAATTTGTCTTGATCGTTTCGATACGCTTGAATGATTTTTCGCATCACAAGTGGCTGCTCATCGATTTCTTTCATCATGTAGTGAGCATACGTGCCTTTTTCGATGTCGCTCGCATCTAGTTCCGCTGTGTAAGGTGCGCGCTCTACAACTTCACCGTCAAGCTTCTTAATTGTTACTTTCTCTTTTGTTACGATGACCATTTCTTTATCCATTAACTCTACGAATTGATCCGTCACTTGAATCATCGCCATCGCATCTGAAGCAACGACATTGAAGTCTTCCCCAAGTCCGACAAGTAGTGGGCTTTTATTCTTTGCGACAAAGATCGTTTCTTCCGTTTCACTATCTAAAAGAGCTAGAGCGTACGAGCCTTTTAATAGATTTAATGTTTTGCGGAAAGCTTCTTCTGTGTCTAAGCCTTCGCTTGCGAAGATTTCCACTAGCTGCACGATCACTTCTGTATCCGTATCACTTTGTAAAGCCACATCTAGCAAATATTCCTTTGTCAATTGTTCATAGTTTTCGATGACACCGTTATGAACAAGAGTAAAGCGACCAGATACGCTTTGATGAGGATGGGCGTTGTGCTGGCTTGGCGCTCCGTGCGTTGCCCAGCGAGTATGTCCAATTCCTGTTGTAGATTCAACATTTAGGTCGACGACTTTTCTTAAATCCGCAATGCGACCTTTTTCTTTAAACACATGAATGCCCTCTTCGTTTCTTACAGCAATTCCTGCTGAGTCGTAGCCTCGGTACTCAAGTTTTTCCAAACCTTTTAATAAAATTTCCTTCGTATCGTTTAATCCGATATATCCAACGATTCCGCACATGGATTGTTTCCTCCTTGAAGGAAAGCAGGCAATCAAGCAGAGCGCTCCGTTGCCGCTCTCCTCTTCTCTCTTTTTTCTTGGTTGTCGTTCCATTCCCTTTGTCCATAAGGTTACCCTTATGTTTTAAGGAAGGACTAACGATTGTACAACCTTCAACCGGGAGGCATCCGCCGAACGTTCGATAAACCTCCTCCTCGTCAACTAGCTAGGCTCTCTCCCGCTAGTTCAGGCGCTTTTCTTAAATTTTTTCCTTCGTCGTTTCACCCCTTTCAAAAAAATAGAAGTAAAACAGGATAATCATACACTACTCAAATTCCTCTAGTCAACTAACTTGTTGTAAATTGACCCATGCTATTAATAGCATATGAAAAAGAGACGCGCTTGGCGTCTCTTTTCATCTCATAAAATTACTCGTTTAATCCCATTTCTTCTCTTACAACAGCAGCAATTCGTTCAACATATGCTGTGCAGTGCTCTTCTGTGACCGCCTCTACCATCACACGAACGAGTGGCTCTGTTCCTGATGGGCGAACTAAGACGCGGCCATTGCCGTTCATTTCGGCTTCTACCGCTTCGATCGTTGCTTTGACTCTTTCGTTTTCTGTTACTTTATGTTTATCTGATACACGCACGTTCACTAAGATTTGCGGATACTTTTTCATTTCTGCCGCTAGCTCAGATAACGGCTTTTTCGTCATGTTCATAATGTTAACTAGCTGAAGACCTGTTAATAAGCCATCACCTGTTGTGTTGTAATCAAGGAAAATAATATGGCCAGATTGCTCTCCGCCAAGATTATAATTATGCTTTCTCATTGCTTCGACGACATAACGGTCACCGACAGCTGTTTGCACACTATTAATGCCTAGCTCTTCAAGACCTTTATAGAAGCCAAGGTTGCTCATCACTGTTGATACAACGACAGAGTCCTTTAGTTGGCCTTCTTTGTTTAAGTATTTCGCACAAATGAACATAATTTGGTCGCCATCTACGACATTTCCTTTTTCGTCGATTGCAATTAAACGATCGCCGTCACCGTCAAAGGATAAACCGATGTTTGCCCCTTTTTCTTTTAGGAAAGCAGCTAATGCTTCTGGATGCGTAGAGCCGACACCATCATTAATGTTAAGTCCATTTGGAGACGTTCCCATTGTCGAGATATCCGCTTCAAGATCCGCAAACAAATGAGTTGCTAAAGAAGAAGTAGCTCCGTGTGCGCAATCTAAGGCAATATGAATGTTAGAGAAATCTTCATCCACTGTTTGCTTCAAGTATTGAATATACTTTTGACCACCTTCAAAGTAGTCGTTCAGCTGGCCGAGATCTCCACCTGTTGGTCGCGGCAATGTATCTTCTTCTTTATCAAGTAGTGCTTCAATTTCTGCTTCTTGTTCATCCGTCAGCTTAAAGCCGTCGCCTCCAAAAAACTTAATGCCGTTATCTGCCACCGGATTATGAGAAGCCGAGATCATCACTCCTGCCTGTGCATCCATCGCTTTTGTTAAATAAGCTACACCTGGAGTAGAAATGACGCCCAGTCGCATCACCTCTGCTCCGATGGATAAAAGACCAGCAACAAGGGCTCCTTCAAGCATATGTCCAGAAATACGAGTATCTCTTCCTACCAAAACCTTTGGACGTTCTGCGTTCTTTGTTAATACGTAGCCACCAAATCTTCCTAACTTAAACGCCAACTCTGGAGTTAGTTCGGTATTCGCTACTCCTCTGACTCCATCTGTGCCAAAATACTTACCCATTGATTGATTCTCTCCTTTATTTCATCAAATAAAAAACTTATTCATCAGCTTTCTCTTCCGGCTTCGTTTCCGGACTTCCTTCAACTGAGACTTTCACTTTCACTAATTGTGGCGAGACAAAGTTTAAACCTTCGCCTAATTCAATCGGCACCTTAATGGTCGTATCCTTTGTTACATCAGATACATCAATCGGTACCATTAATTCTTCCATGTCATTAAGAATAGACTCTTGCCCATAAATCGTTAATTCGTCTGTTTCTGGTTCGATGGATGTAACCGTTACACCTTTTGGTGGAGTTCCTTTTGGAAATACATTCAGTTTGATTTTCTTACTTGGGTTCTTAACAGCGATCGAAACTTGTACAGTTTCTGGTTCTACTTTGACATCGAGCTTATTCAGTTCATTGTCGAGCACCCTAATTTTAGCTGTCCCTGTTGTTTCTTTATCCACCTTTTCCTTCACATCAAGCGTTGCTTTCACATAAACAATTTTACTAATCGCTTCTTTTGAACCCGTTATTTTAACGCGACGCGGATCAACGGATAGATCCTCTACTTGATACCCTTCCGCTAGCATATTGTCATTAAACTCAGGATCAACAATAAAGTAATTAGATACCTTTTCTTCAATCGTTATCTTCACTTTTTCAGGCTGAATCGTCACATCTAGCTTATCTGACAAGTTCTTATGCTTAATTCGCACAACGTGTTCTCCGATACTTAAATCCGTTAAATCGATAAACAACTCAAAATCCTTATTTTGCTTCGTCGATTGAACGATGCTTTTTGGACCAACGATTTCAACTTGGACTGCTTTAGGTATACCAGATACGAATAAATTTTCATTATCATAATAAGCCTGAACAGGTACCTCCGTAATAGTCTCCGTGTTCCCCTGTGCAGATTCATCCACTTTCTTCTTTAATTCAAAATCATCAAAGTTGACAGATGTATATAATAGAATCGCCAGCAAGAAAGCAACTACACGCATAAACCACGGGCTATCGATAAAATTATCCATTGCTCTTTCTCCCCCTCCAGCTCCACCGGTTCGAGAAGTCGCTTTTTTCAACAGTTAATAGGTCATGTTGCAACAGCTTCTTAAAATCTTCAGCTGATAAGTCACGATATAGATCCCCATTTTTAGCGATAGATACCGCTCCCGTTTCCTCTGAGACGACAATCGTGATGCTATCTGTTACCTCACTGATACCTAAAGCGGCTCTATGGCGAGTCCCCAATTCTTTCGAAATAAAAGGATTTTCTGAAAGCGGCAAGTAGCAGCCCGCTGCGGCAATCTGGTTCTTCTGGATAATAACTGCTCCATCATGAAGCGGCGTATTCGGAATAAATATATTGATTAACAACTCCGATGATATTGTTGAATTCATCTCAATCCCTGTTTCAATATAGTCGTTCATACCGGTTTCCCTTTCAATAGAAATGAGAGCCCCGATCCGTCGCTTCGCCATGTAACCAACCGATTTCACAAGTGCGTCTATCATATTCAGCTGATCTTCATCCTCTTGCGAAATCGTTCGAGAGAAAAATCTCCCTCGCCCAAGCTGCTCAAGAGCTCGCCTTACTTCTGGCTGGAAAATGATAATCACCGCTAGAAATCCCCATGTTAACGCTTGTTGCATGATCCAGCTTAATGTATCAAGCCCTAGCAACCCACTCACGCTTCTGATGATCACAATGACGAAGATTCCCTTTAATAATTGAACCGCTTTTGTACCTCTTATAATCATTAACAATTTATAAACAACAAACCATACAAGCAATATATCTAATATGTTAGATAAAGAATCTAACAATGAAAAGTTATCAAAGTAAGTTAAAAACGGCATATTACATCCTCCAATAATGTAATTACTATAGCCGTATAAGGGCTGTATGTTTCTCTTAGCCAATATATTATAGCATAATCTACCCTAAAACGAAAAAAGAAGCGAAACCGCTCCTTACATTGAGATATGTTTATTCCTTAATTAAATATCACAGCTACAGTTTTCTTCATTTTGTACCATACCCACCCAAACACTTCATCTATCTCTTCTATTTCTCCTGAAACCTTTCCAGCGGATGCCATGTATTTATCACCATTAATCACCGTGACGTTTCCTTCAACTTCTCCTTCTATTCGAATATCCCCATTTTCCACAACGAGATCTCCTTTGATCGTCTCTCCTTCTGGAACAATGACCGTATGATTTTCTACCTTTAACTGATCATGCTTTGTAAAGGCGAAATTGTCTGCTTCCTGTTGCCATAGGGAGAAAAATCCCCCCGTCATTAACGCAAGGAACAGAGACGCTGCTGTAAAAAACGGGTGCTGTTGAAACCAGCGCTTCACTCCAACCGATTTGCCTTCTTTCGGTAGAGCGAAAAGCACTTTTTCCGTGAATCCTTCTGGTGCCTTAATATGCGAAGCACTTTGAACGAGGGCTATCGTTTTTTTCAGCTCCATAAAGTGCTGGTTGCAGTCTGGACAATCATCTAAATACTTCTTTAATTCTCTCTGCTGTTCGGCATCAAGCTCTCCATCTAGGTATCTATGCATAAATTGTACAATCTGTTTTGGACAAGAAGTCATTATCGCACACATCCCTTCGATTACAAATTCCTTAAATATTTTCGGAGCGTTTCTCTGCCTCGATGCACTCTTGTTTTCACAGTGCCTAAAGGCAGATCCAAAATATCTGCAATTTCCTGTAGCTGCAATTCTTCAATATACTTTAATACGATCACTGAACGATACTTTTCTGGGAGCTTTAAAATTGCTTCTTGAATCGTCCCTTGCAGCTCTAAATTTTCGACTTCTTCTTCAGGAAGATTCTCTGCTGAGGAAATTTGAGAATACATATTGAGCCCTTCTGTTCCAGCAATCTCTGCATCTAAATGATAATCCGGCTTTTTTTTACGAATGCGATCGATACACAGATTCGTCGCGATTCTATAAAGCCAAGTGACGAATTTCTTCTTAGGATCATAGGAGTGAATGTTAATAAAAGCTTTAATAAAAGCCTCCTGAGCCGCGTCCTCCGCCTCATGACGGTCCCACAACATTCGAAAACAGATTTGATACACTTGATCTTTATAGAGCTCTACAATCTCTCCAAAGGCATTTTGATCGCCTTTTAATACTTGCTTTATTCTTCTTTGGACAATTAACTCCATTACTTTTTACCTCCGCCCTGGCAGGTACCATTATATACGATTATGTACTTAAAAAGGTTTCAAAAAAAAAGCATATTTTTTATATGGAACTTTCTGAAACGAGTTTACATTTTTTTGAATACTGGTAAAATATACACGGAAGACTGTTAATGATGGGAGTTGAGATAAGGATGATCCTACTAGATAAGGATATTTTAACCGAAATTGAACATTGGCGAAATGAAATGATCTTATTAGCTATGGAAACATCTTTTTCAAATACAAAAGTACTTGAGATCAGCACAAAGCTAGATCAATTATTAAATCAGTATGAGCTAAATAAAGAACCGGAAGTCCGGCTTGATTAGCCAGAGCTTCCGGTTTTAATTATAATAACTTTTCTCCAAATAGTGAACCCATTAAAGCAACTGCTACAGCAGCTGTTTTATTTTTTTCGTCTAGGATTGGATTAACTTCAACAAATTCAGCTGAAGTAATGATTCCACTCTCCTCTAACAATTCCATCGCTAAGTGACTCTCGCGATAGCTAATTCCACCGATTACTGGCGTACCCACACCTGGTGCATCATTAGGATCTAGTCCATCAAGATCTAAAGACAGATGAACGCCGTCCGTTTTGTCCTTCAAGTACGCGATCGTCTCTTCAATCACTGCTGTCATTCCAAGGCGATCTACTTCATGCATCGTGTAAACTTTGATGCCTTGTTCTTTAATCAGCTCCTTCTCCCCTTCATCCAGAGAACGAGCACCGATAATAACGATGTTTTCTGGCTTCACTTTTGGTGCGTAGCCGTATAAGTTAGTTAAATCTTGATGTCCAAGGCCTAAGCTTGCTGCTAATGGCATACCATGAATATTTCCAGACGGAGATGTTTCCGCTGTATTTAAATCGCCGTGAGCATCATACCAAATGACGCCGAGGTTTTTATAATGTTTAGCAATACCAGCAAGCGACCCAATCGCAATACTATGGTCACCACCGAGCATAAGAGGGAAGCTACCTGAATCGATCACTTCATCTACTTTTTGAGCTAATCTTTCGCTTGCTTCTGTAACCGCTTTCAAGTTCTTTAAATTTGTATTTTCATCTTCAGTCGCATAATCCCTGCTAATTTCGATATCTCCACAATCTTCTACTTCAATACTTAAACTTTGTAGTCGTTCACAGATGCCTGCATAACGAATGGCGCTTGGTCCCATGTCTACTCCTCTACGAAGCTGACCAAGATCCATAGGAACCCCAATGATTGATACTTTTTTCTCCATGTATACCACTCCTCTATAGTTGCTGTTGTTATTTTACTAAAAAAAATTATATGACTCAACTCGACATTTTTCTGAATATTTATTCGTATCAAACAGTAAAAAAAGCTGTGTCATTAGATCGTTTAAACGATCTAATGACACAGCTTTTTTAGAGAGTGAGCCATGAAGGACTCGAACCTTCGACCCTCTGATTAAAAGTCAGATGCTCTACCAACTGAGCTAATGGCTCGAAATGGCTGGGCTAGAAGGATTCGAACCTTCGCGTGACGGAATCAAAATCCGCTGCCTTACCGCTTGGCTATAGCCCAATATTATGTAAAAAGAAAAAAAGACACGCATGATACATATGTCGATTTATA
The DNA here is from genome assembly GCF_002797375.1 of Bacillus sp. FJAT-42315. Classification (GTDB taxonomy): domain Bacteria; phylum Bacillota; class Bacilli; order Bacillales; family Domibacillaceae; genus Bacillus_CE. Next base: position 69,516 of record NZ_KZ454942.1, read on the forward strand.
TTATATAAAAACTGGTGGAGGGGGACGGATTCGAACCGCCGAACCCGGAGGGAGCGGATTTACAGTCCGCCGCGTTTAGCCACTTCGCTACCCCTCCACATATTTGAAACTGGTGCCGGCAAGAGGACTTGAACCCCCAACCTACTGATTACAAGTCAGTTGCTCTACCAGTTGAGCTACACCGGCTTATTAAATATTTATGGTGGAGGATGACGGGATCGAACCGCCGACCCCCTGCTTGTAAGGCAGGTGCTCTCCCAGCTGAGCTAATCCTCCAAATGGTGACCCGTACGGGATTCGAACCCGTGTTACCGCCGTGAAAGGGCGGTGTCTTAACCGCTTGACCAACGGGCCAGAAACTGACAAATAATAAGCTTCCAACCGGGCTCGAACCGGTGACCTCTTCCTTACCATGGAAGCACTCTACCTGCTGAGCTATGGAAGCAATGGCTCCGCAGGCAAGATTCGAACTTGCGACCGATCGGTTAACAGCCGATAGCTCTACCACTGAGCTACTGCGGAATGCTTGCCTGGCAACGTCCTACTCTCACAGGGGGAAACCCCCAACTACCATCGGCGCTGAAGAGCTTAACTTCCGTGTTCGGGATGGGAACGGGTGTGACCTCTTCGCTATCGCCACCAGACTATGAAGTTTGAAAGAGTTGTTCTTTCAAAACTGGATAATAAGTATTGTAACCTTGCAAATCGCCTAGGAAAAGTCCTCGATCGATTAGTATTCGTCAGCTCCACGTGTCGCCACGCTTCCACCTCGAACCTATCTACCTGATCATCTTTCAGGGATCTTACTAGCTTGCGCTATGGGAAATCTCATCTTGAGGGGGGCTTCATGCTTAGATGCTTTCAGCACTTATCCCGTCCGCACATAGCTACCCAGCGATGCCTTTGGCAAGACAACTGGTACACCAGCGGTGCGTCCATCCCGGTCCTCTCGTACTAAGGACAGCTCCTCTCAAATTTCCTGCGCCCGCGACGGATAGGGACCGAACTGTCTCACGACGTTCTGAACCCAGCTCGCGTACCGCTTTAATGGGCGAACAGCCCAACCCTTGGGACCGACTACAGCCCCAGGATGCGATGAGCCGACATCGAGGTGCCAAACCTCCCCGTCGATGTGGACTCTTGGGGGAGATAAGCCTGTTATCCCCGGGGTAGCTTTTATCCGTTGAGCGATGGCCCTTCCATGCGGAACCACCGGATCACTAAGCCCGACTTTCGTCCCTGCTCGACTTGTAGGTCTCGCAGTCAAGCTCCCTTGTGCCTTTACACTCTGCGAATGATTTCCAACCATTCTGAGGGAACCTTTGGGCGCCTCCGTTACTTTTTAGGAGGCGACCGCCCCAGTCAAACTGCCCGCCTGACACTGTCTCCCACCCCGATCAGGGGTGCGGGTTAGAAGTTCAACACAGCCAGGGTAGTATCCCACCAACGCCTCCACGTAAGCTGGCGCTCACGCTTCAAAGGCTCCTACCTATCCTGTACAAGCTGTGCCAAAATTCAATATCAGGCTACAGTAAAGCTCCACGGGGTCTTTCCGTCCTGTCGCGGGTAACCTGCATCTTCACAGGTACTATAATTTCACCGAGTCTCTCGTTGAGACAGTGCCCAGATCGTTACGCCTTTCGTGCGGGTCGGAACTTACCCGACAAGGAATTTCGCTACCTTAGGACCGTTATAGTTACGGCCGCCGTTTACTGGGGCTTCGGTTCACACCTTCGCTTACGCTAAGCGCTCCCCTTAACCTTCCAGCACCGGGCAGGCGTCAGCCCCTATACTTCGCCTTGCGGCTTCGCAGAGACCTGTGTTTTTGCTAAACAGTCGCCTGGGCCTATTCACTGCGGCTCCTCGGGGCTATTCACCCCAAAGAGCACCCCTTCTCCCGAAGTTACGGGGTCATTTTGCCGAGTTCCTTAACGAGAGTTCACTCGCTCACCTTAGGATTCTCTCCTCGCCTACCTGTGTCGGTTTGCGGTACGGGCACCTTTTACCTCGCTAGAGGCTTTTCTTGGCAGTGTGGAATCAGGAACTTCGGTACTATATTTCCCTCGCCGTCACAGCTCCGCCTTGATGATGACGGGATTTGCCTCGTCATCGGCCTAACTGCTTGGACGCGCATTTCCATTCGCGCGCTTACCCTATCCTCCTGCGTCCCCCCATTGCTCAAATGGTAAATAGGTGGTACAGGAATATCAACCTGTTGTCCATCGCCTACGCCTATCGGCCTCGGCTTAGGTCCCGACTAACCCTGAGAGGACGAGCCTTCCTCAGGAAACCTTAGGCATTCGGTGGAAGGGATTCTCACCCTTCTTTCGCTACTCATACCGGCATTCTCACTTCTAAGCGCTCCACCAGTCCTTACGGTCTAGCTTCACAGCCCTTAGAACGCTCTCCTACCACTGACATCTAAGATGTCAATCCACAGCTTCGGTGATACGTTTAGCCCCGGTACATTTTCGGCGCAGAGTCACTCGACCAGTGAGCTATTACGCACTCTTTAAATGGTGGCTGCTTCTAAGCCAACATCCTGGTTGTCTAAGCAACTCCACATCCTTTTCCACTTAACGTATACTTTGGGACCTTAGCTGGTGGTCTGGGCTGTTTCCCTCTTGACTACGGATCTTATCACTCGCAGTCTGACTCCCAAGGATAAGTTTTTGGCATTCGGAGTTTGTCTGAATTCGGTAACCCGATGGGGGCCCCTAGTCCAAACAGTGCTCTACCTCCAAAACTCTTCCCTTGAGGCTAGCCCTAAAGCTATTTCGGAGAGAACCAGCTATCTCCAGGTTCGATTGGAATTTCACCGCTACCCACACCTCATCCCCGCACTTTTCAACGTGCGTGGGTTCGGGCCTCCAGTAAGTGTTACCTTACCTTCACCCTGGACATGGGTAGATCACCTGGTTTCGGGTCTACGACCTCATACTCATTCGCCCTATTCAGACTCGCTTTCGCTGCGGCTCCGTCTTTCTGACTTAACCTTGCATGAAATCGTAACTCGCCGGTTCATTCTACAAAAGGCACGCTATCACCCATTAACGGGCTCTAACTACTTGTAGGCACACGGTTTCAGGATCTATTTCACTCCCCTTCCGGGGTGCTTTTCACCTTTCCCTCACGGTACTGGTTCACTATCGGTCACTAGGGAGTATTTAGCCTTGGGAGATGGTCCTCCCGGATTCCGACGGAATTTCACGTGTTCCGCCGTACTCAGGATCCACTCTGGAGAGAACGAAATTTCGGTTACAGGATTGTTACCTTCTCTGATGGGCCTTTCCAGACCTCTTCGCCTATCCCGTTCTTTTGTAACTCCGTGTAGAGTGTCCTACAACCCCAGAAGGCAAGCCTTCTGGTTTGGGCTGTTCCCGTTTCGCTCGCCGCTACTCAGGGAATCGCATTTGCTTTCTCTTCCTCCAGGTACTTAGATGTTTCAGTTCCCCGGGTGTGCCTTCAACTATCCTATGTATTCAGATAGAGATACTGTTCCATTACGAACAGTGGGTTTCCCCATTCGGAAATCTCCGGATCAAAGCTTACTTACAGCTCCCCGGAGCATATCGGAGTTAGTCCCGTCCTTCATCGGCTCCTAGTGCCAAGGCATCCACCGTGCGCCCTTTCTAACTTAACCTAAAATGGCGATTACTCGGTTATTGCTTGGTTACTTTATACAATATTATCCAGTTTTCAAAGAACAAGTAATAGTTATAGAAGGAATTCATCCTTCAAAACTGAACAAAATAAAACGCATCGTTAATTTGAGTAAGAACAACGTTCTTACTTTCCGTTCTATCCTTAGAAAGGAGGTGATCCAGCCGCACCTTCCGATACGGCTACCTTGTTACGACTTCACCCCAATCATCTGTCCCACCTTAGGCGGCTGGCTCCCGTAAGGGTTACCCCACCGACTTCGGGTGTTACAAACTCTCGTGGTGTGACGGGCGGTGTGTACAAGGCCCGGGAACGTATTCACCGCGGCATGCTGATCCGCGATTACTAGCGATTCCGGCTTCATGTAGGCGAGTTGCAGCCTACAATCCGAACTGAGAATGGTTTTATGGGATTGGCTAAACCTCGCGGTCTTGCAGCCCTTTGTACCATCCATTGTAGCACGTGTGTAGCCCAGGTCATAAGGGGCATGATGATTTGACGTCATCCCCACCTTCCTCCGGTTTGTCACCGGCAGTCACCTTAGAGTGCCCAACTAAATGCTGGCAACTAAGATCAAGGGTTGCGCTCGTTGCGGGACTTAACCCAACATCTCACGACACGAGCTGACGACAACCATGCACCACCTGTCACTCTGTCCCCCGAAGGGGAACGCTCTGTCTCCAGAGTTGTCAGAGGATGTCAAGACCTGGTAAGGTTCTTCGCGTTGCTTCGAATTAAACCACATGCTCCACCGCTTGTGCGGGCCCCCGTCAATTCCTTTGAGTTTCAGTCTTGCGACCGTACTCCCCAGGCGGAGTGCTTAATGCGTTAGCTGCAGCACTGAAGGGCGGAAACCCTCCAACACTTAGCACTCATCGTTTACGGCGTGGACTACCAGGGTATCTAATCCTGTTTGCTCCCCACGCTTTCGCGCCTCAGCGTCAGTTACAGACCAAAGAGCCGCCTTCGCCACTGGTGTTCCTCCACATCTCTACGCATTTCACCGCTACACGTGGAATTCCGCTCTTCTCTTCTGCACTCAAGTCTTCCAGTTTCCAATGACCCTCCACGGTTGAGCCGTGGGCTTTCACATCAGACTTAAAAGACCGCCTGCGCGCGCTTTACGCCCAATAATTCCGGACAACGCTTGCCACCTACGTATTACCGCGGCTGCTGGCACGTAGTTAGCCGTGGCTTTCTGGTTAGGTACCGTCAAGGTACCGGCAGTTACTCCGATACTTGTTCTTCCCTAACAACAGAGCTTTACGATCCGAAAACCTTCTTCACTCACGCGGCGTTGCTCCGTCAGACTTTCGTCCATTGCGGAAGATTCCCTACTGCTGCCTCCCGTAGGAGTCTGGGCCGTGTCTCAGTCCCAGTGTGGCCGATCACCCTCTCAGGTCGGCTACGCATCGTTGCCTTGGTGAGCCGTTACCTCACCAACTAGCTAATGCGCCGCGGGTCCATCTGTAAGTGATAGCCGAAACCATCTTTCAATCCTTCTCCATGCGGAGAAAGAAGTTATCCGGTATTAGCCCCGGTTTCCCGGAGTTATCCCAGTCTTACAGGCAGGTTACCCACGTGTTACTCACCCGTCCGCCGCTAACTTGAATAGAAGCAAGCTCCTATCAAGTCCGCTCGACTTGCATGTATTAGGCACGCCGCCAGCGTTCGTCCTGAGCCAGGATCAAACTCTCCGATAAAGTGTTTGATTGCTCATAAATTGTTTCACTTAGATCAACTAAGTTTTTTTAGAATTAACGTTGACGTTTATTTTGTTCAGTTTTCAAAGATCAATTTCAATCAATTGTCGTTTTCAGCGACTTTTCAATCATAACATAATGACTTTATAAAAATCAATATGTTTTTCAAAAATTATTTTTTGTTATCGTCACCATCGCGGCGACAAGTAATAATTTATCACGGAACAACTAATAAAGTCAACGCTAATTTAAAACTTTTTCAAAAAAGTTTTTTGATAAGCTAAATACTGCATACATTCTCCTTCGGGGGCCACTCGTTTAAACAACTCAAACAATCGTTCATACTTTGCTTTCATGGAGCATTTTACAGCTTCGGCGATTCTCGTATCACCCAAGTCAAATAAGATTTCATCCATTTCCCTTTTAAGCAAATAATAAATTTCTCTTTTCTCTTCCTCATTAATTAAAAGTGCTAGCATTTCATCACCCGTTATTTTTTATTCTTCTCATACTTCTATGCTATTCAGCGATTTGATTTGTTTGTCATAATATTTATGTACATGCTCATAAAATTCACTAAGACTACATGACCGGGGGGAGAGCATGATTTACTTTTATACATTGAACACGAAAAAAACAAAGCAGTTTTTGCTTTTAGTAGCTGTTTCATTCTTTACTGCTCTTTTATTGTTTTCAAAAAATTCCATTAGTATGCCTGTCTTTTCTTCAAAGGAGACACCTAAAGCAGTGTATAAAGGTGAGAAAGGAATCGCTTTAACATTCGATATCGGCTGGGGAGATGAAAAAGCGAGCAAAATTGTTCAAACTCTCATTCGGCATAAAACAAAGGCGACCTTCTTTTTATCAGGATCGTGGGCCGAGCGACATCCCGACTTAGTCAAAAAAATGAAAGAGCATCATTTTGAAATTGGGTTACTAGGATATCGGTATGTGGATTACACAACTTTAACGAACGAAGAAATAAAAAAGGATTTATTAAAAGCACAAGAGGTATTTAAAAAGCTGCAAATAGAAGATATCGAGCTACTTCGAGCACCAACTGGGCATTTTAACAAAGAAGTCATCAGTGTTGCGGAAGAAATGAATTTAACATATGTGCATTGGAGCATTAATACAGACGACTGGAAAAATCCTGGTTCAAAGCATATTATGTCGAAAATAAAAGAGGTAGAATCAGGGGATATTATTCTTATGCACGCTTCAGATTCAGCCAAACAAACAAACACACTGTTGCCAGAAGTGATTCAGCACGTGTCAAAGGCCGATCGAATGGTGACCGTTTCACAATTAATTGATAATGGAGTTGCTGAAACAAAATTAGTGAATTAAAAAAGCAGAGTTCTTCACACTCTGCTTTTTTCTGCCGGACGTTGATTATATTTAGGTAAAGCTAATAATTGAAACGCATTGCATGGTAATAATGTGAGCAACATAATGTATAGCCACTTTTTATCATTCACCTGCAACACCGGTAACCATTCTAACACCGTAAGCACAATCATAAAGAATAAAGCGGAAATGAACACGCTTTTATTCGTTAATTTCGCTTTCGCTATCGCTGTACCAACTCCTACTAGTAGCAAAAAACCTGCCAATACGAGATACGGCCATAACGACTCGCCTTGATCGCCAAACGCTTGAAAGCGGAAATACACAAGATCGAAAAGAACAAACGCAATCAGCAGTACCTGAACACTATTCCAAAATGAACGGAACATTCCTGCTCCAAATTGGTGAACGGTTAAATAAGCGAAAAAGCCCATTTGACTAATCACACTAAATGTAAAACCAACAGCAACATGCCAAGTAACGATGGAAAATACATCTTTCCAATCCCCTTGAACCATCAGCGGAGATAATTCATCCCAACGAATAAATAATCCGATAATACCTGCTGCCGCTCCGCCAATCATTAATGTATGTACAAAAAACCTTACCCAATTCCGGATCGTCACTGTCCTACCCCCAACAATATATTTATGCTCTTTTGATTGTATCAACGGGAGTAAAAAAAATCTAGGTAAAGCTAAGCCTCGTATATTTTCCACCGCTCTGCTCATATTAATGATAAAGCCAAGCATTGAAAGGAGCTTCCCCATGTTAAAAATGACTTTGCCGCTCCTCTTACTCGTATGTTTGTTATCAGCTTGCGGAGGAGGCACGCCACCTACTGGAAATGCCCAAATGGATTACGAAGCGACGAAGAAAATGGTCGTTGATATATTGAAAACAGATGATGGTAAGAAAGCATTACAAGAAATGATGAAGGATGAAAAGGTGAAACAGCAGCTAGTGATGGATCAGAAGGTTGTCTCTCAATCGATTGAACAAACAATCTTATCTGATAAAGGAGAAAAATTTTGGAAAGAAGCCTTTAAAGACCCTGCCTTCGCTGCAGCCGTCGCCAAAAGTATGAAAAAAGAACACGAAGCATTATTGAAGTCTTTAATGAAAGACCCACAATACCAAGCGATGATGCTCGATATTTTAAAGGACCCCGAATACGAAAAAAATGTGACGAAGCTGCTAAAAAGCAAAGAATACCGGAAACATCTACAAACCGTCATGAATGAAACATTTGAAAGCCCATTGTATCAAGCAAAAATCCAAGAGATATTATTAAAAGCTGCAGAAGAACAAGCAAAAGACAAAGAAAAAGAAAGTGGGAAATAAAAAAAGATGGACGCGGCTCCCCACCGTTGTCCATCTTTTTTTGAAGAAAATTAACCTAATTTGTTAATCACCTTATCAGCTATTTCTTTATAAATTAAACCTAATTTATGATCCTCGGCATAAACAGACGGAGCAAAATCTTCTTCATCCCAATCCGGCTGTTGTAGCGGTAAGCGACCTAACACTTCTGTTCGAAGCTCTTCTGCCAACTTATCTCCGCCTCCGCGACCGAAGACATATTCCTTCTCACTAGTTACTTTACTTTCAAAATAAGCCATGTTCTCCACGACACCAATCACTTCATGATCCGTTTGTAGCGCCATCGCTCCTGCACGAGCCGCAACAAACGCCGCCGTCGGATGTGGAGTAGAGACGATAATTTCTTTAGAATGCGGAAGCATCGAGTGAATATCTAATGCGACATCTCCTGTTCCTGGTGGTAAATCAAGTAGCAAGTAGTCTAAATCTCCCCACTCTACTTCTTGGAAGAAGCTCGTTAGCATCTTTCCAAGCATTGGACCACGCCAAATGACAGGTGCGTTATCGTCCACGAAAAAGCCCATCGAAATTACCTTGACTCCGAAGCGTTCTACTGGAATGATTTTATCTCCACGAACGACTGGACGTTGCATAATTCCCATCATATCCGGCACGCTAAAGCCGTAAATATCGGCATCAACAAGCCCTACTTTTTTGCCAAGGCGAGCTAGTGCTACAGCTAGGTTTACGGATACCGTTGATTTACCAACACCACCCTTTCCACTAGCAATTGCGACAAACGTCGTCTTGCTATTTGGAGAAAGCAGACCTTCCTCTTGGTCACCCTCCGCACCACGGTACTTCGCTAACTCTTCTTCTGGAAGATCAGCAAAACGAATACCGACTGTTTGTGCGCCCGCTTCTTTCAATGCATCGACAATCTGCATTTGCAGCTGCAGCTGTTCTGCTGTGCCCGTTTGCGCAATTGCCACTTTCACACTAACATGCTGTTTCTCTTCCTTCACACTAATATCGATAATACCGTTTGTTTCTGCTAACGTTTTATGTAAAAAAGGATCTTCCATTTTCGCTAAAATTTCTTGAACTTGTTCTATTGTTACCAACACATACACCATCCTTCTTCTGTCATCGTTTCATATCTCGTTTAGTATACCACATTCTCACGATGCAAAAGAAGGATCGGGCATGCTTTCACTTCTGCTCTTCATCTAAATATTTCATAACCCCCTTATAAATCGAAGCGGCCACCTTTTCTTGGTATTCCTCCGTCATCAAATCCTGCTTCTCATCCGGATTCGACAAAAAACCAATTTCTACGAGCGCTCCCGGCTTATTCGCATATTTCATTAAATACACATGATTAATTGCCTTGGCCATTCTCGTTGTATTTTCCAAATTTAATACCATCTCATCCTGAATCGCTTTCGCTAATTGGGTGTTCTCTGGCAAGGTCGGCATAAAAAATGTTTGTGCGCCCCGCCATCTCGGAGAAGGGATCGCATTCAAATGAATACTGACAAACAAATCCGCTTTAGACTCATTAATTAACCGTAGCCGCTCTTTTAAATCCTCCGTTTTTCTCGTGCGGTATCTTTTTGTATCTGGGTCGGCCAAGTCCTTGTCACTTTCCCTCGTCATCAGCACAATCGCTCCCTGCCCCTGCAAATAATCACGAACCTTTTCCGCCACCGCAAGAGCGACATCCTTCTCCAGCACTTCGTCATCTCCCGCTCCCCCATCAGGCCCACCATGACCTGGATCTAAATAAATCGTTTTCCCGGAAAGCGGCAGATTCCACGGCTTCCACGAATTCCGGTCCGCGATAAAATGTTGAAAGAGAAAAATACAAACGGCAACTGTCAAACAAAAGACGACAAGCTTCTTCCACCTCTTCATCTCATCCCCACCTTTATGATCCTCCTGTAGCTAACTTATGGGACAAGAATCAAGAATATGAAGAAAACTTGTGCGGATTAGGTCCACACAAGTTTTTTCACATTACTAGTTTTGCACCACTTCTGTTGTAGCCACTTCACCCTGGTGAATTTTCACTTCATTTCTTCTCACCGCATACCATGAATAAAATTTATCTGCCACTTCAGCAGGTACATCAGCCAGTTCCTCATAATGAACAGGTTGAGCACGATTCACCGTTTTAATCGTTGCCAAACCGAAAGATTTCTGAAGCTTCGACTGCGTTGCTTCTATTTCAATCACTTTACTTCGCTTCGTAATGAACAAAGACGAGGAAAATGCTCCTGTCTTCATTTGAATAAATTCCTCGGTTATTCGATATCGACTATTTTTATAATTAAAGACCTTAATCAAATAGGCAAAAGCAGTAGGTGCGACAGGAATATACCAGAAGGATGGTTTGAAATAGAGAACCGCAGCTGTTACGACCAACCAGAAGACACTATGTCTAATCATTCGTACCCAAAACGCTTCTTTCGGCAGCCGCTCCATCTGCCTCTCTACACGATAACTTGGCAAAATCTCCTCAAGAAACGGATACAACGAATTCGTCTCCGTTTCTTCAAAGTCCGTTCGTCCCGCACTAATTAGCTCCACTTCCGCAAGACCTAATAGTCGTTTCATAAAAGACTGGGTAATAACGATTGCTTGCACCTTCTCTTTTTGAATCATAAACGAGGACTCATCTAACACACCTTTTTTAATGTAAACACTTTGACTGTCAGAAGATATTTCGTATTTACCATATTTCATAAACGTCCGTACGATACCAATGCCAATAGATAACACGATCAACACTACACTCACAAGTGAAATAATCCACCATGATTTAGATATAACCTCAAAAAAATCTTTCGCAAACGTTTCTATTTGAAAAATATCATCCAATTTGAAGACAATAGGGAACAAGATAAAAAAGCTGAGCGAAATAAAAGACGCCTTCAATAAATCTTTTCTAGTCGGAGTAAAGTGTACGGTCTTTTCTTCCGTAGCAGGTGCCACAAATGTCGTTTCTGCTTGTCGGTCTAACCCCTCTTCATTTGCCAACGGCTCTCTAGCACGAACCCTATTGATTTGCTGTTCTAACTGATCGGCTTCTTTCCTTAGAAGAATATCAAACGTAACAGAACTCTCATCCCCTGCTGTTGCCGTTTCTACTGTCATACAGGTCACACGAAAAAGTTTATGGAAAATCGTTGTCCGACATTGAATATTTTGTACTTTACTAAAAGGAGCCGTACGATATGATTTCGAAAAAACACCTGACTGAACGTAAATGTTATTCTCTTTAATTTCATATTTGTATGTAAACCAATCGAGCAACGTCCATATTAAACGCGCTGCAATATAGACGATAAAAATAATTTGCAAAACCTCTATGTAGGTCTTGTCAGAATTGAAATTGAGAATAAATAAGAGGATGAAAAAGAAAGCATTTTCTTTGATCAACTTCCATATATCTAAAACCATTTTTAGCGGATGTAGCCTCTTTAATGGCTGTCCCATCATTCCACTCCCTTAATCTTTGCATAGTGGGCAATTTGATCGCGTAGCTCATGAGCTTCCGCCTGTGGAACTGCCGGAATTTCATGCGTCGTTCCCATCGTCCCAACACTAATTGAATACAGCCCATATTTCCGTAAAAAAGGACCTTGATTTAACTCAACAGACTGCACCTTCGTCACCGGAACTAAGACATGTACTTCATTCCATACACCATACCTTAACTGAATAAACTCTTCGCTTACATCATAACGCCAATATTTCTGCTTCAGCTCCGGTGCAAAGATGATACCCCAAATAGCTGCCATAACTGTTACAATAGCTAAACCAATTAAAACCCAACTAATCCATTCCCTCCAATCAAAATAGCTATAAAGACCGTAAAGCCCGCCTAATACCGCAAGAATAATGACATCGGATATGATTTCTGTCATCCGCCAAACCTTTACAGCATCCGGTGAAATGACTCTCTGCGGAGGCCTGATTGTTGAATACATACGAATCCTCCCTAAACATTAGTGACAATTATCTATACGGTTTATTCCGAAAAAAATTTCGCTGTAATTCACCCTATAAGCCTGGAATCAAACGCTTCAAAGTCTTTTTAAGGCATAAAAAAAGAACTTGAAATGAAAACATTCCAAATCCCTTTTATCGATACTTTCAATTAAATTTTATTCTAAAAACTCGTTATTTCACAAAAAGTCCACTGACTTGATTAGACTTGTTTATGGTCACCGTAAAAATACGCTGATCATTAGCATGCTTCGCGACTAACACAACAATATAATGGCCGTCTTTTTCCTCAACTGAAGATTTCTCAAATTTTTCAAATGCACCCGATTCCTCAAAAATCGGCTCAAGTTCCTTTAGCCTTTCTTCCGTCAACTCTTTCTTCAACGTACTATCAAAAGTTTCCCTTAACTCTTCGTATTGTTGATCATTCAGAAACTGGACAACATCTTCCGCTTGCTGAATCATTTTCTCTGATGTTTCCTCATCCACTTTATCCCCTCCACAGGCGCTTAAAAGTAGCAAAAGCATACACGCACTTACGATCGACACGATGTACTTTTTCATTTTACAACACTCCAGTTTTTTCTTAGTTTCATACAATAAGCAAAGAGAAAAATGCTCGTAATCATTAATAGCCCTTCGATCACAATGATGGAAGTTGAACTCGTGATAAGCAGTGGGACAATGCCTACGAATGAGTCGATCATGCCATGAATAACGATTGCATAAAGCAAATACTTGATTTGTCCACTAGCCACTCCCTTCAACACAAGGATAGACAGCCCAACATGAAGTAAAATAGCAAATAGCCGCTCTATGCCACCTATAAAATAATCCGTACCATGCATGAGCCACATGGTGGGGGAGAACAAGCTCGTTAAAGCACTCATGCCCAAAAATAACACCGCTTCAATTCCACCATGTCCAATGCCGAAAACGATACCATCATCCCAAGCGCGGTGATTTTTCATAAAGTATTTCATGGCGATATAACGAGCAATCCCTTCAAAAATGCCAGCTGAAAAGCCAAGCCCCAAAGCGAAAAAGAAAGGCTGTGTTGCTCGAAACATATCATACGCTATCACATTCCCGCTTAACCATTGAAGCAGAGGAAGCCTAAGTAACATTTGCGAAATGATAAAAGCCAATACACCTAAAAGATAAGGCCTGAAATAGCGCTTGTTAATAAGACAATAAAATAGAGCAGCTAACGGAAACATCATCCCTATCAACAATCCAAAAACGACTCCTGCCACCGCTTACATCTCCTCACTCGTTATGCATTGAGTATAAAGAGAAACGACCGCATTTGTATGTATTTATTTCAAAACTGGTCCGTTTTCATTCTTAAGCGGTCTATATTTCACGGATAAAATTTGAGTGAAATAAGGATACTCAAACACCGTTTCTAAACTAATGATCGGTGTACTATCAACGATTCGTTTCAATGAGAATAAACCGTAGCCTCTATCGCCTGTATCGTTTAATTTGCTTGAGACATTTTTTTGATAAATTTCTGAGAGCTTAATGCTTTTCTGGCGACAACTATTTTTTACGATAAATTTCTGCTCACCGTCCATTTCAAAAAAGGCAATCGTCAACTCTCGTTTCTCTGATAAACTCGCTTCTTCCACCGCATTATCTACGATGATCGAAATCGCACGAATGAAATCAACAAGCTCTATATAGATGCGGTCAATATCATGCGGTGTATCAATGATCACAGATACATTTTTTTGATGAGCTGCAATCACTTTGACACTGATGATGCTTTTGATTTCTGGCACTTTAATTCGAGCAAGCTTCACAAGCTCTAGCTCTTTATGATTCATAATAGTAGAAGTAGGCTTGATGATATCATTGTATACTTGTTCTACGAGATCAATATTTCTAGCGCGAACCCCCTCATCTAACGATAGCAGTAAGTTCAAATAATCATGGCGGAAACTGGCTAACTCTTCATGCATCACTTCCAATTTTTCCGTATAAGAAAGCAATTCTTGTTCGGCTGTTTCTTTGCGAGCTTGAATCACTTTTTCCTTGAATAAATGAGAGCTTAAAAAGAAAAAGAATAAGAGGACTAAAAATAGTAACAAAGAAATCACATAGCTTAAATCACTATATTTCTGATTGAAGGTATTTAACACACTCATACTTGGGCTTGATAAAATGATCAGCAAGAAATTACCTAGCAATAAAGAAACATAGCTGATGTAGTAGAAAGGACTTTGAATTAAGTAGTCGGCTATATGATTGATGGACTCTCTTTTCACAACAACGATCAACAAAATAAAAGACGCCGATAATAAATGAATGATACTAAAGCTTGATGCATATAGACTTAAATCCGACAAGAGCCATAATTCTAATAAAAGCTTTGGAATGATCGTCTTAGCCAATGAAATAATAAACAGACTCATACTCGCAAAGTAAAAGCTTTGAACGATCGTCAATCCTTGCTTATATTTGAGCAATCCTATACAAAGTAAAAAAAGAATAGGAATGATCGCATTAAATTCAGGATAGCCCGTATAGCTAACTAAGAAAACAAGAAAAACAGTCATGAAGAAGGACAACAATATAAGACCGCCCCAAGAAAACTTAGGATAACCGATTAAATATACATAAAAAACAATGTGACATAACCCAATGATGAAAAAAACGAGCATATCAATCATTTATGTCTAACCACCATTCTTGGAAAGATAGTGCTGCCACGTTGTATTCACTTTTTTGAATAAACGACGAGATACGGGTACACGAGCCTCGTTCGTTAAAACAACCACTTTTTCTTTCATATTGAATTCAACAATTTTCTCTACATTCACGACATAAGATTGATGACAGCGGATTAAACGCTCATCACGATCCTCCACCTCTTTTAGCTTCCCGTAAAAACGAATGACTCGATTAGCTGTTATTAGCTCTAGACGATGAGGCTCGGCTGTCATCACATACTCAATGTCTGCAAAAGGAACTCGTATCGTCGCATGAGTATTTTCTAAAATGAAATCATTCACTGGTGCAAAGCCTTGATTCGATTGTTTATATTTTAATAAACATGTTTCAATACGAGCATAAAGCGTTTCCTGACTTAAATGTTTGTCAATAAACGTTAAAGCAGACACCATGTACTGGTATGAAATAGGGGCAAATTCCGAATGGGTCGTAATAAACGCAATAATCCCCCATTCATCTACTCTACGGATGTCCTGTGCCACTTTAAATCCTTTTTGCTCCTCATTCTTTATTTCAATATCTAAAAAATAAATGTTATTCCTGGAAGAATGAGCGATTCTTTCGATAATACGTTCACCTTTACTCGTAGCAAAAATGGGTACATCCCCCATCTTTTGTTCCTCACAAATGGCCCTGATCATTCGCTTTAATTTTTCCGCTTGAATCACATCATCTTCTAAAATAAAAACGCTCATGTCCTCACTCTTTCTGCCATAGAAAAGCTTTTTTAAACTAACCGCTCAACTTAAGGATACCACAACCTTTTTATATAATAGTTACCAAGCTCAATCTATAAAGCGGGTTTGAAGAATATAGTCGGAAGGTTGGAGAAATAAACCACAAAGTCGAAGAAACCCCAAAAAAAACCCTTTCTCGCAATTGCGAGAAAGGGTTTCGAAAACGCCAAATTAACGTTTTGAGAACTGAGGTGCACGACGAGCGCCTTTAAGACCGTATTTTTTACGTTCTTTCATACGAGCGTCACGAGTTAAGTAACCAGCGCGTTTTAATGTTGGACGGAATTCAGGATCTGCTTGAAGTAACGCACGAGCGATACCGTGGCGGATTGCTCCAGCTTGACCTGTGTAGCCGCCTCCGTTTACGTTTACATGTACATCGTAGCTGCTTACAGTTTCAGTAGCAACTAGAGGTTGCTTGATTACTGTACGTAAAGCTTCGAATGGGATATAGTCTACTACGTCACGTCCGTTGATGACGATTTTTCCATCTCCAGGTACTAAGCGCACGCGAGCAACTGAGCTCTTGCGGCGGCCTGTTCCGATATATTGAACTTGTGCCAAGATAATGACCTCCTCTTAATAATTATTAATTATCCGCGAAGTTCGTAAACTTCTGGTTTTTGTGCTTCATGCTTGTGCTCTGCACCAGCATATACGTGTAATTTCTTCGCCATTTGACGTCCTAAAGAACCTTTTGGAAGCATGCCTTTAATTGCAAGCTCAAGCATTCTTTCTGGATAGTTTGTGCGCATTTCTAAAGCAGTACGGGTTTTTAATCCACCTGGGTACATGCTGTGACGGTAATAAATCTTATCCGTTAATTTCTTACCTGTTAATTCGATTTTCTCTGCATTGATGATGATCACGTGATCACCAGTGTCAACGTGTGGTGTATATGTTGGTTTATGTTTACCGCGTAAAATAGACGCTACTTCGCTTGAAAGGCGACCTAAAGTCTTGCCTTCAGCATCAACAACGTACCATTTACGTTCGATTTCGCTAGCTTTTGCCATATAAGTCGTACGCATTTGTGTTTACCCTCCTAAAAAATATGTTTTTGGTTCACTGTATTTATATCACGAATTGCTTTCCGGGGCTCATCGTGGGGTTAAATAACATACCATATGATATAATATATCTTTCAGAAATCATTGTCAAGAAAAAATGTCACACCCGGATTAGTTGCCATAGAATACTTGCTGAAGATACAAGCCTTCTGCTGGTGCCGTTTTACCGGCTTGCCCCCGATCCTTCGCTTCTAAAATTTTTTTTACTTCATAGGGATCTCGTTTTCCCATCCCTACTTCCATCAATGTGCCTGTCATAATACGGACCATATTATATAAAAATCCATTTCCGACAAATTTCAGTTCAATTTCATGATCTCGCTGTTCAATAGTAATCTCTTTTACTTCTCTCACTTTATCCTGCACTTCCGTTTTCGCTGAACAAAAGCTCGTGAAATCGTGCGTACCGATCAAATAAGCAGCTGCCTGACGCATTGACTCCAAGTTAAGGTCAAATGGACAGTGATAGGCGTAAAAGCGCTTAAACGGGCTTCTATGCGGCTCTTGATAGATTTTGTACCGATACTCCTTCCCGATAGGCGAAAAACGAGCGTGAAACGATTGTGGAACGGTTTCCGCTGTTAATACGGCAATGTCTCCTGGAAGCTGGCTATTTAATGCGACAGACCAACGCTCAGCTGGTAGCTCGAGCGGCGTGTCAAAATGAATGACTTGTCCAACGGCATGAACACCAGCATCCGTGCGCCCAGAAGCGGTCACTTTCACACCGCGACCTTTATGCATTTTTTTCAGTACTTTTTCGAGTTCCTCTTGCACGGTGCGACCGTTCGGCTGAATTTGATAGCCAGAAAACAACGCTCCGTCATAAGAAATGATACATTTAATGCGATTCATCTTTCACCACTCCGTTAACTCCTTAAATAAAACAGGACGACAGCTAAAATTAGCAGCACCAGCAGCGAGATGGTGTCTTTCATCGACCACTGCAACAACCGATATTTCGTCCGTCCTTCGCCACCGCGATAGCCTCTTGCTTCCATCGCTGTTGCTAAGTCTTCTGCTCGCTTAAATGCGCTAACAAACAACGGAATCAAAAGTGGCACAATCGCCTTTACTCGTTCTTTGATTGGACCACTAGAAAAGTCCGCTCCCCGAGCCATTTGCGCTTTCATAATCTTCTCGGTTTCATCCATTAATGTCGGAATGAAACGCAGGGAAATCGACATCATTAACGCCAGCTCATGGACAGGTAGCTTCATCTTTTTAAATGGCTTCAGTAAGCTTTCTAGTCCATCTGTGATTGAAATAGGTGACGTCGTCAACGTCAATAGCGACGTCATAAAGATTAACAGTAGAAACCGCAAAGAAATAAATGCCCCTTGCTGTAAGCCGCCTTCATAAATTTCAATCCAGCCTGCTTTCCAAAGGAGATCGCCTTCCTTCGTCAAAAACAGATGCAATGAAAACGTAAAAATAATGATCCATAAGACCGGTTTTAACCCAATAATTAAAAAGCGAATATTAATTTTAGATAAAAAGATCGATAGAAAAGTAAATAAGAGCAATAAACCATAAGTGACTACGTTATTAGCTAGAAAGACGATCGCTACATAGACAAAAATAAATAAGAGCTTTGCCCGAGGATCTAGTCGATGGACAACAGAGTCCAGCGGCAAATAGCGGCCAAAGACCATTTTTTCCATCATCGACCCTCACCTCGCTTATGCACAAGTTGCAACTGCTCAACAAGCTCATCCATCGTCAAGCATGTTTTTTCGAGTTTGATACCAGACTCTTCTTCAAAACGATGCTGAAAACGAACGACCTCTGGTACACTGAGCCCTAATTGAAACAATTCTTCTCGTTTAGAAAATAGCTCGCGCGGCTTGCCTTTTTGATATACCTCACCTTGATGCATAATGACCATTTCATCGGCATACAGAGCGGCATCCTCCATGCTGTGCGTCACAAGAATGGTCGATAAGTTTCGCTCCTTATGAAGGGTAGCAAACATCTTCATCATTTCCTTGCGCCCTCTCGGATCAAGGCCGGCTGTTGGCTCATCTAATACAATGACTTCGGGTTCCATCGCTAGCACGCCAGCAATCGCTACTCGCCGCATTTGCCCCCCTGATAAGTCAAAGGGTGATTTGTTTAATATTTCCTCAGACAACCCCACCTGGCGGATCACTTGTTTTGCTCGTTGCTTCGCTTCTTCTTCCGATACACCGAAATTCATCGGACCATAGCAAATATCTTTTTCGACCGTTTCTTCAAACAGCTGATGCTCTGGAAACTGAAAGACAATCCCTACACGCTTGCGGACGTCTTTTAGATTCTTTTCCTTCTTTTCTGATGAAACGATCCGATCACCAATATGAACTTGACCGCTTGTTGGCTGTAGCAAGGCATTTAAATGCTGCAAGATCGTCGACTTCCCTGAGCCTGTATGTCCAATAATCGCTAAATAGGTGCCTCCTGGAATCGTGAAGCTGACATTGTGAAGGGCCTTATGTTCAAAAGGAGTGCCTGCCGCATAACGATACTCTACTTCTTGAAGTTGGATATCCATAATTCCCTCACCAGCTCTTCTTCTGTTAAATGATTTTGTTGAATCGAAAAGCCATGTGATCGTAACTGGTCACTTAATTTTACAGAAAAGGGTACATCTAGCCCTAATTGAACCAGCTCTTCATTCATTTGAAAAATCTCTTCAGGCGTACCGACCGTATGTACCGTCCCTTTATTTAACACAATGATTCGATCTGCTCGTGCGGCTTCCTCTAAATCATGTGTAATCGAAATAACAGTTAAGTCTTGTTCTTCGTTTAATTGGCGTACGGTCTGTAACACCTCTTCTCTCCCTCTGGGGTCAAGCATGGACGTAGCCTCATCCAATAAAATGATCTCTGGTTGTAAAGCAATGACTCCGGCGATTGCCACTCGTTGCTTTTGACCTCCAGATAGATGGTGCGGCTCTTGATTCAGAAAATCGAGCATTCCTACTTTCTGCAAGGAATCTTGTACCCTTTCTTTCATCGCCGCATACGGAACACCGTTATTTTCTAACCCAAAAGCCACATCATCCTGCACAGTTGTGCCAACAAATTGATTATCTGGATTTTGAAAGACCATCCCAAGCCGTTTGCGAATCTCCCAAACTTGCTCTTCCTCTAATAAAGTGCCACTAATGGTGACACTCCCCTTCTCAGGATAATGAAGACCATTTAACATTTTGGCGAGAGTCGACTTTCCTGAACCATTATGACCAACAATGGCTAACCATTCTCCTCGATGCACATTTAACGTAATATCTTTCAAAGCATGATCTGCTTGTTCTGGATATCGGAAATACACATGTTCAATCGAAATGATTGGCTCCTTCATGGCTCTCCCCCTCTCGACTTACCTATTCAAAAAAGTTGTCTATACAAAAAAAGCCCGCACCCCATTCCAAAGAAAAAGTACTTTTCTGCCAATAAAACGGCCTCTTAATACGAGTAAGAGCGGAAGGGGTGCATGAGCTAGACGAGTCACCCTAAGTTGCTCATCATAACGCTCAAGCTTCATACTATTCAGTCTTCAACGAAAATAAGAAAAGCGCGTACTGCTTTCTTATTGTTATAAAAAAAGGGCAAAACCCAAGCATAGCTGGAGTGTTCTGCCCTTGTAGTGGTTTCATTGATAATTACACAAGCTCAATAATAACCATTGGTGCACCGTCACCACGACGAGGACCCATTTTCATAATGCGAGTATAACCACCTTGGCGCTCGCTGTAACGAGGAGCAACGTCTGAGAAAAGTTTTTGTATTGCATATACAGGCTTTTCTTTCTTCTTGCCATTCTCGTCTTCTACTTCAACCACTGATGCTACTTCGTTACGAAGGAAAGCAGCTGCTTGACGACGAGCATGTAAGTCACCACGTTTACCAAGTGTAATCATTTTTTCCACAACTGAGCGAAGTTCTTTCGCACGTGCTTCAGTTGTTTCAATGCGCTCGCTGATGATCAAGTCAGTCGTTAAATCACGAAGCATTGCTTTACGCTGAGCGCTTGTACGTCCTAGCTTTCTGTAAGACATGAAGATACCCTCCTTTGTTGAAATCGTTTTTTATTCTGTCATCAATCTTCTTTTCTTAATCCTAAACCAAGCTCATCTAGCTTCGCTTTCACTTCTTCAAGTGATTTACGGCCAAGATTTCGAACCTTCATCATATCCTCTTCACTCTTGCTTGCAAGCTCTTGTACTGTGTTAATACCAGCACGCTTTAAGCAGTTGTAAGAACGGACAGAAAGATCAAGCTCTTCAATTGTCATTTCTAGAACTTTTTCTTTTTGGTCTTCTTCTTTTTCAACCATAATCTCAGCATTTTGAGCTTCGTCTGTTAAGCCTACGAAGATGTTTAAGTGTTCAGTTAAGATTTTTGCTCCTAAAGAAATTGCTTCTTTCGGACCAATACTACCATCTGTCCAAACATCCAATGATAATTTATCATAGTTTGTTAATTGTCCAACGCGCGTGCTTTCTACTTGGTAGTTTACACGCTCAACTGGCGTATAGATGGAGTCGATCGGAATCACACCAATTGGATGATCTTCCTTTTTGTTTTGAACAGCTGGATTATAACCTCTTCCACGCTGTGCTGTTAAACGCATACGGAAATGTGCATTCTCACCTAAAGTTGCAATATGCAAATCTGGGTTAAGAATTTCCACATCACTATCGTGCGTAATATCAGCAGCTGTGATTACGCCATTTCCTTGCACATCAATCTCTAGCGTTTTTTCCTCATCAGAGTAAATTTTCAGCGCTAGCTTCTTAATATTTAAGATGATTGATGTAACATCTTCCACGACGCCTTCAATTGTTGAGAACTCATGCAATACCCCGTCAATCTGAATAGATGTGACAGCAGCACCTGGGAGTGAGGATAATAGTATACGACGTAAGGAGTTACCCAAAGTTGTACCATATCCACGCTCAAGTGGTTCTACGACAAATTTTCCATGAGTGGCATCATCGCTGATCTCAACCGTTTCAATTTTTGGTTTTTCAATTTCGATCATTCAATTATACCTCCTTCAATACGTCGAAACCCCGGCTTAACATTCAACCGAAATTCCCCCATGTTTACGTTCCCGATTGCGCACAACAACTGGTTTACTAAGTCTGTATTGAACGTAACATTCTATTATATCCCATTATTGACAGAGATATAAAAATTATACAGAAAAATTAAACACGGCGACGTTTTGGAGGGCGACATCCGTTATGTGGAACAGGAGTTACGTCTTTAATAGCAGTAACTTCTAATCCTGCAGCTTGAAGCGCACGAATTGCAGCCTCACGACCAGAACCAGGACCTTTAACAGTTACTTCTAGAGATTTCATACCATGTTCGATTGATGTCTTCGCAGCTGTTTCAGCAGCCATTTGTGCAGCAAACGGCGTTGCTTTACGTGAACCTCTAAAACCAAGTGCACCTGCACTAGACCAAGACAGAGCATTACCATGAACGTCTGTAATAGTTACAATTGTATTGTTAAATGTTGAGCGAATGTGAGCGATACCTGATTCGATATTCTTTTTCACACGACGCTTACGAGTTTGTTGTTTACGAGCCATGTCGAAAATTGACCTCCTTTACCGATTATTTTTTCTTGTTAGCTACAGTTTTACGAGGACCTTTACGAGTACGAGCATTGTTCTTCGTATTTTGTCCACGAACTGGTAAACCACGACGATGACGTAGTCCACGGTAAGAACCGATTTCCATTAGACGTTTGATGTTAAGAGAGATTTCACGACGAAGGTCACCCTCAACTTTCAATTTGTCAATGACTTCACGGATTTTGTTTAATTCATCTTCCGTAAGGTCACGTACACGAGTGTCTTGAGAAACACCAGCTTCCGCTAAGATTTGTTCAGCAGTATTTCTGCCAATACCATAGATGTAAGTTAATGAGATAACTACACGCTTGTCGCGTGGAATATCAACACCTGCTACACGTGCCATATATATGTGCACCTCCCTTTATAATTATCCTTGTTTTTGTTTATGTTTAGGATTTTCACAAATCACCATAACTTTACCTTTTCTGCGGATGATCTTACATTTTTCACAGATTGGTTTTACTGATGGTCTTACTTTCATTTTTCCAACCTCCTTCATAGTCCGGAGTGCATTAATTATTTATAACGATAAGTAATTCTTCCACGAGTCAAATCGTAAGGAGAAAGTTCCACTGTCACTTTATCTCCTGGCAGAATACGAATGAAGTGCATACGGATCTTTCCAGATACATGAGCTAGAATCGTATGACCATTTTCTAATTCTACTTTAAACATTGCATTTGGTAATGTTTCAGCTACAATACCTTCAATTTCAATAACATCGTCTTTCGCCATGAATTTCTTCTCCCTTCTCTTTTCATACAGAACCCCGCTATACCGGTGTAAGCGAGCCTGGTATTATTCTTGAATCAACGTTTGGAAAACACCTTTTGATTTAGGCTTTCGTTAAAATTTCAAAACCTGATTCGGTAATCGCGACAGTATGTTCAAAATGAGCACACATTTTTCCATCTTGGGTAACGACTGTCCAGTTGTCTCCAAGAGTCTTGACGTAACGACTTCCAGCATTCACCATCGGTTCGATTGCAAGCACCATCCCAGGTTTGAGCGTTGGACCTTTGCCGGGCGTACCATAATGAGGAATTTGAGGATCCTCATGCAAGTTTTGACCGATTCCATGTCCTACATACTCACGAACTATTGAAAAGCCATTAGATTCAACATAGGTTTGAATCGCATGGGAGATATTTGAAAGACGTTCACCTGGTTTCGCTTCTTTTAAACCGATAAAGAGCGATTCCTCTGTTACCTCTAATAGCTTCTGAGTTTCAGGAGCGATCAAGCCAACAGGGTACGTCCAGGCAGAATCACCATGATAGCCTCGATAGTTTGCACCGATATCTAAACTGATGATGTCTCCTTCTTTTAATACTCGGTCTCCTGGAATGCCATGGACCAACTCTTCGTTCACTGACGCACAAATGCTGCCACGAAAACCATTATACCCTTTAAAAGAAGGAATTGCATCATGCTGTTTAATAAATTTCTCTGCAATTTCATCTAACTCTTTTGTTTTTATACCGGGAGAGATATGCTTTTGCAATTCTTTATGTGTCAAAGCGACAATTCGACCTGCTTCTCTCATAATCTCAATTTCTCGAGGGGTTTTGCAAATGATCATTTTATTTAAGTCCCTTAAGTAACTCATCGATGTCTTCAAAGACTACATGAATTTCCTGTTGACCGTTAATATTCTTTAAATAACCTTTTTGCTCATAAAAATCTAGTAATGGTTGAGTTTGTTTTAAATTCACATCCAACCGATTTTGAACAGTTTCTTCATTATCATCTGCGCGCTGATAAAGTTCGCCGCCGCAACGATCACATTTATCTTCAACAGCAGGTGCATTGAATACCATATGGTAAGTAGCTCCGCAGTCTTTACAAATGCGACGTCCAGTTAAACGTGCCATGAGAATATCTTTATCAACATCAACATTGATAACAAAATTGATGCTCTTACCAAGCTCCTCCATGATGCCTTCAAGTGCTTCTGCTTGAGGAACAGTTCTTGGAAATCCATCAAGAAGGAAACCACTTTCGCAGTCTGGCTTGCTTAGTCTTTCGCGAACAATTCCGATAGTCACTTCATCAGGAACAAGCGAGCCTTGATCCATAAAGGATTTAGCCTTAAGTCCTAATTCTGTACCTTCTTTCATTGCTGCACGGAACATATCTCCTGTAGAAATATGTGGAATGTTATATTTTTCAACAATTTTTTCGGCTTGAGTTCCTTTTCCGGCACCCGGTAGCCCCATTAACACTAGATTCATTTATATATACCCCCTCAGTCTGATTGGAGACGCGCAAAGAATGATTCTTTATTTAATAAAGCCTTTATAATGGCGTTTTACAAGTTGTGCTTCCAGCTGTTTCATTGTTTCCAATGCCACACCTACTACGATCAATAGACTTGTTCCGCCAATTTGAGCGGAATCTGGAAGGCCTGCAAACTTAATAAAGAATACAGGAAGAACTGAGATGACAGACAAGAAAATTGCACCAACAAACGTTAAACGATATAAAACACTAGTTAAATAATCTTGCGTGTTCTTTCCAGGTCGAATGCCTGGAATATATCCGCCTTGTTTCTTCAAGTTATCCGCAAGTTGTTCAGGATTCACTTGAATAAACGCGTAAAAATAAGTGAATGCAACAATTAAGCCAATATACAGTGTCATCCCAATAGGCTTGGTGTGATCGAATATGTCTTGAATTGTTCTTGTCACATCGTTAGAACCAAAGAACGAAGAAATCGTCTGTGGTGTAATTAAAAATGCTACAGCAAAAATTACAGGAATAACTCCAGCTGCATTTACTTTTAACGGTAAATGAGTTGCTTGAGCACCTGGTGTACTAATGCCACCATTTCCTGTCATTCGCTTCGCATACTGGATAGGAATTTTGCGCAATGCTTGCTGCACAAAAATAACTCCAACTACGATAGCCAATGCTGCTAATACGATCAATAGTAAAACAACTATCTTTAAGAAAAGTTGTTCTCCTGCACCCTCAATTTGCTGTGCATAAATTTGGTTCACAGCGTTAGGGAGCGCAGCAACAATTCCGGCTAAAATGATAATTGAAATACCATTCCCAACACCTTTAGAAGTGATTAACTCACCAAGCCACATTAAAAATGCAGTTCCGGCAGTTAAGACGAGTGCGATAACTAAATAAGAAGTCACGTTTTGACTCTCTACTAGCAAACCACCAAATAAACGGTTAAACCCATAAGACATTCCTAGTGCTTGGATAAATCCTAGAACAATTGTGAAGTATCTTGTGAATTGTGCCAGCTTACGTCGACCCACTTCACCTTGCTTTGACCATTCAGTAAACTTCGGAACGACGTCCATTTGAAGTAACTGCACGATGATAGAGGCCGTAATGTACGGCATAATCCCCATCGCAAGAATAGAGAAGTTTTGTAGGGCTCCTCCTCCAAAGGTATTAAGGAATCCGATCAGCCCAGCCTGATCCTGCATTTTTAATACGTCTGCATTAACATACGGAACAGGGATAAACGTGCCGATTCGGAAGACGACTAACATAAGAAGGGTGAATATAATTTTTCTTCTTATATCACCCACGCGCATAAAATTGGAGATTGTGCGAAACATTATAACACCTCAGTTGTACCGCCAGCAGCTTCAATTGCTTCTTTAGCAGCAGCAGAGAATTTGTGAGCTTTTACTGTTAGTTTCTTCTCTACATTCCCTTTAGCAAGAATTTTGATTCCTGCTTTTTCATTGCTGACTACGCCAGTTTCGATAAGAAGCTCTGGTGTAACTTCAGTGCCTTCTTCAAAACGGTTTAACACATCAAGGTTAACGATCGCAAATTCTTTTCTGTTGATATTAGTGAAACCGCGTTTTGGTAAACGTCTGAATAAAGGTGTTTGACCACCTTCAAAGCCTAAACGTACTCCACCGCCTGAACGGGCGTTTTGACCTTTATGACCTTTACCTGCAGTTTTACCGTTACCAGAACCAGGACCGCGACCTACACGATTACGCTCTTTACGAGCACCTTCAGCAGGTTTTAATTCATGAAGTTTCATGTTCGTGCACCTCCTTATTCGGTATTTTAAATTAGATTTCTTTTACAGTTACTAAATGAGACACTTTATTGATCATGCCTCGAATAGCAGCATTGTCTTGTTGTTCTACAGTTTGGTGCATCTTACGAAGACCAAGAGCTTTAACTGTTTCACGTTGATCTTGCGGACGACCGATCACGCTACGAGTGAGGGTAATTTGTAATTTTTCAGCCATGATAAATCCCTCCTTATCCTAACAGTTCTTCTACTGATTTTCCACGTAATTTAGCAACATCTTCTGCACGTTTCAATTGCTTAATTCCGTCGATTGTAGCACGCACCATATTGATTGGTGTATTAGATCCTAAAGACTTAGAAAGGATATCTCCAACTCCACCAAGCTCAAGTACCGCACGAACAGGTCCACCAGCGATTACTCCAGTACCTTCAGAAGCAGGTTTTAGGAGAATTTGACCAGCACCGAAACGACCGATGACTTCATGAGGTAAAGTTGTTCCAACCATAGGAACAGTTACAAGGTTTTTCTTTGCATCTTCAACAGCTTTACGGATAGCATCTGGAACTTCTTGTGCTTTACCAGTTCCAAAGCCAACGTGTCCGTTCTTGTCACCGACAACAACTAGTGCAGTAAAGCGGAAACGACGACCACCCTTTACTACTTTCGCAACACGATTGACCGTAACTACGCGTTCTTCAAGTTCAAGTTTATTTGGATCAATGCGACGCATTAATGTGTCCCTCCTTTTTATTAGAATTCTAATCCATTTTCACGAGCAGCGTCAGCTAAAGCTTTCACACGTCCGTGGTATAGGTATCCTCCGCGGTCGAATACTACGGATTTGATGCCTTTTTCACTTGCTCTTTTCGCAACTAATTCGCCAACTTTAGCAGCAGCTTCAGCGTTGCTTGTAGTCTCTAAATCGAAATCTTTTTCGATTGTAGAAGCGCTAGCAAGAGTTACACCGTTCATATCATCAATCACTTGAGCGTAAAGATGTTTGTTTGAACGGAAAATATTTAAACGTGGACGAGACTCTGTACCGTTGATTTTTGCACGGACACGAGCGTGTCTCTTTTTACGTGTTTTATTTTTATCTGGCTTAGTAATCATCGTGGTCACTCCTTTCCTTTACCTAAGCGACATTATTTACCTGTTTTACCTTCTTTACGACGTACATATTCACCTTCGTAGCGAATACCTTTGCCTTTATAAGGCTCTGGTGGACGAACGTCACGAACATTAGCTGCAAACGCACCAACGCGCTCTTTGCTAACACCTCTTACGATCACTTTCGTATTGGAAGGAACTTCAACTTCTACGCCTGCTTCTGGCTCCATTTCCACTGGATGAGAGTAACCTACGTTAAGAACAAGCTTGTTACCTTGTTTTTGCGCACGGTACCCGACACCGATTAATTCAAGTGATTTTTCGAATCCTTTAGATACACCTTCAACCATGTTCGCTAACAACGCACGTGTTGTACCGTGGTTTGTGCGGTGCTCTTTTGAATCAGAAGGACGTGTAATGTTAATCACATTGCCTTCGATTTCGATCTTCATATCTTTATGAAACGTACGAGTAAGCTCACCTTTAGGACCTTTAACAGTTACAGTATTGTTATCATTAGTTACTGTTACGCCTTCTAGTAGCTCGATTGGTTTTTTTCCTACGCGAGACATTCTGTTGCACCTCCATTCATTACAAAAATATTACCAAACGTATGCTAATACTTCTCCGCCCACTTGTTTAGCGCGAGCTTCTTTATCAGTTAATACACCGTTAGATGTTGAAACAAGAGCGATACCTAAACCGTTAAGTACTCTTGGTACCTCGTCAGCTTTTGCGTATACACGTAAACCAGGTTTACTGATACGTTTTAAACCAGTGATAACACGCTCGTTGTTTGCACCGTATTTTAAGAAGATACGGATCATGCCTTGTTTGTTGTCTTCGATGAATTCTACATCACGTACAAAACCTTCACGTTTAAGAATTTCAGCGATTTCTTTTTTGATGTTAGAAGCAGGTACTTCTAACTTCTCGTGACGCACCATGTTCGCATTACGGATGCGAGTTAGCAAATCTGCAATCGGATCTGTCATAACCATATTATTTACCTCCTTCCCAAGTCGTGGTATTACCAGCTAGCTTTTTTAACACCAGGAATTTGTCCTTTATATGCAAGTTCACGGAAACAAATACGGCAAAGCTTAAATTTACGATATACAGAGTGTGGACGTCCACAACGCTCGCAGCGTGTATACTCTTGTACTTTAAACTTTGGAGTGCGTTTTTGTTTCGCAATCATTGATTTTTTAGCCACGTTTTCGCCTCCCTTTTATAGCGATTACTTTTGGAACGGCATTCCAATTTGAGTTAACAATTCGCGAGATTCTTCATCGCTTTTTGCAGTTGTAACAATTACGATATCCATACCGCGTACTTTGCTTACTTTATCGTAATCAATCTCAGGGAAGATCAATTGCTCCTTCACACCAAGTGTGTAGTTACCGCGTCCGTCAAAAGATTTCTTTGAGATACCACGGAAGTCACGTACACGTGGAAGTGATACAGAGATTAATTTATCTAGGAATTCGTACATGCGCTCTCCGCGTAATGTAACTTTCGCTCCGATCGGCATACCTTCACGAAGACGGAAGCCCGCGATAGAGTTTTTCGCACGAGTTACTAGTGGTTTTTGACCAGTGATTAAAGCAAGTTCTTCAACAGCTACGTCAAGAGCTTTTGCGTTTTGAACTGCGTCACCAATCCCCATGTTAACTACGATTTTTTCAACTTTCGGTACTTGCATTACAGAGTCGTAATTGAATTTATTCATTAAAGCAGGTGTAATTTCTTCAATATACTTTGCTTTAAGGCGGTTCATATAGTGTACCTCCCTTCATTAACTAACTTATTATTTATCTAAAGTTTCACCGGATTTTTTTGCTACTCTTACTTTTTTACCGTCGACTGTTTTGAAGCCTACACGAGTAGGTTCGTTAGTTTTAGGGTCTAAAAGCATTACGTTAGAAACGTGAATAGGTGCCTCTTGGCTAATAATTCCGCCTTGCGGATTTACTTGTGAAGGTTTTGAGTGTTTCTTTACAATGTTTACACCTTCTACAAGTACACGGTCTTTTTTAGGAAACGCTGCAAGCACGATGCCAGTTTTCCCTTTATCTTTACCCGTGATAACCATGACTTTATCGCCTTTTTTTACATTCATTTTATCGCACCTCCTTGAATGACCAAGTTGATAAAATTTATTTTCATTAGATTACTTCTGGAGCAAGAGAAACGATTTTCATAAAGTTGTTGTCACGTAATTCGCGTGCAACTGGTCCGAAGATACGAGTTCCACGTGGGCCTTTGTCATCTTTAATGATAACACAAGCATTTTCGTCAAAGCGGATGTAAGATCCGTCGTTACGACGCATTCCACGTTTAGTACGAACGATTACAGCTTTAACAACATCACCTTTTTTGACAACGCCACCTGGTGTTGCTTGTTTTACTGTGCAGACGATAATGTCTCCAATGTTCGCAGTTTTACGGCCAGAGCCTCCAAGAACTTTGATCGTTAATACTTCACGTGCACCTGAGTTGTCAGCTACTTTTAAACGAGATTCTTGTTGGATCATTTATGTTACCTCCTTTCGGATGAGCATCTATCCGAACAATTATATATTAGATAATAACTGCTTTTTCAACGACTTCAACAAGACGGAAGCGTTTTGTAGCAGAAAGTGGGCGAGTTTCCATGATACGAACTACGTCGCCGATTTTTGCTTCATTCAACTCATCATGAGCTTTGAATTTTTTAGAGTACTTAACGCGTTTGCCGTAAAGCGAGTGCTTCTTGTAAGTTTCTACCATGACAGTAACTGTCTTATCCATTTTGTCAGACACAACACGTCCAGTATAAACTTTACGTTGGTTACGTTCACTCATAATGCAAACCTCCTCTCAATTATCGATTGTTAACATCGATCTCTCTTTGACGAATGACTGTTTTCATTCGAGCGATCGCTTTACGTACTTCACGAATACGAGCAGTGTTTTCAAGTTGTCCAGTCGCTAATTGGAAGCGAAGGTTGAAAAGCTCTTCTTTTAAAGACTTAAGTTTTTGTTCAATTTCGGCAGTGGTTAGTTCAATAATTTCATTAGCCTTCATTTGATTCACCACCAATTTCTTCTCGTTTTACAAACTTACATTTAACTGGAAGTTTGTGTGCTGCAAGACGAAGTGCTTCACGAGCTACCTCTTCTGATACACCAGCGATTTCAAACATAATTTTTCCTGGTTTAACTACAGCTACCCATCCTTCAGGAGCACCTTTACCGGAACCCATACGTACCTCTAGAGGCTTAGCTGTGTAAGGCTTATGTGGGAAAATTTTAATCCATACTTTACCGCCACGTTTCATGTAACGAGTCATAGCAATACGAGCTGATTCGATTTGACGGTTCGTGATCCAAGAAGCTTCTGTAGCTTGTAGACCGAATTCACCAAATGCTACTTCAGTACCGCCTTTTGCTTGACCGCGCATTTTACCACGGTGAACACGACGATGTTTAACGCGTTTAGGCAATAACATAATTATTTTCCTCCTTCCTCAGACTTCTTCTTTGTAGGAAGGACCTCTCCACGATAAATCCATACTTTCACACCAAGCTTACCATAAGTAGTGTCAGCTTCAACATGAGCATAGTCGATGTCCGCACGAAGTGTATGAAGTGGAACTGTTCCTTCACTATAATGTTCAGCACGAGCGATGTCTGCTCCGCCAAGACGTCCAGAAACTTGTGTTTTAATTCCTTTCGCTCCAGAACGAATAGTACGTTGGATCGCTTGCTTTTGCGCACGACGGAAAGATACACGATTTTCTAATTGACGAGCAATGTTTTCTGCTACTAATTTAGCATCTAAATCCGCTCTCTTAATTTCAACGATGTTAATATGAACACGTTTGCTAGTTAATTGGTTTAAAGCTTTGCGAAGTGCTTCAACCTCTGAACCACCTTTACCGATAACCATACCAGGCTTAGCTGTATGAACCGTGATATTGATGCGGTTAGCAGCACGTTCGATTTCTACACGAGATACAGAAGCATCTTTTAAGCGCTCTTCGATATATCCGCGTACTTTAAGGTCTTCATGTAAAAGATCTGCATAATCTTTTTCAGCGTACCATTTTGAATCCCAGTCACGAATGATACCAACACGTAAACCATTAGGATGTACTTTTTGACCCACGATTTATCCCTCCTTCTTTTCTGATACCACGATTGTGATGTGGCTAGTGCGTTTGTTAATTTGGCTTGCGCGTCCCATAGCACGTGGACGGAAACGTTTTAAAGTTGGACCTTCATCAACGAATGCTTGTTTTACAACAAGGTTGTTAACGTCCATATCATAGTTATGCTCTGCATTAGCAACAGCAGATTTCAATAATTTTTCAATGACAGGAGATGCAACTTTTGGCGTGTGACGCAAAATAGCTACAGCCTCTCCTACTTGCTTTCCTCGAATCAAGTCAATCACTAAGCGTGCTTTACGAGGAGCAATACGAACTGTTCTTACGACAGCTTTTGCTTCCATTAGGATACCCTCCTCTCATTAGCGTCTTGTTTTCTTATCGTCACTAGCGTGACCTTTATACATACGAGTTGGTGCGAATTCACCAAGTTTATGTCCAACCATATCTTCCGTTACAAATACAGGAACGTGTTTGCGACCATCATACACAGCGATTGTGTGACCGATGAAAGCTGGGAAGATTGTTGAACGACGAGACCAAGTTTTCACAACTTGTTTCTTATCAGTTTCGTTTAACTTTTCGATCTTGTTAAATAAATGATCATCAACAAAAGGTCCTTTTTTCAAGCTGCGGCCCATAGTAGTACCTCCCTTCGTAACTGGTCTACGGTTCGACGAGGGAACCGTAGTTCAATTACGTTATTTTTTACGGCGACGAACGATGAATTTATCGCTTTTGTTTGTTTTCTTACGAGTTTTGTAACCAAGAGTTGGTTTACCCCATGGTGTAACAGGTGATTTACGTCCGATTGGTGAACGTCCTTCACCACCACCGTGTGGATGGTCATTAGGGTTCATAACAGATCCGCGAACAGTAGGTTTCTTACCTAACCAGCGAGAACGACCTGCTTTACCAATATTGATTAATTCGTGTTGCTCATTACCAACTTGACCGATAGAAGCGCGGCAAGTAGCAAGAATCATACGAACTTCTCCAGAAGTTAAACGTACAAGAACGTATTTACCTTCTTTACCTAATACTTGTGCAGAAGTACCAGCAGAACGAACTAATTGTCCGCCTTTTCCAGGTTTTAATTCAATATTGTGAATAACCGTACCTACAGGAATGTTAACTAAAGGAAGAGCGTTTCCTACTTTAATGTCAGCTTCTGGGCCAGACATTACTTCCATTCCAACTTTAAGGTTTTTTGGTGCTAAGATATAACGTTTTTCACCGTCTACATAGTTGATTAATGCAATGTTTGCTGAACGGTTTGGATCATACTCAATCGTGGCAACGCGTCCTGGTATACCATCTTTATCGCGTTTGAAATCGATAATACGGTATTGACGCTTATGGCCGCCACCATGATGACGAACAGTAATTTTACCTTGGTTGTTACGGCCGCCTTTTCTTTTAATAGGCGCTAACAATGACTTTTCTGGAGTGCTTGTTGTAATCTCAGCAAAATCAGATACCGTCATGCCGCGACGACCATTTGTGGTTGGTTTATACTTTTTAATCGCCATGTCTTTTCCCTCCTCTTCTAATATTTTTTAATTATACTTCAAAAAGTTCGATTTCTTTGCTGTCTTGAGTTAATGTAACAACCGCTTTACGGCGTTTGTTCGTATAACCTGCATAACGACCCATGCGTTTGAACTTACCTTTGTAGTTCATGATGTTGACTTTAGCAACTTTCACACCAAAGATCTCTTCGATAGCATCTTTAACTTGTGTTTTGTTCGCTCTTACATCAACTTCGAATGTATATTTTTTATCAACCATAATTTCAGTTGAATGTTCAGTAATAACGGGGCGCTTAATGATATCGCGAGCTTCCATTATGCAAGCACCTCCTCTACTTTTTCAACCGCTGCTTTAGTCATAATTAATTTATCATGACCAACTAGATCTAAAACACTAATGCCGTTTGCTTCTACAACTGTTACACCAGGGATGTTACGAGCTGATAGAGCAACATTTTCGTTTAAGCTTTCTGTTACGATCAATGCTTTAGTATCTACAGAAAGGTTTTTAAGAACGCTTGCGAATTCTTTTGTTTTAGGAGCTTCTAAAGTTAAAGCTTCTAATACTAGAATGTTTTGTTCTGCCACTTTTGAAGATAAAGCAGATTTGATCGCTAAGCGACGTACTTTTTTAGGTAATTTGTAGCTATAGCTACGTGGAACTGGTCCAAATACAGTACCACCACCGCGCCATTGTGGAGATCTGATAGATCCTTGACGTGCGCGTCCAGTACCTTTTTGGCGCCATGGTTTACGACCACCGCCACGTACTTCAGAGCGTGTTTTTACTTTGTGTGTTCCTTGGCGTAATGAAGCTCTTTGCATCATTAATGCTTCAAACACAACATGTTCATTAGGTTCAATACCGAATACAGATGCGTTAAGTTCGATTTCTCCAACTTGCGCTCCGCTTTGGTTTAATAATGTAACTTTTGGCATTCTTGTTTCCTCCTTTCTCGGAAAATTATATTATTTCGCTTTTACAGCGCTTTGGATTTTTACTAGTGATTTTCTAGGTCCAGGTACATTACCTTTAACTAGAATTACATTGCGTTCCGCATCCACTTTTACTACTTCTAGGTTTTGGATAGTGATTTGCTCTCCACCCATACGACCAGGAAGTAATTTGTTTTTGAATACGCGGTTAGGCGCTACAGGTCCCATTGAACCTGGGCGGCGATGGTAACGTGAACCGTGGGACATTGGTCCGCGGCTTTGTCCGTGGCGTTTAATTGCACCTTGGAAACCTTTACCTTTTGATACTCCTGTTACGTCGATGATATCTCCCTCAGCGAAAATATCTACTTTGACTTCTTGACCAACCTCTAGTTCTCCGTCGAAGTTACGGAATTCACGAATGAAGCGCTTAGGTGCAGTGTTTGCTTTTGCAACGTGACCTTTAGCTGGTTTGTTAGCAAGCTTTTCGCGCTTGTCAGCAAAACCTAATTGGATCGCTTCGTAGCCGTCGCTTTCGATTGTTTTCTTTTGTAGTACAACGTTTGCTGCTGCTTCAACTACAGTTACAGGGATTAAATCACCGTTTTCAGCAAACACTTGTGTCATACCGATTTTTCTTCCTAAGATTCCTTTGGTCATGAGTCACACCTCCTAAAATTATTAGTTTTATATGAATTAAAGTTTAATTTCAATGTCAACGCCTGATGGTAAATCTAAACGCATTAATGAATCAACTGTTTGTGGAGTTGGATTCACAATGTCGATTAAGCGCTTATGCGTGCGCATTTCGAACTGCTCACGAGAATCTTTGTACTTATGAACCGCACGTAAGATAGTGTAAACAGACTTTTCAGTTGGCAATGGGATTGGACCCGATACACTTGCACCAGAACGTTTTGCTGTTTCAACGATCTTTTCTGCTGATTGATCTAAAATTCTGTGATCATATGCTTTTAAACGAATGCGAATTTTTTGTTTTGCCATTATTTTCCCTCCTTTATCGCCTATTTGATAATAGACATTCTCCGCGGAAATATCCTAACGACACGCGCCATGGCAAAGCGGCCGGGTGTGTCAGCAACCTTCCACATCATCGCTGTCAAAAACCAACATTGTTAATTATACATGGTTATCGAACTATGTGCAACTATTTTTTAAAACTTTCTTCAGCAACACACTTTTATTATTATACATAGATCTATCTTTCATTTCAACTATGGAATAAAACGAATTGATTTATTAGACAAAAAAATAGTAGGCGGATGTTCCGCCTACTATTTAGTCGTTCGATTATTTTTCGATTGTAGCTACAACGCCAGCGCCTACTGTACGTCCACCTTCACGAATAGAGAACTTAGTTCCTTCTTCGATCGCGATTGGAGCAATAAGCTCAACTGTCATTTCGATGTTATCTCCAGGCATAACCATTTCTACGCCTTCAGGAAGGTTACAGATACCAGTTACATCAGTTGTACGGAAGTAGAACTGAGGACGGTAGTTAGTGAAGAATGGAGTGTGACGTCCACCCTCTTCTTTAGATAATACGTAAACTTCAGCTTTGAATTTAGTGTGTGGAGTGATTGAACCTGGCTTAGCAAGTACTTGTCCACGTTGGATTTCTTCACGAGCAACCCCACGAAGAAGAGCACCGATGTTGTCTCCAGCTTCTGCATAATCAAGAAGCTTACGGAACATTTCTACACCTGTTACAGTTGTAGATTTTGGCTCTTCAGTTAAACCGATGATTTCGATTGTGTCACCAACTTTAACTTGTCCACGCTCAACACGTCCTGTAGCAACTGTACCACGACCTGTGATTGAGAATACATCCTCAACAGGCATCATGAATGGTTTGTCAGTGTCGCGCTCTGGAGTTGGGATATACTCATCAACTGCAGCCATAAGCTCAAGAATTTTTTCTTCCCACTCAGCTTCACCTTCAAGAGCTTTAAGAGCAGAACCTTTGATTACTGGTACGTCATCTCCAGGGAAATCGTACTCAGAAAGAAGGTCACGAACTTCCATTTCTACTAATTCAAGAAGCTCTTCGTCATCTACCATGTCACATTTGTTTAAGAACACAACAAGGTAAGGTACACCTACTTGACGAGAAAGAAGGATGTGCTCACGTGTTTGTGGCATTGGACCGTCAGCAGCAGATACTACTAGGATACCACCGTCCATTTGAGCAGCTCCAGTGATCATGTTTTTAACATAGTCAGCATGTCCTGGGCAGTCAACGTGTGCATAGTGACGTGTTTCTGTTTCATACTCAACGTGAGAAGTGTTGATTGTGATACCACGCTCACGCTCTTCTGGAGCGTTGTCGATTTGATCGTAACCGCGTGCTTCACTACCACCTGCTTTTGCAAGAACAGTTGTGATTGCTGCTGTTAAAGTTGTTTTACCATGGTCAACGTGACCAATTGTACCGATATTCGCATGTGTTTTCGAACGGTCGAATTTTTCCTTAGCCATTAGGAAATCCTCCTTTGAGTTATAAAAGTTTAAGTATATATTTTGGCTTTGAAGGTAGAAAGACTTCCACCTTCAAAGATACCAAAGCTTACAATAGTATTTATACTTTATTAGAAAGTATAAATCAATTATTCGCCTTTATTTTTTTTAATAATTTCTTCAGAAACTGATTTTGGTACTTCTTCATAATGATCGAAGTGCATTGAATATGTTCCACGACCTTGCGTGTTAGAACGCAATGAAGTTGCGTAACCAAACATTTCAGAAAGAGGAACGAACGCTTTAACTACTTGAGCATTTCCGCGAGCTTCCATACCTTCTACACGACCACGACGAGAAGTAACGTCACCCATGATATCTCCTAGATATTCATCAGGAATAACAACTTCTACTTTCATCATTGGTTCAAGGATAATTGGGTTACATTTAGATGCTGCATTTTTAAGCGCCATAGAAGCAGCGATTTTGAATGCCATCTCACTAGAGTCAACATCATGGTATGAACCATCAAATAGTCTAGCCTTAACATCAACTAGTGGATAACCAGCTAGAACACCATTTTGTAACGCATCTTCAAGACCAGCTTGGACTGCAGGGATGTATTCACGTGGAACAACCCCACCTACGATTCCATTTTCGAATTCGAAGCCCGCGCCTTCTTCGTTTGGAGAGAATTCAATCCAAACGTGTCCGAATTGTCCGCGTCCACCAGATTGGCGAGCAAATTTACCCTCAACTTGAGCAGATCCACGGAAAGTTTCACGGTAAGCAACTTGAGGAGCACCAACGTTTGCTTCTACTTTAAACTCGCGACGCATACGGTCAACAAGGATATCAAGGTGAAGCTCACCCATTCCAGAAATGATAACCTGTCCAGTTTCCTGGTTAGTTTCAGCACGGAAAGTTGGATCCTCTTCTTGAAGCTTTTGTAAAGCTGTAGACATTTTAGCCGAGTCAGCTTTTGATTTTGGTTCCACAGATAATGAAATTACCGGTTCAGGGAATTCCATTGATTCTAAGATAACAAGATTTTTCTCGTCACATAGAGTGTCACCAGTAGTTGTATCTTTCAAACCAACCGCAGCAGCAATATCTCCAGCATGTACTTCAGAGATTTCTTCACGTGAGTTCGCATGCATTTGTAGAATACGACCTACACGTTCACGCTTACCTTTAGTTGAGTTTTGAACGTATGATCCAGAATTAAGAACTCCAGAATATACGCGGAAGAAAGTTAATTTACCAACATAAGGGTCAGTCATAACTTTAAATGCAAGCGCTGAGAAAGGAGCATCGTCACTTGAAGGACGAGTTACTTCTTCATCACTATCTGGTAATGTACCTTTAATTGATGGTACGTCAGTTGGAGCTGGAAGGTAATCAATTACTGCGTCTAGCATTAATTGTA
Organism: Bacillus sp. FJAT-42315; assembly: GCF_002797375.1. Lineage (GTDB taxonomy): Bacteria > Bacillota > Bacilli > Bacillales > Domibacillaceae > Bacillus_CE. The sequence goes on from NZ_KZ454942.1 coordinate 107,414, forward strand.
CACCTTTGTTTTTGAATGCAGTTCCGCATAGAACAGGGAAGAATTCAACATTAGTTGTACCTTTACGGATCGCAGCTTTGATTTCTTCTTTCGTAAGCTCTTCTCCACCAAGGTATTTCTCCATTAAATCTTCATCTAATTCAGCAACTGCTTCAATTAACTTTTCACGGTACTCTTCTGCTTGGTCTTGATACTCAGCAGGAATTTCACCTACTTGAACATCAGTTCCAAGATCGTTACCGTAGAAAGTTGCTTGCATTTCAACTAAATCGATGATACCGCGGAACTCATCTTCTGCACCAATTGGTAATTGGATTGGATGAGCATTTGCCATCAAACGATTGTGAATTGTTCCTACAGAGTATAAGAAGTCCGCACCGATTTTATCCATTTTGTTAACGAATACGATACGAGGAACTCCGTAAGTTGTAGCTTGGCGCCAAACAGTTTCTGTTTGAGGCTCAACACCAGATTGAGCATCTAATACAGTTACTGCACCATCAAGTACACGAAGAGAACGTTCAACTTCAACAGTGAAGTCTACGTGTCCTGGTGTATCAATGATGTTTACGCGGTGACCATTCCATTGTGCAGTTGTTGCAGCGGAAGTGATCGTGATACCACGCTCTTGCTCTTGCTCCATCCAGTCCATTTGAGAAGCACCTTCGTGAGTCTCACCAATTTTATGGATACGGCCTGTATAATAAAGAATACGCTCGGTTGTTGTTGTCTTACCGGCATCGATGTGAGCCATGATACCGATATTTCGAGTGTTTTCCAAGGAGAACTCTCTTGCCATGGGTGTCTTTCTCCTTCCTTAATTGGGTTGTTTTTTATAGTAAATTTAATCTTACCAGCGATAGTGAGCAAACGCTTTGTTTGCTTCCGCCATTTTGTGAGTATCTTCACGTTTCTTAACAGAAGAACCTGTGTTGTTAGCTGCATCTAGAATTTCAGCAGCAAGGCGTTCTTCCATTGTTTTCTCTCCACGAAGGCGAGAATAGTTTACTAACCAGCGAAGACCAAGAGTTGTACGGCGCTCAGGGCGAACCTCAACTGGAACTTGGTAGTTAGCTCCACCTACACGGCGTGCTCTAACCTCTAATACTGGCATGATGTTTTTGATTGCTTGATCGAATACTTCCATAGGGTCTTTACCCGTACGTTCGCGAATAAGATCAAATGATGCGTAAAGAATTGCTTGTGATTTACCTCTTTTACCGTCTACCATCATTTTGTTGATAAGACGCGTAACTAGCTTAGAGTTGTACATTGGATCTGGAAGTACGTCTCTTTTCGCTACAGGACCTTTACGTGGCATTTGTTTTCCTCCTTTCAAAAGGTTGCTTTAATTTATTTTGTAATTAGTTTTTAGCTGGTTTTGGACGCTTCGTACCATACTTAGAACGACCTTGACGACGAGTTTCAACACCCGCAGTATCAAGCGCACCACGTACGATATGATAACGTACCCCTGGTAAATCCTTTACACGTCCGCCACGGATAAGAACAACACTGTGCTCTTGTAAGTTGTGACCGATACCAGGAATATAAGCAGTTACTTCGATACCGTTGCTTAAACGAACACGAGCATACTTACGTAAAGCTGAGTTCGGTTTCTTCGGTGTCATTGTACCAACACGTGTACAAACTCCACGTTTTTGTGGTGAAGATACATCTGTTTGAGCTTTCTTGAAGCTGTTGTATCCCTTGTTAAGTGCTGGTGATTTAGAAGTAGTAGATTTTGATTTACGAGGTTTACGCACTAACTGATTAATAGTAGGCATGTAAATATCCTCCCTTCCTTTTTTTCTTAAGCCCACACATCCAGGTGGCTCATTTAAAGTTAAAAACAAAGCCTTTGCAGTACTCTGCAAAAACATTATTTACTAATAATAGCAACAGCAACTGCCTTGACATCAATTCCACATGTCTTTCCAAGCTTTCGCATGGAATCAACATAAGTAATAGGCACTGCTTTTTCGTTCGCAAGCTCAACTATTATTTGACTAATAGCTGGGTTGGCGTCAGCAGCGAGAACTATTTCTTGTGCTTTGTTTCTTTCAAGAGCTTTCACTGTTTGTTTTGTTCCTATTTTAAGGCTTTTCGCCTTTGCTACTTTTTCATAAGACATACGAACATCCTCCAAAGTAACAAGGTTCATAGGAGCACCTTGATTATCTTATCATCGACATTTTTAAATGTCAACACTGAAAATGAAATATTGTATCGGAGCCAATGTTTTATTGGCTCCGATACGATTATTTATTCTACAGTTACTGATTCTTCAGTTCGGGCTAATACCGGTTCAGATCTGCGATATCTTTGCATACCTGTTCCAGCTGGAACGAGCTTACCAATGATTACATTCTCTTTCAAACCAAGAAGTTCGTCTCGTTTTCCTTTAATTGCCGCGTCTGTAAGTACACGAGTTGTTTCTTGGAACGAAGCAGCAGATAAGAACGAGTCTGTTTCAAGCGATGCTTTCGTAATACCAAGAAGAACTGGTCTTCCCGTTGCTGGCATGCGACCTTCAAGCAATGCTTTTTCGTTCGCATCTCTAAATTGGTGTACATCAAGAAGACTTCCCGGTAGCACTTCTGTTTCGCCCGCATCAATTACGCGAACTTTACGAAGCATTTGGCGTACCATTACTTCAATGTGCTTGTCACCAATTTCTACCCCTTGCATACGGTATACCTTTTGTACTTCACGCAATAAGTATTCTTGAACAGAGGAAACATCTGTGATCTTCAAGTATTCTTTCGGATCGATCGACCCTTCCGTTAATTCCTGTCCGCGAATAACCTCATCGTTCACAGCTACTTTTAAGCGAGCCGTATATGGCACTGTATATGTGCGAGTTTCGACTTGACCTTGTAAGACGATTTCTTGTTGACGATCGCGACCTTCATTAATAGCTGTTACAGCTCCATCAATTTCAGAAATGACCGCTTGACCTTTAGGGTTACGCGCTTCGAACAACTCTTGAATACGCGGTAAACCTTGAGTGATATCGTCTCCGGCTACCCCACCTGTATGGAATGTACGCATCGTAAGCTGTGTACCTGGCTCACCGATAGATTGGGCAGCGATGATACCAACTGCTTCTCCCACTTCCACCTGTTGACCAGTTGCAAGGTTACGGCCATAACATTTTTTACATACGCCATGACGAGTATTACAAGTAAAGGCTGAACGAATCCATACTTGTTCAAGACCCGAATCAACGATCACTTTAGCTAAGTCCTCATCGATTAGCTCATTTTCCTGCACAAGAACAACGCCTGTTTCAGGATGCTTAATCGTTTTTCTAGCATAACGACCGATTAGACGTTCTTCTAACGCTTCGATCACTTCTGTACCATCTTTAATCGAACCGATTAGTAGACCACGATCCGTTCCGCAATCGTCTTCACGAACGATTACATCTTGGGCTACGTCTACTAGACGTCGAGTTAAGTAACCTGAGTCAGCTGTTTTCAGAGCGGTATCCGCAAGACCTTTACGCGCACCATGTGTCGAGATAAAGTACTCTAATACGGTTAAACCTTCACGGAAACTTGATTTGATTGGTAACTCGATGATTCGACCAGCCGGGTTGGCCATCAAACCACGCATACCGGCAAGTTGCGTAAAGTTAGACGCGTTACCACGGGCTCCAGAGTCACTCATCATGAAGATCGGGTTGCGTTTATCTAGGGAAGCCATTAGCTTACCTTGGATGATATCTTTCGCCGCACTCCAGATGGAGATGACGCGATCATAACGCTCATCTTCAGTGATAAGACCACGTCTGAATTGCTTCATGACGTTATCGACTTTGCCTTGAGCTTCTTGAAGAATTTGTTCTTTTTCACCTAATACAACGATGTCTGCTACACCGACTGTAATACCAGCTTTAGTTGAATATTTAAAACCTAAGTCTTTCATGCGATCAAGCATTTTTGACGTTTCTGTGATCTTAAACTTCTTGAAGACTTCAGCAATGATATTACCAAGAATTTTCTTCTTAAACGGAGCAATTAGCTCTTGCTTTTGAATATGTTCTTTTACGTTTACTGTCGGATGAACGAAATATTTCTCTGGTGTTTTCACTTCCAAGTTTGTTCCCGTTGGTTCATTGATATACGGGAAGGAATCAGGAAGGATTTCATTAAAGATTAATTTCCCTACAGTCGTGATTAGCAACATCTTTCTTTGCTCATCAGTAAATGTTTGATTGCTTAAAGAAGACGTTGCGATTGCTACACGCGTATGAAGATGAACATATCCATTTTGGTAAGCAGTTAGCGCTTCGTTCGTATCTTTGAAGATCATACCCTCTCCAATTGCACCTTCGCGTTCAAGAGTTAAGTAGTAGTTACCTAATACCATATCCTGTGAAGGGGTTACAACTGGCTTTCCATCCTTAGGGTTTAGGATGTTTTGTGCAGCAAGCATAAGCATACGAGCTTCGGCTTGAGCTTCGGCTGATAAAGGTACGTGAACGGCCATTTGGTCACCGTCAAAGTCCGCATTGTAAGCTGTACAAACGAGCGGATGAAGACGAATAGCACGCCCTTCAACAAGCGTCGGTTCAAATGCTTGAATCCCTAAACGGTGAAGTGTTGGGGCACGGTTAAGAAGAACCGGATGCTCTCTAATTACTTCTTCAAGCACATCCCATACCTCTGGATGCACGCGTTCGATTTTGCGCTTCGCACTCTTAATATTATGAGCTAATCCCTTTTCAACAAGCTCTTTCATCACAAACGGTTTAAACAGCTCTAATGCCATTTCTTTCGGAAGTCCACATTGATACATTTTCAAGTTAGGACCTACAACGATAACGGAACGACCAGAGTAGTCAACACGTTTACCTAATAAGTTTTGACGGAAGCGTCCTTGCTTCCCTTTCAGCATATGTGAAAGAGATTTAAGCGGGCGGTTACCTGGTCCTGTGACCGGTCGTCCGCGACGTCCGTTGTCAATTAAGGCATCAACTGCTTCTTGAAGCATACGCTTTTCATTTTGCACGATGATGCTTGGCGCACCTAAATCTAACAAACGTTTCAAACGATTGTTACGGTTGATCACACGACGATATAAATCATTTAAATCCGATGTCGCAAAACGACCACCATCTAGTTGAACCATCGGGCGTAATTCTGGTGGAATAACCGGAAGTACGTCTAAAATCATCCAGTCTGGGTTGTTGCCTGAATGACGGAATGCTTCAATGACTTCAAGGCGTTTAATTGCTCTTGTACGACGCTGCCCTTGAGCACTCTTTAACTCTTCTTTAAGAACTTCTACTTCTTTTTCAAGATCGATGTCAGCAAGAAGCTTTTTGATCGCTTCAGCTCCCATAGACGCTTGGAATTTGCTACCGTATTTATCACGGTATGCACGGTATTCCTTTTCAGATAGCAATTGTTTCTTCTCTAATGAAGTATCTCCTGCTTCTGTTACTACGTATGAAGCGAAATAAATGACCTCTTCAAGAGAACGTGGAGACATATCTAATACAAGTCCCATACGGCTTGGGATTCCTTTGAAATACCAAATATGCGACACTGGAGCGGCCAGTTCAATGTGACCCATACGTTCACGACGAACCTTTGCCTTTGTTACTTCCACACCACAACGGTCACATACTACGCCTTTATAACGTACTCTTTTATATTTTCCACAATGACATTCCCAGTCTTTTGTTGGTCCAAAAATACGCTCACAAAACAAACCATCTTTTTCTGGTTTTAATGTACGATAGTTGATCGTTTCTGGTTTTTTGACCTCTCCAAAAGACCAAGATCGAATTTTATCTGGTGATGCTAAGCCGATTTTCATATATTCGAAGTTATTAACATCTAGCAAGGGGCCTACCTCCCTTTTAGTCTACAGGTTTTACCCAAGATAGCTTAGTTGCTTTTAGTCAAGATAGCCGGAGAAGCCCGCATAAGACTTCTCCGGCATCATTAATTAATCCGTTGAACTTACTTTTTCAGTTGCTGTTTCTTCAGGGGCAATATTTAATGTATCTGCCTGCTGAATGTCATCCTCATCTTCTAAATCACGCATTTCAATTTCTTGATCGTCGCCAGACATGATCTTCACGTCCATACCTAAACTTTGAAGCTCTTTAATTAAAACTTTAAATGATTCTGGAACACCTGGCTCTGGAACATTTTCACCTTTAACAATCGCTTCGTATGTTTTCACACGACCCACAATGTCATCCGATTTAACAGTAAGGATTTCTTGAAGTGTATAAGCAGCTCCATATGCTTCGAGCGCCCAAACCTCCATCTCTCCGAAACGCTGACCACCAAACTGGGCTTTACCACCTAGAGGTTGTTGTGTCACAAGAGAGTAAGGTCCAGTTGAACGAGCATGAAGCTTATCATCAACCATGTGGGCTAACTTGATCATGTACATAATTCCAACTGATACACGGTTATCAAATGGCTCTCCGCTTCGACCATCGTAAAGAACAGTTTTCGCATCACGAGACATTCCCGCTTCTTCAATTGTTTCCCATACATCATCCTCTGTCGCACCATCGAATACCGGAGTAGCTACATGGATACCAAGGTATCTAGCTGCCATTCCAAGATGAAGCTCAAGCACCTGGCCGATATTCATACGAGAAGGTACCCCTAATGGGTTTAACATGATGTCGATTGGCGTACCATCCGGCAAGAAAGGCATATCCTCTTCCGGTAAAATACGAGAGATTACCCCTTTGTTACCATGTCGTCCGGCCATTTTATCTCCTTCAGAAATTTTACGCTTCTGAACGATATAAGCACGAACAAGCTGGTTCACACCCGGTGGAAGCTCATCTCCATCTTCACGGTTAAATACTTTTACATCAAGGACAATTCCGCCCCCACCGTGTGGTACACGAAGGGATGTATCGCGCACTTCACGTGCTTTTTCACCGAAGATCGCATGTAATAGACGTTCTTCAGCCGTAAGTTCTGTAACCCCTTTTGGCGTTACTTTACCTACAAGTAAATCGCCATCTTTCACTTCTGCTCCTACGCGAATGATTCCACGCTCGTCTAGATTGCGAAGCGCGTCTTCACCTACGTTAGGGATGTCGCGAGTAATTTCTTCAGGTCCTAATTTCGTATCACGAGACTCTGATTCATACTCTTCAATGTGAATAGATGTATACACATCATCTTTCACGAGTCTTTCACTCATGATGATGGCATCTTCATAGTTATAACCGTCCCATGTCATAAATCCGACCATTACGTTACGACCGAGGGCAAGTTCGCCTTTTTCCATCGATGGACCATCGGCAAGGATTTCGCCTTTGACAACACGATCTCCTAAGCTAACAATTGGACGTTGATTATAGCATGTTCCTTGGTTAGAACGAATAAACTTCAGTAAACGATATTTATCAAGATTTCCTTTAACCTCTTGTCCGTCGATTTCTTGAATGCGACGAACCCAAATTTCACGAGATTCAACATGCTCAACGATACCTTCATGCTTACAAATGACCGCAGCACCAGAATCTTTTCCTGATACATATTCCATTCCTGTTCCTACAATCGGAGCTTCTGGCTGCATTAATGGCACAGCCTGACGTTGCATGTTCGCTCCCATTAAGGCACGGTTGGAGTCATCATTTTCTAAGAAAGGAATACATGCCGTCGCGGCAGAAACAACTTGTTTAGGTGAAACGTCCATGTAATCTGCACGTTCGCGTTTAACGACCGTGTTTTCTCCACGGAAACGTGCAACTACTTCCTCTTCAAGGAATGAGCCGTCTTCATCTAAAGGTACGTTCGCCTGAGCAACAACATAGTTATCTTCTTCATCAGCAGTCAAGTAGTCGATTCGACTCGTTACTTTTCCTGTTTCTGGGTCCACTCGACGGTATGGTGTTTCAATAAAACCAAATCGGTTAACTTTTGCATAAGATGATAAAGAGTTAATCAAACCGATGTTCGGACCCTCTGGCGTTTCAATTGGACACATACGACCATAGTGAGAGTAGTGAACGTCACGGACTTCAAAGCCTGCTCGCTCCCTTGTTAAACCACCAGGCCCTAATGCAGATAAACGACGCTTATGCGTCAATTCCGCTAGCGGGTTTGTTTGGTCCATGAACTGAGAAAGCTGAGAGCTTCCAAAGAACTCTTTAATAGACGCAATAACCGGGCGAATATTAATTAGCTGCTGTGGTGTAATTGTATTTGTATCTTGGATCGACATTCTTTCACGAACGACACGCTCCATACGTGATAAACCAATTCGGAATTGGTTTTGCAACAATTCACCAACAGAACGAAGGCGACGATTACCTAAATGGTCAATATCGTCTGTATTTCCTACTCCATAAAGAAGGTTAAAGAAATAACCAATCGAAGAAATGATATCTGCTGGAGTGATGTGTTTGACATCAAACTCAGGGAAACCATTACCAATAACATTGATTGCTTTTTCTTCTTCATTGTTTGGAGCATAGATTTTAATTGATTGAACGACAATATCTTCTTCTACTACACCACCAGATTGGCGGAACGTTTTAAATCCTGCCCCATTTTCAAGGTTAGGAATAATTTTGTCCAGCGCACGGCGGTCAAGAAGAGTACCTGCTTCAGCGATAATTTCACCTGTTTCTGGATCAGCAAGCGTTTCAGCTAAACGTTGACCAAACAAGCGGTTTTTCGTATGAAGCTTCTTATTGATTTTGTATCGTCCTACACTTGCTAAATCGTATCGTTTCGGATCAAAGAAACGAGAGATCAACAAGCTTTTTGCATTTTCAACAGTTGGTGGTTCACCCGGACGAAGACGCTCATAAATTTCAATCAGCGCTTTTTCCGTGCTCTCCGTATTATCCTTTTCAAGCGTGTTACGGATGTATTCATTATCGCCGATTAGATCGATGATTTCTTGATCAGAGCCAAACCCTAGCGCACGAAGCAATACTGTGATTGGCAATTTGCGCGTACGGTCTATGCGGACATAAACAATGTCCTTTGCATCTGTCTCATACTCGAGCCAAGCACCACGGTTTGGGATCACTGTAGCAGTAAAACCTTTCTTCCCGTTCTTATCCAGTTTTCCGTTGTAATATACACTTGGAGAACGGACTAGCTGGGAAACGATAACACGTTCTGCTCCATTGATAATGAATGTTCCTGTTTCAGTCATAAGCGGGAAGTCGCCCATGAACACTTCCTGGTCTTTCACTTCACCAGTCTCTTTGTTTAAAAGACGGACTTTTACTCGAAGCGGAGCGGAATACGTTACATCGCGCTCCTTAGACTCGTCGACTGGATATTTCGGGTCGCCAAGACTATAATCGATAAATTCCAATGCAAGATTACCAGTGAAATCTTCAATAGGAGAAATGTCCTGAAACATCTCTCTTAAGCCCTCATCAAGAAACCATTGATAGGAGGATGTTTGGATTTCAATAAGATTTGGTAATTCTAAAACTTCGCTAATACGTGCATAACTTCTACGTTGGCGGTGTCGTCCATACTGAACTAGTTGACCTGTCAACTGATTCACCCCTCAAATCAAGCGTTTTAGTTGCCTATATATTCCTTATAGTAGACGGCCAGTCTATTCTATAAGACAAAAAGAAAAAGGGTTTTTCAAAGAAAACCTCATTTTTTTCACATAATGAACTATTATTTTTTCATTGTTCCCATCTACTTAAAAAATCATACATCAATTTTCGAGAAAATGGACACAAATATTATATTGGCATTTTACAATAATACCATAGAGATTTTAGCCAGTCAATGCTTTTCTGCTTTAAGAATGTAATATCCTTTGGAGCGTTCGACTGTTTCCACCTCACCAAATAGGCTTTCTAATTCTTTGATCGCCGATGGAGCTCCTTGCTTCTTTTGGATTACAACCCAAAGGTGACCTCCAACTGCTAATTTTCGAAAGCTTTGACGGAAGATATCCATCACTACTTGTTTCCCTGCACGAATAGGCGGATTCGTTAAAATCGCAGCAAATTGATCTTCTACGACAGCTTCTAAGCGATCACTCTCGTAAACGGTAACATTGCTAATCCGATTCAACTCCGCATTATCTTTCGCCAGAGCTAATGCGCGTTGATTGACATCTATCATATGAACAAGACGTTCTGAAGATTGTGTAGCGATCGATAAACCAATCGGACCATAACCACAACCAACATCAAGTAGCGGCCCTTCTATTTGAGGCAACTCGAAATGTTCAATTAACAAACGTGAACCAAAGTCTACTTCCTTTTTCGAAAACACCCCTGCATCTGTTTTAAAACGAAACATCTTGTTTTTTAGCGTATATTCCCAGTATGTTGGGTTGCTTTCACTCTCAGGAGTTGATGAATAATAATGATTTGCCATGCAGGTCCCTCCAATCATCTTCAAGCGAGGCGACTGCTCAGGTGCCATGTGCACGTGAAGGCCTTAGCTACTCTCATTTAACCAAAGTTCGAGTCGATATGCAAAGACAAAACAAAAGCCCGCTGAATTCAGCGAGCCCTTGTTGTTGGTTACTACTTTATTACTTAACTTCTACGCCAGCGCCAACTTCTTCAAGTTTAGCTTTGATTTCTTCAGCTTCTTCTTTAGAAGCGCCTTCTTTAATTGCTTTTGGAGTGTTGTCAACAAGTTCTTTTGCTTCTTTAAGACCAAGACCTGTGATTTCGCGAACAACTTTGATAACTTTGATTTTTTGTCCACCTGCTTCAGTAAGAACAACATCAAATTCAGTTTTCTCAGCAGCAGCGTCTCCACCAGCAGCTCCACCAACCATTGCTACAGGAGCAGCAGCAGTTACACCAAATTCTTCTTCAATAGCTTTTACTAAGTCGTTTAATTCAAGAACGGACATTTCTTTAATCGCATCAATGATTTGCTCTTTAGTCATTTTAAATTTCCTCCTTAATTTTTACATTATGTTTTATTAATTTAGGCTGTTGCTAAATAGATTAGCTTACGCGCCTTGTTCTTCTTTTTGTTCTGCAACAGCTTTTGTCGCAAGAGCGAAGTTGCGCATAGGAGCTTGCAATACGCTGAGTAGCATTGAAAGAAGTCCTTCGCGTGATGGAAGTTCAGCAAGAGCTTTAACTTCTTCAACAGTAACAACGTTTCCTTCAAGTACACCCGCTTTAATTTCTAACGCTTCGTGCTCTTTCGCAAAATTGTTAAGAATTTTCGCTGGTGCAATCGCATCTTCTGTACTGAACGCAATCGCGTTCGGACCTGTAAGAGATTCTTCTAAACCAGAGACCTCTGCCATTTCAGCAGCACGGCGAGTTAATGTATTTTTGAATACTTTGAACTCAACACCCGCTTCACGAAGTTGCTTACGAAGTTCTGTTACTTCACTTACTGTTAATCCGCGGTAGTCTACTACAACTGTAGTTGCACTATTTTTGAATTTGTCAGCGATTTCGGTAACTAACTGTTTCTTTTGTTCAATTACACTGCTCATCTTTACACCTCCTGTAGATTTCTTCGAAAAAGAAATATTGTTCTTTTTCGCTTTACTTTGTCATTCATACCTCGAAGCAAGTAAAAACCTCCACGCTTTGCAGACATGGAGGTACGAAAAGTACAGCAAGATGCTACACTATATATATTCGTATTACCTCGGCGGGAAATTAAGCTATTAAAGCCCCTGCTGTCTACGGTATAAATGTTAAATTTATTTTGCAACAGATTGTATTCTATCAAATACAATTCTGATTGTCAACTTATTATTTTACAGCTACAGATGAAGGATCTACTTTGATACCAGGAGCCATTGTTGAAGTAATTGTTACATTCTTCATGTATGTTCCTTTAGCTGCCGCTGGCTTCACTTTCATCATTGTATCGAAAATTGTGTTGAAGTTTTCAACTAATTTCTCGTTTTCAAATGATACTTTACCGATTGGTACGTGAATGTTACCAGCTTTATCAACACGGTATTCTACTTTACCAGCTTTGATTTCTGCAACTGCTTTTGTTACATCAAATGTAACTGTTCCAGTTTTAGGGTTTGGCATTAAACCTTTTGGTCCAAGCACACGACCAAGTTTACCAACTTCACCCATCATATCAGGAGTAGCAACGATTACATCGAATTCGAACCAACCTTGTTGGATTTTGTTGATGTAATCAGCATCACCAACGTAGTCAGCGCCCGCTGCTTCTGCTTCTTTTGCTTTTTCACCTTTAGCAAATACTAAAACTTTTTGAGTTTTACCAGTTCCGTTTGGAAGAACAACTGCTCCACGGATTTGCTGATCTGCTTTCTTAGGGTCAACGCCTAAACGGAAAGCAACCTCTACTGTTGCATCAAATTTTGCGAAGTTTGTTTTCTTCACTAACTCAACTGCTTCTTCGATCGCATACGCTGTTGAACGGTCAACAAGCTTTGCTACTTCTTGAAACTTTTTACCTTTTTTAGCCATTATTAAAAATCCTCCTTATGTGGTTTTAGCGGAATAACCTCCCACGAATAAAGGTTGCGAGTGAAGTATATTTAACTACATCCACATCGCAACCCTTGAACAACAACTTCAACTAGACTAACAATTAGTCTTCGATCACAATACCCATGCTGCGGGCAGTACCTTCAACCATGCGCATAGCTGCTTCAACGCTAGCTGCATTAAGGTCAGGCATTTTTGTTTCAGCGATTTCGCGAACTTTATCGCGTTTCACTGTTGCTACTTTATTGCGGTTTGGCTCACCAGAACCAGACTCGATACCTGCTGCTTTCTTAAGAAGTACAGCAGCTGGTGGAGTTTTTGTGATAAATGTAAATGAACGGTCTTCAAATACCGAAATTTCAACCGGAATGATTAAACCAGCTTGATCCGCAGTACGAGCATTAAATTCTTTACAGAATCCCATGATGTTAACACCAGCTTGACCAAGTGCAGGACCTACCGGTGGCGCAGGATTAGCTTTACCTGCAGGAATTTGCAACTTAACAACTTTAATAACTTTTTTAGCCACGAGACACACCTCCTTAAGTCCGTGATGTGGTATTTGGGGATTTTCCCCTCCCACTCAAATAATATCTTTATTTCAAATAAAGATGATCAATTAAAATTAGTCTCAATTTCCGAGACATACCGACTTAAAAATATTATCATTTTTTGTTTAACATTTCAAGCAGTTTTCATTTTAATTTATTTACTTGGTCAAAGTCAAGCTCAACAGGCGTTTCTCGACCAAACATATTGACAAGAACTCTTAATTTAGCTTTGTCGTAATCAATCTCTTCAACTGTACCTTCAAATTCAGCAAATGGACCTTCATTGACGATGACGGTTTCTTTGATTTCAAAGTCTACTTCTTTTCGTTTTTCATCCATACCCATTTGCTTTAAGATATTCTTCACTTCATCCGGCAATAGCGGTGTCGGTTTTGAGCCATGACCAGCAGAACCAACGAAGCCCGTTACTCCAGGTGTATTTCGAACGACATACCAAGAATCATCAGTCATAACAATCTCTACCAGAACATATCCAGGGAATACTTTTCTTTTCGTTACTTTTTTCTTGCCGTTTTTAATATCCGTTTCTTCCTCTTCAGGAACGATGACACGGAAAATTTTATCTTGCATGCCCATTGACTCTACACGCTTTTCAAGATTCGCTTTTACTTTATTTTCATATCCAGAATATGTGTGAACAACATACCAATTCTTCTCCATTGAAAGGGACTAAGCGTCCTTCCCTCCTTTACTTGTTAAAAGCAAATTAAAAAACCCGTTGAAGCGGGCTTTTTATTGTCTCTATGATGTTTCATTATACCATATAAAAAAACAGTATATTCAAGCCTTAGTAATAAATCAGCCAATTACTTTGACATTGCCCAATTAATAACGGCAGAAATACCTTGGTCGACAGCTAAAAAGAACAGAGCAAGAAAAACGACTGTTGAAATAACAGTAATCGTATAGCCAGTTAATTCTTTTTTCTTCGGCCAACTAACTTTTCGCATTTCGGAACCTACATTGCGAAAAAATTGTGTAATGTTAGACATTTCTAGAACCTCCGTATGATGACTTGCACACCGGTTCTTTACTTCGTTTGCTTATGAACGGTATGCTTGTTGCAAGTGCTACAAAACTTTTTGATTTCTAATCGTCCATCGCCCGTTGCTTTCCCTTGAGTGGAATAATTTCTTGATCCACACTCTGAGCAAGCTAAAATTAATTTATTTGCCATTATGAAATCACCTTCTCTATCTCAATTGTAAAAAATATCATTGTTATAGAAACTAGTCAAGTGATTCCCTACATTGTAATTTCTTTAAATTCAAGGTAACGCTCTAGTTTTCGTTTCACCCGTTGAAGCGCATTATCAATCGATTTCACATGACGATTTAGCTCTTCTGATATCTCCTGATAGGATTGCCCATCTAAATATAGTGCTAATACTTTTCTTTCTAAATCGCTCAACAACTCATTCATCTTATCTTCAATGCTATTGAATTGCTCTCGATTAATAATTAATTCTTCCGGGTTCATCGCTTTTGCTCCCGTAATCACATCCATCAATGTGCGATCTGACTCTTCATCATAAATGGGTTTATCTAGTGATACGTAAGAGTTTAGCGGAATGTGCTTTTGTCTAGTGGCTGTCTTAATAGCTGTAATAATCTGTCTTGTAATGCATAGTTCAGCAAAAGCTTTAAAGGTGGTTAACTTGTCCTCTTTGTAGTCACGAATGGCTTTATATAGACCGATCATTCCCTCTTGGACAATGTCCTCCCGATCCGCTCCGATTAAAAAATAAGAGCGCGCCTTTGCTCGCACAAAATTTCTGTACTTGTGGATCAAGTAATCTAGAGCATCACTATTCCCGTTATGAACAAGTTCTATGAGTTGCTCGTCATTAAGCGTTTCTAGTGCTAAACTATTTGAACGTTTCAAGCCCACACATCCCTTCCGCTTGCAAAAACATAGACTAGCAATATTATACAGTACCGTTTTTTTGAACGTCAACTACTCATTTCTGTCCACGCCGCCACTTTTCAAAAATTTCTGCCACTTCATCACTAAGCGGAATTTTCGCACTCGGCCGCTTTTGTTCGATTTTCTTCATGCTGCTTCCGATCTTTTTGTTAACTGATTTCACTTCTGTCAAAAGCTCTCTTGCTGAAATTCGCAAAGCTCCCTGAGCGAAAATGACCCATTGCTCTGTAAAATCTGAAGTGGCGACTGAAATTTGATTTTTTATATGATTCAGCTCGATAGCCAGCTTTTCAATACGTTCATCTGCTGTTTCATTTTCTTTTGTGAAAATAACTTCTATTTTTGAATCCCGATACTTCTTTTCCGTGCCTTTGACGAAGTGCGCGTCAAACACAACGATCACTCGACTACCTGTAAACCCCTGGTATTCAGCCATCCGCTCAATCAATCGATCCCGAGCGGAGGCAAGGTCATGCTTCTTCAGTTCTCGAAGTTCCGGCCAATCTCCTATAATGTTGTATCCATCAACAAGCAGGATGTTCATGTCCTACTCCCCTATAGGATGGCGTCTTCGATAAACCTCATACATGAGTAATCCTGCGGCAACAGAAGCATTTAAAGATGTAACACGGCCAGCCATTGGTAGCTGAATGAGAAAATCACATTTTTCTTTCACAAGGCGGCTAATTCCTTTGCCTTCACTTCCAATCACTAACCCTAAAGGCATGGTCCCGTCAAAATTGCGATAATCATCGGCACCTTTAGCATCCGTACCAGCAATCCATAGTCCACGCTCTTTTAGTTCATCCATCGTTCGCGATAAATTCGTCACACGTACAACTGGAATATATTCGATTGCCCCAGTGGAGGCTTTAGCTACAGCTGCCGTCAAGCCAACTGCGCGACGTTTTGGAATAATAATACCGTGAGCTCCTACCGCATCAGCTGTACGCATAATAGAGCCGAGGTTATGCGGATCTTCAATTTCATCAAGCAATAGAAAGAACGGCGCTTCCCCACTTTCTTCTGCTTTCGCAAATAGATCATCAAGCTCGGCATAGTTATAAGCAGCGACTGACGCCACCACTCCTTGATGATTTTCATCACTCATTTGATCAACTTTTTGTTTAGGAACAAATTGGACAAGTACATTTTGCTCTTTTGCCATTTTCATAATTTGCTGCATCGGCCCCTTTTGAGCACCTTCTGCAATCCAAATTTTATTAATTTCACGCTCTGAGCGCAATGCCTCTAATATAGGGTTTCTACCCGCGATAAATTCTTTCGACATATATTTTTCCTCCTCTCCTCAGATTTCCTGATTTAGACAATATTCGATAATTTCAACAAGGCGATCATCTTGACCGGTTAAAAAAAGGGAGCCGAGAAGAGCCTCGAATGCCGTGCTATACCGATATGTTTGTATATCCGTATTTTTTGGTACTGTTCCTGATTTAGCATTGCGCCCTCTTCGAACAATCGCTAACTCTTCTTCTGTTAGCTTTTCCTCTTCGATCATTTGAAATAACACTTTCGCCTGTGCTTTTGCCGACACATATTTGGTCGCTTCTTTATGCAATAGTTGTGGCTTCACCTTACCTAACTCAAGAAGGTGACGTCGTACATATACCTCGTATATACCATCACCCATATAGGCGAGGGCCAAACTATTCATTTGTTTAGCGTCTTTCAGCGGTGCAAACTCTAGCATATTTATCCTCTTTTCCAGCGGATTCCTTGCGGTGTATCTTCTACAATAATATTCATTTCCTTCAACTTATCACGAATCTCATCAGCTAATTGGAAATTGCGTTCTTTTCTTGCTTGAACCCGCTGTTGAATTAGTTCATCAATTTCCTCATCAAGCAGCTCTTTCTCCTCTTCAAGGGTTAAACCAAGAGCAAAAAATAAGTCTTCAAATTCTTTTAAGAAAGCATCGATCACTTCTGTCGACGTATGCTTTTCCATTAAGTAATAGTTCGCCTGTTTCGACAACTCGAATAAAATAGAAATAGCATTCGCTGTATTAAAGTCGTCATCCATTTCTTGCGTAAACGCTTGATGGATTTCTTGAATTTTCGCAAGCCACTTTTCATTACCTTCAGTCAAGTTCGTGCTCGTTTGCTTGCGATGTTTTAAATTTTCATAAGCCGTTTTTAAGCGATCCAACGAAGTTTTCGCTTGTTCAAGTAGCTCTTCGTTATAGTTAATTGGATGGCGATAATGAACGGATAACATGAAAAAGCGTAACACTTGTGGGTCGATTTGTTGAATAATGTCGTGAACAAGAACAAAGTTCCCGAGCGATTTCGACATTTTTTCATTATCGATGTTAATATATCCGTTATGCATCCAGTAACGAGCAAATGGTTTTCCTGTTAATGCTTCCGACTGAGCAATTTCATTCTCATGGTGCGGAAACGCTAAATCTTGTCCACCCGCATGTATATCTATTGTATCACCTAAATACTTTCTCGCCATTGCGGAGCACTCAATATGCCAGCCTGGACGACCTTGCCCCCATGGACTTTCCCAATAAATTTCGCCTTCTTTCGCCGCTTTCCATAGAACAAAATCAAGCGCTTCTTCTTTCTTTTCACCAACGCCGATACGCGCACCGACTTTTAGCTCATCTACCGATTGCTGTGACAGCTTTCCATAACCGTCAAACTTTCTCGTACGGTAATACACATCACCGGCTGACTCATAGGCAAACCCTTTTTCAATCAGTTGCTCAATAAACTCAATAATTAGTTCGATATTTTCAGTAACGCGTGGATGCACATCGGCCTTTTGGCAACCTAGTGCTCCTGTATCTTCAAAGTACGCTTTAATAAATCGTTCCGCAATCGCCGGCACGTCTTCACCAAGCTCATTGGCCGCTTTAATTAATTTATCATCAACATCGGTAAAGTTAGAAACAAACGTGACATCATAGCCACGATATTGTAAATAACGTCGAACAGTGTCAAATACAATCGCTGGGCGAGCGTTACCGATGTGAATATAGTTGTATACGGTTGGACCGCATACATACATTTTTATCTTTCCTTCTTCTAAAGGAATCAACTCTTCTTTCTTACGCGTTAAAGTATTATACAGACGAATGGTCATTTTGATATTCTCCCTTCCGTAACTCATTAAGTTCTTGTTTTAGCTGGGTTATTTCTTTTTCCATTGCTTTAAGGCGATCTGCCACTGGATCAGGTAAATCCCGATGATTTAAATCTTTTGTGATCTTTTTGCCATCACGAATGACTATTTTCCCTGGAATGCCGACCACTGTTGAATCAGGCGGGACATCCTTTAATACGACAGAGCCCGCTCCTATTTTCGAGTGCTCACTAACGGTAATCGAACCAAGCACTTTCGCTCCAGTCGCAATCAGCACATGATCTTTCACTGTCGGATGCCGCTTTCCTTTTTCTTTCCCAGTTCCTCCAAGTGTTACTCCTTGATAAATAGTAACGTCATTGCCAATCTCGCACGTTTCACCAATAACCACTCCCATACCATGATCAATGAATAGCCGACGGCCAATTTGAGCACCTGGATGAATTTCGATCCCAGTAAAAAAACGGCTGATTTGCGAGATTAGACGAGCGATGAAATAGAACTTTCTTTTATAAAAAGCATGCGCCAGACGGTGTCCCCAAATGGCGTGCAACCCGGAATACGTTAAAATGACCTCTAAATAGCTCCGTGCCGCTGGGTCCTGTTCAAATATCGTATCGATGTCTTCTTTTAATACTTTAAACATGCTCACTCCTCCTCTCACCCTGTTGATTTCCGATTCAAAGGCAAAACAAAAACGCCTCTGGTCTGACAGAGACGTTTTATTTACGCGGTTCCACTCTGTTTGAGAAATAGGCATGCCTATCTCCCCAACTTAAAACTGTTAACGGGAGTTCCCGCTGTCGCTTACTGTTAGTTCAGCCACAGACTCAGAGGGGCACTTCAATAATCGAGTCACTTAAATCGCTCGCAGCCGGTGACGATTCTCTCTGGAAAGCTTCGATTACCTACTTTTCCTCTTCAACGCTTTATTATCGAATTTCATCTAACTATAATATATTACATTTGAGCGAAAATGTTAATCGATAATCTGTTGTAGACGCTCTTTCACTGTTTCTTTTCCGATCAACTCAATGGCTTTTGGTAAATCTGGACCATGCGTTTGCCCCGTTACCGCTGCACGAATTGGCATAAATAACTTTTTACCTTTATGACCTGTTTCCTTTTGAACAGCTTTCATCGCTTTTTTAATTTCTTCTGCTTCAAATGCTTCTAGTTCATCGACTTTCGCAAGGAAAGAAGTCATCACTTCACGCACTTGCTCTTCTTGAAGTACCTCTTTCGCTTCTTCTTCAAACGTTAGTTCCTTTTTAAAGAATAGCTCAGATAATTCGACAATCTCTGCTCCGTAGCTCATTTTTTCTTGGAAAAGAGCAATCAGTTGCTTCGTCCATTCAAGCTGATCTGCAGATGGGTTTTCATCGATACGACCCGCTTTAATTAAATGCGGAAGAGCTAACTCAACAACTTTTTCAACATCCGCTTTTTTCATGTATTGATTATTCATCCACTGCAATTTTTGTTGATCAAATAAAGCAGGAGATTTCGATAAGCGGTCAGCTGTAAAAATATCGATGAATTCTTCTTTAGAAAAGATCTCTTCTTCCCCTTGTGGAGACCAACCAAGCAATGTAATGAAATTGAAAAGAGCTTCCGGCAAATAACCAAGTTCTTTATATTGTTCAATAAATTGAATAATCGATTCATCCCGTTTACTTAGCTTCTTACGGCTTTCGTTCACGATTAACGTCATATGTCCAAAAGCAGGTGGCTCCCAGCCTAAAGCTTGGTAAATTACTAGCTGCTTCGGTGTATTTGAAATATGGTCATCTCCACGAAGAACGTGAGACATTTCCATTAAATGATCATCGATTGCAACAGCAAAGTTATACGTTGGCGTTCCATCTTGTTTCACAATAACATAGTCAGAAATGCCATCCGACTCAAAAGACACTTCACCTTTCACCATATCGTTAAAGGATAGAATCTCGCCTTTTGGTACTTTAATACGGATGCTCGGTGTGCGACCTTCCGCCTCTAGCTTCGCTTGTTCTTCCGCTGTTAAATGACGGCACTTGCCAGAATAACCCGGCATATCTTTACCTGCTGCTTGCTGAGCTTCGCGCTCCGCTTCTAGTTCTTCCGACGTGCAATAGCATTTATAAGCTTTGCCTTCTTCTAATAATTGATCATAATATTTTTTATAAATATCATTGCGTTCAGATTGACGATATGGCCCATATTCTCCACCAACATCGACACCTTCATCCCAATCAATACCGAGCCAGCGCAAGTAAGTTAATTGACTTTCTTCGCCGCCTTCAATATTTCGCTTTTGATCAGTGTCTTCAATCCGAATAATAAATTTCCCGCCTTTATTGCGAGCATATAAATAGTTAAACAGCGCTGTACGTGCATTCCCAATATGTAAGTGACCTGTCGGGCTTGGCGCATACCGCACGCGAATGTCATTGGCCATGCTGTTTCCTCCTCAATTTTCCCTATAGCTTGAAATAATTATTTTTTTATTTTACCACTGTTACTAATTAGAAGAAAGATGGTTACATCGCAGGTTTGACTAAAAGAACAGTCGCTTGTGAAGCAATTCCTTCTTCTCTACCAACAAAACCTAGCTTCTCCGTTGTTGTTGCCTTCACATTCACCTGTGTAGCATCCGCTTCTAAAAGCTCGGCAATTCTTGTACGCATCTTTTCTATATGTGGAGCCATTTTCGGCTGTTGGGCCATGATCGTGCAATCTACATTACCTAAAACATACCCTTTTTCTTTGACTAGCTTCCAAACATGCTGTAGTAAAACAGCGGAGTCCGCATCTTTAAATGCAGGGTCGGTATCTGGAAAGTGCTTACCGATGTCCCCTTCTCCAACCGCCCCAAGGCAAGCATCAGCAATCGTATGCAATAATACATCTGCATCCGAATGTCCGAGCAATCCTTTTTCATATGGAATCTCAATTCCTCCAATAATTAACGGACGTCCTTCCGTTAATTGATGAACATCAAAGCCTTGTCCAATACGAAACATCATTCCGTCTCCTTTATTTTCTTTTTTGAATAATTGCCTCAGCAAAGACCAAGTCCTCCGGCGTTGTCAATTTAATATTATCATAGTCCCCTTCTACAATTTGAACAGGAAGGTTGATTCTTTCGATCAGAGATGCGTCATCAGTTCCTAAAAAGCCATCCTTTTCTGCTTGTTCGTGTGCTTGAAGTAGAGAAGACAAGCGAAAAGCTTGTGGTGTTTGCACCGCCCACAAGCTAGAGCGCTCGACTGTCTCAACAACAGTCCCGTCTTTTACACGCTTAATTGTATCTTTCACAGGAACAGCAGCAATCGCTGCTCCTGATATTTTCGCTTCCTTAACTAATTCATCAATCATCTTTCTCATCATAAATGGACGAGCGCCATCATGAACAAGCACAATGTCCGCATGCTCAAGTTGCTTTAAGCCGCTATATACACTTTGCTGCCGCTCTTCTCCACCTGTCACAAGCTTGTAAACTTTTGACATATTATACTCAGTGATCAAATTAGTAAATAGCGGTTTCTCCTCTTCTTTAACAGCTAAAACTATACCATCACAAGCTGGGTCCTTTTCAAATACTTCTAATGTATGAATAATGACCGGGCGGCCTTGTAGCGAAAGTAGCAGCTTGTTACAATCTGCTTTCATCCGCTTCCCTTGACCTGCTGCCGGAATCACTACTTGATACGCCATTCTGCGATTCCCCTTTAAAGCGCTTTTTCAATCATTTTCGGTTTAGCAAAGATCATTCGTCCTGCTGATGTTTGTAGCACACTTGTCACTACTACATCGATATGCTTGCCGATATAGTCTCGTCCTTCTTCTACAACGATCATTGTGCCATCATCCAAATAAGCAATCCCTTGTTTCTGCTCTTTCCCATCTTTAATGACAAGCACATGCATTTCCTCTCCAGGAATAACTAACGGCTTGACCGCATTGGCTAAATCGTTAATATTCAGCACTTGAACCTTTTGTAGTTCACATACTTTATTTAAATTAAAATCATTCGTCACAACGATTCCATTCATTTCTTTGGCTAGCTTTACGAGCTTGCTATCAACTTCGTGAATATCCTCAAAATCTCGCTCAATAATCTCCACATCGACCGGGATGTCTTTTTGAATGCGATTTAAAATATCTAATCCTCTTCGTCCTTTTGTTCGCTTTAACGTATCAGAAGAGTCCGCAATATGCTGTAATTCTTCAAGGACAAATTGAGGGATGATAATACACCCTTCTAAAAAGCCCGTTTGACAAATGTCTGCAATTCGCCCGTCAATAATCACGCTTGTGTCTAAAATTTTATAAAACTTCTTCGGTACTACTGGCTCCTCAACAACTTCTTTTTTCTTTGCACCTTTATTAATGGAGAAAAGACTAGTAATCTCATCTCGCTTTTTAAAGCCTACTTGAAATCCTAAATAACCAAGTAATATCGTTAAGAGAATTGGTACTACCGTATCCACAAGTGGAATTTCAACGGAATAGAGAGCATTCCCCGCCAAAAAAGCTACAATTAACCCTAAAATCAAACCTAAACTTCCAGAAAGAATGTCCGTCAATGGAGCGGTGACAATACGATCCTCTAACCATTTCACAAAATGAACGATATGATCAATGGCCCAAAAAGTTAGCACATAGAAAAGTACTGCTCCTAATATAGCTGCGACGTACGGGTTATTAATTAAGTGAACTTGATCTAATTTAATTAATTGTAATAAGTCCGGAATCAAAATAATACCTAATGTACCACCTAAAATAATAAAACCCGCCTGTACAAGACGTTTTAACATCCTATCTTCACCTCCTTGTATTATTATAAACACTTTTTTCCACTTAAAACCGTTTTTTTGAAAAAACTATTTTTATTCATTTATAAATCTAAAAATAGTTATTTACCAAAAATAATTTTGAGGGCTTCATTAACAGTAGAGACAGCAGCTATTTCTACTCCTTCAGGTACTTTCCACCCACCTAAATTATTAGCTGGTACAATAATACGAGTAAACCCTAGCTTAGCGGCTTCAGAGACTCGCTGTTCAATTCTTGATACTCTTCTCACTTCACCTGTCAATCCAACCTCTCCAATAATGCAATCAGTCGGACTTGTTGGCTGATCACGAAAGCTTGAAGCAATACTCACAGCAATCGCTAGATCAATCGCTGGTTCATCTAATTTTACTCCACCGGCTACTTTTAAGTAAGCATCTTGATTTTGCAACAATAACCCAACTCGCTTTTCAAGTACCGCCATTAAAAGCGTCACGCGGTTGTGATCAATACCTGTTGCCATTCGGCGAGGATTCCCAAAAACAGTTGGTGATATGAGCGCTTGGATTTCAACAAGAACGGGGCGTGTTCCTTCCATTGAGGCAACAACAGTGGAACCAGATGTACCTTGAGAACGTTCTTCTAAAAAAATTTCCGACGG
The DNA here is from genome assembly GCF_002797375.1 of Bacillus sp. FJAT-42315. Taxonomy (GTDB): domain Bacteria; phylum Bacillota; class Bacilli; order Bacillales; family Domibacillaceae; genus Bacillus_CE. The sequence goes on from NZ_KZ454942.1 coordinate 130,908, forward strand.
ATTCGCTACTTCTTCTAGTCCATCTTCCTTCATTTCAAAAATACCCATTTCATTCGTGGAACCGAAACGATTTTTCACCGCTCGTAAAATTCGGTACGTGTGATGACGTTCTCCTTCAAAATATAACACAGTATCGACCATATGTTCCAACAATCGAGGTCCGGCAATCGAACCTTCTTTTGTCACATGACCGACAATAAAGATCGCAATCCCATTCATTTTCGCAATTCGCATCAATTCAGCTGTACATTCACGTACTTGGGACACACTTCCTGGAGCGGACGTCACTTCAGGATGATACACCGTCTGAATGGAATCAATAATCACAAAGGATGGTGCCAACTCTTCAATCGCAGAATGAATGAGTTGCAAATTCGTTTCAGAATAGATAAATAGATTATCATCCTTCACCGCTAGTCGATCGGCTCGCAATTTTGTCTGCTTAATTGATTCCTCACCAGAAATATATAACACTTTACTCGCTTTAGCACTCAGCTGCGAAGAAACTTGTAATAGTAACGTCGACTTCCCTATTCCTGGATCTCCTCCAATTAAAACGAGAGATCCTGGTACAACGCCTCCACCTAGCACTCGGTTAAATTCCTGTAAATCCGTTGTCACTCTTGGCTCTTGGACTGTTTCTACTGCTGACAACTTAGCCGGCTTTGTAGAAACCGTTGTTTCTGAATGCATAAATGTCCGCTTTGGTGTGCCGGTAATCGATACTTCTTCCACCATTTGATTCCACTGATTACAGCCAGGACATCTTCCCATCCATTTCGGTGATTCATAGCCACATGACTGACAAATAAATTTCGTTTTCTTCTTCGCCATATCTGATTCCTTTCTAATATTACCTTATATTCATCAAATTTAAAAAAAGGATGCACTATGAATTCTTGTTGTGCATCCTTTCCTGTTAATTAAAAAGCGGATGGTTCCTTTATTTTCACGACAAATTCATTATTATCAACATCGACGATCACGTGCTGACCCGTTAATACTTTTCCTTTTAATAACTCTTCAGATAAGCGATCTTCCACTTGCTTTTGCAACGCACGACGCAGTGGACGAGCTCCGTACTCTGGATCGTATCCTTCATCGGCAATTTTTTCTTTCGCCTGATCGGTCAGCTCAACGATAATATCTTGCTCTTTTAAGCGACTCGTTAACTGATCAGACATCAATGTCACAATTTCTTTCAAATGCTTTTTCTCTAAAGCATGGAACACAATAATTTCATCAATCCGGTTAAGGAATTCTGGTCGGAAGGCACGTTTTAACTCTTCCATCACTTTACCCTTCATATCTTTGAAATCTTGCTCTCCATCTTGAATATTAAAGCCTACATATTTATTGCGTTTCAGTGATTGAGCTCCTACATTGGACGTCATAATGAGCACCGTGTTACGGAAATCTACTGTGCGTCCCTTAGAATCTGTTAAACGACCATCCTCAAGCACTTGCAATAAAATATTAAATACATCTGGATGCGCTTTTTCGATTTCGTCTAATAAGACAACGGAGTATGGTTTGCGACGAACTTTTTCCGTTAGCTGACCGCCTTCTTCGTAACCGACATATCCTGGAGGTGAACCAACAAGGCGAGATGTCGAATGCTTCTCCATGTATTCAGACATATCAATACGAATCATCGCATCCTCATCACCAAACATCGATTCAGCCAACGCTTTTGCTAGTTCCGTTTTACCGACACCAGTTGGTCCTAAGAAAATAAATGAACCTATTGGACGTTTCGGATCTTTCAAACCAGCTCTTGCACGACGAACAGCTTTAGAAACAGCTTTCACAGCCTCTTCCTGTCCGATCAGACGCGAATGTAAAATTTCTTCTAAGTTTAACAGTTTTTCTGTTTCTGTTTGAGCCAGTTTAGAGACCGGAATACCGGTCCAGCTAGAGACAACAATCGCAATATCCTCAACTGTGACTTCGCTGTTTTCTTTTCCCTGCTTTTCCTTCCAGCTGTTCTTCGTACGCTCTAGTTCTTCACGAAGCTTTTGCTCTGAATCGCGTAAAGATGCCGCTTTTTCAAATTCTTGACTTTGTACCGCCGCATCCTTTTCGTTTCGGATACTCTCTAATTTCACTTCCAATTCTTTTAAATTTGGAGGTGTTGTAAAGGAGCGTAACCGAACTTTAGAGCCTGCCTCATCAATTAAGTCGATCGCTTTATCTGGAAGAAAGCGATCTGAAATGTATCGATCCGACATTTTCACAGCCGCTTCAATCGCTTCATCTGTGATGGATACACGATGATGTGCTTCATAACGATCTCGTAATCCTTTTAAAATTTGAATGGATTCGTCTAATGTTGGTTCATCTACTTGAATCGGTTGGAAACGACGCTCAAGCGCAGCATCTTTTTCGATATATTTACGATACTCATCTAGTGTAGTTGCACCAATACATTGTAGTTCTCCGCGAGCTAAAGATGGCTTTAAAATATTAGAAGCATCGATCGCACCTTCTGCTCCGCCTGCACCAATGAGTGTATGCAATTCATCAATGAATAAAATGATATTTCCTGCCTGACGAATTTCATCCATTACTTTCTTTAAACGATCTTCAAATTCACCACGATATTTCGTACCAGCCACAACCGTACCCATATCCAATGTCATAACTCGCTTATTACGGAGAGTTTCCGGCACTTCATTATTAATAATTTGCTGAGCCAAACCTTCTGCAATAGCTGTTTTTCCGACGCCTGGCTCACCAATCAACACAGGGTTATTTTTCGTTCTTCTACTTAATACTTCAATAACCCGTTGAATTTCTTTGCTACGGCCAATAACAGGATCTAGACTACCTTCTCTCGCGATCACCGTTAAGTCTCGTGCTAGACTATCAAGCGTCGGCGTGTTCACACTAGATGCTGCTCCCCCTTGATGCCCATTGGCTTCATTGCTACCTAACAATTGAAGAACTTGCTGGCGAGCCTTATTTAAACTTACCCCTAAATTACTGAGAACTCGTGCCGCCACACCTTCTCCTTCTCGAATCAATCCAAGCAAAATATGCTCTGTTCCGACATAAGAGTGCCCTAGTTTTCTTGCCTCATCCATCGATAATTCAGTTACTTTTTTTGCACGAGGAGTGTAATGGACAGTTTGCGCGCTTCCTTCTCCTCGACCAATCAATTTCTCAACTTCTTGCTGAATTTTCTCCGAGCTAAGTCCAAGTCCGTATAAAGCTTTTGCCGCAATTCCTTCTCCTTCTCGTACTAAGCCTAAAAGAATATGTTCTGTTCCTATATTGCTATGCCCAAGACGAATTGCTTCATCCTGTGCTAGTGCTAAAACCTTCTGAGCTCTTTCAGTAAATCGACCGAACATCATGTCCATCCATCTCCTTTACATCAACAGTTTTCTTCCATTTTCAGCCGCTCACGAATAAGCGCTGCTCGTCTAATATCTCTTTCTTCCGGGTGAAGGGCTTCACCCGCATATTGTTGTAAAAACCCCGGTTGCGTTAAAATCATTAATTCATTTAGAATGCTCTTTGAATTGTGTTTAATATATCCAATATCAATTCCAAGTCTCACATCAGAAAGGCATTGAGCTGCTTCCTTTGTTTCAATAATACGTGCACTAGTTAAAACACCATACGATCGAAAAACTCTATCTTCCAAACGGGTAGCAGAAGTACTCATTAACATTTCTCTTGCTGATTGTTCTTGTGCAATCAGCTGATGAACTACACTCAATAAATCCTCCACAATATCAGCTTCGGATTTCCCAAGTGTAAGTTGGTTAGAGATTTGAAATATATTCCCTAACACTTCGCTACCCTCACCATAAATTCCTCTAACAACTAATCCCAATTGATTAATTGCCGGAATAATTCGATTAATCTGCTGGGTTAATATTAAACCAGGAAGGTGCATCATTACCGATGCTCTTAACCCTGTTCCAACATTCGTCGGGCAGCTTGTTAAATAACCTCTTTGCTCGTCAAAAGCAAACTGTACTTGTTCTTCAATCGCATCATCAATTGCATTCGCTTTTTCTAGCGTTTCTTTTAATTGTAACCCAGGTGACAAACATTGGATTCGAATATGATCTTCCTCATTAATCATGACGCTAATGTCTTCCACTTCGGAGAGAAAGACCGCCCCATAAGGAGAGGAATCTGCTAGTAGAGGGCTTATTAAATGCTTCTCTACTAATACTCTTTTTTGCAAGGAAGACAAGTCTTTCATTGTGAGTAATTCGACAGGAGAGTAAGATTGTACCGCTTTAGCAATCTCTTCCGTCATCTCTGCTGCTTCTTCAGCTGTTAAAAAAACAGGAAATTTATATTGTGCCAAGTTCCTAGCTAAACGAATTCTGGAACTTAATACAATATCAGAATGAGGACCTTCACTACTCATCCATGAGCTAACAGCCTGATTAATAAACTTTTCTAGAGACATGAAGACTCTCCTCCTTCAAAATGTAAATTTTTTTCGAGAGAGCGAATTTTGTCTCTTATTTCAGCGGCCTGCTCAAACTCTTCATGCATAATCAACTGCTGCAGTTCTTCTTTAAGAGCGCCTATTTCCTTTTTCAATTGAAGAGCCCCACCTGTTCTTTCAGGAATCTTCCCTACGTGTATATTATTACCATTTTGAAGCCTTTTTAAAATGGGGCCTAACTGCTCACTAAATGCTTCATAACAATGAGGGCAGCCAAACTTACCCATATTGACGAATTGCTGAAAGGTTACTTGACAATGATCACATTTTAATGGCTTTTGTTGTGGATATTGAGCGGGCTTTGATGAAAAAATGGAATCGAGACTAAACAAGCCACTAAGCAAATTATTAATAGAAAACTGGGGATGGCCACTGAGCATATATTGCTCTCCTCTTTCTCGTGCGCACCTTTCACATAAGTGCAGTCCTGTTTTTTCGCCATTTATTGTTTTAGTAAAATGTAAGGTAGCTGGATTTTCTTTGCATTCTTGACAAACCAAAACAAAACCCTCCTTTTATTTGTATTTCAACGCCATTAACATAGCTATGATCATTCTTGCTCTAAGTTCGTCTCGATCAGGAAGATCCATATCTAAAACAGATCGGTCCATCACACTCATCATTATTTTTGCTTCTCGATTCGAAATCACTTCTTCTTCCACTAAGCGAGAAATAATATCATCGGCACTCGACTGTGAAACCCGTTTCCCAACAAGTGTAATGATTTGATCAATTAAATCCTGTTGATCATGAATTTGCACTTTAATAATTCGAATATATCCTCCACCGCCTCTTTTACTTTCAACAATATATCCTCTTTCAATAGTAAAACGAGTATTAATGACGTAATTAATTTGCGAAGGGACACATTGGAATTTATCAGCGATTTCATTTCTTTTTATTTCTACTATTTCACTACCGTTTGTTTTCAACACTCTTTTCAAATAATCCTCAATGATATCAGATATATTTCGCACTAATACCTCCTCCATTTCTGACTTTGACTATATTTGACATTAATTATACATGATGAGGTTTGTCTATGGCAATTTATATGTATAGATTAGCATGAACCAATTTATATTTTTCTATAGCAAAAAAGAACAGCTTGAGCTGTTCTTTTTGTTGATGCCTGGCAACGTCCTACTCTCACAGGGGGAAACCCCCAACTACCATCGGCGCTGAAGAGCTTAACTTCC